>NZ_JBHVTI010000003.1:102301-634561 GCF_042884735.1 Agromyces sp. NPDC058110 | reverse complement strand
GTGACCACCGGCGCGTCGAGCACGATGCGGTTGGGCACGCTGGGCGTGATCAGGTCGCTCATCGTCTTGCCCTGCGCGATGAGGCGGGCGAGCGCGATGCCGTCGGCGGCCTGCGTCGACGGGTAGATGATGGTGGCCTTGAGCACGCTGTCGTCGGCCTCGATGGCCTCCATCGCGTTCTTCGAGCCGGCGCCGCCGACCATGAAGAACTCGTCGCGGCCGGCTGCATTGATGGCAGCCAGCACGCCGATGCCCTGGTCGTCGTCGTGGTTCCAGATGGCGTCGATCTCCGGGTTCGCGGCGAGCAACTGCGACGTCGCGGCCTCGCCGCCCTGCACGGTGAAGTCGGCGGCCACGCGGGCCGAGACCTCGAGGCCGCAGTCGGACAGCGCGTCGGCGAAGCCCTGCGAGCGGTCCTGGGTCAGCGGCAGCGAGTCGATGCCGGCGATCTCGGCGACGACCGCGTCGTCCTGGCCGTCGAGCTGCTCGCAGATGTAGGTGCCGGCCGAGACGCCCATGCCGTAGTTGTCGCCGAGCACCGTGGTGCGGGCGGCGAACGGGCTCGAGAACTCGCGGTCGACGTTGATCACCGGGATGCCGGCCTCCATCGCCTTGGTCGCGACCTCGGTCAGCGCCGCGCCGTCGCTCGGCAGGAGCACGATCGCGTCGACGCCCTCGTTGATGAACGTCTCGACGGCCGCGATCTGCGCGTTCACGTCGTTCGTGCCCTCGGCGAGGCTGAGCTCGACGTCGTCGAAGCCCTCGGCCGCCGCGATGGCGCCCGAGTTGATGGCGCCGAGCCAGCCGTGGTCGGCGGCGGGCCCCGAGAAGCCGATCGTCACCTTGTCGCCCGATGCGGCGTTCTCCTCGCTGCTCGTGCCCTGCTCGGTGACGCTCTCCTCCGCGCCTCCGCCGGTGCAGCCGGCGAGGAGTCCGATGGCGAGGACGGACGCCCCCACACCGAACAGCGCGCGCTTGGCGAGCGTGTGATTCCGTGCCATGAGTTCTCTCCTTTGAGGTGTGATTGCTGGTGTGATCGCACGGCGATGCGGGGAGGGCTTCACCGTTCGGGACGTTTGTTTTGACTCACATCAAATAACGTCGTTGGCACCATACCAATCCGTCATTGCGCTGTCCACAGAGACTTTCAGGCGACTTCCGCACCCCGGACAAGGCCGTCCGGTCGCGGATTCTCTGGATTTCGGTCGAACGAAAGGTCTGATATGTTGCGACCATGATCAAAGTCGACC
Organism: Agromyces sp. NPDC058110; assembly: GCF_042884735.1. Taxonomy (NCBI): domain Bacteria; kingdom Bacillati; phylum Actinomycetota; class Actinomycetes; order Micrococcales; family Microbacteriaceae; genus Agromyces; species Agromyces sp. NPDC058110. The sequence continues at coordinate 633,311 of NZ_JBHVTI010000003.1, read as the reverse complement.
ATCCAGTGCTGCTCGACGCCCGGGGGCTGCAGAAGTCCTTCGCCGGCGTTCGCGCGCTGAAAGACGTGAGCCTCGAGATCCTGGCCGGCGAAGTCCACTGCATCCTCGGCCAGAACGGCGCGGGCAAGTCCACCCTCATCAAGACGCTCGCGGGCGTCCACCAGCCCGACGAGGGCGAGATCCTGTGGCTCGGCAGCCCCGTGGCGATCCCCGACCCGCAGTCGGCCCTCGAACTCGGCATCGCGACGATGTACCAGGAGCTCGACGTCGTCGACGGCCTCACCGTCGCGGAGAACATCTTCCTCGGCCACGAACTCGCCAAGGCCGGGTTCACCCGACGAGGGCCGGCGTACCGACGCACCCGCGAGCTCATGCAGCGACTCGGACACGGGTCGATCTCGCCGCACACCGAGGTGGGCACGCTGAGCGCGGCCAACAAGCAGATCGTGAGCATGGCGCGCGCGCTCTCGCACGACATCAAGCTCATCATCATGGACGAGCCGAGCGCCGTGCTCGACTCCGAAGAGGTCAAGAACCTGTTCGCGGTCGTGCGGGAGCTCACGTCGGCCGGCATCGCGGTGGTCTACATCACGCACCGCCTCGAGGAGATCCGCCAGATCGGCGACCGCATCACCGTCATCAAGGACGGCCGGAGCATGGCCCACGGCCTCCCGGTCGCGGGCACGCCGACGACCGAGCTCATCCGGCTCATGACCGGACGCAACGTCGAGAACGTCTTCCCGCCGCCCGTGCCGTTCGCCGCAGATGCCCCAGTCATGCTCGAGGTCGAGTCGCTGGAGCTGTCCGGCGTGTTCGACGACGTGTCGTTCTCGGTGCGCTCGGGCGAGATCGTCGGCCTCGCCGGCCTCGTCGGCTCGGGCCGCTCCGAGATCCTCGAGACCATCTACGGTGCACGTCGCTCGTCGGCGGGCCGGGTGGCGGTCGCCGGCCGCACCCTCCCCCGAGGTTCGGTCGTCGCCTCGGTCGCCGAGGGCATGGGGCTCTCGCCCGAGGAGCGCAAGAGCCAGGGGCTCGTGCTCGAGGAGCCGATCTACGTCAACGTCACGCTCTCGTCGATCTCGCGCTTCGCCAAGGCCGGATGGCTCGACACGCGCGCCGAGCGGAAGGCGGCCCGGTCGCAGATCGAGGCGCTCGAGCTGCGCCCGGCCGATCCCGACCGACCCGCCGTCACCCTCTCGGGCGGCAACCAGCAGAAGATCCTGCTCGCCCGCTGGCTCGTGCACGGCACCCGCGTGCTCCTGCTCGACGAACCCACCCGAGGCGTCGACGTCGGCGCCCGCACCGAGATCTACGCCCTCATCCGCCGCCTCGCAGCCGCAGGCAACGCCATCGTGATCGTCTCCAGCGAGATCGAGGAGGTGCTCGGCCTCGCCGACACCGTGCTCGTCATCGCCGACGGCCGCGTGCTCGACACCCTCCCCGCCTCAGAGATCGACGAGCACGGTGTGCTCGAACTCGTCATGAAAGGAGCTGCCGCGTGAGCGAGCAGACCACCCCCACCACTGCCGTCGCCCCGCCCGAACCCCCTGCCACGACGTCGTCCGTCGCCGAGGCCGCGCCGCAGTCCTCCCTCCGGCGACTGCTCGGCGGCCCGGTGGGTCGCAACGCCGGACTCGTCGTCGCCCTGCTGCTGATCGTGGTCGTCGGAGCCGTCACCGCGGGCGACACCTTCTTCCAGGTGTCCAACATGCTGACGATCCTCCGGCAGGCCTCGATCATCGGCGTCATCAGCGTCGGCATGACGCTCGTCATCACCGCGGGCGGCATCGACCTCTCGGTCGGATCGGTCATGGGCCTCGCCTCGATCGCCGCCACGCTCGCCGTGGCCCAGGACCTCGCCGAGAACTCGCACTGGACCGTCATGGTGGGCATCGCACTCGCGGTCGGCCTCGCCGCCGGTCTCGTGAACGGCGTCGTGATCGCCTACGGCAAGGTCGTCGCGTTCATGGCCACGCTCGCGATGCTCGTCGCGGCCCGCGGCCTCGCCGAGATCCTCGCCGAGCGTCGCACGCTCGTGGTCGAGAGCCGCGGATTCATCGAGTTCATGAATGCGGACTTCCTCGGCGTCGACATCCTGATCTGGATCTTCGCGCTCGTGGCCGCCGGCGGATGGCTGATCCTGAACCGCACCACCTTCGGGCGCCGCACCGTCGCCATCGGCGGCAACCGCGAGGCCGCGCGACTGGCCGGCATCGACGTGAGGCGCCACACGATGTGGCTCTACGCCATCGCCGGACTCTGCGCGGGCATCGCGGCCGTGATGATCCTCGGGCGCACGACCGCCGGCACCTCGACGCACGGCACGCTCTACGAACTCGACGCGATCGCCGCCGTCGTGGTCGGCGGCACCCTGCTGGTGGGCGGCCGCGGCACGATCACCGGCACCGTGTTCGGCGTGCTCATCTTCGCGACCCTCACCAACGTGTTCGTGCAGAACAACCTCTCGTCGTCGGTGCAGGCCGTCGCGAAGGGCATCATCATCGTGATCGCCGTGCTGCTGCAGCAGCGGTTCTCGAAGCCGACCGGGTCGCGCGAGTAGCCCGCCCTGCGCACTCCGGCCCGTCGCAGCTCGATCGAGCCGCGACGGGCCGTCGCACGTCAGTCGTACGTCAACCGGCGGCGACGTGCTCTGCTGCGGGGACGACGCCGGTCGACGCCGAGGTGGGGTCGCGGAGGACGGTGCGGAAGACGAGTTCGCCCGCGCCGATCAGCACGTTCTCCTCGAGGCTCGACGACACGATCCTCACCTCCGAAGCCGGACCGGCCAGTGCCGAGCGCTCGACGCCCTCCTGCAGCCGCCCGCCCGTGGCGTTCCGCAGCGTACCGAGGAACCCGCCGAGCACGATGACGGCGGGGTTGAAGACGTTGACGAGGTTGCGCAGCGCGACGCCGAGGTAGGCCAGCTGCCGGTCGACGAGGGCGGTCACGCCATCGTCGGTGCCGTAGGCCTCCCGCAGCCGCTCCGCCAGCAGGCCCGCCTCGGTGTCGCCGAGGCCGACCGCGCCGAGCAGGTCGTCGCGATTGACCTCGGTCTCGAGGCATCCGACCGCTCCGCAGTGGCATTCCGCCCCGTCGGAGTTGACGAGCATGTGGCCGAGCTCGCCGCTGTAGCCGTTCTCGCCGGAGAGCAGCTGCCCGCCGACGATGACCCCGCCGCCGATGCCGCCCGCGCCGCCGTTCAGGTAGACCACGTTCTCCTCGTCGACGCCCTCGCCGAACTGCCCCTCGGCGACGACGGCGCACGTGGCGTCGTTCGCTGCCCACGTCGGCAGGCCGGTCGCCGCGGCGACCATGTCGACCAGGGGCTCGTCGTGCCAGTCGAGGTGCGGGGCGACCCGGACCACCCCGTCGCTCGCCCCCACCAGTCCGGGCACGGCGATGCCGATGCCGAGCACGGTTCCGCCGTCGGAGAGCTCCAGTCCGCGTACGAGGGCGTGCAGGGTGTTGACGGTCTGCACGGCCGACGGAGCGTGCTCGACGTCGAACCTGAACTCCCGCAGCACGCGCCCGCCCATGGCCACGACCCCGATCGCGATGGCGTCCTTGTCGGGATGCACCGCGACGGCGATGTGCCGCGGCGACGGTCCGATCACCGTGCTCGGGCGGCCGACGCGCTTGGTGTCGACCGGCTGCGAGACCGTGACGAGGTCGAGCGACTCGAGCTCGGTGACGATGGTGGCGACCGTCGACCGGTTGAGGCCGGTCGCGTGCGTGAGGTCCGCGCGGGTCATGGAGCGGTTCGCGTGCACGAGCGAGAGCACGGTGCTGAGGTTCTGCCGACGGAGATCCTCGAGGTTCCTGCCCTTGGACCCGAGACGCGAGGTGCCTCCGATCGGATCCTTCATCCCACCTCCAATGGGTGATCTCGTCTGCGGCGCGATGGCGGGCGGACGAGGACTGACTCCGATGCTACTCGGATTGTTGGGATCGAGGCCGAAAGGGCGAACCCTCGACGACCGGTGCGCCGGCCCCGCAACTTCCGGAACGACGCCTTGAGAGCGCTCTCAGCGAGCGCGCCCAGTGTATCCCGAACCGCCGCACGCGGCAGGTCCGATTTCGTCCGGTGACGGCTTGGTGCGCGATTTTGTTGGAGATCGCGTCAAAAGTCGACCGCCGTCGGCCGGCGGCATGGCCGAACGCCGGATGCCGCGCCTCAGACACCGACCCGGTCGGACGGCGGGGGCGACGCCGACGCCTCGCGCCGACCCTCCTCCCTCGCCCGCTCGACGAGGTCCTCCACGGCGCGCCGAGTTCGGCGTCGGCGCAGTACCATCGCGCCGACGATGAGCCCGAGCGCGAGCAGCACCGCGAGCTGGGGCAGCGGCAGCGCCGGCGTCATGAGCGACGCGGACGCCGCGGCCTCCGGCGCCGGCTTCCAGCTCCCGGCGGCGTCCGCGACCTCGACCGAGGCGGTGACGGCGGTCGGCACGAGCACGAGCGGCCAGAGGTCGTCGAGCACGACCGCGACGTCGCGCCGATCCCCCGGCAGCAGTTCGATCGCCTCCCCGTCGGGCGAGAACCCGGCCGCGCCACCGGCCGCCTCCACCTGCCCGGTGACGGAGAGCCGGGTGTTGCCGGTGTTCTCGAGCGCGAACGAGACCGTCATCCGCCCCGGCTCGAACGGATTCCACGAGACGTCGTACTCCGACCCCGCGTCGACGAGTGCGAGCGAGGGCGCCAACTCCCCCACGACCCGCGTGAGCACTCGGAACCCGACGCGGCTCTCGATGCCGATCGTGGCGCCGTCCTCAGCGCCGACCGAGGTGATCGACGCCGCGACACCGGCCGCGTAGTCGCCCGGCACGGCCTGCTCGGGCACCGCGACGGTGAACGGCACGACCGCGGTTCCGTTCGCGGGCACGGTCACGCTCCGGGGCAGGTCGATCCAGAGCCCGGCCGAGGTCGAGGGCGTCGAGGCGGGCAGCATGTTGAATCGGCCGGTCTCGGTGAGGTAGCCGTCGGCGGCCGACAACGCGAAGGTGACCTCCGAGGAGCCGAGGTTGCGCACCGCCAGGTGCTCCTCGCGCGTCTGCCCGGGGTCGAGCGACTGCTCGATCCACGAACGCCCGTCGGGCCCGGAGGCGTCGGCCGGGGTCACCGACCACGACACCGCGGGCTCCTCCTCGGCCGATGCGACCTGCGGGAGCGCGGCCTGCCAGGCGAAGGTCGCGACCAGCGACGCCATCGCGCCGAGACCGACGCGCCGCACGAACCTGCTGAAGGACCTCATCGTCCACTCCTCGACCCTCGAAGGGATGCCTGTATGTTGTGACTCCAGTCATATTACCCATAGCCTGCTGTCATCGCGTCGATGCGATGACAGCAGGCGACAGCCCGACGACGGGCCGGACGGATGCCGGGCCGTGTCGGCGGCATCCGGACGCCCCGGGCACCAGACAGGAGCACCATGACCTCGACCCCACTCGCCCAGACCGCCTCGCCGATGCGCGTCGGGCTCCTCGTCGGCGCGGTCGCGCTGACCGCGTTCAACCTCAGGACCGGGGTGACCGGCTTCAGCCCGCTCGCCGACCGGATCGGCGAGGACCTCGGCTTCGGCGCGCCCGTGATCGGGGCCATCGGCACCATCGTCACCGCATGCTTCGCGGTGTTCGGCCTCGTGACCCCCGCGATCGCGCGGAGGATCGGGCTCGAACGGGCGATGGTGCTCGCGCTGGCGGTGTCGACCCTCGGCACGGTGCTGCGCTCGCTCTCGCCCTCGACCGGCCTCCTGCTCGCCTCGAGCGTGCTGCTGTTCGCAGGCATCGGCATGGCCAACGTGCTGACGATCCCGCTCATCAAGAGCTGGTTCCCGGCGAGGCTCGGCACGCTGAGCAGCGTCTACGCGGTGCTGCTCCAGGTCGGCCAGGTGGTGGCCCCGATCGTGTCGGTCGCCGTCGCCGGCCCGCTGGGCTGGCGGTGGGCCCTCGCGATCTGGGCGATCCCGCTCGTGCTCGCCGCCGCACTCTGGGTGCCGGCGATCGGGGCCGCGCGTGCCGACGCCCGGGCCGCGCAGCAGCGGCTCGACGCCACGACCCGACGCCGCTACTGGTCGACGCCGACGGTGCGCGGCCTCATCATCCTCTTCTCCATGACCGCGCTGCACACCTACACGATCGTCACCTGGCTTCCGAACATCGCGATCGCCGCCGGGCTCGGCGAGGGGGCCGGCGCGGCGCTGCTCGCGTTCTTCTCGGTCTTCGGCATCGCCGCGGGCTTCGTGGTGCCGGGGCTCACGCTGCGCATGGCGAACCCGCTCGGCGTGGTGATCGCGTGCGCCGCGCTGCTCGCGATCGGCTACGGGCTGCTGGCCGTCGATCCCACGGCGTACGCGTGGGCGGCGACGGCCGCGCTCGGCCTCGGCGTCAGCACGTTCCCGCTCTGCCTCGCGCTGGTGCACCGACGCTCGACCACGCCGGAGGGCGGCACGTTCCTGTCGGGATCGATGCAGGGCGTCGGCTACGGCGTCGCCTGCGTCGGGCCGCTCTGCGTCGGATGGGTGCTCACCCTCACCGGCGGATGGACGCCCGTGTACCTCGGGCTCATCGCGACCCTCGCGCTCACGGTCTACGGCGGGGTGCTCGCCTGCCGTCCGGGTTCGGTCGAGGCCGACGCCGCGGCGCGGAGCTGACGGGCGCGGTCGCGGGTCCACGGTCCGCGACTCGCGGGTCGCGGGCGCGGGGCACGACGGCCCACTGCCGCCGGCGCACGAAGAAGACGGGGATGCCGCGACATCCCCGTCTTCCTCATGCGGGCCGGGTCACACCGAGACGCGCGACCTCCGGAACAGGAGCGCACCGACCACGAGCACGGCCGCGACGGCGGCGGCGCCGAGGCCGACCGCGACCCACGAGCCGAACTCGGCGGCCGGCGCGGCATCCACCGCCCCCGCCGCAGCCGGGGCCACGTAGTCCTCGGCCACGACATCGGCCATCACGATCTCGATCGGGGCGCTCGTCTCGTACGGTGCGGGCTCGGAGACCTTGACCGTGATGTCCCACTCGCCCTCCGGGAACGTGCCCGCAGGCACGCCCCAGATGCCCGAGCCCTGGCTCGCGGAGACCAGCGGCACGGGCTCGAGCACCTCGCCGGTCGCCGAGCGGCCCTCGACCGTTCCGGTGAGCAGGGCCTCGACCGGATGCCCGTCCTCGGTGTAGGCGAAGGTGACGTACACGCCGCCCTCGCCGTCCTGGGCGATCTGCCCTTCGAAGGGCCCGCCGTGGGCGCTCGCAGGCCCGACTCCGAGCACGAACAGCTGTGCGAAGAGCATCGCCAGGACCGCTGCCACCAGTGCGGCCGCCCTGCGGCGAGGGGCCGTCGTCGCGATCATCGCCGAACCCATGCCGATCACTCGAAGAGCGAGAGCGTCAGGGTGGAGCTGTAGCTCCCGGGAGCCACCGTCGCGGGCGTGCGCAGCGACAGGTCGGCGGTCGCCGTCCACTGGCCCTCCTCGGCGATCTCCTCCGACGAGGCGGCCATCGCGAGCAGCTCCACGTCGACGAGGCCCGGGCCGGAGTCGAGGGTGCCCTCGACGGGGTCGCCCGCCGCGACGAGGCCCGAGTCGCCGCCGTCGATCAGCGCCGGTGCCCACCCGAGCAGCGATGCCGGGATCGCCGGTTGCCCGGCCGACCCCTCGAAATCGGTCGCCGTGCCGAGCACGTACCAGAACGCCTCGTCGGGGATCTCCTCGGCGGTGCGCGTGTCCGTCACGGTCACGGTGGGCAGCGTGCCGGTGAACTGGCGGACCGTCGGGCTGGAGCCCGACTCGGCCAGGTCGACCGCGCCGCCCGCGACCGTGAGCGCGAGCACGCCCGGCTCGTCGATCTGGGCGATCTCGACCGAGACGTCGATGTCCTCGCCGCCGTACTGCTCCTCTGCCGATGCCGCGGTGGCGACACCTGCGAGCACGATCACACCGGCCGTGACCAGCGCGCACCGGGTGACGACTTCTCTCCTACGCATGGGGTTCTCCTTCTGATGCACCGGCGGCGATCGCGCCGGAGGTTGGGGGTTGGGCGATGGGCGGCCCGCCGTCGCCGGCGGACCGCCCATCCGATCAGCCGCAGGGGTGTGCGGGGTACTCGACCTCGATCGTGCTGGTGACCGACTCGCCGTCGACGACTCCCGTCACCGCGACCGTGGCGGTCCCGGCGGGCAGTTCGGCGAGGCGGGTCGTGAACGCGTGGAACGCGTTCTTGTCGGCAGCGACGGCGGCGAACGACTTGGTGCCGTATGCGGTCGTGTACGCGACCGTCAGCGGAACCGCCTCGTTGTTCGTCGTCTGCAGCGTGAGCATCGCCTTGCCGGCGACGCATCGGGCACCGGCGACGACGGTCACGTCGAGCGGGGCGTCGACCGCGGGCACCTCGAGGCTCGCGACCTCGCTCGTGTTGCCCGCCACGTCGGTCGCCCGGTACTCGACCGTCGAGGCTCCGGCCGGCAGCGCGACCGGGTCGCCGAAGGCGGCCCACTCGGCGTCGCCGATGCGGTACTCGATGGAGCCGACACCGCTCGTGGCGTCCTCGGCCGCGATCTCGAGCGTCCGCGACGCGGGGTCGGCCTCGTCGACCGCGATCGACGCGGTCGGCACGGGCGCCGTCCGGTCGATCTTGAACGAGACCGACTGCGCCTCGGTCGCACCGGAGGTCGGCGTCGACGCGCGGTACTGCAGCTCGTGCTCGCCGTCCTCGGTCACGACGACGGGCGCCGTGTACTCGACCCAGCCCGCGCCGTCGAGGTTGACCTCGCGGTACACGGTGCCGCTGCCGCCCTGGGCGTCCACGGCGACCGTGACGTCGCCCGTGTACCAGCCCTCGTCGCCGGTCGGCGATTCGGGGGTGATCGACGCGCCGACCTCGAGCGGCTCCTCGACGACCGTGAAGTAGTCGAAGAAGGCCGTGTTGGAGACCTGGCCCTGCGCCGAGTTGCCGAGGGCGTAGAGGCCGACCTTGGCATCCGCGAGCTCGGTGTTCGACACCGTCTGCGCGATCGCCGTCCAGTTCGTGCCGTCGGTGCTCGAGTACCCGGTGAAGGTCGTGCCGGCCTTCTCCAGACGCAGCCACACCATCCCGTTCGCCGGCGCCGGGGCGTTCGGCTGCGGGTTCTGCACGGCGTTGCCGATCTCGCTGCGCATCTCGAGGTTGCGTGCGATCGCCTGACCGGCCTCGTTCGTCGCGAGGATGTCGAGCTTGACGTAGTTGGCCTGGTCCTTGAAGAGGATCAGACCACCCTGCTGGTACCGACGGTCGAGCTCGGAGGCGTCGACCTTCGTCTCCACGACCCAGTCCTCGGAGGGCTGGGGCTGGAGCACGAAGTTCGTCACTCCGGTGTCGCTGTTGTAGATGTCGAACGGCGACGTGTCGATCTGCAGCCGGCCGTCGGCGACGCGGTAGCCGGAGGCATCCTCGTTCACGACCTCCCAGCGGCAGGCGTCCAGGGCTGCGCCGTCGAACTCGTCGTTCGGCGTCTCGGCCGTGGCGGTGTCGTCGGGCGTCACCTGGAACCAGTCGTACGTCGCGTTGACCACGCCGTACGCCTGGGAGGGTGCGCTGTTCGAGCCGAGCGCGAGCAGGCCGATCTTCGGGTTCGAGATGCCCGACAGGGTGAACGTGTCCGGCATCGTCGTGAAGTCGGTGCCGTTCGCCGAGTACGAGGCGGTGACGGTGGTGCCGTCGCTGGCCAGCCGCACGTAGTACGTGTCGGGGAAGTCAGCGCCGAGGGCCGCCGTGTTGCGCTCGACCGGCGTCGCGTCGTCTTCCTTCAGGAACTGGAACACGCGGTTCGCGGGGTCGGACGTCTGCCCTCGTGCCATCTGCACGAGCTTCAGGTAGTTGTCGTCGTCGCCGTAGATCGTGAGTCCCGCCTGCTGGTACTGCACCCGGGCCGGGAAGTTCACCTTCGCCGTCATCGAGAACGCACCTTCGGGGATGTCCTGGAGGACGATGTTCGACGTTCCCGTGCCGGCGGCGTGGATGTCCGTCAGCGAGGCCGGGATCGTGAGCGCGCCGTTCGCGACCTGCGCGAACTGGTCGATGCGCACCGAACGGTTCCAGCGGTTCGTCGTGTCGAGCGACGTGCCGTCGAATCCGTCGGAGCGACCGCTGTAGCAGATGCCGATCGGCGCCGAGTCGACGGTGATCGTCTCCTTGAAGTCGCGGTACGCGCCGCCGCCGTCGGTCACGCGCACCGTCAGGGTGTACGTGCCGGGGGTGGTGTACTCGTACGCGAACTCCGAGGTCCCGTCGACGAACCCGCCGCCGGTTCCCGCGTCCCACTTGTAGGTGAGCAGTGCGGAGTCGCCGTCGGGGTCGGTCGCCTCGACCGATGCGGCCACCGCGAGCGGAGGCTCGCCGCTGGTCACGTCGACCGTGAGCTCGCCGGTGGGCGAGGCGTTGGTGTCGACGCCGTCTCCCTCGAAGACGAGGGTGTTGACGTTGGCACCGCCCGAGGTGAGCACGAAGTACAGCGTGCCCGTCTCGCCGTTCGTCGCCGCCGTGTCGAGCGCCATCGGGAAGTCCCGATACGTCTGCCACGCGGGCTGCCCGTTCGCGCCGTTCGTCGGCTGGAAGGTCACCGTGCCGAGCGTCGGCCCGGTCGGCGAGTCCCAACGGGCCTCGATCGTGCCGTCGCCGGCGAAGCCCTTCGCGATGCGCATCGACACGGAGTCGATGCCCTTCAGGTTGATCGGCTCGTACGACCACCAGTCGTTCGTCTCGATGTGGCTGACGTTGCGTCCGCCGCCGGCCGAGTCGCCCGTGGCCTCGGTGCGCACCCCGTCATCGGCTCCACCGGTTCCGCCGATGCGGCCGGTCTCGTCGAAGTACTCCGCCTGGAAGTACTTGGGGTTCAGGATGTTCGTGCCGAAGCCGGTGAGCGGGACGCCCGCGGCGCCGCCGTCGTCGGCGTAGTTCACGTTGATCACCCAGAACAGGTTCGCCTCGAGGCCGTGGCCCGCGTCGCGGATCGTCTGGATGCTTCCCTCGCAGCCGTGCTGCTCGCCGAAGTCGTGGTTGTGCGAGTCGTGGCCGAGGGCCGCGACGACCGTGACGTTCGAGCAGTCGATGGGGCCCGAGGCATCCGGGTCGTTCACCGTCACCTCGTAGCGCACCTGGTCGCCCCACTCGAAGAACCCGCCCTGCTCGGGGAAGGTGATCTCCACCGTGGGAACCGCGTTGCCGACGACGATCTGCACGTTGGCGACCGCCGTGTGGCCGAGCTCGTCGGTCACCGTGAGCTGCGCCGTGTACTGACCGGCGCCCTCGTAGGTGTGCGTCGGGTTCGCCTCGTCGGAGGTCGCCGTGCCGTCGCCGAAGTTCCACTCGAGCGTGTAGTCGAGGGCCAGCGGATGCCGCGTGCCCTCTGAGCTGAAGTTGACCGTCAGCGTCTCGGCGGGGCCGTTCGTCACGTCGGCCGAGGCCCGCGCGATCGGGGACGGGCTGCCCTGCACGTAGTCGATGCGGTAGACGCCGGAGTCGGCCGTCGAGCCGCCGAAGTCCGAGCCCCAGTCGATGACGTAGAGCGCGCCGTCGGGGCCGAACTCGAAGTCCATCGACCGGTGCCAGTCGCCGCCGCCGTCGAAGATGCCGGGCAGGATCCGGTTGATGTCGACGATCTCGGAGCCGGTCTCCTCGTCGAGCTGGATCGAGTACTGCTTGCCCTGGTTCCACTCGCCGAAGATCGCCTTGCCGTCCCAGTAGGCCGGCCACTTGGTGTCGGACTCGAGGTCGGGGTCGAACCGGTACACGGGTCCGCCCATGGGCGCACCGCTGTTGCCGATCTCGGGGTAGAGCGCGGCGCTGCCGTTCTCGGTCCACCACTCGGGCTGGATCACGGGCGGCAGGGTCGTCAGGCCGGTGTTGTTCGGGCTGTTGTTGATCGGCGCGGCCGGGTCGAACGCGGGGCCCGCGGTCGAGGTCGCGAAGTTCCAGTCCCGGTAGCACTTGATGCCCACGCAGAGCGGCCATCCGTAGTTGCCCGGCTCGTCGACGATGTTCCACTCGACGGTGCCGCCTGGGCCGCGGTTCGCGTTCGCCGATCCGGCGTCGGGGCCGTAGTCGGCGACGAACAGCTTGTTCGTCTGCGGGTCGAGGCCGATGCGGAACGGGTTGCGGAAGCCCATGGCGTAGATCTCGGGGCGCGTCTTGTTGTTCGCGTCGTCGGCCTCGTCGAACAGGTTGCCGTCGGGAACGGTGTAGGTGCCGTCGGCCTGGGGCGTGATGCGGAGCACCTTGCCGCGCAGGTCGTTCGTGTTCGCCGACGACTTCTGCGCGTCGAAGTCCGAACGGCCGGTGCGCTCGTCGATGGGCGCGTAGCCGTCGGACTCGAACGGGTTGGTGTTGTCGCCGGTCGCGAGCACGAGGTTGCCGTCGTTGTCGAAGAGCATGTCGCCGCCCGCGTGGCAGCAGGTGTTGCGCTGGGTCGTCACCTTCATGAGGACCTTCTCGGAGGCGAGCGACGCCGTCTTCGTGCCGAAGTCGTACGTGAAGCGCGAGAGCCGGTTGTGGGGCCCGTCGCCGCCGACGTTGTTCGGCGCGTAGTACAGGTAGACCCAGCCGTTCTCGGCGAAGTCGGGGTCGAGCACGACACCGAGCAGCCCGTCCTCGTTCGCCTGGGTGACGGCGAGCGTCATGGCGGTCGTGGTCGCGTTCGTCTCGGGGTCGATCTGCTGCAGGCGGCCGTTGCGCTCGGCGTAGAACACCTTGCCGTCGGGCGCGATGTCCATCGCCATCGGGTTCTGGGTGTTGTCGTCGAGCGTGACCTTCTCGTAGTTCGCGCTCTGCGTCGCCGAGCAGCCAGAGGGCACGACGCCCGCCGCGATCTCGATTCCGCCGAGGATGTGCTGGCGGAACGCCGGGATCTCGTAGTTCGACTCGATGTGACCGAGGCCCGTGTACCACGAGCGTCCGCCCTCGTAGTCGGCCTGGCACCAGGCGATCGGGTGGTCGGCGCCCTGGGTGCCGCCCGTGTAGCTGGTCTCGTCGAGCGAGAGCAGCACGTGCACGTCGTCGCGCGTGAAGTTGCGGTAGTTGTACCACTCGTCGCTCAGGAGCCACGTGTCGCCCTCGAGGTGCATGGTCGACGGGTTGACCTTGTCCTCGATCTTGACGGTGGCCTGCTGGGGCGCGGGGTGGCCGTTGAAGTAGCCGCCGACCAGGCCGCCGTAGAAGGGCCAGTCGTACTCGGTGTCGCTCGCGGAGTGGATGCCGGCGTAGCCGCCGCCTCCTCGGATGTACTCCTCGAACGTCGTCTGCTCATCGGCGGTGAGCACGTCGCCGGTCGTCGAGTTGAAGACGACGGCGTCGAACGTCGCGAGCTCCGTCGCGTTCGCGGGGGCGAAGACGCTCGAGTCCTCGGTGAAGACCGCCTCGAAGCCGTTCTCCTCGGCGAGGTCCTCGATGAGGGTGTTCGCCGGCGTGATGGACCCGTGCCGGAACCCGGCCGTCTCCGAGAAGACGAGCACGCGGAAGTCCGCGGTCGCCTCGAGCTCGGCGGCCTGGGCGGCCGGCGGCGGGCTGAACAGTGCCGGCGACGCGAGGCCGGCGACGACCGCGAGCGCGGTCGCGAGCGCCGCTGTTCGGCGACGTGTTCGTGGGATGGGGACTGATCTCTGCACGATGCGCTCCTGAGGTCGTCGGTCGGTCGCGCCGCAGCGTCGACCAGACCTCGGTCGACGGTGACAGCGCTCGGGGCGATGCTATGGAGCCTTTTTGTTGTTTGTCAAGCAGAATTAACGGATGGCCGGAATCGTGCCGATCTTCCAAGCGTGACGCGCCCGAATATGCGGCGCCCGACGAATCATCCTGATTCACAACAATTCTGCCCGGCGACCACCGGAGGGGGCGGCGGAACGAGCGAGTCCCCCGCGGGATCAGGCCTCGAGGCACACGACGGCCCCTCCCGTCGCACCGCCGAAGGTCGCGGCCCGGCGGCGCGGCCGAGCGGGCGGTCCGCGGAATCCGGGGCCTCAGGCGACGCCGTCGAGCGCGGCGAGCATCGGCCACATGTGGTCGCCGAGGCTCGTCGAGAGCATCTCGGCCCCCGATCCGGCGACGAGCGGCGCCAGGTAGCGTCCGCCGCGCACCACCGCCGGCGTCACGAAGTGCTCGTGGTACCGGTCGACGTACTCGATCGCGCGGCCCTCGCTCGAACCGCTGACGGCGACGTAGTCGAACATGGCGAGGTGCTGCACGACCTCGGAGAGCCCCGCACCTCCGGCGCGCGGGCACACCGGCACCCCGGTGCCCGCAGCGAGGAGCAGGCTCGCGATGTTCTCGTTGACCGCGGTCGCGTCGATCTGGAGGTAGCCGATGGCGTTCAGCTGCAGCAACTGCTTCACCATGACGGGGCTGAGCGCGTGCTCGCCCGTCGCGATCGGCACCGGGGTGATGGCGTGCGCGATCGCGGCGTGCCCGAGGATGTCCGCCGGGCTCGTCGGATCCTCCACCCAGTGCAGGTCGAACTCGCTCAGTGCCGAGATCCACCGGACGGCCTCCTCGACGCCCCACCGCCGGTCGGCGTCGACGGCGATCGCGACATCCGGACCGCAGACCTCGCGTGCGATCGCGAGCCGGCGCAGGTCGTCGGCGAGGTTCTCCCCGACCTTGAGCTTGATCTGCGTGAACCCCGACGCCATGGCCTCGCGGCAGAGCCGCGCGAGCAGTTCGTCGGAGTACCAGAGCTCGCCGGGCGACGCCGCGGCGGCGGGGTATCCCTCGGCGAGCAGCCGACGCTCCCGCTCCGCGCGCCGGGGTCGCGCTCCGTCGAGGATCGCCATGGCCTCGCCGGGCGACAGGGCGTCGGACAGGTAGCGGAAGTCGATCAGCCCGACGAGCTCCTCGGACCCCATGCCGGCGAGCAGCCGCCACAGCGGAAGCCCGGCCCGCTTGGCCTTGAGGTCCCACAGCGCATTGATGACGGCACCGGCCGCGCGATGCGCGACGCCGCCGTCGGGCTCGAGCCAGCCCCGCTGGGTGTGGTCGACGAGCGTGCGCCAGGTGCGGCCCATGTCGCCGAGGAGCGCATCGAGATCGCACTCCTCGATGATCGCCATCGTCGCCTCGATCGCGGCGACCTGCATGTCGCCGCTGCCGCGCACCGAGAACACGAAGCCGTGCCCCTCGGCGCCGTCGGAGGCGTCGTCGCTGATCGTCAGGTAGGCGGCGGCAGCGCAATCGGCATCTCGGCCCGCGGCTCCTGCGCCGTCGAGCCGGGATGGGCAAGCGAATCGGATCTCACTCGTGAGATAAGAGAATGCTGCACCCATGCTGGCCTCCGCGGCCCAGTAAACATCGGATCTATATCGCGCGTCAACAGGTGACGCAGGAGTCGCGATATCCGCCACAGCGCCACGGAAGTTTCGTGATCGCACTCGAAAACTCCCGGAGCCGCGAGTTCCGGCTCGAATCATCCGATGGCCTTCGCCGTCTCCTGTGGCGGAGCGCGACGACACGCAGGAATTTGTTGAAGAAATCCCCAAATTGTCGAGAAAGTGCCCTCTTCGGGCGCCAAGTGTCCTTGACACATCGGATGTCTCGTCGGTACACAGGGTGTCGGCGGGGGCCGAAGCCTCCTGCCTGACGACGATGTCCGGAGGCCGATGATGACCGAAGACCACGAAACTCCCCGCGCTCGATCGCGCGGCAGCGCCAGACGACCGAACACGCCGCGCACGATGCGCAGCGCGACCGCAGCGGGGCTGGCAGCCCTGCTGGCCATCCCCCTCTCCGTCGGCGCAGCGCTGCCGGCGACCGCAGCCGAGCCGGCGCAGCCCGAGCGCATCGCCGGCGCACCCGACGTCGTGTGGTTCGACGAGCCGCTCTCGACCACGGGCGACCAGCAGCGCAATTGGGAGCAGCGGGCCCTGCCCATCGGCAACGGCACCCTCGGGGCCGTCGTGTACGGCGGCGTCTCCGATGAGCGCATCCAGTTCAACGAGAAGTCGCTGTGGTCGGGCGGCCCCGGCGCCCAGGGCGGGTACGACTACGGCAACTGGACCGATGCCCGAGGGCCGCAGACGATCCAGCAGGCGCGAGACCTGATCGCCGCCTCCCCCACGGGCGGCGTCGCTCCGACCGCGATCGCCGACCTGCTCGGGCAGCCCAAGAAGAACTTCGGGTCGTACCAGGCCTTCGGCGACCTCGACCTCGCCATGGCGGGCATCGGCACCGCGACCGACTACCGACGGCAGCTCGACATCGGCGAATCACTGGTCACCACGAGCTTCACGGCCGACGGCGTCGACTACACCCGGGAGTACTTCGCCTCGGCGGCCGACGACGTCGTCGTGGTGCGGCTCGCCGCCGACCAGCCCGGACGCATCGGGTTCACGGCCCGGGTGACCCTGCCCGGCGGCCGCAGCACCGTCTCGCAGGTCGCGCAGGATGGCCGGCTCACCACCTCCGGCACGCTCTCGAACAACGGTCTCCGCTTCGAGTCGCAGCTCGCCGTCGACCACGACGGCGGCACCGTCGCGAACAACGGGAACGGCACGATCACGGTCACCGGTGCGAACGAGGCGACCCTCGTGCTCGGGGCCGCGACCGACTTCGCGATGGACTACGCCGACGACTACCGCAGCGGCGTGAACCCGCACGTTCCGGTCACGACCGCGGTCGACGCGGCATCCGACCGCTGGTTCGACGAACTGCTCGAACGGCATCAGGACGACTACCGCTCGCTCTTCGACCGGGTCGGGCTCGACCTCGGCGGTGCCCGGCTGCCCGACATCCCGACCGACGAGCTGCTCGCGGCCTACCGCGGCACGATCGACGCCGAGAGCGCCCGCGCGCTGGAGTCGCTGTACTTCCAGTACGGCCGCTACCTGCTCATATCGTCGTCGCGGGCCGGCTCGCTGCCCGCCAACCTCCAGGGCGTCTGGAACCGGGTCAACAATCCGCCGTGGGATGCCGACTACCACGTCAACATCAACCTCCAGATGAACTACTGGCCGGCGGAGACGACGAACCTCACCGAGACGACCGACCCGTTCTTCGACTACGTCGAGTCGATGGTGCCGGCCGGCACCGTGACGGCGACCGATATGTACGGCGCCGACGGCTGGGTCGTCGGCAACGAGACGAACCCCTACGGGTTCACCGGCCTGCACAACTACGCCTACTCGTTCTGGCAGCCCGATGCCGCCGCGTGGCTGGCGCAGCACTTCTGGCAGCACTACCTGTTCACCCAGGACGAGGAGTTCCTCCGCGAACGCGCCTATCCGATGCTGAAGTCGGTCTCCGAGTTCTGGATCGACTTCCTCGTCGAGGACGCCGACGGCAGTTACGTCGTCACGCCGAGCTACTCCCCCGAGCAGGGCGACTTCACCGTCGGCGCGTCGATCTCGCAGCAGATCGTGACCGAGGTGCTCACCTCGACCGCGGCCGCCGCCGACCTCGTCGGCGAGGACGACGACGCCTACCTCGCGCAGCTCGGCGACAAGCTCGACCACGTCTACCCCGGCCTCGCGGTCGGCTCGTGGGGTCAGCTCAAGGAGTGGAAGGTCGAGCAGGCGCTCGACAACCCCGGCAACCAGCACCGGCACGTCTCGCACCTGTACGCGCTCTTCCCCGGTTCGGCGGTCTCGCCCGCCGAGACGCCCGAGCTCGCCGAGGCGGCGCGCACCTCGCTCGAGGGTCGCGGCGACGGCGGCACCGGCTGGTCGAAGGCCTGGAAGATCAACTTCTGGGCGCGACTGCTCGACGGCGACCGCGCCCACAAGCTGCTCGGCGAGCAGCTCAAGGGGTCGACGCTCGACAATCTGTGGGACGACCACCCGCCCTTCCAGATCGACGGCAACTTCGGCGCCACCTCGGGGGTCGCCGAGATGCTGCTGCAGAGCCAGGCCGGGCGCATCGACGTGCTGCCGGCGCTGCCGTCGGCCTGGCCCGACGGCTCGTACTCCGGGCTCAAGGCCCGCGGCGACGTCGAGGTCGGCGCGACCTGGGAGGACGGATCCGTGCGCGAGATCACGATCGCCCCGGCCACGGACGGCGAACTGCGGATCGCGAACCAGATCCTGAAGCCCGGGTTCTTCGCCCTGAAGGACTCGGACGGCACCACCGTCGAGCCGACGCTCGACGACGGCGTCGCCACCTTCGACGGCGAGGCGGGCGAGGTCTACACGATCACGGCCGAGGTCGCCCTCGCGATCAGCGCCCCGGCCACGGCCGTGAGCGGCGACGAGATCCCGGTCGTGGTCCGCGTCGACGCGATCGGATCGGAGCCCGTCACCGGCGCGAGCGTGTCGGTCGGCGTGCCCGCCGACACGGCCCCGGGGCTCCCCGCCTGGTCGGCGATGCCGGCGACGGTGGCGTTCGACCCGATCGCCCCCGGAGCGTCGGCGGAGCGCACCGTCACGGTCACGGTCGGCGCGGGCAACGCAGCACGGCAGTCGCCCATCACAGCCACACTCGAACGCGACGGCTCGACGGTCTCGACCACCACGATCGTGGCGGTGAAGCCGCCGACGCCGTGCCCGGTGCCCGACCCCGAGAGCACGCTCGTCGCCTGGAACCTCGGCGGCGATGTCGAGGGCGACAGCTCGCCGTTCGGGCGCGACTGGCGCGTGCAGGGCTCGCTGCCCGTCATCGCCGAGGGGCCGACCGGGGCCGCGCAGCGGCTCGGCAGCGCCGGCTACGTCACGAGCGTCGACCCGTTCGCGCTCGGCTACCTCGAGGAGTCGACGTTCGCGGCCGAGTTCAAGATCGATGCCGGGCAGTCGGGTCACCGACGACTGTTCGACCATCGCGCCGCGAACAGCGATTCCGACGGGATCCTGATCGACCTGACGCCGTCGAACAACGTCCGGATCATCACGGCGGGCGTCGGCACGACGACCACGGCCGTGGTGCCGACCGGACGCTGGTTCTCGCTCGCCGTGACGTTCACGACGGCAGGCCTCATCACGGTCTACGTCGACGGGACCCAGGCGGCCACGGCCACGATCGGCGGGTACCAGGCGGCGAACGCGTGCACGTCGCGCACCCTCCACATCGGCGCGAACCGCGACGGCGGCGAACGCCAGTCGGGTGGCGTCGACCGGCTCGCGATCTTCGGTCGCGCGCTCACCGCGCAGGAGGTCGGGCGCTGGCAGGAGCTCGCGTTCCCGCCGGCGGCACCGACGCTCGAGGCGACCGCGACGGCCGCCGCACGGTGCGTGGCGGGCAAGGTCGTGGCCACCGTCACCGTCAGGAACGACGACGAGGTGGCGATGGATGCAGTCATCGGCACGCCGTACGGCACCAAGGCGTTCGCCGCGGTCGCCCCCGGGAAGAACGCGTTCCACGGCTTCACGACCCGTGCGACCTCCGTCGCCGCCGGTGAGGCGACCGTCGAACTGACGGCGACGGTCGACGGCGAGGAGGTGACGCGATCCGTCGTAGCGGCGCTGCCCGCCCACTCGTGCTGACGCAGCACGACGGCTGTTGGAGGGGGGGGGGGGGCGGCGCTATTCGCGCCGCCACCCCGTCGCTGCGTCGCACCGAGGGCGGTGCTGCCCGGCGTCAGCCGAGCAGGCCGCCCATCTGCTTGGCGATGAGCTCGGTCGCGTACTTGGGGTTGATGCGCGAGATGCGGTCCATGGCGGCGGCATCCGAGCCGATCGTGGCGCGGAACCGCCCCTTGGCGAGCGCGTCGACGACGACCCTGCCGGCGACGGCGGGCTCGGTCGTCCTGTAGGAGGAGGCCGCGGCCTCCTCCTTCGACTGGCCGCCGGCCAGGTCGACCCCCGAGTTCGCGGCGATGTCGGTGCCGATCGCACCGGGGAACACGACGCTCACCTGCACGTTCGTGTCGAGGAGCTCGGCGTAGAGCGCCTCGGTCACGAGCTTCACGGCGGCCTTCGAGGCGCCGTAGACCGCCTGGCCGGGAACGGGCGCGTACGCACCCATGCTCGCGACGTTCAGGATCGCGGCCTCGGGCCGCTGCAGCAGCACGGGCAGGAACGCCTTGCACATGTTCATGACGCCGCCGAAGTTGACGTTCATGACCTTGTCGATCTCGGAGAACGGCAGGTCGGCCACCTTCACGAACTTCTGGATCACGCCCGCGATGTTGAGGATGCCGTCGACCCTGCCGTGCGCCAGCTCGACCGCGGCCGGGAGCGCCCCGACGGCCTCGCGGTCGGTGATGTCGACGACGTGCTGCGAGAACCGGTCGCCCGCGTCGGCGAGGCGCGCGGTCTCGTCGAGTCCGCGCTCGCTGAGGTCGACACCGGCGACCGATGCGCCGCGGGCGAGCAGCTGGAGGGTGACTTCGCGGGCGATGCCGTTGCCGGCTCCGGTGACGACGAAGACGTTGCCGTCGAGCTTCATGGGTGGGGTTCTCCTTGCCGGCGTGGGCCGTCGGGTCGGCGGTCGCACCGGGCGACGCCGCGCGGGGTCGGTCTGGGCGGCCGGGTGCCGCTGTCGGGCGATGGTATCCGGCAGAGCGGATGCGCGCGGCATCCGCTCGCTCTACACGGCAGCGTCGGCGTACTTCTGGGCGGCCTTCGCGACCTTGTCGACGTAGTCGTTGTCGTGGTTGTACGAGTACACGGCCGCACGCCAGCCCTCGGCGCTCGTCATCGGACCCGATGCGCAGAGGTAGTTCGCCGTGGCCAGTGCCGCGTCGTCGATCTGATTCGGGTCGGCTGAGCCGTCGCCGTCGCCGTCTGCGCCCCACTTCGCCCAGGTCGACGGGATGAACTGCATCGGTCCGACGGCTCGATCCCAGGTGGTGTCGCCGTCGAGGGCTCCCCCGTCGGTGTCGCCGATCTTCGCGACCCCGTTGCCGTCGAGCGCGCGACCGATGATCGGCGGTTGCGCGTGGCCCGACTCGTCGAGCGTCGTGTCGCCGTGGCTGCCGTGGCCCGACTCGATCGAGCCGATGGCCGCGATCGTGGCCCAGTCGACGCCGCAGTCGGGCTGCTCGGCCGACGCGATGACGTGCGCGAGCGCGTACGCGAAGAGCGCGCGCTCGGGGATGCCGGTCGCGGCGGCGACGTCGACGAGCCACGCGTCGTCGACCATCGGCATCGACGCGGGCGTGAAGCTCGACAGGTCGGTCGGATCGTCGGCGACCTCACCGTCGCCCTGGTCGCCCTCGTCGACCGAACCGTCGTCGATCGGCTCGTCGGATGCCGTGCCGTCGGGCGGTGCGGCGACGGGCGGCAGCGCCACGTGGGGGCCGTCTGCCGAGGGTGCCGCGAACCCTCCGGGATTGGCGGCCTGCCCGATGACGTTGACCGCGACGACCGTGCCGACCACGAGCGCGACGACGCCGAGCACGGTGCCCGCGTAGGCGCCGATGCGACCGACCAGCCGCCAGCCGTGCACCCGCGTGCCCGCGGCACGCCCGTCGGCGTGGCGACGCCCGCCGAGCTCGTCGGCGTCGAAATCGTCGTCCCAGGTCATCGGTCGATCGCTCCCCGCGGGCGGTGGTTCAGGGCTGCCCGCCCGGCCGTGCGCGCCGGCTGCGGGAGCCCGGCGTCGTCGGCCCGTCCGTTCACCCTACGCGCGCATCGCGCCCACCGCACCGGCGAGTCGGAAGTCCTCCCCATCGGGAAGCGGAATCTAACTAGAATTCGAAACCATGGAGATCGACGACGGCGCAGCGCCGAACGCCCCGACGACGGCGGGAACGGCCGCGACGGCCGGCACGGCCGCGGCAGCGGGAACGTCGACGAGCAAGTCGGCCCGCACCCGGGAGCGCATCCTCGACGCGGCCGCGCATGTGCTGAGCCGCAAAGGCTACGCGGGCACCCGCCTCGTCGACGTCGCGACGCACGCCAACCTGCAGGCGCCCACGATCTACTACCACTTCGGGTCGCGCGACGAGCTCATCGAGGAGGTCATGTGGGTCGGTGCGGCGCGGGTGCACGCGCACGTCGTCGACGAGCTCGCAGCCCTGCCCGCCGAGACGTCGCCGCTCGACCGCATCCTCACGGCCGTCGAGGCGCACCTGCGCTACGAACTGCTCATCTCCGACTACACGACCGCGTCGATCCGCAACGCGAACCAGGTGCCGGAGGGGCTCCGTGCGAAGGCCGCCGCCGAGGAGGCCGCCTACGCCAAGCTCTGGCGCGACCTGTTCGCCGCCGCGATGGACGCCGGGCAGCTGCGCCCCGACCTCGACATCTCGATCTCGCGGCTGCTGCTGCTCGGGGCCATGAACTGGGCTGCGGAGTGGTGGAACCCGCGGCACCGCACCCTCGAAGACCTCGTCTCGTCGACGCAGGACATGGTGCGCTACGGCATGACGCCCGCCGGGCGCTGACGGCCGGTCGCACGCCGAAGGACGGCGCGGACACCGGGGTCCGCGCCCGCCTCGGTACGGCTACGCGCCGACGGCCTGCGGGGCGAAGAGCGCCATCCGGCTGCGCAGCACCTCCTCGGCATCGGCGACGGTGCGCCGAACGACGTCGCCTGCGGTCGGGATGTCGCGGATGAGGCCCTGCACGAGCCCGACGGTCCAGATGCCCGCGTCGAGGTCGCCGTCCTCGAACACCTTGCGGCCCCGTGCACCCGCCACGAGCGGCTGCACGTCGGGGAACTCTCCGCCATTGGCGAGGATCTCGACGACCTCGTCGCTGACGGCGTTTTTCGCGACGCGGGCCGTGTTGCGCAGGCTCCGGAAGATGAGGTTCGTGTCGAGCTCGGTCGCCTCGACGATCCGCTCCTTCACGACCTGCGAGATCGGCGACTCGACCGTGCACATGAACCGCGACCCCATGTTGACGCCGTCGGCGCCGAGCATGAGCGCGGCGGCGAGGCCTCGACCGTCGGCGATGCCGCCCGAGGCGATGAACGGGATCGTGAGTGCGTCGGCCGCCGCTGGGATGAGCACCAGGCCGGGCACGTCGTCTTCGCCCGGGTGGCCCGCGCACTCGAATCCGTCGATCGAGACGGCGGTGACCCCGATGCGCTCGGCCTTCAGGGCGTGGCGCACGCTCGTGCACTTGTGGATGACCTTGATGCCGTGCGGCGCGAACGCCTCGACGTGCGGCTCTGGGTTCGAACCCGCGGTCTCGACGATCGTCACGCCCGAGTCGATGATCGCCCGACGGTACTCGTCGTAGGGCGGCGGGTTGATCGACGGCAGGATCGTGAGGTTCACGCCGACCGGCTTGTCGGTGAGCGTGCGGGCACGCTCGATCTCCTTCACGAGGTCGGCGGGGGTGGGCTGCGTGAGCGCCGTGATGATGCCGAGCCCGCCGGCCTCGGAGACGGCCGCGGCGAGTTCGGCGCGGCCGACCCACATCATGCCGCCCTGCACCACGGGGTGCTCGATGCCGACGGCCTCGGTGAAACGCGTGCTGAGCATGTGCCGCCCCTTACTCGTAGATCTCGCCGGTCTCGGCCCGCGCGACGAGCGACGCCGGCGGCAGGAACCGGTCGCCGTAGGTCGCCGCGAGTTCGCGGGCACGGTCGACGAAGCCCTGCAGGCCGCCCTCGTACTGGTTGACGTACTGCAGCACACCGCCCGTCCAGGCCGGGAACCCGATGCCGTAGATCGACCCGATGTTCGCGTCGGCGACGCTCGTCAGCACGCCCGCGTCGAGGCACCTGATGGTGTCGATCGACTCGGCGAAGAGCATGCGTTCCTGCAGGTCGATGAGCGGCAGTTCGGTGCGGCCCGACCCGAACCGTTCGCGGAGCCCCGGCCAGAGGCCGATCCGCTTGCCGTTCTCGTCGTAGTCGTAGAACCCGCGACCGCCCTTTCGGCCCGTGCGGCCCTGCTCGTCGACCATCCAGTCGACCACCGCGTGCGACGGATGCTCCGTCCAGCCGCCGCCCTCGGCCTCGACGGCCGCCCGAGTCTCCCGGCGGATCTTCTGCGTGAGCGACAGGGTCAGCTCGTCGAGCAGCTGCAGCGCGCCGGCCGGATAGCCCGCCTGGAGCGCGGCCTGCTCGATCGACGCGGGCTCGACTCCCTCGCCGACGGCGGCGACCGCCTCGGCGATGAACTCGCCGATGACGCGCGACGTGAAGAACCCGCGGGCGTCGTTCACGACGATCGGCGTCTTGCGGATCTGCTGCACGAAGTCGAAGGTCTTCGCGAGCACCTCGTCGCTCGTGCGCTCGCCGCGCACGATCTCGACCAGCGGCATCTTGTCGACGGGCGAGAAGAAGTGGATGCCGATGAAGTCGGGGGTGCGCTCGACGCCCTCGGCGAGGAGCGTGATCGGCAGCGTCGACGTGTTCGAGCCGAGCACGGCGTCGGGCTCGACGACGTGCTGGATCTCGTGGAACACGCCCTGCTTCACGGGCACCGACTCGAACACGGCCTCGATCACGAAGTCGACGCCCGCGAAGTCGGCCGGGTCGCCCGTCGGGGTGATGCGGGCCAGCAGCTCGGCGCTCCGCTCGGGGGTCGTCTTGCCCCGCGCGAGTGCGCGCTCCTCGAGGCTGCGCGAGTAGTCCTTGCCTTGTTCGGCCGCGGCGGTAGAGACATCCTTCAGCACGACCTCGATGCCGGCCTTGGCCGACACGTACGCGATGGCCGCACCCATCATGCCGGCGCCGATCACGCCGACCTTGCGGGCCGTGTACTTCGGGAAACCCACCGGGCGGCTGCCGCCCGAGTTGATGTGCTGGAGGTCGAAGAAGAACGCCTTGATCATGTTCTTCGCGACCTGGGTGTGCGTGAGGGACACGAGGTAGCGTGTCTCGACCTTCGAGGCGGTGTCGAAGTCGACGTACGCGCCTTCGACGGCCGCGGCCATCGCCGCACGCGGCGCGGGCAGCGGGGCGCCCTTGAGCTGCTTGCGCAGGAGGGCGGGCATCGCGGGCAGCATCGACGCGACGCCTGGTGAGGTCGGCGCGCCGCCTGGGAGCTTGAAGCCCTGCTCGTCCCACGGCTTCATCGGTGCCGGGTTCGCCGCGATCCAGGCCCTCGCCGCGGGCACGAGCTCGTCGGTGGATGCGACGACCTCGTCGACGATGCCGATCGCGAGTGCGTCCCGGGCCGAGAACTTCGTGCCCGGCAGGATGACCTCGCTGAGCGCGCGCTGCAGGCCGAGCATGCGCACGAGCCGGGTGATGCCGCCACCGCCCGGCAGCAGGCCGAGGGTGACCTCCGGCACGCCGAACTGGGCGCCCTTCACGTCGGCCGCGACACGGTGGTGCGCGGCGAGCGCGACCTCGAGGCCGCCGCCGAGCGCCGTGCCGTTGAGGGCGGCGACGACCGGCTTGCCGAGCAGTTCGAGGCGTCGCAGGTCGTGCTTCACGGCGTCGATGTGCGCCGTCTCCTCTGCCGCGCGCGACGGGTCGGCCGCGCGCAGCAGGTTGAGGTCGCCGCCGGCGAACCAGCTGCGCTTCGCGGAGGCGAGGATGACGCCCGTGAGGTCGTCGCGCTCGGCCTCGAGCCGGTCGACGGTGGCGCGCAACGCGCTCGTGAAGTGCGCGTTCATGGTGTTCACGCTCGCGGCGGGGTCGTCGATGGTGATCGTGACGATGCCGTCGGCGTCGCGCTGCCACGCGTAGGTGTCGGTCGCGAGGACCGCTTCGATGGTGCTGCTCATGTCGTGTGCTCCTGTTCGTGCGGAGTTCGAGTCGGGCGGGTCGGGAGGATCTGGATGGCGGATCGGTCGGTCGGCGCGCTCAGACGCGCTCGATGACGGTCGCGATGCCCATGCCGGCCCCGACGCAGAGCGTCGCGAGTCCGCGCTTGAGGTCGCGGCGCTCGAGCTCGTCGAGCAGCGTTCCGAGGATCATGGCGCCCGTCGCCCCGAGCGGGTGGCCGAGTGCGATCGCGCCGCCGTTGACGTTGACCTTGTCGTGCGGGATGTCGAGGTCGCCCATCCACCGCATGACGACGGCGGCGAAGGCCTCGTTGAGCTCGAAGAGGTCGATGTCGTCGACGGTGAGGCCCGCCTTGGCGAGCACCTTCTGCGTGGCCGGGGTGGGGCCGGTGAGCATGATCGTCGGCTCGGAACCGGTGACGGCCGTCGCGACGATGCGGGCGCGCGGGGTGAGGCCGTAGCGCTCGCCGATCTCCTTCGACCCGATGACCATGAGGGCGGCACCGTCGACGATGCCCGACGAGTTGCCGGCCGTGTGCACGTGGTCGACGCGCTCGACCGCGTGGTACTTCTGCAGCGCGACGGCGTCGAAGCCGGCGGCCTCTCCTGGTCGGGCGAACGCGGCCGGCAGTTCGGCGAGCGTCGCGGTGGTCGTACCGGCGCGGCGGTGCTCGTCGGTCGCGAGCAGCGTGACGCCGTTCTGGTCGCGCACCGGCACGATCGACCGGTCGAACCAGCCGTTGCTCCACGCCTGGTCGGCCCGACGCTGCGACTCGGCCGCGTACGCGTCGACATCCGCTCGGGTGAACCCCTCGAGCGTCGCGATGAGGTCGGCGCCGATGCCCTGCGGCACGAAGTACAGGTCGTAGTTCGTGGTCGGGTCCTGCACGTACGCGCCGCCGTCGGAGCCGATGGGCACGCGCGACATCGACTCGACGCCGCCCGCGAGCACCAGGTCTTCGAACCCCGACGCGACCTTCTGCGCCGCGGTGTTCACGGCCTCGAGGCCCGACGCGCAGAAGCGGTTGAGCTGCACGCCCGCGACCGTTTCGGGCAGGCCCGCGACGAGCGCGGCCGTGCGGGCGATGTCGCCGCCCTGCTCGCCGACCGGCGAGACGACGCCGAGCACGATGTCGTCGATCGCGGCCGGGTCGAGCGTCGGGTTGCGCTCCGTGAGCGCGTCGATCAGCCCGACGACGAGGTCGACCGGCTTGGTGCCGTGCAGCGATCCGCCGCGGTTCCTGCCGCGCGGGGTGCGCACGGCGTCGTAGATGTATGCCTCGGTCATTCCGGCCTTCCTCAGAGTCCCAGGCTCCGACCGACGATCTCCTTCATGATCTCGGTCGTGCCGCCGTAGATGGTCGTGATGCGCGCGTCCTCGTAGTCGCGCGCGATGCGGTACTCGCGCATGTAGCCGTAGCCGCCGTGCAGCTGCAGGCAGCGGTTCACGATCTGCACGTGCTGCTCGGTGGTCCAGAACTTGGCGGCCGCGGCATCCTCTGCGCTCAGCTCGCCCGCGGTGTGGCGCACGATGCACTGGTCGATGTAGGCGCGGCTCACCTGCGTCGCCGTGAACATCTCGGCGAGCTCGAAGCGGGTGTTCTGGAACGAGGCGACCGGCTTGCCGAACGCCTGACGCTCCTTGACGTAGGTCATGGTGCGGTCGATGACGCCCTCGCTCGCGGCGACCGCGGCGGCCGCGATCGAGAGGCGCTCCTGCGGGAGGTTGCGCATGAGGCCGAGGAAGCCCTGGCCCTCGGCGCCGAGCAGGTTCTCGGCGGGCACGCGCACGTTCTCGAACACGAGCTCGGAGGTGTCCTGCGCGTGCAGGCCGATCTTCTCGAGGTTGCGGCCGCGGCTGAAGCCCGGCAGGTCGGTCGGCACGACGATGAGGCTGAGGCCCTTGTGGCGGTCGTCGCTCGTGCGCACCGCGGTGACGACGAGGTCGGCGTTCTGCCCGTTCGAGATGAAGATCTTCGAGCCGTTCACGACGTAGTGGTCGCCGTCGCGCACCGCGGTCGTGCGGATGCCGGCGAGGTCGCTGCCCGTGCCCGGCTCGGTCATCGCGACCGCGGTGATGAGCTCGCCCGCGGCGATGCCGGGCAGCCAGCGCTGCTTCTGCTCGTCGTTCGTGAGCTCGAGGAAGTACGGGATCACGATGTCGTTCGAGAGCGCGATGCCGGCCATTCCGTTCGAGACCGGATTGCGGGCGAGCTCCTCGCCCATGACGGCGTTGAAGCGGAAGTCGTCGGTGCCGCCGCCGCCGAACTCCTCGGGCACGGTGAAGCCGAGGATGCCGGCCTCGGCGGCCTTGACGAAGAGCTCGCGGTCGACCTTGCCCTCCGCGTCCCACCGGTCGGCGTTCGGCCGCGCATGGCGCTCGACGAAGTCGCGCACGAGTTCGCGGAACGCCTCGTGCTCCTCCTCGTAGACGGTGCGGACGCGGTCCACCGTCGCGAGTGATGTCTGGGACATGTGCTCGATCTCCCTTGATCCATCGGGGGCGTGCCCCGGCTTGCGACGAGTCTAGGTCGGCTCGTCCACATTTTCTACATCAGATTAGAAAATGTTCGGCATCCTCTTGCCAGCCGCCCTGCGGACTCGGAGAATCGAAGCGATCGGTTTTCGAATCCCGATGAAGAATCCGTTCGACGATCACCCAGCAGAGCGGATGCCGCGGCGCGGCGTCCGACCCGAACGACGCGAGGATGCGCATGGGCGACGACGCCACCACGACCCCCGAACTCGTCGGCCGCGTGCGCGACTTCGTGCGCGAGGTCGTCATCCCGATCGAGGAGGCGCACCTCGGGGTGCTGCACCGGCCCGATCTCGCAGCGCACGATCTCGCGGGCGGGCGCGTCGACGACGGCGAGCGCGCGCTCCGCCTCGCCCTGCAGGACGCCGCTCGCGACGCGGGCCTGCTGGCCCCGCACCTGCCGATCGCCTGGGGCGGCCACGGCCTCACCCACCTCGGGCGGGCGTCGGTCTTCGAGGCCGCCGGGTACTCCCTGTTCGGGGCCGTCGCGCTCAACATCGCCGCCCCCGACGAGGGCAACATGCACCTCCTGCTCGAGGCGGCCTCCGCTGAGCAGCGCGAACGGTGGCTCCGTCCGCTCGCGACGGGAGACATCCATTCGGCCTTCGCGATGACCGAGCCGCCGCCCGGCGCGGGCAGCGACCCGCGCGCGCTCACGACCCGCGCGGAGCGGGTCGACGGCGGCTGGCGCATCACGGGCGACAAGTGGTTCATCACGGGCGCACGAGAGGCGGGCCTCGTGATCGTGCTCGCGCGCACCTCGGGCGAACCGGGCGACGCGGGCGGTGCGACGATGTTCCTCGTCGACGGCGCGAGCCCCGGCATCGAGATCGTGCGCGACGTGCACACCCTCGACGCCGGCCTCTACGCGGGCCACAGCCTCGTACGCTTCGACGGATGCCTCGTGCCCGACGACGCCGTGCTCGGCGAGGTCGACCACGGCTTCGAGGCCGCGCAGGTGCGCCTCGCCCCGGCCCGCCTCACGCACTGCATGCGCTGGCTCGGCCTCGCCGGGCGCGCCCACGACCTCGCGCTCGCGCACGTCGCCGAGCGCCGCGCGTTCGGCTCCGCGATCGGCGACCTCGGGCTCGCGCAGCAGCACCTCGCCGACAACGAGATCGACCTCGCCGCGTCGCGCGCGCTCATCCGCGAGACGGCCCGCGTGCTCGACGCTGCGGAGGCCGGCACGCCGACCGGCATCGACGCCGGCGCGCCCGACCCCGGCTCGGCCTCGTCGGTCGCGAAGACGTTCGTCGCCGAGGCCGTCGGCCGCATCGTCGACCGCAGCGTGCAGCTCTCGGGCGGCCAGGGCGTCTCCGACGAGCTCCTGCTCTCGCGGTACTGGCGCGAGGTGCGCCCGTTCCGCATCTACGACGGCTCAAGCGAGACGCACCGCTGGTCGATCGCCAAGCGCGCGGTGCGCCAGCACCGGAAGGGACTTCGCCATGACCTCGCCCAGTGACCCCTCGCCCGCCACTGCGCCCGCGTCCGGGACCGCGCGCGCCCGCGCCGCACTCATCACCGGCGGCTCGAAGGGCATCGGCCTCGCGATCGCCAGGCGGCTCGCTGCCGAGGGGTTCGCGCTCACGATCGCGGCGCGCTCCCCCGAGTCGCTCGCCGCGGCATCCGAATCACTCGAAGCCGACGGCGCACGGGTGATCACGGTCGAGGCGGACGCCTCCGACGAGGTCGCGATCGAGGCCCTCGTCGCGCGGCACGCCGAGCAGTGGGGGCGCCTCGACGCGCTCGTGCTGAACGCCGGCATGGGCTTCGGCAGCCCCATCGACCGAACCCCGCTGCGCCGGGTCGACAAGCACTACGCGCTCAACGTGCGCGGCACGTTCGCGACCGTCGCGGCCGCACTGCCCCTGCTGCGCACCACCGCGCTTGAGAACCCTCACGGCACCCGCGTCATCGCCCTGGCCTCGCTCGCCGGCCTCATGGCCGAGCCGAACCTCGCCGCGTACAGCGCGACGAAGGCCGCGGTCGTCTCGCTCTGCGAGTCGATCTGCGTCGAGGAGGCCGCGACGGGCGTGAGCGCCACGGCGATCTGCCCGGGCTACGTCGACACCGACATGGCGAGCTGGAAGCACGACGTGCTCGACCCGGCCGACATGATCCGGGCCGAAGACATCGCCGAGCTCGCGGCCTCGCTGACGCGTCTCTCGCGCAACGCCGCCGTACCGGTGCTCGCGGTGCACCGCGCAGGCGGCGGGCTCCGCGGCGCCTGAGGCGGCGAGCTCGCCCGTTCGAGCTCTGCAGGAAGGCGTGGATCGGCATCAGCCCACAGGCTGAGCGACGATGAATCACCTCCTGGCGCTACTCCGGCCGGTCACTTGATTCATCAGGAGACGGAACGTCCTGCCGCCGCGAAGTCAGGCGCCGCGGGACATCGAACCGTCGAACGAGCACCGCGACGGTGACGAACACGATCTCGACCCCGGATCAGTGGATGCCGACGGCGGCGGAAGCGGATTCACGGGATGGGTTCTTCCACGCTGACGAGCGCGGGACTGAGTAGCTGGGCCCGAAGACTCCCCGGGCGATCGACACCACTGCTCGCCCTCGCAAATGCCAGTTCCGCCTCATCGATGAGGCGGAACTGGCATTTCGAATTCGGATGTCGAGCGACACCGCAGCGCCGAGTCAGAAGCCGGATCCCACGCCCCGACGTCGAGGTCGAAGATCGAAGATCGAGCCTCCGGGTACGACGACGACCCGAGCGGCCGGTCGAGCGTCAGCCCTGCGCCGCGGGCGCCGTGCCGATCGCGTCGAGGTCGGCGTCGCCGGACCGTTCGAGCAGGAAGAAGTACGAGCGGCCCTCGTGCACCGTGCCGCGCCCGGTCATGACGCCGAGCACGGCGTCGTGGGCGAGCCGCACGAAGCAGTCGACGATGGGCTGGCCGTCGTACGACATCGCCGCGGTCTCGACACCCTCGTGCACGACCCGCAGCAGGCTCGCACCGCCGCGGGCGAGCGCCGCGTCGACGACGAGTCCGCCGCCGTCGACCTCGCACACGATGGGCGCGACGTCGTCGTCGGAGCGGAAGAGCTTGCCGAACCAGCGGTGCTTCGAGAGCAGGCGATGGGCCGGATGCCCCGTGCTGAGGCCCGTTCCCCGCCAGAGTCCGCGCAGGTCGCCGGGTTCGACGCCCGGCAGCGATCGCCAGAGCGACGGCAGGTCGGCCTCCGGCACGTGTCCGGCGGCGAGGCGCACGAGCAGGTCGCACGGGGAGCGTCGCGGGGCCGGCTCCGCGGTGGGGCGGGGAGGGGCTTCGCCCGCACCGGCGTCAGCACTGACGGCCGCGATGCCGCCGTCGGGGCGCGCAGGCGCGGCATCCGCCCCGCCCATGTGCAGCACGGGCTTGATGGCGCGACCAGCACGGGCATCGGCGACGGCGGTGTCGACGTCGGCGAAGTCGTAGCGCGTGATGAGGTGCTCGACCGGCAGGCGTCCGGCCCGCCACATGGCCACCAGCACGCGGAGGTCGCGGGTGACATCGGCATCGCCCTCGATGACGCCTGTGAGCGTGCGCCCCCAGAGCAGCCGCGACTGCGAGACCGAAACCTGGTTCGCACCGGCCTTCAGCGCCACGGTCGCGCAGACCCCGCGGGCCGCGAGGCAGCCGAGCGCGGCATCGATCGTGCCCTGCGTGCCGACCGTGTCGAGCGCGTGGGTCACGGGCCGGCGCTTCAGCGCCACGGCGAGCACGTCAGGATGGTGCGCCTCGGTCGCACCGAGCTCGAGCGCGAGCTCCCGCCGGGCGGCGACCGGGTCGCTCACGACGATGCGGCGCACGCCCCGGTGACGGGCGGCCATGACACCCGCGAGGCCCGTGGTGCCGGCGCCGAGCACGAGCAGCGCGTCGTCCTGGCCGGGCCGCAGCACGTTGAGCACGGCTCCGGCGCCCGTGAGCACGCCGCAGCCGAGCGTCGCGGCCACCGCGAACGGCACGTCGTCGCCGAGCAGCACGGCGCTGCGCTGGTCGACGACGACGCGCGTCGACCAGGAGGACTGGCCCATCCAGCCGGTCGTCACGGGGGCGCCCGGCAGCGTGGCTTCGGGCGCCGACCCGCCGGGCAGCGTGGCATCGGGCGCCGTCCCGCCGGGCAGCGCGGCATCCGCCATCGCCGCATCCGACCGGGCCGCGTAGTTCAGCTCGGCGAAGCGCTCGCAGTACGCGGGGTGGCCGGCCGAGCACGACGTGCACGCGCCGCACGAGGCGAACCCGAGCGCGACCCGATCGCCGACGCGGAGGCCCGAGACATCCGCCCCGACGGCCTCGACGACGCCCGCGCCCTCGTGGCCGAACACCGCAGGGAACCGGTCGCCCGCACCGCCGTCGATGCCGAACATGTCGGTCGGGCAGACGCCCGAGGCCATGACGCGCACGACGACCTCGGTCGCCCCTGGCGCACGCAGCTCCACGTCGGAGAGCGTGACGGATCCGCCGCGCTCCATGACGAGCGCGGCCACTGCCGCGGTCATGGTCGCCTACGCCGGGGTGAGTTCGCGGTCGGCGGTGCGGAGCGCGTTCTTGTTGACCTTGCCGCCGGCGTTGCGCGGCAGCGCCTCGACGACCACGACGTGCTTGGGCTGCTTGAAGCGCGCGAGCTTGTCGCCGAGGAACTCCGCGAGCGCCTCGACGGTCAGCTCGGTCTCGGGGTGCAGCACGACGGCGGCGACGGGCACCTCGCCCCAGCGCTCGTCGGCCCGGCCGTACACGGCGACGTCGATGATGTGCGGGTGCGAGAAGAGCACGTTCTCGACCTCGGCGCAGTAGACGTTCTCGCCGCCCGAGATGATCATGTCCTTCTTGCGGTCGACGACCCAGACGAAGCCGTCTTCGTCTTGGCGCACGAGGTCGCCGGAGTGGAACCAGCCGCCCTCGAACGCCTCGGCCGTCTCGGCGGGCTTGCGCCAGTAGCCCTTCATCATGGTGGGGCCGCGGTAGATGATCTCGCCCACCTGGCCGGGAGCGACGTCGTGCATCTCGTCGTCGACCACCCGCGACTGGATGGTCGGGATGGGCTTGCCGACCGACCCGAGCTTGCGCAGCGAGTCGGGCCCGCGCAGCACGCACGTGATGGGCGACATCTCGGTCTGGCCGAAGACGGCCGTGTTGAGCGCGTTCGGGAAGGTCTCCTCCATCTGGCGGAGGAGCGTGTCGGATGCCGGCGCGGCGCCCCAGCTGATGATGCGGAGCGCCAGGTCGCGATCCTCGATGCCGGGCAGTGCGCAGATCGCCTGCCACTGCTGCGGCACGTTGAAGACGATGGTGGCCCGCTCCCGCTCCCAGGCGTCGACGATCGCGGCCGGGTCGAAGGCGCCCAGCGGATGGATGATCGTGGGGATGCCGATGATGAAGTTCGGCGCGATCGACCCGAGTCCGGCGATGTGGAAGAGCGGCGCGGTCATGAACGAGATGTCGGACTCGTCGACGACGCCGTTGGCGCGGATGCACGTGATCGCCTGGGCGTAGAGGTTCAGGTGGTCGAGCATGGCGCCCTTCGGGCGGCCGGTCGTGCCCGACGTGTACATGATGAGCGCGGTGGCGTCTTCGGCGACGTCGGGCGCCTCGAACCCGTCGAGCGGTTCGGCGATGAGGGCCTCGAGTGCCTCCTGCCCGTCGCCGGCCTGCTCCCCGAGCACGATCACGCGCTCGATGCGCGAGGTGATCTGGCCGACGACGCCGACGAGCGGCGCGAGCGGGGCGTCGACGACGATGACCGATGCATCGGCGTCGTCGACGATGTAGGCGATCTCGGGCGGCGTGAGTCGGATGTTGATGGGCACGGCGATCGCGCCGAGCGTGTTGACGGCGAAGACGGTCTCGACGACCTCGGGGCTGTTCAGGGTGAGCAGCAGCACGCGGTCGCCCTCGGCGACGCCGCGGCGACGGAGGGCGGCGGCGAGGTGCGTGACGCGGTCGTGCACCTGCGACCAGCTCCAGTCGCGCCCGAGGTAGCGGAACGCGAGGGCGTCGGGCTGGTTCGACGCGTGGATGGCCACCTGGTTCATCCAGTGGTTGCGGCGGGCCGACCGAGGGATGACGGAGGCTTCGGTGCTCATTCGGGATTCCCTTCGTACTTCGCTGTACCAGCGCGGCCTCGATCCGCGCTCAGGTGTGCCCAGTATGCACGTCGGCGCCGCGGATGTCACGCATTTTGTTAACCGCGGTTCACACGATGCCAGGCACGCTGGAGTACGCTGACCGGATGAGCGCCATCGCACCAGCCGCGGCACCCGCCCGCACCCGGCCGAAGGATCGTCGGCAGCAGATCGCGATGGCCGCCGCCGAGGCCTTCTCGGAGCGCGGCTACCACCAGGTCAGCATGGGCGACGTCGCCGCGGCCGTCGGCATCTCGGCACCGGCGCTCTACCGGCACTTCCCCAACAAGTACGCGCTCTTCGTCGACGCCGCCGAGCGCCTCGCGAACGGCCTGCTCGAGGCGACCGACGCCTTCGAGGCATCCGGCGTCGAATCGGATGCCGCGGCCGCACCCTCTGGCGCCGAGCCGGCCCCGGCCGACGAGGCCGCCGCACGCGCCGCCTTCGACGCGATCGTGACGGCCGTCGTCGAGTCGACCATCGACAACCGCCGCACGGGCGGCCTCTACCGATGGGAGGGCCGGTACCTCGAGCCCGACGACCGCGCGAAGCTCCGCGCCGCGTTCTCGAAGCTGACCGCCCGGGTCGGCCGGCCGCTCTCGCGCCTCCGCGAGGCCGAGGGGCGCGCCGTCGACGACTCCGACCTGCTCCTGCTCGCCTCGGGCGTGCTGAGCGTCGTCGCGTCGATCACGGCGCACCACACGAACCTGCCGCGCCGGCAGCTCGCCGACCTGCTGGTCGCGGCCTGCGACGACGTCGCCGAGACCGAGCTGCCGACAGTCGGTGCACCCGCGGCCGCCGAGACCGGCGGGCTCGCGAGCGCGTCCAAGCGCGAGCTCATCATCCGCGAGGCGCTCGTGCTGTTCCATCGGCGCGGCTACCACGACACGGGCATCGAAGACCTGAGCGCGGCCGTCGGCCTCACGACCTCGGGCTTCTACCGACACTTCGCGAGCAAGTCCGACCTGCTCCTCGAGGCGTGCCTGCGGGCGAGCGAACGCCTGGTCGCCACGACCGCCGAGGCGCTCGGCGGCGCCGACTCCCCCGCCGTGGGGCTCGACCGCCTCGTCGACGCCTACGTCGCGCACAGCTTCACGCACCACGAGCTCATGAGCGTCTACTTCTCGGATGCCGGCGCGCTGCCGCCCGTCGAGCTCGAGCGCCTGCGCACGCTCCAGCGCAACCACGTCGACGAGTGGAGCGCGCTGCTGCGCGCCGTGCGTGCCGATCTCTCGGCGGCCGAGGCGCGCTTCCGCGTGCACGCGGGCCTCAACGTGGTCGTCGACATCGGCCGGCTCGTGCACTGGGATCCGTCGGAGTCGAATCGTCGCCGCGTCGCCGCGCTCGTGCGCTCGGCGCTCGGCGTCTCGTAGGCCTCGGCGTCTCGCAGCCCTCGGCGCCTGGTGCCCCTCGGCGTCTCGTAGCGCGCGGGGCGAACGATCGGCGGGGCGACGCTCGCCGCCCGGCCGATCACCCGTCGGTCAGTGCTTGCCGCGCCCGCCGTGCATCATGTGCAGCATGCGCTCGGCCAGGTGCATGTCCTTCTCGGAGCGGTCCATGGTGAGCAGGTCGAGCATGGGCTTCATGGTCTGCACCGCGACCGACTTCACGACGCTGAACTCCCGGAGACCGTCGGCGCCGTGGATGCGGCCGAAGCCCGACTCGCCGCGGCCGCCGAACGGCAGGCCCGGGATGCCGGCGAAGCCGAGCACCGAGTTCACGGTCACGGCACCGGCACGCAGGCGCTCGGCGAGCGCGCGGCTCCTGCCGAGGTCCTTCGTGAAGATCGACGCGGCGAGACCGTAGTCGGTCGCGTTCGCGAGTGCGACGGCCTCGTCGAGGTCCTGCACGGGGTTCACGACGAGCACGGGCCCGAACGTCTCCTCGCGCACGACCGCGCAGTCCTCGGGCACGTCGCGCAGCACGACGGGCTGCACGTAGCCGTTCGCGACCGACTCGGGGCCGCCGACGACGGCCGTCGCGCCGCGCGCCAGCGCTTCCTCGATGTGCGCCGAGATGATCGCCGACTGCCGCGGCAGGGTCATCGGGCCGTAGCTGTCGGATGCCTCGGGGCCCGGGTGCAGCTTCGCCACGGCCTTCACGAGCCGCGAGACGAACTCCTCGAACACGGGTCGCTCGACGTAGACGCGCTCGACGCCCGCGCAGGTCTGGCCGGCGTTGCCCATGCCGCCGAAGACCGCGAACCCGACGGCGTGGTCGAGGTCGGCGTCCTTCGCGACGATCATGGCGTCCTTGCCGCCGCCCTCGATGACGACGGGCGTGAGGCGTTCGGCGGCGGCCGCCATGACGCGCTTGGCCGTTCGGGCCGATCCGGTGAACGCGACCTTGTCGACGCCGCTCGCGATGAGCGCCTCGCCCGTGGTCGCGCCGTCGCCGACGACGACGGTGAACACGGCGTGGCCGGACACCGCGCGGTTCCAGGCCTCCTCGATCCACTTGGCCGTGCCCGGGGTCAGCTCGCTCGGCTTGAACACGATGGCGTTGCCCGCTGACAACGCGTACGAGATCGAGCCCATGGGCGTGTAGAACGGGTAGTTCCACGGGCCGATGACGCCGACCACGCCGTAGGGCTCGTAGCCGACGCTGGCCGACTGGTTGTAGCTCGCGATGCCCGACGCCACCTTCTTGCGCGAGAGCACCTTGCCGGCATGCTTCGAGGCCCAGTCGAGGTGCGTGAGCGTCAGCACGACCTCGAGCAGCGCGTCGCCCTCGGGCTTGCCGGTCTCGCGCGAGATGACCGCGGCCAGGTCTCGGGCTCCCGTGGCGATCTCGGTCTTCCAGGCCTGCAGGTGCTTCCGCCGTCCGGCGTGGCCCTGCTCCCGCCACCACTGCGCCGCGATGCGCGCGCCGCCGACGGCGGCGTCGACCTGCGCGGGCCCGTCGACCGGCCAGCTGCCGACCTGCGAGCCGTCGCGGGGGTCGGTGGAGACCAGCTGCGAATCCGTGTGGTCATCCGCGATGAGCGTCATGGCCGTTCCTTCCTCATTGAACGAACAGGGAATCTAAGTGAATGTAGATTCACTCTAGGGCGTGTGCAGCCGCCTGACAAGGATGCGTGGACGCGGCCCGGCTGACCGGCCACGCTGCGCGCCGCGCGAGCTCACGCCCCGGCGACCAGCTCCTCGGCCACTTCGAGCAGCTGCGGCACTCCGCGCTCGAGCCCGGGGGCGAAGCCCGTGTCATCCGGCCGCTCCCCCGCACGCCATCGCGTGTAGATGGCCTCGCTGAACACGGCCGACTTCCAGAGCGCGAGGGCCTCGTACCAGCGCAGCTCCGACAGGTCGGCCCCCGTCTGCGCGGCGTAGCGCTCGGCGAGCCCGCGACGCGTCGGGAACCCCGCCAGGCGCGTCACCGGAGACAGCTCCATGGTCGTGCCGGGCGAGCCGGGCTCGCTCCACGTCGCGGTGAAGTACCCGAGGTCGGCGAGCGGATCGCCGAGCGTCGCCATCTCCCAGTCGAGCACCGCCGCGAGGCGCGGACGCTCGGGATCCGACGTCCCGCCCGGCCCGGTGCCCGACGCCGGCCCCGCGGCATCCGCGAACATCAGGTTGCCGAGCCGGAAGTCGCCGTGCACGACCGACGCACGCCGCGAGACCGGCACGGTCGCCGCGAGCCGCTCGGCCACGCGCTCGACCCCGGGCAGGTCGCGGCGCGACACCTGCCCCCACAGCCCGCGGAAGCGCGCGACCTGCCGCTCGAGGTAGCCGTCGGGCCGTCCGAGCTCGGCGAGCGGGCCCGCCGACACGTCGATCGAATGCAGCCGGGCGAGCGCGTCGACCGCGGCCTCGGCGAGCGCGAGCCGCGATGCAGGTGCGTCGAACCGACGTGGCAGCCCGTCGGTGATCACGTCGCCCCGCAGGAACTCCATGACGTAGAACGGCACCCCGAGCACCTGCTCGTCGTCGCAGACCGCGAGGATCCCGGGCACCGGGAACCCCTCGTCGCCGAGCAGCCGCTGCACCCGCGCCTCGCGCAGCATGTCGTGCGCCGAGCGCGGCAACGGCGGCCGCGGGCCGCGGCGCAGCACGACCTCGGCGTCGCCCCGCCGCAGCAG
This sequence comes from Agromyces sp. NPDC058110, assembly GCF_042884735.1. Taxonomy (NCBI): domain Bacteria; kingdom Bacillati; phylum Actinomycetota; class Actinomycetes; order Micrococcales; family Microbacteriaceae; genus Agromyces; species Agromyces sp. NPDC058110. The sequence continues at coordinate 595,072 of NZ_JBHVTI010000003.1, read as the reverse complement.
GAACGTCACGTTCGACTGCCCCTCGCCGACGCGGGCCCACGCTATCGGGCCCTCGCCGATACCTGCCTCGTCGAAGAATCGCTCGACGGCCTCGAGCACCAGCAGCGGCGGCGACGACAGGACGGATGCCTCCGCCGCGGCGGCGACCACCTCACGACCGTCGGGGTCGGTCGTCAGGGTCGGGCCCGCGTGTCCGGTCGCAGCGGGCGCGCCCGCGACATCCGTGCCGGTCATCGGTTGCTCACCCTCCCGAAGCGGCCCGCGATGGGTGCGAGCACGAGCGGGCGTGCGGCGATCCACCCCGCGGCGATCACGACGAGCGAGAGCACGAAGATGCCGAAGCCGACCCAGTTCACGGCGTCCTGGCCGCCGAACATGTGGTTGAGGTTGCGCAGCGCCCCCGTCGCGAGCACGAGCGTCACGTGCACGATGAGGAACAGCACGAAGTAGAGCATCACCGGGAAGTGGAGCGCGCGGGCGACCTCGACGGGGTAGATGCGGCTCAGCGTCTTCGCCTTCGCGGGCCAGAGGCCAGACATCCGCACGCCCGTGACGACCGCGAGCGGCGCCGCGACGAACACCGTCGCGAAGTAGGCGAGCTGCTGCAGCCCGTTGTAGTTCACCCAGCCGTTCTCGGTCGGCCAGTCGAGCGACGCGTACTGCAGCGCAGCGCTCAGCGCGTTCGGGAACACCTCCCAGCTCGTCGGCACGATGCGCATCCACTGGCCGCTGGCGAAGAGCAGCACCACGTAGACCACGCCGTTCACGAGCCAGAGCAGGTCGAGCGACTGGTGGAACCACAGCGAGAGGCTGATCTTGCGCTGCGGGTTCCAGCGCGGCGACCAGTACGCCGCGGGCTTGCGCTCGGTGCGCACCTGCAGGCCCGACCGGATGATCAGCACCATCAGGAACACGTTGAAGAAGTGCTGCCACGCGAGCCACGCCGGGAACCCCACCGGCGCGCCCTCGGGCAGGTGGTACTCCCCCGGATAGCGCTCGACGAAGTCCTGCACCGACGGCGTCGCGAGTAGCCACTGCGCGACGCCCACGACCGCGGCGACGGCGAGCACGGCGCCGACGAAGAGTAGGGCCGGGGTCGCGGGCGCCGGGGCGCCGACGGGGGTGTGCGGGGTGGGCTGTGCGGGCGCGGTTGCGGCTGCGGGCGCGAGTGCGGCTGCGGTCGGTTCGGGGCGAGCGGATGCCGCGGGCGCGGGCAGTGCTGACGGCTCGGCGTCGATGGGGGCGGGCGGTGCCGCCGTTTCGACGGGGGTGGGCGGTGCCGCCGTCTCGGCGGGGGCGGGCGCTGCCGCTCCAGATGCGGCCACCGATGCCGCTGTCGCCGGCACTGGCGCCGGGCGCGGTGCGAGGCCCGCAGGCGGCCAGGGCTCGCCGCCGCGGGTACGGGGCAGGCCGCGCCGGAGTGCGACCGCGTCCACGCCCGCGGCGACCTGCGCGGTCGGCGCGGGCGGCGCGGCGGCGGCCGCGTCTGCATGAGCTTCCGGGGTTGGGGTCGCCGAGCGGACCTCTTCCGCGGAGTCGCCTGCGCTTGCGAGCGCCGAGGCGGATGCCGCCTCCGCGCGCCCCGCGTCGGCCGACGCCACTGCGGCGGACGCAGCCGCTGCCGACGCAAGCGCCGCGGGCCCCGCGAGCGCGAACCCCGCAGGCGGCCACGGCTCGCCGCCGCGGGTACGGGGCAGGCCGCGCCGGAGCGCGACCTGGCCGGCCGCCGAGCTCACGGCCGCAGGAGCATCCAGGGCGAGTGGGGCCGGGCGACCCCGGACGGCGGAATCGCCTGCGCCTCGCACCGGCGCCTCGATGGGGGCCTCCGGCGCGGGCCCGGCCGACGCCGGCGCAGCCGCGACGGGCACTCGCCCCTCGGGAGCGAGCCCGTCGGGCGGCCACGGCTCGCCGCCCCGCGTGCGGGGCAGCCCGCGCCGGAGGCGTCGGGCCGGCTGGCCCGTGGGCGTCGTCACTTGCGCGCCTCGAGCGCGGCGATGAGCTGCGGCACGACCGTGAACACGTCGCCGACGACGCCGAAGTCGGCGATGTCGAAGATCGGGGCATCCGCGTCGGTGTTGATCGCGATGATCGACTTCGCGGTCTGCATGCCGGCCTTGTGCTGGATGGCGCCCGAGATGCCGAGCGCCACGTAGAGCTGGGGCGACACCGAGACCCCGGTCTGCCCGACCTGGTACGACTGCGGCACCCATCCGGCGTCGACGGCCGCGCGCGAGGCGCCGACGGCGGCTCCCAATGCGTCGGCGAGGCGTTCGACGAGCTCGAACTTCTCCTCCGACCCGAGCCCGCGGCCGCCCGAGACGATGCGTGCCGCGCCGCGCAGTTCGGGCCGCGCGGAGACGGCGGCGGATGCCTCGACGGACTCGATCACCGCGGCGCGGCGCCCGCTCGGGGTCACGGCCAGCGGCTCCACCTGCACGGGCGCGGCCTCGGCGCGCGCGTCGACGGCACCCTGCCGCACGGTGATGACGGGCGCGCCGAACGTCGCGGTGGAGCGCACGTCGTAGGCGCCGCCGTACACCGAGTGCACGGCGAGCACGCCCTCGTCGTCGCGCTCCACGCCGACGGCGTCGACGGCGATGGCCGACTTGGTGCGTGCGGCGAAGCGTGCGGCGGCCTCGCGGCCCTGCACCGAGTGCGCGACGAGCACCGCGTCGGGGTGCACCGCCTCGGCCGCCGCGACGAGCGCGTCGACGAGGGGCACGACGAGGGGTGCTCCCGCGGGGTCGCCGGAAGCGGAAGCCGGCGCCTCGGCCGGCCCGGACGCCACGAGCACGCGCGTCGCGCCGAGCGCGGCGGCGGCCTCGGCGAGCGCATCCCCGGAGGGCGAGGAACCGGGGTCGCCGAAGGCGGCGGCATCCGCCCCGGGGACGATGAGCGCGACGGGCGCACCCACCTGTGCGGCGGCGCCGAGGAGCCCGGCGGCGGACTTGGCGAGCGTGCCGTCGAGGGCCTGCTCGAGGAGCACGAGGATGGGCGAGGTTGCGCGGTCGGTCATGGTCGTCTCCTTCACGCGAGCCGGTTCTCGACGAGGTAGGCGGCGAGGCGTTCGCCTGCGTCGCCCTCGTCGGTGATCTTGGTTCCGGCCGAGCGCGGCGGGCGCTCGGCGATGGCGAGCATGATCGAGCGTGCGACGTCGGGTGCCTCCGCGTCGACGCCGAGGTCGGCGAGCGAGAGCACGTCGAGCGGCTTCTTCTTGGCGGCCATGATGCCCTTGAAGTTCGCGAAGCGGGGATCGGGCAGCTGTTCGGTGATCGAGATCACGGCGGGCAGGGTCGCCGTGACGCGGGCAGAACCTCCGTCGACGGCGCGCGACCCGGCGACGCGGTCGTCGGCGATCTCGACCGACGCGAGGTTCGTCGCATGGGGCACATCGAGGTGCTCGGCGATCATGGCCGGCACGACGCCGCCCGAACCGTCGGTGGACTGGTTGCCCGCGATCACGAGGTCGAATCCGACGTGCTCGATCGCACGCGCGAGCACCTCGGCGGTGAGCGCGAGGTCGGCGCCGAGCAGCTGTGCGTCGACGACCTGCACGGCCCGGGTCGCGCCCATCGCGAGGAGCTTGCGCACGCTCGGCGCGGCGGGTTCGGCGGCCATCATGAGCACGACGACCTCGGTGCCGGGGTTCGCGTCGGCATGCGCGAGGGCGACCTCGAGCGCGCGTTCGCCGATCTCGTCGGGCACGCGATCGCTCGCGTCGCGGTCGGCGATGCCGGTCTCGAGGTCGAGCTTGCGGTCGGCGTAGGTGTCGGGCACTTCCTTGGCGAGCACCACGATCTTCATGCTCTGGTCCTTCCGTTCGGGGTGGAGGGGGCTTCGCGGGTCACGGCAGTTGCGCGGGTCGAAGGGGCTGAGCGGGTGGAGGGGGCTGCGGCATCCCATCGGCCGACGAGCTCGGCGAACTCGGCGGTCGAGCCGACGAGGCGGGGCGGGAACTCCGGGCGTGCGGCGCCCGAACGGCTGAGCCGGGGTGCGGGCGCGGGGGCCTCGTGCCCGCCCCATTCGCCGGTCCAGCCGCGGGCGTCGAGGTGCGGATGCCGCGGGGCCTCGGCCATGGCGAGCACGGGCGTGACGCACGCGTCGGTGCCGTCGAAGACCGCCGTCCAGTCGTCGCGCGAGCGCCGTCCGAACGCGTCGGTGAAGGCCGCGCGCATGGCCGGCCAGTTGGCGGGGTCGAGGCGGGCGGCGTCGTCGAACGCGGCCACGGCCGGGTCGAGGTCGTCGCCGAGCCCGGCGATGAGCGCCCGGTAGAAGGGCGCCTCGAGCGGCGCGACCGCGACGTGTCGGCCGTCGGCGCAGGCGTAGACGTCGTAGTAGGGCGTGCCGCCGTCGAGCAGGTTCGCGGCCCGCTCGTCGTGCCAGCGGCCGTCGGCGAGCATCGCCCGGAACACGTGGCTCAGCTGCCCGACGCCGTCGACCATGGCCGTGTCGACGACCTGGCCCCGCCCCGAGACGCCGCGCTCGACGAGGGCCGCGAGCACCCCCGTGACGAGGAACATCGCGCCGCCGCCGTAGTCGGCGACGAGGTTCAGCGGCACGGCGGGGCGGTCGGCGGGGCCGATGGCGTGCAGCATGCCCGTGATCGAGAGGTAGTTGAGGTCGTGGCCGACGCGCTCGGCCCACGGCCCGGTCTGGCCCCACCCGGTCATGCGCGCGTAGACGAGCCGCGGGTTGCGGGCCGAGAGGTCGGCCGGGCCGAGGCCGAGACGCTCCATGACGCCCGGTCGGAAGCCCTCGACCAGCACGTCGGCCCGGTCGACGAGGTCGCGCACGCGATCGCGGGCCTCCTGGTCCTTGAGGTCGGCGGCCACGACGGTGCGCGTGCGGAGGGTCGTGTCGGCCTGGTCGATCGCGGGCGCGCCTCCCGGGCCGGGCCGGTCGATGCGCACGACGTCGGCGCCGAGGTCGGCGAGCAGCATCGCGGCGAACGGAGCGGGGCCGATGCCGGCGAACTCGACGACGCGGATGCCGGCGAGCGGGCCTCGGGCGACGGGGCCCGGCGGAGCATGCTCGGGCCGTGCCGCCGACGCGGTCGCACCGTTCGCGCGCGCGTGGCCGTCGGCTGCCGTTCGGGTCATCGGACTCACGCGCTGATCGCTCCCTCGCATCGAACCGGCATCGTCACCGGCACGCGGCAATTCTCGCCGCGAACGAGAAAACAGTCAAGCGTGACTTGTATTGCCCACGCGGCAGCCTGGCGAGCGTCGATCGACGAGCGGATGCCGCGGGCCACCGTCACTCCCCCAGCAACTGCTGCCGTGCCAGCCGCCGCCACAGCGCGAGATTCGGCTCGCTCGCAGGGTCGGCCCCGGTGATCGCGTAGGTCATCGCCGTGCCGCGCATGCTCGTGACGAGCAGCTCCATGAGCGGCTCGAACGCGGGCAGCGCCGCGAGTTCGTCACCGAAGAGCCGGCGCTGCGTCTCGCGGAGGATCGCGCCCATGCGCCGCTCCGTCGGCAGCAGCGCCGCGCGCAGCCCGTCGTCGTGGCGCGCCGCCGTCCAGAGTTCGAGCGACGCGAGGAACTCGGGCTGCCCGTTCGACGCCCACATCGCGGTGACCGCCGCGTCGATGCGGGCGCCCGCCTCCGCCGGCAGGTCGAGCTCGACGAGCTGCGCATCCAGCCGCGTCGACGCGAGGTGGTGCACGGCCGCGACGAACAGCTCGTCGCGCGACGGGAAGTGATGCAGCATCCGCCCGCGCGACACCTCGGCGCGCTCCTGCACGCGCACGGTCGTCGCCGCGGCGTAGCCGTCTTCGGCCAGCACCTGCACCGCCGCATCGAGGATGGCCGCCTGCGTGCGGAGTCCGCGCTCCTGCACGGGTCGACGACCTGGCTCGGCTGCATCCGCGGGCATGGTCCTCCTCGACGGGCCGGCTGCACTCGGCGTCGGACCCCGGTCGGATCCAGCACCTCCCCGCGGCGCGGGTGCGTGAGCCGAGGGTAGCAGCGGCCGGGGCGCCCTCCCCAGCACCCCGGCCGCTCGCGCCCCGCTCCGGGGGCGCGTGTCGCGGACGCCGATCGCGGGCGGCGGTCCCCCGTGGCCGCCGCGCCCGCGCACCGGCATCCGCCGTTCCGCGCCGCTCGGCCCGGCGGCCGAACGACCGGGCCGAGCGCGTCAGCCCTGCGCGTCGCGCGGCGCCATCGCGCTGATGAGCTCGTAGGCGACGTGCGATGCCGCCACGGCCGTGAGCTGCGCGTGGTCGTAGGCCGGTGCGACCTCGACGACGTCGGCGCCGACGATGCGCTTGTCGGCGAGCGCACGGACGATGCGCAGCAGCTCCCGACTCGTGAGGCCGCCGGCCTCGGGCGTGCCCGTGCCGGGCGCGTGGGCGGGGTCGAGCACGTCGATGTCGATCGAGATGTAGAGCGGCGCATCGCCGACGCGCGTGCGGATGCGCTCGATCGCCGTGGCGACGCCGTCCTCCTCGATCTGCTCGCTCGTGACCATCGCGAAGCCGAGGCGCTCGTCGTCGGCGAGGTCCTCGACGCCGTAGAGCGGGCCGCGCGTGCCGACGTGCATGCTCGCGGTGAGGTCGATGAGCCCCTCCTCCGACGCGCGTCGGAACGGCGTGCCGTGCGTGACCGGGGCGCCGAAGTAGGTGTCCCACGTGTCGAGGTGCGCGTCGAAGTGCAGCACCGCGACCGGGCCGTGCGTCGCGTGCACGGCACGCAGCAGCGGCAGCGCGATCGTGTGGTCGCCGCCGATGACGACGAGGCGGTCGGCCACGGCGCCGAGCGCACGCGCGCCGGCCTCGACGTCGGCCACGGCCTCGTCGATGTCGAACGGGTTCACCGCGAGGTCGCCGGCGTCGGCGACCTGCTGCACGGCGAACGGCGACACGTCCTGCGCCGGGTTGTAGGGGCGCAGCAGGCGGGAGGCCTCGCGCACGTGCGCCGGACCGAAGCGGGCGCCGGGGCGGTAGCTCACGCCGCTGTCGAAGGGCACGCCGAGCACGGCCACGTCGGCGCGCTCGACCTCGTCGAGGCGGGGCAGGCGGGCGAAGGTCGCGATGCCCGCGAAGCGGGGCACGAGGCTCGCGTCGATCGGGCCCACCGGGCCGCCAGGCACGCCGACGCGGGGCTCGGAGCCGGGCGCGGTGCGCTGCGGTCTGGCGGTGTTCGCCTGGGCGGCGTCATCCGTGGGGGTCATGGTGGTTCCTTCCGAAGTCTTCGAGTCGCTGGGCCGCGAGGCGGTGGTCATGCGCCCGGCTGCCGCACGTGCACGAGCTGCACGCCGCCGGCGGCGATCGCGTCGCGGATGGCGTCGCCGAGGTCGGCGACCTGGTCGACCCGGCGGCCGGTCGCGCCGAACGCGGTCGCGAGCGCGGCCCAGTCGGGCTGCACGAGCTCGACGCCGACGGGGCGGATGCCGCGGTCGAGCTCGTTCTGGCGGATCTCGCCGTAGCCGCCGTTGTCGACGCAGACGACCGTGAGGTCGAGGCCCTGCTCGACGGCGGTGACGAGCTCGTTGACGGCGAACATGAGCGCGCCGTCGCCGAGCACAGCGACCACTGGGCGGTCGGGCTGCGCGACGCGCGCACCGATGGCCGCGGGCAGGCCGTAGCCGAGCGTCGCGTAGGTCGGCGTGTAGAGCAGCCCGTGCGGGCGGTCGCGGCGCAGCACGCTCGCGAGCGCGAGGTAGACGATCTGCGACGAGTCGCCGGCGACGATCGCATCGGCCGGGAGGGCGTCGGCGATGCGCTCGGCGAGCGCGACGGTCGCGGGCTCGGTCGCGGCGATCTCGGCGGCGATCGCGGCGCGGGCGGCAGCGAGGTCCGGTGCGCCGCCGGCCACCGGGCCCGCCGAGGCGTCGGCCGGGCCGCCGGCGGCGAGCGCCGCGAGCAGGTCGTCGACCACGGCGGCGCAGTGGCCGACGAGCCCGACGGTCGCGGCGAGGTTCTTGTCGACCTGCGCGGGCGAGACGTCGACGCGGATGACGCGTCCGCGCGCCGCGAGCGACGGCGCCCACAGCTCGGCCTCGCCGAGCTTCGAGCCGAGCACGACGAGCACGTCGGCCGCCTCGGCGACCTCGCGGGCCGCCGCGAGGCGCAGGTTCGAGCCGAGCGAGAGCGGGTGGTGCTCGTCGAGCACGCCCTTGCCGTTCAGGGTCGTGATGACGGGCGCCCCGAGGCGTTCGGCGAGCGCGGTCACCTGCCGCGCGGCGCGCGTGGAGCCACCGCCCGCCACGATGACGGGAGACGCGGCGGCGGCCAGCAGCGCGGCCGCCTCGGCGACGAGCGACGCGTCGGCACGGGCCGGAGCCGGTGCGGGCCGTGCCGCGCGGGCGTCGGCCGAGACATCCGCCGCCGACTCGAGCACGTCGAGCGGCACCTCGATGTGCACGGGGCGCGGACGCCCGGTGCGGAACAGCGCGAACGCGTCGTGCACGGCCTCGACGGCCTCGGCCGCGGTGGTGACGCGGCGCGACCACTCGGCGATGGCCGCGACCATGGCCGAGGCGTCCTTCGTCTCGTGCAGCGTGCCGACATCGCGGAACTCCTCGCCCAGCGCGACCCCCGGCGAGAGCACGATGAGCGGGCGCGATTCGCAGAACGCGGTGCCGATGGCGCTCATCGCGTTCTGCAGGCCCGGGCCCGAGGTGGTGATGACCACGCCGGGCAGGCCCGTCTGCTGCGCCCACCCGTCGGCGCCGTACCCGGAGCCCTGCTCGTGCCGGTTGGTCACCGCGCGGAATCCGAGGTCGGCGAGGGGCCTGTAGAACTCGAGGTTGTGGGTGCCGGGGATGCCGAACACCGTGTCCACGCCGTAGGCGCGGATGGTCTCGAGCACGGCGCGCCCCGCCGTGTCGGCGTAGGGCGCGGCGAGCTCCGCCATCTGCGCGTCGAGGCCGTGCGCATCGAGATCGTGCTGGTCCATGGGTGTTCCTTCCGCTCAGGCCCGGTGGCGGCGTTCGCCGTCGACCCAGGTCTCGAGCACGGTGATCTGCGTGATGGCCTCGGGCGCGACCTCGAGCGGGTCGTCCGAGAGCACGGCGAAGTCGGCGTGCTTGCCGGCCTCGAGCGAGCCGAGGTCGTCTTCGCGGCCGATCGACACCGCGCCCTCGTACGTGTGGGCCCGCAACGCCGCCGCGGCCGTGATGCGCAGGTCGTCGGGTCCGAGCCTGTGGCCCCGACGGGTCACGCGCGTCACCGCGGTCTGGATCGCCTCGAGCGGGATCGGGTCGGCGACCGGCGCGTCGGACGAGATCGTCACGGGCACGCCCGCGGCCTCGAACTCGCCGAGCGGGTTGAACCGCTCGCCCGGGGTGCCGATGGCCTCCTCGACGCCCTCGCCCCAGTTGAAGTAGTGCTGGGGCTGGTTGACCGGGCGGATGCCGGCGGCGGCCATGCGGGCGATCTGCTCGGGCGTCGGCAGCCCGCAGTGCTCGATGCGGTGGCGCGCGTCGGCGTCGGGGTTCTCGGCGAGCGCGGCCTCGATGGCCGAGACGACCATCTCGATCGCGGTCGGCGACTGCGCGTGCGTCGCGGTCTGCAGGCCGGCCTCGTGCGCACGGCGGATCAGCTCGGCGTAGGCGGCGGGCTCGTGGTAGAGCTGCCCGGTGCGGCACGGTTCGCCGACGTACCCGTCGGGGAAGTACGCGGTCCAGCCGCCGAGCGTGCCGTCGGCGTAGAACTTGATGCCCGCGAAGCTCAGGTGCGCATTGCCGAACTGTCCGACGAGGCCCATCTCGAGGGCGTCGTCGAGCAGGTGCGAGAGCAGGTACATCGACACGCGCAGGTCGAGGCGGCCGGCCTCGGCCAGGCGCAGGTACATGTCGAACTCGCGGCGCGAGACCTGGGCGTCGCCGATCGCGGTGACGCCGCCGGCGAGGAACCGCTGCGTCGCGAGGTCGAGCTGGCGCAGGTGCTCCTCCGGCTCGTCGGCGAGGTGGAAGTTCGGCCCGTGGTGGCCGACCTTCACCCCGTGCACGCCCGTGAGGATGTTGCACGCGGCATCCGACAGCTCGCCCGTGAGCTCGCCTTCGGCGTCGCGGAAGAACTCGCCGCCGTCGGGGTTCGGGGTGTCGCGGTCGACGCCGGCCCGCTCGAGGGTGACCGAGTTCACGACGCCGCCGTGGCCCGACGCGTTCATGAGGTAGACCTCGCGGTCGGTCGACACCTCGTCGAGCTCGAACCTGGTCGGATGCCGTTTCTCGGCGAGGTTGCGCTGCTCGTAGCCGTAGCCGCGAACCGGCCGACCCTCCGGCAGGGAGGCCGCCGCCGCTCGGAGCAGGGCGATGATCTCGGGGATGCTGCCCGCCTTCGCCGGCCCGCAGTCGACCCACGTCATCATCTGCCCGTACATGAGCGGGTGCGCGTGCGCGTCGACGAAGCCGGGCACGATCACCGCGTCGCCGAGGTCGACGCGCTCGGGCGCGAGCCCGGCCGCGGCCGCGGCCGCCTCGCATTCGGCGAGCGTGCCGACGGCGACGATGCGTCCCCGGTAGGCGAGCATCGCGGTCGCGGTGGAGTCGGCGGCATCCACGGTGCGGATGCGGCGGGCGGTCAGGAGGCGCGGCGCCGTCTGCACGGGCCGGTCGAAGGCGGTCAGCTTCCTCACGGCAGGGTCGTCGCCGTCGTGTCGGTGCGGGCGGTGAACGACGCCGTGACGGGCGCCTCGTCGGAGTGCTGCGGGGCGAGCCTGGTGCAGATCGCGGCGATCACGGCCATGCCGGTGAACATCGCGATGACCGACCACACGCTGCCCGTCCAGGCGATGAGCTGGGTCGCGAACCAGGGCGAGAAGCCGGCCCAGATCGCAGCGCCGACGCCGTACGACAGCGCGAGCGAGGTGTAGCGAGCCTGCGGGCGGAACATCTGGGCGAGGATCGCGGCGATGGGCGCGTAGGTCGCGCTCATCGCGATGCGCACGAGCGACGCGAACAGGAAGATCAACGGCTCGACCTTGCCGGGCAGCAGCAGCATGAAGGGCACGAACGTCAGCACCGAGGTCACGAGACCGAGGTACATGATGTTCTTGCGGCCCCACTTGTCGCCGAGCCAGGCGACGGGCAGCGTGACGACGAATTCGATGAACGAGGCGATCGTCATGGCGTCGAGGATGAGCTGGGCGTTCATCGAGATCGGCTCGCCCGTGGCGTACGCCGTGGCGAACGTGGTGGCCAGGTAGTAGCCGCCGGTCGAGATCGGCAGGATGCCGATGCCGAGCAGGATCGGCCTCCAGTTCGTGCGCAGGGCGAAGGCGAGCGGCATCGACTGCTTGCGGCCCTCGATCTTCGCCTCGAAGACGGGCGACTCCTCGACGCGGTATCGCACCCAGAGGCCGACGCCGACGAGCACGATTGAGAGCAGGAAGGGAATGCGCCATCCGCCGTTCATGATGAAGTCGTCGCCGGCGCGCGACATGATCGCGAAGATGCCCGAGGCGAGCAGTGCGCCGGCCGGGTTGCCGAGCTGGGTGAACCCGCCGTAGAAGGTCTTGGACTTCTCGGGGGCGTGCTCGACGCTCATGAGCACGGCGCCGCCCCATTCGCCGCCGACCGCGAGGCCCTGCAGGGCGCGCAGCAGGATCAGCATGATGGGCGCGGCGATGCCGATGGTCTCGTACGTGGGCAGGCAGCCGACGAGCACGGTGGCGACGCCCATGAGCAGCAGCGTGATGACGAGCGACACGCGGCGGCCGAGCTTGTCGCCGATGTGGCCGAAAACGATGCCGCCGATCGGGCGCACGAGGAACGCGATGGCGAACGTCGCGAAGGCGGCGGCCGTCTCGGCGAGCGGGTCCTCGCTCGGGAAGAACAGGGGTCCGAAGACGAGCGCCGCGGCGGTCGCGTAGACGTAGAAGTCGTACCACTCGATGGTGGTGCCGACGAACGCCGCGATGCCGGCCTTGCGGGCCCGGCTGTGCGTGGAGGTCATGGCCGCTCCTTTGCGGGGATGATCGGGGCCGGGATGGTCCGGCTGGGGTGTGGCGACCGTTGGATGCTACGAGCGCCCGACGGGTGCCGCAAGCGCGGAACTCCAGCGATCAGGACTCCTGACTGTCGATATGTACGACGGATGCCGCATCCGCTCGCTTTCCGTCACCCGAACGCCGCCGTAGACTGGCGAAACGGCGACTCCGCCGTACGTTCCGAGGATTCTGACCGATTCGAGGCCGACATGGCGAACTTCGACGCCGACCTGATCCGTGCGCTGCAGGACGACGGGCGCACGAGCATCCACGACCTCGCCGCCGCCGTCGGGCAGCCGCGCGCGGCCGTCTCGTCGAGGCTCCGCGCGATGCGCGCCGACGGCACCGTGCGCGTCGTCGCGGCGGTCGACCCCGCCTTCCTCGGCCAGCACGTGCTCGCGCACGTGTCGGTGCGCACCGCCGGCACGACCGACCACGTCGCCGCGCACCTCCGCGACCTCGACGAGACCGTGTTCGTCTCGGCGATCGGCGGCCACGACGACCTCGTCACCGAGATCCGCGTCGGCTCCATGCCGGCCCTGCACGGCCTGCTCGCCGACATCCGCTCGCTCCCCGGGGTCGACGAGATCAGCACGCTCATCTACTCGACCGTGATCAAGGGCTTCTTCGTCTCGGAGTACCGGGGCGGCATCCGCATCGATGCGACGGATGCCGCGCTCATCGAGCTGCTGCAGGCCGACGGGCGTGCGAGCTTCCGCGAACTCGGCGAGCAGGTGCGCCTCTCGCCATCGGCGGTCGCGACCCGCGTCGAGCGGCTCATTGACGGCGGCGTCATCAAGATCAGCGCCGTCGAGGCGCGCGGGCTCACGCAGCGACAGCTCGCGCTCGGCGTCGGCCTCAGCCTCGCGGGCGACGACGACGCCGTGATCGACGCGATCCGCTCGTCGCGGGGCGTCGACTTCGCCGCGCGTTCGCTCGGACGGTTCGACCTCATCCTCACGCTCGTCGAGCCGTCGGCGAGCGCGCTCTACGCGAGCCTCGAGCGCATCCGCGCGCTGCCGGGCGTGCGGCACACGGAGTCGTGGTTCCACCTGGCGGTACTCAAGGAAGACTACGCGCGAACCCTGCGCACGATCGACCTCGCGGCCCAGGGAGCGGCGGACCTCAGCCGATCACGTCGCCGGCCTCGACGACCGCGAGCCGCTGCGTCGGGCGGGTGAGCGCCACGTAGAGGCGCTTCCACGTGGCCGTCGACACGGCCTCCGGCGCCGGCATGGGCGGAACCGCGACGACCGCGGCGTCGAACTCGAGGCCCTTGGCGTCGTCAGGGGTGCCGATCCAGAGGCGCGGCGCGATGCCGTGCTCGGCGGCGTCGCGCCGGTCGGCCTCCTGCACCTCGCCGAGCACGCCGAGCACGCCGAGCGGGGCGATGACGCCGACCGTGCCCTCGCTCTGGGCGAGCGCCTCGGCCGCCGCCCGTGCGGTCGCGACCCCGAGCTCGGGCGCCGCGACGCGCACGACGACCGGCTCGTGCTCGCCGGCCCGCGCCGAGGCGGCCTCGACCGCGTTCGGGTCCATGCGGCGCAGCACGCCGGTCGCGAGGCGCATGATGCGGCCGGGCGTGCGGTAGTTGACCGTGAGGTCGGTGCGGCTCCACCGCGGCACCTGCGGGTCGAGCAGGCCCTGCCAGGTGAAGGGCGCGTCGGTGGCGGTGTACTGGTTGGCGTCGCCCACGAGGGTCATCGACCGGGTCGGGCAACGGCGGATCAGGGCGCGCAGCAGCATCGGGCTCGTCTCCTGCGCCTCGTCGACGATCACGTGGCCGTAGACCCACTCGCGGTCGGCCATCGCGCGCTCGGCGGGCGTGCGCCCGTCGCCTGTCGCCTGCCGGTCGGCGAGGGTCGCGGCGGTCACGATCGACACCGGGGCCGCGAGGTGGTCTTCGTCGGCGTCGGCGTCCTCGACCATGTCGAGCACGCTCTGCGCGTACTGCAGGTCGGTCGCGCGGTCGATGCGCGCCTGCGCGGCGGCCGCCGTGGCCGGCCGAGGGTCTTCGCCGAGGAGCTCGGCGATCTCGTCGACGAGCGGGATGTCGGCCGGCGTCAGCCCGTGGTCGCGGGGGCGCAGGAGCGCGGCCCGCAGCGCGGGGTCGAGGTTCGGGAACGCCTCGTCGAGCCGCGCGGGATCGCTGAACAGGTCGCGCACGACCTCGACGGGGTCGAGCAGCGGCCAGAGCTCGTCGAAGAGCTCCTGCACCGCCGGGTCCTGCGCCCAGTCGGCGCGGCGCTCCCAGTCCTCCATCGCCGAGGTGCCGTGCTCGGCGTCCTCGACCCGCAGGATCTCGGTCAGCAGGGCCTTCTCGAACTTCGGCCTGGCCGCGTTGTGCGGCGTGCCGCCCGAGCGTCCGCGGGTGCGCACGCCGTGCAGCGTGCGGCCGTCGAGCGTCATGGGCTTGAGGCCCGCGGGGCGGAGCACGCGGGTGCCGCCCGGCACCTCGAACGCGCGCACGGCCTGCTTCAGCGCGCCCACGATGTCGAGGCGGCCCTTGAACTCCGCGGCGAGCGGCGACTCGGTCGCGGTCGCCGTGACGCCCGGCAGCAGCGTGGCGGGCGTCACGAGCACGGCGGAGTCCTCGCCGAGCGACGGCAGCACCTGCGAGATGTAGTCGAGGAACCGCTGGTTCGGGCCGACGATGAGCACGACCGACTTCGCGAGGCGGTTGCGGTGCTCGTACAGCAGGTACGCGGCGCGCTGGAGCGCGACGGCGGTCTTGCCCGTGCCGGGGCCGCCCTGCACGACGAGCGTGCCCGCGAGCGGACCGCGGATGATCGCATCCTGTTCGCGCTGGATCGTGCCGACGATGTCGCTCATGTGCGCCGTGCGGGGCCGATCGAGTGCGGCCAGCAGCGCGGCATCCTGCACCGTCTCGGCCTCGCCGGTGCCGAGTTCGTCGAGCTCGTCGAGCAGCAGCGACTCGTCGTAGACCGCGGTCACGGTGCGATCGGTCGAGGTGATGCGACGGCGCGTGCGCACGCCCTCGCGGTGCAGCGGCGTCGCCGTGTAGAAGGGGCGGGCGACGGGCGCACGCCAGTCGATGAGCAGGCGTTCGCCGTCGTCGGGGTCGCTCAGGCCGATGCGCCCGATGCGGTAGCGCTCGCCCTCGTCGGTCTCGACGCCGCCGAGCAGCAGGCCGTACTGCGCGGTGCGCAGGCCCTGCAGGCGCTGGGCGTGGTGCGCCACCAGCGCGTCGCGCTCGGTGAGGTTCAGCTCGTCGCTCGGGCGCGCGAGCATCGTGCGCAGGTACTCGGCCTCCTCGGCGACGAGACCCGTGACGACCTCGCGGATGCGGTCGAGCGCGGTCTGCTCCTCGGCGACGGGCGTGGTGGAAGTGCTGCTGGTGATGGCGGTGCTCCTCTTGCGGCGGACCGTCGATTCTACCCGTGACGGATGCCGCGACGCCCCGCCGTGCGGATCCGCGACGCCCGGCGGCCCGCGCCGCAAGGGACGCCGCGGCGGGTCCGAGGCGCCGGATGCGCCCGAGTGGCGATATCGGGCGGGGCGCGAGTAGCGTAGCGTCGCCCCGCTCGATCGATGGCGACGACAGGAACCACCATGACCACCACCGCACCCACCGCACACCCCGTGAAGCTCCGGCGTTCGCTCGGGCTCTGGGCGATCGTCGGCCTCGGCCTCGGCTACATGACGCCCATGACGGTGTTCGACACGTTCGGCTACGTGTCCGACGAGAGCGGCGGCGTGGTGCCGCTCGCCTACCTGTTCGCGCTGGTCGTGATGCTCTTCACGGCGATCAGCTACGGGCGCATGACCCGCATCTACCCGTCGGCGGGCTCCGCGTACACGTACGCGTCCGAGACGATCCACCCGAACTTCGGGTTCCTCGTGGGCTGGACCGCGCTGCTCGACTACCTGCTCCTGCCGCTCGTGAACGCGCTGCTGCTGCGCCAGTACTTCGAGGCCTTCTTCCCCGAGATCTCGGGCTGGGTCTGGGTCGGCGCCTACGTCGCGCTCATCACGCTGCTGAACCTCTGGAGCATCACCTCGACCTCGCGCGTGAACGGCACGCTGCTGATCTTCCAGATCGTGCTCATCGTCGTGTTCGTCGGCCTCGCCTGGGGCGCGCTCGCGCAGGGCCAGGGCAACGGCACGCCGTTCAGCATCGAGCCGCTCTACCACGCGAACACGCAGATCGCGACGGTCATCAGCGCCGCGACCATCGTGTGCTTCTCGTTCATCGGCTTCGACGCGATCACGATGTACACCGAGGAGGCGAAGGACGCGAACACCGTGCCGAAGGCGATCGTGCTCTCGCTCGTCATCGGCGGCGCGCTGTTCTTCGTCGCCGCCTGGTTCACCCAGTCGCTCTTCCCGAGCGTGGAGGGCATGACCGAGGGCACGGCGCTGCCCGAGCTCGCCCTCGCGGTGGGCGGCCAGCTCTTCATGATCCTCTTCATCGCCGCGGCCGTCGCCGCGGTCGCCGCGTCGAGCCTCGCCTCGCACGCGAGCGTCTCGCGCATGATCTACGCCATGGGCCGCAACGGCACGGGCCCCATCGCGCGCAGCCTGTCGTACGTGCACCCGAAGTTCCAGACGCCCGCGGTCGCGATCGTGCTCGTCGGCGTCGTGTCGCTCGGCGCGGCGTTCGCCGACCTCGACTTCGTGTTCTCGCTCATCAACTTCGGCGCGCTCATCGCGTTCACGGTCGTGAACGTCGCGGTGATCCTGCACTTCGCGGTGCGTCGACGCGAGGTGAAGGGCTTCACCCAGGTGGTCCGCAACATCGTGCTGCCGGCAATCGGCGTCGTGCTCACGATCGTGCTCTGGCTGAACCTCAGCAGCGACGCGATGATCTACGGCCTGCTCTGGCTGGGGGTCGGGTTCGTGCTGCTCCTGGTGCTGACCCGGCTGTTCCGCCGCCCGATGCGGCTGTCGCTCGCCGAGGACGAGGTCATCTCCACCGGCGGCGAGGGCGAGGACGCCCTGCTCGCGAAGGACCGGCAGCGCCTGGACTCCGCCGAGTAACTCCAGCCCGAGAACAGCCCGGGCCCGACGCGGCGGCCGCTCCGGCCGCCGCGTCAGTCCGGCGATCCGAGCGGGCCGGTCGCCGTGCCGTCGGGCACCGTCGTGATCGAGATCAGCTCCTCCCGCCCCGCGCCGCCCGAGACGGCGACCGTGAGCACCGGGCCGACGCCCGCGGCGTAGAACTTGAGCTCCTCCACCGCGGGCTCCAGCGGCGTCGTGTCCCGGGTCAGCATGGCGCCAGAGAATGCGCCGTACGGCACCTCGACGAGCTCCTCGACGCCGAGCACGGCGCCCTGGTCCTCGGCCTCCCCCGCCAGGTACTCCTGCCGGTACTCCATGCCGGGCACGGGATCCGCGGGCACCGCGATGCCGGGCAGCGCCCCGTCGACCCCGGCCTCGAAGCTGCCCTCGCGCGAGACGATCGCGCCGTCCTCGAGCTCGGCCGTATCCTCGCCGAGGTACCAGATCGCTCCGGCGGCGTCCTGCGCGTACCAGTCGAACGTGTCCTCGACGAGCTCGTCGCCGCGGCGCACGGTGTCGCGCACGACGCGCGCCTCGATGCCGTTCGCGATCTCCCGCGTCGCGCTCGTCACGGTGACGTCGACCGTGAGGTCGCCGTCGGCATCGGTCTCGCGGTAGGTCCAGCGAGTGCCCGGCTCCATGGGCCAGTACGGGTTGTCGATCACGGTGCTGAACTGCGACGGATCGAGCTCGACGGGCGCGTCGCCGGTCGGGAGCACAGCTTCGCCGGCGGCCGGCGCGGTCGCGTCGTCGGGCGCGGAGCCGACGGTGCACCCGGCGAGCGCCGCCACGGCCGTCGCCGCGAGTGCGATCGTCACGATCCGCGCATGCACGACGCCCTTCATGACGCCTCGAGACTACGCCGGCCCGACCCGCTCCGCGATGGTCGAGGGACGCCCGGCGACCCGCTGCGACCCGAGACGACGACGGGCGGATGTCTCGCGACATCCGCCCGTCATGCGCCCCCGCGCGATTTTCTAGGTATGCCGCTTCGAGGTGACCGCGCGCTGCAGCAGCACGAAGACGAGCAGGATGCCGCCGGTGATGATGGTCGTCATCTCGGGCGGGATGCCGCCGTCGCGCGTGATGAGCACGTTCATCAGGCCGAGCACGAGCGCGCCGACCACCGACCCGAGCACGTAGCCGTAGCCACCTGTCAGCAGGGTGCCGCCGATGACGGTCGCCGCGATGGCGTCGAGCTCCCAGCCGATGCCGGTGATGTTCTGCGCGATGCCGAGGCGCGACGTGTAGACCACGGCCGCGACGCCCGAGAGCGTGCCGCTGATGACGTACACGAGCACCTTGGTGCGCGGGACCGCGAGGCCCATGAGCGCCGACGAGCTCTCGGACCCTCCGATCGCGTACACCGTGCGACCCGTGCGGGTGCGGTGCAGCACGAAGAAGGCGATGAGCACGACGAGCAGGGCGATGATCACGCCGGGGGTGATGACGACGTCGTTCACCTTCGGGCCGTCGATCACCTTGAACTGCTCGCCGAGCCACCTGATGGGCGACTCCTCGGCGAGGCGCTCGGGCTGCGTGCTGAGCAGCGATGCCAGGCCGCGGCCGAGGAACATCATGGCCAGCGTCGCGATGAACGGCTGCACGTTGAAGTACTGGATCAGGATGCCGCTCGCGAGCCCGAACCCCGTGCCGATCAGCACCATGAGCAGGATCACGACCCAGGGGTTCCAGCCGGCGTTCGCGAGCATGACCCCGGCGACGCTCGACAGCGCGATGACCGAGCCGACCGAGAGGTCGATGCCGCCGGTCAGGATCACGAAGGTCATCGCGACCGCGAGGATGATCAGGTGCGCGTTGTTGATGAGCAGGTTCGACAGCGTGTTGTACTGCACGATGCGGCCGTACGCGAGCTCGCCGTAGATCACCATGCCGATGAAGATGACGATGGCTGCGACGGTCGGCAGCACCGACGGGTTGGACGCGACGACCCGCTTCACCCGGGCGACGAGCCGGGCGAGTCCGGACTCCTGGGCAGGGGCGTCGACCTGGGGGGTCTGCACGATGGTCATGCGGAAACCTCCTGCTTCGGCTGGGCGGGGATCGACTCGGGTCGGAGCTGCGGCGGCTTACGCCGTTGGACGAACCAGCTGCGCACCCGGTCGGACTGCAGCAGGCAGAGCACGACGATCACGATCGCCTTGAAGGCCGGAGTGGCCGACGACGAGATGCCGAGGAAGACGACGGTCTTGTCGAGCGTCGCGATGAGCAGGGCGCCGACGACGGCTCCGCCGATCGAGAACTTGCCGCCCGAGAGCGACGTGCCGCCGATGACGACCGCGAGGATCGCGTCGAGCTCCATCTGGTAGCCCGTGCGCGAGACGTCGACCGTCATGACCGTGCCGACCGACATGATGCCCGCGATGCCCGCGAGCACGGCGCTCAGGATGTACACGGTGAGCAGCAGCCCGCTCGGCTTGATGCCGGCCATGCGGCTGGCCTTCGGGTTGATGCCGATCGCCTCGATCATCAGGCCGAGCGCGCTGCGGCGCACCACGAGGCCCACGACCACCACGATCGCGATCGCGAGGAGGAACACCACCGGCAGGCCGATGACGAATCCGTTGGCGATCCAGCGGAACGGCTCGTTCGAGGCCGACGTGTTCTGGCCCTCGGTGATGACCTTCGCGATGCCGCGACCGGCGAGCATCATGATGAGCGTGCTGATGAACGGCTGCAGGCCGATGTAGGCCACCAGCACGCCGTTGACCGCACCGAGGATCGCGCTCACGAGCAGGGCCAGCCCGATCGCGCCGAGCGCGACGAGGACCGAGCGGGACTGCCCCGCGTCCTTCATGAAGACCATGGCCACCGCGCCCGAGACCGCCATGACCGAGCCGACCGAGAGGTCGATGCCGCCGGTGGCTATCACGAGCGACATGCCGACCGCGATCATGAGGATCGGCGCGGACGCCCTGAGGATGTCGACCAGGTTGCCGACGAGGTTGCCGTTGGCCGGATTGACCGAGATCGCGAGGTAGTTCGGGTCCTTGAGGACGTTGAGGGCGAGGAGCGCGAAGATCGCGATCACTCCCCAGAAGAACGGCTTGCGGATGAGCTCGCGCAGCCAGGTCGTGCGAGCAGCGTTGCTCATGATTCCTCCTCCGTCGCAGCGTACGCGTGGGCGTTCGCGTGCGGGGGCTCGCTCGGGTGCGATCGTTCGGTCGTGTGCTGGGTCTCGGCATCGATGATGCCACTCTCGGCGGCCGCCTCGACACCGTGCGCCGCGATCACGTCGACGATCTGCTGGGCGGTGATCTCGGGCCCGTTCACGAGCTCGCCGATCTTCTGGTGGTCCTTCAGCACGACGATGCGCTCGCTGAGCCGGACGACCTCCTCGAGCTCCGACGAGATGAAGACCACCGAGACGCCCTGCTCGGCGAGCTCGGCCACGGCCTCCTGGATCTCGGCCTTCGCACCGACGTCGATGCCGCGGGTCGGCTCGTCGAGGATGAGCAGTTCGGGGTTCGTCGCGAGCCAGCGGCCGAGCAGCACCTTCTGCTGGTTGCCGCCGGAGAGGTTCTTGATGAGCCGGTTCGGGTCTGCGGGTCGCACGTTCAGCGCGGCGATGTACTTCTCGACCAGCTCGTCCTGCTCCTTGCGCGGGATGGGCCTGGCCCAGCCGCGCTCGGCCTGCACGGCGAGGATCATGTTCTCGCGCACCGTGAGGTCGGCGATGATGCCCTCGTCGCGGCGGTTCTCGGTCGAGAACGCGATGCGCTTGCCGAGTCCGTCTGCGGGGGTCCTGACGTCAACGCGCTTGCCGTGCAGCACGACCTCGCCGGCGTCGGCGCGGTCGGCGCCGTAGAGCAACCGCGCGAGCTCGGTGCGCCCCGAGCCGAGCAGGCCGGCGAAGCCGACCACCTCGCCGCGGTGGATGTCGAGGTCGGTTGGCTCGATCGAGCCGCGACGGCCGAGGCCCTTCGCCGCCAGCAGCGGCTCCTCGGCCGCGTAGTCGCGGTCGTCGACCCGGCGGTTTCCGCCGAGCGACGAGAGCGCCCCGAGGTCCTTGCCGATCATCTTCGAGATGAGCGCGTGGCGGTCGAGGTCGCGAGTGAGGTACTCGCCCTCGTAGCGGCCGTTGCGCAGGATCGTCAGGCGGTCGCTGATCGCGTAGATCTGGTCGAGGAAGTGCGAGACGAAGAGGATGGCGACGCCCTGGTCGCGCAGCGTGCGCATCACGCGGAACAGGCCCTCGACCTCGGCGGCGTCGAGGCTCGAGGTCGGCTCGTCGAGGATGAGCACCTTCGCCTGGATCGCCATCGCCCGGCTGATCGCGACGAGCTGCTGCATGGCGATCGACAGCGTCGAGAGGGGCTTGTGGGTGTCGAGGTGCTCGAGCCCGAGCCGGGCGAGCGCCTCGGTGGCGGCCGCGTGGGTCGCGCGCCAGTTGACGCCGAACGGGCCGCGGACCTCATGGCCGAGCATGACGTTCTCGCCGATCGAGAGGTTCGTGACCAGGTTGACCTCCTGGTACACGGTCGAGACGCCGGCGCTCTGCGCATCGCGGGTGCCGTGGAACTGCCGTTCCTGGCCGGCGACGACGATCGAGCCGCCGTCGATCTTGTAGACCCCGGTGAGGGCCTTGATCAGCGTCGACTTGCCGGCGCCGTTCTCGCCCATCAGCGCGTGGACCTCGCCCTGGAAGAGGCGGAAGTCCACCCCGTCCAGTGCCTTGACGCCCGGGAACTCGATGGAGATGTCGCGCATCTCCACGATGGGCAGTGCTTCACTCATGGCATTCGCATCCTGTGTGCTTCGACCGCGCGGGCCGGCAGTTCAATGGAGCGGTGCGGGGCAGCTCGAGGAGCTGACCCCGCACCGGGTGCGTCGCACGCCGCGCTGGGCGACGTGGTCGGCCGATCAGTACTTGCGGTCGGCGAGCACGGCCTGAGCGGCCTCTGCCGAGTCGAACGCCTCGCTCGGCACGATGATGTACGACTCGACCGACTCGCCGGCGAGCGTCTTGTTCACCACGTCGAGGGCGGTCTCGCCGAACAGCGGGTTGTACTCGTGCACGTAGCTGAGCTGGCCGCCGGCGAGGGCCTCCATGGCGGCGAGGGTGCCGTCGATCGTCGCGATCTTGACGTCGACGCCCGGCTTCAGGCCGGCCTCTTCGACGGCCTGGGCTGCGCCGAGGCCCATCTCGTCGTTCTGCGCGAAGATGAGCTGGATGTTGTTGTTGTTCGCCTTGAGCAGCGTCTCGGTGACCGACTTGCCCTCTTCGGCCGACCAGTTCGCGGTCTGCGCGGCGACCTCGACCAGGTCGGAGCCGTCGACCGAGGCGTCCCAGCCCTCGTTGCGCTCGTTCACGACGCCGACGCCAGCGGGGCCCTCGAGCGTGATGTAGTTGCCGCCGTCGGGGAACTGCTCGACGGCCCAGGCGCCGACCTCCTTCGCGACCTCGACGTTGTCGGGCGCGATGCGGGTGATGTACAGGCTGGGGTCGTCGGGGTCGATGCCGCGGTCGAGGAGGATCACGGGGATCTCCGCCTCCTGCGCACGCTCGAGCGAGTCCTCCCAGCCGGAGGCCTCGGTGGCCGACAGCAGGATCACGTCGACGCCCTCGTCGACGAACGACGTGAACGCGTCGATCTGCGACTTCTGGTCGAGGTTGGTGGCGGGCGCGTACTTCAGCTCGAAGCCGGCGTCCTCCGTGAACGTCTCCTGGACGTTCTTCTCGTTGGCCTCGCGCCACGCACCCTCGGGGCCGACCGCGACGAAGCCGACGGTCGTGAGCTCGTCTGCACCGGCGCTGTCGCCGCTGTCTCCGCCGCTCGAGCACGCGGCGAGGCCGACGGTCAGAGCACCGACGGCCGCCAGGCCGAGGAACTTCGTGAAACGCCTCTGAACTGACATGTGATCTCCTCCTTGAGACCCGGCACCACGGCGCCGGTGTTTTCCGCTGCGCGGATTCCGTGTGATTGCGGCGACGCTTGGCGCGTCCCACGTTCAGGATGTTACCGGGAACAAACTCTGGAGCACAAGCAGAATTGTTCCCGGAAACATAACATTCCGGAAACACGGCGCGATAGACCGATCGGGCGGCGCTCGAGCGGCGGTTCAGGCGGTCGAGCGGATGTCGCAGCTCGCGTCCACTCCTCCACATGCTCGGCGGCTTGGTGCCGACCCGAACCCGCGGATGTCGCAGCCACCCGCTCCTCCGTATGCTCGGCGCTTGGTGCCGACCCGAACCGCGGATGTCACGGCCACCCGCTCGCCCCGGGGCGACGGCCGCACCCCGAGTGGGCGCCCGCCGGCGGCATCCGCAGCTCATCGGGCCCGGCTCGACGTGGACGCGCCGACCCCCGACACCGAAGCGTGGTGATCGTCGCCGTCGAGATGACCGCAGTCGTCGGGTCAGCGCCCGCAGTGACGACGAGAACGGGCATCTCGAAGGAGATCGCCCGAGGATGCCGCAGGGTCAGGCGTCGTCTTCGTCGTCGGCGGCGATCATCTCGATGATCGTGTCGACGCTGAGGCCGGGTCCGTTGCTGACCTCGCCGATCTTGCGGCGGTCCTTGAGGATCGCGATGCGGTCGCTGAGGCGCACCACCTCGTCGAGCTCGGAGGAGATGAAGACGACGGCCATGCCGTCGCGGGCGAGTTCGGCGACGGCGGCCTGGATCTCGACCTTGGCCGCGATGTCGATGCCGCGGGTCGGCTCGTCGAGCACGAGCAGGTGGGGGCGGGTCGCGAGCCACCGTGCGAGCAGCACCTTCTGCTGGTTGCCGCCCGAGAGCTGCTTGGCCGGCGCGTCGAGGCCGGGCGCCACGATGCCGAACGACTCGACAAAGCGCTCGACGAGCGCGTCGCGCTCGGCGTGCGAGATGGGCCTGGCCCAGCCGCGGATCGCCTGCAGCGCGAGCACGATGTTCTCGCGCACGCTGAGCTCCTCGATGATGCCGCCGTCACGGCGGTCTTCACTCGCGAACGCGATGCGCCGCCGCAGCGCCGTCGCCGGGTTGGGCAGGCCGACCGAGCGCCCGTCCATGACGAACGAACCGGTGTCGGCCCGCTCGACCCCGGCGAGCAGCTGGCCGAACTCGCTGCGCCCGGAGCCGCGCAGGCCGCCGAGTCCGACGACCTCGCCGCGGTGCACCTCGAAGTCGGTCGCCTCGAACTCGCCGCGCCTGCCGACGCCGACGGCCCGGAACACCGGCTCGCCCGTCGGCTCGGCGCGGTGCGCCCGTCGTTCGGAGCCGATGCGGCGCAGCTCGGTGAGGTCCTTGCCGATCATCTTCGAGATGAGCACGGCCCGGTCGAGCTCGCGCGTGGCGTACTCCCCCTGCCCGAACCCGTCGCGAAGCACCGTGATCCGGTCGCTGATCGCGTACACCTGCTCGAGGAAGTGCGAGACGAACAGGATCGCCACGCCCTGCTCGCGCAGCCGCTTGATCGCCCGGAACAGCGTCGCGACCTCGTCGGCGTCGAGGCTCGACGTGGGCTCGTCGAGCACGAGCACCTTGGGATGGGTGACCATCGCGCGCGCGATGGCGACGAGCTGCTGGATCGCGGGCGGCAGCGTCGACACCGCCCTGCGCGGGTCGAGGTCGCCGATGCCCAGCTCGTCGAGCACGGCCATGGCCCGTCTGCGGGTCGCGGGCCACGAGATGCCGTACCAGCGGCGCTCCTCGTGCCCGATCATGACGTTCTCGGCGATCGACAGGTTGCCGCAGAGGTCGACGTCCTGGAACGCTGCGGCCACGCCGGCCGCCTCGGCCTCGGCCGGGCCCGAGAGCGTGACGGGTTCGCCGTCGATGCGCACCTCGCCGCGGTCGATGCGGTAGGCCCCGCTCAACGCCTTCACGAGCGAGGACTTGCCGGCGCCGTTGCCGCCCATGAGCGCGTGCACCTCGCCGGCGAACAGTCGCAGGTCGACGCCGTGCAGCACGGTCGTGCCGTCGATGTCGACGGTGATGCCCGTCATCTCGACGACCGGTGCGTTCTCCTCGGCCGGCCGTGCCGTGGCATCCGTCGCGGTCATGACGCCCTCGGCGGGGCGGTCGAGGCGCGCACGACGAGCTCGCTCGGGATCTTCGAGCGCTGCGGGATCTCGCGGCCCTCGAGGGCTGCGCGCAGCACCTCCATGGCCTTGACCCCGAGCGCGTGGAAGTCCTGCGTGACCGTCGTGAGCGGCGGGATGAAGTGGCGCGAGAGCGGCAGGTCGTCGAAACCGATCACGCTGACGTCCTCGGGCACCCGGATGCCGCGGTCGTGGAAGCCGTGCACGACGCCGAACGCCATCTCGTCGTTCGCGACGAACATCGCGGTGTACTCGGGCACGCCCTTGAGCCCGACGGCGTAGTCGTAGCCGAAGTCCGCCGTCCAGTCGCCGACGACGATCGGCCGTGCCTTGAGGCCCCACTGCTCGATCCGTGCGTGGAAGGCCCGCTCGCGCCCGCGGGCGTCGAGCCAGTCGAGCGGGCCGGCGAGGTGCAGGATGTCGCGGTGCCCGAGTGCGACGAGATGGTCGACGGCGAGCGTGGTGCCGAGCTGCTGGTCGACGCTGACGGTGAGGAAGTTGGGGTCCTTCGCGGCCTTGACGACGAGCACCGGCACGTCGATCGAGATGCGGCGCAGCGCCGACACCGACGACGAGCGGGGCGCCACGATGCACAGCGCGTCGACGCCCTCGGCGATGAGGTGGCCGACGGCGCTCTCGGGGGTGAGGCTCGCGTCGTCCTGCATCGCCACCGAGGTCACCGAGTAGCCGCTCGAGCGGGCGGCGAACTCGAGCCCCCTGAGCGTGCTGGTCGGCCCGAACTCGACCGAGCTGTCGACGATCACGCCGATGCGCTGGGTGCGCTGCGTCGCGAGGGCGCGCGCGGCGCTGTTGGGCTTGAAATCGAGTTGCTCGATGACGTCCATCACGCGCTGGCGCGTGGCCGGCCTGATGTTGGGGTGGCCGTTGAGCACGCGCGAGACGGTCATGTGCGAGACGCCGGCGAGCACGGCGACCTCGCGGATGCCGAGCTTCTCGGGGCGATCCCCGCTCTCGACGTCACTCACCACCGGTCTCCTGTCTCGCAGAGTCGTCGCCGCTCAGGTGCGCACCCTGATGCCGGACGCCGACCTCGACCGCTCCACGACCGGTCGACGGGGAACAGCATATGCGTTCGGGGCGCCCGGATCACGCGTCCGTGCGGCCGTGGCGCCCCGCGCGAGAAGGCTCGCGCGGGGCGCCGCGGACGGTCAGCAGGTGCGCTTCGGGTAGGCGGCCGTGAACGTCTTCACGACGCCTCCCACGGTCGCCTCCGCCGTGAGCTGCCCGGCATCGAGTCGGGCCGTCCGGGTCGCGAACGAGACCGTCGTCGTCTGGCCGGCGGCGAGGTCGACCTGCTTGGAGGCGAACGCCGACACGACCTGCACGCCGAGCGCCCCGCTGCCGGTGTTGGCGAGCGTCGCGAGCACCGTCGCCTTGCCCGCTGCGCAACGGGTCTGCGCGGTCACCGAGAGGGCCGGCTGGGCCGGGGCCTCGACGACGACCGTCGCGGTCACCGTGCGGTTGGCGGTCGCGAGCCACTCCGTGTCGGTCATGTCGAGGATCGGAGTGCCGTCCTGGCGGAAGTAGACCATGCGCACGCCGGCGTCGCGCGTGCCGTTCTGCGTGGCCTTCGCGTGGAACACGTTCAGCAGGTTGCCGTCGTCGTCGTAGGTGTACGAGTTGTGACCGGGGCCCCAGTTGTTCGTGTTCGCTCCCTCGTAGGTCCAGATCGGCGAGTTGCGCACGTTCCACGACGCGGCATCGAGCAGGTCGTCCCCCGACTCCGCGGTCGCCAGGCCGACCGCGTAGGTCCAGTCAACGCCCGATCCCGAGAAGGTGATCATGACCTTGCCGTCGCGCTGGATGACGAACGGGCCCTCGACCACCTCGGTGGTGTTGTCGGACCAGCCCCGATCGGGGAACGCGATCGTGCGGCGCTCGCCGACCAGCTGCCACGAGCCGGTCGCCGACGGGGCGACCTTCGCGATCTTCAGCACGGCGGGCCCGGTCACGGGCGTGATGGCCCGCTCCGACCACACGACGTAGTCGGTGCCGGCGTCCTCGAAGTGCGTCATGTCGAGCGTGATGCCCGCGCCGTACGTCGTGAGCGGTTGCCCCGCTGCATCGACGACGCGTTGCGGCGCGTCCCAGTCGGCGCGCACGAGCGGGTCGCCGCCCGACTTCAGGTGCATCGTGTAGGACTGCACGCCGTTCCACCCGTTGACGTTATTCGGGTTGGCGGCGAACAGGATGTACAGCTCGCCGTCGACGACGTGCAGCTCGGGCGCCCAGAGCTGGGACCCGACCTGCCCGGTGCCCGAGAGGCCGAGCCCGAGGATCTTGTTGTCGGGCGCGGTCGCGATGCCCGCGATCGTGTCGGCCTGGCGGATGAAGAACTCGTCCTGTCCGTTGTCGTCGGTCGCGATGAACAGCCACGTCTTCTCGCCGTTCGGCAGCGTGTACCGCAGCATGTGCGGGTCGGCTCGCCTGGCGATGAGCGGGAAGATCGCGTCGGTGCGCTGCAGGGTTCCGGTGACCGGGTACTCGCCGGGGGTCGACGTGTCGAGGCCGGTCGTGTTCCAGTCGACCCGGAACTCGTGGGTTCCCCCGTCGGAGTACTCGGCCGTGACCTTCGCGGGCAGCTCGGGCTGCGCGCCGGCCTCGACCGTCACGGGCTCGGGCGACTGCAGCCCGGTGTTGTGCACGCGGCCGAGCCGTTGCTCCGCCGACCGGGCCTCGGCTGCGGTCAGCGGGATGATCGACGCCGTCTCCGACGAGGTCACGCCGATGCCGCCGCTGCGACCCGTGGGCTGCTGGCCCGCGCCGAGGTACTCGACGGCCGCGAAGTCGGCGGTGCTGCCCGTGAGCGTCGAACCGGCCGGGCCGGTCCAAGCCACGCGGTACGCGTCGATCCTCGAGTCCCACTCGGCCGAGACCGCGCCTGTCGCGGCCTGGCCGGGCAGGGCGAGGTACTCGAGTTCGGTCCAGTCCACGAGGTCGGGCGAGGTGAAGACGAGCGCGCCGGATGCCTCGGCCGCGCCGGCCCCGTCCGTCCTCCGGGCGATGAGGCCGAAGCCCTCGTCGCCCTGCAGGCGGAACACGTACGGGTTCGCGAGGTAGCGCTTGGTGCCGTTGGCCGTCTCGGTCATGCCGGTGACCTTCGGGAACACCACGCCCGTGCCCGAGTTCAGCGCCGTCCACGCGGTGCCGTCCTCGCTCAGGGCGAGGTGCGCGGTGCGGGTGACCTCGGGGTCGTCGCCGCCGCGCGTGTTCTTCGAAGTCGTGTACGCGGCGATCCGGTGGGCGGATGCCTCGGCGATGCGCACGTCGAACCGGGTCGTCGCGGCATCCTCCCCGATGCCCACGACCGCTTCGAGCGTCGCCGGTTCGAGGCCGTGCTCGGGTGCGTCGGCGATGGCGCCGCCGACGACGGATCCGGCGCCGGAGACGTGCGACCAGGCCACGGGCAGCCCGAGGGCGGTCATCGGCAGCGCGTAGCCCGGCTCGAGCACCGACGGCAGCAGCAGCGCGTCGGCCGCGCGCTGCGCCGCCTCGGCCGCGGTCGGCGCGGCGAGCACGGTGGCCGCGAAGTCCTTCACGGCGGTGCTGCCGCGCACGGCGGCGGTCGCGGTGAGCGTGACCGCGGTGTCGGACGAGGGTCGCGTGACCTTGCCGTCGGCGCCGACGACGCCCGCGGGCGACGAGGTCCATGTCACGCCGCCGGTCGTCGGCAGCACGAGGTCGGACTCGACCGCCGACAGGTCCTGCACGTTGGCCGCCGCCAGGTCGATGCCCGCCGCGACCTCCGCGGCGACGGCCCCGGCGTCCGTGGCGGCGACGGCGGCGAGGTCGGCCGCGGTCAGCGCCTCGGAGTACACCCGGAACGACGAGACGCCGCCCTGGTAGAGGGAGTCGCCGTTGTACGCGCTCTTGCCGATGAAGTTCATCGTGTGGGTCGTGAGGTCGCTGAGGTTCGTCGTCGAGTTCGTCTTCTCGGCGACCTGCACGCCGTCGATGAAGAGTCGCATGGTCGACGTCGTTCCGTCGGCGTTCTTCGCGATCGTCGCCGCGACGGACTGCCACTTGCCCGGCACGAGCTTGGTCGCGGAGGTCACGGTCTGCTCGGCCGAGTAGTTCGTCTTCGAGATCGCGAGCCTGGGTGCGACGGGCTGGATGAAGAACTGCCCCGTCGACGAGTCCCCCGAACCGCCGATGTTCCAGAGGAACTTCGCGCCCGTGAGCGCCGTCGGACTCGTCTCGAGCACGATCGTCGCCGCCGACCGACCCGCCAGCAGCCCGTCGGGCAGCTTCACGTGGTTCGACCCGGTGAACTGCATGGATCCGCCGCGCCAGGCGGCCGCACCGACGACGCTTCCGTCGCGCCCGCCGCCCGACAGGTCGTGCACGACCGTGCCCGAGGCCTCCGAGAAGTCGTACGACGCCAGCAGCGACGCGGGCTCCGCACTCCACGCCGCCGTCGGCCCGGCGACCGCGAGGCCGCCGACCACCGCGGCGCACAGGAGGCCGGCGAGCGTGCGCCCGCGCACCCGCCGCCTCAGCATGCCCGTGCCTCGTACTCGGTGCTGCCGGTGAAGGTCGCCCCGGTGCCGGCCGCCGAGACGCCGACGAATCCGGCGTCGATCGACGCGAGTCGCGTCGAGAAGGCCTGCGAGACCGTCTTTCCCGGCTGCACCGCGGTGAACGTCTTCGTGCCGTACCCGGTCTGCACCGTGACATCCGCCGCCCTGGTGTCGGCGTTCTTCACCGAGGCGACCAGCGCGACCTTGCCGGCCACGCACTTCGTCGTGGCGGCGGCTTCGACCGAGAGGTCGGGGTTCGTGCCGACGCCGGCGTAGTGGAACATGACGCGCTGGTACTCCTGCGCGGTGATCGGCATAATGCCGCCGTGGCGCTTCTTCAGCGTGCCGAGGTTCACGTTCGTCGCCTTCGACCACACCGACGCCGAGGTCGAGTTGAGATCGGTGGTGCGGAACGGGAGGTATCCGCGGCCCGTGCCGTACTGGTCGGCGAGCAGGCCGTAGAGCTCTGCCGCAGCGCCGCGGTCGTCGTCGTTGTAGGCGAAGAACTCGGGCCCCTCGAGGCAGGCACCGGTGTAGTTGCTGCCGCCCGCGCAGGTGCCGCTGCCGTTCAGGATCGACTGCAGGGTGCCGACGAGCACCCACTCCTGGTCGGTGCCCGTGGTCTTGGCGGTCGCCGACGTCGTGACCGCGTCGAGCTTCTTCGAACGCTCGATCGTGATCTGCCCGTCGCCCGACGCCCGGTAGAACCAGTCGCCGACCTTGATGACGGTGGTGTCGATGATCGAGCCCTGACGGTCGATCCACTTCACCGGGGTCGAGAAGGTGCGGAAGTCGCGCGTGGTCGACAGGTACATGTCGACGCTGTCGCCCAGCTCGGTGTTGCCGTCGGCGCGCGTCGCCCAGAAGACGTAGTACTGCTGCGTCTCGTCGTCCCAGACGGCTTCGGGAGCCCAGGCCATGCCGGCGTTCGGGATGCCGCTCGCGACATCGGCGAAGCGCGGCTCGGTCCAGTTCACGAGGTCGGTCGACTCCCAGATCACGAGGTCCTTCGACCCGGTGACGGTGGCGTTGGCCGAGCCCCAGCCGCCGCGGTAGTAGATGCTGAGGTCGGTCGCGATCAGGTAGAAGCGGTCCCCCTCGGGCGAGCGCACCACGAACGGGTCGCGCACGCCGCCGTCGCCCTGCGTCTTGGCGAGCGAGAGCACCGGGTTGCCCGCGGCACGGGTGTCGGTGAAGGTGGCCGCGTCCCGGCTCGTGGCGAAGTAGATCTGCTCGTCGCTCGCGGCGCCCTCGGTGCCGGTGAAGTGCGCGAACAGGTAGTCGGTCGTCTCGGCGAGCTCGACGGCCTTGCGCACCGTGAGCGGGATGTCGCGGGTCGCCGTGACGCCGTTCTTCGTCGCCGTGACGGTGAGCACGACGCGGGCGTCGCCGGCGGCGGGTCGCGTCACGGCACCGGGTGCCACCGTGGCGGTGCCCTCGACGTCGACGACGGCGGGGGCCGAGGAGCTCCAGGTCAGCTCGGACCCGAAGCGCGAACCCGTCGACGGCAGCGCGAGGGCCGAGCGCACGTCGTCGGCGTGCGCGAGCACGATCGCGTCGACGTCGCGCTGCGCCGCCTCGTCGGCGGTGGGCGCGCGCAGCACCGTCACCGCGAAGTCCTTCGACGCGGTCTCGCCGCGCACGGTCGAGGTCGCCGTCAGCACGACCCCGGTGTCGGATGCCGGCTGGGTGACCGTGCCGTCGGCGCCCACGATGCCGGCGGGCGACGACGTCCACGTGACCCCGCCGGCGGTCGGCAGCACGAGGTCGGTCTCGACCTTCGAGAGGTCCTGCTCGTTGACTGCCGCGAGGTCGAGCGCGGCGACCGTCTCGCTCGCGGATGCCGCGGCATCCGTCGCTGCGATCGTCGTCAGGTCGGCCGCGGTCAGCGCCTCGGAGTAGACCCGGAACGCCGAGACACCGCCCTGGTAGAGCGTGTCGGCCGCATAGGCGCTCTTGCCGATCAGGTTCATGGTGTGCGTCGTCAGGTCGCTCAGGTTGACCGTCGAATTGGCCTTCTCGGCCACCTGCACGCCGTCGATGAAGAGGCGCAGGGTCGAGGTCGTGCCGTCGGCGTTCTTCGCGATCGTCGCCGCGACCGACTGCCACTTGCCCTGGGCGAGCGTCGTCGGCGAGGTCACCGACTGCTCACCCGACCAGTTGGTCTTCGTGATCGCCACGCGCGGGGCGACGGGCTGGATGAAGAACTGCCCGGTTCCGGACGACGACGTGGACGAGCCGCCGATGTTCCAGAGGAACTTCGCGCCCGAGAGCGCCGTCGGGCTCGTCTCGATCACGACGGTCGCCGCGGAGCGGCCGGCCAGCAGCCCGTCGGGCAGCTTCACGTGGTTCGAGCCGGTGAACTGCATGAACCCGCCGCGCCAGGCCTCGCCGCCGACGACCGTGCCGTCGCGGCCTCCGCCCGACTGGTCGTGCACGACCGTGCCCCCGACCTCCGAGAAGTCGTACGACACCAGCAGCGACGCCGGGTCGGCGGCCCACGCGCCGGCCGGCCCGAGCAGCGCCAGGCTTCCGGCAGCCACGAGGGCGCTCGTCGCGCCCGCGATCCATCGCCGTGCGCGACCAGCGCCCGGCAGTCCTTCTCGTACCATCAGATCCTCCTTGAACGATGCGCGCGCCCGATTCCGGGCACGACGGATGGAGCCGCGCGGGCGTTCGATCCCGCGAGGTGGAGCAGTGCGCCTCCTTCAGCGGCGCGGGCGTCCGATCGGATACCGGGTGAGGAGCGAAGCCGCGACCAGCACGGCTCCGCCGGCCAGCAGGGCGCCGGCCCAGGCGATCACGTCATCGGCGATGCCCGTGGAGGGCAGCGTGCCCGGGCCGCAGAGCCGATCGCAGTGAAGCGGGGCGATGTCGACCCGGAGGAGCAGGCTGCCGAGCGGCACGCCGTCGGACGCGTTCGCGCCGACGTCGGGCAGTCCTTCCAGGTGCGCGGACCATCGGGCGATCACCCTCGACCCTCGAGCACCGGCTCGCGACGGCCCTCTTCGCGCGCCTGCTCGAGCATGGCGTCGAGTCGGCGCTTCGACCTGCCGCGCCGCCACACGAGGGCGGCCACGAGCAGCGCGGCGCCGACCACGACCAGCAGTTGCGGCCACGGCACGGCCCACACGAACACGCCCGTCGACGAGGGGGCGACCGCGGTCGCCTCACCGCCGGCCGTCGTCACGGTCGGCGCGAGCTCGATCTCGCCGGGGAACGCGAGCAGCGGCCAGACCTGGTCGACCGCCAGCGAGAACGACCTGCGCTCCCCCGGGAGGATCTCCTGAGGGCGCTCGTTCGCCCCCGGGAAGGCGATGCTGCGGCCCGCGATCTCGAGCACGCCGGCCACGGCGAGGCGGGTGTTGCCCTCGTTGACGACGTCGAACGAGACGTCGATGCTGCCCGGCCGGAGCGGGTTCCACGAGGTGGTGTACCCGGTCTCGACGCCGGTGACGGCGTAGGCGGGCGCGAGTTCGCCGGTGACCCGGGTCATCACCCGGAATCCCACGCGACTCTCGACGCCGACGCCGGCGCCGTCGCCCTGCTTGAGCGAGAGCACCGAGGCGGCGATGCCCGCGGCGTGGTCGCCCGGTTCGGCGTTCTCGGGCACCGAGACGGTGAACGGCACGACGACCGTGCCGCTCGGGGGCACCGTGACGCTCTCGGGGAGGTCGATCCAGGTGCCCGCGTCGACGGACTCCTGGTCGGACGGGAGCATGTCGAAGCGCCCGTTGTCGTTGTAGTAGCCGTCGGCAGCCGACAGGCGGAAGGTGACCTCTTCGGAGCCGAGGTTGCGCACCGCGAAGTGATCCTGCGTCTCGGCGCCGGGGTCGATGTCGTGGTCGACGGACACGCGGCCGTCGGGGCCGGTCGCATCGGCCGGGGTGACCGACCAGGACACCGGGGTCCCCTCCTCCGCGGCGGCCGGAGCGGCTGTCACGGCGACGAGGCCGGCGGCGAGCGCGACGGCGACGGCGGCGGGGCGGAGGAGGTCTCGGATCATGGTGCGTCCTGGTCGGTGCGGTCGTGGTCGAGGTGTTCGCGGTCGGGCCGGCGGTGTCGCACCGGCCCGACCACGGGTCGGATGGGTCAGTACTGGTCTTCGAAGAGCGACAGCGTCAGGAGCGACGAGTAGCTGCCGGGTGCGACGTCGACCGGGGTCTTCAGCACGAGGTCGGCGTTCGCCGTCCACTGCCCGGAGGCGGCGGTCGCCTCCTGCGAGTCGAGCGAGAGCGCGAGCAGCTCCTCGCCGGTGAGGCCCACGTTGTTCGGGGCGGTGTCGAGCGTGGTGCCCACCTGGTCGCCTGCGGCGACCTCGCCGTTGCCGGTGGTCACCATCGCCGGGGTCCAGCCGAGGTGTTCGGCCCCGATGGCGGGCTGTCCGGTCTCGCCGACGAAGTCGCCGGCCTGGCCGGTGACATACCAGAAGACGCCGGCGGGCACCTGGTCGCGGGTGTCGGTGACGGTCACGTCGGGCAGGGCACCGGTGAACTGACGGTACTGGGCGGTCGAGCCGGTCTCGGTCAGGGTCGTCTCGGTGTTCTCGACCGTCAGGCTGAGTGCGCCGTTCTCGACCGCGGCGATGTCGACCTTGACGTCGACACCCGAGCTGCCCTCGGGGTCGGGGTAGGCCGCGAATGCCGCGGTCCCGACGCCGACGAGCATGAGCCCGCCGAGAACTCCCGCCGCGCAACGCGCTGCAGCACCTTTGCTGATCATGATTCCTCCAGTTTCTCGGTCGGCGTGCGCCGAGCCGAATCGTCGTGCAGTACAGGGGCTGACACGTTCGTTTGCGTGGCTCGGGAGGCGACCGAGGTCGGCGCCCTTGCCGGTGGCGGTCCTTCGGGGGACCGCGATCGTTCCCGGAATGTTCCCGGGAACATTTACAGGATAGGCAAGCACCCGAGGGTCGTCAAGACGTGGTCGGAATCCGCGCATCGGTGCCGCCTCACCCGCAGTCGACGGCTGCGTAGGCGGCCTCGATCGGCGTCGGGGAAGTCGCCGCGGAGGCCGCCGCGGCGGCCTCCGTCGAGCCCGCGGCGGCGCCCGTCGCCGACACCGCGACCGTGCCGGCCGCGAGCGACTTCGCGCGGGTCGAGATCGCGAGCGACACGGCCGTCGCCGCGCCGACCTCGGTCGTCCGCTCCCCCACCGGCGTCGCCACGCGCACCGTCACCGGCGCAGGGCCGTCGTTGGCGACCGAGACGACCAGCACGGCCTTGCCCGCCGTACACCTCGTCGTCGCCGAGGCTCGCACCGTCGTCGGCGGGTCGCCGACGACGACCCGCACGGTGACCGTGCGGTTGCCCGGCGCCACCTCCTGTTCGCTCCCCATGGAGAGGTCGAGCATGCCGTTCGCACGCACGTTCACGGCCTTGAACCAGGTGTTCCGGTCGGGGTCGAACAGGCCGCCGGCCGCGGAGCCGGTGTGCGGCTCGGGGTAGGGGCGGGCGTGGTAGGCCAGCACGAGGTTGCCCGCCTCGTCGACGGCGAAAGAATTGTGACCGGTACCACCCTGCCCGGCGCCGCCGATGCGACCGCTCGCGGTGTCGTTCGTGTCGAGCACCGGGAACGGCACCTGGGTCCAGCTCGCCGCGTTCCTCAGGTCGGCGTCCTTCGCGGCGCGCAGGAGTCCGAGGTCGTAGTACTTGTCGACCGTGCCGCCCGAGTAGGTCAGGTAGATGTAGTCGCCGTACTCGATCATGAACGGCGCCTCGACGATGCCCTGATCGGCGCCCTCGTTCGTGTCCGACGGCGTCGGCGCCTGCTTGCCGTACTCCCACGGCTGGCTGATCGCGGAGATCTGGCTCAGCGCGCCGTCGATGAGCGGAACGGTGCCCTGCTCGCCCATCCTCGCCTTGGCGACGAAGAGCTTCGCACCGCTCGGCATGACCCAGTAGCCCTGCGTCGTGCCGTTCTCGTCGCGTTCGAGGTACGACACGTCGAAGGCGGCCCCCTCGAGCACGGTCGGCTCGCCCCAGTTCGACTGGTCGACGAGGCCGCCGGCGCGCAGTGAGGCCTCGGTTCCCGTGTACGGGATCAGCACGGTGTTGTCGCACCATCCGCCGGTCGGCGCGTACCCGCGGTTCATGCCGGCGACGATCCACCACCGCCCGTTGATCTTGTGGAACTCCTGGGCCCAGATGTAGCCGCCCCAGCCGTAGAAGGTGTTGGGGTACTCCGCCTGGCGCCCCGGGGTGCCCGCGTCGGGGTCGATCACGATCTGCTCGGGTGCGTCCTTCAGCCCGGCGATCGTCTTCGCGCGCTTGAGGCCGATCTTGCGATAGGCGTTCGCATCGATGAGCTGCGCGTTCGGCGCGTTCGACGGGATCGAGTAGTGCGAGCCGGTGAGGTACCAGTAGCCGTCGTCGTCGTTGAAGAAGAGGTCGGGGTCGGCGCGGGCGTCGTTGACCATCTCCTCGGCGGTCTGCTGCACCGTGCCCGTGATCTCGTGCGTTCCGGGCACGGACGTGTCGAGCGCCTCGAGCTGGTCCGCGTCCCAGACGACGGGGAGGTCCTTCGTCGATCCGTCGGTGTACTCCATGGTGGTCGTCGCCGGCAGGTCGTCGGCGTCGACGGTGCTGCCGTACTCGGCCGCGACGTCGTCGATCGCCCGCACGCCCGTGTTGCGCAGGTCGACGTAGTTCTCGAAGAAGGTCTCGAACTCGGCCTTCGACATGGCGAACGAGCTCGCCTGCGGCTGCGCCGCGAACCCGGGGAGCCCGGCGCCGGCCACGCCGAGCGACACGGCGTCGGCCTTGGTCGCGGCACTCGGAACGGCCGCCGCCGTGAGGGCGTCGAGGCGCGCGACGCGGCCCTCGCCCGTGAGCGAATCGGTCCAGTAGGCCTTGTACGTGCCGGTCGCGGCGTCGGCGACGATGCGCGGGTCGGTCACGATCGATCCGTCGGCCGACACCTTCACCGTGCGCTGGTTGCGGAAGGTCGCGCCGTCGACCGCGTCCCACACGTACACCGAGTCGGTGGCGTTGTTCTGCGAGGCGACCGCACCGAGCGTGCCGTCGGCGAACCGCAGCAGCGATGGCGATCCGATCTGCGCGTTGGGCTTCGCCGACTGCGTGCCGTCCCAGGCGACCGAGAGGATCGCCTGCGAACGGTTCAGCGGCTCCCATGCCGCGGCGCCGGCCGGGCGCGCCGAGACGAACAGGGCATCGCTCCGCCGGTCGTCGTCGTAGGCGAGCGGGTCGTCCTTCACGCCGTTCACGGTCGTGACCTTCTTCACGTAGGTCGCCACGTCGCCTCCCGCATCGAGGATCTGCGCGGTGCCCGTGACGGGCGTCGCGACCCCCTCGATGGTCGCCGTCAGCGTCACGCCGACCGCGCCGGAGGCCGGGCGCGCGATCGTGCCGTCCGCACCGACGAGGGATGCCCCGTCGCCGGAGGCCGCCCACGTGACGGCGCGACCCAACACGCTCGTCGGCAGGTCGCCCGTGATGCGCGCGGGGATCGAGAGCGCCGCGGCCGGGTCGCTCGGCACGCTCGCCACGCCGAGCTCGGCCGGCGTGAGCGCGCGGCCGTGCACGCGCAGGTTGTCGAGCAGGCCGGAGAAGTACTCGCCGCTCCCCCAGTTCGCCTTGCCGAGCTGCAGCGCGCCGCCCGTCGTGCCGAGGATCGTCGAGAGGGTCTTGCCCGAGGTGTTGGTCGCGACGAGCTTCTGGTTCACGAACAGTCGCGCGGTGGCGCCCGAGATCACGAGGTCGACGTGCTTCCAGGCGGTGTTCGCCGTCGTGGTGACCAGGTTGCCCGTGGTGATGCGCGTGCCCGCGTTGTCGTAGCGCTCGACGGTGATGCCCGTGGTCTTGTCGAGCACTCCGAGGTAGTGCTCGTTCTGGTAGGTCTGCGTCGCGGTGCTGCGGCCGGCGAACACCGACCACCCGGCCTTGCCCGATGCGTCGGGCTTGCTGTCGTACGAGATGGTCACGTCGTCGAGCCCCGCCAGCAGCGGGGCGCCGCCCTGCTTCGCGACGCTGAGCCAGAAGCCGCTGCCGATCCTGGCCGCCTTGCCGGTCGGACCGTCGACGAGCGTCGCGGTGCCCTGCGTGGTGGCGAGGGCTGCGCCCCCGTCGAACGAGGTGGTGCCGGACTCGAAGGTGAAGTCGGCCAGCAGCGCGTCGTCGGCGCCGGCCGCGACGGCCGTCGCCGGGGTCAGGATGCCGGCGCAGAGCACGGCCGCGGCGGCCGCCCCGAGCAGTCTGGTTCGTCTCATGGTTCGTCGCACTCCTCGTGGTGCTCGCGATGGGGAGGTGGTTCGGCGACCGCCACCGAGTGCACGATGACGGCCGCCGGGTCTGGTCAGCCGCAGCTGAGGGCGGGGTAGGCGGCCTCGAGGTCGGTGGAGACCGTGCGGCCGTCGAGCGACGCGGTCGCGGTCACGGCGACCGATCCGGCGGCGATCGTGGCGACCCGGGTCGAGAAGGTCTTCGAGACCGTCTTGCCCGGTGCGAGCGAGGCGCCCGCCGTGCCGTACGCCGAGGTCTCGGCCAGCTCCACCGGCACGTCGTCGCCGTTCGCGGCCTTCACGACGATCACGGCCTTGCCCGCCACGCAGCGCGCTGACGCCTCGGCGGTCACGGCGAGCTCGGGCTCGGGCTCGGCGCGCACGATCCGGATCGTGTACGTCGTGCTCGTGGTGTGGTCCTGGGCGAACGCCTTCACGGTGAGCACCTTCGGCTCGGCCCCGGCCACGACCGGCACGGTGCGCGGCTCGGTGTCGTCGATGAGCACGCCGTCGACGTGCACCAAGCCGCTCGGCACGGCCGGGTCGAAGTCGAGCTTCACGCTCGCGGCGCCGAGCGGCACGGTGACCGTGTAGTCGCGCGTGCCCGCGGCGAGCGCCGGCGAGAGCGTGCCGCCGTCGACGTCGAGCCCGCTGAGCTCGGCCGTCGTGCCGTAGCTGTTCGACGACGAGGTGTACACGCCGAAGACGCCGCCGACGAAGCTCGTGCCGTTGCTCTGGAAGCGCACGGTCACGACCGGGATCTTCGCCCCGTGCTCGTCGAGCACGTACCCGCCGTTCTGGTCGCGCTTGTAGCTGTCCTTCGCCGCGATGCCGTCGAGGATCGCCTTCGGGATCTCGTCGTACCGGATGTACCAGCTCGTCGCACCGCCGGCGTTCGTGATCGCCTCGTGCTTCAGGAGCACGTCGTTGACGTAGACGTCGAACGTGCGGCCGTTGTCGCCGCCGTAGTAGCGCACGCCGAGGTAGTTCTTCGGCAGGCCGGGGTCGACGATCATGTCGTACTGGAAGTACGCACCGGCCGCGGCGGGCGCGTGACGGAACGCCTGCCCGTTGAAGACGCCGACGGTCGAGTTGGAGAACCGGTAGTTCTTGTCGGCCTCGCTGTTGTTGTCGTCGAACGAGGTGAGCGAGTCGATCGTCGTCTCGGCGACCCGCAGCTGCTGCTTGCCCTTGAGGATCAGGGCCTGCGCCTCGGCGGAGTCGGGCTCGACCAGGGTCATGTAGGTGGCGTACCTGGCGTCGTAGAGGCTGTAGTACGGCTCGAACGTGAGCGCGGCCGTCGCCTGGTCGACGCCGTGCAGCTTGAACCGCATGGTGGTCAGGCCGTTCGCGTTCTCGCCGTCGGCGATGCGCTCGATGTTGGTCGCCGCGGCGGCCTTCCACGCGTCGGCGTCGGCCACGATGACGTTCGAGCTCAGCGACTTGTCGGCGACGCCCATCTGCACGAGCACGCCCGCCGTGTAGCTGGCGGTCACGTTGGTGCGGCTGAGCTCGGTCGACAGCAGCACGGGGCCGTACTTGAAGGCCACCCAATTCGGGTTCTCGGTGTCGTCGTCGACGGTCACCTCGGCCGGGAGGGTGTACGAGATCTCGTCGCCTGCAGCGACCGGCACCTCGATGACGCCGTCGACCGTGAGCGCCGCGACATCCTGAGCCTCGCCGTCGACCATCAGCGTCGGGGTCGAGGCGACCCAGCTCGGCACGCGCAGCTTCAGCGTCGTGCCGTCGGCGATCTCGCCGCCGTCGAGCGCGCTCACCTCGAACGCCAAGTCGGGGCTCGCGGGCACGTCGGCCGTCTGCACGAGCCGCAGGTTCAGCGCCTCGTTCCGCAGCTCCGAACTGCGGAACTGGTTCACGTGCACCGTGGTCGCGTCGGTGAAGTAGATCGAGTCGCCGAGCTTCGTGAAGCTCTCGATGCCAGTGCCGTGGTCGCACCAGAACTGGTCGAGCGGGGTGCCGAAGACCTTGGCGTACCCGGCCGTCTGGGGCTGGAAGTAGGTGACCATGCCCGTCTCGGGGTTCTGCGAGGCGAGGATCGTGTTGATGAACGTCGACTCGAAGAAGTCGGCGTACTTCACGTCTTCGGTCACCGCGAACAGCGCGTGGCTGAGCTTCAGCATGTTGTACTCGTTGCAGCCCTCGGCGGTGGAGTTCTCGCCGTAGCCGGTGGTGACGCCGTTGGTGGCGAACTGGTAGAGCGTGTCGGCGCCGTGGAAGTGCTCGGACTGGCTGTTCGCACCGTTCGCGTACGTGTGGTCGTCGACGACGATCTGCCAGAACCTCTCGGCCGCGGTGCGGTACATCGGCAGCGCGTCCTTCTCGGCCTGCGTCAGCGTGGCGTACAGCTCGGGGTCGTCCATGAAGACCGTGTAGCGCTTGAGTGCACCGACGAGCTTCGGGATCGTGGTGTTGGCGTGCTTGCCGTTCAGCACGTCCTGCCCGTTCGCGAGCTGCTGGAACAGCGTCACCTCGTCGAAGTACTCGGCCGCGCGCTTGTGCGTCGGGTTCTTCGTGATGCTGTAGAGCTCGTACAGGGCCTCGTTCATGCCGCCGTACTCGGTGTTCAGGATGGTCGACGGGTTCGGCAGCGACGCCGCGTAGTTCCGCACCCAGGTTCCGAATCCGGATGCCACGGACAGGGCCTTGTCCGACACCGCGCTCGGGGCGTACGCGTGGGCGTCGAGCAGTCCGGCGAGCACCTTGTGCAGGTTGTAGAACGGCACGAGGAGTCCGTCACGGCCGCTCGGCAGCGCGTTCAGGGCGAACGGCGCGACGTACCCGGCGCTCGACGGGTTCGCCGCGGCCCACGCGTCCTGGCACCGCTTGAGCCCGTCGACCGCGGCCGTGAGCTTGGCCAGCAGCTGCGCCTTGACCGCGGCATCCGTCGTGGTGGCGTAGGCCTGCGAGAGCGCGGAGACGTAGTGGCCGAACATGTGGCCCTGGAACCGGGTGCCGCTCGCGCGCTCCCACCCGCCGTAGCCGCTCGTCGTCGTCGGGGTGAGGCCGGCCTGCACGTACCAGGAGTAGAGGAACTTCTCGGGGTCGAGGCTCAGCAGGTAGTCGATGGTCTTCTCGTTCGCGTTCACCAGGTAGTCGTCGGTGATCGTGACGTGCTCGAGTCCGGCGTCTTCGAGGTACTGCGAGACGGCCTCACCGGCCGGCTGCACGACGACCTCGAACTCGCGCGAGACGGGGTCGCTGCCGCCGTAGCTCGCGGTGGCGGTGAGGTGCACCTCGGCCGCGGCGCCCTCCGGACGCGTGACGTGCGCCGAGCCGCCCTCGATCGTGATGACCGCGTCGTCGGACGAGGTCCACGCGATGGCGCTCCCATTCGCGCCGGTGGCCGGCAGCCCGAAGTCGACGGTGGTGGTCGCCGGGAGCGAGATCGCGTCGAGGTCGGCCTGCGCGACGGTCTTCGGGTCGAACGCGGGGTTGTTGCGCTTCGTCAGGGCCACGACGTCGGCGACGGTCGCGACGCCGTCGTAGAGCGCGTAGTCGTCGAGGAGGCCCTTCAGGTACGAGCCGTTGTAGTTCGGGCCGTTGTAGCCGAGGGTCTTGGTGCTCGTGCCCTCGGAGCCGAGCACGCCCGAGGCCGTCGCACTCACCGGCGTCTTCACGGTCGTCGCCTGCTGCACGCCGTTGCGGTAGAACGCGACGGCCTTCGTGGTGTGGTCGTACGTCGCGACGATGTGGGTCCACTGCCCCGCGGGGAAGAAGGCGGCCCGGTCGGCGTCGACCGCGACCTTGTAGGGCTGCCCGGTGGAGGGGCCGATCGAGAGCGCGAGGGGCGTCGTGGCGCTCTCCGACGTGAGGTACCAGCCGTCGGAGTTGTAGACCGTCTTGCTCCAGGCGAACACCTGCTCCGCGGTCATCGCGCCGCTGGGGTTGACCCAGAACGAGACCGTGAGGTCCTGCGGCTGGAGGTTCGCGGCCGTGCCGAGCTTCAGCGCGGTCGCGCCGTCGAACGAGAACGCCTGACCGCTGAGACCGGTCGCGTACGCGGCGGTGCCTCGCTGCAGGCCCACGGCCGCGGCGTTCGCGCTGGTGTCGGCGAGGGTGCCGTCGAACTTCAGCTCGAGCACCTTCGACGACTCGATGCTGAGGTCGTCGGTCGCGGCGAGCGCGGCGGGTGCGGCCGATGCGGTGACGAGCCCGCCGAGGAGCGCGCCGACCGCGGCGAACGCGACGGTGCGTGCCAGTTTCGACATGGGAGTCCTTTCGGAGTGATCAGGAAGCTGCGGTCGGGTGTCAGTTGCAGGCTCGGGCCGCGAAGGCCGCGGTCTCCGACCCGGAGTGGGATGTCGCGACGACCTCACCGGCCGGAACCGAGGCGAGTCGCGTGCTGAAGGTCTGGCTCACCGTCTTGCCGGCGGCGACCTGCACGGTCTTCGAGCCGTAGGGGGTGGTGACCGAGATCTCGGCGGCCGCATCCGCGGTGTTCGACACCTGCGTCACG
The DNA here is from genome assembly GCF_042884735.1 of Agromyces sp. NPDC058110. NCBI lineage: Bacteria > Bacillati > Actinomycetota > Actinomycetes > Micrococcales > Microbacteriaceae > Agromyces > Agromyces sp. NPDC058110. The sequence goes on along the minus strand of NZ_JBHVTI010000003.1, from coordinate 552,810 downwards.
AGCACGGCCTTGCCCGCGACGCAGCGCGTCTCGGCCTGCACGGCGAACGACGGGCCCTGCGCGGCCGTCACGACGACGTTCGCGTGCACGGCGACGGCCCGGCTGCTCGCCAGCACCCGGTCGGGCGCGTTCCAGGCCGTCGACCCGCCGGCGCCCGTCCACGTGTCGAGGTTCGCGCTGTAGGTGCCGACGACGCCGGTGACCTCGTACGTTCCGGGGGTGTCGAGGTCGACGGATGCCGCGTCCCACGTCACGGCCCGCGGCGCCGTTCCGCGGTCGTAGGCGAGCGTCACCTCCGCGGTCGCGGGCAGGGCGTCGGCGAGGGCCTCGGCGTCGCTGCCCTCGGCGACCTCGACGGACCCGAGGTCGGTCGTGACGGCCGTCGAGGCATCCGCCGCCCTGACCTCGTCGTACTGCGCCTTGGTGAGCGAGATGACGCCGCCGTGCTTGGTGCTCGGGGCCATGAAGAACCCGGGGTCGGTCAGCTGGGTCCAGCCGGCGTCGAGGTCGGTGGTGGTCATGGGGCGGTACCCGGTCGACGGGATGACGTCGACGTAGAGGTACCAGCGGTCCTCGCTGTGGCTCTTGAAGACCGCGGGGCCCTCGACGCCGCCCGCGTTGCCGCCGGCCCAGGCCGCGCCGATCTTCGTCTGCAGCTGGGTCCACGAGGTGCCGGGCTCCCACCAGCGGGCAGCCGTGGTCGACTCCATGTAGATGCCCTTGCCGAGGCCGTTGTCCTTCGTGATGCGGTAGGTCGTGCCGCCGTCCTGGATCATCGTGGTGTCGATCGCGTTCGCGCCGGGGTCGACGAACGGGCCGCCGTACGCGAAGGTGCCCTGCGTGAAGTCGGTCGTGGCGCCCCAGAGCACGCGGTTGTAGCTCGTGCCGGTGTGCTCGGGGTTCTGGTAGACGTTCGACGCCCAGTACACGATGAACGCGCCGCGCCCGTCGGGGGTGTAGTCGTCGACCCAGGTCGCCTCGGGCGCCCAGGCCATGCCGAGCTCGACGACCTCGGTGCCGGTCGCGTCGAGCGAGACGTCGATGCTGCGCGGCTCGCCCCAACTCACGAGGTCGGTCGACTCCCACACGAGCAGCTTCGTGCTCGCGCTCTTGGTCCAGTAGCACCAGCTCGTGCACGAACCAGAGCCGCCGTCGCCGCCGAACACCCGCAGGTCGGTCGCGATGATGTAGTAGGTGCCGGTCTCGGGGTTGACGGTCAGGTACGGGTCGCGGATGCCGGTCGTGCCGAGCTGCGACGCCAGGATCGGCTTGCCGTCGTTCAGGGGGTCCCACTGCTCGGGGTCGTCGCCGCGCGAGACGTCGAGGTAGATCTTCTCGGCGTACCCGGCGGAGTCCTCGATGAAGTGCACCATCAGGTAGCCGTAGTCGTCGCCCGGCTCGGCCGCCGGGGCGACGCTCACCGGGATCTGCTTCGAGGCGGTCACGCCGCGCACGTTCGCGGTCGCGGTCACGGTGCCGCTCGCCGCCGGCGACCCGGGGGCCGGCTGCACGGCCTGGAGCGTGGTGCCGCTCGCACCGAGCGCGAGGCCCGCCGAGGGCGCCGACCAGCTGAGTCCGGCGGCGGCCGTGGTCGGCAGCGTGATCGACGAGTCGGTCATCGAGATGGGCTGGATCGCGTCGAGCGCGGCCTGGGCGCTCGAGGCGAACGTCGAGGCGTGCATGCCTGCGTCGGCATCCGACACGGCGGCCACCTCGGCGGCGGTGAGCGCACGGTCGTACGCGCGGAAGGTCGAGACCTCGCCCTTGTAGAACGGGTCGGGCCACGGCGACCGGCCGATCGCGTTCACCGTCTGGGTCGCGATCGACGAGGGCTCGAGCGTCGTCGCGGTCTGGCCGACCTTGACGCCGTCGATAAAGAACGCCAGCGTGTCGGCCGCACCGTCGAGCACGGTCGTGACGCTGTACCAGCGATCGGCGGCGAGCGAGGCGGTGGCCCTCGCGTTCGCCTCGCCGCCGTTGCTCGCGGTGGTGATCGCAGTGCGGGCCTTGTCGCGCATCGAGGCGAAGAAGTACGAGGTCGTGCTGTCGCTGCCGACGTTCCAGAGGAAGTTGAACGTCGTGAGCATGGAGGCGTCGAACTTGGTCTCGACGGTGATCGTCGCGGACTGCTTGCCCGCGAGCAGGCCGTCGGGCAGCCGCACCCAGTCGGCGGTGGTGCTGGTCTTGGCGCCGCCGGTGAACTTCAGCGACGAGCCGGTCCAGAGGGCGTCGGTTCCGTTGACGACGGATGCCGCGCCGACCGTCGACGAACCGCCGGCGGTGTTGGGCACGCTGCTGCCCGCCGTCTGCGTGAACAGGTACTCGGCCAGCAGGCCGGTGCGCGGCGCGGAGGCGGTCGCGGCAGCCGCCGGGGCGGCGGGCGCGAGCGCGCCTGCGAGCGGGGCGGCCGCGGTCGCGGCGACCAGGACGGCGGTGCCGAGCGTGAGCCCGAGGGCTCTGATGGCGCGGGTGACGGCAGCGTGCTTCGACATTGAGAGCTCCTGGGCCTTCGGCTTCGTTGGCGGGCTGGATCCGGTGGGAGAACGGTCTTGTTACCGGTAACGCGCCGACGGTAGCACAGACCCGAGAAGCCGCGCCAGAGATTTCGTTCGGCAGGTTTCCTCCGCTTCGGACCCTTGGCGATCTCGTAATGTGTCCGGTAACATTCGAGCGATCCTCGCCCCCTGTGGGCATTTCCGTCAATGGCGACTGCAAGGAGCACCATGCGACCGTCCGCCCTCCTCCCACCTTCTCGACCACGGCGAACGCTCGCTGCGGCCCTCACCGGCGCACTGGTCGGCGGCCTCTGCCTCGCCGTGCCGCTCTCCGCCTCGGCCGCCGAACCGCCGGCCGTCACCGCCCACTACGACATGACGCACGCGGGCAACCAGCTGCTCGACATCTCGGGCAACGGCCGCAACGCCACGCTCACGGGCTTCACCGACGCGTCGTTCGCCGACGCGGGCGGCGACGCCGTGCTCCGGTTCAAGAAGGACGGCTACGCGGCCCTGCCGAAGGGCCTCGTGACCGCGAGCGACAACGCCTTCACCGTCGAGTACACCGTGGCCACGCAGACCGCGGCCAACCAGTTCGGCTGGGTCATCGGCGACGGCGTCGGCGCGTGGAACACCACTACGCTCGGCAACCACGTCTTCGTGAACCCGCGCTCGGGCGAATCGGCCTACAGCAACGCGGTGCTCTCGGGCATCCGCGTGAAGACGGGCACCGCCAACGGCGAGGTGCGCCTGCCGAACGGCGGCGGCCTGAACGCCGGCTTCACGACCCTGACCCTCGTCGGCAGCGGCAACGCGCTCACGCTCTACCGCGACGGCGTGCAGATCTCGACGAACACGCACACCTACGCCATGAGCTCGATCATCCCGTCGGGCACGACCCTCGGCTACCTCGGCCGGTCGCTCTACTCGGGCGACGCGCTCGTGCAGGCCGACGTCACCGACGTCAAGTTCTGGGATGTCGCGCTCACGCAGGCCGAGGTCGCCGCGAGCATGCCGACCGCCGCGGCCAAGTCGGCCGCGAACGAGGCGCTGCTGCGGGCCGACCTGCTGCCGACCGTGCTCGGCGCGAACCCCTCGGCCGACCAGGTCACGCGCAACCTGAGCTTCCCGTCGTCGTCGAACGGCGTCGCCCTGACCTGGGCCTCGCAGAACGCTGCAGTGATCTCGAACACGGGCGTCGTCTCGCGCACCGTCACCGCCGACACCCCGGTGACGGTCGCGGCGACGACGGCCTCCGGCACGGTCATCACCTTCGCGTTCACGGTGCTCGCCGCGTCGCCCTCGGCCGACCTCGAGGCGATCTCGCTCGCGGCCCGCACGACCGAGAACCTGCCGCTCGTCACCACGGGCGCGGTCAACGGCTCGGCCATCACTTGGACCTCGTCCGACCCCGAGCTCGTCACCCCGACCGACTCCGACTACGTCGCACCCGCGGTCGGCTCGGCCGACCCCTTCGCGGGCGGCGGCCTCGTCGAGCGCCCGGCCTACGGCGAGGGCGACCGCACGGTCACGCTCACCGCGCACGCCGTGCTCGGCTCGGCGACCGTCGAGAAGACCTTCACCGTGAAGGTGGCCGAGCACGGCCGCTCGGCCCCAGACGCGGGCTACGCGGCCGCGTACTTCAAGTCCGACGGCGACGAGAAGATCTACCAGGCGGCCACCTCCGGCAACGACTTCTTCACCTTCTCCCCCGTGAACGGCGGCGCCGCGGTGATCACCTCGACGACCGACACGAAGGGCCTCCGCGACCCGTACATCCTCCGCTCGCACGACGGCGACAAGTACTACATGGTCGCCACCGACCTGTGCATCAGCTGCGGCACGGGCTGGGGCCCGGCCCAGTCGGCCGGCAGCCTCAAGATCGAGGTCTGGGAGTCGGTCGACCTCGTGCACTGGGCGCGCACGAACGGCATCGACAGCGGCATCACGGTCAACCAACCCGCCGCGGGCATGACCTGGGCGCCCGAGGCGTACTGGGACGACGAACTGCAGTCCTACGTGGTGTTCTTCGCCTCGCGCCTCTACTCCGACGCCTCGCACACGAACAGCGACAAGCTGTACGCGCGCATGTTCTCGGTGCTGACGCGCGACTTCAAGACGTTCACGTCGCCGCCGGCCAGCTGGCAGGACACCGGCTACGCGCGCATCGACTCGACCGTGACGAAGATCGGCGACTACTACTACCGCTTCACGAAGAACGAGGAGAGCGGCGCCGCGGGCACCCTCGAGGCCGGCAAGGACATCTTCCTCGAGCGCTCGAAGGTGCTCACCGCGCCGACGACGGCCTCGAGCTGGACGGCCGACCCGAGTCAGACCTGGCAGCTCACCGACACGCGCATGACGAGCCTCGAGACCGGCCAGTCCGGCGAGGGGCCCGAGATCGTGAAGCTCAACGAGGGCGACCCGAACAATGCGGGCGGCGACGGCTACGTGTTCCTCGTCGACAACTACAGCGCCGGCGGCTACCGCGCGTTCGTCACGACCGGCAGCGAGATCGCCTCGAGCTCGCAGGCCGACCGCCTCTCGCAGCGCGCGAACTGGAACGTGCGCCCGGTCGGCGGCCTGCCGTCGAGCCCGCGCCACGGCGCCTTCGTGAGCGTGCCGCAGACGGTGCTCACGGCCATGCACGACTGGACCGGCATCACCGCGGTCGAGTCGACCACCGAGCTGGCGGCGGACGGACGCGAGGTCACGGCCGAGGTCACCGCGGCCGACGGCGGCGACGTCGTGGGCACGGTCACCTTCTCGGGCGGCGACTGGAGCGAGACCGTGGCGCTCCACGATGGCTCGGCCTCGGTCGACGTGCCGGCCGGGGTCGCCTCGGTCACCGCGACGTACGACGGCTACACCGACGGCCTCGTGGCGACGTCGACCTCGGCGGCCGTCGAGGTGACGGGCGACCTCGAGCTCGAGGCGACCGCGGCGACCCGCTGCGTCGCCGGCAAGGTGTCGCTCGTCGTCACGGCGAAGAACGCCGACGACCAGCGCGCCGACGTCACGATCCGCACGGCGTACGGCGACAAGACGGTCGCCCTCGCCGCCGGCGCCTCGATCTCGTCGGCCTTCGCCACGCGCGCCGCGTCGATCCCGGCCGGCACGCTCACCCTCACGGGCAGCGCGGCCGACGGCTCGACCTTCGAGGGGGCATTCCCCACGCCCGCAGCCAACTGCGGCTGACCCATCAGGCGGTTCCGGATGCCGCGGCGGCGCGTCGCGGCATCCGGAACCCTCCCACCGACGAGCACCACCACCCTCCGGCGGCACCGCCGCACCCGCACCACCACACACATTGGAGTGACATGCGCGACACCTTCGTGCGGAAGCTGCGGACGGGGGCCGCCGTCGTGGCGGCCGCCGCCGCCTTCGCCGCCGTCGGGGCCATCGCCCCGCAGTCCGCCGACGCCGCCGAGGCGCCGGCCCCCCTGATCCACTACACGTTCGACGCAGCCGCATCGGGGGTCGTCGCCGACGCCTCGGGCAACGGCTACGACGGGGTCATCAAGCAGACCGGTGCGACGGTCGCCGGCGGTGCGCTGTCGCTGCCCGGCGGCGCGCGTGCGAGTGCCGGCTACCTCGAGATCCCGTCTGCGGGCCTGGTCGGCAAGACCCAGCTCACGGTCTCGACCTGGCTCGAGAACCGCACCGGTCCGGCGAACGTCGCGGCCGCCTTCATCGGTGCGCCCGTGGCATCCGGCGCCTCGTACTCCAGCGCCTACTGGCTGCTGAACCCGACCAACCCGAGCGGCTACGTGAAGTCGGTCGTCACGAACACGGCGAGCGCCACCGCGCCGTGGGGCACCGAGGTCGGCGCAGGGGCGACGAACGCAGCGACCACCGGAGCGCTCACGCCGTCGGGCATGGCGCTCTACACGAGCGTCATCGACGGGGTCGCCGGCAAGCTCACCACCTACGTCAACGGCGCGCAGATCAGCCAGGTCGCGATCGCGCGCAACGTGTCGTCGTTCGGCTCGAGCCTCGTGTCGTACCTCGGCCGCTCGACCTACGCCGACAACGGCTGGGCCGGATCGGTCGGCGACTACGCCGTGTACGGTTCCGCGCTCGACACGGCCACGGTGCAGCAGCTCTTCGCCGACCAGGCGCTGGCCGGCGCGACCGCAGCCGTCACCGTCGCCCCGACGGCGACCTCGAACTTCACCCTGCCGACCTCGAGCCACGGTGCGACCGTCTCGTGGGCATCCGACTCGTCGGCGATCGCCGTGAGCGGCGGATCCGCGACCGTGACCCGACCCGCGGGCGGCTCGGCCGACGCCGCCGTCACCCTGACGGCGACGTTCACCGCGGGCGGCAAGACCGCGACCCGCACCTTCGCCGTGACCGTGCCCGCGCAGCTCTCCGACCAGGCGAAGGTCGACGGCGACGTCGCGGCCATCGCGCTCCCGGTCGACGCCGAAGACGTGCGCACGAGCTTCTCGGTGCCGACCGTCGGCGCGAACGGCTCCGCCATCGCATGGACCGTCACCGACGGCGGCGCGGTCGCCGCCGTACGCTCCGGGGTCAAGACCGGCACGACGACGATCGCGATCACGCGCCCCGCCGACGCCGCCCAGGTCGCGCTGACCGCGACCGCGACGAGCGGGTCCGCCACGGCAACCCGCACCTTCGCGCTGACCGTGCCCGCGAAGCCCGCGACCGCAGACGACCCCGAGGCGTACGTCTGGGCGTTCTTCACGGGCGAGGGCGCCGGCGCCGAGCGCGTCAGCCTCGCCGCCTCGAAGGGCAACGACGCACTGCGCTGGAACACGCTGAACGGCGGCGAGCCGATCTTCACCTCGACGCAGGGCACGACCGGCCTCCGCGACCCGTTCATCATCCGCTCGCACGAGGGCGACAAGTTCTACATGCTCGCCACCGACCTGAAGGTCGCGGGCCTCGCCGGCGGGTTCACCACCGCCCAGCTGTCGGGATCGCTCGCGATCGAGGTGTGGGAGTCGAACGACCTCGTGAACTGGTCGAACCAGCGCCACATCCAGGTGTCGACGCCGTACGCGGGCAACACGTGGGCGCCCGAGGCGTACTGGGACGACGAGCTCGGCCGCTACGTCGTGTTCTGGGCGTCGAACCTCTACCCCGGCACCAACGCGGCATCGCGCACGGCCGTCACGTACAACCGCATGATGTACGCCACGACCGACGACTTCGTCACCTTCTCGGAGCCGCAGATCTGGTCGGACGTCAAGCGCGGCACGGGCCTCGGCCTGATCGACTCGACCGTCGCCGAGCAGGACGGCATCTTCTACCGCTTCACGAAGGACGAGGCGTCGATGACCATCCGCGAGGAGAAGTCGACGAACCTGCTCGCGACCATCACCGGCACCCTGCCCGGCACGACGGGCGCGGCCGACCAGTGGACCCTCGTGAAGGAGAAGGTCGCGACCGGCCTGCCCAACGGCGAGCCCGGCGGCACCTACTCGAGCGGTGAAGGGCCGAGCATCTTCCCGTCGAACCCGGGCGACGTGAACGGCTTCGACTGGTACCTGTTCATCGACCAGCCCTCGTACCACGGCGGCCCGAACTACTACATCCCCTTCGGCTCCGGCGACATCACCGACGGCAACTCGTGGCAGCCGCTCGGCACGACGCTGCGCGCGAACCTGCCGCAGAACAGCGACGGCGGCAAGCCCCGGCACGGCACCGTCATCCCGGTGACGCGCGCCGAGTACCAGCAGGTGCTCGAGGCCTACGCGCCCGCGGTCGCCGTGGCCGAGGTCGACGCGATCGAAGTGACCACCCGAGCCGGTGTCGCACCCGTGCTGCCGAAGGCGTCGCTCACGACCGCCGCCGGCACGACGAAGCAGGCCGACGTCGTGTGGGCCGACGTGCCCGCCTCCGACTACGCGGCACCGGGCACCTTCACCGTGCGGGGCGTCGCGCAAGACGACTCCCGGATGCCGGTCACGGCCACCGTGACCGTCACGCCGGGCGTCGAGGTGGTCGCCGAGACCCGCTGCGTCGCAGGCAAGGTGACGCTCGTCGCCAAGGCCGTGAACCGCGGATCGCAGGCCGTGAACGTCGCCGTCTCGTCGACCTACGGCGAGCGCGCCGTCTCGCTCGCGGCCGGTGCGACGCAGTCCGTCACGTTCTCGAGCCGCCTCGCGACCGTGCCCGCCGGGCAGGTCACCGCGACGGTCGACGGCGTGGCCGCGGTCGGCGCCTACGAGGGCCGCTCGTGCTGAGTCGCGCGCCCCGCGGCATCCGGAACCTGATGCACGCCGCGCTGGTCGCCGCACTCGCGATCGGCGGTCTCACGGGCCTCGCGGCGCTCGACGCCGCGCAGGCCCCGGCCGCCTCGGCGATCGGCGACGACACGTTCACCAACCCGCTCGCGCCCGACACGGCCGACCCGACCATCGAGTTCCACGACGGCAACTACTACATGGTGTCGACGACATGGGACAACCGGGTCGTCATGCGCAAGGCGCCGACCCTCGCGGGGCTCGGCACCACGAAGCCCGTGACCGTGTACTCCGACACCAACACCGGCCGCAACGGCAACATGTGGGCGCCCGAACTCCAGCGCCTCGAGGGCCCGAACGGCTGGCGCTGGTACCTGATGTACACGATGGGCGTCTCGGGCGACTTCGGCACCCAGCACCTGCAGGTGATCGAGAGCGCGGCCGACGACCCGATGGGCCCCTACACCTACAAGGGGCGACCGATCCCGACCGACGCCTGGAACATCGACGGCGCGTACCTGCAGTTGAACGGCGAGCTGTTCGTGACCTGGTCGGCGTTCGCGCCCGACGGGCTGCAGAGCAACTACATCGCGCGCATGACGAACCCGTGGACCGCGACGGGGCCGCTCAACATCCTGTCGCAGCCGACCGAGAGCTGGGAGGTCATCGGCCAGCCGGTGAACGAGGGCCCGATCCCGCTGCAGCAGGACGGCCGCACCTGGGTCGTCTACTCGGCGAGCTTCTGCGGCACCGAGGACTACCAGCTCGGCACGCTCGAGTACACGGGCGGCGACCCGGTGCTCCAGGCGTCGTGGCAGAAGAGCGACGGCCCGGTCTTCTCGAAGGCGAACGGGGTCTACGGCAGCGGCCACAACGACTTCTTCACCTCGCCCGACGGCACCGAGACCTGGAACCTCTACCACGCGAATGCGCGGGCCGACGGCGGATGCGGGCGCGAGCGCTCGGCGCGGGCCCAGCTCGTCGAGTGGACGGATGCCGGTGAGCCGGACTTCGGCGTGCCGCAGGCGACCTCGACGGCGGTCGTGGTGCCGAGCGGCGAGAACGCGCCGATCACCGCGCAGGTCGAGGGCGCTCGCTGGAACCTCGTGAGCCGCAGCACCGGGCTATGCGCCACGGTGCCCTCGCAAGAGAGTGGCGCCGCGCTCGTGCAGGGGGACTGCGCCTCGTCGCGTTCGCGCTTCGTGCTCGACACCACCGGTGACGGGTACCTGCGCGTGGTGAACGCCGCGAGCGGCCTCGCGCTCGGGCCCGACGACTGCGCCACGGCGCAGGGCACCTGGGTCGAGCAGGCGCCGTTCGTCACGACCGGCTGCCAGCAGTGGACCGTCGCCCAGACGACGGGCGGATGGTCGAGGCTCGCGAACCGCACGAGCGGCAAGGTGCTCGACGCCGCCGGCGCTGCGGCGGGTTCGGCTGTGTCCGCCGTCGTGCAGTCGACCGCGAACGCGTCGGCCGCCCAGGACTGGGCGCTGCGCCCCGCCGGCTCGGTCGTCGTGACGTCGATCGCCTCGGGCAAGGCCCTCGAGGTGCCGGGCTGCACGACCGCCGACGGCGCGATCCTGCAGCAGCGCGAGTACGCCGGCGCCGCGTGCCAGGGCGTGACCTTCACGGCCGCCGCCAATGGGGAGTCGGAGATCCACCTCGGCTCGGCGCCGGCGAAGTGCCTCTCCGTCACGGGCGGGTCGACCGCGGACTCCGCGACCGTCACGCAGGGTGCCTGCGGCATCGCCGGCAGCACGTGGCGCGTGCTCGTCGGCAACGACGGTGTTGTGGAGTTCCGCAACGGCACGAGCCTCAAGGCGCTCGACCTGTCGTTCTGCGCGGCCGCCGACGGCACCCGGGTGCACCAGTACAGCGTGCTGAACAACGACTGCCAGCGCTATCGCGTCGCCTCCGTCGCGGCCGACCCGGTCGCTCCGGCAGCGGTCGAGGTCTCGGCTGCCACGCGGTGCGTCGCGGGCAAGGCCGTCGTCGTGACCACGGTGCGCAACGCCGACGAGGTCGCGCTCGACGTCACCGCGACGAGCGGCTTCGGCGCAAAGTCGTTCGCGCTCGACGCCGACGAGACGGCGAGCGCGTCGTTCTCGACCCGCGCGAAGGCGATCGCCGCGGGCACCGTGACCATCGCGGCCGCAGACCCTGCCGCACCGGGCCGCTCGCTCAGCACCACGGCGACGTACCCGGCGACGGGCTGCTGAGGCAACCGCACCCCATGCACCGACGAGGGCGCCGTCGCCGATCCGGCGGCGGCGCCCTCGTGGTGGGGCCGGCCCGACCGGCCCGCACGACTCGCCAGACCCGCACCACCCGCCAGACCCGCACCACCCGCACCACCGAACGAATCGAGGACCGATGATGCTCTCTTCCGTATTCCGAGACCCCAGCCGCGCACCGGGGGGCGCGCCGAGACCACGCGGCGCGACCCTGCGACGGGCCGCCGCGGCATCCGTCGTCGCAGGGGCCGTCGTGGCGTCGACCATGCTCGCCGGACCGCCCGCGATGGCCGCCGACCCGGCTCCGCCCCAGCCGATCGCGTCGTACCCGTTCGACGACGGCACGCTGCAGGACGCCGTCGGCGCTGCCGATCTGACGGGCTCGGGCACCGCGGCCGTCGTGACCGACGCCGAACGCGGCAAGGTGCTGCGCCTCGACGGCTCGACGAACGGCTTCGCCGCGTTCCCGCGCGGCTTCTTCGACGGCCGCACGAGCATGACCGTCTCGATGGACGTCAAGAGCGAGAAGACGAGCGGCAACTTCTTCACGTTCGCCTTCGGCGCGGACTCGAACACGTACTCCTTCTTCCGCGTGCGCGGCGGCGAGATCCGCAATGCGATCACCCAGACGTCGTGGCAGAACGAGTCGGCCGTCACGGGCACCGTCACGAGCGGCGCCTGGCACCACTACGACCTCGTGTTCGACGGCGCGAAGATGACCGTCTACGCCGACGGCGCGAAGCTCGGCGAGAACGCCGCGCTGAACACGACGGTCGCCGACCTCGGCTCGAACCTCTTCGGCTACCTCGGCAAGTCGCTCTACGCCGCCGACGGGTTCTTCCAGGGTTCGTTCGACGACGTGCAGGTCTTCGACCGGGCGCTCACGGCATCCGAGGTGCTGACGAACGCGGGCGCGACCGACCAGTTGACGGATGTCTCGCTGGCCGACACGACCGCGCTGAAGCTCTCGCCGATCGTGAACGGCACGACCCGCACGGCGATCCTCCCGGTGAAGCCGGGCACGGATGTCTCGGCGCTCGCCCCGACGTTCGTCGCCGCCGCGGGCGTCACCGTCTCGCCCGCCTCGGGCACGACCGTCGACCTCCGCTCCCCCGTGACCTACACGCTGACCGCGCCCGGCGGCTCGACCTCGACGTGGACGCTGACCGCGCAGTCCGTGAACAGCCCGGTGCTTCCGGGACTGTACGCCGACCCGAACATCGCCGTCTTCGGCGACACCTACTACCTCTACGCCACGACCGACGGCACCCCGGGCTGGGGCGGCAAGGACTTCTACGTGTGGAAGTCGGCCGACCTCGTGAACTGGACCCGTTCCGCCCAGCCGTTCCTCACCCTCGACGGCGCGAACGGCAACGTGCCGTGGGCGACCGGCAACGCGTGGGCGCCCACGATCATCGAGTGCGACGGCAGGTACTTCTTCTACTTCAGCGGTCACAACGCGGCGCTCAACCGCAAGACGATCGGCGTCGCCGTGGCCGACAGCCCCGAGGGGCCGTTCACCGCGCAGCCGACCGCGATGATCCTCAACAACGAGGCCGTCACGTCGGGCCAGGCCATCGACCCGGCCGCCTTCCACGACCCGGCGACGGGCAAGTACTACCTCTACTGGGGCAACGGCAGCCCGGTCATGGCCGAGCTGAGCGACACCATGACGTCGCTGAAGCCGGGCACGATCTCGGCGATGAGCGGACTCACGTCGTACCGCGAGGGTTCGTTCATGAACTACCGCGACGGCGTCTACCACCTGACCTACGCGATCGACGACACCGGCTCGGAGAACTACCGGGTCGGCTACGCCACGTCGACGAGTGCGACCGGCCCGTGGACGTACCGCGGCGTGATCCTGCAGAAGGACCTCTCGCTCGGCATCAAGGGCACGGGTCACAGCTCGATCATCAACGTGCCCGGCACCGACGACTGGGTCATCGCGTACCACCGCTTCGCCATGCCGAACGGCGACGGCACGCACCGCGAGACGACGATCGACAAGCTCACGATCGGTGCCGACGGGCTGTTCCAGACGGTGCAGCCGACGCTCACGAGCGTCGCGCCGCACCCGATCGCCGGGCAGGTCGAGGTCTCGGCGGCCGCCTCCACCCGATGCGTCGCAGGCAAGGTCGTGCTCGCGGTCACCGCGACGAACGACTCCGACGAGCCCGTCGCGGTCGACATCGAGACGCCGTACGGCACGAAGCAGGTCGCCTCCCTGGCCGCCGGCGCCTCGACGAGCGCGTCGTTCTCGAGCCGCCTCGCGACCCTGCCCGCGGGTGAGGCGACCGTGACCGCGGCCGGGGCGAACCCTGCCGACACCGATGCCGTTTCAGTCGCCTACGCCGCTCGGACCTGCGGATGACGCGGCGCGACCCGTGCCCGCGTCACGCGCCCGACGGGGTCGGTAACCTGAAGGCTCCCCCGAACCCAGAGGAGATCCCGTGACCATTCAGCGCGTCCAGCCCGGAGCCCGCATGAGCCAGGCCGTCGTGCACGGCGACACCGTGTACCTCGCCGGCCAGGTCGCCGAGGGCGCCTCGGTCGCCGAGCAGAGCCGCGCCGCGCTGGCGCAGGTCGACGCCCTGCTCGCGAGCGTCGGCAGCGACAGGTCGAAGCTGCTGAACGTCACGATCTACCTCGCCGACATCGCGTCGTTCGCCGAGATGAACTCCGTGTGGGACACCTGGGTCGACGGCGCCAACCCGCCCGCCCGCGCGACGGTCGAGGCGAAGCTGGCGACGCCCGACTTCCTCGTCGAGTTCGCGGTCGTCGCCGCGCGCTGAACGCGAGTCCCGTGAACGGGCCGGATGCCGCGGCATCCGGCCCGTTCGCCGTCGACCCCATTCGGCCGCCCCCCTCATAGGATGTCCGGATGTCCCTCTTCGATCACCTCGGCCTCTCGGTCGAGGACCTGCCCCGCTCGATCGCCCAGTTCGACCCCGTGATGACCGCGCTCGGCTGCACCCGCAACGACGCCGACAACGGAGTGTCGTGGTCGCTCGGCGAGGAGGAGCTGATCCTCTTCCCGACGCGCGAGCCCGGCAGCGGACCGCACCGGCACGGTCGCGTCGGTTGGCAGCACCTCGCCTTCGCCGTCGACTCCCGCGACGAGGTCGATCGCCTGCACGCGATCGCGGTCGAGGCGGGCTGGACCACGGTGCGCGAGCCGAAGCTCTTCCCGAGGTTCAACGACCGCTACTACGCGTCGTTCGTCGAAGACGACAACGGCATCCGCTTCGAGTTCATGTTCAACCCACCGCGGGAGCAGGCCGTCACCGCTTCTGCCTGAGCCTGCCGCGGGCGGGCGGCTTCGACTCCGAGCGCGCTCAGCCGGCAGGGCGGGCAAGCCGCATGGTCGCGCCCGCCCTGGCCGCGAACGAGGTCGCGCCCGCGGTGATCGCGCGGCCCATCACCTCGACCGCCGCGGTCGGCGCGACATCCGCAGGTCTGGCGACGCTGATGGTGCGCGTGAGCGGCGCTCCGCCGTCGCCCGAGGCGTCGGACTTCGGCCCTTCAAGCCGTACCGACCGCAGTCCGGGGCGGTCGATCAGCACCATCGCGGGCACGATCGCGACGCCGAGACCACGCTCGACGAATCGCAGCACGGCGTCCATCTCGGCGCCCTCGAGCACGACCTCCGGGGTGAGCCCCGACGCGCGGAACGCGGCATCCGTCGTGCTGCGCAGGTCGTAGCTCGAACTGAACAGGATCTGCGGGAGCGCGGCGACCGCATCGAGCCCGATGGTGTCGCCCGGAGCGACCGGTGGCGCTGCGGTCGACGAGATGACGACGAGTTCTTCGATGAGCAACGGCGTCACGGTGAAGCGCTCGGCCGCCGACGCACCGGAGGTCGTGATCAGTGCGAGGTCGAGCTCGCCGCCGGCGAGCTCGTCGAGCAGACGACGCGACCCGTGCTCCGACAGGCGCAGCTCGATCGCCGGATGCTCGGCGTGGAACGTGCTCAGCACCTCGGCGACCAGGCTGATGCAGAGCGTCGGCGTCGCGCCCAGGCGCACCCGGCCGCGCTCGAGGCCGGCGAGCTCGGCGAGTTCGCGGCGCACCGACTCGGCATCGGCGAGCATGCGACGGGCCAAGGGCAGCAGCGACTCGCCCGCGACGGTCAGGGTGCTGCCGCCGCGAGCGCGGTGGAACAGCTCGGCGCCGAGTTCGTGCTCGAGGGAGGCGATCTGGCGGCTCAGCGAGGGCTGGGCGAGGTAGAGCTCCTCAGCTGCGCGGGTGAAGGTGCCGAACCGGGCCACCTCGACGAAGCTGCGCAGCTGTTCGAGGTTCATATCGATAGCCTACGCGCATGATTCTCATGAGATAGATGCATTGGAGTAATCGAACCGTCGAATCTAGCGTGGAGCACATGACCACCTCCGGCACGACCTCCAGCACCACCACCGGCGGCCCCGCCGACGCCCCCGCCCCCGCCGCCGAACGGCAGCTCTCCACAACCGTGCTCGTGATCGGCACCGGCGGATCGGGCCTGCGGGCGGCCATCGAGCTCGCCGAGGCGGGCGTCGACGTGCTCGCGCTCGGCAAGCGCCCGAAGTCCGACGCCCACACGTCGCTCGCGGCCGGCGGCATCAACGCCGCGCTGGCCACGATGGACGCCGACGACAGCTGGCAGCAGCACGCGGCCGACACGCTCAAGGAGAGTTACCTGCTCGCCGACCCGCGCACCGTCGAGACGGTGACGAAGGGCGCCGCCCGCGGCATCGACGACCTCGAGCGCTTCGGCATGCCGTTCGCGCGCGAAGCCGACGGGCGCATCTCGCAGCGCTTCTTCGGCGCCCACACCTACCGCCGCACGGCCTTCGCGGGCGACTACACCGGGCTCGAGATCCAGCGCACGCTCATCAACCGGGCAGCGCAGTTGCGCGTGCCGATCCTCGACACGGTCTACGTCACCCGCATCCTGGTGAACGACGACGGCGCGGTCTTCGGCGCCTACGGGTTCGACGTCGAAGACGGCACGCGATACCTCATCCACGCCGACGCCGTCATCCTCGCCGCCGGCGGGCACAACCGCATCTGGCGGCGCACCTCCTCGCGGCGCGACGAGAACACGGGCGACTCGTGGCGCTTGGCCGTCGAGGCGGGCGGTCGGGTGCGCGACCCCGAGCTCGTGCAGTTCCACCCGTCGGGCATCATCGAGCCCGAGAACGCGGCCGGCACCCTCATCAGCGAGGCGGCCCGCGGCGAGGGCGGCATCCTCACCAACGGCCTCGGCGAGCGCTTCATGCACAGGTACGACCCCGAGCGGCTCGAGCTCTCGACGCGCGACCGCGTCGCACTCGCCTGCTACACCGAGATCAAGGAGGGCCGCGGAACCCCCAACGGCGGTGTCTGGCTGGATGTCTCGCACCTGCCCCGCGAGACGATCATGCAGCGCCTGCCGCGCGTGTACCAGACCATGCTCGAGCTCCAGATGCTCGACATCACGAAGGAGCCGATCGAGATCGCGCCCACCGCGCACTACTCGATGGGCGGCGTCTGGGTGCGGCCCGACGACCATGGAACCGACGTGCCGGGCCTCTATGCCATCGGCGAGGCGTCCTCGGGACTGCACGGAGCCAACCGGCTCGGCGGCAACTCCCTCATCGAGCTGCTCGTGTTCGGCCGCATCGTCGGGCAGGCCGCGATCGACTACTCGCGCTCGCTCCCGGCCCAGCGGCGTTCGGCGGCCGCCGTGCAGACCGCCCGCGACGAGATCGCCGCGCTGCTCGCCTCCGACGGCACCGAGAACGTGCGCGCCCTGCAGCGGGCCATCCGCAACACCATGACCGAGCACGCCGGCGTGGTGCGCGACGAGCAGGGCCTCCTCGCCGGTCTCGCCGAGCTCGACGCGATCGAGGCGCGCATGTCCGACATCGGCGTGCACCCCGACATCGCCGGCTACCAGGACCTCGCGCACGCCTTCGACCTCAAGTCGGCCGCGCTGGCCGCCCGCGCCACGCTCGAGGCCGCGCTCGAACGGCGCGAGACCCGCGGATGCCACAACCGCAGCGACTTCCCCGAGTCGGATGCCGCGCTGCAGGCGAACCTCGTCTGGTCGCCGTCGTCCGGCATCACGCGCGAGTCGATCCCGCCGATCCCCGACGAGATCGCGGCGCTCATGCGCGAGGAGGTCTCGGTGGCGGGCAAGCTCGTCGAGTAGGTGGGCCGTCGGGCGGTCCTGCGCACGACGTCGAGCGGCGTTCGCGCCTCAGTCGAGGGCAGCGCGCAGGTCGTCCGCCGTCACGCGGGCCGCGGCCGCTGCTTCGGAGGCGCGGTCGTAGTCGCGCTCGCGCTCGTCGACGAGGTGTTCGGCGGCCGCGAACTCGCGCTCGGCGCGCGCGAGCCGGCGTTCGAGATCGCGCTGCGCGGCGAGGAGTTCGTCTCGGGCGGCCTCGGCCTCACGGAGCGCGGTGCGCGCTGCCTCGCGCGGGCCCGACGCGGCCTCGACGGCGCGCTCGGCCGCGGCGGCCTCCTCCTCGGCCTCGGCTGCGGCCTCGACGGCGGCCTCGGCGGCGCGTGCCGCCGCCTCGTCGGCTTGGCGCTGCTTCATGGCGCGGCGGTCGCCGACCTCATCACGAGGCGCGGGCGCCGCCGAACGTGCCGTGTCGCCCGGCGTCCACGCGGCCGTCGCATCGGAGAGATCCACCTCGGTGCCGATCGCCTCGAGACTGCGCACGAGCCGTCCGCTGCGCACGGCGTCGGTGGCCGTGGCATCCGTCATCGCCGCCTGCAGCGTCGACGCGACGTCGTCGAGCGCCGGGCCGCGCACCGGATGCCCGAGCTCCTCGGCGAGCGCGCCGGCGTCGCTCGCCACCGCACCGACGACCTTGCGTCGCTCGCGCGCGAGCGCGGTGATCGCGGATGCATCGATCTCCGCCTGGGCGGCCCTGAGCTGCGCACCGAGCTCGAACAGCTGCTCGAGCTCGTGCGAACGGTGCCGCACGAGCTGGTTCACGAGCCAGGCCGGCGCCGAGGGCTTGCGGAGCTCGGCGACCGCGTCGGCCAGGGCGCGGTCGTCGGCCCGCACCCGTTTCGCCCGGGCGTTGCGGGCAGCGGTGAACTGCTCGGGCGGCAGCCCGTACAGCTCGTCGGCGATCTCGGCGAGCGCGTCCTCGGCCATGCGCCCATCCTCGCACCACGCCCCCGCGCGCGCTCCGAATGCGCGGTCGATAGCCCCTCGTCAAGCCGGAAGGGCTCGGAGTCTCAGAACCACATCGACTGCGTGATGAAGAACACGCCGAACGCGCAGTAGGCGATCCATGACGCCGTGGTGAGGATCGTGGTCGCGCGGATCAGCCGCCAGGCCCCGATGCGCTCGCGAACCGCGTACCGTTCCGACCGCACGACCGACCCGGTGTAGATCAACGGCACGTTCACC
This sequence comes from Agromyces sp. NPDC058110, assembly GCF_042884735.1. Lineage (NCBI taxonomy): Bacteria > Bacillati > Actinomycetota > Actinomycetes > Micrococcales > Microbacteriaceae > Agromyces > Agromyces sp. NPDC058110. Next base: position 534,473 of record NZ_JBHVTI010000003.1, on the reverse strand, counting down.
ACGATCGCGAACCCGCCCGCGACGACGGCGAACGATCCGAACACGGCCAGGCCGCTGAACCCGCCGAGGCGGTCGACGGGGCCCATCACCACGACCACCACGACCACCAGGACTGCGAACGCGGCGAGCATCGTGACCGCAGTGACGAAGGAGGCCCGCTGCCGGAACAGCCCGAAGCGGATCGCCTCGGCGTTGCGGGGCTCGTCGTCGTCTCCACGCCACGTGCGATGGGCGACGACCTCGCGCACGATGATCGCCAGCACGGTGTACGGCACCGCGACGTACGTCGCGACCATGCCCGCGTACAGTGAAACCAGCGCCCCTGGGCCGAACCCGAAGACCGCGAACCCGACGGCGAGCACGGTCAGGGTCATCGCGATGCTCGCGTAGAGGCCCTGGGGCTTCGGCTCCGGAACCACCGCGGCGGCCTCGGCCTGGATTCCCTCTTCGGTGTCCGACATCGCCCCGCCTCCCGTGTTCGCGCTCCAACTCCGACCCTAGGCCACCGTGCCGACACGCCCGCATACCGACCGGCCACCGTGCCCGACCGGCCACCGTGCCGACCTGCCGGCCGCGCGGCCGGAGAATGGAGAGGTGAGTGCAGCGGGTGACTTCGTGGACTCCGCCCTGCGGTACGAGGGCGACGAGTACCGGGCCGACGACGTGCGCGAGCGCCTCGGCGGCGGTCTCGACTCCTACGGTGCGTCGGTCGGCGCGGTGCGCGGCACGATCCGCGATGTCGGCAACCGGTATCGCGACCTCGACCACGACGCGATCACCGCACTCAGCTCCGAACTCTGGTCGGCGCCCGTCTTCGAACGGCGCCTCGCGGCGATCGTGCTGCTCCAGACGCACGTGCGTCGGTTGGGCAACGCCGACCTGACCCGCATCGAGGGGTTCCTGCGCGAGGCCTCCGTCGAGGCGTTGGCGAGCCCGCTCATCGACGACGTCGTTCGACCCCTGGTCGGGTCGCTCGTGGGCCCGGCCCGCACGCGGGCCCTCTCGGTGCTCGCCCGCTGGGCCGATGACCCCGACCCGCGACTGCGCTGGGCCGCGCAGGCGGCCACGGCTTCGGCTTAGGCCGGATCCGCCGCCGTCGCGGCGCCGGCCCCGGCTACGCCCTCCGCCGCAGCCCCAGCCTCAGCCCCGGCTACGCCCCCAGCCCCAGCCGCAGCCCCCGCGAGCTTCACCAGGTGCGCGTGCGCGTACTCGCAGATGAGCGCGTGCCGGTAGACCATGCGCGGAACGTCGACGTTGGAGTCCATCCAGAGGCTCAGCTCGCCGGTCTTCCAGTAGCGGAACGTGTCGTCGTCGCAGAGCACCGCGAGGATCTCGAGGAACGAGTCGTCGAACCGCATCGAGTGCACCGCGCGGCGGTACTCCTCCATCGTGAGCGCCATCGAGAACGGGATGTTCATGAAGCAGAGGGCGGTCTGGATGTCGAGGCGCAGCAGGCGCGCCCGTCGCCGTTCCGCATCGATGGGCGGGATGTCGAGCTGCGCGAAATCGAGCTCCGAGGCTGCGACGGGCGCGAGCGGCACGCCGTCGAGCGCGATGAGCACGTCGTAGACGTTGACGTCGTGCTCGACGACCGCGTGGTCGCCGAGTTCGGCGAGGCTCACGGGTCGGAGCGTCACCGGCGGGATCGGGGCATCCGTATTGCGCAGCACGAAGTTCACGAGGTTCGTCTCGATCACGAAGTGCCTGATGAGCAGCTCGACGGCGTCGGGCGAGACGAACCGGCGCAGGTACCAGATGCAGAGGCGATCCATGGTGGCCAGCGGCATCCAGCGGAACGGCAGCACGCGCTTCACTGCCGAGATGAGCGCGACGACGACCCGCGAGAACGGCCGGGCGAGCGGTTGGAGCCAGCGCCGCGACATCCGCCGCTGGTCGTCGACGATCTTGCGCACGACCGCGCGATCGATGGGCACGGCGGGGTCGACGGCCACCGCCGCCCACATGCTCGGATCGGATCGCGCCGGCCCGCTCATCTCAGCTGTCCAGCTCTTCCAGTTGCAGCGCGTACAGGCGGGCGACGACCTGGGCGCAGCGCACGACCTCGTCGGCGCCGGCCGCGTCGACGATGCCCGAGGTGAGGATCGCCTCGAGTGCGCCGGTGTGCTGGCTGTCGGCCTCCTGGTGGTACTGCATGAAGTGCACCTGGTTGTCGGCGAGGCCCAGCACCTCTTGAAAACGGTCGGCCCAGCCGGCGGCGCGCTTGGCCCCGAGGCCCTCGATGATGAACATCGCGCCGAGCAGTCCGACGGGGTTCGGGCGGTCGGCGTAGGTGAACATGTACCCCGACAGCGCCTCGGAGCCGAGGTTCTTGCGACCGGCGCGCAGGTCGTCGAGGGAGCCGCCGATCGCCACGTAGTCGCGCTCGATCATGAGGTAGTCGCGGTGCTCCTCTTCAGCGTGGCGGATCGCCGCCGACCGCAGCTCGAAGTGCTCGATGTCGAAGTTCGAGGCGGCGCGCGAGATCCACGGCGAGCCGTCGACGACCTGCTGCCGCAGGTTGAAGAGCAGCCGCTCGTAGTCGTGCAGGGTCACCGTGCCGTCGGCGAGGCGCTGCAGCACGGGCACGCGGTCGAGGCGCTCCTCGAGCTCGACCCAGACGTCGGCCAGTCGGTCGGCGAGGCTGTCGGCGACGGATGCCGCGGCATCCGTCGTGCTGATCGTGTCGGTCGTCATGCTGGGGCTCCTTGCCGGTCGGGTGTCGCGGGCTGGTCGGATGTCGCGGGCTGGTCGGATGTCGCAGCTTGGTCGGGTCGGGACGCGCTCGGCGGGGCGACCACGGTGAGGTGGGCGAACGCGAACGAGAAGCGGGCGGACTCGGGCACGGCCAGCAGCACCGTTTCGCCCGGCTTGAACCGGCCGGTGCGCCATGCCTCTTCGAGGGCGATGAAGATGCTCGCCGAGCCGGTGTTGCCGCGCGTCTCGAGGTTCGAGTACCAGCGGTCGGTGTCGAGCGTCGGCACGCGCCGCCGCAGGCCCTCGAACGCGAGATCTCGGAAGATGTTCGTGCTGTAATGGCACACGACGTGGTCGAGGTGGCGCACGTCGACCAGGCCGATGTCGACGAGCTGCTCGAACTGCCGCAGCCCGGCATCGGCGAGGTCGTCGAGCACGCTCACGTCTTGGCGCAGCAGGAACATGCCCGATGCCTCGGCCTCGGCGATCGCGACGTCCTGCCAGGTGGCGCCGACGACCGGATCGGTGCCGGTCATGCCCGCGCGCATGCAGACGTCGTGCTCGTGCGCGAGCGACACCTGGCGCACCCAGTCGACGCGCAGCGACGGCTTGGTCGGGTGCGGCTGGAACTCGACGATCGCGGCCCCGGCGCCGTCGGAGAGCATCCAACGCAGGAAGTGCGAGTCCATGCCCGCGCGGATGCCGTCGAAGCGGCGCTCGCGCAGGCTGCGGCTCGGGAGCTCGGAGCCGACGACGGCCGCGCGCGGGTGGTCGCCGAGGCGGATCTTGCTCACGGCGGCATCGAGCGCCGACAGGCTCGACGCGCAGACCCCCGACGCGGTGAGCAGCTGCATCGGCCCACCGCCGAGGCGCCCGTGCACCATCGACGCGAAGCCCGGCACGAGCACGTCGCCCATGGTGGTCGCGCACGCGAGCATGCGCAGGTCTTCGGCCCGGATGCCGCGGTCGTCGAGCGCCGCCTGCAGCGCCTTGACGGCGAGCTGCTCGTTGAGCTCGGTCGGCTCGCCGTGCTCGTCGAGCGCGTAGTGCCGCGTGCGGATGCCGTTGTCGGCGAGGATGCGCCGGCGGATGCGCTCGGTCACCGGGTCGGCGCCCCCGAGCCGCGCGACGATGCCGTCGTTGTCGACCGGGTCGCCCGGAAGGTACGAGCCGAAGCCTGTGAGATAGGCGGTCGCCGTTGAACCCATGAAGGAGACCCTAGGCCACGCCGATGCCGAAGGGCCTGCGCCGACACGATCCTGTGGACGGCGTGCGTCGACGTCGCGGCCGCGGGCCCTCCGGCCCGAACCCTGCGGTCAGTCGCCCTCGGTGCGCGCGAACTCGGCCTTCCACTGCCGGAAGCCGTCTTCGCTGCGCCCCCGGCGCCAGTAGCCCGAGACCGAGAGCCGACTCCGGTCGAGCCCTCGCTCGGTGCGCAGGTACGGTCGCACCCCGCGCATGACCTCCTCGGCCTCGCCGTGCACGAACGCGTGCACGCTCCCGCTCGGCCAGTCGAGGCGTCGCACCGCCTCGGTCAGCAGGCCGGCGCCCGTGCCGCCATCGCGGTGCACGAACTCGACCGTCGCCCCGCTCGGCAGCGGCAGCGCGGGCTCGTACTCGGCCGACTCGACGAGCACGACGACTCGCGCCACAGCATCGGCCGACAGCACCTCGAGCGCCGCGGTGAGGGCGGGCAGCGCCGACTCGTCTCCGACGAGCAGGTGCCAGTCGGCATCGGGGTCGGGCCGGTAGGCGCCGCCCGGCCCGTTCGCGAGCAGCACGTCGCCGGGCTGCGCGGCCGCCGCCCACGGCCCCGCGACCCCCTCGTCGCCGTGCACGACGAAGTCGATGTCGAGCGTGCCTGCCGCGACATCCGGATGCAGCGCCGTGTAGGTGCGCACGACGGGCAGGTCTTCGGGGGCCATCGTGCCGCGGAGCTCGCGGATGTCGAGCTCTGCCGGGTAGGCGACCCCCGGCTTCGGGAACACGAGCTTGACGTAGCGGTCGGTGAACTCGCTGCCGAGGAACGCCGACAGGTCGTCGGAACGCAGGCTGATGCGGCGGAGCGCCGGGGTGACCCACGAGGTCGCGGTCACTTCGAGTCTGGTCGTCGGCATGCTCTCTCCTCGGGTGCGCTCCGCCGACGTCTGCGAAGTCTCGGACGTGGGCGTCGGCGGCTTCCGAGTGTATGCGAGCCCGCTGCGAGTCCGCGGTTGAACGATGGACGTCGGCTGTCACCGTCCGTTGTGCACTCCGAGTCGACCTGCGACGCTGGACGGGTACCAGACGACGAGCAGGTCGACGAGGCATCCGGGGGGCGGCTTCATGGCAACGAACGCGACGACGAAGAACTGGGTCGAGGGCAGCGGCGAACCGCTCACCGACGAGACGCTGCAACGGCTCGACACGTGGTGGCGGGCGGCGAACTTCCTCTCGATCGGGCAGATCTACCTGCTCGACAATCCGTTGCTGCGCCGCCCGCTCACCCGCGACGACGTCAAGCCGCGCCTGCTCGGCCACTGGGGCACGACGCCGGGGCTGAACTTCGTCTACGCGCACCTGAACCGCGTGATCCAGGAGCGCAGCCTCAGCACCATCTACATCGCAGGCCCCGGCCACGGCGGGCCGGGCATGGTCGCGAACACCTACCTCGACGGCACCTACAGCGAGCTCTACGGCGACATCGACCAGTCGGTCGACGGGCTGAAGGCGCTGTTCCGGCAGTTCTCGTTCCCCGGCGGCATCCCGAGCCACGCGGCGCCAGAGACGCCGGGGTCGATCCATGAGGGCGGCGAACTCGGGTACTCGCTCTCGCACGCGTACGGGGCGGCGTTCGACAACCCCGACCTTCTGGTCGCGGCCGTGGTCGGCGACGGCGAGGCCGAGACCGGTCCGCTCGCGACCGCGTGGCACTCCAACAAGTTCCTCGACCCGGCGCAAGACGGGGTCGTGCTGCCGATCCTGCACCTGAACGGCTACAAGATCGCGAACCCCACGGTGCTCGCGCGCATCCCCGAGTCCGAGCTCCTCGACCTCATGCGCGGCTACGGCCACACGCCGTACGTCGTCTCGGGCGGGTTCGACGGTGAAGACCCGATCGAAGTCCACCGCCGCTTCGCCGACACCCTCGACGCCGTGCTCGACCAGATCGCGCAGTTCAAGGCGGATGCCGCGGCCGGCACCCTCGAGGGCCGACCGGCCTGGCCGATGATAATCCTCCGCACCCCCAAGGGCTGGACGTGCCCGAAGGAGATCGACGGGCATCCCGCGGAGGACAACTGGCGGTCGCACCAGGTGCCGCTCGCGAACGCCCGCGACACCGAGGAGCACCTGCGCCTGCTCGAGGGCTGGCTGCAGTCGTATCGCCCCGAGGAGCTGTTCGACGAGTCCGGCGCCCCGGTGCCGCTCGCGACGGCCCTGGCTCCCGAGGGCGAGCTCCGCATGAGCGCGAACCCGGTGGCCAACGGCGGCCTGCTGCGCACCGACCTCCGGCTGCCCGACTTCCGCGAGTACGCGGTCGACGTGCCGTCACCGGGCGAGACCGTGAGCGAGGCGACCGCGGTGCTCGGCGGGTGGCTCCGCGACGTGATCGAGGCCAACCCGACGAACTTCCGCATCTTCGGCCCCGACGAGACCGCGTCGAACCGGCTCCAAGCCGTGTTCGAGGTCACCGACAAGCAGTGGAACGCCGAGCTCTGGCCGATCGACGCCGCCGACAACCACCTCGCGCGGGCCGGCCGCGTGATGGAGATGCTGAGCGAGCACCAGTGCGAGGGCTGGCTCGAGGGCTACCTGCTGACCGGCCGTCACGGCCTGCTGAACTCCTACGAGGCCTTCATCCACATCGTCGACTCGATGTTCAACCAGCACGCGAAGTGGCTGAACACCTCGAAGAAGATCCCGTGGCGCCGCCCCGTCAGCTCCCTCAACTATCTGCTGAGCTCGCACGTCTGGCGGCAGGACCACAACGGCCTCTCGCACCAGGACCCCGGCTTCATCGACCACGTCGTGAACAAGAAGGCCGAGGTCGTGCGGGTGTACCTCCCGTTCGACGCGAACACCCTCCTGTCGACCTACGACCACTGCCTGCGCACGGTCGACTACGTGAACGTCGTCGTCGCCGGCAAGCAGCCCGCGCCGAACTGGCTCACCATGGACGAGGCGATCGCGCACTGCACGCGCGGCATCGGCCTGCTCGACTGGGCCGGCACCGAGCAGCCGGGCGAGCAGCCCGACGTCGTGCTCGCCGCGGCCGGCGACGTGCCGACGCTCGAGGTGCTCGCCGCCGCGAGCATCCTGCGCGACCGCGTGCCCTCGCTCGCCGTGCGCGTGGTGAACGTCGTCGACCTCATGCGCCTGCAGAACGACACCGAGCACCCGCACGGGCTGAACGACCGCGACTTCGACGCGATCTTCACGGCCGACCGGCCGATCGTGTTCGCCTACCACGGGTACCCGTGGCTCATCCATCGCCTGACCTACAAGCGGCACGGCCACGGCCAGCTCCACGTGCGCGGCTATAAGGAGGAGGGAACGACCACCACGCCGTTCGACATGGTCATGCTCAACCAGCTCGACCGGTTCCAGCTCGTGATCGACGTCATCGACCGCGTGCCCGGCCTCGCCGAGCGCGAAGGGCCGCTCCGTCAGGAGATGCAGGATGCCCGGCTGCGCGCCCGCGCATACACCCGCGCGCACGGCGAAGACGACCCCGAGGTCACCGGCTGGAGCTGGAGCGGCTCGGGCGGCAGCGGGCTCGGCGACACGGGCGACGACAACCGCTGAGCGTGGCCCGCCGCGACCGACGGGCGACTCGGCGCACGCACGGCTGCGCGCGACATCCGCGACGCTCGGTTCCGGATGCCGCGCGCAGGCGTCTCAGGGCCGCAGCACGACCTTGCCGATGCGGCCGGCGTCGAAGTTCGCGCGACTCGCCGCCGCGATCTCGTCGAACGAGTAGGTCGCCTCGACGGGCAGCGTGATGACGCCCTCGCGCAGGCGGGTGAACACCTCGCCCATGAGGCGCGCCCGCTCGTCGGGCGCCATGGTCGCGCTGACGCGGCTGCCCCAGAAGCCCTTGACCGCGGCCTGCTTGAAGATGACGTCGCCCGACGGGATCTGCATGATCGGCGACGCCATGGCGCCGAAGACGACGAGCGTGCCGTTCTCGGCGATGACCGACATCACGTCGCCGCTGGCCGTGCCGCCGACCGCGTCGACGCCGGCGATGATCGGGGCGCCGCCCGTGATCTCGGCGACGCGGTCGCGCCAGCCCTCCTCGTCGGTCGCGACCACGTTGCCGATGCCCTGCCCGGCGAGCTCGTCGACGCCCGCGCCCCGGCGCACGAGCCCGACGACGTTGATGCCGCGGGCCGGGGCGAGCTGGGCGAGCAAGCGGCCGACGGCCCCGTTCGCCGCGTTCTGCACCAGCCAGTCGCGTGGCTCGAGGCCGAGCGAGTCGAGCAGGCTCACCGCGCTGAACGGCATCGCCACGACCTGCGCGGCCACCTCGTCGGGCACGCCGTCGGGCAGCGGGATGAGCCCGGCCGCCGACGCGACGAAGAACTCCGACCAGACGCCGGGCGTTCCGCCCGTCACCACCCGCTGACCGATCGACAGGTGCTCGACGCCCTCGCCGAGCGCGTCGACCACCCCGAGCGCCTCGGTGCCGCCGACCGCCGGCAGGGTCGGCTTGTAGCCGTACGTGCCGCGCACCGTCCAGAGGTCGTGGTTGTGGATCGGCGAGAGCACCAGCCGCACGCGCACCTGCCCCGGCCCGGGCTCCGGAACCGGGACCTCCCGCACCGTCAGCACCTCGGCCGGATCTCCGAACTCGTCGTGGACGAGTGCTCGCATCGTCGTCTGCTCCATCTTCCGCTCCCTCTGCGCCGCCGAACGCGAGGCGGCGCACCCTTCATCAAACGCCTCGCGTCTGACCGTTGCCCGTGCGCGGCGCCGGCCGTGGCCCGCGCATCCGCGGAGGTGCGCCTGGCAAGCGACAGGACTCGGCTCAGGCGACGGATGCGACGGCGGCGCTCTGCCGTACGGCCAGCCGAAGCCATGTCTCCACGACGGTGTCGGGGTTGAGCGAGACCGACTCGATGCCCTGGTCGACGAGCCATTCGGCGAGCTCGGGGTGGTCGCTCGGACCCTGTCCGCAGATGCCGACGTACTTGCCCGCCCGACGGCACGCCGCGATCGCCAGCGAGAGCATCTTGAGCACCGCGGGATCGCGTTCGTCGAACGTCGCCGCGACGAGGCCCGAGTCCCGGTCGAGGCCGAGCGTCAGCTGGGTCATGTCGTTCGAGCCGATCGAGAAGCCGTCGAAGTGCTCGAGGAACTCGTCGGCGAGCACCGCGTTCGACGGGAGCTCGCACATCATGATCACGCGGAGTCCGTTCTCGCCGCGCACCAGGCCGTTCTCGGCGAGCAGGTCGATGACCGCGCGGGCCTCGTCGAGGGTCCGGACGAACGGCACCATGATCTCGACGTTGGCCAGGCCCATCTCATCGCGGACGAACTTCACCGCCTCGCACTCCATGTCGAAGCACTCCCGGAATTCCGGCGAGATGTACCTCGACGCACCTCGGTACCCGATCATCGGGTTCTCCTCGTGCGGTTCGTAGAGCTCGCCGCCGATGAGGTTGGCGTACTCGTTCGACTTGAAGTCGCTGAGGCGCACGATGACCTTCTCGGGGGCGAACGCGGCCGCCAGCATCGAGATGCCCTCGGCGACGCGTCGCACGAAGTACTCGCGGGGCGACGGGTACGCCGCGATCCGTTCGGCGATCGTCTGCTGCAGCCCGGGCTCGAGCGTGTCGAAGTCGAGCAGGGCGCGAGGGTGGATGCCGATCTGCCGGTTGATGACGAACTCGAGCCGGGCCAGCCCGACTCCGCGGTTCGGCAGCTTCGAGAACGCGAACGCCTGGTCGGGCGTGCCGACGTTGAGCATGATCTTGGTCGGGATCTCCGGCATGTCGTCGAGGCGCGTGACGACCTCGTCGAACTGCAGGATGCCGCGGTAGACGAAGCCGTCGTCGCCGTCGGCGCACGAGACCGTGACCTCCTGGCCCTCGTGCAGCACGGCGGTGGCGTCGCCGGTGCCGACGACGGCCGGGATGCCGAGTTCGCGGGCGATGATCGCGGCGTGGCAGGTGCGCCCGCCGCGATTGGTGACGATCGCCGAGGCCAGCTTCATGATCGGCTCCCAGTCGGGGTCGGTCATGTCGGCCACGAGCACGTCTCCCGCACGGAACTCCCCCATCTGCTCGAGCGAGGTCATGACACGCACCTTGCCTGCGCCGATCTTCTGGCCGACGGCGCGACCCGACGTGATGACCGTGCCCTCCTCCTCGAGCACGAAGCGTCGCGTCACGTTGCCGTCGATGCGCGAGACGACCGTCTCGGGCCTGGCCTGCAGGATGTAGAGCCGCCCGTCGACGCCGTCCTTGCCCCACTCGATGTCCATGGGGCATCCGTAGTGCGCTTCGATGACGAGGGCCTGTCGGCCGAGCTCCTCGACCTCGGCATCCGTCAGGCTGAATTGCGACCGGTCCTCGAGCGGAACGTCGGTGAAGACCGTGCTCGCGCCGACCTGCGTGTCGTCGGCGTAGACCATCTTGACGGCCTTCTCGCCGACCGAGCGTTTCAGGATCGCCGGGCGGCCCGCACCGAGCGCCGGCTTGTGCACGTAGAACTCGTCGGGGTTCACGGCGCCCTGCACGACGGCCTCGCCCAGCCCGTAGGAACTCGTGATGAAGATCGCGCGGTCGAAGCCCGATTCGGTGTCGACGGTGAACATGACCCCGGATGCGCCGACGTCGGAGCGCACCATGCGCTGGATGCCCGCGGAGAGGGCGACGTCGTGGTGGTCGAAGCCGTGGTGCACGCGGTAGGCGATCGCGCGGTCGTTGTAGAGCGACGCGAACACGCTCCTGACGGCCGCGAGGATGTTCTCGATGCCGTCGATGTTCAGGAAGGTCTCCTGCTGGCCCGCGAACGACGCATCGGGCAGGTCCTCCGCCGTCGCACTCGACCGCACGGCCCACGAGACCCGGTCGGGGTGCTCCTCGGCAGACACCAGCTCGGCGTGGGCCGCACGGATGTCGGCCTCGAACGCGGCCGGGAAAGGCTGGTGCTCGATCCACTCGCGCACCTCGGCGCCGACGCGGGCGAGCTCGGCGACGTCGCTGACGTCGAGCGACTCGACGGCCGACCGGATGCGGTCGTACAGGCCGTTGCCCGCGAGGAACTCGCGATACGCGTCGGCCGTGGTCGCGAATCCCCCGGGCACGCTGACCCCGGCTCCCGCGAGATGCGAGACCATCTCGCCCAATGAGGCGTTCTTGCCGCCGACGCGGGCCAGGTCGGCCATGCCGAGGTCGCGGAACCAGAGGATGTTCGTCATTGTCGTGTCCGTTCTGTGGTGAGCAGGTGCGAGGAGAGTCCGGTGAGCGCGTGCGAGGAGTGCCGCGGGGAAGTCAGGAGCGCAGCCGCATCGACTGCATGATCACCGCCGACATCTCCTCGACCGACTTGGTCGAGGAGTTGAGGAACGGCACGCGGTTGCGGCGGTAGAGGTCTTCGGCCCGGCGCAGCTCGAGGGTGCACTGCGCGAGGCTCGAGTACGTCGAGTCGGGTCGGCGTTCGTGCCGCACCTGGCTGAGGCGCAGCGGCGTCGTCGTCAGGCCGAAGCAGCGACCCGCGTATCGCGCGACCGCGCGGGGCAGCCCGTCCGACGGGAAGTCCTCGTCGGTGAGCGGGTAGTTCGCCACGAGGAGCCCGTAGTGGAGCGCCAGGTACATGGTCGTCGGCGTCTTGCCGCATCGCGAGGGCGCGATCAAAATGACGTCGGCGAGGTCGAGCGCCCGCACGCTCTGCGCATCGTCGTGCTCGATCGCGTACTCGACGGCCCGCATGCGGGCGAAGTACTTCTCGATGTCGCCGACTCCGTGGTACTGCCCGAGCTGCTCCGAGGCGGTGCTGTCCAGCGCCGATTCGAGGTCGCGGAGGTGACCGCTCAGCAGGTCGATGACGGAGGCACCGGATGCCTCGATCTGCCGCATGATCTGGGGCGACTTGATCGTGGTGAACACGATCGGCTCCACGCCGTCGTCGACGCCGGCACGGATGTCTCGCACGACGTCGGCGGCTCCGGCGACCGTGTCGACGAATGGGATCGTGACTCGGCGGAACGTGATGCCCGGGAAGTTCGCGAGCAGCGCGCTGCCGAGCGTCTCGGCGGTGATGCCGGTGCTGTCCGACACGAAGTACGCGACGCGTGCGGCCGGAGCGGTCTCTCCATCGGGGCCTCGAGTCACCGGGACAGCATGCGTCATGCTGCAATGTTCCCGTGCTGAATCGCAATTCCTCCTGCCAGAAGGCGTGAAGAAACCCGAATTCTTAACGATGGGGCAACACCCTCGCGCCGATCCTGGCTCGACGTGCGGATGCCCCGAGGCATCGCCCCGGGGCATCCGTCATCGTCGACTCATCGAGTCAGCTGCAGGCGCCGATCCTCTCCCACGCGCCCCAGGTCTGGGAGCCGGGCTGCTCCCCTTGGGTCCACCACTTGGCGCGGAACTCGGATCCACCGAAGCTCACGACCGAGCCGCCCACGTAGGCGGTGCCCACGCTCCACGCGGCCGCACAGCCACTCGGGTCGGTCGGGTCGGTGGGGTCGGTCGGGTCCGTGGGGTCGGTCGGGTCCGTCGGGTCCGTCGGGTCGGCGCACGCGCCGACGAGGTTCCAGACCGCCGCAGTGCCAGGTGTCTCGCCCTGGGTCCACCACTTCGCGGTGTACTCCTTGCCCTGATGGCTCACCTTCGCACCGCCCGTATAGACGCTCGACGCCGCCCAGGCGGGGGCCGCGCACGTGCCGGGGTCGGTCGGATCCGTAGGGTCAGTCGGGTCGGTCGGGTCCGTGGGGTCCGTCGGACCGCTCGCGAGCCGGGCGCCGATGACCTTCGCCACGTCGTACCCGTTCGTCTTGTCCCAGTTGATCGACCAGGTCATCACGCCGCCGATGCGTCCGTACGGCGACGCCGGCTTGAACGAGCCGCAGCCCGTGCCGACCTCGAGGCAGTCGACGGCCTTCACGACGTTCGCCATGGGCTGGTACCCGCCGCCGGCAGCTCGTGGCACGGCCGGCACGCCGATGCCGACCTGGTCGGGGCGCAGCCCCATGCCGAGCTCGATCGCCGTGAGGGCGGTGAGGAAGTCGACGGTTCCCTGGCTGTAGACCTTCTGGTCGGCGCCCATCATCGAACCCGAGTTGTAGAACTGGGTGTTCGTGATGGTGAGGATGTCCTTCACCGCCAACGTGAGTTGGTAGTAGGGCATGGTCGTCGCCTGGTAGTCGATCGTCTGCGGTGCCATGGTCAGGATGAAGCCCGACCCGGCCTTGGCCCGCAACTGGTGCAGCGCGTCGCTCATGTACGTGGCGTTGATGCCGTGCTCGAGGTCGATGTCGATGCCGTCGAAGCCGTACTCCTGCATCACGGCGTAGGCGCTGTCGGCGAAGTTCTTCGCCTCGGTCGCGTTCGAGACGATGACGTTGCCGCGCTCACCGCCGACCGAGAGCACGACCTTGCGCCCCTGCGCGCGGATCGCCGCGACATCCGCCTTGAACTGCGCGGTGGTGTAGCCGCCGAGCTCGGCGCTCGCCAGGTTGAAGGTGATGCCGCCGGGCGAACCGGCCAGGTTGTCGGCGAACGCGATCGCGACCAGGTTGTACGCCTGCGGCACCTCGCCGAGGCGCATCGTCACGGATCCGTTGTCGAAGTTGTGCCAGTAGCCCGTGAGCCACTGCGCGGGCTGGGCTGCAGCCGCCGCGACGGGAGCCTGCGGTGCGGGCGCCGCCGACGCGGGAACGGCAGCGGCGAGCGATCCCGCGACGAGCGCGGCCCCGGCGGCCAGTGCTGCGATGGCGGCGAATCGCGATCGTTGACGAGGTGTGGACGAGGTTCTCACGAGTGCTCCTGTTCGATCCCCGACATCGAGGACCCGGCCACGCTAACGAGGGCCTCCGGTCGCGGCATCCGTGATTCCCACACGTCTTCGGCGGCACCTCACGTATTGCGTACGCAGTGCAGGATGGAGCCATGGCCTCGCTCGACACCCTCACCGACGACGGGCGACGGTTCGTCGCCGACTCGCACCTCGCCACGCTCTCGACGATCGGGCCCGACGGCGGCCTCCACGTCGTCGCGGTCGGCTACACGGTCGACGCGGGAGTCGTGCGCATCATCACGAGTGACGGCACTCAGAAGGTGCGCAACATCGAGCGCGACGCGCGCGCCTCGGTGGCGCAGGTGTCGGGTCCGCAGTGGCTCAGCATCGCGGGCGAGGCCACCATCGAGCGCGACCCCGATGCGGTGGCCCACGCGGTCGCGCTGTACGCGCAGCGCTACCGCCAGCCCCGCGTGAATCCGCGCCGCGTCGTCATCCGCATCGAACCGGGTCACGTGATGGGTTCGGCCGGCCTCCTCGGCTGAGCCGCTTCGGGCAACCTCCGGTGCGGCAGGTTCGCCGGGTACGACGCAGAAGGGGGCGGATGCCGCAGCATCCGCCCCACTCCTCGCTCGGTCTGGATCGACCCTAGAAGTCCCAGTCCTCGTCTTCGGTCGAGACGGCCTTGCCGATCACGTACGAGGAGCCCGAGCCAGAGAAGAAGTCGTGGTTCTCGTCGGCGTTCGGCGAGAGGGCAGACAGGATCGCCGGGTTCACGTCGGTGACGGTCTTCGGGAACATGGCCTCGTAGCCGAGGTTCATGAGGGCCTTGTTGGCGTTGTAGTGCAGGAACTTCTTGACGTCTTCGGTCAGGCCGACGCCGTCGTAGAGGTCTTGGGTGTACTGCACCTCGTTGTCGTAGAGCTCGTAGAGCAGCGAGAACGTGTAGTCCTTCAGCTCCTCGCGCTCGGCCTCGGTGACCCGCTCGAGGCCCTTCTGGAACTTGTAGCCGATGTAGTACCCGTGCACGGCCTCGTCGCGGATGATGAGGCGAATGAGGTCTGCCGTGTTGGTGAGCTTCGCCCGCGATGACCAATACATGGGCAGGTAGAAGCCCGAGTAGAACAGGAAGCTCTCGAGCAGCGTCGAGGCGACCTTGCGCTTGAGCGGCGAGTCGCCCTGGTAGTACTCCATGACGATGGAGGCCTTCTTCTGCAGGTTCTCGTTCTCGACGCTCCAGCGGAACGCCTCGTCGATCTCCTTGGTGGAGCAGAGCGTCGAGAAGATCGACGAGTAGCTCTTCGCGTGCACCGACTCCATGAACGCGATGTTCGTGTAGACAGCCTCCTCGTGCGGCGTGATCGCGTCGGGGATGAGCGAGACGGCGCCCACCGTGCCCTGGATCGTGTCGAGCAGCGTCAGGCCCGTGAAGACGCGCATGGTGAGCGTCTGCTCTTCGGAGGTCAGCGTGTTCCACGACTGGATGTCGTTCGACAGCGGCACCTTCTCGGGCAGCCAGAAGTTGTTCACCAGGCGGTTCCAGACCTCGAGGTCCTTGTCGTCCTGGATCTTGTTCCAGTTGATCGCCTGCACGTGGTCGACGAGCTTGAGCTTCTCGGGAGGGGTCATCCGACTATGTCCTGTTCTTGAATTGCTGATCAGAGCCGATTAGAGCATGCACGAGACGCACTCGGACATGTCCGTGCCCTCGAGCGCCATCTGCCGCAGGCGGATGTAGTAGATCGTCTTGATGCCCTTGCGCCATGCGTAGATCTGGGCCTTGTTGATGTCGCGCGTGGTCGCAGTGTCCTTGAAGAACAGCGTGAGCGACAGCCCCTGGTCGACGTGCTGCGTCGCCGCGGCGTAGGTGTCGATGACCTTCTCGTAGCCGATCTCGTAGGCGTCCTGGTAATACTCGAGGTTGTCGTTCGTCATGAACGCAGCCGGGTAGTAGACGCGACCGAGCTTGCCTTCCTTGCGGATCTCGATCTTCGCCGCGATCGGGTGGATCGACGAGGTCGAGTTGTTGATGTACGAGATCGAGCCGGTGGGCGGCACCGCCTGCAGGTTCTGGTTGTAGATGCCGTGCTCCTGGATGGAGGCCTTCAGCTCGAGCCAGTCGGCCTGCGTCGGGATGTGCACGTTCGAGTCGGCGAAGAGCTGCGTGACCTTGGCGGTCGCGGGCACCCATGCGGTGTCGGTGTACTTGTCGAAGAACTCGCCCGACGCGTACTTGCTGTCTTCGAAGCCGACGAAGGTCTCGCCCCGCTCCTTGGCGATGGTGTTCGACGCGCGCAGGGCGTGGAACAGCACCGTGTAGAAGTAGATGTTCGTGAAGTCGATGCCCTCTTCGCTGCCGTAGAAGACGCGCTCGCGGGCGAGGTAGCCGTGCAGGTTCATCTGGCCGAGGCCGATGGCGTGCGACTTGTCGTTGCCGTCTTCGATGGAGCGCACCGACGTGATGTGGCTCATGTTCGACACCGCGGTGAGTCCGCGGATGGCCGTCTCGATGGTCTTGCCGAAGTCGGGCGAGTCCATGGTGAGGGCGATGTTCAGCGAACCGAGGTTGCAGCTGATGTCCTTGCCGATCTCGTTGTACGAGAGGTCTTCGTTGTACGTGGTCGGCGTGTTCACCTGCAGGATCTCGCTGCAGAGGTTCGACATGTTGATGCGGCCCTTGATCGGGTTCGCCTTGTTCACCGTGTCTTCGAAGACGATGTAGGGGTAGCCCGACTCGAACTGGATCTCGGCGAGGGTCTGGAAGAACTCGCGCGCGTTGATCTTGGTCTTCTTGATGCGGGGGTTGTCGACCATCTCGCGGTACTTCTCGGTGACCGAGATGTCGCCGAACGGCTTGCCGTAGACCTTCTCGACGTCGTACGGCGAGAAGAGGTACATGTCCTCACCGTTCTTCGCGAGCTCGAACGTGATGTCGGGCACGACGACGCCGAGCGACAGCGTCTTGATGCGGATCTTCTCGTCGGCGTTCTCGCGCTTGGTGTCGAGGAACTTCATGATGTCGGGGTGGTGCGCGCTGAGGTACACCGCGCCCGCGCCCTGACGAGCGCCGAGCTGGTTGGCGTAGCTGAAGCTGTCTTCGAGGAGCTTCATCACGGGGATGATGCCGCTCGACTGGTTCTCGATCTGCTTGATCGGGGCGCCGGCCTCGCGGATGTTCGAGAGCGAGAGCGCCACGCCGCCGCCGCGCTTGGAGAGCTGCAGGGCGGAGTTGATGCCGCGCGAGATCGACTCCATGTTGTCTTCGATGCGCAGCAGGAAGCACGAGACGAGCTCGCCGCGCTGCGCCTTGCCCGTGTTGAGGAACGTCGGGGTGGCCGGCTGGAAGCGGCCGCCGATGATCTCTTCCACCAGGTTGACGGCGAGCTGCTCGTCGCCCTGCGCGAGGCCGAGCGCGGTCATGACCACTCGATCTTCGAAGCGCTCGAGGTAGCGCTTGCCGTCGAACGTCTTGAGCGTGTAGCTCGTGTAGTACTTGAACGCGCCGAGGAACGTCTCGAAGCGGAACTTCTTCGAGTACGCCAGGTCGTTGAGCTTGGTGATGAACTCGAACGAGTACTGGTCGAGCACGGCCTGCTCGTAGTACTCCTTCTCGACGAGGTAGTCGAGGCGCTCCTTCAGCGAGTGGAAGAAGACCGTGTTCTGGTTGACGTGCTGCAGGAAGTACTCGCGCGCGGCCTCGCGGTCTTTGTCGAACTGGATCTGTCCGTCTTCGCCGTAGAGGTTCAGCATCGCGTTGAGCGAGTGGTAGTCCATACCCACGCGCGGCGCGTCGATCACGGCTACACCGCTGTCAGAAGCTGCTGCGTTGACCAAAATGCGTCCAATCCCTCGTTGACGGCGTTCACGTCGTCAGGTGTTCCGAATACTTCGAAGCGATACAGCGGAGGCACATGGCACTTCGCCGCGATGATGTCTGCGGCCAGGCAGTAGCCCGTGCCGAAATTCGTGTTGCCGGCGCCGATGACCCCGCGGATCAGGCTCCGGTTTCGCTCGTCGTTGAGGAACCGGATGACCTGCTTGGGCACGGCGCCGTTGCCGTCTCCCCCGCCATAGGTGGGGAGGACGAGCACATACGGTTCGGATGCCACGAGCGGCGCGTCTTTCGCATGCAGCGGGATGCGGTCGGCCGGGCGTCCGAGCTTCTCGATGAACCGTGCGGTGTTGCCCGACACGCTCGAGAAGTAGACGAGGTTCGTCATGCGTCCTCCCTGGCTGCGGTGGTCGAACTGGCCGCCTGCGGCCGTCTCGAGACCGACCGGTCAGGCGAGGCGCGAGGCGAGCTCGGCGATCTTGTCGGGACGGAAGCCCGACCAGTGGTCTTCGTCGGTGATGACGACGGGGGCCTGCAGGTAGCCCAGCTCCTTGACGTGCGCGAGCGCGCCCTCGTCGGTCGAGACGTCGAGCACTTCGTACTCGATTCCCTTGCTGTCGAGCGCCCGGTACGTGGCGTTGCACTGCACGCAGGATGGCTTGGTGTAGACCGTGACCGTCATGTTCTCCCCTGTCTTCTCAGGCTCCGGAGGAGCCCGCCCCCGTGGTGTTTCTTCGCGAGTTCAATACTACATCTAGTGTCTGGCGAACTCACCCGCCACAACATGCAGTAATTACATTCCTGTAGTTTTCCACCGCTTCATCCACAGTCCATCCCCAATCGGATGCCCCGGTGATCCGCGGATTCCCGCAGGGGCCGTCGAGGTTATCCACAGGTGGAAAACGCCGCGATTCCACGTATGTGGATTGAGCCCCGGGCGTGTCGCGCGAACCGACACCTAGGGGGTTCAGGATGCTGCGACCCCTACATATGGTGTTGTGACTCCATGCTGCCACCACCCACCGACATCGCCGCGGGCGCCGAGCGCGTGTCGCGCGAGCTGCTCCGCGAGCCGCTCCGCGAACCCCGCAGGGCGAGGGCGAGCAGCGCCAGTGCGGGCAGCGCGACGCCCGCACCGAAGCCCAGCACGAGCACCAGTCCGACGCCCAGGATGCCGCTGACGACCGCGACCCCGACGGGCACCCGAATCGGCACGCGCACCCCGCGCACTACGTGCACCCCGCGCACCCCGCTCCCCCTGTTCGCGCGCCCGCCGCGCTCCCACCGCGCGAACGCAAGCACGAGCAGCGCGGTGACGCACGCCGCCGCGACGAGCCAGATCGGCCGAGTCGCCCACCACTCGGGCGTCAGCGGAACGGGCAGCGCGAGCCCGACGAGCCCGTGCAGCCACAGCAGCACGCCGGCGAGCAGCACGAACGCGGGCATGTGCCAGAGGTAGAGCGTCATGCCCCACTCACCGAAGGCCGCAATCGCTCGGGCGGGCCGCGGGCGCTCCGCCCAGCGTCGCAGCGCCGGGCGCACGAGCGAGAACAGCGCGAGCTGCACGACGCCGAGCACCACGAGGCAGACGGTCGGCGGGTTGAGGTTCATGAGCAGGTCGGGCGAGTACGGTCCGGCGAGGGTGATCGCGGCGAGCACGCCCAGTGCGGCGAGCGCGACGACGAGGCGCCGGGCACGCGGCATCCGATCGACGGAGCCGTCGGCGAGGAAGAACCCGCCCTGCTGCACGAGGAGCCATACCGCGAGCAGGTTGGCGAACCCGACGGCCTCGATGCCGGTCGCGATGCGCACGGCGTCGATCGCGACCACGACCGCGAGCAGCGCTCCGACGGCGACGAACGGATGCCGCGAGTGCACGTGCGCCATGAGCGGCACGAGCGAGGTGCACGCGAGGTACACGGCCAGGAACCAGAGCGGCTGTCCGATGCGGAATCCCGCGGTCGCGACGATCTCGGCCGGCATGCCGCTCGCCGTGAGCGCGGCGAGCGCGACGCCCACGACGGCGACGAGCGCGATCGCGGGTCGCACGAGGCGAGCGAGCCGTCCGCGCACGTAGGCCGCGGCATCCGCACCCTTCTCCTGCATGCGCCGCCACTGCGACCAGGCCGAGTACCCGCCGATCACGAAGAAGAGGGGCATGATCTGCACGAACCAGGTGGCGGCCGCGAAGCCGTCCCAGTGCTCGAGGGCGTTCTCGAGCACCGGTCCCCCGGCCCCCACGCTGACGCCGACCATCATGGCGTGCAGCGCGAACACCACGACCAGGCAGCCGGCCCGTGCTGCGTCGATCGCGGCGTCCCGCCGCGGTCGGGCCGGCTCGGGCCGGATCACGGTGATGCGCTCTGCGTTCAGCGTCACGATGACGCTCCTCCCGGGGCGGCACCTCCGCCCGTGCGGGCAGGCTACGAACGCGGTGGGGTCGTGGGCATCACCCGCCGGTGCGGTTCCGCACCCTACCCCGGTACGGGCGACGGATGCCGCGGGCCGCCGTGGGAGCGCCGGCCAGCGGCATCCGCTCGCCGGCGTTCCCGCCACGCGTGCACAACTCAGGACGCTGTGCGCGCCGCGCCGCCGGTAGCTGCTGTCGCGCGGCGTGTCGTCGTCTCCATCCTGAGTTGCGCACGTGGCCGACGACCGGGATGGATGAGTCCTCACCCTGAGTTGCGTTCACGCACCGGAGGGAACCCGGCGTCGTACGACCCCGCAGGGGCGCACGCCCGACTCACGGGCGAACGGATGCCGCGGGCCGCCGTGGGAGCGCCGGCCAGCGGCATCCGCTCGCCGGCGTCAGCGGCCGGGCTGCACCAGGCCGACGTCGTAGGCGAAGACCACGGCGTGCACGCGATCGCGCAGCGCGAGCTTGGCGAGGATCTTGCCGACGTGCGTCTTCACGGTCTGCTCGGCGATGAACAGCTCGGCGGCGATCTCGTGGTTCGAGCGGCCCCTGGCGATGAGCTCGAGCACCTCGCGCTCCCGCGCGGTGAGCGACGACAGCAGGTGGTCGTCGACGCGCGGAGCCGGCGCCGTGCGCGCGACCTCCTCGATGAGGCGGCGCGTGACGCTCGGCGCGAGCAGGGCCTCGCCGTCGGCGATGACCCGCACCGCCTGCACGACGTCGGCGGGCAGGGCGTCCTTCAGCAGGAATCCGCTCGCGCCGGCCCGCAGCGCTGAGTACACGTACTCGTCGATGTCGAACGTCGTGAGCATGAGCACGCGCGGCACGTAATCGCTCGAACGGGGCGGCGTCTGGAGTGCGCGCGTCGCCTCGATGCCGTTCATGCCGGGCATGCGCACGTCCATGACGACGACGTCGGGGCGCAGTTCGTGCGCGAGCGCCACCGCCTCGGCGCCGTCGGCGGCCTGCCCGACGACGCTGATGCCCTCGTGGGCGTCGAGCACGGCGGCGAACCCGGCGCGCACCATCGCCTGGTCGTCGGCGATGAGCACCGAGATCGTCACGAGTCGTCCTCCGAGAAGCCGTCGGCCGCGAGCGGCAGCGTCGCGCGCACCTCGAAACCGCCGTCGACGGTTTCGCCGCTCTCGATCCTGCCACCCAGCATCCGCACGCGCTCGCGCATGCCGACGAGGCCGTGGCCCGCGCCTGGCTCGGGCCGTGCGGCCGACGGCCCGCCCGCGGCATCCGTCACCGGGGCGTTGCGGATGACGAGGTCGAGACCCGCCCGCGGGCCGGACGCCCGCTCGACCTGCACGAGGGTGGCCGCGCCCGGCGCATGGCGCAGCACGTTGCTCAGCGACTCCTGCACGATGCGGTACGCGGCACGGGCGGTCGGGCCGCCGTCTAGCAGGCCGGGCGCGACCTCGAGCGAGACCGGCACCCCGGCGCCCTCGACGCTCGCGACGAGCTCCGGCAGCTGTGCGAGCCCCGGCTGCGGTGCCGTCTCCGGCTCGCCCGCCGGATCGCGCAGCACCCCGAGCAGCGCGCGCATCTCGGCCATCGCAGACCGGGCGGATGCCGCGATCTCGGCGAACTCGGCCGTCGCCGCCTCGTCGAGCCCCGTGAGCCGGTAGGGCGCGCTCGACGCCTGCACCTGGATGATCGACATGCCGTGGGCGATGACGTCGTGCATCTCCCGTGCGATGCGCGTGCGCTCCTCGGCGATCAGCCGACGCTCGTGCTCGGCCGCGCTCACCCGCCGCTCGTCGTCGAGCGCCGCGCCCAGCCGAGCCCGCCACGCCGTCACCCCGAGCGCCGCCGAGAGCACGAGCGCGCTCACCGCCCCGCTCGTCACGAGGTTCGCCACCACGCCGTCGGGCGTCGCGCCATGGTCGGGCACGAAGGCGATGCCGAGGGGCAGCACGATCGCGCCGAGCCACAGCGCGCCAGCCGCCTTCGTCGAGCCGCGCAGCACGAGGAGCGGGAGCAACGCGCAGAGCAGGATCAGCTGCGTGACGGTGACCGGCCACGGCATTCCGGCGTCGGCCGACGCGAGCAGGCCGAACGCGGCCTGGCCTGCGAGGAACGCCGCGGCAGCCGCCCACCCGTTCCACATGGCGAGCAGCAGCGATCCGACCTGCACGAGCGCGATGCCGAAGGCCGCTGCGACGTGCACGTGGTAGACCGCGGCGTCGATCGGCACCGTCACGGCGTACATCACGACCGCGACGAATGCGACGAGCACCCATGTCAGGGTGACCGGCTCGACACCCGCGACGGGAGTGCCCGATCCCGACGTCGCCGATGCGTGCGGGCCGGGCCCGCGCATGCCGAGGGCACGCGATCCGAACGCGCGCGCGACGCCCGATCGCGACGGCGACGTGCCGTCGGCGCTCCCGGGTCGCGCGGCGGCGACGGCGGCGGGCGTCGGCGGAGGAGGTGGAACGGGCGGACCCGGTCGTGATGCGGTGACCATGCCGTCACTCTGGCACGCACGCACGGGCGCGCACATCCCTCCACGGTGCGGTTGCGGCATCCCCCACGGGTATGGGGGCGAGCCCGGCCGCGGGGTGGGCCTCCCCGGAGGCCGCGCGGCGGCTCAGCCCTTGGCGGCCTTCGCCGCGGCCTTGGCCGCCTGCTTCGTGGCGCGAACCTTGGCGAGCGACTCGGGATCGACGATGTCGGCGACCGACCGGTAGGCGTCTGCCTCGCCGTAGGCGCCCGCGGCTTCGCGCCAGCCCGGCGCCTCGAGCCCGCACTGCTTGCCGAGCAGGGCGAGGAAGATGCGGGCCTTCTGGTCGCCGAACCCGGGCAGCGCCTTGAGGCGCTTCAGCACCTCGGCGCCGGTGGGCTCGCCGCGGGTCCAGATCTGCGTGGCGTCGCCGCCCCAGTCGTCGCGCACCGCGGCCGCGAGCGTCTGCACGCGCTCGGCCATCGAACCCGGGAACCGATGCACGGCGGGCGTCTGCTTGAACGCCTCGACGAACGCGTCGGGCGCGACGCCGGCGATCACGGCCGGATCGATCGAGCCGACGCGGTCGCGGATCTTCACCGGCCCGGCGAACGCGGACTCCATGGTGACCTGCTGGTCGAGCAGCATGCCCGTGAGCAGCGCGAACGCGTCGTCGCTCAGCAGTTCGTCGGCGGCGGGGTCTCCGGTGATGTGCAGTGCCATGCGCCCATCCTCCCACCACGGTCGCCCGCGGCATCCGGAGCGTCGGAAACGTCATGCACCCGCGCGCATTCCGGCCAGGAACTGGCCGCATGCTGGCGGAGACTGGGCTCGCACGATTCGATGGAACGGATCGTCCGAACCCCTACCGAGGAGTCACACCATGGACTGGAAGATCGAACTCATCCACGTGCCCGTCAGCGACGTCGACCGCGCGAAGGAGTTCTACGTCGAGAAGCTCGGGTTCAACGCCGACCACGACCAGCGTGTCAGCGACGACGTGCGCTTCGTGCAGCTGACCCCACCCGGGTCGGCCTGCTCGATCGCGATCGGCGAGGGCCTCGGGGCCACGCTCGCGCCGGGTTCGCTCGACGTCATCCAGGTCGTCATCGCCGACGCCGACGCCGTGCTCGCCGACCTGCGCGCCAAGGGGGTCGAATGCGAGGGCGTCGACGAGCAGGCATGGGGCCGCTTCGTCACGGTGAAGGACCCCGACGGCAACACCTGGACCCTGCAGCAGCTGCCCGAGTGGTCGCAGGGGGCGCAGGCCGCGCAGGGTTAGCACGCCGAGCACCTGCGAGCGCCGGGGGCGGATGCCGCGGCGCGCCCGCGCGCGTAGGCTGCATGCATGTCCGACCTCTCGCGCTACCTGCCGCTCTCGAACCGGCCGAAGCGCGACGAGTCCGCCGTGACGAGCACGTGGACGGTCGAGCTCGCCGAGGTGCTCGGCGCCCTCGTCGCGGCGCTCGGCCCGCTGCCCGAGCGCGCGTGGGCGACCACGAGCCGTCGGCCCGAGTGGACCGTGCACGACGTGGTCGCCCACCTCGTGTGGCGCCTCTCGACCGCGCGCGGCGAACGCTGGCGCACGAGTGCGCGCACGCTCGCCGAGCAGGGCTTCAGCGGCGCCGCCACCGAGCTCGCGATCGGACGCCGTGCCGCGGCCTCTGTCGACGGCACGCCGGCCGCGCTCCTCGCGCGGCTGGCGCGCCTGCGCGCCTCGGCGGCATCGGCCGCCGGCGGCGCTGCTGCCGGGGGCGCGGGTGCCGGGAGCGCGGGCGACGTCACCGCGCACGGCGCCCCGAGCCCGGCCTCGAACGGTGAAACCCTGCAGACCGGTATCGGCTCGCTCGCCGAGGCCGTCATCGCCGCGCTCGACGTCTCGGCGTCGCTCGGCGTGCCGATCCCGGTGCCCGAACGCGCCTGCGGAGCCGTGGCGCTGCGCCGGGCGCTCGAGGCGCCGACCGAGATCAAGGCCGTGACCCGCGGCCGCACGCTCGCCGCGACCGACGCCGAGTGGAGCTTCGGTCACGGGCCGGTGCTGCAGGGCACGTCGGCCGAGATCCTGCTGTTCCTCTACGGGCGCAGCGACACCGCGCCGCGCCCCGCGCCGCCCGCCTGACCGGCGACGCCCGCCCGCGGCATCCGCCCGCCTGACGGGCGACGCCCGCGAACGCCGAAGGGGCGGATGCCGCAGCACCCGCCCCTTCGTTCGATTCACGCCTCGCGGCGACGGCTCAACGACCGCCGCTGCGACGACGGTTGTACACGTCGAAGGCGACCGCGAGCAGCAGCACGAGGCCCTTGACGACCTGCTGCCACTCGATGCCGATGCCCATGATCGACATGCCGTTGTTCAGCACGCCGATGATCAGACCACCGATGATCGCGCCGCCGATGGTGCCGACGCCGCCCTGCACCGCCGCGCCGCCGATGAAGGCCGCCGAGATCGCCTCGAGCTCGAAGCCGTCACCGGCCTTCGGGCCGGCGAGGTTCAGGCGGGCCGTGAAGATGAGGCCCGCGAGCGCTGCCAGGGTGCCCATGTTGACGAACAGCCAGAAGTCGACGCGACGCGTCTTGATGCCCGAGAGCTCGGCCGCGTGGCGGTTGCCGCCGATCGCGTAGATGTGGCGGCCGAAGACCGTGCGGTTCATCACGATGCCGTAGACGAGGATCAGCACGGCGAGGATGATCAGCGTGATCGGGATGCCCTTGTACGACGCGAGCGAGTACGCGAAGAACGCGATCGCGGCCGAGATGAGCACCAGCTTCACGACGAACCATGCCATGGGCTCGACGTCCTGGCCGTACTTCTGACGGCCGCGACGCGTGCGCACCTGCTGCACGACGAGGATGACGATCGCGAGGGCGCCGACGCCGAGCGTGAGCGGATCGATCTCGAACTCGCCGAACAGGTCGGTGAGGAAGCCGTTGCCGAGCGCGCGGTACTCGGCCGGGAACGAGCCGATGTTCGCGTTGCCGAGCACGACGAGCGCGAGGCCGCGGAAGATGAGCATGCCGGCCAGCGTCACGATGAACGCCGGGATGCCGACGAACGCGATCCAGAATCCCTGCCAGACGCCGACGAGCGCGCCGATGCCGAGCGAGAGGATGACCGACAGCCACCAGGGCAGGCCCCACTGCACGGCGAAGACGCCCGAGCAGGCGCCGACGAACGCGGCGACCGAACCGACCGACAGGTCGATGTGGCCCGCGATGATGACCATCACCATGCCGATGGCGAGCACGAGGATGTACCCGTTCTGCACCACCAGGTTGGAGATGTTCTGCGGGCGCAGCAGGATGCCGTCGGTGAGGATCGCGAACAGCACGACCACCGCGATGAGCGCGATGAAGATGCCGTTCTTGCCGAGGTCGGCGAGCACGTGGCTCAGGCGGTCGGTGAACTTGTTGCTCGGCGGGTTGACGTTGCCGCCGGCCTGGATCGACTCGGTGGTGGGAACCGGAGTTGGGTTGGACATGGGGTCTCCTGTGATTCGCGCGCGCCGGGGCGTCAGCGCGGCTTTTCCATGGTCATGAGCTTGAGCATCGACTCGGGCGTGGCCTCGGCGATGGGGAGTTCGCCGGTGATGCGACCCTCGGAGAGGGCGTACACGCGGTCGCAGATTCCGAGCAGTTCGGGCAGCTCGGACGAGATGACGATGATGCCCTTGCCCTGTGCGGCGAGCCGGTTGATGATCGTGTAGATCTCGTACTTGGCACCGACGTCGATGCCTCGCGTCGGCTCATCGAGGATGAGCACGTCGGGGTCGGAGTAGATCCACTTCGACAGCACGACCTTCTGCTGGTTGCCACCCGAGAGCTTGCCGGTCTTCACCAGGACGTTCGGCGCCTTGATGTTCATCGACTGCTTGAACTCGGTGGCGACCTTGTACTCCTCGTTGTCGTGCACGAGGCCGAACTTCTCGAGCTTCTTGAGCGACGCCATCGAGATGTTGCGCTTGATGTCCTCGATGAGGTTGAGGCCGAAGGTCTTTCGGTCTTCGGTGGCGTAGGCGATGCCGTGCGAGATGGCCTCCGACACCGTGCGGGTCTTGATCTCCTTGCCGCGGAGGAACACCTTGCCCGAGATGCGCGAGCCGTAGCTCTGGCCGAACAGGCTCATGGCGAACTCGGTGCGACCGGCGCCCATGAGGCCGGCGATGCCGACGATCTCGCCCGCGCGCACGTTCAGGTTGACCTTGTCGACGACGACGCGCGATGAGTCCTGCGGGTGATGCGCGGTCCAGTCCTCGACGCGGAGCAGTTCGTCGCCGAGGTTGGGGGTGTGGTCGGGGTAGCGGTGCTCGAGGTCGCGGCCGACCATGTCCTTGATGATGCGGTCCTCGGTCACCTCCTGCTTGGCGATCGTCTCGATCGTCTTGCCGTCGCGGATGACCGTGACGGAGTCGGCGACCTTCTTGATCTCGTTCAGCTTGTGGCTGATGATGATCGACGTGATGCCCTGCCCCTTGAGGTGCAGGATCAGGTCGAGCAGGTGGTCGGAGTCCTCGTCGTTCAGCGCGGCGGTCGGCTCGTCGAGGATGAGCAGCTTGACCTCCTTCGAGAGCGCCTTCGCGATCTCGACGAGCTGCTGCTTGCCGACGCCGATGTCCATGATCTTCGTCGTGGGGTTCTCGCGCAGGCCGACGCGGGCGAGGAGCTTCTGCGCCTCGAAGTTCGTCTTGTTCCAGTCGATGAGCCCGCCGGGGCCCTTCAACTCGTTGTTGAGGAAGATGTTCTCGGCGATCGACAGGTACGGGCTGAGCGCGAGTTCCTGGTGGATGATCACGACGCCCTTGGCTTCGCTGTCCGTCAGGTCCTTGAACTCGACCGTCTCGTTCTCGAAGACGATGTCGCCGTCGTAGGTGCCGTGGGGGTAGACGCCCGACAGCACCTTCATCAGCGTCGACTTGCCGGCGCCGTTCTCGCCGCAGATGGCGTGGACCTCGCCTCGCTCGACCTCGATGGTCACGTTGGAGAGTGCCTTCACGCCGGGGAAGGTCTTCGTGATGCCGCGCATCTCGAGGATGTTGGTGGTCATATCTGCTCCTGCTTCATCGCCGGTGCCCTGTCGGACGCGGATGCCGCGGCCGGACCTGAGGCGAGGATACTCCCCGCCCCAGGCACCGGCCGCGTCATCCCATCAGCGGGTCGACCCGGTCGGGTCGATCAGCCGTTGATCTCTTCTTCGGTCCAGTAGCCGCTGTCGACCAGGACCTCGGTGATGTTGTCCTTGACGACGATCTGCGACTCGAGGAGGTACGACGGAACGACCTTCACGCCGTTGTCGTAGTCGGTCGTGTTGTTGACCTCGGGCTCTTCGCCGTTGAGGATCGCCGACGCCATGTCGACGGCCACCTTGGCGAGGTTGCGGGTGTCCTTGAAGATGGTCGCGTACTGCTCACCCGAGTTGATGGCCTTGACCGAGTCGAGCTCGGCGTCCTGGCCCGAGATGATCGGCCAGCCCTCGCCGACCTTGTAGCCGGCGTCGGTCAGAGCCGAGATGATGCCGCGCGAGAGGCCGTCGTAGGGCGAGAGCACCGCGTTGACCGTCGAGCCGTCGGAGTACGTCGAGGTGAGGATGTTCTCCATGCGCTCCTGAGCGACCTCGCCGTCCCAGCGGAGGGTTGCGGCCTGCTCGAAGTCGGTCTGGCCCGACTTGACGACGAGGGTGCCCTCGTCGATGTACGGCTGCAGCGTGTCGATCGCGCCGTTCCAGAAGAACGTGGCGTTGTTGTCGTCGGGCGAACCGGCGAACAGCTCGATGTTGAACGGACCCTTGGGTGCGTCGGAGGCCGCAGCGCCCTCGAGGTCGGTCAGGCCGAGGCCGTTGAGCAGCGAGGTGGCCTGCTGCACGCCGACGACGTAGTTGTCGAACGACGCGTAGTAGTCGACGTTCTCGGAGTCGCGGATGAGGCGGTCGTAGGCGATGACCGGGATGTCGGCGTCGGCCGCGTCCTGGAGCACCTGCGAGAGCGTGGTGCCGTCGATCGACGCGATGATCAGGGCCTCAGCACCCTTGGTGATCATGTTCTCGATCTGCGAGACCTGCGTGGGGATGTCGTCCTCTGCGTACTGCAGGTCGACGGTGAAGCCCTGCTCCTCGAGCTGCTCCTTGACGGCGTCGCCGTCCTGGATCCAGCGCTCCGAGCTCTTGGTGGGCATCGCGACGCCGATGAGGCCGCCGTCGCCGCCCCCGCTGCCGCTGTCGCCCGAACCGCCCGAGCACGCCGCGAGTGCGAGCATGGAAGCGGCCGCCATCGTAGCGAGAAGCACCTTCTTCGTGTTCTTCACGGTGTTTCCTTTCACTGTGTCATTCATGGACGTCATCGTCTTGGTGACAGTCGGAGCGGCGGTGTCCATGAACGCCGCTCCCCCGCGGCATCCGTCGAGGTGACCGGATGTCGCAAGCTTGTGTTGTTGAGTTGAGTCCTGCGGATGTCGCGTGGTGCGCCTTCGGCGCGGGTTCCGGCCCTCGCGGGTCAGGCCCTCGTGGCCGGCCGCCTCGCATCGGCGGCCTGTCCGTAGACGTTCTGGTACCGGTCGTACAACCGGTCGATCGCTTCCTGCGGGATCGGAACGAGCGGCCCGGCTTCACGAGCCAGGTGCACCGTGCGGGCGACATCCTCGACCATGACCGCAGCCTTGACCGCGTCCTTCGCGTTCGCCCCGATCGTGAACGGCCCATGGTTCGCCATCAGCACCGCACGGCTGCGATGCCCCGACAGGGTCTCCACGATGCCCCGACCGATCGAGTCATCCCCGATGATCGCGAACGGACCCACCGGGATCGGACCCCCGAACTCATCGGCCATCGCCGTGATCACGCACGGGATCTCCTCGTTCCGCGCCGCCCACGCCACCGCATACGTCGAATGCGTGTGCACCACACCCCCGACCTCGGGCATGTTCCGATACACGTACGCGTGCGCCGCCGTATCGCTCGACGGCGAACGATCAGCACCCGGCGTGCCCTCGATCACGTTGCCGTCCAGATCGCACAGGATCATGTTCTCCGGAGCCAGATCGTCATAGCTCACACCCGACGGCTTGATCACGAACAGCTCCGCACCCGGCACCCGACCCGACACGTTGCCACCCGTCCACACCACCAGGCCGTACCGCGTCAACTCCGCGTGCAACTTCGCCACCTCGGTACGCACACGCGCGATCGCGACCTCGAGCTGGGGGCCGTAGGAGCTCATGCGGCAACCGCCCGGAATGCTCCGAGGAGGTGGTGGTCGCCGTGGTTCACGTGCAGACTCCTTCGTCGATGGTGCGGGACCTTCAGCCCCGGTCTCTGGATCGGTGTCGATGTGCCCGATCGATGTGACCGTTCACATGGCGTCACCGATGTTACCCCCACGTTGGCTCGAACTGTCAACTCGACATCGGTCACGGATCGGTAACAGCCGATGCGCGCTCCGCCGCGGGCGGGGATCACCCCGAATTCCGCCTGTGACCCGGCTGAATGCCAGCAATGACGCGCATGCCGGGCGACGCACGTGTGCCTGGTGTCCGTTCGGATCCCTTCCATTCACGCCCGGACCGACCGCCGCAGGGTGGCGGATTTCATGTGACCGTCACATGTGTGACGGTCACATTCCCGGCCTGACGTGCATAATGAGGGGCAACCAGGCATGTGACCGTGCGCATGCCCGTGAACACGAACGAGGATGTGACCGTGGCAGACGAGACGCCGAAGGGCCGCGCGCCCAGCATTCGAGACGTCGCCCGACTGGCCGGCGTCTCGCATCAGACCGTCTCGCGCGTGCTCAACCACCACCCGAGCATCCGCCCGGAGACCAAGCAGCGCGTGCTCGATGTCATGGAGCAGGTGCAGTACCAGCCGAACCGTGCCGCCCGGGCGCTCGTCACCAGCCGGTCGCACACCATCGGCATCCTCTCGTCGCAGAGCACCCAGTACGGGCCCGCGTCGAGCATCACGGCCATCGAGGCCGCCGCCCGCGAGGCCGGCTACTGGGTCAGCACGGCGAACATCGACTCCTCCGACGAGCGCTCGATCGCCGACGGCCTGGCGCACCTGCTCGCCCAGGGCATCGAGGGCCTCGTCGTCATCGCCCCCCAGGCGCGCGTGTTCGACACCCTGGCGCAGCGATCGATCGACGTGCCGCACGTGAGCCTGCAGTCGACCGGGCAGGACACCGACCACACGCTCTCGGTCGACCAGATCGCCGGCGCACGGCTCGCGACCCGCCACCTCATCGAGCTCGGGCACCGCAACATCTACCACCTCACCGGCCCGCAGGACTGGATCGAGGCCGAGGCCCGCATGCGCGGCTTCCTCGAGGAGATGAGCGCGAGCGACGTGCCCACGACGGCGCCCATCCTCGGCGACTGGACCGCGGACTTCGGCTACCACGCCGGTCGCGAGCTGCTGACCGTGCGCGACTTCACCGCGATCTTCTCGTCGAACGACCAGATGGCGCTCGGCCTCATGCACGCCATCCGCGATGCCGGGCTCGAGATCCCGCGCGACGTGTCGATCGTCGGGTTCGACGACATCCCCGAGGCGGCGCACTTCTGGCCGCCGCTCACGACCGTGCGGCAGGACTTCGCCGAGCTCGGCCGCCGCTGCGTCGGCCTGCTGCTCGGCAACATCGACCCCTCGGCGCCCGAGCACCGCGAGGTCATCGTGCCCGAGCTCATCGTGCGGTCGTCGTCGGGTCGCCCGGCCTTCTGAGTCGGCCGTCCGTTCGGCTCTCCGCGGCAGTTCGATCGCGGCTGCTCGATGCGCCCCTCGTGCAGCGCGATCCGCCCCTCGTGCCGCGCAATCAGCCCCTCGTGCCGCGCGATCAGCCGCGGGGCACGCCCGGGGGCCGCACCCGGCCGGCGATCACGAGGCCGACGATCGCGACCGCGACGGTGACCGCGAAGTCGGCCGTGAAGGCCCCGGCTCCGATCGCCGACGACACGAGTGCGGTGACCGCGAGCGCGATCGACGCGCCGAGCGACTCCGAGATCGTGAGCGCCGCGCTGTTGAAGCCCTGCTCGTCGCGCTTGGACTGCGCCAGCACCGAGACCGAGAACCGCGGGTACATGAAGCCCATCGATGCGCCGGCGAGCGCCCAGGCGACGAACGCGATCACGGGCGGCAGCGTGAAGGCCGCGACGGCGAGCACGACGACGAGTGCGACGACGAGCGTGAGGGCGCCGATCTCGACGGCCCGGGTGTCGCTGATGCGGTGCGTCAGCCGGCCCTGCAGCCACGAAGCGGCGGCCCAGGTGAGCCCCGCGCCGGTGAGCACGACGCCGGCGAGGCTCGGCGACATCTCGTAGTTCTCGATGAAGAGGTACGGCAGGTACACCTCGCTGCCGAAGAAGGCGCCGGCCACGACGAACTTCACGGCGACGGTGGCCGGCATGCCGCGTGCGGCGCGCAGGGTTCCGGGCGGCAGCAGCGGGCGCGCAGCGAAGGCGGCGACCGCGATGCCGAGTCCGGCGGCGATCCACCGCCACGGATCGTCGAGCTCCTTCGCGAGCGACACCGCGAGCGCGGCGACGGCCGTGAGGATCGCCCACCCGACCCGCCCGAGGCTCCACGGCACCGAGGCGTCGCCCTGCACGAGGTCGCGCACGCGCAGGATGGGCGGCACCATCATGACGGCAGCGGGCACGACGATCACGATCACGCCGAGGAACACCCAGTGCCAGCTGAAGGCCTCGGCGACGAGGCCGGCGAGCGCTGGGCCGACGATCGACGGGATCACCCACGCGGCCGCGAACCCCGCGAACACCCGCGCTCGCAGCGCCTCGGGGTACGCGCGGGCGACGATCACGTAGAGCGGCACGATGACCGCCGCACCGCTCAGCCCGTGCACGAACCGCCCGATGATGAAGACCGTCATGTCGGTCGCCGTGCCGGCGATCACGAGCCCGACCACGAACAGGGCAGCCGCGGTGATGAGCGAGGGCAACGGGCCGGACCGGTCGGTCCAGTTGCCGGCGAGCACCATGCCGATGATGCCGGCGGCGAGCGGCACGGCGAAGGCGAGGGCGAACATCGACTCGCCGTCGAGGTCGCGCACCACGAGCGGCATGATCGTGGTCACGGCCATCGCCTCGAATGCAGCGAGGAAGATCGTCGCGAACATGCCGATCGAGAGCCAGGTGTACGGCGCCGACAGCGGCCCCTTCGCGTCGGGCAGCCGGTCGGTGCCGGTCTCGGCCTGCGCCGCGGCATCCGTCTCACGATGGGCGGATGCCTCGTGACCACCGTGCACGGCCGACTCGTGGGCGGATGCCTCGGCGGAGGTGTACGCCTCAGCCGCAGGAGCCAGCGAATACTCGGCCGACTCCGCCTCGCTCGACTCGATCTCGTCGTTCGCAGCCCCGTCGCCCGTTGATCGCCTCACCCGATCGAGCCTACGTCGTGCCGCCGACGTCGAGGGCCACGCGGCCGATGCCGGGGCCGCGTCTCGGGTTCGCCGGTCAGAGCTCCTCGTGCGTGTCGGGGTCCGCGCCCCAGATGCGGCCGCGCTCGAGAGTGCCGATCGCGGCCATGTCGTCGTCGCCGAGCTCGAACGAGAAGACGTCGAGGTTGGCGCGTCGGCGTTCGGCCTGCGACGACTTGGGAATGGGCACCGCCCCGAGCTGCACGTGCCAGCGCAGCACGACCTGCGGCACCGACCGGCCGAGTCGGGCCGCGATCTCGGCGAGCACGGGCTCGTTCAGCAGGTCGCTCTTGCGCCCGAGCGGACTCCAGCTCTCGGTGCGGATGCCGTGCTCGGCGTGGTAGCCGCGCAGCTCCTGCTGCGAGAAGTACGGGTGCAGCTCGACCTGGTTGACCACGGGCACGACGCCCGTCTCGCGCTCGAGCCGCTCGAGCATCGGCGACGTGAAGTTCGAGACGCCGATCGAGCGCACCAGCCCCTTCTCGCGCAGGCGGATCATGGCCTTCCAGCTGTCGACGTACTTGTCGACGCTCGGGTTGGGCCAGTGGATGAGGTACAGGTCGAGCCAGTCGAGGTCGAGTCGCGCGCGCGACTCCTCGAAGCTCGCGAGCGTCTCGTCGAAGCCGTGGTGACGGCCCGGCAGCTTGGTGGCGACGAAGAGGTCGCTGCGGTCGACGCCGGACCGGCGGATCGCCTCGCCCACGACGTCTTCGTTGCCGTAGTTGTACGCGGTGTCGAGCAGGCGGTAGCCGTCGGAGATCGCGGCCGCGATCGCCTCGATGCCGACCTGCTCGTTGAGCCCGTAGGTGCCCAGGCCGATCGCGGGAATCGTGTTTCCGTCGTGCAGGGCATACGAGGGGACGCTCATCCTCCCATCCTCACCCACTCGGGCGGCAGATGCACGACACCACAGCGAACCCGGCCCGATCGGGCGCTCGTTCTCAGGCCGATCCGGCCTTCGGGGAGGCCGGGCTAGCCGACCCGCGAGGCCGGGACCTCGGCGAACGCCCGCACGGGGAATGTGCCGAACCCCTCGACGCGCGGCGGCACCGCCGTGAACCGGGCGCCGCGCACGGGCATGCTCCCGAGGTTCGTGAGGTGCTCGACCACGTGGATGCCCGCCTCGAGCAGCAGCGAGTGCGCCGGGCGCGTGCCTCCCGATTCGGTGTCGTCGATGTTCAGCGAGTCGATGCCGACGAGCGCGACCCCGGCATCGACGAGGTGCCGGGCCCCCGCCTCGGTGAGGAACGGGGAGCCGTGACGGTACTCGGGGGTGCCGAAGTGCCGGTCGAATCCGGTGTGCAGCAGCACCGCGGTGCCCGCGAGCTCGCGGTCGAAGAAGACCTCGGGCGGGATGCCTCGGCTCGCCGCATCCGTCAGCCGGAACACCTCGGCGGGCAGCCCGACGAGGGTCTCGAGCGACAGGCTCGCCAGGTCGCCTCCGTCCGCGTAGCGGTGGAACGGGCTGTCGAGGTAGGTGCCCGTGTTGCCGATCATCGTGATGAGGTCCATGGCGAACTCGGTGCCCGGCTCGTACACGCCCCGCGAGGCCTCCCGCGTGAGGTGCGGCGTGATGACCGGTGCGGGCAGGCCGGGATAGGTCACGAGTCCTGCGCGGATGGGGTGGCTGAGGTCGACGAGCTCGCGTGGCGGATTCAGGAGCGACCCGCCCCGCGCCGCGCCGTCATCCTTCGACGACGGCGCGTCACCCGGCGCATCCTGAAGCTGCGACACACCGCGGGAGCCTCGGTGGGCCTCCTCGACGATCTCGAGGTTCGTCAGGCGCACGCTGCCCACCAGGGTCAGCCCGAGGTGGCGCACGAGCAGCTCGCCGATCCGGGCCTCGGTGACCTCGCGCGTCGGCAGGTCGAGCCGGAACGCGTCGGCCCGCAGCCCTCCCCCGTTCACGAACTCGATCTCGGCATCGAAGTGGGCGCGGTACTCGGTCACTCGGGGTCCTTCGGGTCGGTGGTGTTCGAGGGCACGACGGATGCCGCGGCCGGCGCGGCGGGCACGAGCACGGGTGCTTCGACCCGACCGGGCTCGCCCGCGGCATCCGCTCGTCCGGCGGTCGTCGACGCAGTGCCGCGCCCCGCCCGCCGGCCGCGGACGCGGCGCACGACCGTCACGGCCACGGCCGCGAGGGCGAGCACGGCCGGCACGAGCAGGTTCTGCCAGGCGAGCACGAGCAGGCCCGCGGTCATGATCGTGGCGACGACGGCCAGCCACCATCCGAACGACCACCGCTTCAGCAGCAGCGTCGCGGCCAGCATGCCCGCGGCGTAGATCGCGACCATGTTGCTCGTGTGGATGAGGATGAAGCCCGTGAGGTCGAGGTCGTTCCAGAGCATGAGCCCGAAGTAGACGATGATGATCACGCCCGTGAGGGCGAGCGAGCGTCGCGGCACCTGCCCGTCTGCGGCGCCCTTCGCGAAGAACCTCGGCAGGTCGCCGTCGCGTCCGAGTGCGGCACCGAGCTTGCCGAAGGCGGGCAGGTAGGCGTTCATGACGCCGAGGGTCACGATCGCGGCGACGATCGCGACGAGCACCTGGCCGATGCCGGGGGCGGTCGTCTCGACCAGGTCGAGCAGCGGCACCTGGCCGTCGCCCGCGCGATCGCCGAGCACGGCCACCGTGACGAACTGCAGCGCGAGGTACCCGGCGCCGACCACGACGACGGCGATGCCGGTCGCGAGCGGGATGATCTTGCGCGGGTTCTTGAACTCCCCCGCGATGTGGGTGCCGACCTCCCAGCCGGCGAACGCCCAGACGAACAGGCTGATCGCGACGCCGACGCCGCCCCAGCCGTTGGGCAGGAATGGCGTGAAGTTCGCGGCGTCGGCGGCCGGGAACGTCACGGCGACCACGCCGACGACGACCGCGATCAGCAGGCCCGTGAGCACGAACTGCACCCATCCGGCGACGCGCACGCCGAACCAGTTGACGATGAAGGGCGGCACGAACACGGCGAACCCGATGATCGGCACGGCCGAGCGGTCGATGCCGAGCACCGCGACGACGTACTCGCCGCCGAGCACGGCGAGCACCGGAGCCCCGATGCAGACGCCGAAGTAGAACCAGTACCCGGCCATGCGCGCGGCCGTGTCGCCGAGCGCGCGGCGCACGTAGCTCGCGACGCCGCCCGCGTCGGGGTAGCGCGACGCGAGGGCCGCGAAGGTTCCGGCGAGCGGGATCGAGAGCACGAGCACGACGGCGACCGCGACGATCGACGCGGGGCCCGCGGCGGCCGCGGCGAGGCCCGGCAGCACGAGGATGCCCGTGCCGAGCACGCTCGCGATGTACAGGGCGGTGCCCTGCACGAGGCCGAGGCTGCCGTGGTGTTCTGCGGATGCGCCGGCGGCGGTCGCGCCGGAGGGGTTCGTGCTCACCCGTTCAGTCTGGGGCATCCGCTCTGCGCACCGCGATGGCAGGACTGACTGGCTTCGACGACTTCCTGCCACCGAGATCTCGGATGCCGCGGCGACCGCGCGTTCGTTCGGTCGCTCGTGGTCGCCCGCGACCCGTGAAGCGACCACGAGTGACCGAATGGCGGCCTACAGGCGGGCGAGCGCCCCGTCGATGTCGGCCAGCAGGTCATCGGCGTCCTCGATGCCGACCGAGAGGCGCACGATCGACTCCGCGACCTCGGCCTCGGTGCCGCGCACCGACGCGTGCGTCATCGACCACGGGTGGTTCACGAGCGACTCGACCCCGCCCAGTGACTCGGCGAGCTGGAACAGCGTCGTCGACTCCGCGAAGCGGCGCGCCGCCGCTCCGCCCCCGGCGAGCTCGATCGAGAGCATGCCGCCGAAGCCCGACATCTGCCGGGCGGCCAGCTCGTGGCCGGGGTGCGACGGCAGCCCCGGGTAGTAGACCCTCGCGATGCCCGCGTGCGCGTCGAGCCGCTCGGCGATGAGCTGCGCCGTCTCGCTGTGTCGCTGCATTCTGATGCCGAGCGTCTTGATGCCGCGCGTGGTGAGGAACGCGTCGAAGGGGCCGGAGACCGCGCCCGCCGCGAACTGCGTGAACGTCACCTGCTCGGCCAGCTCCTCGCGGCCCGGCGCGAAGACGAGCGCGCCGCCCACCACGTCGGAGTGGCCGCCGAGGTACTTCGTCGTCGAGTGCACCACGACGTGCGCGCCGAGCGCGATCGGCTGCTGCAGAGCGGGCGTCGCGAACGTGTTGTCGACCACGACGAGCGCGCCAGACTCGGCGCCGAGCGCCGCGAGCGCCTGGATGTCGGTGATCTTCATGAGCGGGTTCGAGGGGGTCTCGATCCACAGCACCTTCGTGGCGCCGGGCTCGATCGCTGCACGCACCGCGTCGAGGTCGCCGAGGTCGACCGTGCTGTGCCGCACGCCCCACGCCCCGTGCACCTTGCGGATGAGCCGGTGCGTGCCCCCGTACACGTCGTTGCCGACGACGACGTGGTCGCCCGGCGCGAGCACCGTGCGCAGCAGCGCGTCTTCGGCGGCGAGGCCCGACGCGAACGACAGGCCGCGGATGCCGCCCTCGAGCGCCGCGAGCTGGGTCTCGAGCGCCGTGCGGGTCGGGTTGCCGCCGCGCGAGTACTCGTAGCCCTCGCGGAGGCCGCCGATGCCGTCCTGCACGTAGGTCGAGGTGAGGTAGACGGGCGGGATGACCGCGCCGGTGGTGGGGTCGAAGGCCTGGCCGGCGTGGATCGCGAGCGTGTCGAAGCCCGCGCGGTCTGAGAGGTTCATGCGTGACATCCGTTTCTGGATCTGGGGAAATGGAGAAGCGAGCGGGCGAGGCGGAGGGCCCCGCGGATGCCGGCGGCTACGCCGAGAGGTAGGTGAGCAGGTCGGTGCGCGTGATGACGCCGAGTGCCTTGCCGCCGTCGGTGACGAGCATCGCCTGGGCGTCGGCGAACGCGGATCGTGCCGCGGCGACCGGCTCGTTGACGCCGATGAGCGGCAGCTGCGGGCCGACCACGCCGCCGACCTCGTCGGTGAGCTTGACCTGCCCCGTGAAGACGAGGTCGAGCAGCACGTCCTCGGTGATCGTGCCCTTCACCTCGCCGAGCACGACCGGGGGCTCGGCCGAGAGCACGAGCACCTGCGAGACGCCGGTCGTGGCCATGAGGTCGATCGCCTCGCGCACGCTGTCGTTCGGGTGCACGTACACGAGCGGGGCCGTGCGGTCGGCCTTCGTGGCGAGCACGTCGGCGATCGTGTGGCCGGCGGGCGCGTTCGAGAAGCCGTAGGCGCGCATCCACTTGTCGTTGAAGATCTTGCCCAGGTACCCGCGGCCGCCGTCGGGCAGCAGCACGACGAAGACGTCGTCGGGCGAGGCGTCCTTCGCGGCGCGGAGGGCGGCCGCGACGGCCATGCCGCTCGAACCGCCGACGAGCAGTCCCTCCTCGCGGGCGAGGCGCCTGGTCATCGCGAACGCATCGCGGTCGGAGACGGCGAGCACCTCGTGCGGAACCGCCGGATCGAACGTGTCGGGCCACATGTCCTCGCCGACGCCCTCGACGAAGTACGGGCGACCCGTGCCGCCCGAGTACACCGAGCCCTCGGGGTCGGCCCCGATCACGCGCACCCGGTCGCCCGAGACCTCGCGCAGGTAGCGGCCCGTGCCGGTGATCGTGCCGCCCGTGCCGATGCCGGCCACGAAGTGCGTGATCCGGCCCTCGGTGTCGTTCCAGATCTCAGGACCCGTGGTCTCGTAGTGCGCCCGCGGACCGTTCGGGTTCGCGAACTGGTTCGGCTTGTAGGCGCCAGGCGTCTCGCGCACGATGCGGTCGGACACGCTGTAGTACGACTCGGGCCCGTCGGGTGCGACCGACGTCGGCGTCACGACGACTTCGGCGCCGTAGGCGGTGAGCACGTTGCGCTTCTCCTCGCCGAACTTGTCGGGCACGACGAAGATGCAGCGGTAGCCGCGCTGCTGCGCGACGAGCGCCAGCCCGACGCCGGTGTTGCCCGACGTCGGCTCGACGATCGTGCCGCCGGGTTGCAGCAGGCCGTCGCGCTCGGCCGCATCGATCATGCGGGAGGCGATGCGGTCCTTGACCGAGCCGCCCGGGTTCAGGTACTCGAGCTTCACGAGCACGGTGGCCTGCGTCGCGCCCTCGACCACTCGGGTCAGCTTCACGAGCGGGGTGTTGCCGACGAGGTCGACGATGGATTCTGCGTACTTCATGCGAGGGATCTCCCCTGGGTGTCGTCATCGTGGTGCGCCGGGCGAGACCCGCTCAGCGGGCGCACGGCGCGAAAGGTCATGGTCGGTCGGAACGACGACAACAACAACACGTGATCAGCACGAGAGACACCCTACCCTGTGGTCGCCTGACTCGCGCGGCGACGCCGGTCTCGGCCCGTGCCGGCGGCGAACACCGCCTCGGAGTCCTCGAGCGCCATGCCCTTGGTCTCGGGCACCTTCCAGAACACGAAGATGAACGAGAGCACGGCGAACGCCGCGTACATCGCGTAGGTCCAGAACAGCGAGAACTCCGACATCGGCGGGAAGCTCACGGTGATGAGGAAGTTCGCGATCCACTGGGCCGCGGCCGCGAGTCCGAGCGCCCGGCCGCGGATGCTGTTCGGGAAGATCTCGCCGAGCAGCACCCACACGAGCGGGCCCCACGAGAAGCCGAACGCGACCACGAAGAGGTTCGCCGCGACCAGCGCGATGGGGCCCCAGGCGCCCGGCAGGGTCACCTCGCCGTCGACCGTCACCGAGTTCGCGAACGCGATCGCCATGGTGGCCAGCGTGACCGCCATGCCGGTCGAGCCGATGAGCAGCAGCGGGCGCCGGCCCACCTTGTCGACCAGGGCGATCGCGATGAACGTCACGACGATGTTGGTGACCGAGGTGAGCACGCTGATCGTGAACGAGTCGGACTCGTCGAAGCCGACGGCCTTCCAAAGCGTCGTCGAGTAGTAGAAGATCACGTTGATGCCGACGAACTGCTGGAACACCGACAGCAGGATGCCGATCCAGACGATGCCCTTGAGCCCGAGCACCGGGCCGCGGAGCGTGCCCTGCGCCTGGGCGACCTCATCGCGGTGCAGCGATCCGGTGATGTCGGCGACGGCCTTCGCCGGGTCGGGGGTTCCGATGCGCTCGAGCACCTCCTCGGCCTGCTTGTCGCGGCCCGCCTTGACCAGGTAGC
This sequence comes from Agromyces sp. NPDC058110, assembly GCF_042884735.1. Lineage (NCBI taxonomy): Bacteria > Bacillati > Actinomycetota > Actinomycetes > Micrococcales > Microbacteriaceae > Agromyces > Agromyces sp. NPDC058110. The sequence goes on along the minus strand of NZ_JBHVTI010000003.1, from coordinate 494,576 downwards.
GCGGCGACTCGGGCAGCAGGAGGGCGATCACGCCGTAGACGATCGACGGCACCGCGCAGGCGATGAACATCCATCGCCAGGCCTCGAGCCCGAACCAGAACGGCTGGTCGGCGCCGCCCGCGGCCGCCGCGAACAGCGCGTCGGAGAGCAGCGCCGCGAAGATGCCGAACACGATCGCGAGCTGCTGCAGCGACGCGAGCCGCCCGCGTATCGCGCTCGGCGAGATCTCGGCGATGTACGCGGGAGCCACGACCGAGGCGATGCCGATGCCCATGCCGCCGAGCACGCGCCAGACGATGAGGTCGACGACGCCGAACGCGAAACCCGCACCGATCGACGAGACGAGGAACAGCACCGCGCCGATGACCATGACCGGGATGCGGCCGAACCGGTCGGCCAGACGGCCCGCGAGCTCGGCACCGATCGCGCAGCCGAGCAGCGCGCTCGCGACCGCGAAACCCGTGACCGCCGCGGAGAGCGAGAACTCGTCTTGGATCGCATCGACGGCGCCGTTCACGACCGACGAGTCGAATCCGAAGAGGAACCCGCCGACGGCGCCGGCTGCTGCGAGCCCGATGACCTTCCGGTTCACGTTCTTCGGCAACTTCTGCGCGTCGCCCTTGACCTCGCTCATCGGATCCCCCTCGCCCTCATCGGCGTTCCCCCGGCCGTGCTGCCGAGCCTATCGCGCCAGCCCCGGCAGTTGCGCGGATTGCTCCTGCTGTCGCGAGAGCGTCGCGTACACGCCGTCGGCCGCGACGAGCTGGGCGTGCGTGCCCTGCTCGACGATGCGGCCCGCGACGACGACGAAGATCACGTCGGCCGAGACGATCGTCGACAGCCGGTGCGCGATCGCGATCGTCGTGCGCCCCTTGGCCGCGTCGTCGAGCGCCTGCTGCACGACCCGTTCGGAGATGGTGTCGAGCGCGCTCGTGGCCTCGTCGAGCACGAGCACGGGCGGGTCCTTCAGCAGGACGCGGGCGATCGCGATGCGCTGCTTCTCGCCGCCCGAGAGGCGGTACCCCCGCTCGCCGACCACGGTCTCGTAGCCGTCGGGGAACGAGGCGATCGTCTCGTGGATGTTCGCGGCCCGCGCCGCCGCCTCGAGCTCGGCATCGGTCGCGTCGGGCTTCGCGTAGCGCAGGTTCTCGGCGATCGAGGCGTGGAACAGGTAGGTCTCCTGGCTCACGATGCCGATGTTGCCCACGAGCGACTCCTGGCGGAGCTCGCGCACGTCGTCGCCGGCGAAACGCACGACGCCGCCCGTGGCCTCGTACAGCCGCGGGACCAGGTACGACACCGTCGTCTTGCCGGCGCCCGACGGACCGACGAACGCGGCGAACTGGCCCGGCTCGATCACGAAGCTCACCCCGTCGAGCGTGGGCACCGAGTCGTCGGTCGCGTCGGGGTAGCGGAACGTCACGTCCTCGAACTCGACCCGCCCCAGCGCCGTCGCGGATGCCGCATCGGCCGGCCCACGACGGCCGGCCCCGGGCGTCTCGCCGGCCGCGACCTCCCTGGCGTCGGGCGCATCGATGATCGTCGGACGCAGGTCGAGGTACTCGAAGATGCGCGCGAACAGCGCGCTCGAGGTCTGCAGGTCGAGCGAGACGCGCATGAGCGCCATGAGCGGGAACAGCAGGCGCGCCTGCACGGTGGTGAACGCCACGATCGTGCCCGCCGTGACATCCGAGGCGCCGTTGTCGATGAGCAGGCCAGACACCAGGTAGACGATCGCGGGGATCGACGACATGAAGATGTTGACCAGCGCGAAGAACCATTGCCCGGTCATCTGCTGGCTCACCTGCAGGCGGATCTGGTTGCGGTTCTCGTCGGCGTAGCGGTCGATCTCGTTCTGCTGCCGCGTGAACGACTTCGAGAGCAGGATCCCCGACACGCTCAGGGTCTCCTGCGTGATCGCCGTCATCTCGGAGAGGGACTCCTGCGTCTCGCCCGCGATGCGCGCGCGCACCTTGCCCACGCGGCGCTGGGCGTAGACCATGAACGGCATCAGGATGAGCGCGACGATCGTGAGCTGCCAGTTCAGCAGCAGCATCGCGATGAACGCCGAGATCACCGTGACCGTGTTGCCGAGCACGCTCGACACCGTGTTCGTCAGCACCGAGGCGACGCCGCCCACGTCGTTCTGCAGGCGCGACTGGATCACGCCGGTCTTCGTACGGGTGAAGAAGCTCAGCTCCATCGACTGGAGGTGCGTGAACATGCGCACGCGCAGCGCGCCCATGACGTTGTTGCCGATGGTCGCGGTCATCCACGTCTGCCAGACCCCGAGCAGTGCCGAGAACACGAAGACCACGATCATCGCGCCCACGATCCAGGCGAGCACCTGCAGGTTCGGTCCCGTCGTGGCCCCCTCGTTCGCCGGGTCGGGCGGGAACAGCCCCTCGTCGAACGCGCGCTCGGTGAGCAGCGGCGGGATGACGCTGAGCGCGGCACCGACGAGCACGAGCACCACGACGACCGTCAACTGCCCCCGGTGGGGCCGGAACAGCTCGGCGATGCGGCCGAGCAGGTTCGGGATCTTCGGCGCCTCGGCGTTCTCGGCGCGCTGGGCGGACTCGTCTGCCCCCGAGATGCGCGTGCGCGGCTTGCCGAACTTGCCCGTCTGCGCCCCAGGCGGACTCTGGTGCATGCTCATGGGCCAACCCTACGTCGGCCTTCGGACCCGGGCGCCGACGGCGGAGCGTGCGGGCGCGCGGCGCGGGCGGGCGCGGAGCGGGCGCGCGCGGGGCGGGCGGCGCGCCGGGCAGAGGGCGAACGGATGCCGCGGGCCCCCGCCCGCGGCATCCGTCTCCCCCTGCCCGCGAGGCCGCGCTACCCCTTGGTCGCCCCCGCGAGGAGCCCGCGCACGAAGTACCGCTGCAGACTGAAGAACACGATCAACGGGATGATGATCGAGATGAACGCGGCAGCCGTCAGCAACTGCCAGTCCTGGCCCCTGGTGCCGACCAACTCCGCCAATCGTTGCGTGATGGGCGCCACGTCTTGCGTGCCGCCGGAGAAGATCAGCGCGACGAGCAGGTCGTTCCAGACCCAGATGAACTGGAAGATCGCGAACGACGCGAGCGCCGGGGTCGCGAGCGGCAGCACGATGCGGAAGAACACCTGGCCGTGCGTGGCGCCGTCGACCCTCGCCGCCTCGATGACGTCGGCCGGGATGTCGGAGATGAAGTTGTGCAGCAGGAAGATCGCCAGCGGCAGGCCGAACATGGCGTGCGCGAGCCAGAGCGGCAGGTAGTTCTGCTCGGGGATGATCGGGATCATGTCGTGCAACCAGGCCTGCATCGGCCGCAGCACGGTCGAGAAGATCTGCAGCAGCGGCACGAGCGACATCTGCAGCGGGATGATCTGCAGCGCGAACACGAAGATGAACAGCCAGTTCAGCCACTTGAACTTGATCCACGCGAACGCGTACGCCGCCATGGCTGCGAACACGAGCGTGATCAGCGTGCCGAGCACGGTGATCGCGATCGAGTTCACGATGTAGGCGCCGAGCTGCGGTGACGACGACGACGCCGAGAACAGCACGTCCTGGTAGTTCTCGAGCGTGAAGCCCGGGTTCTGGAAGATCGTCCACCAGCCCGTGGTGCGGATCAGCTCGGCCGGTCGGAACGACGAGATCAGCAGGCCGAACGTGGGAATGGTCCAGAGCACGGCGATGATGATCGAGGCGATCGTCGCCGTGCGCGAGGTGAGGCGCTTCTTGACCCGACCCGCCTTGGTGTCGGGCTCGTGCTCGGCGACCTCCGCGGCCTCGCCGTCGGCGAGCTCGCGGTCGATCGGCAGTTCGGCGGGGGCGACGCTGCTCATCGGATCTCCCTCTGCTTGCGGAGCACGTTGACGTTGTAGATGACGATCGGCAGCACCATGACGAACAGGATGAGCGCGAGGGCCGAGCCCCGCCCGACCTCGCTCGCCCGGAACGCCTGGGTGTACATCTCGTTCGCGACGACGCTGGTGTTGAAGTTTCCGGCGGTCATCGTTCTCACGATGTCGAAGACCTTGAGCGTGGCTATGGAGATCGTCGTGAACACGACCACGAGCGAACCCCGGATGCCGGGAACGGTCACGTTCATGAACCGCTGCCACGCGTTGGTGCCGTCGAGCTGGGCGGCCTCGATCTGCTCGGTCGGCACGCCCTTGATGGCCGCGCTCAGCAGCACCATCGCGAAGCCCGTCTGGATCCAGATCATGATGACGATCAACAGGATGGTGTTGATCGGGTCGGTCTGCAGCCACTGCACCGGATCGCCGCCGGCCGCGACGACGATCGCGTTCAGCAGGCCGATCTGCTCGCGGTCGCCCGAGCGGTACTCGTAGACGAACCGCCAGATGACGCTCGCGCCGACGAACGAGATCGCGATCGGCATGAACAGGATCACCTTGTAGAACTTCTCACCGCGCGAACGGTCGATGAACACCGCGTAGGCGAGTCCGATCACCGTCGAGATGACGGGCGCGAGCGCCACCCACACGATCGTGTTGATGAGCGTGCGGATCGCCGCGGGCTGCGTGAACATCCAGACGAAGTTGTCGAGGGTCCAGTCGCCCCCCTTGTCCTGGAAGGCGAGGATGCTCGTGCGGATGGCCGGGTACACCAGGCCGACCGCGAGGAAGATCATCGCCGGAGCCAGGAACCCGGCGAGCTGCCAGTAGTCGCGCCCCTTCTTGGGCGCCTTGTCGATGAAGAAGATGAGGAGGCCGACGACCGCCGCGAACACGGCGAGCCCCATCACCACCTGCAGGATCTTGCCGAGCAGATCGGCCGTGGTCATCGCGCCTCCCGGATTCGTCGCTGAATGCAGTCGTCGTGGAACTGGGTTGCCGAGGGGTGGGGCTCTGGGAACCCCACCCCTCGACTCTGCCGCATACTCCGGTCAACCCGGGTGCGACACGAGGTGGATCAGCTGGCGGGCCAGCTCGCCTCGATGGTGTCGAGCACCTGCTTGGTGTCTTCACCGCCGACCCAGGCGACGATGCCCTTCCAGAAGGAGTCGGCGCCGACGGCACCGGGCATCAGGTCGGATCCGTCGAACCGGAACGTGGTCTCGGGGTCCTGGAGGATCTCGATGGACTGCACGAGCAGCTCGCTCGACGCGTTCTCGGGGTCGACACCCGTGTTGGCGCTGACCACGCCGCCGAGGCTGACGCGGTTGTTGGCCCAGGTGTCGCTCGACAGGTACGCGCGAACGGCCTCGACCTCTTCGGCGTCGCGGAACGCGACGGGGAACTCGCCGCCGCCCGTGACCGCCTGCGGGTCGTCGGCGTTCACCGGCGGCAGCAGGAAGCCGAACACGTCGCCGTCGGACGCGACCTTGACGGCGTCGCCGCCGTCGGGGTTCCAGAAGGTCTCGTAGAACGAGGCCTGGTGGTGCAGCGAGCACTCGCCGTCGACGATCGGCAGGCCGGCCGTCTGGAACGCCTCGGTCACGAGGGTCGACACGTCGCCGATGCCGCCGTTGACCATGTCGTCGCTCTTCAGGTACTCGCCGACCGAGTCGAACGCCTCGGCGATCTGCGGGTCGTTGAACGGGATCTCGTGCGTGACCCACTGGTCGTACACGTCGGCGCCGGCCTGGCGGAGCACGAAGTCCTCGACCCAGTCGGTGCCCGGCCAACCGGTCGCGTCACCCGACTCGAGGCCGACGCACCACGGCTTGTGGTCGCCCTCGGCCGCGATGGTCTCGGAGAGCGTCTTGAGCTCGTCGAGCGTCTTCGGGATCTCGTAGCCCTTCTCCGAGAACTCCGTCGGCGAGTACCAGACGTAGCCCTTGATGCTGGCCATGAGCGGCGCGGCGTAGAAGGTGTCGTCGTAGGTGCCGTACTTCTTCCAGTCCTCGGACCACCACTTGTCGACGTTGTCCTCGACGGGCTGCGACGCCGGGATGAGCCAGCCGCCGTCGGCGAGGCGTGCGAGCAGGCCGGGCTGCGGCACGATGCCGATGTCGGGCGCGTTGCCGCCCTCGGCCAGCACGGCGATCTGGGCCTCGAACTCGCTCGAGCCCTGGTAGTCGATCGAGATGCCGGTGCACTGCTCGAAGTCGGCCCACGACTCGTTCAGCCGGTCGGCCTCGAGGTCGAGGATGGTGCCCGCGATGGTGACCTCGGCTCCGTCGAACGTGCCGTACGCCTCGTAGTCGGCGCAATCGACGTCGCCGGCCTCTTCGTTGGCGATGTCACCGGTGCAGGCCGTGAGCGTGAGGCCGAGTGCGGCGGCCGCCACGAGCGATGCCGTCAAACGGCGATGCCCTCTGGTTCTCATGTCTTCTCCTCGTCGAGTAGCGAATGTGGTGCAGGGGCGGATCCGGAAACGGTTCCAGTGAACACGCTAGGCGACGCCGCGATGAGCGCACAACCACTTCGTGATCACGATCCGGACAAGCCCACGGGCATCGCACCGCCCTCGGTGGGAACGCTCTCACGCTGCACCGAGGCGGAGCCACCGCTCCCGCCCACGCGGGCACCGCGCGAGACGTGCGCAGCATCGCGCACGGTGGAATCGGTTCCACTCGAGCCGCACCTGCCACTACGATCAGGCTCGGAACGTCCCGACGGAGGGAGGCGCCGATGCCGGCCATCGACGATGTCGCGCGCTTGGCCGGCGTCTCCAAGGCCACCGCCTCGCGTGCGCTCTCGGGTCGCGGCCACGTCGCCGACGACACCCGCCGGCGGGTGCAGCGCGCGGCCTCCGAGATCGGGTACATCGCCTCCCCCGACGCGGCGAGCCTCGTGACCGGTCGCACCAAGAACGTCGGCGTCGTCATCCCGTTCGTGAACCGCTGGTTCTTCGGCGCCGTGCTCGACGGCATCGAGCGCACGCTCCTGTCGGCCGGGTACGACCTCACGCTCTACAACCTCCCGCGCGAGGGGCCGGAACGCGCCCGCGTGTTCGAGTTCTTCCTCGCGCGCAAGCGCGTCGACGCGGTCATCGTGATCGGCGTCGACCTCACCCCTCACGAGATCGGCGGGCTCGAGCGGCGCGAGAAACCGGTCGTGAGCATCGGGGGCAGCGGCGAGGTGAGCGCGAGGCTGGCGGTCGACGACCTGGGCGTCGGCGTGCTCGCGGCCTCGCACCTGCTGCACCTCGGGCACAGCCGAATCGCCCACCTCGCGGGCACAGGTGCCGCCGCCGAGCCGGCGAGCGTGCCCGGGTTGCGAGCGGCCGGCTTCCTCGAGACGACGGATGCCGCGGGCCTCCCCCGCGCGTCCGCCCACGGCTTCGCGGGCGACGCGGCGTCGGGCGACCCCGAGACCGCCGGCGCGATCGTCGTCGAGGCCGAGATGAGCATGGCCGGCGGCTACGAGGCGGGACTCCAACTCCTGGGGCATCCCGCCCATCGCCCGACCGCGGTGTTCGCGGCATCCGATGAGATGGCGTTCGGGGTCATCCGTGCGGCCGAGCGGCTCGGCCTCTCGGTGCCGCGCGACCTCTCGGTCATCGGCGTCGACGACCACGAGAACGCCGCGCTCTACGAGCTCACGACCATCGCGCAGTCGCCGGCCGAGCAGGGGCGGCTCGCGGTGGAGGTCGCCCTCAGGCTGCTCGGCGCCGACGAGCAGCCCGACGCACCGGCCGATCCCCTGCCCGACTCGGGGGCGCCCATGTCGACGCGGCTCGTCGTGCGGGGCAGCACGGCCCGACCGTCGGGCTGACGCGGCCGGTCAGGCGGCGTCGCCGACCGAGATCGCCTCGGCCTCGACCTGCGCCGACTCGGGTTCGCCGTCGACGCGGCGCAGCGCGCGGTGGCCGAGCACCACGATGAGGGCCGCGATCACGACCGACCCGGCGGCCGCGTAGTACGGCGCCTCGGGCGAGATGAGGCGGGCCAGCTCGGCCGCGACGGGCGGGGCGACGGCGCCGCCGAGGAACCGCACGGCCGAGTAGGCGCTCGAGGCGACCGAGCGCTGCAGGTCGGTGGCCTCCATGACGCACTCGGTGAGCACGGTGTTCAGCACGCCGAGCACGAGCCCGCCGGCGACGATCCAGACCACGAGCCACGTGGGCGAGTCGATCGAGAGGCCGGCTGCGGCGAGCACGACCGCCAACAGGGGCAGTGCGATCCAGAGCACGCGGGTGCGCGGCATCCGTGCGGTGAGCAGCGGCGCGACGAAGACCGACGTGATCGCGAGCGCGACGCCCCACCCGAAGAAGGTGAAGCCGAGGCCGAGCGCGTCGAAGCCGAGCGGGAACGGCGAGTAGGCCAGCAGTACGAAGAACCCGATGTTGTAGAACAACGCGGCGCCGGCGAGCACCGCGAGCGCGGGCTGGCGGAGCGCCCTGATCGGAGCCGAGAGCCGTGTCGGCTCGGGCTTGGCCGCATCGGGGTCGCGCTTGAGCAGCACGACGATCGCGATGAACCCGATGGCCATGAGCACCGCCGTGCCGAAGAACGGCCCCCGCCAGCTGACGTGACCGAGCAGTCCTCCGAGCAGCGGTCCGATCGCGATGCCGAGGCCGAGCGCCGCCTCGTACAGGATGATCGCCGACGCCGTTCCGCCCGACGCCGCGCCGACGATGGTCGCGAGCGCGGTCGAGATGAAGAGCGCGTTGCCGAGGCCCCAGCCCGCGCGGAACCCGATGATCGACTCGACGTTCTGCGAGAGTCCGGCGGCGGCGGCGAACACCACGATGAGGGCGAGGCCGATGAGCAGGGTCTTCTTGGCGCCGATGCGGCTCGAGACCCAGCTCGTGCCGAGCATCGCGAACCCGGTCACGAGCAGGTAGCTCGTGAAGAGCATCTCGGTCTCGGTGGGCGTGGCCTGCAGGCTCTCGGCGATCGCCGGGAGGATCGGATCGACGAGCCCGATGCCCATGAACGCGATGACGCTCGCGAAGGCGACGGCCCAGACTGCCTTGGGCTGCGTGAGGATCGATGCGGATGCCGCGTGGCCGCCGTGCGTCGTCGCGGCGGGCGTTGCTGCCGACGCGACCGCGGGCCGTGCTCCCGTCTGCGCGCTCATGCCGACTTCCCCTCGCGGAGCGCCTCGCGCGCCTGCTCGAGCCGCGAACGCACGATCTCGACCGAGTCGGCGAGCGTCTGCAGTTCGTCGTCGGAGAGGTCGGCGAAGGTGGGCTCGAGGGCGGCCGTGATCTCGTCGCGCCAGGCGGCGAGCGCCTCGAGGCCGGTCGGGTCGACCGAGATGAGCCACGCTCGTGCGTCGTCGACGTCGGCGATGCGCCGCACCCAGCCGCGCTCGTCGAGCGTGCGCACCAGCTTGGTCATGGTGGGCTGGCTCACCCGGCTGACGCGGGCGAGCTCGCCGAGGCGCATGGGCCCGAGGTCGCGGAGCACGCTGATGGTGCGCCAGATCGCGGGCGATTCGGTGTTGCCGCTCGCGGAGGCGGCGAGCCTGGTCAGCCGGTTGTTCACCGACACGAGGTCGCCGAGCACGGTGCGGAGTTCTGAAGTCACGCCCTCCAGTATACATAGCTTGGCTATGCAAATTGGCGGAGCTCGAGGCCGGAGATGACGGATGCCCCGTGGCTCATGACGAGCCACGGGGCATCCGTGTGCGTGGTGACGCGGGTCACCTCAAGCCGCGAGCGCCGAGGACCGGCGCACGGGATTACTTGAGGGTGACGGTCGCGCCGGCCTCCTCGAGGGCAGCCTTCGCCTTGTCGGCGGTCTCCTTGTTCGCGCCCTCGAGCACGGCCTTGGGAGCACCGTCGACGACGGCCTTGGCCTCGCCGAGGCCGAGCGAGGTGAGCTCGCGGACGACCTTGATGACCTGGATCTTCTTGTCGCCGGCAGCCTCGAGGATGACGTCGAAGGAGTCCTTCTCCTCAACCTCTTCGGCAGCGGCGCCGGCGCCGCCGGCGACGGCGACCGGGGCGGCCGCGGTGACTTCGAACTTCTCCTCGAACGCCTTCACGAACTCGCTGAGCTCGACAAGCGTCAGGCCGGCAAACTGCTCGAGCAGCTCTTCGGTGGTGAGCTTCGCCATGATGTATCTCCTAGATTTCTGGGGTTTCGTAACGAGATCGTCGGGCGCTTACGCGGCCTCGGCGGTCTCCAGCTTTTCGCGAAGCGCGTCGATGGTGGCGGCAGCCTTGCCCATCGTCGCCTTCATCATGCCCGCAGCCTTCGCAAGCAGAACCTCACGGCTCTCGAGCGAGGCGTACTTGTTGACCTCATCGGCGTTGAGGGTCTTGCCCTCGAAGACGCCGCCCTTGATCACAAGCGCGGGGTTCGCCTTGGCGAAGTCACGCACGGCCTTGGCGGTGGCGACGAAGTCACCATGCACGAAGGCGACGGCGGACGGACCGGTGAGGTCGTCGTCCAGCGTCGTGATCCCCGCGTTGTTCGCGGCGATCTTGGTCAGCGTGTTCTTCACCACGGCGTAGTTCGCGTCCTGACGGATGCTGTTGCGCAGCTGCTTGAGCTGGGCAACCGTCAGGCCGCGGTATTCGGTCAGCAGAACGGCAGCAGAGCTCTCGAACAGGTTCGTGAGTTCGGCAACCGAGGCTTCCTTGTTCGCCATGGCCACTCCTTGTGTACTCAACGTGCATCACGGTGGCGATGCACGGCCTGGAGCGCTGGAACGTTTCGGGAAAAGAAAAAAGCTCCGGCGCAGTTGCGCGGAGCTCAGCCCGATCTCTCGGAGAAGTCTTCGTCACACCTGCGCGGGCCCTTGCTTTCGCAAGACTTCGGTCGGCTCTCCGAGTGCGGAACACCCGGCAGCACGACAACCAGCGGTCTTCGGCTCTGGACCACGTTACCGGATGCCGCGGCAACCGCCAAATCGACGCCGGCCCGCAGCATCCGCACCTTTTTCGCATCGACGGGAATAGTTGACCGAAGTCCAAAGTTGACTCAATGCAACCAATTATATATAGTTGCCGAATATCAACTTGTTCTACGTAAGGATCAACCGTGACTTCTGTGGCTGACAAGCCCGCAACGGGCACCGCGCCGGCCGAGTCCGCGCCGCGCTCGCCCCGAGAGGTGATCACCGCCATCTCGGGTCTCGTCATCGGCATGTTCGTGGCCGTGCTCTCGGGCACGATCGTCTCGACCTCGATGCCCGTCATCATCGCCGACCTCGGCGGCACCCAGTCCCAGTACACCTGGGTCATCACCGCGAGCCTGCTCGCGACCGCCGTCTCGACCCCGATCTGGGGCAAGCTGGCCGACCTCGTCGACCGCAAGGTGCTGATCCAGCTCTCGCTGATCCTCTACACCGCTGGCACCGTGCTCGCCGGGTTCTCGACCGACACCAACATGCTCATCGCGACCCGCGTCGTGCAGGGCCTCGGCGTCGGCGGCCTGATGTCGCTCGTCATGATCGCGATCGCGCTCATCATCTCCCCGCGCGAGCGCGGCAAGTACATGGGCGTCGTCGGCGGCATCATGGCGCTCGGCACCATCGGCGGCCCGCTGCTCGGCGGCGTGCTCACCGACGCCTGGGGCTGGCGCTCCAACTTCTTCATCGGCGTGCCGATCGCGATCCTCGCGGTCGTGGTGCTGCAGTTCACGCTGCACCTGCCCAAGCCGCAGCGCGACCGCAAGGTGTCGATCGACTACTTCGGCATCGTGCTCATGGCCGTCGGCGTCTCGCTCCTGCTCATCTGGGTCTCCATGGGCGGCAGCCAGTTCGAGTGGGACTCGGCCACCAGCTGGGCCCTCGCCGTCGGCGCCGGCGTCTCGCTCGTCGCGTTCGTCATCGTCGAGTTCTTCGTCAAGGAGCCCATCGTGCCGATGACGCTCTTCAAGAACCGCACCTTCACGCTCTCGGTCATCGCCTCGATCGGCGTCGGCGTCTCGATGTTCGCCACCTCGGTGTTCCTCGCCCAGTACTTCCAGCTCGCGCGCGGCGCCACGCCGACGGAGTCGGGCCTCATGACCATCCCGATGATCGTCGGGCAGATGGGCATGTCGATCATCATCGGCCAGCTCGTCAGCCGCTTCGGCAAGTGGAAGGGCTGGATGGTCACCGGTTCGGTGCTGATCATCGCCGGCGTGAGCCTCATGTCGACCCTCCGCTACGACACGCCGTTCGCACTCGTGGCGCTCTTCATGGTCGTGCTCGGCGCCGGCCTCGGCATGGTCATGCAGAACCTCACGCTCATCGTGCAGAACGACACCCCGCCCCAGCAGCTCGGTGCCGCCAGCTCGAACGTGAACTTCTTCCGCACGATCGCCGGCACCATCGGCGTGACCATCATGGGCTCGGTGCTCGCGACCAAGGTCGGCGACTACATGGTCGACGGCCTGAAGGGCTTCACCCCCAGCTCGCCCGACGAGATCACCGCGCTCCAGAACCTCTCGAGCGGTGACGTGCCCAAGGTCTCGGCCCTGCCCGACACGATCCGCGCGATCGTCGAGGGGTCGTACGGCCACGGCATCGCCGACGTGTTCATCATCGCCATCCCGCTCGCCGTGCTCGGCCTGATCGCCATCGCGTTCCTGCCGAACAAGAAACTCTCGACCAAGTCCGCGGGCGACCAGCTCCGCGAGCAGGCCGAGGAGTCGATCATCGAGACCGCCGAGGCCGAGATCGGGGCTGCCATGACCGCATCGGTGCCGGTCGTCCGGGCCGATGGCACGGATCGCACGGATGCCGCGGCGAAGGCCGCGGGGCCGAGCGCCCGCTAGCATGACCACCGTGACCGAGGCCCCGCGTGCAGCCGACGAGGCGATCGCCGACGTCGAGCAGCAGATGAGCGTGCTCTTCAGCAGGGCGCGCACCATCTGGAAGGAGGCCGCCCAGCAGGTGCATCCCGACCTGCAGCCCGCGGCCTACAAGCTCCTCTCGACGATCGTGCGACTGGGCACGACGAACGCCCACGTGCTCGCCGAGATGTTCGAGATGGACAAGTCGGTGGTCAGCCGCCAGCTGCGCATGCTCGAGGAGTTCGGCCTGGTCGAGACCCGACCCGACGAGCGCGACGGGCGGGTGCGCGTGCTCGCCGCCACACCCGACGCCATCGAGCGCGTCGACCGGGTGCGGTCGGGCAACCAGCAGCGACTGCGGGACGTGCTCATCGAGTACCCCGAGTCGGAGCTGCGCAACTTCGCCGAGCTGATCAGGCGCATCACCGAGGCCTGACCCGGTCACGACGCGTGCACGAACGGCCCGCCCTCCATCGTGGAGGGCGGGCCGTTCGCCGTGATGCCGCCGCTACTCCCCCGGCGCGGCGGGCAGGCGCACCGTGAAGACGGTCGAACCGGGCTCGCTCTCGACGTCGACCCGACCCGCGTGCGCCTCGACGACGGCGCGCACGATCGCGAGGCCGAGGCCGGTGCTGCCGGCTCGACGCGACCGCGAGGAGTCGCCCCTGGCGAAGCGCTCGAACAGCGAGCCGAGCAGCTCGGGCGGAATGCCGGGGCCGTCATCGGTCACGCGCAGCACGACGAGGTCGTCGCCCCCGACGCGCTCACGGTCGATCGAGGCGACGACGTGCGTGCCCTCCGGCGTGTGCACCCTGGCGTTCGCGAGCAGGTTCGTGACGACCTGGCGCAGGCGCGGCTCGTCGCCGACGACGGTCGTCGCGGCATCCGTCACGCGCACCTCCCAGTCGTGGTCGGGGCCCGCCGCCTGCGCGTCGCCGACCGCCTCGCCGAGCATGCGCTCGAGGTCGACGGGCAGCGCCGCCAGCTCGCGGCCCTCGTCGAGCCGCGCGAGCAGCAGCAGGTCTTCGACGAGCTCGGTCATGCGCACCGACTCGGCCTCGATGCGCGAGATCGCGTGGGTGACGTCGGGCGGCAGTTCGCCGCCGTGCAGGCGCGTGAGCTCGGCGTAGCCGCGGATCGACGCGAGGGGCGTCCTGAGCTCGTGCGACGCGTCGGCGACGAAGCGGCGCACCTTGCGCTCGCTGTGCTCGCGCGCGGTGAGCGCCGAGGCGACGTGGCCGAGCATGCGGTTGAACGCCGTGCCGAGTCGGCCGACCTCGGTGCGCTCGTCGTCGACGGGCACGCGCTCGGTCAGGTCGACGTCGCCGCGATCGAGCGGGCGCTCCGAGACCGCCTGGGCGGTCTCGGTCACGCGCTCGAGCGGCTGGAGCGCGCGACGCACGACGAACGGGCCCACGGCGAGCGCGAGCAGCAACCCCCCGAGCGCCACCACGGCGACGGTGATCGCGAGCTGCGTGGTCTGGGCGGAGACGGTGTCGAGCGGCAGCGCCAGCACGATGCGCACGTCGGGCGCGATCTCGACGGCGAGGGAGCGGTAGTCGCCGAGTCCGCCCGCGGTGACGGTGTGCACCTGGCGGTCGAGCGGCACCTCGCCGAGCGCAGCCGTCGCGACGGGACCCGCCGGAAGGAACTGCCCCTGCGAGATGTAGGCGCCGTCGGACTGGTCGCCCGCGAAGATCGCCCCGAGCGTGCCGTCGGGCTGGCCGGGCACACTGAGGAACTCCCGGACTGCCAGGCCCGGGTTGGTCGGGACGTTCGGACCGGTCGCCCCGTCGGCCCGTTCGGCCGCGGCGCGAAGGCTCGAGTCGAGGCGCTCGACGCTCGACGCGTGGAAGAGGGTCACCGTGGCGACGCCGATGACGGCGCCCATCGCGATGAGGAGGCCGGCCACGAGCGCGAGCAGGCGGCGGCGCAGGGTCCACGCCGCGCGGACGCCGCCGGCGCGCGGCGACCCCTGCGGCGTGCCGGTCGCACCCGGCGATCCCGCCTCGAGCTCGAGCAGCGCGAGCCCGCCGGTGCTCGCCCGTTCGGCGTCGGCCCGCGCGGCGGCGGCGTGGCCCGGGTCGCCCGGCTTCGTCATCCGGCTGCCTTGATCATGTAGCCCGCACCGCGCACGGTGTGGATCATCGGCTCCCGCCCCGCGTCGATCTTCTTGCGCAGGTACGAGATGTAGAGCTCGACGACCGACTCCTTGCCGCCGAAGTCGTACGACCACACCCGGTCGAGGATCTGCGCCTTGCTGAGCACCCGGCGCGGGTTGCGCATGAGGAAGCGCAAGAGCTCGAACTCGGTCGCCGTGAGCTCGATCGGGGTGCCGTCGCGCTCGACCTCGTAGCTGTCCTCATCGAGCGTGAGGTCGCCGACGGAGAGCACCGGGTCCTTCGCGGCGGCGAGCGTCAGCGACGAGCGGCGGATGAGTCCGCGCAGGCGCGCGACGACCTCTTCGAGGCTGAACGGCTTGGTGACGTAGTCGTCGCCGCCTGCGGTCAGGCCGGCGATGCGGTCGTCGAGGGAGTCCTTGGCCGTGAGGAACAGCACGGGCGTCTCGGTGCCGTCGGCGCGCACGCGTTGCAGCACCTCGAGCCCGTCGATGTCGGGGAGCATGATGTCGAGCACGATCGCGTCGGGCCGGAACTCGCGGGCGACCTTCACGGCGCTCAGGCCGTCGGCCGCGGTGCGAACGTCCCACCCCTCGTAGCGCAGGGCCATCTTCAGCAGGTCGGTGAGCGAGTGCTCGTCGTCGACCACGAGCACGCGGACCATGGATCCGTCGCCCTTGGCGATCTGGGGGGCTCGATGCGGTGCAGCGGTCGTCATGTCTCCAGTATCCGCGCCGGACTATGCGTTTCCTATGAGCCGGACTATGCGTTTCCTATGAGCTTCTTGTGCGGATGCCTCGCGGTCGCGGAGCGGATGCCTCGCGCTTGCGTCCGCTGCGACGCCCGCGCCGAGCCCGCAACACCTCATGGCCGATTCATAGGCACCGGCAAGGGCCGGCAAAGCGCCGCTCCATACCGTCGTGCTCGGCGCCCCGCCCGGGGTGCACCTCCCGACCCCGAGGATTCCCATGTTCTTCACGTACCTCCGGCGCGAGCTCGCCGGCCGCCGCAGGCAGACGGCGATCATCGCCATCGGCATGGCGCTCGCGATCGCGCTCGTCATCATCGTCAACTCCGTCGCCTCGGGTGTGAAGGCCGCGCAGGCCTCGGTGCTCGAGTCGGTGTACGGCGTCGGCACCGACATCACCGTGACGCAGTCGCCGACGCCCCCCACCGAGGGCGAGGGCGGCGGAGGGCCGCGCTTCGAGTTCGACTCGGGCGACGGCACCACCACCGACGGCACGACCGAGATCAGCCAGTCCCGCCTGATGGCCGGCTTCGGGTCGAGCACGTTCGACGCGAGCGCCCTCGACACGGTGCTGGGCGTCGACAACGTCGCAGCGGCCTCCGGCACGCTCTCGCTCACGAACACGACGTTCAACGGCGAGATGCCCGACTTCAGCCAGATGCAGCAGGGCGCCGACCAGGGCGCGGAGGGCGGCTCGACCGACCAGCAGCAGGCGCCCCCGCAGGGCGGCCCCGACGGCGCGGGCGGCAGCGCGTTCGACGTCGACTCGTTCAGCGTGCTCGGCCTCGACCCGTCGGCCGACGCCATCGGCCCGCTCTCGGCGGTCTCGCTCTCGGAGGGGCGCACGCTCGACGCCGATGACGCCGGTGCCCACGTCGCCGTGCTCGACGCCGACTACGCCACGAGCGCCGAACTCGCCGTGGGCGACACGCTGAACGTCGGCGGCACCGACTTCGAGATCGTCGGCACCGTGACCTCGAACGCCGCCGACTCGGCGAGCGCGTCGAACGTGTACATCCCGCTCGACGTCGCCCAGGCCCTGTCGGGCGAGGAGGGCATGCTCTCGAACATCTACGTCCAGGCGGCATCGTCGACCGACATCTCCCAGGTGCAGGCCGACATCGAGGCCGCACTGCCCGACGCCACCGTGTCGACGCAGGAGGACCTCGCCTCCAGCGTCTCGGGCTCGCTCAGCACCGCGTCGGACCTCGTCTCGAACCTCGGCCTCTGGCTCTCGCTCGCCGTGCTCGTGGCCGCGTTCCTCATCGCGATCCTGTTCACGATCTCGGGCGTCACGCGCCGAACGCGCGAGTTCGGCACGCTGAAGGCGATCGGCTGGTCGAACCGACGCATCGTCGGCCAGGTCGCGGGCGAGTCGCTCGTGCAGGGCCTCATCGGCGGCGCGCTCGGCATCGCGATCGGCCTCGTCGGCATCGTCGTGATCAACGTCATCGCCCCGACACTCTCGGGCAGCGCCTCGAGCGGCGGGTTCGACATGGCCGGCGGCCCCGGCGGCGGCTCGGCCGGAGGCGACGCGGCGGCCGCAGGCGGCGGGCGATCGTTCGGCGGCCCCATGGGCCAGACCGCGGCGGCCACGACCGAGGTCGCGCTGAACGCCCCCGTCACCGTGTCGGTCATCGCCATCGCCGTCGGCATCGCGATCCTCGGCGGCCTGCTCGCCGGTGCGATCGGCGGCTGGCGCGCCTCGCGACTGCGCCCCGCCGAGGCGCTGCGGAGCGTCGGCTGACGCCGACCACCGGCATCCGACCGCCCACGAAACGAAGGACACCATGTACACGCTCACGAAACTCACGAAGACCTACCAGCAGGGCAACCGCACCGTGCACGCGCTCAAGAACGTCGACCTGCACATCAGGTCGGGCCAGCACGTCGCGATCCAGGGCCCGACGGGCGGCGGCAAGTCGACGCTGCTGCAGATGCTCGGCGGGCTCGACCGGCCGACCTCGGGCACCATCACCATCGGCGACGACGACATCTCGAAGATGGCCGACGCGAAGCTCGCGAAGATCCGCGCGAAGGAGGTCGGGTTCGTGTTCCAGAACTTCAACCTCATCCCGACGCTCACGGCGCAGGAGAACGTCGAGACCGCGCTCGAACCCCTCGGCGTGTCGGGCGAGCAGCGCGCGAAGCGGGCCGCCGAGGCGCTCGCGTCGGTCGGCCTCGCCGAACGCGCAGGCCACCTGCCGAGCGAGCTCTCGGGCGGCCAGCAGCAGCGCGTCGCGATCGCGCGGGCGCTCGTCAAGGAGCCCGACGTGCTGCTCGCCGACGAGCCCACGGGCGCGCTCGACGAGGAGACCCGCGACGAGATCCTCGAGATCCTCGAGGGCCTGCACCGCGACCGCGGGCTCACGCTCATCGTGGTGACGCACGACTCGGCGGTCGCCCGGCGCGCCGAACGCCGCCTGCACATCAAGGCGGGCACCGTCACCGAGCGCTGACCCCGCCGACGCCGGCCACGTCCCTCAGGCAGACGGATGCCGCAGCCCGCCACGTGCGGCTGCGGCGTCCGTCGTCTCTGCGACCGTGTCGCGATGTCGCGGGTCGGCGCCGGGGCGAGATGCAGGCACGGCCGATTCGGGCCCGGGCCAGAGCGGATCCACAGACTCGGCGCATACCGTCGAGGAGATGTCCCACCCCGAACCGCCGCACCAGCCCGACCAGCCCATCGACGCCCGTGGAGTGTCGGAGCATCCCGAACTGGCCGGCGCCGACGAGATGACGGATGCCGACCGCCGCCGCATGTACCGCCGTCGCCGCACGCTGGCCGTCGCCGCCGTCGTGACCGTGCTGGCGGTCGGCTGCGGCTTCGTCGCCATCGGCTGGGCCTCGGCGACGCAGGGCGAGGCGACGCCCGGCGAGACCGCGCGCGACTCGGTCGAGGTGCAGGAGTCCGCCGCAGAGGCCGATGCCTCGGCCGAGCCCGACTCCGGGCTCCGACTCGACTGGTCCTCGCTCGACCCCGCCGTCTCGGCGCAGATGCAGTACGTCGACGACAACTGGACGTCGACGTGGAGCGACGAGTACGGCTTCATCGACGAGAACGACTGCATGGACTTCGCGAGCCAGTCGCTCATCGCCCGCGGCTGGGTCGAAGACGACGAGTGGTGGTACTCGGTGGGCGACGCCTACTCGAGCTCGGCCGCCTGGCGCAGCTCGACGGCGTTCATGGAGTACCTCGAGTCGCGGCCCGACCTGGCCACCATGCTCACCGACGACCAGCGCGACCAGGTGAAGGTCGGCGACATCGTGCAGTTCGACTGGGACGACTCGGGCGACCGCGACCACACCGGCATCGTCACGGCGGTCGTGACGAACGACGACGGCTCGACCGACATCCTCTACGCCGGGCACACGGATGCCACGTGGGACCGCTCGGTCGACTACGCGATCACCGAGATGCACCCGGGCGGCGTCGCGACCTACTGGAGCATCGCGGACTGACCCCGCGTCGGCGTCAGCGGGCTCGCGTCAGGGTGCTCGCGTCAGCAGGCTCGCGTCAGGGTGCTCGCGTCAGCGGCTGGCCGCGAGCTCGCGGTCGAGCCGTGCGGCGAAGTCGACCACGGGCTCCGATGCGCGTGCGCCGAGCCAGATCGAGACCGCGACGGCGCCCTCGGGCCGCATCCACTCGTCGAGCCAGGCGTCGACGGCCGCGACCAGCCTCGAACCCCGAGGCGCGATGCCGGAGCGCGACTCGCGGAAGACCCAGTGCACGCCCATGCCGCGGGGGGCGTCGACGGGAACGATCTGCATCGCGTTCAAGACCTCGATGATCACGAGGCCCGTCGCATCGGGGGCGCAGTCGGCCAGACGCGAACGGATCGCCGCGAGGTCGCCGGAGTCGCCGGCGAAGAGCATCGCGGGGCCGGGCTCGCGCCGCGGACGCATGCGGCTCACCATCGCGCGCACCTCGGCTCTGAGATCGAGGCGATGCGGGTTCGCTGGGCGGGTCGGGCAACTGGCACGGGTTCAGTTTAGGTAAGGCTTACCTGTTCGGCAACCGCCGTCGATGAGCTCCCAGCGATCCATGAGGATCAGGGCGGCGCCACCCGCCGAGCGCCCGAACGGATGTCGGACGGCAGGCGTAGACCGGAGGCATGGAGATCACGCACATCAATCCGGAATCGATGCACTCCAGCCCGGCATTCAGCCAGGGAGTGCTCGTCAGCGGCCCGCACAGCACGCTCTACGTCGGCGGGCAGAACGGGCGCAACCCCGACGGCAGCGTCGTCGAGGGGGGCCTCGGCCCGCAGACCGTTCGAGCGCTCGAGAACGTGCTCGCGGTGCTCGCCGAGGCCGGCGCCGACCAGACCAACGTCGTCTCGCTCACCATCACGCTCGCAGGCGGCGCCGACGCGAACGAGGGGTTCGCGGCTTCCGCCGAGGTCTGGGGGCGGCATCGCACGACGGTGCAGGTCAACCAGGTCGCCTCGCTCGCGAACCCCGAGTTCCTCGTCGAGGTGAGCGCGGTCGCCGTCATCCCCGCCTGAGCGGGCGCGTACCGCGACGTAGGGGACCGTTCAGCCAGACGTTCGTCCGAAGAACCCCATCGAGCCCGCCAATCCGGCGTCGTGCTCGTGTCGAACCACCTCCCGCGGGAGTTCCCGCCCGCACCCGACGGAGGCGACATGACGCACGAACCCACGCAGCCCGCACGAGCCGCCGCGCCCGCGCAGCCCGCGCAGCCCGCGCAGCCCGCGAGCGGCGATCGGGGCGCATCGGGCGGCTCGCGCTGGCGCTGGTGGTCGCTCGCGGCCCTCGCGGGCACCATCGCGGCGGCGGTGTTCCTCGCCGCGGCCGAGCTCGTCGCACTGCTCGTCGCGCGCGACGGCAGCCCGATCCTCGCGGTGGGCTCGTTCGTGATCGACATCGTGCCGCGCTGGGCGAAGGAGCTCGCCATCGAGCTCTTCGGCGCGAACGACAAGCTCGCACTGCTCGGCGGTCTCGGACTCGCGGTGCTCGTGGCCGCCGCGATCTCGGGCGTGCTGCAGTTCGTGCGCCCCCCGCTCGGCGCGGTCGCCCTCGGCCTCGCCGGCGCGCTCTCGCTCGCGGCCATCGTCACCCGCGCGGGCGCGACCCCGTTCGCCTGGCTGCCTCCCGTCGTGGGCACGGCCGCCGGCGTCGTGGTGCTGCACCTGCTCGTGAGCAGGCTCCGCGCCTGGCGTGACGCCGTCGAGGCGGAGGCGGTCGGGCGCGCCGCCGCGACCGGCGAGGCGGCAGCCGCTGCGGCCGCCGCCGCGGCCAGCGCGGCGGAGGCGCAGTGGGCGCCGCGTGCGTCTTCGCCCGAACGTCCGGAGCGTGCGGCCTCGGCGGAGGAGGCGTCGGCGACGACCCGGTCGGCGGCGCCCCCGGTGACCCGGGCGACCACGACGACGACCGCGACGGCACCTGCCGATCCCGGCGAACGGGCGAAGCGCGGCCGCCCCGCGGCATCCGTCGACCGTCGCGGGTTCTTCGTGCTCGCAGGGCTCGCCGCGGCATCCGCCCTGGTGGTCGGCGTCGGCTCGCGCGTCGCCGGCGCTGCGACGAGCTCGATCACCGCGATCCGCAAGGCGCTGAAGCTGCCCGCGCCGAAGTCGACCGTGAAGGTGCCCGACGGCGCCGAGCTCGACATTCCGGGTCTGACGCCCCTCTACACGCCGAACGCCGACTTCTACCGAGTCGACACCGCCCTGACCGTGCCGTCGGTCGACCCGTCGACGTGGCGTCTCGTGGTCGACGGCATGGTCGGCGAGCGCGTGGAGCTGAGCTTCGACGACCTCGTGGCCATGGGACTCGACGAGTACTCGATCACGCTGACGTGCGTGTCGAACGAGGTCGGCGGAGACCTGCTCGGCACCGCGAAGTGGCTGGGCGTGCCCGTGCGCGACGTGCTCGCGATGGCGGGGCCGAGCGCCGAAGCCGACATGGTGCTCTCGCGCAGCGTCGACGGGTTCACCGCATCGACGCCGCTCGGTTCGCTCACCGACGACGGCCTCGACGCGATCCTCGCGGTCGCCATGAACGGCGAACCGCTGCCGCTCGAGCACGGCTTCCCGGTGCGGATGGTCGTGCCCGGCCTCTACGGGTACGTCTCGGCGACGAAGTGGCTCACCGAGCTGAAGGTCACGCGTTTCGACGCCGACGAGGCGTACTGGACCCCGCGCGGCTACAGCGCGAAGGCGCCGATCAAGCTCTCGTCGCGCATCGACACCCCTCGCCTCGACAAGACGGTCGACGCCGGCACGACCGTGATCGCCGGCGTCGCCTGGGCCCAGACGGTCGGCATCGACCGGGTCGAGGTGAAGATCGACGACGCCGACTGGCAGCTCGCGACCCTCTCGAACCCGGTCAACGCCGACACCTGGGTGCAATGGTTCCTCGAATGGGAGGCGACGAGCGGCACCCACAACGTGACCGTGCGCGCCACCGACCGCGACGGCAACCTGCAGGTCGAGGAGCGCGCCCCGATCGCCCCCGACGGCTCGACCGGGTGGCAGCGGCGGCTCATCCGCGTCGCCTGACGCACCGAAATCGCCGTCCGCAGGTGGGCGGCCCGCGATACTCTCTTCGGGTGCCCGACTCCCCCTTCGCGCTCTTCGATCTCACGCCTGACGGCGATCTGCGTGAGACCGACGATCTGCACGGCTCGATCTCGCCGCCGCCGAAGCTGCCGCACGAGACGAGGGTCGTTGCCGACTCGAGCGACCGGGTCGCCTGGCTCAGGGCCCGATCACAGGGCGTGACCGCGACCGACGCCGCGAAGCTCGCGACCCATACCTCGGTGAAGTCCGCCGCCTGGGAGAAGCTCCACGGCGCACCGCGGAGCTTCGGCGGCAGCCGGTACACCGATCACGGGCGCGAGCGCGAGCCCGTCATCGCCGAGTGGGCGGCCCGCACGCACGGCATGAGCCACTCGTCGCTGCTGTACCACGCGGCATCCGATCGCCGGCATCTTGCGACGCCCGACGGCCTGCGGGTGCACGACGGCGTGCTGGAGCTCTGCGAGATCAAGACCACCTCGAAGCCGTGGCGGCAGGTGCCGCGCAGCTACCTGCGACAGGTGTGGTGGCAGCAGTACGTGCTCGGCGCCGACCGCACGCTCATCGTGTGGGAGCAGCACGACGACTTCGTGCCGGTCGCCGCCGAACCCCAGTGCCGGTGGATCGAACGCGACGACGACCAGATCGCGATCCTCGTGCAGCTGGCGGGCGAACTGCTCGAGGCGATCCGGCCGACGCAGCAGCAGGCCCAGGAGGCGCGCGCGTACTACCGGCCGAGCGTGCTCGCATGACGGTCGGGCTCGCATGACGGTCGTGCTCCTGCACGGGCTCGGCGCCGATCGCCGTCAGCCCCTCACGCTGCTCGAACCCATGGTGCACGAGGTGCTCGGCGACGACGAGCTCGTGATCGCGCCCGACGTGCGGGCCCACGGCGGTTTCCTCGAGGTCGGCCACGCCGACGACTTCGCGATCGGCCGGCTCGCGGCCGAGGTCGCCGCCGCCGTGCGCCGCGACCTCGCCGAGGCCGTCGCCGAGCGAGCCGCCGTCGGAGGCGGGGGCGTCGAAGCCGGGGGCGTCGACCTCGACGGGCCGCTCACCGTCATGGGCATCTCGATGGGCGCCGCGATCGCCCTGCGCATCGCCCTCGACGGACTGCTGCCCGTCGAACGCGCGGTGTTCATCCGCCCGTCGTTCGACGACCGCCCGGTGCCCGAGAACCTCCGCGCCTTCCCCGTCATCGGGCAGGTGCTCGCCGACGCGGGCGCGTCGGGCGCGGCCGAGTTCCAGGAGCGCGAGGTGTACCAGCGGGTCGCCGAGATCTCGCCCGCCGGAGCGCGCGGCCTGCTCGCCCAGTTCACGGCCCCCGATGCCGCCCGCCGGGCCATGCGACTCGTCGAGATCCCGCGCAACCGGGCGTTCCGCGACGACGCCGAGCTGGCCGAGCTCGAGCAGCGCGGCATCCGCTCGCTCGTGGTCGGCGCCCTGCGCGACCCCGTGCACCCGCTGCCCACCGCCGAGCGCTGGGCGGCCGGCGTCGCCGGGCCCCTGCTCGTGCTGCCCGCGCGCGACGACGGACCGGCCGCGCAGTCGCACGTGCTCACCGAACAGGTGGGCCGCTGGCTGCGCGACTTCTGACGCGTCTGGCCCCTGCCCGGCGCCCGGGCGGCTGCCCGCCGTCCCGCCTGCCCTGCCGCACGGCGGCCGTCCGCCCGCCGCCCTCCCGGCGCCCGTCCGTCGCCGAGTCGTCGGAAGATCGGGGCGACACGCCGTCGCCGCGCGGCGTGTCGCCGAAACTCTCCGACGACTCGGCGCGGGCCGCGCGAGGATGGTCGCATGACCGACACGATGCGCGCCCTGGTGATCGACCGCACGGGCGAGGCCGACGAACTGCACCTCGCCGACGTGCCGCGCCCCACGCGCATCAGCGACGAGGTGGTCGTGCGGGTCGTGGCCGCGGGCGTCAACCCGATCGACGCCAAGACGCGCGCGGGCCGCGGCACGTCTGCCGCGATCGCCGGGTTCCCGTTCGTGCTCGGCAACGACTTCGCGGGTGTCGTCGAGCAGGTGCCCTATGCGTCGCATCCGCTGCACGTCGGCGATCGGGTCTACGGCGCCGCACGCCCGCCGCGCACGCCGGGCAGCTTCGCCGAGTTCGTCACCGTGTCGTCGATGAGCGTGGCCCCGATGCCCGCGTCGCTCGGCTTCGTCGAGGCGGCGGCGCTGCCCATCGCGGCGCTCACCGCATGGGGCGCGATCGTCGACGTGGCGCGCGTGCACGACGGGCAGCGCGTGCTCGTTCATGCCGGCGCGGGCGGCGTCGGCCACCTCGCGGTGCAGCTCGCCGCGTACTTCGGCGCCCACGTGACCGCGACCTGCGGCCCCGACAACGTCGAGTTCGTGCGGAGCCTGGGCGCCGAGCGCGTCATCGACTACCGCGCCGAGCGCTTCGAGCGGGTCGCCGGCGAGCAGGACGTCGTCATCGACCTGATCGGCAACGTGAAGGACGACACCGGCACGCGTTCGCTCGACGTGCTCCGTCGCGGCGGGCTCGTCGTCAACGTGCCGACCGGGTCGTGGCCGACCATGGCCGATGAGGCGGCCGCCCGCGGCATCCGCGCGACCGGGTACTCGTGCTCCCCCGACGCCCGCACGCTCGCGGTGCTCACCCGCCTCGTCGACGACGGCGCCCTGCGCGTGCACGTCGACCGCGAGCTCCCGCTCGACGCCGGCGCCGAAGCCCACCGGCTCATCGAGGCCGGGCACGTGCGCGGCAAGGTCGTGCTGCGGGTCGCTCCCGACCCCGAGTAGGCCCGCGATTCGAGCGAGCGGATGCCGCGGCATCCGTCGTCTGCATGATGGGACCGACCGACGACGCAGCGCCTGTCGGTGGCCGGCCGTAGCCTCGCAGTGTGGCCACCCTCGACGACCTCCGCCGCACCTCCGCCGCCCTGCCCGGCAGCGAGGAGCGCGCGACGACGGGTGGTGCGGCGTGGTTCGTGCGCAACAAGCTCTACGCGTGGGAGTGCCATCCGTGGCCGAGCATCCCCGACGACGTGCGCGCGATCGTCGCGGCCGAGCTCGTGGTGGGCGTGAAGGTCGCCGATCCGGTCGACGCCATGGCGCTCAAGCAGATGGCGCCCGACGTGTTCCTGCGCACGACGACCCCGTGGGGCGAACCCAAGATCTCGTTCCGCATGGCGGGCATCGAGCTCGACCACCTCGCCGAGCTCGTGACCGAGGCGTGGCGCGTGCAGGCGCCCAAGTACCTGCGGCGCGAGTTCGACGAGCGCTAGCATCACCGCATGCCCGATCGATTCGCCTCCGTCGACGAGTTCCTCGCCGCCCAGGCGCCCGAACGTCGCGAGGAGGTCGAGGCGCTGCGGGCGCTCGTGCGCGAAGCCGGGCCCGCCCTCGTCGAGATCGTGAAGTGGAACTCGCCCAGCTACACGCTCGACGGCGTCGATCGGCTCACGGTCAACGCCGCGGGCAGGGGTCCGGTTCGGCTCGTGCTCCACCTCGGCACCGAGCGCGCCGAGTCGAAGGGCACGGCACCGACGTTCGCGGGCGACCCCGACGCGCTGCTCACCTGGCACTCCGACATCCGGGCCAGCCTCGCGCTGCCTCCTGCCGGTGAGCGCTCCGACCGAAGCGACGCGATCGTCGCCGTCATCCGGGCGTGGCTGGCCGAAGACTAGCCAGACCGCGCCTCGAGCAGCGCGGTTCCGAGCTCGCTGCGCAGGTAGAGCACGCTGCGGCCGTAGCGGGTGCTGACGAGCAGGCCGGCGTCGCGCAGCACGCGCAGGTGCTGGTTCACGGCCGAGGCGGTGACGCCGAAGCGCACGCCGAGCTCGGTCGAGGAGGCGGGGTCTCCGAGGGCGGCGAGCAGGCTCGCGCGGGCCTCGCCCAGCACGGCCGCGACCGCTGCGGGGTTGGCGACGGGCTCGGCCTCCCAGAGTGCGCCCTGGCCGCGCGCCGAGTAGAGGATCATCGGCGGGCCGTCGCCGACCGGCGCCGAGGCGCGGCGCGTGAACATCGTGGGCATGAGGGTGAGGCCGTTGCCGTCGATGGCGAGCGTGCGGTCCTTCGGGTCGGCGAGGCGCACCGAGACCACGCCGTGTTCGTAGGCGATGCGCGGCGAGAGGCCGTTCAGCATGCTCGCGACGCCGGCCTGCGCGATCTGGCGGCCGCGGTAGACGACGTCGGCCTCGAGCACGGCGCGCATGCGGGGCCAGTACGGTTCGAAGCAGGTCTCCCAGAGCTGTCGCAGTGCACGGACGATGCGGCGCAACGCCTGGCTCGTCGACCCGGCGAACACCTCGGGAACGTGTCCGTGCACCGCGATGAGGTCGCTGCGGAACACGTCGGGCGGCGTCGCGGCGAGCACCCGGAACTCGTCTTCGAGGCGCGTGAGCGGCGACGCCGGCCGGGGGTTCAGGAAGTCGGGCGTCCACATGCGCTCGTCGATGAGGGCGCCGAGCACCGCCATGTCGAGCCGCTCGCGGGCCTCCTCGGTGCGACGCAGCCAGCCGAGCTGCAACGGGAACCGGGCGGGCTCGCGGATGGCCCGCAACGACAGGCCGAGCTCGCACAGCGGCGAGAGGGCGAAGCGCACGGCGCCGACGTCGTCCTCGTTCAGCACGTAGCGCAACATGAAGCACAACGCTACATCGATTTCGACCGCCCGATGCGCTCGCCAGTATCGAACCCGTGAGCCCTACCTCCAGCCCCGACACCTCGTCACTGCCCGTCATCGAACCCGATCTCGAGGCCGCCGCCACGAGCATCGACGAAGCGGATGCCGCGGCGCAGGCGTCGTCGGCATCGCAGACGGGTGCCGCGAACGCGGGGGGCGCCTCGGCCGCGGCGAAGCCGGGACTCGTGGCCCGCCTCGTGGCATCCGTCTCCGACCCGGTGCTGCGGATCCTGGTGACCGCCACCCTCATCAGCCGGGTCGGGCGGGGCATCTTCCTCACGATCACGGTGCTGTACTTCACGCTCGTCGTGGGGCTGCCGGCGCACGAGATCGCGATCGTGCTCGGCGCATCGAGCGCGGCGGGCATCGTCGCCTCGCTTGCGGGCGGCTGGCTCGCCGACCGCATGAGCGCCCGCAGGGTGCTGCTCGTGCTCACCACGCTCGAGGGCATCGGGCTGCTCTGCTACGCCGTCGCGGGCGACTTCGTGTCGGCGCTCGTCGTCGCGGTGCTGGTCGGCGCCTTCGGCCAGGGCGCCAACACCACGCGCATGGCGATCCTCGCGCGGGCGTTCGCGCCCGAGCAGCGGGTGCACGCGAGGGCGGTGCTGCGCACGGTCACGAACCTGTCGATCGCCGTCGGCTCGGGGCTCGGCGCACTCGCCCTCGCGATCGGCACGCCCGAGGCCTACCGGATCCTGCTCGTCGCCGCCGGCGGCCTCTACCTGCTCGCGCTCGTGCGACTCGTGAAGCTGCCCGCGAGCGTCGACGCGGTTCCGCCGGCTCCGCCGATCACGGGAGCGGTCGAGGCGATCGACCCGGTCACGACCGCTCCGGTCGGCGCTGCGGTCGACGGCAGCATCGACGACGACGAGCTCGAAGGGGCGGATGCCGCGGACGGCCGCACGTCCCACGATGCCGCGCCCGCGGCATCCGCCCGCCCGGCCCGACCGGCGAAGCGGCGCAGCCGGTTCGCGCACTCGCCGTGGCGCGACCCCCGCTACCTGGCGCTCACGGCGCTCAGCGCGATCTTCGGCATGCAGTTCGGCGTGGCCGAGATCGGCGTGCCGCTCTGGATCGCCCACGAGACCGACGCGTCGACGGTGCTGGTGTCGGCCGTGCTCATCCTCAACACGGTCATCGTGGTGCTGTTCCAGGTGCCGCTCTCGCGCGGAACGCACGACCTGCGCCGCGCCGGGCGCGTGTCGGCGATCGCCGCGTGGCTCATGGCCGGCACCTGTCTGATCTACGCGGCCGCAGCGGGCCTGCCGGTGTGGTTCTCGGTCGTGTTCATCGTGCTGGCCTCGATCACGCACGCCTTCGCCGAGGTGCTCTCGCAGGCCGGCGGCTGGGGCCTGAGCTTCGAGCTCGCCGACCCCGTGCAGGCGGGCACCTACCAGGGCGTCTACTCGATGGGCTACTCGATCGGCGCGACGCTCGCACCGGCCGTCGTGACCGCGACGGCGCTCAGCATGGGCCTGGCGGGGTGGGCGATCCTCGCCGTGATCTTCCTCGCATCGGGGCTCGGCACGTGGGCGATCGCGCGAACCGCGGCGAGCCGAGCGGATGCCGCGGCGACCCGCCGGGCTGCCGGTGCCGTCGGGGGTGTCGGGTAGGGTCGGGCGCATGCCCGCCGCGCCGACGATCGTCTGGTTCCGCGACGACCTGCGCGTCGGTGACCACCCGGCGCTCGCGGCCGCGGCCGAGCGGGGCGCGCCCGTCGTGTGCGTGTTCGTGCTCGACGAGGAGTCGCCCGGCATCCGCCCGCTCGGCGGGGCCGCCCGTTGGTGGCTGCACGGCTCGCTCGAGGCGCTGCGCGCCGATCTCGAGGCGCTCGGCGCCCAGCTCGTGCTACGGCGTGGGCCGGCAGGCCGCGTCATCCGATCGCTCGTCGATGAGAGCGGCGCCGACGCCGTCTTCTGGAACCGGCGCTACGGCGGCCCCGAGCGCGATGTCGACACCGACCTGAAGTCGACGCTCGTCGACCGAGGGCTCGAGGTGAGGAGCCTCGCCGCGAACCTGCTCTTCGAGCCGTGGACGATCCGTACCGGGCAGGGCACGCCGTACTCGGTGTTCACCCCGTTCTGGCGCGCCTGCCTCTCGGCGCCCGAGCCGCGGCATCCGCTCGCCGTGCCCGAGTCGCTCGATGCGCACGTGACGGATGTCGCGAGCGACGACCTCGAGGCATGGCAGCTGCTGCCGACCCGCCCCGACTGGGCCGAAGGTCTCCGCGAGACGTGGGTTCCCGGCTCGGCCGCGGCGCACGAACGCCTCGAGGAGTTCCTCGACGAGCACCTCGCCGACTACGACGCCGCACGCGACCGCCCGGCCGAGGTCGACGCGACCTCGCGCCTCTCGCCGCACCTGAGGTTCGGCGAGATCAGTCCGTTCGAGGTGTGGCACGCGGTGCGCGAGCGGCGGGCGGGCGGTCGAGACGCGGAGGCGACGAGCCGTTCCCGGTTCCTCGCCGAGCTCGGCTGGCGCGAGTTCGCCTGGCACGTGCTGTTCCATGCGCCCGACCTCGCGACGCGCAACTGGCGCGCGGAGTTCGACGCCTTCCCATGGCCGCGGCTTCACCCGACCGCGCTTCGGGCCTGGGAGCAGGGCCGCACCGGCGTTCCCCTCGTCGACGCCGGCATGCGCGAACTGTGGCGCACGGGGACGATGCACAACCGTGTGCGCATGGTCACGGCATCGTTCCTCACGAAGAACCTGCTCATCGACTGGCGCCGCGGCGAACAATGGTTCTGGGACACCCTCGTCGATGCCGATGCCGCATCGAACCCGTTCAACTGGCAATGGGTCGCCGGGTCGGGGGCCGATGCCGCGCCCTACTTCCGCGTGTTCAACCCGCTGCTGCAGGCGAAGAAGTTCGACCCGCGCGGCGAGTACGTCGGGCGCTGGGTGCCCGAGGCCGACACCGACGACTACCCCGAGCCGATCGTCGATCTCGGCGAGTCCCGGGCGGCCGCCCTCGCGGGGTACCAAGCGGTGAAGGCTGCCATGGGAGAGGCTCGTGCCGCGACGTCGTCCTGAGATCCGGCTCGTGGCGCCCGAGGAGCTCGACCTCCTCGAGCAGATCGAGAACGATGCCGACGAGCTGTTCATCGAGCGGTTCCGGCCCACGTCGTGGCGCCCCGCGCCCGACGCTGCGACACGAACGGCGCAGCCCGGGTTCATCCTGGTCGCCGTCGACGACGCGGCCGACGACGCCGTCGGTGGCGCGGCCGGTGGCGTGGCCGACGGCGCGGGTGACGGCGCGGCCGACGCAGCGGGTGCCGGATCGACCGTCGTCGGCTTCGCCCACGTGCTCGAGCACGACGGCTGCGCGCACCTCGAGCAGCTCTCGGTCTCGCCGGCGCATGCACGCCGCGGGCACGGCCGCCGGCTCGTCGAAGCGGCGATCGCCCGTGCGGCGGCCCTCGGCTACCCGGAGATCTCGCTGCGCACCTACGCCGACATCCCGTGGAACGGGCCGTTCTACCGCAGCTGCGGATTCGTCGAGTCGGAGCCCGCCACGGCGTGGCACCGCGAGCTGGCAGCGCACGACCTCGGCCTCCCCGGCGCGACTGCGACCGGCATCACGAGCCGGCGCATCCAGATGACGGCCCGCTGCTGAACGACGGGCCGCGATCGAACCTCAGGAACCGTCGACGCCTGCACGGGCCGATCGCACGAGCACCCAGTCATCCTCGTAGCGATCGCCGAGCTTGAAGTGCTTGCGGCCGGTCTTCACGAAGCCGTGCTTCTCGTAGAACCGGATCGCGCGGGCGTTCTCCTCGTTCACTCCCAGCCAGATCGACGCCACCCCGGTCGCGAGCGCGGCCTCGATCGTGGCCTCCATGAGGGGCCCGGCCACCGAACCGGAGCCGTGCGCGGCCTTGCGGGTGTAGCACTTGCTGAGCTCGACCGTCGGGCGGTCGGTCACGACGGCGGCGACGTCGGTGTCGCTCGGGTCGCCCGCGATGAGCATCGTGTAGCCGACCAGCGTTCCGCCGGGGTCTTCGGCGACCACCAGCACCCGGTCGGCATCCGCCAGGTACTCCTCGAACCTCGCCGCGGTGAAGTTCGACGCGATGAACTCGGCGATCGCCTCGGCGGTGGTCGAGGGCGGGCAGGCGAGCGGGAACGTGTCGGCCGCGAGCTCGGCGAGCGCCGCGGCATCCGTCGGTCTGGCCTGGCGAATCGTGGTTCGGGTCACGACTCGCCATTCTCGCAGGCCGACGGATGCCGCCGCGCGCCGGTGACGCCCCGCGGCGCCGCAGTGCGTCCGGCACGCCGAGAGGGCCGCGCCGACCGTCGCACCTTCCGGGATCGCCGGATGCGGTCGACGCGGCCCTTCGGGAACCGCGGCGGTGGAGGGCCGCCCGGCCCCCCGAGACGGGGATACCGGGCGACCCGCCGGATCAGAGGAACCGGGCGTAGGCCCCCACCGTGAGGAACGTCGGGAACTCGGGCTCGAGCGCCACGGTGCGGAACACCGAGATCGCGTCGTCGAACCGGTCGCCGTCGAACCGCGGCAGCGCCGCGACGGCCTCGGCCATGAGGCGCACGATCGACGTCTGGTCGATGCGCGTGCCCTCGGCGGAGACGGTGTTGTTGTCGAGCCACTGCCAGATCTGCGAGCGCGAGATCTCGGCCGTCGCGGCATCCTCCATCAGGTTGTCGATGGCCGCCGCCCCGGTGCCGCGCAGCCACGACTCGATGTAGCGGATCGCGATCGAGATGTTGTCGCGTACGCCGGCCTCGGTGACCTCGCCGCTGATCGACGGGATGTCGAGCAGTTGGGCGGCGGTGACCTCGACGTCGTCGCGGAGGCGCTCGACCTGGTTCGGCCGGTCGCCGAGCACGGCGTCGAACTCGGCGCGAGCCGTCGGGATCAGGTCGGGGTGCGCGACCCACGTGCCGTCGAAGCCGTCGCCGGCCTCGCGGCGCTTGTCGGCCGACACCGCGGCGAGCGCGCGCTCGGTGACCTCGGGGTCGCGGCGGTTCGGGATGAACGCGCTCATGCCGCCGATGGCATGTGCACCGCGCTTGTGGCACGTCTGCACGAGCAGCTCGGTGTACGCCCGCATGAACGGCACCGTCATCGTGATCTGCCTGCGGTCGGGGAAGACCCAGCGACGACCCCGCGAACGGAACGTCTTCACGATCGAGAAGATGTAGTCCCAGCGGCCCGCGTTGAGGCCGGCGCAGTGGTCGCGCAGCTCGTAGAGGATCTCGTCCATCTGGAACGCGGCCTGGATCGTCTCGATGAGCACGGTCGCGCGGATCGTGCCCCGCGGGATGCCGAGCGCCTGCTGCGCGAAGACGAAGATGTCGTTCCAGAGCTTCGCCTCGCGGTGCGACTCGAGCTTCGGCAGGTAGAAGTACGGGCCCCGGCCGGCGGCGATGAGCGCCTGCGCGTTGTGGAAGAAGTACAGGCCGAAGTCGACGAGCGAGCCAGAGGCGTGCATGGCCCGCCCAGCCCGGTCGTGGAACGTCAGGTGCTTCTCGACGAGGTGCCAGCCACGCGGCCGCATCACGATCGTCGGGGTCTCCGACGCCGTGACCCGGTACTCCTTGCCCTCGGGGCTCGTGTACGCGAGGTCGCCGCGCAGGAAGTCGAAGAGCGTGACCTGGCCGCCGATGACGTTCTCCCAGGTGGGGCTCGTGGCGTCCTCCTGGTCGGCGAGCCAGACCTTCGCGCCCGAGTTCAGCGCGTTGATGGCCATCTTGCGGTCGGTCGGGCCGGTGATCTCGACGCGACGGTCCTCGAGGCCGGGGCCCGGGCCCGCGACGCGCCAGGAGGCGTCATCGCGGATCCACTCGGTCTCGGGCAGGAACTTCGGGTCGCGGCCGTTCGCGGCATCGACCCGGGTCTGCAGGCGCTCGGCGAGCAGCTCGTGGCGGGTGCCGGCGAAGCGGTCGTGCAGTGCGGCGAGGAACGCGAGCGCCTCCGGCGTGAGGATCTCGTCGGCACGGTCGACGGATGCCGCGCGCTCCGCGCCCGTCGTCGCCAGCTCGATGCGGGGCTCGACGGTCTGGAAGCTGCCGGTCGCGGGCTTCGGCTCGGGGAGGCGGGCGGACGGGGCATCCGTTCGATCGCGCTCGAGGGTCATGGTGGGCGTGGTGTTCATGATGGTCTCCTTCGAATGTTCGAAGAGGTCAGTGGGCGAACTGTTCTTCCTCGGTCGATCCGACGAGGGCGAGGGTCGCGCTGTTGGGGTTCAGCGCCGTGGCGATCTGGTCGAAGTAGCCGGTGCCGACCTCGCGCTGGTGGCGCGTGGCGGTGTATCCGGATGCCTCCGAGGCGAATTCCGCCTCCTGGAGCTCGACGTAGGCCGACATGTGACGCTCGTTGTAGTCCTTGGCGAGCGTGAACATGCCGTGGTTCAGGGAGTGGAAGCCGGCGAGGGTGATGAACTGGAACGCGTAGCCCATCGACGCGAGCTCGCGCTGGAACTTCGCGATCTGGTCGTCGTCGAGGTGGCGCTTCCAGTTGAAGCTCGGCGAGCAGTTGTAGCTCAGGCGCTTGCCGGGGAACTTCGCGTGCACGGCCTCGGCGAAGCGACGCGCGAGGTCGAGGTCGGGCTCGGCCGACTCGACCCAGAGCAGGTCGGCGTACTCGGCGTAGGCGAGGCCTCGGGCGATGACCGGCTCGATGCCGTTCTGCACGTTGTAGAAGCCCTCGGCGGTGCGCTCGCCCGTGACGAAGGGCTTGTCGCGCTCGTCGTGGTCGCTCGTGAGGAGGGTCGCGGCGAGTGCGTCGGTGCGGGCGATGATGATCGACGGCACACCGGCGACATCCGCCGCCAGACGGGCCGCGTTGATCGTGCGGATGTGCTGCGAGGTCGGGATCAGCACCTTGCCGCCCATGTGGCCGCACTTCTTCTCGCTCGCGAGCTGGTCCTCCCAGTGCACGCCGGCCGCGCCAGCCTCGATCATCTGGTGCATGAGCTCGTAGGCGTTCAGCGGGCCGCCGAAGCCGGCCTCGGCGTCGGCGACGATGGGGGCCATCCAGTCGCGGTCGTCGGTGCCCTGCTCGATCTGGCCGGCGCGCAGCAGCGCGTTGTTGATGCGGCGCACGACCGCCGGAACCGAGTTCGCGGGGTACAGCGACTGGTCGGGGTAGGTCTGGCCGCTGAGGTTGGCGTCGGCGGCGACCTGCCAGCCCGAGAGGTAGATGGCCTTGAGGCCCGCGCGCACCTGCTGCACGGCCTGGTTGCCGGTCAGGGCGCCGAGCGCGGCCGACCACTCCGGGTTCTCCATGCGCTCGAACGCGGTGCCCGTGTTCTGCTGGATGTCGTCCCACAGGCGCTCGGCGCCGCGCTTGGCGAGCGTGCGCTCCTCGCGCACCGGGCCGCGGAGGGCGATGACGTCTTCGGCGGTGTAGTCGCGCTTGACGCCCTCCCAGCGGGGGTTGGCGTCCCACTCGAGCTGGAGCTCTGCTGCGGTCTGGGTCTGGTCGCCGGGGCGGTTGGTGCTCATCGTCGTGCTCCTTCGGTGCGGTCCGACCCGCAGGCGTGCGGCGGCCGGAGATCTGTGGCAGAGGCCTCCTGGCGGATGTCTCCTGCGACCCTTCCGGCGTCTGCTCGACGCCGTCCGGGGTGGCTGTGCATCCACTCTGCGGCCGCCCGCAGCACCCCAACCGACGATTCGGGGGGTGAACTTCCGCGGTATTTCTGCGCCGCGGAATCTTCTGGATCGCGCGCGCTTGGGTCCCGCCATCTGGCAGGCCTCTGCCTCGAGATGACACGAGTCGCCGGCGCTGAGCGCGGTGCGGCGACCAGAGGTGTCATCTCGGTGTTCGGCCAGGCCCGCGCCACCCACGATCCACGAGCGCACGACGAGTGCGCGCCACGACTTCGGCACGCGGCATCCGTTTCGTAACCCGGATCACCCACCATCCGTCGTCGATGAGATCGTTGAGCCTCCCGACATCCGTCGCCCACTGGTCGACGTCGAAGAGGTGCTGCTCGCCCTCGTACTCGACCAGCACCTTGCACGCTCGGAACACCAGGTCGCCGCGAGTGCGACGGCCCGAACGCAGCACGATCATGCCGTTCGGCTCGGGCTCGGGCAGTCCTGCACGGGTGAGCGCGAGACGCGTGAACGTCTCGCGAGGCGAGTACACGTTCGCCCGCATCGCCAGCCGCGCCTCAGCGAGGCGACGCGCACCCCGCCTCGACCCGTGGCGCGAGATCGCCTCGTCGATCGCGTGCTCGCCTGCGAGCGGCGCCGGGAGGCCGAGCAGGCGATCGCCGGCCGCGATGAGGTCGTCGAGGCCCACGTGCACCGCGAGCGAGCACCAGGTGTCGGCCGGAGACGTCAGCAGGGCGCTGCGCACGCCCGCGACGCCGACCAGGATCGGCCTCGCCGAACTGCGGCCCGCGATCACCCCGCGCCGCCGCGGCGCCCGCGTGCCGTCGAGCACGACCACGTGGAGTCGTGGATCGCGTTCGAGCGCGAACGGCAACGGCAGGCCGAGGAGCCCGGCTGCGGTCGGACCGGTGAAGGCATGGGCATCGGTCATGACCACCGCGAGCGCCGAACATCGCTCGCGCAGATCGCGGAGGTGCCGCGCATCGACCCGGACACCACGATGGGGCGACGCCAATGTGACGGAGCGGAGCCGGCGGGGCGTCACCCCCGCGGCGATCGCGTCGGAGGTGGCGAACGGCACGCCTTCGAATCGGCGTGGAAGCGGCGTCGGTCGGGTCACCAGCGAATCGTCGCGGTGCCTCAGCGCTGCGACCGCAGACCAGCGCTCGCGAGCCGACGGCCCTCGCGCGTCCGCAGTGTGGAGGACGAGCCGTCACCCGTCGAGATGACAGCTTTCGTCGCGCTCAAGCCCCCGGATGCGACGAGAAGCGGCATCTCGATGGAGACAAGTCACTCCTCGAGTGGCGATACCTTGCAGTGCGAGGTATATTGCTGATCCAGATACCTTGAGCTGCAAGGTACAAGACGAGACGGGTGCACCATGCGCATCGGCAAAGACCTCGTCGCGGCGGCCGCGACCCCGGTCGTGCTCGGCATCCTCGCCGAGGGCGAGTCGTACGGCTACGCGATCCTCCAGCGCATCACCGCGCTCTCGGGCGGCGAGCTCGAGTGGAGCGACGGCATGCTCTACCCGCTGCTGCACCGGCTCGAACGGGTCGGGCACGTGCAGTCCGAGTGGCGGCAGTCCGGCACGGGCCGGCCGCGCAAGCACTACCGACTCACCGAGCAGGGGTCGGGCGCGCTCGCGGAGCACCGCAGCCAGTGGGCCCTGATGGCCGACGTGCTGAGCAAGGTCTGGCCCGACGACGGCGGCCCCCGCATGCGCCTCGCCCTCGGGGCGGTCTGAGCATGGCCGAGCAGACCTCCGGCGTGCCGGTCGGCCTCGATGCGCTCGTCGCCTCCTGGAGGGGGTGGATGTCGCGGCACGACGCCGTGACGACGGCCGACCTCGACGAGCTCGAGAGCCACCTGCTCGATTCCGTCGACCACTTCGTCGACGCCGGACTCACGCCCGACGAGGCGTTCCTCGTCGCGGTCAAGCGCCTCGGCGCGACCGACCGCCTCTCTCGCGAGTACGCCCGCGAGCACTCCGAGCGGCTGTGGAAGCAGCTCGTGCTCGACGACACGTCGGCCCCGGCATCCGCACTCGCTGGAGCATCGGATGCCGCGGGCGGCCGCGCGCCGTTCTGGAGGCGCGCGAACGGGCTCGCCGTCGCGCTCGCGCTCGGCGTGGGCGCCGGGGCCGCCGTCAAGGTCGCGGGGCTCCTCGGCGCCGACCCCGTCTTCTTCCTCAGGAACCTCTCGGTGCTGGTGCTCCCGTTCCTCGCCGCGTGGTTCGTCTGGCGGCATCGCCCGCCGCGCGGGCCGGTGCTGGCGGTGGTCGGCGCCTTCGCGGTCGTGGCGGTACTGCTCAACGTCTACCTCTGGGGCGACCCGGGCGACACGATGGTGTTCGGCGTCCCGCCGACCGACACCGAGCTCATCGCCTCGATCGCCGCGGCCGTCGGGTTGTGGCTGGTCACCGGGCTGGCGTACGTGGGGCGGGGGTGGCGCAACAGCTCCGGGCGCATGGACTTCGTGCGCTTCAGCGGCGAGTGGCTCGTGTACTACGTGCTCATCGCGCTCGTCGGCGGGGCGCTGTCGGCGCTCACGATCGGCGTCTTCAGCACGATCGGCGTCGATGTCGCATGGTTCTTCAACGACTGGGTGCTGCCGTGCGCCGTTCCCGGGGCCGTGCTCGTCGCCGCGTGGTTGGTCGATGCGAAGCAGCGCGTCATCGAGAACATCGCACCCGTGCTCACGAAGGTCTTCACCCCGCTCTTCACGATCATGCTCATCGCCCTCGTCGTGGCCGCGGTCGTGCAGTGGAACATCGTCGATGCCGAGCGGGAGCTGCTCATCGCCTTCGACCTGGTGCTCGTCGTCGTGCTCGGGCTGCTCGTGTACTCGTACTCGTCGCGCGACCCGTTGCAGCGCCCCGGCTGGTTCGAGCGCATCCAGCTCGTGATGCTCGTCGCGGCCCTGCTGGTCGACCTGTTCGTGCTCGTCGCGATGGTCGGGCGCACGGGCGAGTTCGGCTTCAGTCCGAACAAGACGGCCTCGCTCGGGCTCAACCTGATCCTGCTGGTGAACCTCGCCTGGGCGGCCTGGCTGCAACTCGGGTTCCTCCGCGGTCGCGAGCCGTTCGACCGCCTCGAGCGCTGGCAGACGGGGTACCTGCCCGTCTACCTCGCCTGGTCGGCCGTGCTCGTGGTGGTGTTCCCGCCCGTCTTCGCGTTCGCCTGACCCGCGCCTGACCCGCGCCCGGCGTGGCCCGACCGACCGACCGGACGGACTGTCGGGCCCCGGCATCGCCTCACGATGGTCTGTCTCGTTCCCGGCGGTCGCCTTGCACTGCACGTCCGACAGGCATTGAATGGCCGGACGCGACGCAGCGACCCGAGACCGGAGGCCCATTGGTGAGCACGACGACGACCGCGGCCGGCCAGGCCGAGACCCCGAGCACGGGCGCGGCCACTGCGCCCCGCGACGAGCACGCCGGCGCCGTCGTGCTCGAGGGCGTCACGAAGCACTACGGCGACGCCCGCGCGGTCGACGACCTGTCGCTGACCATCGAGCCCGGCGAGTTCATCTCGCTGCTCGGGCCGTCGGGCTGCGGCAAGACGACGACGCTGCGCATGATCGCCGGCTTCGAGCATCCCGATGCCGGCGACATCCGCGTGTCCGGGCGCTCGGTGCTCGACCTGCCCCGTATCGCCGCGACGTGAACACCGTCTTCCAGGCGTACGCGCTGTTCCCGCACATGTCGGTGGCCGAGAACGTGGCCTACGGCCTGCAGCAGAAGCGCACGCCCAAGTCCGAGATCCGCCAGCGCGTGATCGACGCGCTCGACCTCGCGCAGATGCGCGGCTTCGCCGACCGCAAGCCCACCCAGCTCTCGGGCGGCCAGCAGCAGCGCGTCGCGCTCGCCCGCGCACTCGTGAACCGCCCCTCGGTGCTGCTGCTCGACGAACCGCTCGGCGCCCTCGACCGCCAGCTCCGCGAGGAGATGCAGCTCGAGCTGAAGCTCCTGCAGTCCCGCCTCGGCATCACGTTCGTCTTCGTCACGCACGATCAGGGCGAGGCGCTGTCGATGAGCGACCGCATCGCGATCATGCGCAGCGGCCGCATCGAGCAGCTCGCCGACGCCGACACGGTGTACGCACGACCGGCCTCGGCCTACGTCGCGGCGTTCGTCGGCCAGCAGAACTTCTTCCGCGGCACCGTCGTCGACGGCGGCTCCGCGGTCGACGCACCGCACGCCCGGGTGCGCGCGGCGTCGGCCACCCTGCAGGAGGGCACCACGGGCCAGGCCGCCGTGCGCCCCGAGTTCGTGTCGATCGCCGCAGACGACCCGGCCGCGGCATCCGATGCCGTGAACACCGCACGCGGCACCCTGATCGGCGTCTCGCACCAGGGCGAGACGATGCAGTACCTCGTGCAGCTCGGCGACGACCAGAGCCTCATCGCCCGCCGCCCGTCTCCCGAGGCGCCCCAGCTCGTCGTCGGCGACGCCGTCGTGTGCTCGTGGCGCGCCGAGAGCGTGCAGCTGTTCCCCTCCGACGACGCGGCGAGCGCCGGCGGCTACGTCGCCCCGCCCACGGCCTGAACCCGATCAGGAGCACCCCGATGGCTTCCGAACCCGACATCCGCATCCTCGCGCCCACCGGCGCGGCCAAGACGATCCGGCGCGAGCTCACGCGCCGCCGCTTCCTGAGCTTCGCCGCCGCGACGGCCGGCTCGGCCGGCGTGACCGCCGCCCTGGCCGGGTGCGCGCCGCGCAGCGCCGCCTCGACGACCCAGGCGTCGGGCGGCCCGCTCGAAGACCGCCTGTCGATCTACACGTGGGGCGACTACGACGCGCCGAACGTGCTCGACCAGTTCGCCGACGAGCTCGGCCCGAAGGTCTCGCTCAGCGCTTTCAACTCCAACGAGGAGATGGTCGCGAAGCTCGTGGGCGCGCGAGGCACGAGCGGCTACGACATCGTCGTGCCCACCGGCACGTTCATCGCACAGATGGCCGAGCACGGGCTGCTGTCGAAGCTCAACCGCGACCTGATTCCGAACATCCGGTACGTCGACCCCGCGTTCCTCGGTCGCGCGTGGGATCCCGACAACGAGTACTCGATCTGCAAGGCGTGGGGCACGACCGGGTTCGTCTACGACGTGACGCTCATCGACCGGGAGCTCAAGGACTGGAACGACTTCATCGACGCGGCGCAGAACGAGGCGAGCGGCAGGACGTCGGTGCTCGACGACCCCGCCGAGCTCACGGGCCTCTACTTCTGGGCCAACGGCATCCCGTGGAACACGACCGACGAGCAGGACCTCGACGCGGCCGAGAAGTTCCTCGTCGAGGAGCTCGCACCGCACATCTCGGCGTTCGACCCATACCCCGGCGGCGGCGCCATCCCCCAGGCGACGCAGATGCTCATGCAGTCCTACAACGGGGACGCGCGACTGGGCATCCTCGAGAGCCCCGATCCCGACCGCTGGAAGTTCGTGCTCGGCTCCCCCGCGACCGAGCTCTGGATGGACAACTGGGCGATCCCCGCCGGCGCACCCCACCCCGAGGCGGCGCACGCGTTCATCAACTACGTGCTCGAACCGCAGAACTCGCTCGACGAGCTCGACTACATCGGCTACCACACGGGTGCGAAGGACGCCGAGCAGGCGGCCGCCGACGCCGGGCTGCCGATGCTCGACCTCGTCTTCTTCACGCCGGAGCAGCTGGCGACGATGCACGAGGGCGAGCTCACCGAGGCGCAGGAGCGCATCGTGCAGATCTGGAACAGGATGAAGGCGGCCGCTGGTGCGTAGACGATCCCCGGGGTTCCTCCTCGCTCTGCCCGCGTGGGCATGGCTGACGATCTTCTTCATCGCGCCCGTCGCGATGGTCGTGTGGTTCAGCTTCGGCTACAAGCCGAGCATCTTCGCGACGCAGGCCACCGACCGGCTCTCGTTCGACCGCTACGCCGAGGTGCTCGACCCCACGTTCTTCGCGACCTTCCAGAACACCCTCTGGGTCGGCATCGTCGGCACCGCGCTGTGCTTCGTCATCGGACTCCCGGTCGCGTACTGGATGGCCGTGAAGGCTCCGCCGTCGAAGCGCGGCCTCCTCGTCGCGCTCGTGATGGTGCCCTTCTGGACGAACTTCCTCGTGCGCACGATCGGCTGGCAGGTCATCCTCTCGCCCGACGGTTGGCTGTCGTCGGCGCTGCAGGCGGTGGGGTTCGAGCCCCTGGCGATCCTGAACACGCGCGGGGCCGTGCTGCTCGGCGTGGTCTACAACTACCTGCCGCTCATGATCCTGCCGCTCTTCGTGGCGTTCGACCGGGTGAACGGCCCGCTGCGCGAGGCCTCGAAGGACCTGGGCGCCGGCAAGTGGACGACCTTCTTC
The DNA here is from genome assembly GCF_042884735.1 of Agromyces sp. NPDC058110. NCBI lineage: Bacteria > Bacillati > Actinomycetota > Actinomycetes > Micrococcales > Microbacteriaceae > Agromyces > Agromyces sp. NPDC058110. Next base: position 453,959 of record NZ_JBHVTI010000003.1, on the reverse strand, counting down.
CGCATCACCTTGCCGCTCGCCCGACCCGGCATCATCGCGGGCGTGCTGCTCGTGTACATCCCGCTGATGGGCGACTACATCACGGCGACCGTGCTGGGCGGCGCGAAGGGCAACATGGTCGGCCAGCTCGTGGCCAGCCAGTTCCAGACCGCGCAGAACTGGGCCCTGGGGTCGGCTATGGCGGTCGTGCTCATCTTCGTGATCCTGCTGAGCGCCGCGATCGGAGTGGGCATCGTCTGGCTCGTGACGCTGCCGTTCCGCGCCCGCAACCGCCTGGTCATCGGGGCCGACGCCACGGCCGGGCCGGGCCAGTCCGCCGCGCCCGCGGCATCCGCCCCCGTTCGCAAGGAAGAGGTCGTCGCATGACCGATCAGCTGACCCGCCGCCAGCGCAAGTCGTGGTCGGATGTCGCGTTCGGCGTGTGGGGCGTGCTCGTGCTCGTCTTCCTCTTCGCGCCGATCCTCGTGATCATCGTGTCGTCGTTCAACGTGGGGCGCCTGCTCGTCTCGTGGGACCACTTCGGGTTCGACTCGTTCCTCGCGCTGCTGGCGAAGCCGGCGATCCGCGACGCCGTGTGGATGTCGGTGCAGACGGGCTTCATCGCGGCCCTCGTCGCCACCGCGCTCGGCACCCTCGCGGGCATCGCGATGGCGCGGCATCCGGGCAAGTGGGTGTGGTGGTTCCTCGGGCTGCTGCTGCTCGTGTCGGTGACGCCCGAGATCGTCGACGCGGTCGCACTGCTGCCGTGGATGGTGTTCCTCGGTCAGGACCTCGGCATGTCGATCTTCAACGACGGCATCGTGCGCCTCGTCATCGGCCACTCGCTCTTCTCGGTGGCGGTCGTGTCGTACCTGGTGCGCGCGCGCCTCGTGGGCCAGGAGGCCAACCTCGAGGAGGCGTCGGGCGACCTCTACGCGACGCCGTCGCGCACGTTCCGCAAGGTCACGCTGCCGCTCGCCATGCCGGCCGTGCTCGCCGGCTTCCTGCTGTCGTTCACGCTCAGCCTCGACAACACGGTCATAGCCGCGTTCGTGTCGGTCTCCGGCTCGACGCCGTGGCCGGTCTACGTGCTGAGCGCGCTGCGCAGCGGCCTCCGCCCCGAGATCGCGGCGGTGTCGACGATCATGCTCGTGCTCACGCTCATCGCGCTCGGACTCGTGGCGTACGTGCTGCGGCGCGCGGGCGATTCGGCCGCCGACATCGCGCGAACCATGGGCGGCGGCTGAGCCGACGGCAGCAGGCGGCTCCCACCGGAGTCGCCTCGCCCGACCGTCTGACCGCCAAGTCACCTCGACGATTCGCAGATCCCGGATGCCGCGGCCGCACCCTGCTGCGACCGCGAAAGGAGCCCTCATGACCCACGCCGACCTCGTCTTCTCCGGCGGCCCCGTGTTCACCGCGACCACGCAGCGCACGCGCGCGACGGCCGTCGCGGTGACCGGCGGGCGCATCGTCGCCGTCGGCCACGACGAGGTGCTGGAGCTCATCGGCCCCGACACCGAGCACGTCGACCTCGCGGGCCGCATGCTGGTGCCGGGGTTCCAGGACGCGCACGTGCACCCGGTGTGGGGCGGCCTCGACCTCATGCGCTGCAACCTCGCCGAACTCGCCACGCGCGAGGAGTACCTCGACGCGCTCCGCGCCTACGCGGAGGCGAACCCCGACGCGGAGTGGGTGCTCGGCGGCGGCTGGTCGATGTCGGCCTTCCCCGGCGGCACGCCGACCGCCGCCGACCTCGACACCGTGGTGCCCGACCGCCCGGCGTTCCTGCCGAACCGCGACGGGCACGGCGCCTGGGTCAACTCGGCCGCCCTGCGCCTGGCCGGCATCGACCGCCACACTCCCGATCCGAGCGACGGCCGCATCGAACGCGATGCCTCCGGCGAGCCCTCCGGCACCCTGCACGAGGGCGCCATGGGCCTGGTCAACACGATGCTGCCGCGCACCACCGACGACGAGCTCATGCAGGCGCTGCTGCTCGGGCAGGAGTACCTGCACTCGTACGGCATCACCGCATGGCAGGACGCGATCGTCGGCAGCTACGGCGACGCGGGCGACCCCGGCCCCGCCTACGTCGCGGCGGCGGAGGCCGGCAAGCTGACCGGCCGCGTGGTCGGCGCGATCTGGTGGGACCGCCTGCGCGGCGTCGAGCAGATCCCCGACCTCGTCGCCAAGCGCGAGGCCTACCGCGGCGGGCGCTTCGCGGCGACGAGCATCAAGGTCATGCAGGACGGCGTGGCCGAGAACTTCACCGCCTCGATGCTCGAGCCGTACTGCGACGGCCACGGACACTTCACCGACAATTCGGGCATCTCGTTCGTCGAGCCCGACGTGCTCGTGCGGGCTGCCGCCGAACTCGACGCGCTCGGGTTCCAGCTGCACTTCCACGCCATCGGCGACCGGGCCGTGCGCGAGTGCCTCGACGCCGTCGAGCACGCGATCTCCGCCAACGGCCGCAGCGACCACCGGCACCACATCGCCCACATCCAGGTCGTGCACCCCGAGGACATCCCGCGGTTCCGCGACCTCGACGTCGTCGCGAACATGCAGTCGCTCTGGGCGGCGCTCGAACCGCAGATGGTCGACCTGACGCTGCCGTTCCTCGGCTCGCCGCGCGACGCCTGGCAGTACCCGTTCGGCGACCTGCAGCGGTCGGGCGCCGTGCTCGCGGCGGGCAGCGACTGGTCGGTTTCGACGCCGAACCCGATGGCGGCGATCCACGTCGCGGTGAACCGCGTCTCGGCGCCCGGCTACGAGGAGGGAGCGTACGACGCGTTCCTGCCCGAGCAGTCGATCGACCTCGCGACCTCGCTCACCGCGTACACCGCCGGCTCGGCCTACGTGAACCACCTCGACGACGTCACCGGCACGATCGAGGTGGGCAAGTACGCCGACCTCGTCGTGCTCGACCGCGATCCGTTCGCCGGTCCGTCGTCGGAGATCGGGGCGACGCGCGTGCTGCAGACCTTCGTCGAGGGCGAACGCGTCTACGCGGCATCCGGCGCCTGATCGGGCGACCGCCTGGCGTGGTCAGGGCTCGGGTTCCGCGGTCGACTCCGCCGGCGCGAGCCGCTCCTGCAGGAACGCGATGACGCGCGCCCGCTCGTGGAACGCCTCGTTCGGCGGGTCCTCGCGCACGCCGCCCGTGAGCACGGAGTGCGCGCCCCGAGGAGTTCCGTCGCGGGCGTCGCGGCCCGACGGGATGCGGACGACCCGCACCTCTCGGCCGAGATGCGCTTCGAGCGTCGCCATCCTGGCGTCGCCCGAGGTGCGGTCGCGGCTGAACCGGAGCCCGATCACGCAGGGCTGCTCGCCCGTGCGCGACGCGGCGTACCGCTCGAGCTCCGCCGCCGGAACGCCGATGCTCCTCGCGCGCGACGGCGCGATCGGGAACGGCGCCGCGGGCTGGCTCACGACGGTTGCCGCGATGTCGTCGGTCGTCACCGCGGTCGCGATCGCGAAGCCGCCGCTGAAGCACATGCCGATGATGCCGACACCCCGACCCGCTGTGCGGCCGGCGAGATCGGCGGCGACGAGCCGGAGGAAGTCGGTGACCGGCCCGCGCAGGTCTTTCGACAATGCCCGGAACTCCTTCAGCACGCAGAGCCGGGCGAGGGCCCCGGCCTGGTTCAGCGGGTTCGGCCTCCTGCCGGGCACGCCGAACAGCGACGGCATGACGACCGTGAAGCCGGCTTCGACGAGCAGTTCGCCGAGCTCGAGCGTGCTCGGCATGATGCCCGGGATCTCGGGCAGCAGGATCACCCCCGGACCGTCACCGCGCTCGAGGCATTCGTAGGCGAGGGTGCCGTCGGAGACCGTCGTTCGCTGCCATCGGCTGAGGCGGTGCTCGATGTCGGACTCGGTCACGGCGCCCTCCGCTCGGTCGTGGTGTCGCAAGCCTAGGGGCGGCTCGGACGAATCGGACAGGCATCCAGCGCCGCGCATCCCCATCGGTGGACTAGCGTGGCCCGCGTGACCCGGACACTCGTGATCATCGACATCCAGAACGACTACTTCCCGGGCGGCGCGTTCCCGCTCGTCGGCCCCGAGGCCGCGGCCGCTGCGGCGGCCCGCCTGCTCGCGTCGCACCGCGAAGACGGCCAGCCCGTGATCCACATCCAGCACGTGTGGGACGCGCCCGATGCGACGTTCTTCGCTCCGGGCACTCCCGGCGTCGAGATCCACCCGCTCGTCGCCCCGGTCGAAGGCGAGCCCGTCGTCGTCAAGGCGAACCCCAACTCGTTCCTCGGCACCGACCTCGACGCTCGCCTGCGAGAGGCCGGCGCCGACTCCGACGGACTCGTCATCGTCGGCATGATGTCGAGCATGTGCGTCGACGCGACCGTCCGCGCCGCGAGCGACCTCGGATACCGGGTGACGGTCGCCCACGACGCCTGCGCCGCACCCGACCTCGAGTTCGGCGGTCAGGTCGTGCCGGCCGCCCAGGTGCACGCGTCGTTCATGGCGGCGCTCGGCGACAGTTACGCCGAGGTCGTGGGCGTCGACGAACTGCTGGGTTCGACGACCGCCTGAGTCGCGCCCGGGTACGTCTCGACGAGTCGGGCGCCGATCGCCGCGAGCCGGTCGCGCACCGCGGCCGGTTCGACCACCTCGGCGCCGTCGACCCACGCGACGAGCCGTCGCGCGAGCGCATCGTCGCTCGGTGCGGTGACGCGCACGAGCACACGGCCGACGTCGTCGGCGGTCGCGTCGGCGACGAGTTCGGTGCCGCCCACCCAGCCCCGGAAACCTTCGATCGCATCGGGACTCACCCGCACCAGCGCGGTGGCACGGGTGCGCGCCCGGCCGACCTCGGCACTCACGGCGGCCCACGCCGCGTCGAGATCGAACCCCGGCGGCGGCTCGAACACCTCCTCGAGCGGTTCCACGTGCGTCATGCGATCGAGTCGGTAACTGCGCATGGCGGTTGCGGATGCCGCGGGCGGCCGTCCGGCGGTGCCGCCACCGGCCTCGGCAACCGTCGTACCCGCCTCGGGGCGACCGCCCGCAGCATCCGTCGGCCCTCGCCCGGGGCGACCGCCCACGGCATCCGGCTCCGGAGCGGCCACGAGGTACCAGGTGCCGCCCTTGTCGACGAGCCCGAGCGGCCGCACCGTGCGCGAACGGGCGGGCTTGCCCCACGCCGCGTAGTCGAAGCGCACCACGCTGCGCTCGACCACGGCGCCCTGGAGCACGGAGACCGCCGCCGGCCGCACGGCTGACGCGCCCCAGCCGCCCGCCTCGACCACGACCGCATCGGCCGCCGCCTCGGCCTGGGCGCGGAACGTCTCGGGCAGAGCGCGCATGACCTTGCGGAGCGCCGAGCGTGCGGCCTCGCTCTCGCCGGCCCGCGGGCCGAGCGTGAGGAACAGGGCGCGCGCCTCCGACGCGGTGAAGCCGCTGAGGTCGGTGCGCCCCTCGCCGAGGAGCTGCCACCCGCCGCCGCGCCCGGCCTGCGGATAGACCGGGATGCCCGCGGCCGAGAGCGCCTCGAGGTCGCGGCGGGCCGTGGCGACCGAGATCTCGAGCTCCTCCGCGAGCTCGGCCGCAGTCACCCGACCCCTCGCCTGCATGAGGAGGAGGGTGGCCACGAGGCGATCTGCGCGCATACTTCCATTGTCGTCAGAAAAGTAGTCAGAAGGTGAGCACTTATCGGGCGCAATATGGAATCACCAGGGCGGCACCGGGTCGCTCGACACCGAGGGAGACTCCCATGCTTCGAGGCATCGCCACCGTCAACCAGTACGTCGAAGACCCAGCCGCCGCGGCGGCCTGGTACACCGAGGTGCTCGGCATCGAGCCGTACTTCCACCGCGAGGGGCCCGACGGCCGCACCGCCTACGTCGAGTTCCGCATCGGCGACCACCAGCAGGAGCTCGGCTTCATCGACCGCCGCTTCGCCCCCGAGACGCTCGCCCCGACGACCGTCGACGGCCGCGCGGCCGGACCGCTCGTGCACTGGCACGTCGACGACCTCGAGGGCTCGCTGGCCCGGCTGCTCGATCTCGGCGCCACCCCGCTGCTGCCGATCACCGAGCACGGCCCCGGCTTCGTCACCGCCTCGGTCGTCGACCCGTTCGGCAACGTGCTCGGCATCATGACGAACGTGCACTACCTGGCGCAGCTCGGCGAGACCGCAGCGGCGAGCGCCTGAGCGCACAGCTGCGACGACGAGCGGATGCCGCGGGCGCGCGCCTGCGGCATCCGCTCGCCCTGCTCGGGGTCGCCTACCCCTCGGCCGCGACGAACTTGCGGATGAACCCGACCTGCGCCGCGATCATGCGCTGGATCTCGCCGGGGTCGACCGACTCGTCGGACGCGTGGATGCGCGACTGGGCGGTGTCCTCCGCGCCCCACAACAGGATCGCCGCGTCGGGCGACACCTTCTTCAACGACGCGACGAGCGGGATCGACGCCCCGCTGCCGATCTTCTCGACCTGCACGCCGTAGGCCTCGGTGAGGGCGTCCTCGCCGGCCACGATCGCGGGGTGCGACTCGTCGACGTGGAACGGGTACCCGGTCTTGACCTTCTCGACGGTGACCTCGCAGTTCCACGGCCGGTTCGCGCGCAGGAAGTCCATGAGCAGGTTCAGCTGCTCCTCGGCGTCGACGCCGGGCACGATGCGCATCGAGAGCTTGGCCTTCACCTCGGGCAACAGCACGTTCGACGCCTCGACGGTGCTCGGCAGGTCCATGCCGAGCACCGTCACCGACGGCTTCGCCCAGATGCGGTCCGAGAGCGAACCGGTGCCGAGGAAGTCGACGCCCGGCAGGATCGCCGAGCCGCCGCGGTAGACGTCCTCGTCCATGTCAGCGCCGTCCCAGGTTCCGCTCGGCACGCCGGGGATCACGGTGTCGCCGTGCTCGTCGTGCAACGAGTCGAGGATGCGGATCATCGCCGTCATGGCATCGGGCGCCGCGCCGCCGAACTCGCCCGAGTGCACGGGGAACTCGAGTGTGCGCACCGTGACCGTGCACGCGACATCCCCTCGCAGCGCGGTGGTGAGACCCGGTCGGCCGACGGCCTGCCCGCCGATGTCGCCGATCACGAACGCATCGGCCGCGAACAGCTCGGGGTTGGCCTCGACGAAGGGCTCGAGGTGCGAGATCGTCTCCTCCTCGCCCTCGACCAGGATCTTCACGCGGCACGGACGGTCGGGACCGAGCAGCTTGAGCGTGCCGTAGTGGATCGCGAGCCCCGACTTGTCGTCGGCCGACCCGCGACCGTAGATGCGACCGTCCTCCTTGGTCACGGGCTCCCACGGGTCGCTCGACCAGTTCTGCGACTCGGGCGCCGGCTGCACGTCGTAGTGCGCGTAGAGCAGCACGGTCGGCGACCCCTCGGGGCCGGGCAGGTCGGCGTACACGCACGGGTAGCCGCCGGGCACGTCGAGCAGGCGAACCCCCTCGGCCCCGGCATCCGCGAACAGGTCGACGACGGCCTGGCCCATCGCGTGCACCGGCGCGGGGTCGAAGCCCGGGAACGCCACCGACGGGATGCGCACGAGCGCCGCGTGCCGCTCGAGCACGTCGGGCATCAGCGCCTCTGCTGCCGCGTTCAGGTCATCGGACTCGGACATGGTTCCTCCTTGACTGGGTGGGCGGATGTCTCGTGGGGCCTCCCGTGCGACCCGGACCGCCCGCGCCGGGCGGCCTCGCCACGTCAGGCCGGGATGACGAGCTGCACCAGCAGGCCGGCGCCGACGACGGCGACCCACGAGACGAGCATCGGGATGGTGAACGAGTGCCAGACCGGCACCTGGGTGAGCTTCGTGGACCCGGTGAGGTCGGTCTCGACCGCGGCGATCTGGGAGCCGTTCGCGGGGAACAGCCAGACGCCGACGAGCGACGGCCACATCGCGGTGATCACGCCCGGTGCGAGGCCGGCCGCGAGCGCGATCGGCACGAGCGTGTTCGTGGTCGCCGACTGGCTGGTCGTCAGACCTGCGACGAGGAACAGCGCGACGGCCAGCATGATCGGCCGGTCTTCGATGAAGGCCCCGAGGGGCTCGATGATGGTCTCGGTGTTGGCGCTGATGAACGTGTCGGCCATCCACGCGATGCCGAACAGGGCCACCGCGGCGACGAAGCCGGCCTTGAGCAACGGCTGCTCGACGACGACCGACGGCTTCACCTTGCGCACGAGGATGATCGCGAGCGCGGCCGTGAACATGACCATCTCGATGACCGTCGCCATGCCGATCGGCTGGAGGTCGCCGTTCTCGTCGGGGAACGACGGCCGCAGGCCCGAGAACAGACCGAACAGCACGATGAGGAAGGTGCCGGAGAGGAAGATCCACGCGGCGGTCGCGCCGCCCTTGGGCACGGGATGCTCGATGCGGTCCTGCTTGGCGGGCTTCGCGGCCGTCGCGGTCGCGGTGGGCGCCTCGCCTCGGTCGGCCGCCGATCCGCCTGCGACGGAAGCCGTGGTGGACCCGGTCGCGACGGCGTACTCGGCCTGCAGGGCCGTCGGCACCTCGACCGTGCCGGCCTCCACGCGAGCGCGGAACACCGGGTCCTTCACGAGCTCCTTGCCGATGCGCTGCTGCACCACCGAGGTGGCGACGCAGGCGACGAGCGAGGCGGGGATGGTGATGGCGAGGATCTGCGGGAGCCCGTAGCCGGTGCCGTCCATCAGCACGAGGTACGCGGCCATCGCCGCCGAGACGGGGCTCGCGGTGATGCCGAGCGCCGAGGTGACCGTCGACGAGGCGAGCGCGCGCTCCGGACGCTGTCCGTTGCGATACGCGGTCTCGTAGATGATCGGGATGAGCGCGAAGTAGATGTTCGACGTTCCGGCGAGCACCGTGAATACGAACGCCACGATGGGCGCGACGTAGGTGAGCCGCTTCGGGTTCGCCTGGATGATCTTCGACGCGATCGACACGAGGTAGTCGATGCCGCCGGCGGCCTGCATGGCCGACGACGCGGTGATGACCGCGATGATGATGAAGAACGCGTCGATCGGGATCGAGCCGGGCGGCAGGTGGAACCCGAACACGAGGATCGCGGTGCCCACCACGCCCCAGAGCCCGAGCCCGAGCCCGCCGGTGCGGACACCCATGACGATCGCGCCGATGACGACGACGGCCTGCAGTATGACGACCACGTATTCCATGAGCCAGCCCCCCAGCCGCAATGGCGCCAACGACGGCGTCCTGATCCAGAGCATATCGGCGCCGCGGCATGCAGAGCCAGACCTCTGAGACGTGTCGCCGACGAGTGCTGACGACCCCTCGTCGAGCGAACTCGGCATGAAGTTCACGAGCGAGATCGGGCAGTCAGTGCCGAATGCCGCAGATTCCGTGCAATGCAACAGAAGATTCCACGGAGTTCCGTTTGCGGCATCCGCACGCGCGTGTGACCATCGGAAGATGATCACCGCCGATCGAAGCCCTCGACCCACCGCCCTCGACCCGCGCACGGCCGCCCAGGCCCGACGCGTCGCCGTCGAGGGCGAGGCTGAGCCCGGCCCCGAGGTCGACGCGCTCACCCTCGGGCGACGCATCCGCGAGCACCGCACTGCACGCGGCATGACCCTCGGCGAGCTCGCCGCCGCGATCGACCGCGCCCCGTCGCAGGTGAGCGCGATCGAGAACGGCAAGCGCGAACCGCGCCTCTCGATGCTGCGCACCATCGCACTCGCGCTCGGCACGACTGCCGACGAGCTGCTGAAGCCCGACGCGCCGTCGGAGCGCGCGGCGCTCGAGATCGCCGTCGAGCGCGCCCAGCGCGGGCCCGTGTTCTCGGCGCTCGGGCTCGAGCCGTTCCGCGTGGCCAAGACCATGAACGACCAGACCCTCGCGACCATCCTCGCGCTGCACAACGAGATCGACCGCCTGCACCGCGAGCGGGCTGCGACGCCCGAGGAGGCGCGCCGCGCCAACGGCGTGCTCCGCGCCGAGATGCGCGCACGCGACAACTTCTACCCCGAGCTCGAGGCGAAGGCCTCCGAGCTGCTCGAGGCGGTCGGCCACACGGGCGGGCCGGTCTCTCACCAGCTCGTCGCCGACATGGCTTCGCACCTCGGGTACTCGCTGCACTACGTCGGCGACCTGCCGCACTCGACGCGCTCGGTGACCGACAAGCGCAACGGCCGCATCTACCTGCCGACCGCGCAGTCGCCGTCGCGCGACTCGCGCTCGCCCATCCTCCAGGCGCTCGCGAGCCATCTGCTCGGGCACCATGAACCGAAGGACTACGCCGAGTTCCTCCGCCAGCGCATCGAGACGAACTACCTCACGGCCGCCATCCTGCTGCCCGAGCAGGCGACCGTGCGGTTCCTGACCGAGGCGAAGAACCTCCGCCGCATCTCGATGGAAGACCTCCGCGACGCGTTCGCCGTGTCGTACGAGACGGCCGCGCACCGGTTCACGAACGTCGCGACGGCGCGCCTCGACATCCCGGTGCACTTCACGAAGGTGCACGAGTCGGGCACCATCATCAAGGCCTATGAGAACGACCGGGTGCGGTTCCCGAGCGACGCGCTCGGCGCGATCGAGGGCACGACGATGTGCCGCAACTGGACGGCCCGCACCGTGTTCGACGTCGAGGACCGCTTCAGCCCGTGGTATCAGTACACCGACACCTCCTCTGGCACGTTCTGGTGCACCTCCCGCATCGAGAAGGCGAAGGAGGGCGAGTACTCGGTCTCGGTCGGCGTGCCGTTCGAGCACGTGAAGTGGTTCCGCGGGCGCGAGACGCCGCACCGCGCGGTGTCGCGCTGCCCCGACCCAGCGTGCTGCCAGGCGCCGTCGGGCCTCGCCGAGCGGTGGGCGGATGCCTCGTGGCCGGCCGCGCGCACGCCCACGTCGCTGCTCGCGGCACTGCCGACCGGCACGTTCCCCGGCGTCGACCAGACCGAGGTCTTCCAGTTCCTCGAGGCGCACGCGCCGAGCGCCTGAGGCGTCGGCGCGTCGCCTGATCAGCGCTGCGCGGCCGCCGTCAGCTCCCGGCCGTGCACCGTGAGCGCGTAGATCACGAGGATGTCGAGCGCGATGAGCGCGAGCGACAGCCACGGCTGCTCGGTGATGAGGAACATCTGCCCCACGGCGTTCAGGATCGCGAGGATGATCGCGACCACGCGCGCCCATGCGGCACCGCCGAAGAGGGCGAGCGCGACCAGGATGAGCGCGGCGCCCGAGATCACGTGCCACCAGCCCCAGCCTGCGATGTCGAGCAGCACCACGGCATCGTCGCCGACGAAGTAGGCGCTGTCGGGTCCGGAGATCGCGACGAAACCGTAGATCAGGTCGATGATGCCCGCGGTCAACAACATGGCTCCGGCGAACCAGCCCCAGCCGACCCATCCGGTCGTCTTCACGTCGCTCATGGTGCCCACCCCCTCACGCGGCGCCGTCGCTCCGGCCCGCTCCGGGCCGAACCGCTCCGCAACGCTCGCATGGTACTGCTACGACGCCCGTGCGGATGCGCCCCGTTCGGGGCTCACGGCACAGCCTGTCCGAGCACAGGCGGATGTCGAGACATCCGCCACTGGCGCAGCCCGTGGGGTGCGCGGAAGGATGGAACGACCACAACCGCATCGGAGTGATACCCCGTGGGCACCACCGTCTTCGAACGACGTCAACCTCCCGCATCCATCGTCGAGCACTCGCTCGCCGCTACCCGCCACGCCGTCTTCTGGCTCGAAGACCTGCCCGAGGGGGCGACGGGACGACGCCCGAAGCTCGCGGGCACCAGGGTCGCCGACCTCGTGATCGTCGGCGGCGGCTACACGGGCCTCTGGAGCGCCGTGCTCGCGAAGCGCCGCAACCCGGCCGCTCGCGTCGTGCTCGTCGAGGCCAAGTCGGTCGGCTGGGCGGCATCCGGCCGCAACGGCGGATTCTGCGAGGCGAGCCTCACGCACGGCGACGAGAACGGCGAGTCGCGCTGGCCCGACGAGATGCCGACGCTGCACCGCCTCGGCATGGAGAACCTCGACGCCATCGAGGCGGCCGAGGCCGAGCTCGGCATGGACTTCCACTTCGAGCGCACGGGCCAGCTCGCGCCCGCGATCGAGGAGCACCAGGTCGAGTGGCTGCGCGAGTGGCACGAGGGTGCCGTGGCGAAGGGCGAGGGCGACGACGTCGTGTTCCTCGACGAGCAGGCCGTGCAGGCGAGCGTCAAGTCGCCCACGTTCCTCGCGGGCGTGTGGGAGAAGCGCACCAACGCGATGGTGCACCCCGCGCGCCTCGCCTCCGAGCTCGCGCGCGTCGCCGAGGAGCTCGGCGTCGAGATCTTCGAGCACTCCCCCGTGAAGCGCATCGAGACGCCCGGCTCGACCGGGGCGGTCAGCGTCATCACCGACGGCGGTCGCGTCGACGCGACGCACGCGGTGCTCGCGACCAACGTGTTCCCGTCGCTGCTCAAGCGCAACAGGCTCATGACCGTGCCGGTCTACGACTACGTGCTCATGACCGACCCGCTCTCGCCCGAGCAGCTGGCCGACATCGGCTGGAGCGACCGCCAGGGCATCGGCGACATGGCGAACCAGTTCCACTACTACCGCCTCTCGAAGGACAACCGCATCCTGTTCGGCGGCTACGACGCCATCTACCACTACGGCCGCCGCGTGCGCAGCGAGTACGAGAACCGGCCCGAGACCTGGCAGAAGCTCGCGAGCCATTTCTTCACGACGTTCCCGCAGCTCGAGGGGCTGGAGTTCAGCCACCAATGGGCCGGCGCGATCGACACGAGCACCCAGTTCACGGCGTTCTTCGGCACCGCCCGCGACCACCGGGTCGCGTACGCGGCGGGCTTCACGGGACTCGGCGTCGGCTCCACCCGGTTCGCGGCCGAGACCATGCTCGACCTGCTCGAGCGTCGCGACACCGAGCGCACGCGCCTCGAGATGGTGCGCAAGCGCCCGCTGCCGTTCCCGCCCGAGCCTGCGGCCGCGATGGGCATCAACGCGACGCGCTGGTCGCTCGACCGCGCCGACCACAACCGCGGCAAGCGCAACGTGCTGCTGAAGACGCTCGACGCGCTCGGCCTGGGGTTCGACTCGTGAGCGGCGGGCAGCAGGCCGGCGGCCTACGGCTCATCGCGGGCGCGCTGACGGATGCCGCGGGGCTGGCCCTCGAGCACGAGCCGGTCGCCCCCGAGCAGGTCGTCGCCGGTGCGCCGACTACCGCCTACCGGCCGCTCGACGAGTCGGATGCCGGTGAGATCGGCGTCTGGGAGATGTCGGTGGGCGCCATGAGCGACGTCGAGGTCGACGAGGTCTTCGTGGTGCTCGCGGGCTCCGCCACCGTCGAGTTCGTGGAGCCGAGCCTCCCGTCGATCGATCTCGCCCCGGGCTCCGTCGTGCGGCTCGAGACGGGCATGCAGACCATCTGGACCGTGCGCGAGACGCTGCGCAAGGTCTTCATCTCGCGCTGAATGCGCCGAACGCGCCGAGCGCGCTGAGCACAACCGAGGAGCATCACATGTCGAAGTACCGAGTGCAGAACCCCGCGACCGGCGAGATCGTCGAGACGTTCGAAGCGGCGACCGACGCCGAGATCGAGCAGAAGCTCGCCGCCGCCGAATCGGCGTACCGCGAATGGCGCGAACGCAGCGTGCAGGAGCGCGCGGCCGTCGTGAAGCGCGTCGCCGAGCTCTTCGACGAGCGGCGCGACGAGCTCGCACGCCTCATCGCGGTCGAGATGGGCAAGTCCATCGCCGAGTCGCTCGACGAGGTCGAGTTCGCCCGCTCGATCATCGAGTACTACGCGGTGCACGGGCCGAGCCTGATCACCGATCACGAGATCCCGTCGACCATCGCGGGCAAGGCGATCATCGAGCAGCTGCCGGTCGGCGCCCTCCTCGGCGTCATGCCGTGGAACTTCCCGTACTACCAGGTGGCCCGCTTCGCGGCGCCGAACCTCGTGCTCGGCAACACGATCATCCTGAAGCACGCCGACATCTGCGCGCGATCGGCCCTCACGATCCAGGAGATCATGGAGGAGGCCGGCGTGCCGGTCGGCGGCTACCAGAACGTGTTCGCCTCTCACGACCAGATCGCGACCATGATCGCCGACCCGCGCGTGCAGGGGGTCTCGCTCACGGGCTCCGAGCGCGCGGGCGCCATCATCGGCGAGCAGGCCGGGCGCCACCTCAAGAAGTGCGTGCTCGAGCTCGGCGGCATCGACCCGATGGTCGTGCTCGACTCCGACGACGTCGCCGCCGTGGCGAAGGCCGCGTGGGACTTCCGCGTCTACAACGTCGGTCAGGTCTGCAACTCGAACAAGCGCCTCATCGTCATGGACGAGATCTACGACGAGTTCGTCGCCGAGCTGACGAAGCTCGCCGAGGGTCTCGTACCGGGTGACCAGCTCGACCTCGGCGAGGGCCAGTTCGCGCCGATGTCGTCACGTGCCGCGGCCGAGACCGTGCACGCCCAGGTGCAGCAGGCGGTCGCCGCGGGCGCGACGCTCGTGGCAGGCGGCGTGCTCTCCGACGGCCCCGGCGCGTACTACTCGCCGGCCGTGCTCACGGGCGTACCGCGCGACTCGGCGTCGTACCGCGAGGAGATCTTCGGCCCGGTCGCGACCGTGTACCGCGTGCACAGCGACCAGGAGGCCCTCGAGCTCGCGAACGACTGCGACCTCGGCCTCGGCGGCTCGGTGTTCTCGACCGACGAGGCCCGTGCGGCACGCGTCGCCTCGCGCCTCGAGGTGGGCATGACGCACGTCAACACCATCGCCGCCGAAGCGGCCGAGCTGCCCTTCGGCGGCGTCAAGCGCTCGGGCTTCGGCCGCGAGATGGGCCCTGTCGGCATCGGCGAGTTCGCCAACCGGCGGCTCTCGTTCGTCGCGAAGTAGTCGTCCGCCCGCGGGTGCACGGCTCACAGGGGCATCGAAACGGCCCGGTCACCCTGGTGACCGGGCCGTCGTGCGTTCGCCGGACTCCTGCTCGCCCAGGGCGACCGTGCGGCTCGCCCGTCGGCTCAGCCGCAGAACTCCTTCGGCACGCCGGCCCGCTCCTGCACGCCGATGAGCACGACCCGGTCGTCTTCGACCAGGAAGTCGATGTAGCCAGCGGTCTCGTCGCCGACGGCGTACCCGTACGACTCCGGGCCGGTCTGGTTCACCGTCTCTAGTGCGGGATACGCGGCCGAGAGCTCGTCCATGGTCGAACCGAGACGGATGCCGGCCTCGGTCGACGGCGATGCCGGAAGCGCGCCGGACTCGTCGGGGCGGCCGTTGACCCACACCCCGCTGATCGCCTCATCGCCCTCGGGGTGGATCAACGTCAGCGGAGCGGCGTCGTCTGAGGCGAGGCCGACGACCCATGGGCACCAGTCCTCGGAGGCCCGGAACGCCGGCAGGCCGGCGATGACCTCGGGGTATGCGACTCCCCGCTGGATCGGCCCCATGCCGTCGGTCGTGATCACCCAGGTCGTCACATCGGCGGGATCCATCGCGACCGCCGCCGGCGTGGGCGTCGGGGTCGGGGTCGGGGTCGTCACGGCGGCTGATGGACTGGCCGGAGCCGTCGGCTCATCGGCGGCGGCGCCGGGAGCGCACCCCGCCATACCGAGGGCGACGATCGAGGCCAGCCCGATGGCGGCGATCCTGGTGGCGAATCGGGTGGGCTGCGGCATGGGCTCCTCCATCGGAAAGATCGTGCGGGGGAACCGCTCGCGTCAGCGTATCGAGCCCGCACTCTCCGGCGAACCGCGCGTGCATACCGCTTCGATAACGGACGACGGCGCTCGCGCGTCTGACGGAGCGGCCCGACTCCGGCTCGCCGGATCGTGCGCCGTGCACCGCCCGGCCGCGGTCGGGCGCACACCGCGTCGTCTAGGCAGCCGCGGCGGCCGCGGCATCCGTCGTCGGCGTCACGGGCTCGATGCGGAACGTGGCGCTGAAGCGATCGAGCAGGTCGTCGCCACCGGTCAGCACGGCGAGGCCGCGCACTCCGGCGGGCGCCCCCGAGAGCAGCCCGGGAAGCGCCACGGGCTCGACCGCGAGTTCGAGCACCGCCTGCGGCACCGGCTCGAACGCCGAGCGCCGGCGCGGCTGCGGCAGCGCACCCGGCCCGACGGGCACGACGTCGAGCGTTGCGCCCACGACGATGGCCGAGACCGAGACCTCGGCGACGTGCAGCACGTACTCGGTCGGCGGGAGGTCGGCTGCGGCATCGGCTCTGAAGGCGGCGCGAAGGGCCATGATCAGCGAGTCGGCGCTCACGGTCTCGCCGTCGGCGGGGGTGCCGAGCACGGCCCACCCCCAGCGCTCGAGGGCGACGACGACGGGCTCGAGCCCGCGGCCGAGCGAGGTCAGTTCGTAGCCGCCGCGCACGGTCGGCACGCGGCGCACGATGCCCGCCTCCTGCAGCTCGCGCAGCCGATCGCTCAGGATGTTCGTCGGGATGCGCGGCAGGCCCGCCTTGAGGTCGCCGTACCTGCGGGCACCGACGAGCAGGTCGCGCACGATGAGCAGCGCCCATCGGTCGCCGACCTGCTCGAGGGCGCGCGCGGCCCCGCCGTACTGGCCGTAGCCGCGCGCGCCTCGTGTCGCCATGCGGTCGAGACTATGCGGTCGCGGCCGGCTGCGCTGCGCCCTGCTCGGCCGCGTAGGCCTCCGGACCCTGCTCGGCGGCCACCGGGTCCATGTAGACGAACGACAGGTTGTTGCCGTCGGGGTCGTCGAGGTCGCGCGCGTACATGAAGCCGTAGTCCTGCGGCTCGCGCGGCTCGCTGCCGCCGGCCGCGAGACCCTTGGCGAGCACCTCGTCGACCTCGTCGCGGGAGTCGCGGCTGAGCGCGATCGACATCTGCGCGTGCGTCTTGGGGTCGATGATCTGCTTGTCGGTGAAGGTCGCGAGGTACTCGCGCTTCAGCACCATGAAGTAGATGGTGTCGCTGAGCACCACGCACGCCGCGTTGTCGTCGGTGAAGGCCGGGTTGATGCTGAACCCGAGCGCCTCGTAGAACGCCTTCGCTCGGTCGAGGTCGGTGGTGGGAAAGTTCACGAAGATGCTGGTCGCGGTCATGATCGCCTCCGGGAGATCGTCGGTTCAGTTCGTGTTGACAGAGCCCAGCTTGCTCTTTGCAAGTGCACTTGTCAATAGCAAGTAAACAAGAACTTCAGACCGAACGGATGCCGCAGGCGGCCACTTGTCAGCGCGCCGCGCTGCGCCGCACGAGCAGCGCGAGGTGCAGCGCCGTCTGCACCTCGCCGTCGTCGAGATCCAGCCCGAGCAGATCGCCGATGAGCGACAGCCGCTGGTAGAACACCGAGCGCGACAGGTGCGACGCCCCCGCCGCAGCCGTGCGGTTGCCTGGGTGGGCGAGCATCGCGCCGAGCACGGTCAGCAGGTCGCCGTCTCGCGCCAGGTCGTACTCGATGAGCGGGGCGAGCATGCGCTCGCTGTGCTGCAGCAGCCGCGGATCGTCGCGCAACGACGTCACGAGCCTGATGAGCGGCCGGTCGTCGGCACGGCGCACGACGAGGCCGCGAGCCCCGCGAGGGCGGGCGCCGCGGGCGAGGTCGGTCGCCTCCTGCACCGACCCGAGCGCCCCCTCGAGGCCCACGGCCGACGAGCCGACCGAGAGCACGAGGCGATCGGCGGCGGCGGCGTCGCCACCCACGAGGCCGAGGCCGAACGACTGGGCCTGCGCATCGGTCATGGGCTTCGGCAGCGACAGCAGCACGATCCTGGCGCCGGACGGCGCACCCGCCGCGTTCGCGGCACCGTCGATCGCCCGACCCGCGAACGCCCGCGCCGCGGCATCCGCCGCTCCGGGAACGACCGGGGCGCCCGAGGCGACGATGCCGTACAGCACGGCCCCCTCGACGGGCAGCCCGGCGGCGGCGACACGGGCGGCCGCGCCCGCGACCCCGGCGAAGCGGCCCGCGAGCAGGCCGTCGATGAGACGCTGGCGACCGATGCGGGTCCACTCGTCGGAGGCCCCGTCGGCCAGACGCCCGAGCGCGAGTGCGATCGCGCCCTGCTCGAGCACGCTCGTGCGGCCCGCCGGATGCGCGGGGCCCGGCAGCGCGACGAGATGGCCCCAGCGGGTGCCGCGCGCCTCGACGGGCACGATGAGCCACTCGCGCGCACTCGACGCCGAACCCGCCAGGCGGTGCTCGCGCCGCGAGCGCGCCTCCCAGTTCGTGAACAGCGCCTCCTCGGCCGCGGGCGGCACCTCGGCGGCCACGACCTCGTGCGCGAGGTTCTCGAGCACGACCGCCGAGCCCAGGGTCTGCGCGAGCTGGTGCACGATGAAGTCGGCGGGCGAGCCGCGCAGGCTCAGCGCCGTGAACCGCTCGCGCACCTCGTCGCGGGCCCGCAGCGCCGCCGTCTGCTCCGAGATGATGCGGTTGTGCACCGCCTCGGTCAGCGCCACGAACTTCACCTCGCGGTGCAGCACCACGAGGGCGAGCCCGTGGCCGCGGGCCGACTGCTCGACCACGGCGGGCACGTAGCGGTAGTGCACGCCGAGCTCGAGCACGAGTCCGGAGAGGCCCGCCGCGACGAGGCCGGCGATGAACGCGTCGAGGTCTGCCGGCTCGGTCGGCCAGCCAGACCCGGTCGACAGCAGCAGCTCGCCGCCGTCGAGCAGCCTGGCGACCCCGCCGCTGTCGGACACGTGCACCCAGCGCACGCGCGCGTCGAGCAGCTCGTCTGCCGCGAGCACCTCAGGCAGGCCGTTCGCCACGGCCTCGAGCGCGAGGATCTCGCGCACCGTCGGCAGGCCGTCGCCGAGCTGGACTGCAGCCGGACGATCCGTCTGGATCACTCGGTCTTCGCGACGGTCTGACATCGGCGCACCCTCACACCCTCTGAAAAGCTTGGAACCGTCAGCCTAACCGACGACCGGGCGGAATGTCCGGGCCGGCCGCCCTCACGCGGCCGCGGCATCCGTCGCTCCACCACGAAGGAACAGCTCATGAGCCTCACCGAGACCGCCTCGTCGCACGCCGCGACCTCCGACGTGCCCGTGATCGGGCACTGGGTCGACGGCGCGCTGCGCGCATCGACCTCGGGCCGCACCGCGCCCGTCTACAACCCCGCGACCGGTGCCGTGCAGGCCGAGGTCGCCCTCGCCGACCAGGCCGAGATCGATGCGGCGCTCGCGTCGGCGCAGGCCGGGTTCCTCGAGTGGAGCAGCTGGTCGATCGCGAAGCGGCAGACCGTGATGTTCGCGTTCCGCGAGCTCCTCAACTCGCGCAAGGGCGAGCTGGCCGCGATCATCACGGCCGAGCACGGCAAGGTGCTCTCCGACGCGATGGGCGAGATCCTCCGCGGCCAGGAGGTCGTCGAGCTCGCGACCGGGTTCCCGCACCTGATCAAGGGCGCGTTCTCCGAGAACGCCTCGTCGGGCATCGACGTCTACTCGATCAAGCAGCCCCTCGGCGTGGTCGGCATCATCAGCCCGTTCAACTTCCCGGCCATGGTGCCGATGTGGTTCTTCCCCATCGCGATCGCCGCGGGCAACGCGGTGGTGCTGAAGCCGTCGGAGAAGGACCCGTCGGCCGCGCTCTGGATCGCCGAGCTCTGGAAGCTGGCCGGACTGCCCGACGGCGTGTTCACGGTGCTCCAGGGCGACAAGCTCGCCGTCGATGGCCTGCTGACCTCGCCCGTGGTGCAGTCGATCTCGTTCGTCGGCTCGACCCCGATCGCGCAGTACATCTACGAGACCGCCTCCAAGCACGGCAAGCGCGTGCAGGCCCTCGGCGGTGCGAAGAACCACATGCTGGTGCTGCCCGACGCCGACCTCGACCTCGTGGCCGACTCGGCTGTGAACGCCGGGTACGGCGCCGCGGGCGAGCGCTGCATGGCGATCAGCGTGGTGCTGGCCGTCGAGCCCGTGGCCGACGAGCTGATCGCGAAGATCTCCGAGCGCATCGGGCGGCTGAAGATCGGCAACGGCGCGGGCGTCGACGCCGGCGACGGCACGCGCATCGAGCCCGACATGGGCCCCCTGATCACCGGCGTGCACCGCGACAAGGTCGCCTCCTACGTCGACATCGCCGAGGCCGACGGCGCGACCGTCGTGGTCGACGGCCGCGGCTTCGAGGTCGACGGCCACGAGGACGGGTTCTTCTTCGGCCCGACGCTGCTCGACCAGGTGCCCACCACGAGCCGCGCCTACACCGAGGAGATCTTCGGCCCGGTGCTCTCGGTCGTGCGCGTCGAGAGCTACGACGAGGGACTCGACCTCATCAACTCGGGCCAGTTCGGCAACGGCACCGCGATCTTCACGAACGACGGCGGTGCCGCGCGCCGCTTCCAGAACGAGGTGCAGGTCGGCATGATCGGCATCAACGTGCCGATCCCCGTCCCGGTCGCGTACCACTCGTTCGGCGGCTGGAAGCAGTCCCTCTTCGGCGACGCGAAGGCCTACGGCACCCACGGCTTCGACTTCTTCACCCGCGAGAAGGCCATCACCAGCCGCTGGCTCGACCCCGCCACCCGCAGCGACTCCGCGCACACCGGCATCAACCTCGGGTTCCCCCAGAACCACTGATCCGTTCGCCAGAACCCGCACCATCTCCCTCGCGCGGACGCGAATGGTCGTCAAGCACCCGCAATACCGGCCATTCGCGTCCGCGCAGCGATTCACCCAGGAGCACATCCCATGACCGACACCCTGATTCCCGAGACAGCCGCAGACACCGCGACGACGGATGCCGCGACGGCGACCTTCGTCGACCGCGCCGGCACGCGGCATCCGCTGCCCGCCCCCGAGGCCGAGGCGCAGGTGCGCGCCGACGACCGCGGCCACGTGTTCCACTCGTGGAGCGCGCAGGCGCTCATCGACCCGCTGCCCATCGCTGCCGGCGAGGGCGCCACGTTCTGGGACTACCAGGGCAACGCGTACCTCGACTTCAGCTCGCAGCTCGTGAATCTGAACCTCGGCCACCAGCACCCCGACCTCGTCGAGGCGATCCAGCAGCAGGCCGGCCGCCTGGCCACCATCCAGCCGTCGATGGCGAACGACGTGCGCGGCGAGCTCGCCCGCCGCATCGTCGAGGTCGCCCCCGGCGACCTCGACAAGGTGTTCTTCACCAACGGCGGTGCCGACGCCAACGAGTACGCGGTGCGCATGGCGCGCGCCGTGACCGGCCGCCGCAAGGTGCTCTCGATGTACCGCAGTTACCACGGCGGCACCGCGACCGCGATCTCGCTCACCGGCGACCCCCGCCGCTGGGCGAACGAGCCCTCCGACGGCTCGGTCGCGCACTTCCTCGGGCCGTACGCGTACCGCTCCTCCTTCCACTCCGAGACGCCCGAGCAGGAGGCCGAGCGCGCGCTGGCCCACCTCGAGCAGGTCATCACGCTCGAGGGTGCGAACACCATCGCCGCGATCATCCTCGAGACGGTCGTCGGCACCAACGGCGTGCTCGTGCCGCCGCCCGGCTACCTCGAGGGCGTGCGGGCGCTCGCCGACAAGCACGGCATCGTCTACATCGCCGACGAGGTCATGGTCGGCTTCGGCCGCGTCGGCGAATGGTTCGCGGTGAACCACTTCGGCGTCGTGCCCGACCTGATCACCTTCGCGAAGGGCGTCAACTCGGGCTACGCGCCGCTCGGCGGCGTCGTCATCTCGCAGAAGATCGCCTCGCACTTCGACACGGTCTCGTTCCAGGGCGGACTCACGTACTCGGGTCACCCGCTCGCCTGCGCCCCCGGCGTCGCGACCTTCGAGGTCTTCGAGCGCGACGGCATCCTCGAGCGCGTGCGCGACCTCGGCGAGCGCGTCGTCGGCCCGCGCCTGCGCGAGATCGCGGCGAAGCACCCGTCGGTCGGCGAGGTGCGCGGCCTCGGCCTCTTCTGGGCGATCGAGCTCGTGAAGGACCCCGAGACGCGCGAACCGCTCGTGCCCTTCAACGCCGGTGGAGCCGACGCCGCCCCCATGGGTGCCGTCGCCGCGGCCTGCAAGCAGGCGGGCCTCTGGCCGTTCGTGCACTTCAACCGCATGCACGTCGCGCCGCCGCTCGTGATCTCCGAGGAGGAGCTCGTGCGCGGCCTCGACATCATCGACGAGGCCCTCACGGCCGCCGACTCGTACGTCGCCTGACGTCGCCTCCACGACGGCCGGACCTGCGGATGCCGCGGGTCCGGCCGTTCGTCACCCGGGGTACGCCCGGCGGACACCCCGGTCGAACCCGCGTCGACTAGCCTGAATCGCATGGACGAACGGGGTGCGTCGGGCGGGATCCCCCGTCGCACGTTCCTCGCGGCGGGACTCGCCACGGGCCTCGCGGGCGTCACCGCGGTCGTGCTCTCGAGCTGCACGTGGAACGAGCCGACCCCCACGCCGACGCCCACGCCGACCGCGAGCCCCACGCCCACCCCGACGCCGTCGGCCGTGCCGCGGCCGACGAACATGCGCCGCTCCGCGTGGGGCACCGATCCGTACGCGAGGGGGTCGTTCAGCTTCGCCGAGTTCGGCTCGACCGAGCAGATGCGCACGCGGCTCGCGAAGCCGATCGACGGGCGCCTCGTCTTCGCCGGCGAGGCGACCTCGACCATCGGCGCGGGCACCCTGCAGGGCGCCCAGAACTCCGGGCTCCGCGCTGCCGACGACATCGAGGAGCTCGCCGCGCCCGGTGAGCGCATCGCCGTCATCGGCGCGGGACTCGCCGGGCTCACCGCGGCGCGCGAACTCGCCGACCGCGGGTTCGACGTCATCGTCATCGAGGCGCGCGATCGCATCGGCGGTCGCGTGCAGTCCATCGTCGACGACGCGTTCGGCACGCCGGTCGAGCTCGGCAGCTGGCTCGTCGGCGACGACGCGGGCCTCCTCGAGGCGCTGGCCGCGGCATCCGTCGGCACGATCCCGTTTCCCGAGCAGCAGCGCGTGGTGCGCGTCGACGGCACGCCCGTGGCGCCGTCGCCGTCGGGCGCGGAGACGCTCGAACGGGCGCACGAGTGGTCGCAGGCGCTGCCCCACGACGTGTCGGTCACGGCCGCACTGCAGCAGTCGGGCGAGGCGCCCGCGTCGGAGACGCCCGGCGACGACGGCGTGAGCCCGGCGGCCTGGCTGCGGCACGCGATCGCGACCGGGCTCGAGCCGCTCACGGGCGCCGAGCCGACGGTCGTGTCGGCGCAGCGCTGGGATCCGGCCCCCCTGCTCGCGCCGTTCCAGGCCGACGCCGACGCCGCCCCGCCGCCCCGACTTCCGACGGCCCCGATCTCCGACCTGCTCGACCGGCTCGCCGACGGCCTCGAGGTCGTGCTCATGAGCGGGGTCACGCAGATCACCCGCACCGCCGACCGCGTGAGCCTGCGGCTCGACACGGGCGAGTCCCTAACGGTCGACCGCGCCGTCGTGACCCTGCCGCTCGGCGTGCTGCAGACCGACCAGGTGCGCTTCGAGCCGGTGCTCCCCCGGCCCTACCAGCTGGCGATCTCCCAGCTCGGCATGGGCGTGCTCGACGTCGTCTGGCTCGCCTTCGACGAGCCGTTCTGGAGGGCGGATGCCTCGGCCGACGCCGAGTCCGACGCGGGCGCCTCGACCGCCTCGCCCGACCCAGCCCCAACGGCCGACCCGTCGACGGCCGACCCGACGACAGCCCCCTCGCTGCTCAGCGTGGTCGGCGGTCGCCCGACGGTCGCGAGGTGGATCGACGTGGGCGCCGCGACGGGCAGCGGCGAAGCCGCGCTCGTGGGCGTCATCGCCGCAGCGCAGGCGACTCGGCTCGAGGAGCTGTCCGACCAGGACTTCCTGACCGCCGTGCTCGCCGATCTCGAGCCCTTCGCCACAGCCGGCGGTTGACGGCGACCAGCGTCGAGGTCAGCGCGAGGAAGATCAGCACCACGAGCGCGCACGACACGACGACGCCGAACACGCTGCCGACCTGGGCCTCATCGAGGAAGAAGTAGGGGTACCACCCGACATCCGCACCTCGGATGAGCGTGTAGACGAGCCAGCCCGACGGGAACACGAGCACCCAGCCGACCGTCGACCACGGAACGGGCGGGTTGACGCCGAGCACGCTGTCGACCGACCAGGCGATCACGGCGAGCGCGGGCACGACGAAGTGCAGCAGCGTGTCGGACCACGGCACGTCGACGCGGTACCCGTGCGACGACGACTCCGCGACGATGATCGCGAACACGATGCCAGAAAGCACCACGTAGACCGTGACCATCGTGCGCAGGATGCCGAGCCACGCGGGGTCCCTCGGTGCGCGCAAGGCGAACCCGGCCGCGATCGAGAGCGTGATCACCGCGAGGAACGCCGACTGGATCGTGAAGTAGCTGAAGAAGTTCGCGGTCGCGAAGCTGCGGAACCCCAGCACGTAGCGGAAGTTGCCGATCAGGGCGACGACCTCGAGCACCACGATGCCCAGCCTGAACAGGCCCAGCCACCGGCGCGCTCGCCGCACCCTCGCCTCCGGCTGGAGTCCGGTGGTGGCGGCGGGCATGCCTCCACGCTACGCGTCGACTCGCCGTTCGCTCAGTCGAGCGGCCGGAGGATGCGATCCAGGAACCGTCGGGTGCGCTCCTCGCGGGGGTTCGTGAACATCGCCTTCGGCGCCCCCCGTTCGACCACGACGCCGCCGTCCATGAACAGCACCTCGTCGGCCACCTGCCGGGCGAAGCCGAGCTCGTGCGTGACGACGACCATGGTCCAGCCCTCGTCGGCGAGCTCCTTGATGACCTTGAGCACCTCGCCCACCAGTTCGGGGTCGAGCGCGCTCGTGGGCTCGTCGAACAGCAGCAGGTCGGGCTTCAGCGCGAGTGCTCGCACGATGCCGACGCGCTGCTGCTGCCCGCCCGAGAGTGCGAACGGGTAGGCGTCGCGCTTCTCGGCGAGGCCGACGCGTTCGAGCAGCGCCTCGGCCTCGGCGATCGCACGCTGCTTCGGCACCCGCTGCACGCGCACCGGCCCCTCGATCACGTTCTCGAGCACGGTCATGTGCGGAAACAGGTTGTGCTGCTGGAACACCATGGCCGAGCGGTCGCGCATCGCGAGCCTGCCCTGCTTGGTCACCTTGGCCGCGAAGTCGAGTTCGGGCCCGCCGGCGAAGCTCAGGACGCCGGCGTCGGGCGTCTCGAGACCGTTCAGCGAGCGCAGCACGGTCGTCTTGCCCGATCCGCTCGGGCCGATGAGCACGACGACCTCGCCGCGGCGCACCTCGAGGTCGATCGAGCGCAGCACCTCGTTGTCGCCGAACGACTTGCGGATGCCGCGGGCGGTCAGCAGCACGGCATCGTCGGGCCTCTCCCGGGGTGCGAGGGGGTCGGCGGCGTGCGGCCCGCCACCGGCATCCGCCCGGCTCGCGTCGTTCCTCGGGTTCTCAGACGGCGACATAGCGATCGAGCCTCTTCTCGATGAGGGTCTGCCCGCTCGAGAGCACGAGGCAGAAGAGCCAGTAGACGAGCGCGGCCTCGAGGTAGAGCAGCATGAACTCCTGGCTGAACGCGGCGATCTGCTGCGAGACGCGGAACAGCTCAGTCACGAGGATGAGCGAGGCCAGCGACGTGTCCTTCACGAGCGAGATGAAGGTGTTCGAGAGCGGCGGCACCGAGACCCGCGCGGCCTGCGGCAGGATGATGCGGCGCAGCGTCGTACCCGACGACATGCCGATCGTGTACCCGGCCTCCCACTGGCCCTTCGGCACCGAGAGGATCGCCGCTCTGATGATCTCGGCGCCGTACCCGCCGACGTTCAGCGAGAACGCGATGATCGCGCTCGGCCACGGATCGAGCACGACGCCGATCGCGGGCATGCCGTAGAAGATCACGAACAGCTGCACCAGCAGCGGCGTGCCTCGGATCACCGAGATGTAGAACCTGGCCGCACCCGAGAGCACGCGGTTCTTCGAGATGCGCGCCAGCGCCGCGCCGAGTGCGAGCAGGAGGCCGATCGCGAACGACGACAGGGCCAGCGGGATCGTGCCGCTGATGCCGCCCCAGACGATGGGCCAGAAGGAGTCGAGGAACAGTTGCCAGCCTTCGGCCGCACCATCGGCCATGACGACCCGCCCTTCCGTGAAATGACTGCGCGAGTGTTTCCGTTCGGCCGCGGCGTTCCCGCATCAGCGGAGACATCCGGCACGAACGGGAACACTCGCGCGGTTGAGCCGAGGTTACTGCGAGACGTCGGCGCCGAAGTACTTCTCGCCGATCTCGGCGAGCGTGCCGTCGTCCTTCAGCTTCGCGAGGGCCTCGTCGACGGCCTTCACGAGCGCCGTCTTGTCCTTCGTGAACGCGAGGGCGCTCTCGCTCGGGTCGGTCTCGGCGGCGACCTCGATCTTCGCGTCGGGGTTCTGCTTCACGTAGTCGAGGAAGGTCAGCTTGTCGTTCACGGTCGCGTCGACGCGGCCCTGCTCGAGGAGTGCCACGGCCTGCGCCCACCCCTCGACCGACTCGACGTTCGCGCCCGCGTCGACCGCGAGCTGGTAGAAGTTGCTCGTGAGCGACTGGGCGGTGGTCTTGCCCTCGAGGTCGTCGAAGCTCGAGATCGAGGTGTCGCCCTCGTTCACGACGACGACGCTCGGCGAGACCGTGTACGGCGTCGAGAACAGGTAGCTCTCCTCACGCTCGGGGTTGATCGAGACCTGGTTCGCGATGACGTCGAAGCGGCCCGCGTCGAGGCCCGCGAAGATCGCGTCCCACTGGGTCTCCTGGAACTCGACCTTCAGGCCCAGCTCGTCGGCGACGGCCTCGGCGATCTCGACGTCGTAGCCGACCAGGTCGCCCGAGCCCTCGTCGTGGAAGGTGAAGGGGCGGTAGGTGCCCTCGGTCGCGACGGTGAGCGTGCCCGCCTTCACGAGTCCGTACTCGTTGCCGGCCGCGTCGTCGCTCGCGGCGGGCGCGCTGCTCGAGCAGGCGGCGAGGGCGATGGCGACGGCGGATGCGGCGGCGAGGCCGAGGATGCTGCGGACGCGTGACATGCGGGTGGTGCTCCGTTCGTGGGGTGGCGTTGTGGCCGATCGTGATGTGAGCCGGGGCCGTCGTGGGCCGTTCGGCGTGCTTCGAGTCCATCACGCGGACGTCGCAGAGTGAAACCGCATGACCTCCCGTGGCATTCCCCGGTGCGCATGCGTCGCGCGGGATACACGGTGCGGGCCGAGCCGCGCAACCCCCGTTCCGGCCCTCGACGCCCTCGCTACCGTTGCGGGGTCGTCGGAAACTGCCGGCGGACCGGTGCCCCCACACCGCTACCCGAAGGGAACCTCATGATCACCCTGACCTGGCTCCTGCTCCTCGCGCTCATCGGCGGCGTGCTCGCCCTCATCGACGGCATCTGGCGCCTTCGCGCCCGCGGCGGCTCCACCGTCGTCGGCGTCATCGAGGTCATCGTCGCCGCGCTGTTCCTGCTCTCGCTCTTCGTGCCCGGCATTCCGTGGGGCCCGCTCGTGCTCGGCGTCGCGACGATCATCGCGCTGGTCGTCGCGCTCTTCGCCGGCGGCCGCACGGGTCGCGGCGTCACGATCGCCGCCCTCGTGGTCACGGCGATCTGGGTCGTGCTGGTCAACCACTGGCTCGTCATCCCCGGCGTCAACTGACGCCAGCGGGCACGCCGATGAGGGCGCTCGAGCTTCGGCCCGGGCGCCCTCGTCGCGTTCGCTCCTACGCCGCGTCGTGCGCGCTCGCGTACGCGCTCGCCCAGGCGAGCGCCTCGACGGCGTCGATGCCGAGCTCCGGATGCCGCGTGCGGAACTCCGCCGAACAGCCGCCGTAGTCGGCCTCCAGGCGTCGTGCCGCCTTGACGAGCGCCGGGCCGGCGGTCGCGCCGAACTTCGCGATGACGCGGGCGTCGTCGCGCACCGGGCTGGGGGCGGTGCCCCATCCGGTCCACTCGACGACGGCGCGGGTGAGTCGAGGCTCCATTGCCTTCATGACTGCTCCTTGTGTGGTGCTGGGTGATGCGGGTGGTGATGGTGGTGATGGTGGTGATGGTGGTGATGGTGGTGATGGTGGTGATGGTGGTGATGGTGGTGATGGTGGTGCTGGGTGCTACTGGTGGTGCTGGTCTGCTCCGGGCGTCAGAACGCCGAGATGCCGGTGAGGGCGCGGCCGATGACGAGCTGGTGGATCTCGTCGGTGCCCTCGTAGGTGCGCACCGATTCGAGGTTCGCGGCGTGGCGCATGACGGGGAACGCGTTCGTGATGCCGTCGCCCGCGAGGATCGAACGCGCCTGGTGGGCGATCTCGAGCGCTTCGCGCACGCTGTTCAGCTTGCCGACCGAGATCTGCGCGGGCGTGAGGGTGCCGGCCTCCTTGAGGCGACCGAGGTGCAGCGCGAGGAGCACACCCTTCTCGACCTCGACGAACATGTCGGCGAGCTTGGCCTGGGTGAGCTGGTTCGCCCCGATCGGCTTGCCGAAGACCTCGCGAGTCGTCGAGCGCTCGATCGCGACCTCGAGGCAGGTGCGCGCGGCGCCCATGGCGCCCCAGACGATGCCGTAGCGGGCCTCGTTCAGGCAGCCGAACGGGCCCGAGAGTCCGGATGCGCCGGGCAGCATCGCGTCGGCCGCAACGCGAACGCCGTCGAGGTCGATGTCGCACTGCACCGACGCGCGCATCGAGAGCTTGCCGTCGATGGGCGTCGCGGTGAAGCCAGCGGTCGCCGTGGGAACGAGGAACCCGCGCACCGCGCTGCCGCCGGTGCCGTATGCGCCCGACGGGTCGTCGACGCGGGCCCACACGACGGCGACGTCGGCGAGCGACGCGAGGCCGATCCAGCGCTTGGCGCCGTCGATGACCCACTCGTCGCCGTCGCGGCGCGCGGTCGTGGTCATCGCGGCGGGGTCGCTTCCGCCCTGCGGCTCGGTGAGGGCGAAGCATCCGACGAGGTCGCCCGCGGCCATGCCCGGCAGCCACCGCTGCTTCTGCTCCTCGGAGCCGTACTTGTGGATCGCGCTCATCGCGAGCGAGCCCTGCACCGACACGAACGTGCGCCAGCCGCTGTCGGCGGCCTCGAGCTCGAGGCAGACGAGCCCGTAGGCCACGGCGCCTGCGCCGGCGCATCCGTAGCCCTGCAGGTGCATGCCGAGCAGGCCCGCGTCGCCGAGCACCTTGATGAGCTCGCGGCGGAAGTGCTTCTGCTCGAAGTCGTCCTCGATGATGGGGGCGATCTGCTCCTGCGCGATGGTGCGGGCGAGCTGCTGCCATTCGCGCTCCTCGTCGGTGAGCAGGGCGTCGAGGTCGAAGACGGAGTCGATGCGCGGGGCGGTGACGGTCATGCGTGCGGTCCTTTCGAGGGCGGTTCGTCGGTGGAGGTCTGCGGTCGGGGCGCTGCGCGGCCCCGGTGCGAGTCGGCGCGGCCTACTCGGCCGGCGGGGTCGGAAGCCAGTCGGCCCCGCGGTGCTCGTCGAGCACGGGCGGCGGGGTCAGGTAGGTCGCGGGAGTGTCCGAGAGGCGGATCGGGTTGGCGATCGTACGGCTGGCGGCAGCGGCGTCGGCCGGGTCGGCGACCGGCCGCCGGGTCTCGGCCACGGGCTCGAGCCCGAGCGACTCGGCGAACGCGATCGCCTCGCCGATGTCGTTCACGAGCCCGGCGGGCACCCCAGCGGGTTCGAGCAGCCCGATCCAGTGGGCTGCGGATGCCGCGGCGAGCACGCGCTCGATGATCTCGGTCAGCTCGTGCCGGTGCGCGACGCGCGCGGCGTTCGCGGCGAATCGGGGGTCGTCGGCGAGCGCGGGCTCCCCGAGCACCCCGGCGAGCGCGCGGAACTGCTTGTCGTTGCCGACGGCGATCACGAGTTCGCGGTCGGCCGCATGGAACACGGCGTAGGGGGCGATGCTGGGGTGGGCGTTGCCGAGCCGCCGAGGCGGCGCACCCGTCGCGAGGGTCGAGGCGGCCTGGTTCGTCAGCGCCGAGAGCAGGCTGCCGAGCAGGTCGACCTCGACGAGTTGGCCGCGCCCGGTGCGGTCGCGCTCGCGCAGGGCGAGCAGGATGCCCGCGAGGGCGTTCTGGCCGGTGAGCACGTCGACGAGGGCGACGCCCGCCTTCGCGGGGTCGCCGTCGGGTTCGCCGGTGATCGACATGAGCCCGCCGACGGCCTGCACCAGCAGGTCGTACCCGGCGAGCGCTGCGCCGCGCCCCGCGCCGAAGCCCGTGATCGAGCAGTAGACGGCGGCCGGGTTCAACGCGCGCACGTCGTCGTAGGCGAGCCCGAAGCGCGCCATGACGCCGGGGCGGAAGTTCTCGATGACGACGTCGGCCGAGGCCGCGAGCCGTCGCGCTTCGGCCAGCCCCGCGGCATCCGTCAGGTCGAGCGCGACCGATCGCTTGTTGCGGTTGACGCTGCCGAAGTAGGTGGCCTGCCCGCTCGCGTCGACGGGCGGGGTCCAGTGGCGGGTGTCGTCGCCGGTCGGCGGTTCGATCTTCACCACGTCGGCGCCGAAGTCGGCGAGCATCATCGTGGCGTACGGCCCGGCGAGCACGCGCGAGAAGTCGGCGATGCGGATGCCGGCGAGCACGCCGGCCGTCACCGTGCCCCGCAGCTCGTTCGTCATCGCGCCTCCATCACCGTCGATCCGCATTCATCCTATAGTGAATCTTTTTCCGGCGCGTCGCGGGTTGCACCCCGACCGCTCCACTAGCCTGAAACGCATGGAATCGAGGGTGGGCCCCGGCGCACGCGAAGCCGTGTTCGCCCAGCTCGCCGATGCGGGCCGCGCCGAGCAGGTCGCGCAGCGCCTCACCGACGGCATCGTGCTCGGCGTGCTCGATCCCGGCGAACGCCTGCCCAGCGAGCCCGAGCTCGCCCGCCGCTTCGGCGTCGCGCTCATCACCGTGCGCGAGGGTCTCGGCATCCTGCGCGAGGCGGGCCTCGTCGAGACGCGCCGCGGTCGCGAGGGCGGCAGCTTCGTGGTGCACGACGACGCCGACCACCGCACTATCCTCACGGCCCGCCTGCGCGCGCTCGCGCAGGTCGAGCTCAGCGACATGGCCGTCTACTTCGGCGCGATCCTCGCGGGGCTCGCCGAACGCGCCGCCGAGCGCGCCTCCGACGCCGACGCCGAACGCCTGGGCGCCTGGCTCGACGCCGCCGACTTCTCGACCGCCGCCGGCGCACGCACCAACCAGGGCGGGTTCTTCCTCGAACTCGCCGTGCTCAGCCAGTCCGCGCGGCTCGTGCGCGAGCAGATCCGCCTGCAGGCCGAGTTCGGGCCGCTGCTGCTGCTCGGGCTCGACGACGAATCGGAGCGAGCGGATGCCGCGGCCGCCGATCGCCGCATCGTCGCCGCGGTCGCCGCCCACCGTCCGATCGACGCGCGCGCGGCGGCCGGCGAGCTCGTGGCCGCGCTCGCGGCCCGCCTGCTCGCCGCGAAGGCCAGGGTCGAGCGCGGAGGAGGCATCGATGCCCACTGAGCAGCCGGCTCCCGCCGCCGCCATCGACGCGGCCGCCGCCGTCTCGCGACTGTTCGCCGAGGTGTTCGAACAGCTCGCCGAGTGGCGCTCCCCCATCGAGCAGGCGATCGCCCCCGGCATCCGGGGCATCGCCGCCGATGCCGCCGTCGGCGAGGTGCGCCCCGCCGACCTCGACCAGGTCGTCGCCGGCCTCGTGCTGCCCCTGCTCGTCGAGCCCGAGCCGCGCTACGTCGGGGCGGGGTTCATCGCCGACGGCGAGATCGTGCGAGGTCGCGACGTGCACTTCGCGTGGTGGCTCGGCCCGCTCTCCGACAACCCCGTGCTCGGCTCGACCGACGCCCCGACCCGGCTCGACCTCTCGACCCGCGGGTACACCGAGTACCTGCGCGACTTCCGGTCGCTCGAGTGGTACCGCATCCCCTCGACCACCCGCCGCGCGCACGTCACCGGACCGTACGTCGACCACCTGTGCACGTGCGACTACCTGCTCACCCTCACGATGCCCGTGCACGCGCCCGACGGCGAGCGCATGGTCGGCGTCGTCGGGGCCGACGTCACCGTGCGCCGCGTCGAGGCAGAACTGCTCGCCGGGTTCCTCGCCGCAGACGAGCCCCTCGCACTCGTGAACGCCGACTCGCGCGTCGTGCTCTCGACCGAGCCGTCGTTGCAGGTCGGGCAGCTCGCCGGCGGCTCGGCGACGGCCGTGCCGTGCACCGGCACGCCGTTCCGCGTGCTCGTCTCGCCCATCGCCTGAGCCGCTGCGATGCGCGGAACCGGCCGCCCGCGGCATCCGGGTCGAAACTAATCATCCGTTAACGTATCTTTGAATCGAGCGTATGCACCGAGGCAGACGAAGCTCTGCGAGTGCACCCGAGAAGGAGAAACCCCATGAGCTATGCCGTGATCAACCCCGCCACCGGCGAGACGGTCGAGTCGTTCGACACGATCTCCGCAGATGCGCTGCAGGCCGCCATCGCCAAGGCCGCAGACACGCACCGCACGTGGTCGAAGAACACCACCGTCGCCGAGCGCGCCGCACTCGTGCGCCGGGTCGCGGAGCTGCACAACGAGCGCGCGCAGGAGCTCGGCGAGATCATCGTGCGCGAGATGGGCAAGCCCATCGAGCAGGCGGTCGGCGAGGTCGAGTTCGCCGCCGCCATCTACGAGTACTACGCCGACAACGCCGAGTCGCTGCTCGCCGACGAGCAGATCGACCTGCTGGCCGGAGAGGGCTCGGCGCTCATCCGCCGCTCGTCGCTCGGCCCGCTACTCGGCATCATGCCGTGGAACTTCCCGTACTACCAGGTCGCCCGCTTCGCCGGCCCGAACCTCATCATCGGCAACACGATCCTGCTCAAGCACGCCGAGCAGTGCCCAGCGTCGGCCGCCGCGATGGAGCAGATCTTCCTCGACGCCGGGTTCCCCGAGGGCGCCTACGTGAACATCTACGCGTCGCACGACCAGATCGAGACCGTCATCGCCGACCCGCGCGTGCAGGGCGTCTCGCTCACGGGCTCGGAGCGCGCGGGTGCCGCGGTCGCCGAGATCGCCGGCCGCCATCTGAAGAAGGTCGTGCTCGAGCTCGGCGGATCCGACCCCTTCATCCTGCTCTCGACCGACGACCTCGACGCGACCGTCGAAGCCGCCGTGCTCGCGCGCGTCGACAACAACGGCCAGGCCTGCAACGCGGCCAAGCGCTTCATCGTCGTCGAAGACCTCTACCAGCCGTTCCTCGACAAGTTCACCGCCGCGATGAACGCCGTCGAGGAGGGCGACCCCGCCAAGGAGGGCACGGCGCTCGGCCCGCTCTCGTCGGCCAAGGCCGCCGACGGCCTCGCCGACCAGGTCGCTCGCGCCGTCTCGCAGGGTGCCACCCTGCACTCGGGCGGCACGCGCAACGGCAATTACTTCTCGGCGACGATCCTCACCGATGTCAAGCCCGGCTCCGACGCGTTCCACGAGGAGTTCTTCGGCCCCGTCGCCCAGGTCTTCAAGGTCGCCGACGAAGACGCAGCGGTGGAGCTCGCGAACGACACCCCGTTCGGCCTCGGCTCCTACGTCTTCACGACCGACTCCGACCAGGCGCTGCGCGTGGCCGACAAGATCGAGGCCGGCATGGTCTTCGTGAACGTCGTCGCCGCCGACGGCGCCGAGCTGCCCTTCGGCGGCATCAAGCGCTCGGGCTCGGGCCGCGAGCTCGGCCGTTTCGGCGCCGACGAGTTCGTCAACAAGAAGATGATCCGCATCGGCTGATCGCCACGCGGCTCGCGAGAGCGAACGGATGCCCCGGGGCCGATGCCCCGGGGCATCCGCCGTCTCCGGGGTTCCGCCGTCCCGCGCCCGCGGCGGGGTAGCGTCGACAGGGTGACTCCCGTGCAGCGATTCCAGGCCGTGCTCTTCGACTGCGACGGCGTGCTCGTCGACTCCGAGGTGATCACGAACGGCGTGCTCCGCGGCATGCTGCACGAGCTCGGCTGGCCGATCAGCCAGGCCGAGTGCGTCGAGCGCTTCATCGGCCGCGCGCTGACCGACGAGTTCGACGTCATCGAGGAGCACACGGGGGTGCGTCCCGACGGGGCCTGGCTGCTGGAGTTCCGCGCGCGGCGCAACGCCGCCCTGGCGGTCGACCTCGAGCCGATCCCCGGAGCGGTCGCCGCGGTCGAGGCCGTCGCCGCCGCGTTCGACGGCCGCATCGCGTGCGCCTCGGGAGCCGACCGGGCGAAGATCGAGCTGCAGCTGTCGAAGATCGGCCTGGTCGGTGCGTTCGGCGAGCACGTGTACAGCGGCATGGAGACTCCCCGCAGCAAGCCCGCTCCCGATGTCTACCTCGCCGCGGCGGCCGGCCTCGGGGTCGACCCGCGCGAGTGCGCCGTCGTCGAGGACACGGTGGCCGGCGTGAGCGCGGGCGTGGCGGCCGGGGCGACGGTCTTCGCCTACGCTCCGAGCAGCCTCGCGGCCACGCCGCCCGAGGCCCTGCGTGCGGCCGGCGCGGCTCGCGTGTTCACCGACATGGCCGAGCTGCCGGCGCTGCTCGGCACGCGCGCCCCTCGGCATCCGTAACCCCTGATGCACCCGCGCCCTCGGCATCCGTGACACCTTCGGCGAGGCACCGTCCATGACCTCGGCAGCACCACTCCGAATTAATCATCCCAACCTATAGTTTTACGACCGGAAGTATGGCTATGCTGGCGCAACCACGATGAGGTGGTCGCGACGAGGGGGCGTCGACGGCACCTCTTGACGACCCCGAAAGGCGCATATGTCCGTCGAACCAGCCAAGCCGACCGACCTCGGCGACGGTGATCACCTCGAAGTCCTCGGCTACCAGGACTCGTTCAACCGCTCGATGAGCCTGTGGGCGAACTTCGCCCTCGGCTTCACGTACCTCTCCCCGCTGGTCGGCGTGTACTCGCTGTTCGCCGTCGCCCTCTCGGTCGGCGGGCCGCCCTCGATCTGGTGGATCGTCATCGTCGGCGCGGGCCAGTTGCTCGTCTCGCTCGTCTTCGGCGAGGTCGTCTCGCAGTACCCGATCCACGGCGGCATCTACCCGTGGGCTCGGCGCCTGTGGGGCCGCCGCTACGCGTGGATGGCGGCGTGGGTCTACATCTGGGCCATGATCGTCACGATCACCGCCGTCGCCGGGTACGGGTCGGGCTTCATCGCGAGCCTCTTCAGTATCGAGGCGACCCCGACGATCACCCTCGTCTTCTCGCTCGCCCTGCTCGTGCTCGCCCTCGTCTTCAACTTCACGGGCACGAAGACGCTCGCCCGGGTCGCGCAGATCGGCCTGGCCGCCGAGCTGCTCGGCGTCATCGGCGTGGGTCTCTACCTGCTCGTCTTCCAGCGCAAGCAGGACTTCAGCGTGTTCTTCGACACCATGAACGTGCAGGGCGACGGCTCGTACGCCACCGCGTTCATCGGTTCGGCGATCGCGGGCCTGTTCCTCTTCTACGGCTTCGAGGCGTGCGGGGATGTCGCGGAGGAGGTCTCGAACCCCGGTCGCCGCATTCCGAAGGCCATGATCCTGACGATCCTCGTGGGCGGCGTCTCGGCGCTGTTCTCGTTCGGCGGATACGTGCTCGCCGCTCCCGACCTCGCGTCGATCGTCTCCGGCGAGGACGCCGACCCGATCCCCGGCATCCTCGAGTCGACCCTCGGCCCCGTCGGGGCGAAGATCTTCCTCGTCGTGGCCGTGCTCGCCTTCATCTCGTGCGTGCTCAGCCTCCAGGCGGCCGCGAGCCGCCTGCTCTACAGCTTCGCGCGCGACGGCATGATCCCCGGCCACTCGTGGCTCGCGAAGGTCAGTCCGACCTCGAAGGTGCCGCGCAACGCGCTCATCGTCGCGTGCACGGTTCCCGCCATCATCACGGTGCTGATCTTCCTCGAGCCCGCGATCTCGCTGCCGGTGACCTCGTTCGCCGTACTCGGCATCTACATCGCGTTCCAGATGGTCGTGCTCGGCGCGCTGCGGCAGCGCCTGCGCGGGTGGAAGCCCGCCGGCACGTTCTCGCTCGGCGGCATCGGCCTCGTCGTCAACGTGCTCGCCCTCGCCTACGGCGTGTTCGCCATCTGGCTGCTCGCGACGCCCGGCAGCTCGGGAGACTTCGTGGTCGACTACGCGGTCTGGATCGGCCTCGGCGTGGTGCTGGTCACCGGCTTCGCCTACCAGTTCATCGCCCGCCCCGACCGCAAGTCCGACGCACCGGCGGGCGACGCGATCGAGGTGGCCGAGCGGCTGCGCGAGCGCCGCACCGAGACGGCGTCGCTGTCGAAGGTCGACTGACCGCGCAGGCTGCATCACACCGACGGATGCCGCTCCGAGACGTCTCGGGGCGGCATCCGTCGTCCGTGGCCGACGCCGTCCGTCAGCGCTTGCGACGGTCGAGCTGCCGGTCGATCTCTTCGCGTCGGGCCTCGAAGATCAGCCGCAGCAGGTCATCGGGGAGCTCGTGGGTCGCACTGAACCGCAGGGCGCCCTGCGACCAGTCGAAGCCGTCGAGGCGGTCGGCCAGCGTCGGCAGCACCTTTCCGCTGAACGGATAGAGGCCGAGGTGGGCCTTCGACTCGAGCGCGGCGACGAAGCCCTTGCCGCGGTAGAGCAGCGCGGGCATGCCGTAGCTCTCACCCTCGGTGAGATCGGGTGTGCTCTCGCGCGCGATGGTGTAGACGCGTTCGAGGGCGGCGCGATTCGCGACGTCTGCGCGATCGAGATGCGCGTCGATGATCCCCATGGCGGAATCCTCCCACCGGCTCCCCCCGCGCGGCCAGCGCGCAGGCCCCTCCGCCCCGCGAACTGGGGACACCCGCGGCGGATAGGGTTGGCGGATGATCCGTCGGCACGTCATCGTCAGCGGCCTCGTGCAGGGCGTCGGCTACCGGTACCTCGCACGCAAGCACGCCCAGCGCCTCGACGTCACGGGCTGGGTGCGGAACCTCCCCGACGGCACCGTCGAGGCCGAGATTCAGGGTGCGGCGGCGGCCGTGCACGAGCTGTTGCGCCGCCTCGAGCAGGGACCGCCCGGGTCGGCCGTCTCGGGCATCTCCGTGACCGAGGCAGAGCTGCGCGACGACGAAGACGGCTTCAGCATCGTCCGGTAAGCGGATGCCGCAGGAGACCCCCGCAGACGACGAAGGGCCCACCGGCGAACCGATGGGCCCTTCGTTCCGTCACGCGGCGCGAAGCGCTGGGGCGGAGGGGTCTGCGCGAATCAGATCGCGTTGACGTCGAGCGGGATGCCCGGGCCGAACGTGGTCGAGACGGCGCCCTTCTGGATGTAGCGGCCCTTGGCGCTGGACGGCTTGAGACGGACGACCTCTTCGAGGGCGGCCTTCAGGTTCTCGTCGAGCTGCTCCTGCGAGAACGAGGCCTTGCCGACGACGAAGTGCACGTTGGCGTGCTTGTCGACGCGGAACTCGATCTTGCCGCCCTTGATGTCGGAGACGGCCTGGCCGACGTTCGGGGTCACGGTGCCGGTCTTGGGGTTCGGCATGAGACCACGCGGGCCGAGCACCTTGCCGAGACGACCGACCTGGCCCATGAGCTCGGGGGTCGAGACGGCGGAGTCGAACGCGGTGTAGCCCGCGGCGACCTTCTCGATGAGCTCGGCGCCGCCGACCTCGTCGGCGCCGGCTGCGATGGCAGCCTCGGCGGCGGGGCCGGTCGCGAACACGATGACGCGAGCGGTCTTGCCGGTGCCGTGGGGCAGGATGACGGTGCCGCGCACCATCTGGTCTGCCTTGCGGGGGTCGACGCCGAGCTTCAGCGCGACCTCGACGGTCGAGTCGAACTTCGCCGAACCGGTCTCCTTCGCGAGGGCGACGGCGTCGGTCGGGGTGTAGAAGGTGTCGGCCTTGATCTTCTCGGCCGCGGCCCGGTAGGCCTTGGACTTCTGTGCCATGTTGGTTCTCCTTGGAGAGAGTGTGGTCATCGCGCCTGGCGGGCGCTGCCACGAGTGAAATTCTGAAGGGTCGGATGCCGCGGCATCCGGTGCCGACCTTCGACGCGTGACGTCGCGGCGGTCGGCGAGGCGATTACTCGACCGTGATGCCCATCGAACGGGCGGTGCCGGCGATGATCTTCGACGCGGCGTCGAGGTCGTTGGCGTTGAGGTCGACCATCTTCGACTCGGCGATCTCGCGCACCTGCGCCTGGGTCAGCTTGCCGACCTTGGTGGTGTGCGGGACACCCGAACCCTTGGCGACGCCGGCAGCCTTCTTGATGAGCTCTGCGGCGGGCGGGGTCTTCAGGATGAAGGTGAAGGAGCGGTCCTCGTAGACGGTGATCTCAACGGGGATGACGTTGCCGCGCTGCGACTCGGTCTGCGCGTTGTACGCCTTGCAGAACTCCATGATGTTGACGCCGTGCTGACCCAGCGCCGGGCCGATGGGCGGGGCGGGGTTGGCGGCGCCGGCCTTGATCTGAAGCTTGATCAGACCAGTGACCTTCTTCTTCGGTGCCATGATTTCTCTCTTTCTGTTCGAACGCCCAAGTCCTGGGCACTCTCCCGCTCGACCGGCGGTTCCGGAGGGCGGTGGTCTGTGGTGGTGGGCTCTGCCTCACGCAGCACAACCCTCCGAGTATACCCAGAGGGCCGCTGCGTCGTACCTGTGAAGGTGGTTAGAGCTTGGTGACCTGGTCGAAGCTGAGCTCGACCGGGGTCTCGCGCTCGAAGAGCGAGACGAGCACGGTGAGCTTGCCGCTCTCGGGCTTGATCTCGCTGATCGTGCCGGGCAGGCCCGCGAACGAGCCGTCCTTGATCGTGATGGTCTCGCCGATCTCGAAGTCGACCTCAGCCTGCACGACGCGTGCGGCGCCTGCCGACGAGCCGGCCTTCGCGCCCTTGGCGGGTGCGACGTCCTTGATCTCGACGAGGCTCTTCAGCATGCCGAAGGCCTCTTCGAAGCGCAGCGGCGCGGGGTTGTGGGCGTTGCCCACGAAGCCGGTGACGCCGGGCGTGTGGCGGATGACCGACCAGCTCTCCTCGTTGAGGTCCATGCGCACGAGCACGTAGCCGGGGATGCGCACGCGGGTGACCATCTTGCGCTGGCCGTTCTTGATCTCGACCACGTCTTCCATCGGCACTTCGACCTGGTAGATGTAGTCGGCCATGGCCATCGACTCGCGGCGCTGCTCGATGTTCGCCTTCACGCGGCGCTCGAAGCCCGCGTAGGAGTGGATGACGAACCACTTGCCCGGGAGGAAGCGCAGTTCGTTGCGGAACTCCTCGTAGGGGTCGTGCTCGGGCTCTTCGCTCTCTTCGGTGACGGCCTCGAGCGCGGCGTCGGCCTCTTCGACCGAGTCGATGTCGAGGGCGTCGTCGACGACGGCGTCGGCCTCGGGGTCGTTCGCCTCGGCGATGGCGTCGAGAACGGCATCGAGGTCGACGTCGTTGCCCTCGTCGTCGACGACGTGCACCGCACGCTGCTCGGCGGGCTCGACCGACTGCTCGTCGTGCTCGAGCGAGTTGCCCTCCTGGGCCTCGTCGTCTTCGGCCGACTGCTCTGCGGCCGTGGCCCAGTCGACGTCGTCGCGCTCAGTCTTTGCCAATTTCTCGATTCCTTCTCTTGCGTGCGCCCTGCGGCGCGCGGTTCTTCAGGACGAGTGGCTGATCAGGCCCCTGTCGACCCGAAGACGTACAGCACTACCCATCCGAACACCGAGTCGAGGGCCCAGACGAGCGCCATCATGATGACGACGAACACGAGCACGACCACGGTGAAGCTGAAGAGCTCCTTGCGGGTCGGGGTGACGACCTTCTTCAGCTCGGCGATGACCTGCCGGATGAACAACGCGATCCGCGCGAAGGGGTTTCGCCGCGCCGCGCGCTCGCGCTTCGCGTTGGCGACGACGTCCTCGCTGGGTTCGTCGATGATCTTCCGTGCCACCTCGTACACCTTTCGTGGGCCGGCAATCACTGCCGGCTCGCAGGGCGGACAGGACTCGAACCTGCAACCTGCGGTTTTGGAGACCGCTGCTCTACCAATTGAGCCACCGCCCTTCGGAGACTTCGCCTCCGAGGATCGCACACTGCGACCGGCCAACCAACCATACTCGAGATCCGAAGACATTCGGGCACGGGAAAGCTTGGTCGTCGTGCGCAACCTCAGCAAGTTTAGGCGACGGATGCCCCACCGCCAAACCGGGGCGACTTCCGCCGCCGAGCGGCGAACGCGAGCACCCCTCCGAGGGCGGCCACGACGACGCCGACGAGGGCCGCCCACCACGCGGAATCCGCCGGGATGCCGAGGTAGACCGTGATGCCGAGGATGCGCGAGAGGCCCCACGGCAGCAGCGCCATCTGGTCATTCCAGGCCGTGAGGGCGGCCTCGAGGCCGACCATGGCAACGAGTCCGGCGATCACGGCCAGGGCGGCGCCGCACGCCGCGGTCACGACCCCGATCGCGCGCCGGGCGCCGATCGTCTGCGCGAGGGCCCACGCGG
Source organism: Agromyces sp. NPDC058110 (assembly GCF_042884735.1). Lineage (NCBI taxonomy): Bacteria > Bacillati > Actinomycetota > Actinomycetes > Micrococcales > Microbacteriaceae > Agromyces > Agromyces sp. NPDC058110. Next base: position 413,745 of record NZ_JBHVTI010000003.1, on the reverse strand, counting down.
CGGCGACGATCACCCAGGCGAACAGCGCGAACGCGACCGTCGAGTAGGCGGAGCGCGCAACCGGGTCGGTCCAGAACCCGAACCAGTAGCCGCCGGGCCCCGTCGGCGCGAGCGCGAACGAGAGCAGGGCGACCCGCAGCAGCACGGCGCCGGCCAGTGCCGCCGCGACCGGGCCCACGGCACTCCGGCCGCCGAGCACGCGCGCCCCGAGCAGCACCACGACGCCGAACACGAGCCACGCGCCGAGCGTCGCCACGAGGTGCGCGGGAGCGGCGAACCACGTGAGGATGCACCGGCTCAGCACGAGCGCCACCGCGGGCACCGCCACGAGCAGCACCCGCTCGATCCGGCCGAGCCCGGTCACGACCTCCGGCCCGCGCCACGGACGCGTGCCGGCGACCCACATGGCCCGCGCGAGCCGGGCTCCGCGCCATCGGCCGATCCGAGGCGACCGGGCGGCTGCACCGTACGCGAGCCAGGCGAGCACGAGCACGAGGCTCGCACCGGCGGCCCAGCCCATCGCCTGGTCCCGGTCGCCGCGCTCGAGCCCCAGACGGGCGGCGGTCAGGTTGTAGGCCGGGTGGTACGGGTCGCCGGCGTAGTCGCGCTCGTGCGCGGCCGACGACTCGAGCCACGCGGCCCGCGCCTCCTGCCAGTCCGCATAGGCCGCGGCATCCTTCGTGTCGTGCCACTGCGCCTTGCGCAGCACCATGGCCCGGTAGTCGGACAGCATGGCGAGGGTGCTGCGCTCGTACGCGAGCGAGTCGACGAACGCGTCGCGAAGCGCAGCATCCTTCCACGAGGCGGCGTCGGTGCCCTCGATGAGCGCCTGCATGCGCTCGACGGCCGCCACCGCCCGCGGCCCGCCCGCGATCGCCTCGTCGAGGTCGTCGCGCGCGATCGCGTAGATCACGTCGAGCGCGGCGCTGTCGCCCGTGGGGATGTCCCACTCGAAGATCCACATCATGGGCGGTGGCTCGAGGCCGATCGCCCGCACGCGGTGCTCGGCGTACGGCCCGATGTAGAGCCCGTCGGCGATGGCCTCGCGGGAGTCGGTCATCGCGTCGGCGATCGCCTGCACGGTCACCGGGTCGTCGGAGAACCACCGCCTCGCCCAGTCCGCGGTGACGGATGCCGGGTCGAGCGACGGGTCGCGGGCGAGGCGCACCGCGAGCTCGGTGTTGAGCTCCGCGAGCTGCCAGAACCCCGCCTTGAGCTCGAGCGAGAGCGGACCGGCGCGCCAGGGGCCGCCGTCCTGCGTCCACGTCCAGATGCCCTCGATGTGCGGGTTCGCCGCGAGCAGGCGATCGAGCGTCTGCGCGTACAGGTCGCCGAGGTCGTTCGGCCACGCGCCGAAGTTCTCGAACTCGCGCCGGCTCTGGAACTCGATGATGCGGCGCTGGTCGCCGACCTCGAGCGTGTCGTTGATCGGCAGGTGGCTGTAGAAGTCGCCGAGCGAGTACTTCGTCGACACGATGAGCCGGTCGGAGTCGATGCCCTCGAAGACCGTGCGGTACGAGTCGGCGTTCGTGTGCAGGTCGCCCACGGCGCCGACGCCGACGGTCCAGGTGCGGAAGATCACCTCGCGGTCGGCCCGTTCGGCCTGGTCGAGGAGCGTCGTGAGCATCGCCTGCACCGCGTCGACCGTCGTGACCGCGAGCGCGGAGCGGTAGTCCCAGTCGGGCAGGTCGTACACCTGGCCGGCCTCGCCGATGCGGATCAGCACGCCGTCGATCGCCGGTATCTCGCGGTAGAGCTCGTCGAGACCTGCCGCGTAGACCTGCCAGAACTCGGGGTCCTCGGTGTCGAGCGAGCCGAACCGCTCGGTCAGGTACTCCTCGAGCGGGGTCGTGACGACGAGCATGTCGGTGCGCAGGAACACCTGCAGGCCGGCATCCCTCGCCGACTGCCACATGGGGCCGAACGCGTCACGCATCGCGAGGGCGCGGGCCACGTGCTCGTCGCCCGGCTCGTAGACCTCGGTGCCGTCGCCGACGTCGGAGAAGGTCAGGTACTCGAGCAGCCCGGGCACGGCGATCGCCGTGTAGCCCTCGGCGAGCAGGTGCGCGACGTAGGCGTCGAAGTCGTCGCGGGCGACGGCGAGCGCGTCCTGGTCGATGTAGGGCGCGTCGGGCAGGATCACGTCCTCGAACGCCTTGGAGTTGTGCGAGTAGTCGTCGCCGGCGGCCCAGGCCTCTTCGTCGACCGCCACGCCCACCGCGCCGAGGTCGGCCATGCGGAACCCCAGCCGCGACTCGACGCGCTCGCCGAGGCGCTCGGACGTCGAGCGGCCGTCGCGCACGGCCTGCGCCAGGTCGTACACGCCGCGCACGGCGCCGGTCTCGCTCGCCGCGACGACGCGCAGGGCGCTGGGCTCGCCCTCGAGCGCGTACGCCTCGTCGGCCGGGTCGCCGTCGCCCACCACGACCTCGAGCGTCGCCGTGCCGTCGGTGGCCGCGGCATCCGAGACCGCGTCCATGAGCTCGTCGACGGCCGCGGTCACACGGGGCGCATCGGATGCCGCGATGCGCGTGAACTCGGGCGGTGCCACGGTCGCGGCGACCGTCTCGGCCTGCGGCGACTCGACCGGGATGTCGGCGGACTCGGTGCTGATGCCGAGCGCGTCGGTCAGCACGAAGGCGACGCCCGCGCCGAGCGCGAGCAGGATCAGGGCGGCGACCACGGCGAGCGCGGGCCGAGCAGGGCGCCTCGTCGCGCCGGTGTGCTTCGTCACGCGCGGAGCATACCCCGAAGTGGGTCGCGTGACCCAGTCGTGATGCGCGCGACGGCGACGGCGGGCGGGCGCACCACCCGTAGATTGGGAGCAACGCCGGGGCGCGGCATCCGCCCTCCGGCCGCTGCGCCGAACGGATGGGGGCTCGACGATGCTCGAACGCGGAACCAGGCTCGTGACCGAGCCCAGCACGAGCGTGCAGGTCACGGGCGAGCACTCGCAGTTCCGGCTCGACCTCGAGCGCATCCGCTTCTCGCCCTACTTCTCGCGGCTCTCGGCCGTGACCCAGGTCATCGCCCAGCCCGGTGCGGGCCCGCTCATCCACAACCGCCTCACGCACTCGATCAAGGTCACCGCGGTCGCCCGTGCCATCGCCGTCGGGCTGACGGATGCCGCGTCGCCGGCCCGTGCGCTCGCCCTCGAGCACGGCTGCGACGCCGTCGCCGTGCAGGCCGCCGCGAGCGCCCACGACCTCGGCCACCCGCCGTTCGGGCACCTCGGCGAGCGCGTGCTCGACCGGCTCGCGCGCGAGACGCTCGGCCTCTCCGACGGCTTCGAGGGCAACGCGCAGACCTACCGCATCATCGCGACGCTGGATGTCTCGGCGAACGCCCCGCACGGCCTCAACCTGACGGCGGCCGTGCGCGCCGCGGTCGCGAAGTACCCGTGGACGCGGTTCGTCGACGCCGCGTCGCTGCCGGCGGGCCCGCTGCCTCGCGGCATGCGGCGCGTCTCGGGCGGGGTCGAGGTCGCGAAGTTCTCGGCCTACGACCTCGACTCGGCCGACCTGTTCTCGGCCCGCACGGGGCTGCCGCCGCTGCAGCAGTCGCTCGAGTGCTCGATCATGGACATCGCCGACGACATCGCGTACTCGATCCACGACGTCGACGACTTCTACCGCGCGGGCCTGCTCAGCCAGGGGTCGGTCGCCCGGGAGTTCCGCGGGTTCATCGAAGACGGGGCGACCCTGCGCGAACTCGACGACGACGCGATCGCGGCCCGATCGGCTCCCCCTGGCGCCGCGCTCGAGGGCCTGCGTCGCAAGCTGCACCGCTCCGACGCCTGGATCGCCTCCGACGAGGCGTTCGCGGAGGCCGTCGACGTCGTGGCCGACGACCTCGTCGACGGGCTGCTCGCCATTCCGTTCGACGGCTCGATCGCCTCGGAGCGCTCGCTCTCGTCATTCACGAACCGGTGGATCAGCCACCTGCAGACGTCGGTCGTGCCCGCGCCCGCCGACGAGATCCGCACGGGCCTCGTGACGCTCGACCGGCTCGCCTGGCACGAGGTCGAGGTGCTGAAGTTCGTGCACCGCCACTTCATCCTCGACCGCGCCGACATCGCGATGTACCAGCGCGGCCTCAGCCGGGTGCTGACGCGCGCCGTCAAGGGGCTCACGGCGTGGATCACCGACGACATCGACCGCCACCGGGTGCCGCAGCGGCTGCGCGAGCTCGTCGACCTCGCGACCGAGGGCTACGCGCTGCTGCGCGTCGTGAAGCCCGAGGGCGTGCCGATCCCGGATGCCGGCGACGTGCACCGCCTCGGCGTCGGCCGCGGCGTCGTCGACTACGTCGCGTCCCTGAGCGACGACCAGGCCCTCGCGGTGTCCGAGGCGATCGACGGGCGCCCCGACCGGCTGTGGGACATCGGGCAGAACCTGTAGCCACGCGGGCGGCGACGCCTGTCAACCCCGTGCCCGCGGCCGCTCGCAGGGCTAGCGTCGGCCCCGACGGAGGGCTGACGATGACGACGACCACGAACCTGAAGACGATCTCGACGAAGATCCCGGCGCGCATGGACCGGCTGCCGTGGGCGAGGTGGCACTGGCTCGTCGTGCTCGGGCTCGGCACCGTGTGGATCCTCGACGGGCTCGAGGTGACGATCGTCGGTGCGCTGGGCGCTCGCCTGACCGAGCCCGAGAGCGGGCTCGGGCTCACCACGGCCGACGTCGGCCTCGCCGCGGGCATCTACGTCGCGGGCGCCTGCGTGGGATCGCTCGTGTTCGGCTACCTGACCGACCGGTTCGGCCGCAAGAAACTGTTCATCATCACGCTCGGCCTCTACCTGGCCGCCACGGTCGCGACCGCGTTCTCGTTCACGCCCCTCTGGTTCTTCGTGTGCCGGTTCCTCACCGGCGCGGGCATCGGCGGCGAGTACGCGGCCATCAACTCGGCCATCGACGAGCTGATCCCGGCCCGTCGCCGCGGAGCCGTCGACCTCGCCATCAACGGGTCGTACTGGCTCGGCACCGCGTTCGGCGCGATCCTGACGGTCTTCCTGCTGAACCCGGCGCTCTTCGCGCCCGACCTCGGCTGGCGCCTCGCCTTCGGCCTCGGCGCGGTGCTCGGCCTCGTGATCCTGCTCGTGCGCCGCAACGTGCCGGAGTCGCCGAGGTGGATGTTCATCCACGGGCGCGACGAGGACGCCGAGAAACTCGTGGGCGAGATCGAGCAGACCATCGAGGAGGAGACCGGCACCGCGCTCGAACCCGTGCCCGACGACCGCGCGATCCGCATCGAGCAGCGCGCGAGCACGGGCTTCGTCGAGATCGCGAAGACCGCGGTGACGAAGTACCCGAAGCGGTTCGTGCTCGGGCTCTCGCTCTTCATCGGGCAGGCCTTCCTCTACAACGCCGTCTTCTTCACCTACGCCCTCGTGCTCACGAAGCTGCTCGACGTGCCCGACGACATCGCACCGTGGTCGCTCGTGCCCATCGCGATCGGCAACTTCCTGGGCCCGCTGCTGCTCGGTCGGTTCTTCGACAGCATCGGCCGCAAGGTGATGATCTCGACGTCGTACATCGGCTCGGGCGTGCTGCTGGTGATCACCGGCATGCTGTTCGCGGGCGGGGTGCTCGACGCGTTCTGGTTGACCGCGTGCTGGGTCGTCGTGTTCTTCTTCGCCTCGGCCGGCGCCTCCAGCGCCTACCTGACCGTGAGCGAGATCTTCCCGCTCGAGACGCGCGCGATGTCGATCGCGTTCTTCTACGCGCTCGGCACCGCACTCGGCGGCATCATCGGCCCGATCCTCTTCGGGCAGCTCATCGAGGACGGGGTCTCGGCCGTGGCGATCGGCTACTACATCGGCGCCGGCCTCATGATCGCGGCCGGGCTCGTCGAGGTGTTCCTCGGCGTGGACGCCGAACGGAAGTCGCTGGAGGACATCGCGCGGCCGCTCTCGGCGCGCGACGCCGAGTGACGCGACGCCGAATGACGCGACGGCGAGCGACGCGAAGGCGACGGATGCCACGGGCGACCGCTCGCGGCATCCGTCGCCCTGTCATGCGGGGCCGACGCGCCGTAGGCTTGTCGTCGTGACCGAACGCACCCGCCTGTCCGCCCGTATCGCCGCCATCGCCGAGTCCGCGACCCTGAAGGTCGACGCGAAGGCGAAGGCCCTGCAGGCCGAGGGCCGCCCCGTCATCTCGTACGCCGCCGGCGAACCCGACTTCGCGACGCCCGATCACATCGTCGAGGCCGCGCTCGCGGCCACGCACGACCCCAAGAACTACCGCTACACCCCCGCCGTGGGCCTTCCCGACCTGCGCGAGGCGATCGCCGCGAAGACGCTGCGCGACTCGGGCCTCGAGGTCTCGCCCGGCCAGGTCGTCGTCACGAACGGCGGCAAGCAGGCGGTCTACCAGGCCTTCCAGGTGCTGCTCGACGCGGGCGACGAGGTGCTCGTGCCGACGCCCTACTGGACCACCTACCCCGAGGCGATCAAGCTCGCCGGCGGCGTGCAGGTCGACGTGTTCGCCGGCTCCGACCAGGGCTACCTCGTCACGGTCGAGCAGCTCGAGGCCGCGCGCACCGAGCGCACCAAGGTGCTGCTCTTCGTCTCGCCGTCGAACCCGACCGGTGCGGTGTACTCGCCGGAGCAGACCCGCGCCATCGGCGAGTGGGCGCTCGAGCACGGCATCTGGGTGATCTCCGACGAGATCTACCAGAACCTCACGTACGCCGGGCTCGACACGGAGGTCGGTGCGCCCGCGCCCCGCGCCGTCTCGATCGTCGAGGCCGTGCCCGGCCTCGCGAACCAGACGATCCTGGTGAACGGCGTCGCCAAGACCTATGCGATGACCGGCTGGCGACTCGGCTGGATGGTCGGCCCGGCCGACGTGATCAAGGGCGCCGCGAACCTGCAGTCGCACCTCACGTCGAACGTGTCGAACATCTCGCAGCGCGCCGCGATCGCCGCGCTGAACGGCCCGCAGGACGCGGTCGAGGAGATGCGCCGGGCGTTCGACCGACGCCGCAGGCTCATCGTGTCGGAGCTGTCGAAGATCGACGGGCTCACGGTGCCGGTGCCCGAGGGCGCGTTCTACGTGTACCCCGACGTCACCGGCCTGCTGAATCGCGAGTGGGGCGGCGTGACGCCGACGAACTCGCTCGAGCTCGCCGACCTCATCCTCGACCAGGCCGAGGTCGCGGCCGTGCCGGGCGAGGCGTTCGGGCCCAGCGGGTTCCTGCGCTTCAGCTACGCGCTCGGCGACGCGCCGCTGCTCGAGGGTGTGCAGCGCCTGCAGCGCCTGTTCGGCTGAGCCCGGCGATCGCCTTCGCGGGGGTCGCCGCCCCGAGACACGGCAACGCCCGCACCCCCCTGGTGCGGGCGTTTCCGCTTCTCACACCTCGGCCCGCCCCGGGCCCGAGGGAGTCATCGCGACGTCAGTGCTTGAAGGCGTCCTTCACGTCTTCTCCGGCGTTCTTCAGGTCGGCCTTCGCCTGGTCGGCCTTGCCCTCCGCCACCTTCTCGTCGTCGCCCGTGACCTTGCCGTAGGCCTCCTTGGCCTTGCCCCCGAGGTCTTCGGCCGTGTTCTTGATGCGGTCGTCGAGTCCCATGCTCGGTCTCCTTCACGTTCGGCGCGGTCGGCGTCCGCCGGTTGCGCATGAGTCGAGTCAACGCCGCGCGCGATCGTGCGACAAGGGGTTGAGTTCCCAGCCGGAAGGGTCTACATCACGTGCGGTCGCGGGTGGCGCGGTCGCGGGTGGCGCGGTCGCGGGTGGCGCGGTCGCGGGGATCAGCGCAGTGCCGACCGCGCCTCGAGGGCGAGTGCGTCGGCGACGGCGTCGAGCAGCGGCGAGCGCAGGTTCCACTGCTGCCAGTGCAGCGGCACGTCGACCGGCGGGCCGCCGAGCGGCACGAGGGTGCCGGCGGCGAGTTCGTCGGCCGACTGGAATCCGGGCAGCAGGCCCCAGCCGAGTCCGAGCTTGATCGCGGTCGCGAAGTCGGCCGACGCCGGCACGAAGTGGCGGGGCGGTGCGTCGGCGTCGAGTCCGCGCTCGCCGAGGTACTCCCGCTGCAGGTCGTCGCGCCGGTCGAACTCGACGACGGGCGCGAGCGCGAATGCGTCCGTACGCTCGGGCAGCCCCCAGCGCGCAGCGAAGGCGGGGGTGGCCACCGCCTCGTAGCGCATGGTGCCGAGCGGTCGCACGAGGCATCCGGCGACGGGTTCGGCCTGTGAGGTGACCGCGCCCATGACCGTGCCCGACTCGAGCAGGCCGGCGGTGAAGTCCTGGTCGTCGCGGTGCAGGTCGAAGACCACCGGGCGCCGCTCGGCGACCCGGGCGAGCGCCGGCAGGAACCAGGTGGCCAGCGAATCGGCGTTCACCGCCAGGGGCAGGGTCACCGGACGCGGCGACGACCCGGGCTCGGCGTCGAGCCCGAACCCGGCGAGCGTGTCGTGTTCGAGCAGGGCGAGCTGACGGGCCAGGCGCACGACCGCGGCGCCGGCCTCGGTCGCCCTGGCGGGCCTGCTGCGCACGACGAGCACGCGGCCGAGCTGCTGCTCGAGGGCCTTGATGCGCTGCGAGACGGCCGAGGGCGTCACGCGCAGCCGGCGCGCGGCCGCGTCGAAGGTGCCCTCGTCGATGACGACGGCAAGCGTGCGGGCGAGGTCGATCGGGATCTCCATCTGAAGCAACGCTAATGCTTCTGTAGGAACTTGAGCTGGATTGATGACCCCAGCGCGCCTAGCGTCGAGACGTGCCCTTCTCGTCCGTGCTCGCCGGCCTCGGCCTCGGCCTCTCGCTCATCGTCGCCATCGGCGCGCAGAACCTGTTCGTGCTGCGCCAGGGCATCCGCCGCGAGCACGTCTTCGCGGTCGCGGCGATCTGCGCGCTCAGCGACCTGACGCTCATCGTGCTCGGCGTCTCGGGCGTCGGCGCGGTGCTGCAGGCCGTGCCGTGGCTCGTCGAGGCGGTGCGCTGGGCCGGTGCCGCGTTCCTCGTGGTCTACGGCCTGCTCGCCGCTCGGCGCGCGATCCGGCCGAGCGGCGAGGCTCTCGTCGCCGGGCCGGGCTCCGGACCGGGCACGGGCGACCGCGGCGCCGGCTCGGCGGAGGGCGACGACCGGACGGATGCCGCGGGCGGCCCGGGTGCGGAAGGCTCGGGTCGGGACACCTCGGCCGCCGTTCCCGGCCCGGCCGCGGCATCCGCCGTTCCGACGCTGACGCAGGCGGAAGACGCACCCGCTGCTCACGCGGGGCAGCACGCCGGGCAGCACGCCGCAGCCGGAGCGAGCGACGGCCGCACGACGAGCGCCGGCGCCGCGGCCGGCGCAGGCCGCACGACGTTGACGGCGGCCGTGCTCACCTGCCTGGCGCTCACCTGGCTGAACCCGCACGTATACCTCGACACGCTGTTCCTGCTCGGATCGATCGCGAACACGCACGGTGACGGGCGCTGGGCCTTCGCGCTCGGCGCCGGCCTCGCGAGCATCGTGTGGTTCTTCGGCCTCGCCTACGGCGCGAGGCTGCTCGGCGGCGTGCTCGCGAGCCCCCGCGCGTGGCGCATCCTCGACGGCGTCATCGCGGTCGTCATGATCGCGCTCGGCGTCATGCTCGTGCTGCCGCACTGACGCGTCACCCGCGACCGGGTGGGCGCGGCCGCGACTTTCGGCCGGGATCAGGCATTCCGGATGTCGGCGGCGCCTGTCAGACTCCCGGCATGTCCATCCTCTCGACGTTGAGCGACGCCCTGCCCGGCAGCACCTTCGGGCCCGACACCCCCGAGTACGACGCCGGCCGCACGGTGTTCCTCGGCCCAGGCACACCCGCGGCCGTCGTGCGGCCCGCGAGTGCCGACGAGGTCGCCGAGGCGGTGCGCACCGCCGTGCGACTCGGCGTGGCGATCCACGTGCGCAGCGGCGGCCACGGCAGCGAGCCCGCCGCCGACGGCATCGTGATCGACCTGTCGGCGCTCTGCTCGGTCGGGCTCCGCGACGGCGACCTCGTCGACGTGGGCGGCGGGGCGCACTGGTCCGACGTGGCCGACGCCCTCGCCCCGCACGCCCTCGCCGTGACCTCGGGCGACACCCGCGACGTCGGCGTCGGCGGCATCGGCGTGGGCGGCGGCATCGGCTGGCTGGTGCGCACGCACGGGCTCGCGATCGACCTGCTGACCGAGGTCGAGCTCGTGACGGCCGCTGGTGCGGTCGTCACCGCGAACGAACGCTCGCACCCCGACCTCTTCTGGGCCGTGCGCGGCGGCGGCGGCAACTTCGGCATCGTGACGCGCTTCACCTTCCGCGCGGTGCCCGTCGACGGGCTGGTCGGCGGCCACGTGCGCTTCGACGAGTCCGATGTGCCGGCGGTGCTGCGCGCCTGGCGCGACATCACCCTCGCCTCGCCCGACGAGCTCAACTCGACCCTGCTGATCATGCCGCCGTTCGGCCCCGACATGCCGGGCGGGCCGCAGCTCGGCGTGGCGCTCAGGGGCACCGAGGCCGAGCTCCGGGGGCTGCTCGCGCCGCTGCTCGAGCTCCCCTCGGTCACCGACGTCTCGCTCGCCCCGCTCGACTACGGCGACCTGCTCGAGGCCGCACCCCCGGGCAAGCCCCCGTTCCGATTCGTCGGCGGCAACGGCTTCGTGCCCGAGCTCGACGACGCGTTCCTCGATGCCTGCGTGCACGCCCTGGGGGCCGCGGCGCCGACCATGCTCATGCTCCGCGCGCTGGGCGGCGCCTTCGGCCGCGTCGCTCCAGACGCCACCCCGATCGCGTTCCGCGACGCGGAGGCGTTCCTGGTCGTCAACGGAGTGCTCGACCCCGGCGTCGACGAGGCCACGGTGGCCGACCTCCAGCTCGAGGTCGGCGCACCGCTCGACCGCACCAGCGGCCGCTATGCGAACTTCACGCAGGAGTACGGCGACGGCGTGCTGGCGACGATCTACCCGCCTGCGGTGCTCGCCCGGCTGCGCTCGATCAAGGCGCAGGTCGACCCCGGCGACGTGTTCCGCCCCGCGCACCACATCGCGCCCGCCTGACCCGTCAGCGCTCGAAGCCCTCGCTGAGCGGCCACGCCCGGCGCAGCTCGATGCGCCCGAACCGGGCCATCGGGTGCTTGGCCGCGATCTCGATCGCCTCGTCGAGGTCGCGCACCTCGAGCACGTCGAACCCGGCGATCCACTCCTTCGACTCGGTGAACGGGCCGTCGGTCACGAACGCCTCGTCGCCGCGCACGCGCACGGTTCGGGCGAACTCGGCCGGGCGCAGTCGGTCGCCCGCGATCCAGACGCCGCGTCGCTCGACCTCGGCGCCCCAGGCGTGCATGTCGTCCTCCTCGGCCACGTAGGGCTCGGCCTCGGGGTCGTGCACGACGAACATCAAGACCTCCACGACTACTCCCCTCCGTTCAACGGCCAGAACGCGCGCACCTCGAGCGCACCATGACGGGCGAGCGGGTCGCCCTTGGCGAGTTCGACGGCCGCGTCGAGATCGGGCAGCTCGAGGATGTCGTACCCCGCGATCCACTCCTTCGACTCGGTGAACGGACCGTCGGTGACGATGGTCTCGCCGCCGCGCACGCGCACGGTGATCGCCTCGTCGGCGGGTCGAAGGCGCATGGCCCGCGTCAGCACGCCCTGCTCGGCGCGAACGCGATCCCACTCGGCGACGGCCTCCTCATCGACCGGTCCGGCGTCCACTTCGGGATCCGCGACCACGAACATCATGATCTCCATCACGTCATACTCCTCTCGTCTTCGTGCTCTTGCACCTGCGACGAACGGCCGGCCGACGAATCGACAGGGGCGGCGACATCCGCTCGATTCCTCGTCTGCGGGATCGATTCGGGCGAAGGTGTCGATCCGCGCTGTCGCCGTTCGTCGCCTGGGCATACCGTGAAGAACGAGACCGAGGAGTTTTCATGAAGTACTTCATGTTCGTCGCCACCGACACCCAGCCCGACCGCTCCGGCGACGAGGGCATCCCGATCGAGCAGTGGGTCGCCGAGAACGACGAGCGCGGCACGCGCGTCGACGGCGAACGACTGCAGCCCGTTCGCGACGCCACGCTCGTGCGGGTGCGCGACGGCGAGACGCTCGTGACCGACGGCCCGTTCACCGAATCGAAGGAGTGGATCGCCGGCTACGACATCCTCGAGTGCGACGACCTCGACCAGGCGATCGAGATCGCGGCGCGGCATCCGATGGCGAGGGGCGGCCGGATCGAGCTTCGACCGTTCTGGAACGGATCGGACGACGAGTGATCGGCCGATGACGACGGCCGCACCCGAGCCCGGGAGTCCGACGGATGCCGATCACGGCGGCGTGCGCGCCGTGCATGACGACGTGCTCGGCGACGGGCGCGCCGGCGTGCGCGACGCGGTGCGCGATGCGGTCGACGTGGCCTACCGCGAGGAGTGGAGCCGGGTGGTCGCGACGCTCATCCGCGCGACCCGCGACTGGGACCTCGCGGAGGATGCAGCGGCCGACGCGTTCGTGCGAGCGGCCGAGCGCTGGCCCCGCGAGGGCGTGCCCGACAACCCGGGCGCCTGGCTCACGACCGTCGCGCGCAACCGGGCGCTCGACGTGCTGCGGCGGCGAGGCGTCGAGATCGACAAGGTCAGGGAGTGGATGGTGACGGACGAGCTGCGCGGGCCCGACGCCCCGATCGACCCCGCCGACCTCGCCGCGGCCGCCGACGAGATCGACGACCGGCTGCGCCTGATCTTCACGTGCGCGCACCCGGCACTGCCGCTCGAGGCCCGCGTCGCGTTGACCCTGCGCACCGTCGGCGGCCTCGAGACGCCCGAGATCGCGCGCGCATTCCTGGTGCCCGAGGCCACCATGGCGCAGCGGCTCGTGCGGGCCAAGCGCAAGATCCGCAACGCGGGCATCCCCTATCGGGTGCCGGAGGGCGACGACCTCCGACGACGCCTGAACGGCGTGCTCGCGGTGCTCATGCTCGTGCACAACGAGGGCTACCTCGCGAGCTCGGGCGATCGGCTGCTGCGGCTCGATCTGCAGGAGGAGGCCATCCGCCTCGCCCGGCTCGTCACCCGGCTCATGCCCGACGAGCCGGAGGCCGCGGGCCTGCTGGCGCTCCTGCTGCTGCAGCACGCCCGATCGGCCGCGCGGGTCGACGGCGGCGGCGAGCTCGTGCCGCTCGACGAGCAGGACCGGTCGCGCTGGAACGCCGACGAGATCGCCGAGGGGCTGGCCGTGCTCGACCGGCTCGACCAGCTCGACCGTGGTGACCGGCTCGACCGGCTCGACCGTGGTGACCGGCTCGACCGGCTCGACCGTGGTGACCGGCTCGACCGGCTCGACCGTGGTGACCGGCTCGACCGGCTCGACCGGTTACGCGTAACCCTCGATGCAGGTGCGCCGGATGCCGCGGCCGGCCCGTACCGCCTGCAGGCCGAGATCCAGCGCGAGCACGCGCGAGCGGCCCACCCCGACGACACCGACTGGGCCGCGATCGTGCGGCGGTACGACGCGCTCCTGGCGCTCAGCCCGTCGCCGGTCATCGAGCTCAACCGGGCCGTCGCGGTCGGCCTCGCCGGCCACGAGCAGGCGGGCCTCGACGAACTCGACCGGCTCGCGGCATCCGGATCGCTCGAGCGCTACCACCTGCTGCCGGCGGCGCAGGCCGACCTGCTGCGCAGGCTCGGGCGAACGGATGCCGCGGCCGACCGCTACCTCGAGGCAATCGCGCTTGCGCCTACGGGCCCAGAGCGCCGGTTCCTCAGGCGGCGGCTCGGCGGGCTCGACGGGCTCGACGGCCGACCAGCCTGAGACCTCAGACCCCTGAGCCCGGAATCGCCCCGTGCCGGCTCGCTTCGGAAGCGATCGACGATCAGCCCGTCGGCGAACCGGAGCCGGCCACGATGCGCGCGACCGCGCTGACGACCGCCGAGCGGCGACTCCGGGCATCGGCGGCCGGGTCGGCGGCGAGCAGGCCAGACGGCGCCAGCTGCCACGCCTGCGCGATGGCGTAGATGATGACCAGCAGATCCACCGCGGCGAACCCGCGAGAGCCGGTACCTGCGAACGCAGCCGCTTTCTGCGAGTAGACCTCAAGCGGCTCCGATGCCGCCTCGGGTCGCTCGAGCTGCGCCCATTGGCAGAGCCGGAGCACAGCAGGGTCGCGCTGGTGGAAGTCGAAGACCTCGCCCGCCCAGCCGGCAGGGTCTTCCGCTCGAGGCGGGACCTCTCGCGACATCTTCAGCACGGCTTCCGCGAGGGCGGCGTCGAAGAGCGCAGTCTTGCCGCCGAAGTAGGCGTAGATCATCCGGACGTTGCTTCCCGCGCCGGCGGCGATGCGGTCGACACGACCCCCCGAGAGTCCGTGCGCGGCGAACTCCGCCACTGCCGCTGCGAGGATGCGACCCCTCGTGGCCTCTGCGTCCCGCCCACCCATGGCGCTCCTCCCAATGATGTTGACCGTCTCCACCTTCCGGGTCTATCTTATAAGTAAATAGATACTTACTTGGAGCTCCATGGACCCCCTCATCTCGGCCGCACTGACCATCACGCCCGCATCGACCGCCCGGGAACGCACGATCGACATCACCACGACGGGCGCGAAGACGGGCGCCGCGCGACGGATCGAGGTCTGGTTCTATCGGTCGGACGGGCGGATCTATCTCACCTCGTCGCCGGCCCGACGCTCCTGGTACGCGAACATCGTCGCGAACCCGGAGTTCCTCTTCCATCTCAAGCACGGCGTGCACGCAGACCTGCGTGCCATCGGCACCCCGATCCTCGACGCCGATGAGCGAGTGGCGGTGTTCTCCTCGGTCATCGACGACCTCAACCAGCCGTCGAATCCCGCGGGAATCCCCCAGCCCGTCGAACCGCTCGACGAATGGGTGAACGGCAGCCCGCTCATCCGGGTCGCCTTCGAAGGGGGCGTCAGATGAGGGCCGTGGAACTTCCCCGAGTCGCCGTCGTCACGGGTGCGAACCGCGGGCTCGGTCGTGCCACTGCGATGGCGCTCGCGAGGCGCGGCTTCTGCGTGGTGCTCACCTACCGCGGTGATCGCCTGGAGGCCGAGGGCGTCGTGCGCTCGATCCGAGAGCTCGGCGGCGAGGCCTTCCCCATTCGCCTGGACGTCGCGGACACCGCATCGATCGACCGCTTCGCAGACGAACTCCTTGCCGAAGTGGGGCGCCGCTGGTCGGCGGGCGGGATCGACGTCCTCGTCAACAACGCCGGCATCGGGTTGTTCGCTGGCTTGCACGAGGCGACGGTCGAGCAGTTCGATGCCCTGTTCGCGACCAACGTCCGCGGCCCGTTCTTCCTCACCCGAGCCCTCGCGCGCCGAATGGGAGACGGCGGACGGGTCGTCAACATCTCGACCTCCCTGACCCGACACGTGAGCGCGGGCACCTCGCTCTACGCCGCCTCGAAGTCGGCACTCGAGACACTGACGCGGAGTCTCGCGGTCGAACTCGGACCGAGCGGCATCCGCGTCAACTGCATCGCGCCCGGACCGACGGCCACGGATTTCAACGGGGGTGCGATGCGAGACGATGCGAACCTCCGCGAGACGCTCGCGGGAGCGACGGCGCTCGGTCGCGTGGGCGAACCCGAGGAGATCGCCGACGCCGTGGCCGCCCTGGCATCGGGCGACCTGCGATGGGTGACCGCCGAGCGAATCGAGGTCTCGGGAGGCAGCCTGCTCTGACTTTACGAAGACCGGCGTTCGACTACGACGCGGGACGCCACCCGTCGTCTTCGCGAATCGCGCCCATGATCCGTCGACTGATCTCGCGCAACTGGCGAGATTGAGCCGGGGTCAGTACGCCGAGCACCAACCGGTGCACCGTCTGCACGTGCCCGGGCGTGGCCTCGACGAGCTTCGTCCGCCCCGCCGCAGTCAACACGGCGAGCGTCGACCGGCCGTCGACCGGGTCGGGCTCTCGGCGAGCCCAGCCGCGCCTCTCGAGACGCGACATCGCGCGCGAGAGCCTCGAGAGCGAACTGTTCGCGTATTCGGCGAGCACGCGCATGCGCAGCGTTCCGCCGGGCTCGTTACCCAGGGCGAAGAGGATCCCGTACTCGAAGTGGGTCAGCTCGGCATCGCGGAGCAGCTGCGCGTCGAGCGCCGGCGGCAACCACTCGAGCACGGTCGCGAACGCCGACCAGGTCTCGAGGGCCTCACCCGTGAGCACGTCATCTGGACCATCCGAAGCCATGCGTACGAACTTACGCCAATTTGACTTGCTCAGGCAAGTGAATATTCTGGTTATTCACTTGCCCAAGCAACTAAAAAGGAGCACTCGATGGATCTCGGAATCACCGGCAGGCGCGCATTCGTGAGCGGTTCGACGCAGGGGATCGGGTACGCGATCGCACGGGCCCTGCTCGAAGAGGGGGCCCTGGTGACGATCAACGGTCGAAGCGAGGCGCGGGTGGCGCAAGCCGTGGCCCGTCTGCGCACCGTCGTTGCCGGAGGGCGCGTCGACGGCGTCGCCGGAGACCTCGCAGACGGCGCCGAGGCGACGGAGCTGATCGGTCGCATCGGTGACGTCGACATCCTCGTCAACAACGTCGGCCTCTTCGAGGTGAAGCCCTTCGACCAGACGACGGATGAGGACTGGCAGCGGTTCTTCGATGCGAACGTGATGAGCGGCGTACGTCTCTCCCGCCACCTGCTTCCGGGAATGCTCTCCAGGGGCGACGGACGCGTCATCTTCATCAGCAGCGAATCGGGCGTGAACGTGCCCGCCGACATGGTGCACTACGGGATGACCAAGGCAGCCATGCTCGCCGTCGCCAACGGCTTGGCGAAGCTCACCGCGGGGACCGCGGTCACGGTGAACACCGTGCTCGGCGGCCCGACCTACTCCGACGGCGTGAGGCAGACGGTCGCGCAGCTCGCCTCCGCCCAGGCGGTCGGCGAGGCGGACCTCAAGGCGGCCATCATCGGACAGAACCGGACGTCTCTGCTGCAGCGATTCATCGAGCCCGACGAGATCGCCGACCTCGTGCGCTACCTCGCGAGTCCGCGCTCCGTAGCGACCAACGGCGCGGCCCTCCGCGCCGACGGCGGAGTGCTCACGACCGTGCTCTGACCGGGGCGGCTGCGGCGCGATCGCGGCGGGCTGCCGCGCATCCGCGGAGACGAGCGAGACGACGGGCTCGCGCGCCGGCCTGGCGGCGAGCCCGTCGCCGGTTCAGGCGGTCTCGGCGAGCGCCTGCTCGGCACGCTCGGGCGTGCCGGCCGCGAGGCCCGCGGCGATCGAACGGCGCAGGGCGAGCCACATGGCGAGGCCCGCCACCAGCACGGCGACCTCGCTGACCGTGAGCGCCCAGATGATGCCGGGCAGCCCGAACCACAGGTTCGCGACGATCACGACCGGGATGAACAGCACGCCCTGGGCCATCGACATCACGATGCTCGGCACGGCCTTGCCGCAGGCCTGGAACAGCGAGGTGAGCAGTCCGGTGAACCCGTTGGCGACCATCGCGACCAGCTGGGCCGTGATGATCACCGCACCGATGGCGAGCAGCGAGGTGTCCTCGGAGAACAGGCCGAAGACCTGGTCGCGGAACGCGAACACGAGGGTCGAGAACAGCACGCCGAGCAGGCCCACCACGACGAACGACGTGCGCACCGCGCTGCCCAGCCTGGCGCGGTCGCCCTTGCCGTAGGCATAGGCGAGCAGGGGCAGCACACCCATCGTCACGCCCATGATGAGGAACTCCGGCACCTGCGCGATGCGCACGGCGACGCCCATCGCGGCCAGCGGTCCCTCGCCGTACCCGGCCGCGAGGGTGTTCAGTACGAGGCTCGTGACGATCATGAAGGCGGCCTGGCCGAGCGCCCCGACACCGATCGAGAACACCGGTCCCACCGTCGGGCGGGCGAGCGTAAACCACTTCGGCGCCACGCTCACCGCGGCGCCGCTGCGGTGGAGCCACCGCACCCAGTAGCCGATCGCGAGCAGGTTGGCCAAGCCCATCGAGAGCGCGACCCCGCCCACGCCCCAGTGCAGCATCAGGATGAAGACGACGTCGAGCACCATGCTCGCCCCGGTCGTGAGCATCAGCCCGATCATGGCCTGCGTGGCGGCGCCCTCCGCCCGTACGAGCTGCTCCATGCAGAACGCCGCCGCGAGCACGGGCATGAAGGCGAGCATCACGGCGACGTACTCTCCCGTCGCTGCCGCGGCCGCGGTGCCCGACGCCCCCAGGGCGCCGACGAGCGGCTGCAGGAGGAGCAGCCCGAGTGCGCCGAGCAGCGCACCCGAGGCGACGGCGCCCCAGAACGAGAACGACGAGGCGCGTCTCACGTCGTCGCCGCGGGCGGTATCGTGCTCGGAGGCACCGAGCAGGCGCGACACCAGCGCGCCGCCGCCGACACCGAACATGCTCCCGACGGCCATGATCAGGCCGAGGATCGGCGTGCCGAACGTGACGGCCGCGAGCAGCGACGTGTCGTGCTGGGAGCCGATGAACCCCGCGTTGATGACGTTGTAGAGAGCGCTGACGACGAAGGCGGCGGCCATCGGCACGCTGAGGTGCACGAGGGCGCGGAGCACGGGAGCCGCCGAGAGGACCCAGCGGTTGCTGCCGACTTCGGCGGGCGGGGCGACGACGGCCTGGGATTCAGGAGGGGTCGAGATGGTCATGAGAGGTCCTTTCGGGGCGCGCAGGCGAGCCCGGGCGCGAGCGGCGCCAGAGAGTCGAGGGTGCCCGGTGACGGGGCACCGAGGGGCGGCGCGACGGTGCGGGCGGGGCGACGGCGCGGGCGCGCCGGATGGCCCCGCGCTCGGGCACGCCGGAGGAGGCCGCCCGTCAGGCGGATGGGATTCGGAGGGAGCGGCGCCGCGTCTCGGCGGCGGGGCTCAGTCGCGACTCGGTCGCGGCAGGGGGTCGGTGATCTTCGTGAGCAGGGCGTGCAGGCGGTCGCGTTCGTCGGGCGAGAGCGGGGCGAGCACGCGACGGTTCACATCGGCGGCCGCGTCTCCGAATCCGGACACGAGTTCGGCGCCGGCCGGGGTGGCGTGCACGCGCTTGATGCGCGCATTCACCTCGTCGGTGCGGCGTTCGATGAGCGAGCGGCGCTCGAGCCCCTGCAGCAGGCTCGACACGCTCGCGGGCGTGGTGCGGCTGACGTCGGCGAGGTCTCGTTGGATCGACCCCGGGTTCTGGGCGAGATAGCCCAGCACGAACGCCTGCTCGTGCGAGAGGTCGCGCGCACGCAGCCACTCGTCGAGCGCCCGACGCTGCTCCCACCCGATCCACCTCATGAGGTCGAGGCTCGTCGTGAGCGGAGGGCCGGAGGCATCCGTTTCAGTCATAGTTAGAACATTAACTGTTAGATCTCAAACTGTCAACCGACCCACGTGACCTCGTCGCGATCCCCCGTTCGCCCGCCGCGCCGGGGCAGGCTCACCCGGTGTTCTGCACGCCGGCGGCGACGCCGTTCACGGTGAGCAGGAGCAACGCGTGGTGGTCGTCGCTCGGCAGGTCGGTCTCGCCGGAGCGGATCGCGGTGAGCGCGCGCAACTGCAGCAGCGACAGGGCGTCGACGTAGGGGCTGCGCAGGCGCACCGCCTTCGCGAGCACGGGGCGGGCGACCAGCAGCTCGTCGCTCTGCGTGACCCGGCCGAGCCACTCCTTCGTGAGCCGCATCTCGTCGAGCACCAGCTCGGCGAGGTCGTCGCGAGCGCCGAGCGCCAGGTACCGGGCGGCGATGCGCTCGTCGGTCTTCGCGAGCGACATCGAGAAGTTGTCGATCATGGCGGTGAACAGCGGCCACTCGGCGTAGGCCTCGCGGAGCAGCGCCTCGTCGCCCACGGCCTCGAGCGCGGTGCCGAGTCCGAACCAGGCGGCGAGGTTGATGCGGGCCTGGCTCCACGAGAACACCCACGGGATCGCGCGCAGGTCGTCGAGCGACTCGACCGACAGCCCGCGGCGGGCGGGGCGCGAGCCGAGCGCGAGCGCGCCGATCTCCTCCATCGGGGTCACGTCGGCGAACCACGGCGCGAAGCCGTCGGACTTCACGAGCGAGTGGAACCGCGTGCGCGACGACTCGTCGAGCGTCGTCGCGAGCGACGCGAACCGCTCGTCGGCGGCGCGGTTGCGCGCCTCGTTCGACGGGCTGCCGGCGAGGAGCGCCGCGGAGGCCATCTGCTCGAGGTGCCGCTTGGCGATGGCCGGGTCGCCGTACTGGGCGAAGATGACCTCGCCCTGCTCGGTGATCTTGAGCCGGCCGTCGACCGAGCCCGCGGGCTGCGCGAGCACGGCCTCGTTGGCCGGGCCGCCGCCACGCCCGAGTGCTCCGCCTCGACCGTGGAAGAGGGTGAGCTCGATGTCGTTGCGCTCGGCCCACACGGCGATGCGCGCCTGGGCGCGGTGCAGGGCGAGCGTGGCCGACACCGGACCGACGTCCTTCGAGGAGTCGGAGTAGCCGAGCATGACCTCGACCCTGCGACCCGTCGCCGCGAGGCGCGCCTGCACGCGCTCGTCGCCGAGCATCGCCTCGAGGATGTCGACGCTCGCCTCGAGGTCGGCGAACGTCTCGAAGAGCGGCACGACGTCGATCGCGACATCCGCCGCCGCATCGCCGAGGGCCGCCGCCGCGAGCTCGTACACGTTCGCGAGGTCTTCGGGGCTCTGCGTGAACGAGACGATGTAGCGGCGCACGGTGCGCACGCCGAAGCGGCGCTGGAGGTCGGCGATGACGCGGAACACCGACAGCACCTCCTCGGTCGTCTCGCCGAGTTCGCCGCCCGCGCGGATCTCGGCGAGCGCCTGCCGGTGGACCTTCGAGTGCTGGCGCACCTCGAGCTCGGCGAGGTGGAAGCCGAACGTCTCGGCCTGCCAGACGAGGTGCTGCAGCTCGCCGTTCGCGCTGCGGACCGCGCCGCCCTCGGCGAGCGACGCCTGCAGCACGCGGAGGTCGGCGATGAGCTGATCGGGGCCCGTGTAGGCGAGGTCGGCGTCGCCTCGGCGCGTGGCGGCGATGCGCTCGGCGACCACGAGCAGCACGCGGCGGTGCGGTTCGTGCGGGGCCCTGGTGCCGATGGTCGCCGTCACGGTCGGCGCGAGCGCCTCCTGCGCGGCGAGCAGTTCGGAGAGCCCGGCCGAGGGCGGCGTCTCCTTCGCATCGAGCGTGAGCGTGCGGCCGATGCGCTTGGCGGCGCGCTCGAGCCCGAGCAGCACGTGCTCCGCGGCGATGTGCGCGGCCTCGCGGGTGGTCTCGGCGGTCACGAACGGGTTGCCGTCGCGGTCGCCGCCGATCCAGCTGCCGAGGCGCAGGAAGGCCGGGGCGACAGGGGTCGCGCGTCCGGCCGAGGCCGGCTGCAGCCGGTCGTCGATGCTGCGGTACACCTGCGGCACGACCTCGAAGAGGGTCTGGTCGAAGACGCCCATCGCGGTGCGCACCTCGTCGAGCGGCGTCGGGCGCGTGGTGCGCAGCGGCGCCGTGCGCCACAGGATGTCGATCTCCTCGAGCAGGCGGCGGTCGATCTCGGCGATCGTGCGGTCGCCGCCAGACAGGTCGCCGCGCTCGTCGATCAGCTCGCCGATGCGGCGGATCGCCGAGGCGATCGCGCGACGGCGCGCCTCGGTCGGGTGCGCCGTGAGCACCGGGTGGAACCGCAGGCGCTCGACCCTCGCGCGCGCCTCGTCGGCGCCGACCTCGTCGACCAGCTGGCGGATCGTGGCCGAGAGCGAGCCGTCGACACCAGTGGCGGTCGCGGCCTCGGCCTGTTCGACGTCGGCCGCTTCGACGCGCGAGAGACGCTCGCGCGACTCGGCGCGCGCCCGGAGGATGCGCACGCGCTGGTGCTCCTCGGCGAGGTTCACCAGGTGGAAGTACACGGTGAAGGCACGGGCGACCTGCTCGGCCCTGGCCGGGTCGAACGACGCGGCGATGCGCTCGGCCTCGGCGAGCGCGGCGGCATCGCGGGTCTCGTGCGCGTCGATCGTCGCGTGGCGCAGTCGCTCGACGTCGTCGAACAGCTCCTGCCCGCCGGCCTCGACGAGGATCGTGCCGAGCAGGCCGCCGAGCAGGCTGACGTCGGCGCGGAAGCTCGCGTCGATGTCGCCGACGACGAGTTCGCGGTCGCGGTCGTATGCGGATTCCGAGGTGCTGGGCATTCCTCGAAGTTACTGCGGGGCCCCGCGAGGTCGAAATCCTGTGACGCGATGTTCACACGCACTCCGGCCGATCGCGACGGCCTGCCGTCGAACCGTCGAGGTGCGGACGCCGGCATCCACCGGTCGATGGATGCCCGGGATCGATCGGCAAGGGGTGTTGCGCAGGCCGGGAGAGGGGCAGTCTCGAAGCATGGACTCATCACCTCCCGACGTCGCGGTGCGCATCCGCGGCCTCCGCAAGGTCTACGGCGGCCTGGCCGCCGTCGACGGGCTCGACCTCGACATCCACCACGGCGAGACCTTCGCGCTGCTCGGACCCAACGGTGCGGGTAAGTCGACGACCGTCGAGATCCTCGAGGGCTATCGCTCGCGCACGGCGGGCGACGTCGAGGTGCTCGGCGTCGATCCGGCGCACGGCGGCCGCGACTGGAAGTCCCGCATCGGCATCGTGCTCCAGACGGGCGGCGAGACGGGACTGCTCACCGTGCGCGAGGTGCTGCGGCACTTCGCCGGGCTGTATCCGCGGCCCCGCGACGTCGACGAGGTGATCGAGGCCGTCGGCCTCGGGGCCAAGGCGAACACGCGCGTCGTGAAGCTCTCGGGAGGTCAGCAGCGGCGCGTCGACGTGGCGCTCGGCATCGTCGGACGCCCCGAGCTGCTGTTCCTCGACGAGCCGACGACGGGCTTCGACCCCGAGGCGCGCCGGCAGTTCTGGGAGCTCATCCGGTCGCTCAAGTCGGAGGGCACGACGATCCTGCTCACGACCCACTACCTCGACGAGGCGGCGCAGCTCGCCGATCGCGCGGGCGTCATCGCCGGCGGGCGGCTGCTCGACGTGGGCGGCATCGACGAGATCGGCGGCGCCGACGCCCGCGTGCCGCTCGTGCGGTGGACGGATGCCGCGGGCGAGCCGCACGAGGAGCGCACCCACGAACCCGGGCGGCTCGTGGCATCCGTCGTCGACGCCCTCGGCCGCGAGCCGGAGGGCCTCGAGATCATCAGGCCCACCCTCGAAGACGTGTACCTCGGCCTCGTGCGCACCGTGACCGACCTGGACCCGCGCAGCGCGTCTGCCGCCGGGGCCGACGCCGACGCCGAGGAGGCCGTCGCATGAGCACCAACGTGATGACCCAGGGCGCCTCGCGCGTCGGCGTCGAGTCGAAGATGTACTTCCGGGCGCCCGACACGCTCTTCTTCACCTTCCTGTTCCCGTTCGTGATGCTCGCGATATTCTCGGCGGCGTTCAGCGCCGCCGGCGAGGTCGGCCCTCCGGGGGCCGAGATCTCGATGGCGGCGATGTACCTGCCGGCGATGCTCGCGTCGGGCATCCTGCTGTCGGGCGTGCAGAACCTCGCGATCGACATCGCGCTCGAGAAGTCGAACGGCACGCTGAAGCGGCTCGGCGGCACGCCGCTCTCGCCCGTGGCCTACTTCTTCGGCAAGATCGGCCAGGTCTTCGTGACGGGCACGCTGCAGGCGGCCCTGCTGATCCTCGCGGGCTGGCTCGTGCTCGGCATCGCGCTGCCGACCGAGCCCGAGAAGTGGCTGACGTTCGCGTGGGTGTTCGTGCTCGGCCTCACCACGTGCGCCCTGCTCGGCATCGCCCTCTCGGCACTGCCGCGATCCGGCAAGAGCGCGGCGGCTGTCGTCATCCCGATCGCGCTGATCCTCCAGTTCATCTCGGGCGTATACCTGCAGTGGAGCATGCTGCCCGACTGGCTGCAGAACATCGCGAGCGTCTTCCCGCTCAAGTGGATCGCGCAGGGCATGCGCTCGGTGTTCCTGCCCGAGGGCTGGGAGGCGCTCGAGCAGAACGAGTCGTGGAACCTGCCCGGCGTCGCGATCGCGCTGCTCGTCTGGCTCGTCATCGGGCTCGTCGTCAGCCGACTGACGTTCCGCTGGATCCGCCGCGACGCATGAGAGCCTGACCCCATGCTGAACCGTCGGTGGTGGGATGTCGCGGCCCTCGCGATCGCGGTCGTGACCGTGTTCGTCGGGCTGATCGACCCGCCCTACGGCCCCGACGACTGGGGCACGTGGGCGGTGACGGCGGCGTTCCTGCTCACGTACGCGTGCTACCTGCGCGGCCGGATCGGCGGCGACGACGACGCCCGGCACCACGTCGCGATCGTCGTCGTGCTCTCGGCGCTCTCGGCCGTCGGCACCGCGGTCGAGCCGTCGTTCGCCATGCTGCAGGCCTTCACGTACCCGTTCGTCTGGATCACCGCGCCGAGCACTCGGGCGGCCGTCGTCGGCAATGTCGTGCTCGCGTCGGGCATCGTGGTCGGCTACGTGGTGCACTTCGGCGCGCCGGGCATCGTCACCGGGCTCACGGTCGGCGCGCTGTCGCTCGGCTTCAGCCTCGCGCTCGGGCTCTGGATCACGCGCATCGCCGAGTACGGCGACGAACGGGCCGCGCTCCTCGCCGACCTGCAGGCCGCGCAGGGCGAACTCGCGGCCATGCACCGCGAGGCGGGCGTCGCCGACGAGCGCGGCCGCATCTCGCGCGAGATCCACGACACGATCGCGCAGAGCCTGACCGGGCTCGTGATGGTCGCACAGCGGGCCGGCAACCGGCTCGCGAACGTCGAAGGCGCGCCCGCGGCATCCGCCCGCAACGATGTGGAGCTCATCGAGCAGATGGCGCGCGAGGCGCTCACCGAGGCGCGCGGGCTCGTCGCGACGCTGGCCCCGGTGCCGGCCGACGGCGGGCTCGCCGCGGCACTCGGGCGGCTGGCCGCGACCTTCGAGCGCGAGACCGGGGTGCGGGTGCGGGTTCGGGCCGAGCTCGCGGACCGCGCCGGCATCGACCGCGAGCTCGAGGTCGTGCTGCTGCGGTGCGCGCAGGAGGGGCTCGCGAACGTGCGCAAGCATTCCGGCGCCTCGAACGTCGAGATCTCCGTCGTCGAGGCCGGCGAATCGGTCGCGCTGAGCGTGCGCGACGACGGCGTCGGACCGACGGATGCCGCGGCATCCGGATCCACCGGGTCGATCGGGCCCACCCGTGCGACCGGAAGCGTGGAGCCGAACGGAAGCGTGGAGCCGACCGGAACCGTCGGGCCTCCCGGAGCCGTCGGGCCTCCCGGAGCGGATGCCGGAGCCGGCTTCGGGCTCGCGGGCCTCCGCGACCGGGCCGCGCTCGTCGGCGGCGACTTCGCGTTCGGCCCGGGCGACGACGGCGGCGCGCTGCTGCGCGTCACGGTGCCGAGGAAGGAGCACGGATGACCATCCCCGACGACAGGCCAGGGGCGGGCGGGCCCGATGCGGGCAGACCCCAGGTGAGCCAGCCCCAGGCGGGCGGGCCCGAGGTGGGCGGGCCCGCACCGGGCCGCATCCGCATCGTCGTCGCCGACGACCACCCCATCGTGCGGGCCGGCATCGTCGGGCTGCTCGAGACCTCCAGCGACCTCGCCGTCGTGGGCGAAGCGGCCGACGGAGCCCAGGCGGTCGAGCTCGCCCGGAGCACGCGGCCCGACCTCGTGCTCATGGACCTCCGGATGCCGGTGGTCGACGGCGCCGCAGCCACGGCGGGCATCCTCGCCGAACTGCCGGCCACGCGCGTGCTCGTGCTCACGACCTACGAGGACGACGACCAGATCCTCGGCGCCATCGAGGCGGGTGCGAGCGGATACCTGCTGAAGGCCGCCCCGCAGGACGAGATCCTCGCGGGCATCCGCGCGGTCGCCTCGGGAGAGACGGTGCTCGCGCCGTCGATCGCGGCGAAGCTCGTCGCGCGGGTGCGGGCCGGAGCGCCGGGAGCAGCCGCGTCGGTTCCGGCGCTCTCGCCGCGAGAGCTCGACGTGCTGCGGCTCGTCGCGCAGGGGCGATCGAACCCCGAGATCGCGCGGGCCCTGTTCATCGGCGAGGCGACCGTGAAGACGCACCTCGTGCACGCGTTCGAGAAGCTCGGCGTGAGCGACCGCACGCACGCGGTGACCCGGGCGATGGAGCTCGGCCTGCTCTAGCGGCGCCTGCCCGACGCTGCCGGCGCTGCAGCGTCCGCTCGGGAGCCCCGCATCACGAAATTCAGGAGATCCGGCATCTAAGGTTCGCTGAGGACCGCGAGACCCGACATTTCCTGAATTTCGACGACGACGCTCCCCCGACTCACGCTCGGTTTTGCACTTTGCGCAACGTAGTGCACAATTGCACTTCATGAGCGAAAGTGCAAAGACCACGCCCGGCCTGCGCGAGCTGCGCATGCGCCGCACGCGTCGCGATCTCTGCCACCGCGCTCGCCAGCTCACGATCGAACGCGGGCTCGCCGGGTTCACGGTCGACGAACTCTGCGCCGACGTCGGCATCTCGCGACGCACGTTCTTCAACTACTTCGCCGGCAAGGAGGCCGCCGTCGTCGGCCACGACGCCGACGGCATCGACGAGGAGGCGCTCGCCGCCTTCGTCCGCGGCGACGACGACGCGCCGACGCTGCTCGACGCCCTCGCCGAGCTCGCGATCGCCACCGTCGCGGCGTGGGAGGAGGGCCACGAGGCCATCGATCCCCACGCGCTCGTGGAGCGCGAACCCCGCCTGCTGCCCCACTTGATCGGCGCAGGGCGCCAGCTCGAGGCCCGCGTCGTCGCCGCGATCGAGGAACGCGAGGGCCTGCAGCCGGGCGACCCGGTCGCCCGCACCGCGGCCGTCGTCATGGGCGCCCTCGTCGGCAGCGCCGGGCACCGGTTCTTCGACGATCCCGGGAGCCGGCGCGAGGACTTCGCGGCGTTGCTCCGAGAATCGGTGGCCGCGACCCGCGCGGCCTGCGCACCGGCATCCGCCACACCGGCATCCGCCACACCGGCAACCGCCCCACCGGCATCCGCCCGCCTCTGACCCCTCGACGCGACCGCACCCCGACCCGGTCGACCCGGCCGGTTCACCCCGGAGCCAAGCTCCGCCCCCCATCCGTCGACCGCTCCCCGAATCCCCCACCGTTCATCACCGACCGACCGCCCCGACCCCGGAAGCCCCTCATGACCACTGCACGAACCGCCCCGCCCGGCGGCCCCCTCGTCCTCACCCAGCGCAGGATCTGGATCATCTTCTCGGCGCTCATCGCCGGCATGCTGCTCTCGAGCCTCGACCAGACCATCGTCTCGACCGCGATGCCGACCATCGTCGGCGAGCTCGGCGGCGTCGAGTACCAGGCGTGGATCACCACCGCCTACCTGCTCGCGACGACCATCGTCATGCCGATCTACGGCAAGTTCGGCGACGTGCTCGGGCGGCGCAACCTGTTCCTCATCGCGATCGCGCTGTTCACCGTGGCCTCCGTCGGCGCCGCGTTCGCTCCGACCTTCTGGGCCTTCGTCGCGTTCCGCGCCATGCAGGGCCTCGGCGGCGGCGGGCTCATGATCCTGTCGCAGGCGATCATCGCCGACATCGTGCCCGCCTCGGAGCGCGGCAAGTACATGGGCCCGCTCGGCGCGATCTTCGGCCTCTCGGCCGTCGCAGGCCCCCTGCTCGGCGGCTACTTCGTCGATCACCTCACGTGGCAGTGGGCGTTCTACATCAACATCCCGATCGGCATCGCGGCGTTCGCGATCGCCTGGTTCACGCTCACGCTGCCGAGCAAGAAGGCCGAGAAGAAGGTCGACGTGCTCGGCGTCATGCTGCTCTCGGCCGCCACGGTCTGCCTCATCTTCTTCACCGACTTCGGCGGCAGCGCCGACCACGGCTGGGGCGCGATCGAAACGTGGGCGTGGGGTCTCGGACTGCTCGCCGCGGCATCCGCCTTCGTGTTCGCCGAAGCCCGCGCGGAAGACCCGATCATCCCGCTCTCGCTGTTCAAGAACCCGGTCTTCATCAACGCGACCGCGATCGGCTTCACGCTCGGCATCGGCATGTTCTCGGCCATCGCGTTCGTGCCGACGTTCCTGCAGATGTCGTCTGGCGCCTCGGCGACGGCCTCGGGCCTGCTGATGCTGCCGATGATGGCGGGCATGATGGGCACCTCGATCTGGTCGGGCATCGCGATCTCGAAGTCGGGCCGCTACCGCGCCTACCCGATCGCGGGCACCGTCGTCACCGCGCTGGCCATGTTCGCCATGACCACGCTGTCGGCCGACACCCCGATCTGGCTGATCTGCGTCTACCTGTTCGTGTTCGGCGCGGGCCTCGGCCTCATCATGCAGGTCGTCGTGCTCGTGGTGCAGAACGCAGTTCCCGCCACCCAGGTGGGCACCGCGACCAGCACGAACAACTACTTCCGCGAGGTGGGCGCCTCGCTCGGCGTCGCGATCTTCGGCGCGATGTTCACGACCCGCCTGTCGGAGAACCTCACGAAGATCTTCACGGATGCCGGGGCGAGCGCCGCGCAGGCGGGCGACGCCATGTCGACGCTCGACCCGCAGCGGCTGTCGGAGCTGCCCGACCCCGTGCGCGACTCGATCGTGACCGCGTACGCCGACTCGCTCGCGCCCGTGTTCTGGTATCTCATCCCGTTCATCGCGGCGGCCTTCGTGCTCGCGCTGTTCCTCAAGCAGATCCCGCTCTCCGACCAGGCCGGCATGGTCGCCCGCGGCGAGGCGATCACGGGCGAAGAGGCGGATGCCGCTGAGCTGGCCCTGCGCGACGGCGCGACCGTCGTGACGGGCCCGGCCGACGACGGCGACCAGGTCTCGACAGCTACCGGTTCGACGCCCGCCCAGCGCTGACGACCGGGCCGACAGTTCCGGGGGTGCGCCTCGACACGGGCGCACCCCCGGTCGCTCCCGCCCGCCGGCCCGGTCGGCCGGTCACGGCCGGCCGATCACGGACCCTCACCAGCCCGGACTCAGCCCGATCGTCCTACGCTGGGATGCGGCATCCGCTCACGCCGGAATCACGACGGGCATCACCCGCGGGACGTGCGCGGGGTGACCTCGAGAGGCGCGAATGAACCCGTACGAACACCGGCCATGGCTCGAGCACTACGCCGACGGCGTGCCTCCCGAGATCGACGAGCCGACGCAGACGCTCGTCGACATGATCGACGATGCGGTGCGCCGCTTCCGCCGTCGTACCGCGCTCGAGTTCTTCGGCGCCGAGACGACCTACCGCGACCTCGGCGCGCAGATCGCCTCTGCCGCAGAGGGGCTGCGCCGGCTCGGCGTGCAGGCGGGCGACCGGGTCGCACTCGTGATGCCGAACTGCCCGCAGCACGTGGCCGCGTTCTACGCCGTGCTGCGGCTCGGCGCGATCGTCGTCGAGCACAACCCGCTCTACACGCCGCCAGAACTGCGGCACCAGTTCGAGGATCACGGCGCGCGCGTCGCGATCGTGTGGAACTCCGTGGCCGACACGGTCGCCGAGTTCCCGAGCGACATCCGCCCCGAGCACATCGTCGCCGTCGACCTCACCCGGGCGCTCCCCCTCGGCAAGCGCCTGGCCCTGCGGCTGCCCGTTCCCGCCGCGCGGCGATCGCGCCGCGCCCTCACGACGACGCCGAAGGCCCGCGGGCTCGTCGACTGGCGACGGCTGGCCGACGGCCGAGCGCTCGCCAAGCGGCATCCGCGGCCCTCGCTCGACGACACCTCCGTGCTGCAGTACACGAGCGGCACGACCGGCCGGCCGAAGGGCGCGGTGCTCAGCCACCGCAACCTGCGGGCGAACGCCATGCAGGGTCGCGCCTGGGTGCCCGGCCTCGTCGAGGGCGAGGAGGTGTTCTCCGGCGTGCTGCCGCTGTTCCACGCCTACGGCCTCACGCTCTGCCTCACGACGCCGATGAGCATCGGCGCACGGCTCGTGCTGTTCCCGAAGTTCGACGCGAAGATGGTGCTCGACGCGGCCAGGCACTCGCCGCCCACGTTCCTGCCGGCAGTCCCGCCGATCTACGACCAACTCGTGCGCGCCGCCGAACGACGCCCCGAGGCGCTCGCGAGCATCCGCTTCGCCATCTCGGGCGCGATGAGCCTGCCGATCGCGACCGTAGACCGCTGGGAGAGCGCCACCGGCGGCCTGCTCGTCGAGGGCTACGGCATGACCGAGAGCTCGCCGATCACGCTCGGCAACCCCATGGGCCCCACCCGGCGCCCCGGCACGGTCGGGGTGCCGTTCCCGAGCACCGAGATCCGCGTCGTCGACCCCGACGACCCCGAGGTCGACCGCCCGGCCGGC
The DNA here is from genome assembly GCF_042884735.1 of Agromyces sp. NPDC058110. Lineage (NCBI taxonomy): Bacteria > Bacillati > Actinomycetota > Actinomycetes > Micrococcales > Microbacteriaceae > Agromyces > Agromyces sp. NPDC058110. The sequence goes on along the minus strand of NZ_JBHVTI010000003.1, from coordinate 383,577 downwards.
GAGACCGGCGAGCTGCTCGTGCGCGGGCCGCAGGTGTTCCAGGGCTACTGGCGCAGGCCGGCCGAGACCGCCGAGACGCTGCTGCCCGGCGGCTGGCTGCGCACCGGCGACATCGTGCACGTCTCCGACGACGGCTTCGTCACGATCGTCGACCGCCGCAAGGAGCTCATCATCACCGGCGGGTTCAACGTGTCGCCCTCCGAGGTCGAGGCCGCCCTGCTCGCCCACCCCGACGTGCGCGGCGCTGCCGTCGTCGGCCTCCCGCGGCCCGACGGCGGCGAGACGGTCGCGGCGGGCGTGGAGCTCCGCGAGGGCGCCGTGTTCGACGAGACCGCGCTCAGGGACTTCTGCCGCACCCACCTCACGCCCTACAAGGTGCCGCGACGCGTCGACGAGTTCGACGAGCTGCCGCGATCGCTCATCGGCAAGGTGCTGCGCCGCGAGGTGCGCGACACGATGCTCGAGTCCGAGTAGCGCCGACAGGGCGTCCGGCCGCCGTAGTGCCCCTCCCCCTCCGTTCGGGAGCCGTAGTGCCGCAGTGCCGCTCCCCTCTGTTCGGGAGGAGAATCGCGCGAAGGGAGGACGATTTCTCGCGCAGCATCCTCCCGTCGCGCGAATCTCCTCCGGAACGCTGGCTCGCGCAGAAGTGCGCGCGCTGACGTGCGGACGCCGGGTGCGGATGCCGGGTGCGGGTGCGTGGATGCGCCCCGCCTAGAGCAGGCGGCGGGCGTTCGCCCAGGCGGTGAGCTCGTGCCGGCTCGAGAGCTGGAGCTTGCGGAGCACGGCCGAGACGTGCGACTCGACGGTCTTCGTCGAGATGAACAGCCCGGCCGCGACCTCCTTGTAGGCGTAGCCGCGCGCGATGAGGCGCATGACCTCCTGCTCGCGCGCCGACAGGCGATCGAGCTCGTCGCTCGCGGCGGCGGTCTCGCCGACGGCCGCGCCGAACGCGTCGAGCACGAACCCCGCGAGCTTGGGCGAGAACACGGCGTCGCCGCTCGCGACGGCGTGCACCGCGCGGCTCACGTCGGCACCCGACGAGCCCTTGGTGATGTACCCGCGGGCGCCGGCGCGGATGACGCCGACGACGTCTTCGGCCTTGTCCGAGACGCTGAGCGCCAGGAACCGGGTGTTGGGCAGCGCGGGCCCGGCGCGGCGGATCACCTCGGCCCCGCCGCTCGACCCTGCGGGCACGCCGACCCCGGGCAGGTGCACGTCGAGGAGCACGACGTCGGGCGCGGCATCCGTCACCGCCCGCACGGCCGACTCGACGTCGTGCGCCTCGCCGACGACGTCGATCGAGGTGTCGAGGTCGGCCTTCAGGCCCGACCGGAAGATCGAGTGGTCGTCGACGACGACGACCCGAACGGATGTCTCAGCCACGCGTGTGCTCCGATCCGATGTTCGCGATGCCCGCGATGCCGCCGGCGCCGCCGGCCCGCTCGGCGGGGAACCGCAGCCGCACCTCGGTGCCGACGCCGCCGGCACCACGGCGCACCTCGGCGGAGCCGCCCGCGCGGCGCATTCGCCCGAGGATCGACTGCCGCACCCCGAGCCGGTCGGTCGGCACGTCGCCGAGCGCGAACCCGGGGCCGCGGTCGCGCACGAACACCTCGACGGCGTCGGGCGATCCCTCGACGTAGACCGAGACCTCGCCGCCCGCGTGGCGCGCGGCGTTGAGCATCGCCTCGCGCGCGGCCGCGGCGAGCTCCCCGCTCGCGCGCTCGCCCGACGAGCCGACGGCGACGACGTCGACCGTCACGGGGTACTCGATCTCGAGCGCGGCCGCGAAGTCGCGGAGGTCGGTGCCGAGGTCGCTGTCGGGCGGCGCCTCGCCGTCGAACAGCCAGTCGCGGAGCTCGCGCTCCTGGGCACGGGCGATGCGGGCGACCTCGCTCGTGGCGCCCGCACGGTTCTGGATGAGCGCGAGCGTCTGCAGCACCGAGTCGTGCAGGTGCGCGGCGATCTCGCTGCGCTGCTCCTCGCGGATGCGCTTCGTGCGTTCCTCGGTGAGGTCGCGCCACGCGGTCACGAGCGTCGGCGCGTAGACGAGGCCGATGCCGAGCACCGCGGCGAGCGCGACGAGGAACGTCGGCGCGGGGAACCACTGCGCGGTCTCGCCGAACACGAGCGCCACGGCCGTCACGAGCAGCACGCCCGTCGCGACGAGTCGGATGGTGAGCTCGTGCCTGGGCCCGCGCTCGGGCTCGGGCCGGTCGATGAAGCTCGCCCACGCCGCGGCGGCGACCGCGAGCACGATGCCGGCGAGCACGATCCCGAGCCACCAGCCCGGCCCCGTTCCGCCGATGGCCGGCCCGAGCACGCGTCCGCTCAGGAACCACGCGAACACGAGCACGACCCCCGACGCCACGACGAGCAGCCACGCGACCGGCGCACTGCGCGTCGGGCGCGCGTCGCCCGGTTCCCACGGCGTCAGCGCCCAGAGCCAGAGGTAGAGCAGGATGCCGGCGCCTGCGGCGAGGCTCGCCACCGCGAAGGCCAGGCGCACGACGAGCACGGGCCACCCGAGGTGCGCGGCGAGCCCCGCCGCGACGCCCGTGGCGACGCAGGCGCGCGGGCGCGACATCCTCGGTTCCATGCCTGCAATCCAAGCAGACGGGTGCCGTGCCCGAGCCGTCCCGGAGCCTCGCTCAGGGTCGAATCAGGGACTCACCCCATGGCGGGGCCGTGCGCCCGACTGCCAGCCTTGAGGCATGGAGACGAACCAGACCGCCCCGCCCACCGACCCAGCGCCGGACGGCGCGCAGGGGGATTCCGCGCAGGCCGGACCGTCGGCTGCCGGGGCGGTCGGTTCGACTCCTGCGCCCGAGCCCGCCCCCGACGCCACGGGCCCCGGCTTCTACGCCTGGCTCCGCCGCCTCGGGCTGCCGCGCCGTGCGGGCTGGCTCGGCGGTGTCTGCGCGGGCATCGGCGCGCGCCTCGGCATCGACCCGATCATCGTGCGCGGCATCGTCGTCGTGGTCGCCGTGCTCGGCGCCCCGCTCGTGCTGCTGTACGCGATCGCCTGGCTGCTGCTGCCCGACACCGAGGGGCGCATCCACCTCGAGCGCCTGACGCGCGGCATCGTCGACCCCGCGGTCGTCGGCATCGCGGTCATGGCCGTGCTCGGGCTCGTCCCGCTCGTGCAGGGCGGCTGGCTCGGCTGGCAGTGGTGGGGCGACTGGCCGTACATCGCCGACCCGATCTTCGGGTTCAACCTCACCGTGCCGCTGCGCATCATCTGGACCGTGCTCGTCGTCGGCGGCATCGTCGCGCTCGTCATCTGGCTCGCGAAGCGGTCCTCCCAGAACTCCCCGAACACCCAGAACCCCCCGGCCGGCGGTGCCGGTGCGCGAACGGCTTCCGCAGCCGGCGCCACGGCCGGGGCCCCGACGTTCGGCGACACCCGCGCGTCGGGTGCGGATGCGGCATCCGCCCAGTCGACGGATGCCGCGTCCGGCCCTTCGGGCGATGCAGGCGCCGCGGCTGTCGCCGCGGGCATCGGGGCAGCTGACGCGACCGCAACCGCCGAGGCGCCCGTCACCGGCGCAGCCGGCACGGCCGAAGCCGACCCCGCCGACCCCGCCGACCCCGCCGACCCGAGCGCCGAACCGCCCGTGCCCGCCATGGGCGCCGATGCCGCGGCCATCGCGGAGTGGCGCGAGCAGCACGAGGCCTGGCGCGTCGCGCACACCGAGTGGAAGACGGGTCAGGACCAGGCCATGCGCGCCGCGAAGGCGCAGGCCGCTGCCGAGAACCGCGAGCAGGCGCGTGCGCTCGCCGCTCAGGCCGACGCGGCGCGGGCCGCCCGTCGCCGCAGCCGTCCCCGCGCGAGCGCCGCGTTCGTGTGGACCGTGCTCGGCCTCGCCCTCATCGGCGGTGCGGGCGTCGCGCTCTGGGCACTCGGAGACGCGGAGTCCGCCGCCTTCGCGGTGCCCATCGCGCTCGCCGTCGCGACCCTCGTGCTGGCACTCGGCATGATCGTCGCGGCCCTCCGCCGCCGTCGCAGCGGTGCGCTCGCGTTCTTCACGACGGTGTCGACGCTGGCGATGCTCGTCGGTGTCGGCGGGGCCTCGTTCGGGCAGGACGGCACGCTCATCGCCCCGAACACGAGCATCGAACTCTCCGAGTCGCAACGGCTCGTGCAGCCGATCGGCGACGCCTACGTCAGCGCCTTCCCGCTCGGCGACGCCGAGACACCGAACGTCGAGCTCGTGCAGGGCGTCGGCGACGCATGGATCAACGTGCAGGGCGGGGCCACGCTGCTGCTCGACGCGAGCGAGGCCGGCGACCTCGACGTCTTCGTCTTCGACGCCGACGGCGGGGGCACGGCCAACCCGCAGCTCGGCGGGCTCGACCGCAACGCGATCGTGCTCGACGAGAACGGCGTGCGGGCGCTCAGGTCGGGCGAGCGCGTCGACGCCCGTCTCGAACTCAGCCAGCGCTCCGGCGACGTCCACATCCAGATCATGGAATGAGCGAACACATGACCGACCACATCGAACAGCCCGGCACTCCCGACGACACCGAGGTGCTGCCCTCCGCGGCACCCGCGGCAGCGTCCGCGACCGCGCCGACCACCGGCCCCTCCGCGACCGGTGCTTCCACCGCCGTGCCCACCACCGGCCCCACCGCCGTCATCGACACGGATGCCCCGGACTCGCGCTTCACGCCCCCGGCCGACCCCGCGGCATCCGTCGCCGACTCGGTGTACGCGGCGTCGGCAGCCTCGGCAGCCTCGGCGGCAGCGGCACCGGCGGCACCGGCAGCGTCCGCTGCGTCGGCGGCACCTGCCCCGCGTCCGACCATCCGCTGGGGCGCGCTCGTCTGGGCGCTCGTCTTCGGCGGCACGGCGGCGCTCACGCTGTGGATCCTCGTCGACCCCTCGCGCCGCGCCGAGGCGACCGCCTGGATGGTCGAGCTCAGCCCGCTCGCCGCGTCGCTCTACGCGCTCATCGGAGTCGGCGTCGTCGTGGCGCTCTTCGGGCTCGTCGGGCTCATCCGCCGCGGCGAGCGCGCCCGCACCCGAGCCGCGCGTGATGCCGGTGCCGCCCCGACCGACGCCGCAACGGCCGTGCGCCCGCCCGTGCACCACGGCGCCCGCCGGGCCTGACCCGCCCCACCGGCCTCACCCGGCCCCGCCGGCCTCACCCGGCCCCACCGGCCTGACCCGGCCCCACTGACCCGCCCCCACCGGGGCGACACGCCCGCCCACCCACGTCGAGGGGCCGCGTTCTGCGCGAATGCCGAGTGCATTCCCGCACGACGTGGCCCCTCGTGCGCGTCCGACGGCGTGTCGGAGGCGGGCAGGGGCAGGGGCGCCTGGATGCCGGGTCGTGCAGCCGGCAGGTGCGCGTGCCCGCGCTACAGCGTGAGGCCCACGACGACGGGTTCGGGGTGCAGCAGGATGCCGAACTCGGACTGCACGCGGCTGCGCACGAACCGGGCGAGCTCGGCGACCTCGTCTGCCGTCGCTCCCCCGCGGTTCGTCAACGCCAGCGTGTGCTTCGACGAGATCGCCGCACGCGAACCCGGCAGGGCGAATCCTCGCCCGATGCCGGAGCGCTCGATGAGCCACGCCGCCGACAGCTTCACGGCCGGTCGGGCCGACGCGGCATCCGTCGACCGGTCGGATGCCTCGAGCGAGGCCTGGTGCGCGAGGAACTGCTCGAGCGGCGACTCGTCGAGCGCGGTCTCGATGGGCACGACCTCGTCGGCCGGCTCGGGCTCGACGTACCAGCGGGGCGCGTCACCCGGAAGGGACCGCGCGACGTGCTCGCCGACGATGGGGTTGGTGAAGAAGGATCCGGCGCTCGCGGAGTCGCGGTCGTCGGGGTCGAGCACCATGCCCTTCGAGGCGCGCAGGGCGAGCACGCTCTCGCGCACGCGCGCGATCGGCACGCGGTCGCCGAGATCGACGTGCAGCGCGCCGGCAAGCTGCGCGTACGCGACCGGCCGGCCGAGCGCCTCGCCGAGCACCGCCCGCTCGGCGGCGGTGTCGTGCAGCGCGAGCTCGACCGACACGACGATGCCCGAGAGGCCCTGCTTCAGCACCGATGTGCGGTAGCCCAGCGCGAGCTCCGACGCGCGCATGCGGCGGGGCTCCGAGGCGCCCTCGTCGAGGAACTCGATCGCGACGAGGGTCGACTCGAGCTCCTGGCCGTAGGCCCCGATGTTCTGCACGGGGGCGGCGCCGACGCATCCGGGGATGCCAGAGAGCGCCTCGATGCCCGAGTATCCGCGCTCGACGGTCCAGGCGACGAGGTCGTCCCAGACCTCGCCGGCCTGCACGCGCACGTGCACGGTCGCCGCGTCGGCCCCGGCAGCGGCGACCTCGCCGTCGCTCGGCCCGGCCGCGGCATCCGGAGCGCCCGCGGCATCCGCCCCGCCCCTTGCGCTGGGAGCCGGGAGCACTTCGATGCCCTTCGTCGCGATGCGGATGACCGTGCCGTCGAAGCCCTCGTCGCCGACGAGGAGGTTCGAGCCGCCGCCGAGCGCCATCCACGGTTCGACGTCGCTCCACGCGGTCTCGGCGGCGTCGACGAGGTCGCGCTGCGTCGTGACGGTGACGAGCCTGCGGATGGGGCCGCCGACGCCGAGCGTCGTGAGGTCGGCGAACGTCGGCGCGGGCGTGTCGCGGGCCTCGTCGGAGCCGGCGTGCGCGTCGGGCTGGGTCATGTCGCTGCCGGTCACGTCAGCCGAGGACGACGCGCACCTGCGCCTTGCCGAGCACGGTCGCGCCGTCGTACGAGACGGTGAGATCGACGCGGGCCGTGCGCGCCTCGGCGTCGAGCTGGCCGACCTTCGCGCTCACGGTCACGACGGCGCCGGTCTCGGGGTCGACGACCACCGGTCGCGTGAAGCGCACCTGGTAGTCGACCACGCGGCCGGGGTCGCCCGCCCAGTCGACGACGGGCTGCACCGCGAGACCCATGGTGAGCATGCCGTGCGCGAGCACGCCGGGCAGACCGACCGAGGCGGCGACGTCGTCGCGGTAGTGGATGGGGTTGAAGTCGCCCGACGCGCCGGCGTAGCGCACGAGCGAGTCGCGCGCGAGGTCGAACGAGCGCTCGGCCACGACGTCGCCCACGGTGAGGTCTTCGAAGACGGGGGTCGTCACTGCGGCGGCCATCACTCGTCGCCTCGCACCACGAGCGTCGAGATCGCGGTCACCACGTGCTCGCCCACGGCATCGGTCACGGTCGTCTCGGCGGTGACCATCGAGTGGGCGCCGAGCGTCTTGACGCTCGCGACCGTGAGCTGCGCGGTGAGCAGGTCACCAGCGACGATGGGCCGCGTCGACGTGAAGCGCTGGTCGCCGTGCACGACGCGCGAGAAGTCGATGCCGGCGTCGGGCTCGGCGAGCAGCTGCGCGAGCGTGTGCTCCTGCACGACCACCGCGAACGTGGGCGGCGCGACGACGTCGGAGTAGCCCGCGGCCTGCGCCGCAGCGGGGTCGAGGTTGATCGGATGCGTCGCGAAGACGGCGCGCGCGAACTCGCGCACCTTCTCGCGACCGACGAGGTACGGCTCGGCCGGCGGGAAGACCCGCCCCTGCAGCTCGGGGTTCACTGGCACCCCGACAGTCTATTCGGGCGCGGCGGCAGCCCCTCGAGCCGATTCATCTCGCCGAACGGTCGCAGATGGCGACATCCCGCACCTCGAAGTCGCCATCTGCGACCGTTCGGCTGCTTCCGGGATCGGGCGAGCGGATGCCGCGGCCGGGCGTCTGCCGTGCGTGGGCCTGCCTCCGGGGCGCCGAAATGCCAGAACTTGCCGCATCGGGATCGCTCGAGGCGGCAAGTTGTGTCATCTGGTTCGGATGCGGAGCGGCGTGCCCGGGCGCTCGCCTCAGATGGCGAGCCAGCCCCAGGTGAGGCCGAAGATCGCGACGACGGCTCCACCGAAGGCGACGCCGAGCACGACGAAGTCGGCGGCGCCCGAGATGCGCGGGCGCCCGTTCTCGCGGCGGGCCACGAAGTAGAGCACGGTCGCGGGCGCCTGCACGATGAGCGAGATGAGCAGCAGCTCGAGGCCGGCGCCGAGCAGCAGGAAGACCACGTAGGCCGTGGCGAGCACCCCGATCACGAGTTCGGCGTTGCGCGAGCGGCGCGCCGCGGCATCCGTTCCGTACCCGTCGCGACGGATCGCGATCTTCAGCAGGAAGCCCGCCGCGAACAGGAGCGGCACGAGGGCGAGGGCGCTTGTGAGGTCGAGCGCGAAGCCGAACGCGTCGGCCGAGAAGGACGAGACGACGAGCACGGCCTGGGCGAAGATCGTCGACCAGAGCAGGGCGGTCGTCGGCACGTCGCGCGAGCTCATGGTCGCGAAGACGCGGGGGAAGTCGCCGTCGCGCGCGGCCGTGAAGACGACCTCGGCGGCCATGAGGGTCCAGGCGAGGTAGGCGCCGAGCACCGCGACGATGAGTCCCACGCTGACGAGCACGGCGCCCCATCCGCCGACGGCCGCCTCGAGCACGCCGGCCATCGACGGCTCGCGGAGCGCTGCGATCTCGTCGGCCGGCAGCACGCCGTACGACACGATCGTGACCGACGCGAAGACCGCGAGCACCGAGAGGAAGCCGAGCACGGTGGCCCTGCCGACATCCGCCCGCCGTCTCGCGTGCCGGGAGTACACGCTCGCGCCCTCGACGCCGAGGAACGCGAAGACCGTGACGAGCATGGTGCCGCGCACCTGGTCGAAGAGCGGGCCCGCGTCGGCGCCGCCGAGCAGGTTCGCGGCGAACACCTCGGGGTCGAGCACGGTCAGCGAGATGACGATGAACACGACGATCGGCACGAGCTTGGCGACCGTGACGATGCGGTTCACGGCGGCCGCCTCCCGCACGCCACGGCGCACGAGCAGGAACGTCACCCAGAGTCCCGCGGTCGCGCCCAGCATCGCGACCACGGTGTCGCCGTCGCCGAGCGCGGGCAGCCACGCCCCGAGCGTCGACATGATGAGCACCCAGTACGTGACGTTGCCGACGCACGCGCTCGCCCAGTAGCCGAACGCCGAGAAGAAGCCGAGCAGGTCGCCGAACCCCGTCTTCGCGTACGAGTACACGCCCGCGTCGAGGTGCGGCTTGCGGTTCGCGAGCGCCTGGAACGCGAAGGCGAGCATGAGCATGCCCGTGCCGGCGATGGTCCACGCGATGAGCGCGCCGACGACGCCCGTGTTCGCGGCGAACTGGCCCGGCAGCGAGAACACGCCTGCGCCGACCATCGAGCCGACGACGACCGCGGTCAGGCTGCCGACGCCGAGGTGCACCGTCATCGGCTGCGCGTTCGCGTTCGCGTTCGCACCCGTGTTCGTGCCGGTCACGGCATCCCCCTTCGCGCGTCGCGCGGATCCCCTGCGCCGACGCTACACCGCGGGCGGCACGCTGCGACGACGTTCTGCCGCTGGGCGGCGGTTCACGGGGCCACTGCGAGAGGCGTGGCCCGGTGAAAGGGCGTCACGAGCGGATGCCGCGGGCGGGCGTCACGAGCGGATGCCGCGGCGCTGGTCAGTCGGTGTGGCGGGCGAGGCGTCCGCGCAGGGAGTCGATCGTGAGCTCGAGTCCGAGCTCGAACGCGGCGTCGGAGCGCTCGACGCCGTGCGGTGCGTCGTGGAGCAGACGGCCGAGCGTCTCGGTCTGCTCGCCCGGCTGCCAGACGTCGTCGGGCGAGGCGAGGTCGAGGCCCATGCCGATCGCGAAGGCGTCGAGGATGGCGACGATGCCGAGCACCTCCCGGTCGGGGAACCCGGCCAGGCGCAGGCGGGTGGCGAGCTGGTCGTAGCTCGCGATGACGTAGGGGTCGGTGATCGTCTTGCCGACGATGAGCGGCACGAGGTTGGGGTGCTCGGCGTACATGCGACGCTGTGCGCGCATCGTCTCCGCGACGGCCTCGTGCCAGGGCCGGGCGAGGTCGGTGAGGACGTCGTCGGCGGTGCCCGCCTCACGGGCGATGCGGCCGCGCATGAGCTCGATGATGCCGTCGCGCCCGTCGACGTGGTTGTAGAGCGACGAGGCCGTGACGCCGAGCCTGCGTGCGAGCGCGTTGACGCCGAACGGCTCGCCCGAGTCGACGAGTTCGAGGGCGGCATCAGCGATGCGATCGACCGAGAGCAGCGGCACCTTGGGCCTGGCCATGTTCGCCTCCTCCATCGGATGTCGCGGGGCTCCGGCGAGCGGATGTCGCGGGTCGGTCGGGTGCCGAATGTCCCGGATCAGGGTATCCCCCTTCCCCGACCGCACCTCGATGTGCATAATAAACGAACACCATTCGTTGAAGCCGTCGACACCCCGGCGAACCCTTCGACGCCCCCTGTCCCGTTCGGGCCCGACGACGTGCCCCCTCCCCCATCGGAGAACCCCATGACCGCTCTCGACCTCGGCGCGCGCGTTCCCCTGCGCCTGCCCACCGCGACCGCCACGTTCACCATCGGCATCGCCGGATACCTCGGCGTCAACCTCTCGCCGTACATGATCACCGCACTGCAGGGCGCCCTCGGCAGCGACGTGCTCACCGCGAGCTGGATCGTCACCGGCGCCCTGCTCGCCACCGCGATCACCGGCCTCGCGATCGCCCCGCTCTGCGCCGGCCCCCGCCGCCTGCTCGTCGCCCGTGCGGGCCTCGCGCTCGCCGTGCTCGGCTTCGGCGCGGCCGCGCTCATCCCCGCACCCGGCGTCGTCGTCATCGGCCTGCTGCTCGGCGGCGTCGGCGCGGGCGGCGCGGTCGCCGCCTCTGGCGCCGCGATCGCCGCCTTCACCAACCCCGACCGGGTCGCCGGCTTCAACGGCCTCGCCAACCGCGCGATCGTGACCGTGATCCTCGCCGTCGTGCCGCTCATCGGCCTCGCACCCATCGACGTGTTCGGCGCGCTCGCGATCTTCGCGGTGGTCGCGCTGCTCGTGAGCGGCTGGCTGCCCGCGGCCCCCGTCGCCGACCCGAACGCCGCGGCCGCCGTCGCCGAGGCCGTGCCGCTCGAGGTGCCCGAGACCGCCGCCGTGCCGGCGCTCGAGGCCCGCGCCGCGGCATCCGCCCGCTCCGGCTCGCGCGACCGTCTCACGACCATCGCGGGCTTCGTGCTGCTCGCGACGTTCGCCCTCTGGGCCGTGAGCGAGGACTCGCTCTGGGCCATGGCCGGCGTCATGGGCGCCGAGCAGGCCGCACTCACCCCCGAGGGGCTCGGCCTGGCCCTGAGCGGCGCCACCGCCGGCGGCCTGGTCGGCTCGATCCTGCTCATGGTCGTCGGCAACCGACTCGGCCGCGCCGTGCCACTCGTCGTGCTGCTCGTGCTCGGCGGCGCGCTCAAGATCGTCGAGGGATATGTCGCCGACCCGACCATGTTCATCGTCGTCTTCATCGCCTGGAACACGATCTACGCCATCGCGTTCATGTACTTCGTCTCGACCTCGGCCGCGCTCGACGTCGACGGTCGCTGGTCGGGTCCGCTGCTCGCCGTCTACCTCGTGGGTTCGGCGCTCACGCCCGTCATCGGCGCCGCACTCGTCGAGGTCTTCGGCTACCAGGGCTTCGCGATCGTGCTCGGCATCGCGAGCTTCGTGCTCGCCGTGCCCGCCGCCTTCGCCGCGCACGTGTCGACCCTGCACGAACGGGCCGAGCACGCCGCGGCCGGAGTGGCGACCGCCGCTGCGCCCGCCGCCACCACCGACCCCGAGGAGGTCCGCGCATGACCGGCACGGTCTACCGCAACGCCCGTGTCTTCACCGCCGAGCCGGCCGAGCCCTGGGCCGAGGCGATCGTCGTCGACGACGACTGGCTCGCCTTCGTCGGCACGCTCGACGGGGCGCTCGGCGCGGCTGGGCCCGACGCCGAGATCGTCGACCTCGGCGGGCGGCTGGTGCTCCCCGGCTTCACCGACGCGCACACGCACCTCGTCATGATGGGCGACGCCCTCGGACGCGTGGGCCTCACCGACGCGCGCACGCTCGACGAGATCCGGGCGCGGCTCCGGGCCGCGCGCGCCGCCGCACCCGAGGCTCCGCGCGTGCTCGGCCGGGGCTGGCTGTTCGACTCGGTGCCTGGCGGGGCCCCGACCGCCGCCATGCTCGACGCCGCCGTCGCCGACGTGCCTGTGTACCTCGACGCCAACGACTACCACTCCTGCTGGGTCAACTCCGCGGCGCTCGCCGAGCTCGGCATCACGCGCGACACCCCCGACCCCATCGGCGGGCGCATCAGCCGCGACGCCGACGGCGAGCCCGACGGCATGCTCTACGAGACGGCGGCCCAGCAGTTCGTCTGGGAGCACCTCGCAGCGGAGACCACCGACGCCGACCGCGACGCGGCCGTCGAGCGCACGATCGAGGCCTACCTCGCCACCGGCGTCACGGGCGTGGTCGACATGGCGTTCGACGAGCTCGGGCTCGCGGCGTTCCGACGGGCGATCGAGCGCCGGGGCGGCTCGCTGCCGATCCGCGTCGCGGCCCACTGGTTCGTAGCCAACACCGGCGATGCCGAGCAGAACCTCGCGCAGGTCGCGCACGCCGCATCGCTCGCCGCCGAGACGGCCGCCGCGCCCGAAGCGCCCTGGCTGCGCATCGTGGGCATCAAGCTCGTGCTCGACGGCGTGATCGACGCGTGCACGGCCGCCATGCGGCATCCGTACGCGAACGGGTCGAACGCCGAGCCGATCTGGCCGCTCGACGCGCTGAAGCCCGTGGTCGCGGCGGCCGACGCCGCCGGGCTCCAGGTCGCCCAGCACGCGATCGGCGACTACGCGTCGGAGATCGCGCTCGACGCGATCGAGCACGCGCACGCCGTGAACGGCGACCTGCCCCGCCGCCACCGCATCGAGCACCTCGAGTACGCGGCGCCCGGAACGGCCGAGCGGATGTCGCGCCTCGGCGTCACCGCGTCGATGCAGCCCGTGCACGCCGACCCCGCGATCTTCGACAACTGGGTCGCGATGCTCGGCGACGAGCGCGTGGAGCGGGCGTTCGCGTGGCCCGAGTACCGCGAGGCGGGCGCGCTCCTCGCCTTCTCGACCGACGCGCCAACCGCACCCCACGAGGCGCTGCACAACATGTACGTCGCCGCGACGAGGAGGTCGGCGCTCGACCCGTCGTACCCGCCCGCACTGCCCGGATTCGCACTGCCCCTCGCCGAGGCCATCGGGCACGCGACCCGCGACGCAGCCGCCTCGTGCGGCGACGGCGACGACCGCGGTCGCCTCGCGACCGGGCTCGCGGCGGACTTCGCGGTGCTCGACGTCGACCCGTTCGCCGAGGGCGACGAGTCGCTGCTCACGGCGAAGGTCGTGCAGACCGTCGTCGCGGGGGCGATCGTGTTCGAGGCGCCGGCGAGCGTCGTCGAAGACGTCGACGCCGCCTGACGCCGCCTGAGCGTCGGGCGCTGTCGGGCACTGTCGGGCGCTGTCGGGCGCATCGTTCGGTCGCTCCTGGTCGCATCCGCGCCTTCGGAACGACCACGGATGACCGAACGATGCGGGGCCGGCGCGGCACGGGGAGCGCTGCCCATGGTCGGGGCGGCGGTCGCTGCCTAGCGTGGAACGCGCAGGCAACGACGACGGAAGGCATCCATGAACTCCCCAGAACTTGCACGACCTCCGCGACGCACGGGTCGTGGACTCCTCGGAGGGCTCGCCGCCCTCGCGATGACCGTCGGCCTCGCGGCCGTCGGCACGCCGGCCGCGAATGCCGCGGGAGCGGCCGCCGACACGGGCTCGATCACGGGCGTCGTGACCGGCGAGGCCGGCGCACCCCTGCAGGGGGTGTTCGTGCAGCTGTTCCACTGCGACCCCGAATTCGACCCCACCGTGCAGGCGGACTGCTGGACGCTGCTGTGGGGCGAAGGGCAGAGCGCCAAGACCGGCGCCGACGGCATGTTCGGCATCGACGGGCTCGTGCCCGGCACGTACCGCGCGTCGATCGCCCCGCAGGCCGAGACCGCGCAGTACGTGCGCGAGTACTGGGACGGGGTCGAGGCACTCGAGGCCGCGACCGACATCGAGGTCGTGGCGGGCGGTGCCGCGTCGATCGCGCCCTCGCTCGAGGTCGGCGCGACCGTCTCGGGCACCGTCGTCGATGACGCGGGTGCGCCCGTGGCCGGCGGCTACGTCTACGCCTACCTCTCGAACGACCTGAACAGCACCCGCGGCGGCGCGTCGGTGGCAGCCGACGGCACCTACTCGATCACCGGCCTGCCGGCCGGAAAGTACGTGCTGAAGGCCGGGCCCGGCTGGGGCGCCGAGACCGACCTCGTCGACGAGTACTGGCAGGACGTCTACACGTCCGACGCTGCGACGCGCGTCGACCTCGCGAGCGCCGCGGCCTTCACCGCCGACTTCGTGCTGAACGCCGGCGCCGCGATCGAGGGCACGGTCACCTCCGACGGTGCCCCCGTCGAGGGCGTCGAGGTGTCGGCGTCCTCCGCCGGCACGTCCGACCGGTGGGTCGAGACCGTGACCGCCACGACGGCGGCCGACGGCACCTACCGCCTCGCGGGCCTCGAGCAGGCCGACTACGTCGTGAGCTTCTCCGACTTCGACGGAGACCTCGGCCAGCAGTACTGGCAGGGCGTCGCCGACCGCACGTCGGCGACCGCGCTCACGGTCGCACCCGGCGACGTCGTCGCCGACATCGACGCCGAGCTCACGGCCGGCGGTTCGCTCTCGGGCGTGCTCACCGAGAACCCCGACGGCGACGCCGTGCCCTCGGCATCGGGCTACTTCGACGTGCTCCGCGAGAACCCCGCAGGTGAATGGGAGCGCGTGACCTCCGCCCGTTCCGACGCCGACGGCGCCTACCGGGTCTCGGGCCTCGCGCCCGGCGAGTACACGGTGCTCACGTACGGCTCGTCGAGCGCGCAGTGGGCGTCGACCTACTTCGGCGGCGGCTACTACCCCGAGGATGCCACGGCCGTCGCCGTGACCGCCTCGACCGAGTCCGGCGACGTCGACGTCGAGACCCGCCCCGGCGTCTCGATCCGCGGCACGATCACCGACGAGCACGGCGGCGCGGCGCCCGATGCCCGCCTCGTGATCCTCTACGAGCGCACGCCCGGCAACTGGGTCGAACCGCCGGCCCACGGCGGTGCCGGCGACGACATCTCCTACGCCGCCGGCGGCATGCCGCCCGGGAACTACGTCGTGAGGTTCGAGGACCGCGGCGTCTCGACGGAGCAGCCCTACGTCACCCAGTACTGGCAGAACGCCGCGACGCAGGCCGAGGCGACCGTGCTCGAGGCGCCGAACGGCGGCACCTTCGAGGGCGTCTCCGCCGTGATGACCCGCACCTCTGCCGAGCCCGAGCCGGAGCCCGCTCCCGTGCCCACGATCGCGGGCGTCGCCCAGGTCGACCAGGCGCTCACCGCCGACGCGGGCGACTGGGGCGCCGACGCGGCGCTCTCGTACCGCTGGCTCGCCGACGGCGAGGCCGTCGAGGGCGCCACTGCCGCCGAGTACACCCCGGCCGACGCCGAGTCCGGCGCGGCGATCAGCGTCGAGGTCACCGGCATCCGCCCGGGCGAGGCGGCGCTCACCGCGACCTCCGAGCCGACCGCTGCACTGCTCCCCCGCTTCGCCGACGTCACGGGCACGGGCGGCCACACCGCCAACGTGCGCTGGGCCGGAGCCGAGGGCGTCATCGACGGCGTGCGGGGCGACGACGGCATCGTGCGCTTCGACGCGAAGACCGCCGCGACCCGCGCGACGCTCGCCGTCGCGCTCTACCGGCTCGCCGGGTCGCCCGAGTTCGCGCTGCCCGCGAAGCCGACGTTCCGCGACGTGCCCGCCGACCACGCGGCCTACGCTGCGATCGAGTGGATGAAGCTCGAGGGCATCACCGCGGCGACCGGGACGTTCGGCCCGAACGCGGCGCTCAAGCGCCAGGAGGCCGCCGCGTTCCTGTACCGCGCGGCCGACGCGGCCTTCACCGCGCCGGCGAAGGCGACCTTCACCGACGTGCCGAAGGGCTCGACGTACTTCACGTCGATCGAGTGGTTCGCGGCCGAGCGCATCACGGGCGTGACAGGCAGTTTCCGCCCGACCGCGACCGTGACGCGCGAGGAGCTCGCGACCTTCCTCAAGCGGTGGGACGCACTGGCGGACTGACGCAGGCGCAGACGGCAGACGCACTCGCCGACAGCACGAAGCCCCCTCCCGGTGTCGCGGGAGGGGGCTTCGCGTCTGTCCGCAGACGCCGGCGGCGGATGCCGACGACGTCGCCGGCCGCAGCCGCCGGCGTCTGCCGACGACCTACTGGTCGGCGACCGCCCGCGACAGCGTCTCGCCGCGGAAGAACGCCGGACGCTTGCGCCACTGCCAGAGCATCACGACGACACCGCCGACGAGCACGACCATGCCGAGCACGAACACGAGCCCGACGCCGCCGATGTTCGACCCGCTGCCGTACTCGGGGTCCATCGAGTCGATGAGCGTGGTGAAGAACAGCACCGCGAGGATCACGCCGCCGATGAGCGGGGCGAGGAGCGTGTAGATGACGTTCCGCACAGACTTCCACCACACCTTGCGGAAGAACCACACGCACGCGAACGCCGTGATGCCGTAGTAGAAGCAGATCATCATGCCGAGTGCGGTGATGGTGTCCCACAGCACGTTCTCGCTGAGCAGGCGCATCACGGTGTAGAACACCGAGGCGACGATGGCCGAGACGACGGTCGCGTAGCCCGGTGTGAAGAAGCGCGGGCTGACGCTCGCGAACTTCTCGGGCAGCGCCCCGTAGTGGCCCATGGCGAGCAGCGTGCGGGCGGGCGAGACGAACGTCGACTGCAGGCTCGACGCCGAGCTGGTGAGCACGGCGAGCGAGACGAGCACCGCGAGCGGTCCGAGGATCGGCCCTGCGAGGTGGAAGAAGACGTTGTCCTGGATGTCCTCGTTGCCGAGGCCGTACTCGCCGGTGCCGACGCCCGCGAAGGCGATGAGCGAGACCGAGATGAGCAGGTAGAGCACCACGATCGTGACGACCGTGATGGTCGCCGCGCGGCCAGGGGTCTTGTCGGAGCCCTTGGTCTCCTCGTTCATCGTGAGCGTGACGTCCCAGCCCCAGAAGATGAAGATCGAGAGCGACAGGCCGGCGGCGAAGGCCGAGAACGAGTCGACGGCGAACGGGTTGAACCACGACAGCTCGATGGGCGTCGCGTCGAAGGCGTTGCCGTTCGCGACCTCGACGAGGGCCGCGACCGAGAACAGCACGAGCACGGCGACCTGGAACCCGACGAGCCAGTACTGCAGCTTCTGGGTGGTCTGCATGTCGCGGTACGAGATCCACGTCGCGCCCAGCATGAAGAGCAGGCACACGGCGACGTTGATGAAGGGGTTCGTCGAGAGCGCGGCGATGTCGGGGTTGCCCGAGATCTGCGAGATCAGCAGGAACAGGAAGTCCACGGCGATGCCCGCGAGGTTCGAGAGCACGAGGATCGTCGCCGCGATCAGGCCCCACCCCGCCATCCAGCCCACCCACGGGCCGAACGCTCGCGTCGCCCACGTGAACGACGTGCCGGAATCGGGCATCCGCTTGTTGAGCTCGCGATAGCCGAGCGCGACGAGCAGCATCGGGATGAACCCGACGAGGATGATGGCCGGCACCTGCACGCCCACCTCCGACACGGTCGGGCCGAGCGCGGCGGTCAGCGTGTAGGCGGGGGCGATGCAGCTGATGCCGATGACGATCGCGCCGATGAGGCCGACCGATCCGGCCGACAGGCCCTTCTTCGAGATGCCGCCCTGCTCGGGCGCGTCGACGGCGGTCGCCGACGTCAGGGGCGCGCCCGAGGCGGGCTCTGAGGAGTGGTTGGTCATGATGCGGCCTTCGGAGCGTGGGCGCGGGGCCCGGTGGAGCGCGGCACCACGATCATCGGCACCGGGAGTTCGCGAAGCATCTTCGATGCCGTCGAACCGAGGAACAGGTGGCTCGGCTTCGCGAGCCGGCTCGAGGCGACGAGCACGAGCTCCCCCTCGTGCCAGTCGAGGCTGCGCACGGCCTCCTCGATCGTGTCGCCGGTCGCGACCTCGGCGGTCGCCCTGGTGCCGGCGGGCAGCGCCTGCCTCGCCGCCGCGAGCACCTCGTCGGCGTGCGCCTCGCTCGTGAGCTCGGCGAGGCCCTCGTCCATGCCGGCGGGCAGGTCGATCGGCACGAGCGAGAGCAGGCGGAGCGGCGCGCGAAGCGACTTCGTGAGGCGCACGGCGGCGTCGAGCAGCACGCCCGCGCCCGGTCGCGTGCCGAGGGCCGCGGTGATGCGGGTGACGCCGACGGATGCCGCGAGCTCGCGGGAACCGGAGGGCGCGAGCGCGACCGGCACGTCGGAGGAGTGCAGCAGCTCGTTGGCGACCGACCCGATGCGCGAACGCCCGAGGATGCCGCCGCGGGCCGCGCCGACGACGATGAGCGACGCGCCGAACTCGTGCGCCGCGGCGATCAGGCCCTCGGCGAACGACTCGGCGTAGCGCACGTGCAGCGACTGCGCGACGTCGCCGTCGAGCCCGGCCGACGCCTCGGACAGCCACTCGCGCGAGCGCGCCTTGAGGTGCCGCTCGTAGCCGACGTCGGAGGGCACGGTGCTCGAGCGGGCCTCGCTCGGCAGCACCATCACGACGTCGAGCAGCGCCTCGCTCGCCGTGGCGAGCCGCGTCGCGAGCGCGAGCGCATCGGCGCCGCTCTCGTTGGCGGTGTAGCCGACGACGATGCGCCGGGCGACGTCGGGCGACGACGCTGCCGCGTCCATCAGCCGGCCGCCAGGATCTCCGCCGCGACCTCGCGGCCCACGCGGATCGCGCCGTCGACGTGCTGGTAGCCCTTGCCCGCCATGTCGCTGCACGAGAAGTGGATGGGGCCGACGGGCGCACGCAGGTCGGAGCCGTAGCGCGCGAGGCCGCCCATGTCGAAGCTCGCCGCGTACGCGCCGCGGGTCCACTCCTCGGAGCCCCAGTCGGACTCGTAGTAGACGACCGGGTTCTTCGTCTGCTCGCCGTAGTAGTGCGACATCGACTCGAGGATCTTCGCCTTCCGCTCCCCGGCCGAGAGCGTGAAGACGCCGTCGGCCTCCTCGTCGGAGACGAAGCCGACGAGCGTGCCGCGCGGGTCGTCGTGGTTGGAGTTGTCGTAGGCCTCGTGCACGAGCTCGTAGGGGCTGAAGGCCGTGCCGCTCAGCCCGTCGGCACGCCAGAACGGGGTCTCGTAGACGGCGTGCACCTTGATGACGAAGCCCATCGAGAGGTGCTGGTGCAGCTGGTGCTGGCGGCGCGGCAGCGGCGGCTCGTACGAGATGCGGCTGATGAGCACGGGCGGCACGGCGACGATCACGTGCTTCGCGTGCACCTCGAGCGACTCGGTCACGGCGACGACGCCGGCGGCCGGGTTCTCGGGGGTCCAGCGGATGGTGCGCACGGGCTGGCCGAGGCGCACGGCGTCGCCGAGCTTCGCGGCGAGGCCGAGCGGCACCTGCTGCAGGCCGCCGACGACGCGCTTGTCGAGGATGAAGTCGGCGTCGACGAGGTTCGAGAACGAGCCGGCCGAGGCGGCCATGAGCAGCGCCTGCAGCGCCGAGAACGCGTGCGCGGGCTTGGTGAGCATGGCACCGGCGATGAACATGCCGATGTTGAGCTTCGCCTCCTCGTCGTCGGTCTGGGTGCCGAGCCACTCGGCGAAGCTGACCTCGTCGAGCTCCTTCGCGCGCGGGTGCGCCCAGGGCGCGTCGGGGTCGATCTCGGCGACGAGCTGGTCGAGCTTCTCGATGAGGCCGAGGATCTCGCCCTCGGTCTTCGCGGGCACCGGGAAGATCTCGCCCTCGAACAGGCGGCGCTCGCCCGTCTCGCTGATGTAGACGTTCTCGCCCTCGCGGTAGCGCGAGTAGGTATCGAGGCCGAGGTCGGCGATCGTCTCGATGAGGGCGTCCTGGTCGGGCGAGACCCACTGGCCGCCGATCTCGAGCATCGCGCCGTCGATGTCGTCGGTCCAGAGGCGCCCGCCGATGCGGTCGCGCGCCTCGAGCACGACGACGGTCCTGCCGGCGTCCTTCAGCCTGTTCGCGGCGGTGAGGCCCGAGGCCCCCGCTCCGACGATGACGACGTCGCAGTCGATGCGTTCCATGGTTGTTGCTCCGCTTCCGGTTCGCGTGGTCGCGCACGATGCGCGTGGTTCGAGAAATGGGTGAGCGGATGCCGCGGCGCAGCGCCGAGACATCCGCTCGACGCGCTCAGTCCACCGGGACGAGCGTGTACTTCGTGTCGAGGTACTCGTGGATGCCCTCGAGCCCGCCTTCGCGGCCGATGCCCGACTGCTTCACGCCGCCGAACGGTGCGGCGGCGTTCGAGACGAGGCCGGTGTTGAGCCCCATCATGCCCGTGGCGAGGCGCTCGATCATGCGGTGGCCGCGCGCGAGGTCCTGCGTGAAGACGTACGAGATGAGGCCGTACTCGGTGTCGTTGGCGAGGCGCACGGCCTCGTCTTCGGTCGAGAAGGTGGTGATGCCGAGCACCGGCCCGAAGATCTCCTCCTTGAGCAGGCGCGCGTCGGCCGAGACGTCGCCGAGCACGGTCGGCGCGTAGAACGTGCCCGCGCCGTCGATGACGGTGCCGCCGGTGAGGATCGTCGCGCCCTTCGACACGGCGTCCTGCACGAGCTCGTCGGTCGAGACGACGGCCTTGTCGTCGATGAGGGGGCCGATGGTGACGCCCTCCTCGGTGCCGCGGCCGACCGAGAAGCCGGCGACGCGTGCGGCGACGCGCTTCGAGAACTCGGCGGCGACGGACTCGTGCACGATGAACCGGTTGGCGGCCGTGCAGGCCTGGCCGATGTTGCGGAACTTGGCGAGCATGGCGCCGTCGACGGCCTTGTCGAGGTCGGCGTCCTCGAAGATGACGAACGGCGCGTTGCCGCCGAGCTCCATGCTCGTGCGGAGGATGCCGGTGGCGGCCTGCTTCATGAGGGCGCGGCCGACGCCGGTCGAGCCGGTGAAGCTGAGCTTGCGCAGGCGCGGGTCCTCGATGATCGGGCCCGAGACGGCCGACGACGTGGACGTCGCGATGACGTTCACGACGCCCTTGGGCAGGCCGACCTCCTCGAGCAGCTGCACGAACGCGATGGTCGTGAGCGGCGTGAGTGCCGGGGGCTTGATGACGACCGTGCAGCCGGCGGCGAGCGCGGGCGCGATCTTGCGGGTCGCCATCGCGAGCGGGAAGTTCCACGGGGTGATGAAGAACGAGGGGCCGACGGGGCGCTGCGAGACGATCATGCGGCCGGTGCCCTCGGGGTTCAGCCCGTAGCGGCCGGAGATGCGCACGGCCTCCTCGCTGAACCAGCGCAGGAACTCGCCGCCGTAGACGACCTCGCCGCGGGCCTCGGCGAGCGGCTTGCCCATCTCGATGGTCATGAGGAGTGCGAACTCCTCCTTGCGCTCCTGCAGCAGGTCGAACGCCTTGCGCAGCAGCTCGCCGCGCACGCGGGGCGCGGTCGCCGCCCAGGCGTCCTGCGCGGCGACGGCGGCGTCGAGGGCGCGGATGCCGTCGGCGGGCGACGCGTCGGCGATCTCCTTGATCGTGTCGCCGGTCGCGGGGTCCTGCACCGCGAGCGTGCGGCCACCCTCGGCCTCGACCCACTCGCCGCCGATGAAGAGGCGGGTCTCGACGGCGTCGAGGACGGTCGTTTCGAGCGTTGCGTTCGTCATGTGTGACTTCCGTTCGATGGTTCGTGCGGTTCGGACTGGTGGTGCAGGAGTGGTGGTGCGGGCCCCGAGTCGCCCGGATGCGGTGCCATCCGGGCGACTCGGGGAGTCATCCGGACGGATCAGGGGTAGAGGCCCCGGAGGCGGTGCGCATCCGCCACGCGCTCGACGGCCAGCGCCGTCGCGGCGGTGCGAAGCGAGAGCCCCCTGGTCTCGGCGTACCCCAGCACGTGCTGCCACGCGTTGAGCATCCGCTCCTCCAGTCTGGACTCGACCTCGTCGGCGCGCCACCAGTAGGCCTGGTTCGCCTGCACCCATTCGAAGTACGACACGATCACGCCGCCGGCGTTCGCGAGGATGTCGGGAACGACGAGGATGCCGCGCTCGCGCAGGATCGCGTCGGCCGCGGGGGTCGTCGGGCCGTTGGCGCCCTCGACGATGACGCGGGCGCGCACGTCGCCGGCGTTGGACTCGTGGAGCACGCCCTCGACGGCGGCCGGCACGAGCAGGTCGACGTCGAGCTCGAGCAGGTCGGAGCCCTCGATGGGCTCGGAACCGGCGAAACCGACGACCGAGCCTCCGGCCCGCACGTGGTCGGAGAGCGCCTCGATGTCGAGGCCCGCCGCGTTGAACACGGCGCCGTACTGGTCGCTGACGCCGGTCACGCGCACGCCCGCCTCGGAGAGGAAGCGCGCCGCGTCGGCGCCCACCTTGCCGAAGCCCTGCACCGCCGCGGTCGCCCGGCCAGGCTCGATGCCGGCGTGGCGCAGCGCGGCGAGCGCGATGTGGGTCACGCCCCGGCTGGTCGCCGAGGCGCGACCCAGTGAACCGCCGAGCGCGATGGGCTTGCCGGTCACGATGCCGGGCACCGTGTAGCCGCTGGCGACGGAGTAGGTGTCCATCATCCAGGCCATGGTCTGCTCGTCGGTTCCGATGTCGGGCGCGGGGATGTCGCGCTCCGGGCCGATGATCGGCAGGATCTCGCTCGTGTAGCGACGGGTCACGCGCTCGAGCTCGGCCTTGGAGTGCTCGCGGGGGTCGATCGCGATGCCGCCCTTGGCGCCGCCGTACGGCACGTCGAGCAGGGCGCACTTCCAGGTCATCCACATGGCGAGCGCCCGCACCTCGTCGATGTTGACGTTCGGCGCGTAGCGCAGGCCGCCCTTGGCCGGGCCGCGCGAGAAGTTGTGCTGCACGCGGTGGCCCACGTACAGGCGGCTCTCGCCGGAGTCCATGCGCAGCGGCACGGCGACCGTGAGCTCACGACGCGGGGTGGCGAGCATGCGGTGCAGGCCGTCGGTGTACCCGAGCAGGGCGACGGCCTCGGCGAGCTGGGCGCGCGCGTCGGTCAGCGGGGTGGCGATGTGGTCGGCGACGGTCCCGGATGCGGGCGCGCCGGCGGATGCGGTCGACGTCGTCGTCGCCGCGAGCAGGTCGGTCATGCGTTCTTGAGCCCTTCTGCGACGACCTGCAGGCCCTCGATGAGGAGGTCGTCCGAGATGGTGAGCGGGGGGAGGAAGCGGATCACGTTGCCGTACGTTCCGCAGGTGAGCACGAGCACGCCCTGCGAGTGGGCGTACGCGTTGACCTTGCCGGTGAGCGCGGCGTCGGGCGCCCCGGTGGCGGGGTCGACGAGCTCGATGGCGACCATGGCGCCGCGTCCGCGGACGTCGCCGATGCGGGCGTCGGTGGTGCGCAGGGCGTTCAGGCGGCCGATGAGCACGGTGCCGATCTGCTTGGCGCGCTCGATGAGCCCGTCTTCCTCGTACGACTCGATCGAGGCGAGCGCGGCGGCGCAGGCCATCGGGTTGCCGGTGTAGGTGCCGCCGAGGCCGCCGGGGCCGGCTGCGTCCATGATCTCGGCGCGGCCGGTGACGGCGCTGAGCGGCAGGCCGCCCGCGATGCCCTTGGCCGTCGTGATGAGGTCGGGCACGATGCCCTCGTGGTCGCTGGCGAACCAGGCGCCGGTGCGGCCGAATCCGGTCTGCACCTCGTCGGCGATGAACACGACGTCGTTCGCGCGGCACCACTCGACGAGCGCCGGGAGGTAGCCGGCGGCGGGCACGATGAAGCCGCCCTCGCCCTGGATGGGCTCGATGATCATGGCGGCGAGGTTCTCGGCGCCGATCTGCTTCTCGATCTGCGAGATGGCCTTGGCCGCGGCATCCGCGCCCGAGAGCCCGCCGTCGCGGAAGGGGTAGCTGAGCGGCACGCGGTACACCTCGGGCGCGAACGGGCCGAAGCCGTTCTTGTAGGGGATGTTCTTCGCGGTGAGGCCCATGGTGAGGTTGGTGCGGCCGTGGTAGGCGTGGTCGAACGCGACGACGGCCTGCTTCTTCGTGTACGCGCGGGCGATCTTGACCGCGTTCTCGACGGCTTCGGCGCCGGAGTTGAAGAGGGCGGAGCGCTTGGCGTGGTCGCCGGGCGTGAGCTCGTTGAGCTTCTCGGCCACGTCGACGTAGGAGTCGTACGGCGCGACGGTGAAGCACGTGTGCGTGAAGGCGTTCAGCTGCGCGGTGACGGCCTCGACGACGCGCGGGTTGGCGTTGCCGACGCCCGTGACGGCGATGCCCGAGCCGAGGTCGATGATGGAGTTGCCGTCGGCGTCGACGAGCACTCCGCCGCCGCCGGCGACGACGGCGATCGGGATGGTGGTGCCGACGCCCGAGGCGACGGCCGCGGCCTTGCGGGCCATGAGCTCCTGCGAGCGCGGGCCCGGGATGGCGGTGACGAGGCGGCGCTCCTGCGGGAGCGTCGGTCCTCCGGTGACGGTGGCCGTGGTGTCGACGATGGTCATGACGGGCTCCTGTTCAGGTGACGACGGTGGCGGTGCGCCCAATGCTAGGTCGCGACATCCGGATGTCGCACCGCCCCGTCGTACACTCGGAGCCCGTTTTCTCGACGCCGCGTACAACACCGCCGAGCGGGGTTCACCGCTTCGCCAACGCCCTCCGGT
Source organism: Agromyces sp. NPDC058110 (assembly GCF_042884735.1). Classification (NCBI taxonomy): domain Bacteria; kingdom Bacillati; phylum Actinomycetota; class Actinomycetes; order Micrococcales; family Microbacteriaceae; genus Agromyces; species Agromyces sp. NPDC058110. The sequence goes on along the minus strand of NZ_JBHVTI010000003.1, from coordinate 358,971 downwards.
CATCGAGCTCCTGCGCCGCGACCGCGCGCGTGTCGGGGGCGGCCTGGGCCTCCTGCAGCACGGCCGGCGGCGCCTCGGTGCCGGGGATGCGGGCCCGGCGCCTGGCGCGACCGATGGCGCGCAACGACACCGCCCACTGCAGGCCGTAGCCGATCGCGAAGACGAGCAGCGTGAAGATGAGCGCCATGGCCGCCCCCTGGTCGGGCGCGTAGAGCTGCGCCGACCGCGGGCTGATCATGGCGTACATGTACACCGACAGCGGGCGCGACTCGGGGGTGGCGAGGAACGCCGGAAGGGTGAACTCGTTCGTGCCGAGGATGAACATCTGGATCCACACGGCGAACACGGTCGGCATGAGCAGCGGCGCCACGATGCGCCGGAACCCCTCGAGCGGGCTCGCGCCGCTCACGAGCGCGGCCTCCTCGAGCTCCATGCGGATCTGCAGCGTCGCGCTGTAGCCCGAGCGGTAGGCGATCGAGACGCGGTAGGCGTAGGCGATGACGAGCGCGGCGATCGTGCCCGCGAGCGGGATCACCGGGTTGATGACCATGAACGTGAGGAACATCGCGAAGCCGGCGATGACCGCCGGGATGGCGACCGACGACGAGGCGAACAGGTCGACGGCCTTCGTGAAGCCCGAGCGCCTGGCCCGTGCGATGCCGTAGGCGAGCACGGTCGCCGCGACGCAGGCGATCGTCGCGCTGCCGCCCGCGATGAGCAGCGTGCGCCCGAGCGAGGCCCAGAACTCGGGGTCGGCGAGCACCGCCCCGAACGAGCCGAACTGCGTCTGCGTGGCGAGCGCGTCGAACGAGAACGCGATCGGGTAGGGCGTGATCGCCGACCAGAACAGGGCGAACAGCGGCAGGATCGCGGTGAGCAGCACGAACACGGCGATCGCGATCATGACCGGGATCTTCCACGCCCCGAGCTTCATGGTGGTCGGGCGGAAGCCCTTGCCCGAGATCGACGCCCGGCGCTCGGCGTTGCGCGTCGCCCGCAGGTAGACCACGAACGCGATTGTCGTGATCACGAGGAACACGCAGCCCCAGGCCGCCGCCAGGCCGTACTGCGGCAGCTCCCCGGCGCCCGCGCTGATCAGCGTCCAGAGCTTCAGGGCGAAGATCGACTTGCCCGACTCCTGGCCGAACAGCAGCGGCACCTCGAGGCTGCCGAGGCCGAGGATGAACGTCAGCACGGTGACCCCGAGCAAGCCCGGCCACAGCATCGGCAGGGTCACGCGACGAAGGGTCTGCGCCCACGAGGCGCCCGAGACGCGCGCGGACTCCTCGAGGGAGCCGTCCATGCTCGTGAGAATGGGCACGATCATGAGGTACGGGAAGGTCACGTTCGTGAGCGACTGGATGACGGTCATCGTCGCGAACGAGTACGGATCGATCACGAGGTCGCCCGGCAGCATCCGGAGCAGCTGGTTCAGCACGCCCGACTCGGGCGAGAGCATCAGCAGGTACGCCTGGGCCTTGACGATGGGCGGGATGATGAACGGCACCACGACGAGCACCGAGATCACCCGCCGGAACGGGGCGTCGGTGCGCACGGTCACCCACGCGAGCCCGAAGGCCATCGCGAGCGAGAGCACCGTCGATCCGCCGACGAACACCGCGGTCGATCCGAGCACCGCCCAGAAGTCGTCGCGCAGACTCCACAGCGTGACGAAGTTCTCGACCGACCACTTCGCGGTCGAGACGCCGAACGGCAGGAACGGACCACGGAAGGCCGTGATCACCTGTACGACCAGCGGGATCGCGAGGAGGAGGAAGATCACCGCTCCCGCGATGATCGTCGCGATCTTCATCGAGGTCGGCCGAGTGCGCTCGACCTTCGTGGTCCGTCCTGCCTGAGACACGTGCTATCCGTTCAGTGCCGCGTCGGCGGCGTTGATCATCGCGATCCAGTCATCGCGGGTGTCGACGGTCTCGGTGATCGCGCCGCCCTGCAGCCCCTCGAGGAGGGCGTCGGCGTTCGTCTCCATGAGGCCGGTGGCCGAGTCGAACAGCGAGGTCGGCAGGCCGGGGTAGGGCACCTGCGTCGTCGAGAACCGCTCGTCGGTCATGCGCAGCTCGAGCCAGTCGGGGTTGTAGGCGTTCCAGAGCGACCAGAGCATGCCGCCGGCCGGGTTCTTCGCGTCGACGTTGACGCCCGAGAACTGGGCGAACACGCCGGCGTCCTCATACGGCGAGACCGTCAGGCTCGGGTTCGGGTTGAAGAGCGTCTGGCCCAGCGCGATCGGCACGTCGCCGCTCGAGAGGGGCGAGTCCTGGTCTTCGAGCACCTGGAGGTTGCCCGACGACTTGAGGTCGCCGATGAGTCCGGCCATGGCGTCTTCGCCCTGGTCCATGCCGTACCCGGCGAAGACGTTGGCGTTGTAGCTCGCGACCGAGACCTTGCCCGCGTACTTCGGGTCGAGGAGGCCCTCGAGCGTCGTCGGCGCCTCGATCTTGTCGGTGTTGACCTGCATGAGCGAGCCGTTGACGCTGTCGGGCAGCATCTCGGGGGCGCCGATCGTGAAGAACTCCTCCGGCACGCCGAACTTCGTCCAGTCGACGTCGGCCCAGTAGCCCTCGTCGGTCATGGTCGCCGCCGAGACGAGCGAGCCCGAGATGACGTCGGTGTTGCGCGAGCCGGTCGCCTTGGCCGAGATGATGGCCGACGAGAGGTTGTACGTGAGGCCGCGCGTCTCGATCTTCAGGTCGGGGTAGACCGAGTTGAACTCGGCGATCACGTCGGGCGAGAGCTCGTACCAGTCCCAGATGACCACGCGGCCGCCGTCGGTCTGCTTCGCCGTCTCGTAGAGGGCGTCCATCTGCTCGGAGATAACCGGCCAGAAGTCGTCGTAGAAGTTCTCGCAGCGGGTGACCGCGCCGACCTCGACCGCGTCGCAGGCGGCGAGCTCGACCGGTGCGCCCGTGGGCTCGATGGCGCCTGAGGCGGCCGATCCCTCGGAGCTGCACGAGCTGAGCAGCAGCATGCCCGCGGCCGCGAGGGCCACCATTCCGATTCCGTTCCGTGCTGTGGGTGATTTCATGATCCGGGTTTCCTTTCTCGGTGGCGCTCTTGCTTGGGGTCGTGCCGGTGGTGCCGGGTGGTCGGTGTTGCGGGTGGTCGGTGGTTCAGGTGTTGCGGGTGTTGCGGTTGCAGTTGCAGTTGCAGTTGCGGAGTGCGGACGGTGTCGCGCCGGCGGGCTAGGCCGCGAGCACGCGGCAGGCGTGCGGGGCGAGCTCGACGAAGACGGTGCTGCCGTTCGCGGGCGAGTTCAGCGGGGCTCCGCGGGCGACGAGCGTGCCGACCACGGTCTCGCCGTGCAGCACCTCGACCTCGAACTCGACGATCTCGCCGAGGAACTCGACCCGCACGACCCGCGCCGGCAGCACGTTGGGCCGGTCGGGCGCGGTCTCGTGCCAGCGCACGCTCTCGGGGCGGAACGTCACCGTGACGTCGGCGCCCGTCGCGGTCTCGGCCGGGCACGGCGTGACCAGCCGGGCGCCGAGCGCCTCGACGACCGCGTCGCCGTCGGCGGTGCGGTCGCGCACGACCGCCGGGATCATGTTCACGCGTCCGACGAAGTCGGCGACGAACCGGTCGGCGGGCTTGAAGTAGAGGTCGCGCGGGGTGGCCTCCTGCACGATGCGGCCCTGGTTCATCACGGCGACGCGGTCCGACATCGACAGCGCCTCCGACTGGTCGTGCGTGACGTACAGGGCCGTGATGCCGAGGCGCTGCTGCAGCGAGCGCAGCTCGTTGCGCATGGTGTCGCGCAGCTTCGCGTCGAGGTTCGAGAGCGGCTCGTCGAGCAGCAGCAGGCGCGGCCGGTGGGCGAGCGCCCTGGCGAGCGCGAGCCGCTGCTGCTGCCCGCCCGAGAGCGCGGTCGCCGGCCGGTCGGCGTACCCGTCGAGCTGCACGAGCTCGAGCGCCTCCATGGCCCGCTGCCTCGCCTCCTTCTTGGGCAGCTTGCCCGCCGACACCTGGAGCGGGAACACCGCGTTGGCGAACACGGTCATGTGCGGCCAGATCGCGTAGTTCTGGAAGACCATGCCGACGTCGCGCTGGTCGGGCGGAACGTGCCGGCTCCCGGTCGAGAGCACCTGGCCGTCGAGCGAGATCTCGCCGCCGTTGCTGTTCTCGAGCCCGGCCACGCAGCGCAGGGTCGTGGTCTTGCCGCAGCCCGACGGACCGAGCAGCGAGGTGAACGTGCCGGGCTCGATGGTGAAGGTCACGCCCTTCACCACGGGCACCTCGGTGCCGTCGAGCTCGTAGTGCTTCTCGAGGCCGTCGACCACGAGGCGGCCTCCGCCGCGTGCTGAAGTCATGTCGGTGTCCAACTCTCTGTGACGGTTTCTGTATTCAGGATCCAGACGGTGGTTCCGGATGCCGGGGGCAGGCGCTCGGACGCTCATCAGGACTCGGCGGCCGAGGTCGACCGGGCACTCTCGGCCGGAGCACTCCCGGCCGGAGCACTCCCGGCCGGCGCACCCGCGGCAGGAGCACGTTCGGTCGAGACGCCCGGGGCACTCCCGGCCCGGGCGCCGTCGGCCGGCGCGCTCTCGCCCCACGCGACGGTGACCCTCGCCCTGGCGAAGCACGCGACGACGACCGCGCAGACCGAGAAGCCGACGACGGCGAGCCACAGCGACTGGCCCATGGCCGTCGAGAAGCCCTCGGCGAGGTCGACGGGCAGCGGCTCCCCCGTGCCGGGCGCGGCCGAACCCGCATCGGCGCCCGGCAGCTGCACCGCGAGCGTGAAGCTCATGAGCGCGGCGATCGCGGCCGAGCCGAGCACCGAGCCGACCTGCCTCGTCATCGTGTAGACGCCCGATCCGGCTCCGGCTCGCGCGGGCGGCAGGTTGCGGGTCGCGGTCGACGCGAGCGGCGCGAAGACGCCCGAGATGCCGAGCCCGAGCACCGCCGAGGGCAGCAGCAGCGCCCAGTACGCGACATCCGGATGCAGCAGCGCGGCGTAGCCGGCCAGCGCGACGGCCGACAGCGAGAGGCCGGCGAGCGCGACCCACTTCGCGTCGATGCGGTCGCTGAAGCGGCCGACGAGCGGCGAGAGCAGGCCGGACACGACCGCCATCGGCACGAACATGAGCGCCGCCTGGGTCGGGGTCAGCCCGCGCGCCACCTGGAAGTAGTACGCGAGCGGCAGCGGCATGGCCGTCATGGCGAGGCCCACGAGCGAGATCGCGACGTTCGACAGCGCGAAGTTGCGGTCGCGGAACAGTCCGAGCGGCAGCAGCGGCTCTGCGCGGTTGAAGGCCTGCCAGACGACGAATCCGGCGAGCACCACGAGCCCCGTGGCGATGAGGCCCCAGACCGTGATCGGGCCGACGATCGTGCCCCAGTCGTAGGTCTCGCCCTCCTGGATGCCGAACACGACGAGGAACATGCCGATCGCGCTCAGCACGACGCCGAGCCAGTCGAAGCGGTGCGCGTGCGTCTCGAGGTCGGGCACGAGCCGCCACGCCGCGACGAACGCGACGACGCCCACCGGCACGTTCACGAAGAACACCCACTGCCAGCCGAGGGAGTCCACGAGCACGCCGCCGAGGATCGGGCCGACGAGCGTCGCGACGCCCGCGACCGAGCCCCACAGGCCCATCGCCGCGCCGCGCTGGTTCGGCGGGAAGATGCGGGCGATCACGGCCATCGTCTGCGGCGTCATGAGCGCCGCGCCGACGCCCTGCACGGCTCGCGCCGCGATGAGCATCGTGATCTCCCCCGACAGCCCGCACCAGAGCGACGCGAGCGTGAACACCACGAGCCCCGCGAGGTAGACGCGCTTCGGTCCGAAGCGGTCGCCCAGGCGGCCCGTGATGAGCAGCGGCACGGCGTAGCCGAGCAGGTAGGCGCTCGTGACCCAGAACACCGAGGTGAGGTCGGTGTCGAGGTCGGCCATGATCGACGGGTTCGCGATCGACACGATGGTCGTGTCGACGAGGATCATGAAGAACCCGATGACGAGCGCCCAGAGGGCGGGCCAGGGCCTGCTGGTGCGGTTCACGGTCTGGTTCGCGGCGGGGTTCATGGGCGTCGGATGTCTCGTGGCCCGGTCAGCCCGCTGCGGGTGCCGCGGCATCCGGAGCACTTTCGCCGCCCGGGAGGCCGACGACGGGCTCGCCGAGCAGCGGGGTGGAGACCGCGTAGATGCCGTGGTTCGCGAACAGCCAGATGAGGTTGCGGTCCCACTCGACGAAGATGCCGTGCACCGGGGCGGCGAGGTCGTCGTCGTCCTTCAGGCCCATGGGCGGCACGAAGTACGCGCCCACCTGTGGGTTCTCGGGGTCGCGCACGTCGAAGATCTGCAGGCCCGCCGCGTAGAACGCATAGGGGATCACGCCGCCGTGCGGGGTTCCGGTGTTCGTGAAGTAGCCGGAGCGCTTCGGGCCGAACGAACCTCGGCGCTGGGCCCAGTCGGTGAACTTCGCCTCTGCGGGCGGCACCGGGCGGGGCAGCGTGCGCACGAGCTTCGGCTGCGTCGGGTCGCTCACGTCGATCTGGTAGATCTCCTTGGCGGGCTCGTAGCAGTCGGTGTTCATCGGGTAACCCGACACGTAGACGTAGCCGGTCTCCTCGACCTGCGTCGTGTCGACGTTGTCGCCCTCGGTGCCGGCGACGCTCGACGGCAGCTCGCACCATCCGACGTGGTGGATGTTCGACGGGTCGGAGACATCCAGCACGAAGAATCCCTGGCCGCCCTGCGCCGCATACGCGTAACGGGAGCCGGACTCGACCGAGCGGGGCATGAACACGCCCATGCGCGAGCCGAACCACGAGGTGTTGTTGTTCCACCGGTCGTTGTTCGCGAGGTACTCCGAGTCGGCCTCCTCACCGGCGCGCGAGCCTGGGACCCACCAGGTCGAGAGCAGCTCGGGCCTGGTCGGGTCGGAGACGTCGTAGGCGGCGTGGCCGGCGGTCCAGAGGGTGGTCTTGTAGGGCTGGTTGGTGAATGTGTTGTCGGGCGCGGTCGCGACGAAGAGGTACTTGTCGCCGTAATAGACGGGCAGGTCGAGCACGCCGTTGCCCTCCTGGATCTCGTCGGGCCCGTGGTTCGGGTCGGTCGAGGTCTCGTTGATCAGGGTCCAGTCGCGCGGGCTCGGCCCGTTCATCTCGAACGTGCGGAAGCCGCGCAGGCCCTCCCACTCCTTGAGCTGGCCCTCGACGGTGTCATCGATCCATTTGTTGGCCACGCGGCCCTTCAGGAAGTAGCGCGGCGTCTCGCTCGCCTGGATGGCGAGGTGCTTGCCGAGCTTCTCGTTGAACTGCACCGTGGTGGCGCCGAACTGGGGGCGCGGGTCGCCCCAGCCCCACTGCTCCTCGTCGACGATCTTCAGGTCGCGGGGGTCGGTGATGTCGTAGAGCTTCCAGTGGTTGCCGCCGCCGTAGTGCAGCATGTAGCGAGTGCCGTCCCAGTCGTAGATGCACTGCCACGAGTGGCTCGTGTTCACGACGATCGGGTAGAACGCCTCGGCCTTCGCGTTCAGGGCGTAGGTCTCGGGGTCGCGGTAGTCGAGCTGGCCGGGCCAATCGACGAACACGTCGCGCGGCACCGACGGGGTGTGCGCCGGCGGCAGGAAGCTGCCGTCGGGCTGCATGCCCCAGCTCGCGGGATCGGGGTCGGCCGGCTCGCCGGCCACGCGCACGAAGTCCTCGGGGCGGTACTTCTTCGCGTCGGGTACGTACGGAGAACCGGCCATGTCGCCTCCAGGTCAGGCAGTGGATGTCTCGACGCAGGGGGCGTCGTTCACCCCAGCGTCAGCGAGGCCGATGCATGCTGTCCAATGACTTTCCGGGTCCGAGCTATGACCGTTCGGGCATACCTTCGGAGGCGGCGCCCAGACTGGCGCGGCGCGGGCGGCCGCGCCCGCTCACCCGAGCGGGCGCGGCTCGGAGTGCGCGTAGTCGCGTTCGAGCGCCGCCAGCAGCGCGCCCTCCTCGCGCAGGTGGCCGAGGAGGGCGGCCGCGGCCGCGGAGGGTGCGCGGTCCTTCAGCTTCGTGACGCCGACCGCCCGCCGCACCGAGCTGAGCGGGGTCGGCAGGATGCGGAGCTCGCGGTCGTCGACCGCGATGAACATCGGCAGGGCCGCGATGACGTCGGTCGAGACGAGGAGGTTGCGCAGGGTCAGCATCGACGTGCACTCGACGCGGTCGGCCGGCAGCGGCAGGCCCTCGTGGAAGAACACCGCCTCGAGCTCGTCGCGGAGCGCCGTCTGGGCGACCGGGAAGATCCAAGGGTACGCGATGAGGTCGGCGAGCGACGTGCCGTGCCCGTCGTGCACTGGATGGCCCTCGCGTGCGACGAGCCGGATGGGCTCCAGGTGCAGGCGCTCCTGCTCGAGGCGCACGGGCACCGCGGGCGAGAGCCGGCCGACGGTGAAGTCGAGGTCGCCCGCGAGCAGCAGCTGCTGGAGCATGTCGGGAGTGCCCTCGCGCACGACCACCGTGAGCCGCGGGAACTCGGCCTTGAGGCCGGCGATCGCCCGCGGCAGCAGCAGGTTCGAGCCGGCGAGGTGCGTGCCGACCGTGACCGTGCCGAGCCGGCCGGTCTGCAGCAGCCTGACCTCCTCGCCCGCGGTGCGGAGCTCGGCGAGCACCGACCTGGCGCGCTCGATGAAGGGCCGGCCGTACGGCGTCGGCACGACGCCGCGCGGCAGTCGTTCGAAGAGCGGCACGCCCAGGATGTCCTCGACCTCCCGGAGTCCGCGGGTGACGACGGGCTGCGTGATGTGCAGCGACTCGGCGGCGCGGACGAGCGTGCCCTCGTCGGCGATCGCCGTGATGAGCACGAGATGACGGATCTTCAGTCGTCCGTCGAGGAGTCGATCGGTGGCCATGGCTCGGAACTATAGCCGTACGGGCATGGCAGCGCGACAAGAGAGTATTTGTCGGCATCGCCACCGCTTCCTAGCCTGATCGCATGACCACCCGGACGACGTCGTTGCCTGACACGGCTCCCTCCCCCGCTCCGATGCGGCACGTGCGCAACGTCATCGACGGCGAACCCGTCGACGGCGTGCGCACGTTCGCCAAGCACTCCCCCATCGACGGCGCCCTCCTCGCCGACGTGCACGAGGCGGGTCGGCACGAGGTCGACCGGGCGGTCGCCTCGGCCCGCGCAGCCCTCGAGGGCCCGTGGGGCCGCATGCCCGTCGGCGAGCGAGCGACCGTGCTCCGCCGTGTCGCCGACGCGATCGAGCGGCGGTTCGACGACCTCGTCGCCGCCGAGGTCGCCGACACCGGCAAGCCCGAGGCACTCGCACGCGACCTCGACGTCGCCCGTGCCGCGGCGAACTTCCGGTCGGCGGCCGACATCATCTCGACCGCGGCGCTCGACTCCTACCTCACCGAACTGCCCGACGGACGCCGCGCGCTGAACTACGCCGTGCGCAAGCCGCTCGGCGTGGTGGCCGTGATCGTGCCGTGGAACCTCCCGCTGCTGCTGCTCACCTGGAAGCTCGCCCCCGCGCTCGCCTCGGGCAACACCGTCGTCGTGAAGCCGTCGGAGGAGACGCCGTCGTCGGCGACCCTGCTCGCCGAGATCCTGCTCGAGGCCGGCGTTCCCGCCGGCGTGATGAACGTCGTGCACGGCTTCGGCGCCGGCTCGGCGGGCGAGTTCCTCACGACGCACCCCGGCGTCGACGGCGTGACCTTCACGGGCGAGTCCTCGACCGGCTCCGCGATCATGCGCGCGGTCGCCCCGCGCGTGCGCCCGGTGTCGTTCGAGCTCGGCGGCAAGAACGCCGCCGTCGTGTTCGCCGACGCCGACCTCGACGCCGCGATCGCGGGGCTCGCGCGCTCGACCTACCTCAACACGGGGCAGGTGTGCCTCTGCACCGAGCGCATCTACGTCGAGCGGCCGGTCTTCGACGACGTCGCCGCCGGCCTCGCCGAGCAGGCCGCGCGCCTGCGCCTCGGGCGCCCCGAGAACCCCGCCACGACGACCGGGCCGCTCATCTCGCAGCAGCACCGGCAGAAGGTGCTCTCCTACTTCGACCTCGCCAGGCAGGAGGGCGCGAACGTGCTCATCGGCGGCGGCATCCCGACCATGGGCGATGGGCTCGACGGCGGCTCGTGGATCGAGCCGACGCTGCTGACCGGGCTCGACAACACGCATCGCACCATGCGCGAGGAGATCTTCGGCCCGGTGGCCGCGCTCATCGCGTTCGACACCGAGGCCGAGGCGATCGCGCTCGCGAACGACACCGACTACGGCCTCGCCGCGGTGACCTGGACTCGCGACCTCTCGCGAGGCCACCGCGTCGCCCAGAGGATGCGCGTCGGCATGTCGTGGGTGAACACCTGGTACCTGCGCGACCTGCGCAGCCCGTTCGGCGGCATGGGCCTGTCGGGCATCGGCCGCGAGGGCGGCCACCACTCCCTCGAGTTCTACAGCGAGCCGACGAACGTGTGCGTGGCGCTGTGAGTGGCCGCGCCACGCCGCCCTGGCCCGGCGACCGCCCCGACGAGCGCTTCGAGGCGGATGCCGCGCACGCCGCATCCGCGACGGCCGCGACGCCCGCCGTGCGCGCCGCCGACGAGCGTCTCCGGCTGGCCGCGGCATCCGGAACCCCCTGCGCTCCGGTGCGCGACCTCATCGGCGACGCCGACCAGGACGCCGCCTACGCCGTGCAGACGCTCGGCATCGAGCGTCGCATCGCCGAGGGACGCCGCGTGATCGGCCGCAAGATCGGCCTGACCTCGACGGCGGTGCAGGCCCAGTTCGGCGTCTTCGCCCCCGACTACGGCGTGCTGCTCGACGACATGGTCGCGGCCGACCGCGAGCCGATCGCGCTCGACCGGTTCCTGCAGCCGCGAGTCGAGGCCGAGATCGCATTCGTGCTCGGCCGCGACCTCGACTCCCCCACGACGCACGTCGCCGACGTCATCCGGGCCACGGATTTCGTGCTGCCCGCCATCGAGGTCGTCGACTCGCGCATCGCGGGGTGGGACATCACGATCGCCGACACCGTCGCCGACAACGCCTCGAGCGGGGCCGTCGTGCTCGGCACGACGCCGCGCTCGCTCGACGGTCTCGACCTCACCGAGGTGGGCATGAGCCTCGAACGCGACGGCGACCCGGTCTCGACCGGCTCGGGCGTCGCGTGCATCGGCAGCCCCGTCATCGCGGTGGCCTGGCTCGCACGCGCGGTGGCCCGCCACGGCCGTCCGCTGCGAGCGGGCGAGGTCATCCTCTCCGGTGCGCTCGGCCCCATGGTCGCCGCGACCGCCGGGGTCTTCCGGGCGCGCCTCGACGGCCTCGGCGAGGTGCGCGCTGACTTCGCCGCCGCCCCCACGGGCGCCCGCACGGAAGGAGCCGCCGCATGAGCGCCGGCGTCGCCATCATCGGCTCGGGCAACATCGGCACCGACCTGCTGATCAAGGTCAAGCGCCTCTCGAGCACCCTCCGCGTCGTCGCGGTCGCGGGCATCGACGAGCACTCCGACGGGCTCGCCCGCGCGCGCCGCCTGGGCGTCGCCACCACGCACGAGGGCGTCGACGGGCTCATCCGCATGCCGGAGTTCGCCGATGTCGAGCTCGTCTTCGACGCGACCTCGGCGGGCGCGCACGCCCGCAACGACGCGCTCGTGCGCGACGCGGGCCGCATCATGGTGGACCTCACGCCCGCGGCGATCGGCCCCTACGTCGTGCCCGTCGTGAACCTCGAAGCGCACCTCGACGCCACGAACGTGAACATGGTCACCTGCGGGGGCCAGGCCACCGTGCCGATGGTCGCGGCCGTCTCGCGCGTCGCGCCGGTCGCCTACGCCGAGATCGTGGCCTCGATCGCCTCGAAGTCGGCCGGGCCGGGCACACGGGCGAACATCGACGAGTTCACCGAGACGACCTCACGGGCGATCGAGGCCATCGGCGGCGCCGAACGGGGCAAGGCGATCATCGTGCTGAACCCGGCCGATCCGCCGCTCATCATGCGCGACACGGTCTTCTGCCTCGTCGAGGGCGAGCCGGAGACGCTCGACCAGGACGCCGTGCGCGCCTCGATCGAGGCGATGCTCGCCGACGTGCAGGGCTACGTCGGCGGCTACCGCCTGAAGCAGCAGGTGCAGTTCGAGGCCGTCGACGAGCCCTACGTGCCCGCCCTCGACCGCGCGTTCCACGGCACGAAGGTGACCGTCCTCCTCGAGGTGGCCGGCGCCGGCCACTACCTGCCCGAGTACGCGGGCAACCTCGACATCATGACCAGCGCCGCGCTCCGCACGGCCGAACGGCTCGTCGAGGCGAAGACTACCGCCTCGGCCGTCGGCTCGGGCCCCGGCACGGGCTCCGACGGCGTGCAGGCGGCGACGACCGCGACAGGAGCGAGCGCATGACCCCGCAGCCGACGACGGGCGTCGCGCCCGCGGCATCCGCCCCCCGCGTCTACGTGCAGGACGTCACGCTGCGCGACGGCATGCACGCGGTCGCGCACCGCTACTCGGTCGACGAGGTGCGGGCCGTCGCCGCCGCCCTCGAAGCCGCGGGCGTCGACGCGATCGAGGTCGCGCACGGCGACGGGCTCGGCGGTTCGAGCGTCGCCTACGGGCACGGCGCGCACACCGACTGGCAGTGGATCGAGGCCGCCGCCTCGGTGCTCGAGCGCGCGAAGCTCACGACGCTGATCCTCCCCGGCATCGGCACGCTCGACGACCTCGAGCGCGCCCGCGACCTCGGCGTGACGAGCGTGCGCGTCGCGACGCACTGCACCGAGGCCGACGTCGCCGCCCAGCACATCGGCTGGGCCCGCGAGCACGGCATGGATGTCTCGGGGTTCCTCATGATGAGCCACCTGAACGATCCGCGCGGGCTCGCCGAGCAGGCGAGGCTCATGGAGTCGTACGGCGCGCACTGCGTCTACGTCACCGACTCGGGCGGGCGCCTGACCATGCGCGACGTCGCCGAACGCATCGACGCCTACCGCGACGTGCTCGACCCCGCGACCCAGATCGGCATCCACGCGCACGAGAACCTCTCGCTCAGCGTCGCGAACTCCATCACCGCGGTCGAGCACGGCGCGTTCCGCGTCGACGCCTCGCTCGCGGGCCAGGGCGCGGGTGCGGGCAACTGTCCGATCGAGGCATTCGTCGCGGTGGCGGACCTGCAGGGCTGGCAGCACGGCTGCGACCTCTTCGCGCTCCAGGATGCCGCGGAGGAGCTCATCCGCCCGCTGCAGCGCCGCCCGGTGCGCGTCGACCGCGAGACCCTCACGCTCGGCTACGCGGGCGTCTATTCGAGCTTCCTGCTGCACGCGGAGCGCGCGGCGGATCGCCACGGGCTCGACGCCCGCGCCATCCTCATCGAGCTCGGCCGACGCCGCATGGTCGGCGGCCAGGAGGACATGATCGTCGATGTCGCGCTCGACCTGGTCGCCGAGCGCGACGCCGAGCGCGCCGCGATCGCCGACAGTGCCGCGCACGCCGCCTCAGACGGGGACACGGCCGTGGACGGGGACGCCGCCGTGAACGGGGACGCCGCATGACCGCCGCAGCCGCGTTCGCCGCCGCGCTCGACCGCGCCCAGCGCACGGCGACGCCGATCACGAATCTGGCACCCGACGCCGCCATCGGCCTCGGCACCGCCTACGCGGCGCAGCACGCGCTCATCGCCCGCCGGGTCGCCCGCGGCGAGCGCATCACGGGCGTCAAGCTCGGGTTCACGAGCCGCGCGAAGGCCGCGCAGATGGGCGTCGACGACGTCATCATCGGCACGCTCACCGACGCGATGCGCGTCGCCGACGGCGGGGCGTTCGACGCGGCCTCGGCGATCCACCCGCGGGTCGAGCCCGAGATCGCGATCCTCCTGGGCGTCGACCTCGGCGTCGGCCTCGGGGGCGACGACGCCGGCGACGCGGTCGATGCCGATCCGCTCGTCGCGATCGCGGCCGTCGCACCGGCACTCGAGGTGATCGACTCCCGCTACCGCGACTTCCGGTTCAGCCTCGACGACGTCGTCGCCGACAACGCCTCGGCCGCGGCCTACGCGATCGGCCCGTGGCGCAGCCCGGCCGAGGTCGGGCCGCTCGCCAACCGCGCCGTGCGCATCGAGCTCGACGGGCGCCTCGCGCAGACCGGCTCGACCGCGGCGATCCTCGGCGACCCGCTCCGGGCCGTCGAGGCCGCCCACCGCCTCGGCCGCGCGCACGGCTTCGCGCTGCCCGCCGGCAGCGTGCTGCTCGCCGGCGCGGCGACGGCGGCCGTGCCGCTCGGCGGCCACGGCCTCGCCGAGGCGACGGTGGCCGGCCTCGGACGCGTGTCCCTGCGCGTCACGGGCGCCGGGGCGCCGGCCGGCCACGACCGAACGGCGGCCAGGCCATGACCGGCGCACGCGGCATCCTCGCCACCGGCAAGGCCACGCCCCGCGGACGGTTCCCGCACGCGCGCGTCTCGGGCGACCTCGTGTTCGTCTCCGGCACCTCGAGCCGGCGCCCCGACAACACCATCGAGGGCGCCGAGGTCGACGGGTTCGGCACCACGCGCCTCGACATCGAGGTGCAGACCCGCGCCGTGCTCGCGAACATCGCCGACGTGCTCGCCGAATGCGGCTGCACGCTCGACGACGTCGTGCAGGCCACGACCTTCCTCGTCGACATGAACGACTTCGGCCGCTACAACGCCGTCTGGGCCGAGACCTTCGACGAGACCGGCCCGGCCCGCACGACCGTCGCCGTGCACCAGCTGCCGCACCCGCACCTGCGCATCGAGATCCAGGCGATCGCGCGCATCCCGAACCACCCCAACACCACCGCAACGCCCGAGGAGGAGCAATGACCGCCATCCCACCCGTGATCGATTTCCCGAAGTGGATCGAGGAGCACGAGCACCTGCTGAAGCCGCCGGTGAACAACAAGGCCGCGTGGACGCCCATGGGCGACTTCATCGTGCAGGTCGTCGGCGGCCCCAACCAGCGCACCGACTTCCACTTCGACCCCTACGAGGAGTGGTTCTACCAGTACCGCGGCAACATGCACGTGAACATCCAGACCGAGGAGGGCCTGCAGCGCATCGACATCCGCGAGGGCGAGATGTGGCTGCTGCCCGGCAACGTCTTCCACTCCCCGCAGCGTCCAGAGGCCGGATCGATCGGCATCGTGATCGAGCGCATCCGCGAGGAGGGAACGCTCGAGAAGTTCGCGTGGTTCTGCCCGAACTGCAACACCAAGGTGCACGAGGTCGAGCTGCAGGTGCGCGACATCGTCGAGGACCTGCCCCCCGTGTTCCGCGAGTTCTACGAGAGCGAGTCGGGCCGCACCTGCCCCGAGTGCGGCACCGTGCATCCCGGCAAGGGCTGACCCGGGTGGGCACGATCGACATCCACACGCACTACGTGCCGAGCGCCTGGCCCGACCTGCAGACGCAGGTCGGGCCCGGCGTCTGGCCGTCGCTGCGGGTCGACTCCGAGCGCGAGGCGATGATCATGCTCGGCGAGACCGAGTTCCGTCGCGTCGGGGTCGACTGCTGGGATGCCGAGTCACGACTGGCCGACATGGATGCCGACGGCGTCGACCTGCAGGTCGTCTCGCCCACCCCGGTGTTCTTCTCGTACGACAAGGCCGGCGACGAGGCCGTGAAGGTCGCCCGCATCTTCAACGACCTCGCGCTCGAGATCTGCGAACCCGGACAGGGCCGCCTCCTGCCGTTCGCCCAGGTGCCGCTGCAGAACACGGATGCCGCGTGCGCGGAGCTCGATCGCGCGATCGCGTCGGGCCATCTCGGCGTCGAGATCGGCAACCACGTCGGCGACGACGACCTCGACTCCGAGGGCATCGTCACCTTCCTGCAGCACTGCGCCGATCGCGGGGTGCCCGTGCTCGTGCACCCGTGGGACATGCCGAACTCGCCGCGCCTGGACCGCTGGATGGCGCGGTGGCTCACCGGCATGCCCGCCGAGACGCACCTGTCGATCATCGCGATGATCCTCGGCGGCGTCTTCGACCGGGTGCCGTCGTCGCTCCGCATCGCGTTCGCGCACGGCGGCGGCTCGTTCGCGTTCTGGCTCGGCCGGTTCGAGAACGCGTGGCACCGCCGACGCGACCTGGTGGGCGTGAGCGAGCAGCCGCCGTCGGCCTATCTCGACCGCTTCGGCGTCGATTCGGTGGTCTTCGATCCGGCTGCGCTGCGCCTGCTCGTCGAGACGCTCGGCGCCGAGCAGGTGATGCTCGGCAGCGACTACCCGTATCCGCTCGGCGAGCGCCCCGTGGGCGCCGTGATCGACCGGGCCGACTTCCTGACCGAGGCGCAGCGCGAAGCCATCCGCCACGGCAACGCCCGCCGCTTCCTGGCGCTCTGACCCCCGCCCGACCTCGAGACGCGAAGGACCCCCTGCCATGAGCATCGCCACCTCCATCCCCCACGTGATCGACCGCGCGACGTGCACGGCGCTCGACGCCGCCGACCCGCTCGCCGGCCACCGCGACCTGTTCGACCTGCCGGAGGGCGTGGTCTACCTCGACGGCAACTCGCTGGGCGCCCTGCCGAAGGCGACGGCCGCGCACGTGCAGCGCGTGATCGCCGACGAGTGGGGCACGGGCCTCATCCGCAGCTGGAACGACGCCGGATGGTTCGACAAGCCGCGCGTGCTCGGCGACCGCATCGCCCCGCTCATCGGCGCCGCGGCCGGCGAGGTGGTGCTGGGCGACTCGACGTCGGCGAGCCTGTTCCAGGTGGCCGTCGCTGCGGCGAGGCTCCGCCAGGGACGCAACGTGGTCGTCTCGGAGCGCGGCAACTTCCCGACCGACCTCTACGTGCTCGAGTCGGTGCAGGAGCTGCTCGGCGACACGGGCCGGCCGTTCGAGCGGCGCCTGATCGCCGACGACGGCCCCTCCCTCGACGACGTGCTCGGCGACGACGTGGCCGTCGTCGTGCTCACGCACGTGAACTACCGCACCGGGCGCATGTACGACATGGACGCGGTGACGCGGCGGGTGCACGAGGCCGGCGCGATCATGGTGTGGGATCTCTGCCACAGCGTCGGCGCGGTGCCGGTCGACCTGAACGGCGCGGGCGCCGACTTCGCGATCGGCTGCACCTACAAGTACCTGAACGGCGGGCCGGGCTCGCCCTCGTTCATCTGGGTGGCCGGGCGGCACCAGTCCGCCGCGCGGCCCGGGGTCACGGCCTGGCACGGGCACGCGAAGCCGTTCGACTTCGATGTCGCGTACGCGCCGGCCGACGGGGTCACGCGGTTCCGCGTCGGCACGCCGCAGCTCCTGTCGGTGGCCGCCCTCGAGGCGAGCCTCGACATCTGGAGCGGCGTCGACCTCGAGCAGCTCCGCGAGAAGAGCCTCCGGCTGACCGAGCTCTTCATCTCGCTCGTCGACTCGCGCCTGGCCCGGTGGGGCATCGAGGTCGTCACGCCGCGCCAGTCGGCCGCCCGGGGCAGCCAGGTGTCGCTGCGGGCCGGCGAGGCCGACGGGTACGCGGTCGTGCAGGCGCTCATCGAACGCGGGGTCATCGGCGACTTCCGAGCGCCCGACCTGATGCGCTTCGGCTTCACGCCGCTGTACGTCTCGCACGCCGACGTGTGGGACGCGGTCGACGTGCTCGCCGACATCCTCGAGACCGAGGTCTGGCGCGAGCCGCGGTTCGCCCGTCGCGGCGCCGTGACCTGAGAAGCCCCGGTGGGTCGACCGGCGCATCGGTCGGCCCGCCGGTCGAGCGTCCGCCGGCCCGGCCGGGGCCCGCGCAGGGGATGCCGCAGCGCCCGCCTGTACACTCGTGGCTGCATGTTCGACACCGCGTACATGCCTGAGCGGAGGGTGGCGACATGCAGCCGACGGTGCAGACCCTGCTCGATCGCCCGGAGCTCGCCCTCGGCCTGCTGACACCGGCCGACTCGCTGCCCGACGGGGCGCTCGCCGTCCCCGTCGTCTGGGCGCACAGCTCCGACCTCGCCGACCCGGCCCCGTTCCTCGACGAGGGCCAGGTGCTGCTCACGACGGGCACGCAGTTCGAGCACGACGACGAGGCGACGGCGGATGCCGCGGGCCACGCGCGCGCGTACGTGCAGCGCCTGCGCGATCGCGGCGTCGCCGCCCTCGGGTTCGGCACCGAGGTGATCCGCGCCGGCACCCCGGCGGCCCTCGTCGACGCCTGCACCGAGCTCGGACTCCCGCTCTTCGAGGTGCCCTACCGGGTGCCGTTCATCGCGATCGCCAAGCTCGTCGCCGACCTGCTCGCCGAAGACGCCTACGCGCGTCAGGCGTGGGCCCTCTCGGCGCAGCGGGCGATCTCGCGCGCCGCCCTGCGCCCCGACGGCCTCACCGCGACGCTCGCCGAGCTCTCGCAACGCCTCGGCACCTGGGTCGGGCTCGTCGACGCGACGGGTGCGCTCGACCGCGAGGCGCCGGAGGGGGCGCTCGGCCAGCCGTCGCTCGGCGAGGTCGTCGGCGAGGCCCGCTCGATGCTGCGCCGCGGCCAGCGGGCGAGCCGCACGGTGCTCGTCGGCGAGTCGACCGGGCAGCCCCAGCACGTCACGATGCAGACGCTCGGGTCGGGCGGCGCGCTCCGCGGCGTGCTGGCGGTCGGAGACTCCGCCGAGCTCGACCAGGCCGGGCGCGAGGTCGTGACCGCGGTGATCGCCCTCGCCGGGCTCTCGCTCGAGCAGAACCGCGACCTCGACCGCGCGCGCGGCCACCTGCGCACTGGCCTGCTGCGCAGCCTGCTCGCGGGCGACACCTCGCTCGCCGAGCGGGTCGCCTCCGAGATGTGGGGTCCGCTGCCCGAAGGCCCGGTCCGCGTCGCGGTGACGGATGCCGCGGCCCACGCCCTCGACCGCATGACCGAGCTGCTCGAGCTCCGGGTCGACGAGCGCGGCGGGCGCCTGTTCTTCGCGCGCGACGGCGAGCTCATCGTGCTCGTGCTCGAGGCCGCCGACACGGCGATCGCCGACGAGCTCTGCACCGAGTTCGAACTGCCGGTCGGGGTGTCCGACGCCGTGCCGATCGACGCCCTCTCCGCCGCCCACGAGCAGGCGCTGCGGGCGCTCGAACGCGCCCGCGAGTCCGGGTCGGGCGCCAGGGTGGTCGCGTTCGACGAGATCAGCCGGCAGGGCGTGCTCGCGTTCCTCGCCCGCACCGACGCCAGGGCGGTCGCCGTCGCGACGCTCGCCCCCCTCGTCGAGCACGACGCGGCATCCGGCACCTCGCTCGTGGAGACCGTGCGCACGTGGCTCGAGCACGGCGGGCAGTTCGACGCGACCGCGCAGCAGCTCGGCGTGCACCGCCACACGGTGCGCAGCCGCATCGCCCTCGCCGAGCGCCTGCTCGAGCGCGACCTCTCCGGGTTCCACGCGCGCGCCGACCTCTGGGCGGCCCTGCTCGCCGTGCAGTAGCGGGCCGGCTTCGACTGCAGCGCCGACGAGGGTGACGGATGCCGCGGACGGCCGCCCGCGGCATCCGCGCGCGCGAATCAGCCCCGCTGCTCGGCGATGACCCGCCGGTACCAGTCGAACGAGTCCTTGCGGGTGCGCTCGCCGGTCTCGAAGTCGACGTGCACGAGTCCGAAGCGCTGCGTGTACCCCTGCGCCCACTCGAAGTTGTCGACGAGCGACCAGACGAAGTACCCGCGCACGTCGACGCCGCGTCCGATCGCGTCGGCGACCGCCCTCACGTGCCCGTCGAGGTAGGCGATGCGCTCGTGGTCGTGCACCGAGCGCCCGCCGTTCCCACCCGGCACGACCTCGTCGGCATACGAGGCGCCGTTCTCGGTGATGACGATCGGCGGCAGGGCGTCGCCGTAGTCGCGGCGGAGGCCCACCAGCAGCTCGGCGAACGCCTCGGGCACGACCGGCCAGTCGAAGCCCGTCACGGGGGTGCCCGCCGGCGGGGCCGCCGGCTCGAACGGCAGTCCGGCGAGCGCGAACTCCGAGCCCTCGGCCGGCGCGGCGACGTAGGTGGGGTTGTACGAGTTGACGCCGTAGAAGTCGAGCGGCGCCGCGATCACTCCGAGGTCGCCGGACTCGAGGCCGGGGAACGACTCGAGGCCGAACGCCGACAGGTCGGGGTAGGCGCCCGTGAGCAGCGGATCGACGAAGATGCGGTTGTAGACCACGTCGAACGCGCCCGCGGCGACGAGGTCGCCCGGGTCGTCGGATGCGGGCACGACGAGCGTGTGGTTGTTCGTGATGCCGACCTCGGCCGTGCCCGAGGCGGCGCGGATCGCCGCGACCGCGAGCCCGTGCCCCAGCAGCTGGTGGTGCACGGTCGGCAGGGCGCCGAGCATGAGCGTGCGGCCGGGGGCCTGCGTGCCGAGCGCATAGCCCTCGAGCGTGGTCATCGCCGGCTCGTTGAGGGTGATCCAGCGACCGACGCGGTCGCCGAGGCGGTCGAGCACGAGGCCGACGTACTCGGCGTAGCGCTCGGCGGTGTCGCGGACGAGCCATCCGCCGGCGTCTTCGAGCGGCTGCGGGAGGTCCCAGTGGTAGAGGGTCGCGAGCGGGGCGATGCCAGCCTCGGCGAGCGCGTCGACGACCCGCTCGTAGTGGTCGAGGCCTGCGACGTTCGCGGGCCCCGAGCCCCCGGGCTGCACGCGCGGCCACGAGATCGAGAAGCGGTAGTCGGTGGCGCCGAGTTCGGCGAGCAGGTCGACGTCGTCGTGGTGGCGACGGTAGCTGTCGGCGGCGACCAGCGCGTTCGATCCGTCGATCACCCGCCCCGGCTCGGCGGTGAAGGTGTCCCAGATGCTCGGCCCTCGTCCGTCGGCCGTGGTCGCGCCCTCGATCTGGAATGCGGCGGTGGCCGCACCCCATCGGAAGCCGCGGGGGAACTCGGGCATGCGTGCGTCGACCACTGGAACCTCGCCATCGAAGGAAGCCTCGGAGTGGGACGATTGACCCACTTGCGCCGAGCCTAGTGCCGGGCCCTGCGGAGCACCACGGGTCGGCACCCCGCGGCGACCCGTGGGCGGCGCCGCCCCCGGCGACTGGTCGGCGACCGCGGCCCCGGCGACTGGTCGGCGACCCCGGCCGTCGCAGCGGAAAGGTAGCGTTGAACGTATGTTCCACTCCTATGCGGCCATCGGCGACAGCTTCACGGAGGGCGTCGGCGACGAGCTGCCCGACGGCAGCGTGCGCGGCTGGGCCGACTTCGTCGCGATGGGCCTCGCGATCGCGGCGCGCGAGCCCGTCGGCTACGCGAACCTCGCGATCCGCGGCCGCAAGCTCGGGCCCATCGTCGACGAGCAGCTCGAGGTCGCGATCGCGCTCAAGCCCGAGGTCATCAGCTTCAACGGCGGCGGCAACGACATGCTGCGTCCGCGCATGCCCGAGGAGCGCGTGGCCGGCCGGTTCCGCCAGGCGGTGCACCGCATCCGCGACGAGGGCATCCACGTGCTCATGCTGAGCGGTGCGAACCCCACCGACCACCTGCCCCTGGGCAAGGTGTTCGACGCACGTGGCGTGCGACTGACGGCCGCGCTCGGCGACCTCGCCGAACTCGACGGCGTCACGTTCGTCGACAACTTCAACGACCGCGGGCTGCGCGACATCCGGTACTGGTCGGCCGACAAGCTGCACCTGAACTCGCTCGGGCACGCGCGCGTCGCGAGCAACGTGCTGACGGCCATCGGCGTCGCGACACCCGAGGAATGGGGCGTCGCGGAGGTCGCCGCCGCGCCCGCCGGCCCGCGCAGCCGCAACACGGCCGCGTACTACCGCGAGTTCGTGCTGCCGTGGATCGGGCGCCGCCTCACCGGCCGTTCATCGGGCGACGGGCGCGCGGCCAAGCGCGCGACGCTGGAGCCCCTGGCTCCCGACGCCGCGCGCTGACCAGGTCAGGACCCCTCGCGCACCGTGTGCACGAAGCCGGCCACGTGCTCGCGCAGCGCCTCCATGCGACGCTGCCGAGCGGCCTCGACGTCGAACCCGAGGTAGGCGACCGACGGAAGCCGCCGCACGTTGCGCGAGCACTCGAAGCCCGCGCAGGCGAGCGTGCCGACCGTGTTGCCGTTGCGGCCCGACGCCCCCGCGCGCTTCGCCGTGTAGAAGACCACGTCGTTCGGGAGGGTCACGTCTTCGCACCACGAGCACTGCGGGCGCGTGCGGATGCGGCCATCGGCCTCGCGCAGCATGATGCCCACGAGCCCGCCCTCGGTCTCGGTCACGACGTATCCGACCTTGGGCAGCTTCGGGTCGCGCCAGCCGAAAAAGTCGAGCGCGTCCCAGTCGAGGGTCGCGAAGCCGGCGGGCAGGGTCACCGCGGCGCGCTCGCGCTGGGTGGCGTTGATGAACGAGGCACGGATGCGCGCGTCGTCGATGGGGAGCATGATGATGAGTCCTTCGTGGTGACGGGTCGGTCGAGCGACCCGTGCTGGTGTTCCGGTGAGAGGTGCCGGAGCGGCATGGGCGGCTCACGGCGGGATCGCGCCGAGGCGCGGGAGGTCACGGGCGCGACGGCCCTCTGAGGCCGGCTCCGAGAACGCCGACGACCTCCTGACGCCCCACGGGCATCGCGAATGGAACATGCTGACTCACGAGCGCCGAGTGTACACAGCGCAGCTGGGCGAACGGGGTGCGCACTACCGGCGCATCGACCACTCGAGCCCGGTCGACTCCGCCGTCCAGGCGAACTCGACGCCGTCGCCCGGCCCGACCCCGACCGGCCGCACGAGGTCGTACAGCTGCTCGTAGCGCACCACCTGATGGATGCCGGTGCCGGCGAAGTCCGCCTCGGCGACGCACGTGGTGCCCGACCCGGCCCAGTTCTCGCGCTGCAGGGTCATGCAGACGTCCCCTCGATCGCGGAACACCCAGGCGCGATACCCGACCTCCGTGCCGATGTACCGCACCGAGGCGAGCGATTCGGGCGTGAGGATGTCGTGGCTGCCCGGCATGAGCGCCTGCGACGGGTCGGGGGCCCGGTCGAAGATCGCCAGGCCGCGCGGCGGCTCGACGAGTTCTCGCAGCGGACCGATCGCCACGACCGCGGCGACGACGGCGGCCACTGCGAGCGCGACCCTGGCCCGCCGACGGGCGCCGCCGCGGGGCGGGGCGGACTCCGGTGCCTCTGCGGCGGATGCGGCGCGCACGTCGAGCCCCGCCTGCGTCGACGGCTCAGCTCGGTCGACCGCCTCCGGCAGGTCGCGCACGTCGTGCAGGAGCTGCTCGAGCACCGCGAGCCCTCCAGAACCATCGGCGCCGACGGCACCACCGGTGGAACCGGCGACGCCTCCCGCACCGGCCATGCCTGCCATGCCAGCCCCGCCTGCGGCACCGGCATCCGCCAGCAGGGGCACCCCCTGCCCCGACGCCGCCGTCATCCGAGCAGCGCCGGACGCGGAGTCGCGGCGCACGAGTTCGGCCTCGGCGGCCTCGAGCTCGGTCGCCGCCGCGCTCGCGTATCCGTCGGGCGTGCCGTAGACGATCCGCCGGAGCACGGCCACGCGTGCCTCGAGCTCGGAACGATCGGAAGACGTCATCGTCGACCCGCCCTCATGCGCCCGATCAGCCGGTCTCGACCACGTTCGCGACGAATGCCCGCGTGCGGCGGGCGAGTCCCTCGATGCGCTCGAGCTCGCGCAGGCTCGGCATGACCTCCGACGGGGCGGCCGGTCGGCCGAGCCGCACGGTCTCCTGGCATGCGAGGTCGCTGCACATGTAGACGCCCACGCTGTCGCCGCGCTCGCCTGCGGGGCCCGCACGCCTCGCCGACACCATGGCGACCTGGTCGGCCGGCTGCTGGGTGTGGCAGAGGTTGCAGATCGCCGCCCGGTGGTGCGATCCGCTCGACTTCGGCGCGCGGAGCACGACCCCGACGGCCGACCCGCCGAGCTCGGTCACGAGGTAGCCGCGGCCGGCGATGCGGGGGTCGCGCCAGGCGAAGGCGTCGAGGTGCGCCCACTCCGTCACGAAGAACGAGACCGGCAGCGACAGCTGTTCGAGCTCGCCGGCCGACGCGTTGCGGAATGCGTCGCGCACCTCGGCCTCGGTCAGCGCCTGCATCGATCTCCCCGTGTCCGTGCGATTCATCGAACCCCACCAGTCTACGAAGCCCGGCCGCCGACGCGACCGGTTCAGCCGATCGAGGCGACGACCTCCTGCACGCGGGCGCGGAGCGCCGCCGAGATCGGCGACGAACCGGCACCCTCGGCCGCGGCATCCTGGCCGGCCTCGCTCGCGATCCAGTCGAGGTAGGCGCCCACCAGCTCGCCCTCCTGCTCGTCGACGTACGAGCGGCACGCGATGAGGTAGCTGACGAGCACGAGCGGATATGCGCCCGCGGCATCCGTCGCCCGGTCGATATCGATCACGAGGTCGTCGTCGGCTCGCCCCGGCTGCATGGGCGAGGCGTCGAGGATCGCCGCGGCCGCCTCGGGCGTCGGCGAGACGAACGCGTCGCCGACCGCGAGCTGCGCGACGTCCATGCCGGTCGTGCGCGACGCGTCGAGGTAACCGATGACGTTCACGCCGTCGCGGATCACCGACGCGACGCCCGAGCTGCCCTGCGCGGCCTCGCCCTCGTAGGGGAACGTGCCCGACGGCTCGTCGGGCCACTCGGCGGGCGCCGCCTCGTGCAGGTAGTCGACGAAGTTCTCGGTGGTGCCGGAGTCATCGGACCGGTGCACGGCCGTGATGCGCGCGTCGGGCAGCGCCGTGCCGGGATTGAGCGCCACGATCGCGGGGTCGTTCCACCGGTCGATGTCGCCGCTGAAGATGCGGGCGACGGATGCCGCGTCGAGGCGCAGCGAGTCGACGCCCTCGACGTTGTAGGCGAGCGCGATGGGCGACACGTAGAGCGGCAGGTCGACCGCGCCCGCACCGTCGGTGCAGCGGCCGACCTCGCCGGTCGTCTGGTCGGGAGCGAGGGCCGCGTCGCTGCCCGCGAACGCGACCGCGCCGACCAGGAACTGGTCGCGACCCGCACCGGAGCCCGCCGGGTCGTAGTTCACCGTCGTGCTGCCGTTCGCGGTCTGGAAGCCGGCGACCCACACATCCTGTGCGGAGGCCTGCGCCGACGAGCCCGAGCCGTCGATCGTGCCCGAGAGATCGCTCGGCTGCTGGTCGCGTTCGTTGGCCGCGCAGCCGCTCAGCAGCGCGAGCATCACGATCGCGCCGAACCCGGTGGAGATGTGTCGCGCACCCATGGGCCGATCGTATCGAGGCGCACCTGAGAACCCGCCAGCGCGGTGGGCCGGTTGGTCGCTGCTCCGGCTGCGGCAGCAGCAGCAGCGGCAGCGGCAGCGGCAGCGGCCGACGGTCAGTCGAACGAGACGCGCGGCCGGTCGTCGGCCACGGGACACCAGCCCTCGGGCGTGCGGGAGTACTCGAACGCCGGACCCTCGGCCACGAGCTGCCCGAGCGCCGCGACGAAGCGGTCGACGTCGTCGGCGGTCGAGCCCGCGCCGAGGCTCGCCCGGAGTCCGTTCGAGCGCGACGAGACGCGGTCGAAGAACGGGTGCGCGCAGAACCGCCCGGCCCGCACCGAGATGCCGTGCTCGGCGCCGAGGGCGGCCGCGACGAGGCCGACCGAGCCGCGCTCGAGCTCGATCGTGGCGATGCCGAGCCGGTCGTCGGCGTCGTCGAATCCGCGGATGACGCGCACGCCCGGCAGCGCGTCGAGTCCGTCGTGCAGGCGGGCCGTGACGGCCGCCTCGTGCGCCTCCCGCTCGGCGTCGCCGAGACGCTCCAGCTCGGCGAGGGCTCGCGCGAGAGCCGCGATGCCGACCACGTTCGGCGTTCCGGCCTCGTGCCGGTCGGCGCCGGTCTTCCAGCCGACCTGCTCGAGCGCGACGTGCTCGACGGCGCCGCCGCCCGCGAGGAACGGCGGGGCCGCGTCGAGCCAGTCGGCCCGGCCGACGAGCGCGCCCGCCCCGAAGGGGGCGTACGCCTTGTGCCCCGAGAAGGCGATGAAGTCGAGGTCGGATGCCGAGAGGTCGACGCGTCGGTGCGGCAGCAGCTGCGCGGCGTCGACGGCGATGCGGGCGCCGTGCGCGTGGGCGATGCGAGCGAGTTCGGCGATCGGCAGCACCTCGCCGGTGACGTTCGAGGCCCCCGTCACCGAGAGCAGCGCGGCCGGGCGCGAGGCGAGCTCGGCGTCGAGCGCGGCGAGCGTCTCGGCGATGCTCGTGCGGGCCACGACGACGCGGCGGTCGCGCCAGGGCAGCAGGTTCGCATGGTGCTCGATGTCGAGCACCACGGTCTCGCCGGGCACCGCCGTCGCGAGCAGGTTGAGCGCTTCGGTCGTGTTCCGCGTGAAGACCACGAGATCGCCGTCGCGGGCGCCGACGTGCCTCGCGACGCTCGCGCGGGCGTCTTCGACGAGCGCGGTCGCGGCCTGCGACGGATACCCGCTGCCGCGGTGCACGCTCGAGTAGTAGGGCAGCACGCGGGCGACGTGGGCCGCGACGGCCTGCAGCGCCGGGGCGGAGGCCGCGATGTCGAGGTTCACGTGCCGCACGGTGCCGCCGCCGAGCACGGGCACCTCGAGCCCGGCATCGGTGAGCGGCGCGAGCGGAACGGCGCCGTCGGCGACCCGGCCGGCCGCGGCACCCGGGCGGATCGCGGCATCCGTGCGCACCGGTTCGCGCACGTCGGTGCGGGCTGCGGTCTCGATCACGGATGCTCCAATGCTGGTCAGGCGTCGAACCTACGACCGCCGCCGACGGGCCGACAAGCGCCGACCGTCGCACGTGGTCACGGGGTGCAACATTCGGTCACGAACCGGCCGCTCGCCCCGCTCGGGGAGCGACGACGGAGGCATCGAGACCGGAGGGTCGCCCGCCCCTCGGCTCAGATGTGGGCGCCCGCGTAGCTCGGGTATGCGAACCGGCTCTCGGGGCGGGCGAGCCCGAGGTGCTCGCGCAGCGTCTCGCCCTCGTAGGCCGGGGGCAGCACGCCGCGGCGCACGAGTTCGGGCGCGACGAGGGAGGTGAACGCCTCGAACTGCGCGGGCTGCACGGCCGAGAGCACGTTGAAGCCGTCGACGGCCCCGGCCTCGCCCCAGGTCTCGAACTCGCCCGCGATGTCGGCGGCGGTGCCGACGATGATGGGCGCGTTCACGGCGGCGGCGACGACGAGATGCCGCAGCGTGGGCGGACGCGTGCCCCCGGGCGTGCGCCCGGTGCGCTCGGCGACGATCTCGACGAGCTGCTGCCCCGCCGCGCCGAACTGCTCGGCGATCGCCGGGGTCACCGCGAGGTCGGGCGAGCGGCCCGCGAGGTCGACGCCCACGAGCGGCGAGAGGCTCGCGAGCGATCGCGACGCCGGGAACCCGGGCGGCGGCCCGTCGGGCCAGTCCTCGACGATCTGCATGAGCTCCGATAGCTCGTCGGCGAGCTGCTGCGCGTCGGCGCGCGTCTCCCCCACGATCGGCAGCACGGGCGCGATCACCTTGAGCGTGCGGTCGTCGCGTCCGGACTCGAACGCGAGCGCGCGCAGCTCCTCGCGCACCGACACGGCGTGGGCGAGGTCGTTCGCGGCGACGAGCGCGAGGTCGGCGCTCTGCGCCGCGATGAGCTGCGACCGCGGCGAGGCCCCCGACCGCACGATCGGCAGGTGCCCCTGAACAGGACGCAGCACGTTGAGCGGTCCGGTCGAGCGCACGTGCCGGCCGCGGAACGCGGTCTCGTGCAGGCTGCCCGGTGCGAGGAAGCGGCCCGTCGCGACATCCGCCACGATCGCGTCGTCGTCGAACGAGTCCCAGAGGCGTCGCAGCAGCGTCTCGAACTCGACCGCCCGCTCGTACCTGGTGCCGTTCACGAGCTCGAAGTCGACGCCGTGGTTCGCGGCGGCTCGCGGGTCGGCCGTGGTCACGAGGTTCAGCCCGGCCCGACCGCCCGAGAGCAGGTCGATCGACGCCGTCGCGCGGGCGACCGTGTACGGGTCGGCGTAGGTCGAGTCGACCGTCGCGATGAGCCCGATGCGGTCGGTCACCGCCGCGAGGTGCGAGATCGTCGACAGCGGGTCGATGCGCGCGACGAGGTAGGGGTCGCGGTGCTCGAGGTCGGTGCCGGTCGCGAGCCAGTCGCCGAAGAACAGGTAGTCGAGGCGCGCCTCTTCGGCGAGGCGCGCGGTCAGTCGCAGCACCCCCGCGTCCTGCCGGGGGTCCCGGTGCGCGCCGGGATACCGCCATCCCGACGGGTAGGCGCCGATCGCGCGCACCATCGCGCCGATGATGAGTCTCGTCATCGTCGTTCCCCTCGTCGTGGCGTCGTATGCGGCATCCCTCGAAGCTAGGTCGAGGCGGGCGGATGTCGCGAGCGCCGCCGACGCGGGCGGTAAGGCGGCGCAACAGGCCGTCGCATTGCGCCGCATGACGACATGTCAGATGCCGCCGCGCTGCTAGATCAGGCCAGCCGCAGCAGCCGCTCGGTGACGCGTGCCGAGAACGCGAGCGCCTCGACCGGGACGTGCTCGTCGGCCGTGTGGAACTGGCCGAACACGTCGAAGCCGTCGGGCACTCGGAGCGGCACGAAGCCGTAGCCGGCGATGCCGAGCCGCGACAGGTGCTTGTTGTCGGTGCTCGCGGGCAGCAGGTAGGGCACGACGAGGCCGTCGGGGTCGTCGGCCTCGATCGCCCGCTGCATGGCCGCGACGATCGGGGCGTCGACGGGCGAGGCGATGGGCGCGATCCACGTGCTCACCTCGAGCTCGACGTCGTCGCCGACGACCCCGCGCAGCTGCTCGACGAACGACTCCTCGTGCCCGGGCAGCACACGCAGGTCGAGGCTCGCCGAGGCGACGCCGGGGATGACGTTCGTCTTGGATCCGGCGTCGAGCACGGTCGGCGACGCGGTGTCGCGGGCACCCGCGCCGAGCAGCGAACCCGTGAACCCGAGCTCGGCGAGCTCGGCCTCGACGTCGGCCGCGGCATCCGGGAACGCCTGACCGCGCGCCTCGCCGAACCGCTGCAGGAACACCTCGAGCGCCGGCGTGCGCGTGAACGGGAACCGGTGGTCGCCGATCGCGGCGACCGCGCGCCCGATGCGCACCACCGGGTTGTCGGGCGTCGGCCGGGAGCCGTGGCCCGGGCGTCCACGTGCGGTGATGCGCGCCCAGGCGACGCCCTTCTCGGCGGTGGCCACGAGATACGCGCGTCGTGGCCGGTTCGGGCAGCCCGCGGCATCCGGAGCCTTCGAGCCGGCCGGAGCAGGCGAGCCGGTCGCGGTCGGCGCGTCCGTCGGGCCGGGCAGGATCGGCACCGAGAAGCCGCCGACCTCGCTGAGCGCCTCGATCGCCCCCGCGAAGAGGTCGGGCCGGTGCTCGACGAGCCATTTCGCACCCCAGGTGCCGCCCGCCTCCTCGTCGGCGAAGAACGCGAAGACGAGATCGCGCGGCGGCACGAACCCCTCGCGGGCGAACGACCGCGCGACCGCGACGAGCACGCCGGCGAAGTTCTTCATGTCGACCGCGCCGCGCCCGTAGAGCAGGCCGTCGTGGATCTCGGCCCCGAACGGCGGATGCCGCCAGTCCTGCCCCTCGACCGGCACCACGTCGAGGTGGGCGTGCACGACGAGTGCTCCGCGTTCGGGCGGGCCGCCGTCGGGACCGGCCCCGCGCAGCCGGGCCACGACGCTGCCGCGGCCCGGCGTCGACTCGACGAGCTCGCTCTCGAGGCCGGCCTCGGCGAGCGCCGACTGCACGAGCCGGGCGGCCCGCGTCTCACCGTCGCTGATGGTGCGCAGGTCGCCCGTGTTGACGCTGTCGATGCGGATCAGCTCGCGGATGTAGTGCAGCGCCTCGCGCTCGAGCAGGGAATCGCCCGAGCCCGGGTCGCCGACGGCGCGCGCGTCGCCCGCCTGCACTCCGTCCGAGGTCTCGCTCACCGTCCCAGTCAACAACGTCTCCGACATCAGTGCTCGTGCAATCCCGAGAGCTTGAACGCCAGCCGGCCGTGCGCGTAGCCGCCGCCCGCGCGGATCGCGGTCGCGACCCACGCCGACTCGGCGAGCTCGGCCTCGGAGGCTCCGGCCTTGACCGCGTTCTTCGAATGCGCGTCGATGCAGTACGAGCACTGCGTGGTGATCGACACCGCGAGGGCGATGAGCTCGCGGTACTTGAGCGGGATCTCGCGCCCCTCTGCGGCGAACACCGTCGCGTCGAAGTCGGCGAACGCCTTCAGGATGTCGGGCGTGTGCTCCTTGTAGACCTTGGTGTAGCTGCGGTCGCTCGGGTCGAAGTAGCCGGTCACTCGGCCTCCTCCCAGGCCCCGACGAGCGAGTCGAGGCGCGAGTCGGCGCCGAGGCTCACGCCGTGCACGGTCGGCAGGGTGCCGAGGATCGAGGTGAGCTCGTGCACGGGCACCTGGTGCACCTGCTCGGCGATGCGGGCCTGCGCCTCGGCGAGCTTCTCGTCGCGGGCGTCGGGGTCGGCGAGCGCGGCCTGCTCCTGCAGCAGCGCCTCGAGCTCGGGGTCGTCGAGGTGCAGGCGGTTGCTCGCCGCGGTCGAGTACGTGGTGCGCAGGACGTCGCCGTCGGCGCGGGAGAGGTTCTGCCACGACAGGTCGAAGTCGCCCGACTCCTGGATCTTCAGGAACTCGGGAACACTGCCGCCCACGAGCTCGACCTCGACGCCGACCTCCTTGAGCTGCTGCTGGATCAGTTCGAGCGAGGTCTGGTTCGGACCGAAGTTGGTGATCCACGCGAGCTTCAGGCTGAGCGGCTGTCCGTCCTTCGATCGAGTGCCGTCGGCGCCCTCGGTCCAGCCGGCCTCGTCGAGCAGGTCGGCGGCCGCCTCGGGGTCGTACGCGAACGCGTCGCCCTCGTCGGCGAAGCCAGGCGTGGTCTTCGCGAGCGAGCTCGTGGCGACGGCGAACAGGTCGTTCAGCGCGGTGTCGCGCACGACCTCGGGGTCGATGGCCGCGGCGATCGCCTTGCGCACGTCGAGGTCGGCGACCGCCGGCCGCGACTCGTTGAAGTAGACGCCGAACGTCGCTCCGGGGTTGCCGCGGTACACGAGGGGGAAGCCGGCGTCGTCGATGGTCTGCACGTCGTTCGGCTGCACGCCGCCGATGACGTCGACCTGCTCGGAGGTGAGGCTGCCGGTGCGCACGCTCGCCTCCGGCACGACCTGGAACACGACCTCGTCGAGGTGCGCGGCGCCGTCGTTGCCGAGCGCCTCGGGCGCCCAGGCGTAGTCGTCGCGCGCCGCGAGCACCGTCTCGACGTCCTTCGTGTACTCGCCGAGCGTGAATGGGCCGGAACCGACGATCGCCCGGCCGTCGGCGCGCTCGTCGAACGGCGTCTCGAGCGTGGCGGCGCCGACGATGCCGAGGGCGACGGTCGCGGTCGAGTTCGGGAACGCGGCGTTCGGGGTGCTGAAGCGCACCTCGACCGTGTGCTCGTCGACGGCGACGGTCTCGTCGTAGCCGATGAGCAGCGCTGCGGCGTTCTGGGCGGATGCCCCGGCCGCGACGATGTCGTCGAACGTGCCCTTGACGTCGGTCGCGGTGAGCGGCGTGCCGTCCGAGAAGGTCACGTCGTCGCGCAGCGTGAACGTGAACACGGTCGCGTCGTCGTTCGAGCTCCACTCGGTCGCGAGCCACGGCTCGAGGCGGCCGGTCCCGGGGTTCTGGTAGAGCAGCGAGTCGACCAGCTGGCGGGTCACGTAGAGCGTGTCGTTGCCCGATCCCGTGCCCGAGGGGTTCAGCGAGATCGGGTCGTTCCCGATCGCGAAGGCGAGGCTGCCGCCGTCGACGACCGTCGCGGTGGACTCGCCGCTGCCGGCCGGCTGCGCGTCGGCGCAGCCTGCGAGGACGAGGGCGGTCGACGTCGCGAGGGCCGCGACGACGAAGCGTGTGGTGGTGCGCATGTGGTTCTCCTGGTGTGTTCGGTGTGCAGGTCTGGGTGGTGCGGGTGGTCTGGTTGCGGCGCGATCGCGACGAGCGGATGCCGCGGCCGGCGGTCAGGCGCGGGCGGCGCGCCCCGGGATCGCGTCGAGCAGCTCCTGCGTGTAGGCCTCGCGCGGGTCGCGGAAGAGGCGCGAGGTCTCCCCTGCCTCCACGACCCGGCCGTCGCGCAGCACGAGCACGTCGTGCGCGATGCGGCGCACGACGGCGAGGTCGTGCGAGATGAACAGGTAGCTCACGCCGAGCTCGGCCTGGATCTCGGTCAGCAGCGTGAGGATCTGGTCCTGGATCGAGACATCGAGCGCCGAGACCGGTTCGTCGAGCACGACCAGGTCGGGCGAGAGCGCGAGCGCCCGGGCGATCGCGACGCGCTGCCGCTGCCCGCCCGAGAGCTCCGCGGGCTTGCGGTCGATGGTGCCGCCGGGCAGCGCGACGACGTCGAGCAACTCCTCCACCCGGCGGCGGCGCTCGGCACGCGAGCCCACGCCGAAGGCCTCGAGCGGGTCGGAGACGATGCGGCCGATCGGCAGGCGCGGGTTGAGCGACGCGTACGGGTTCTGGTGCACGAGCTGTGCCCGGCGACGGAAGCGCCGCACGGCGCCCGATCCGAGCGCGGTGAGGTCGAGGCCGTCGAACTCGACGCGGCCCGAGGTCGCCTCGGCGAGCCGAAGCACCAGACGCGCGGTCGTCGACTTGCCCGACCCCGACTCCCCGACGAGGGCGAGCGTGCGCCCGCGCGGGATCGCGAAGCTCACTCCGTCGACGGCGCGATGCACGCCTCCTCCGGCCGCCCGGGGCACGGGGAACTCCTTCACGAGGTCGTGGGCGACCACGAGCGGGGCGGATGCCGCGGCGAACGCCTGCCCGGCGGCATCCGCCTGCGCTTCCGCACCAGTCGACCCCGTGGCATCCGTCACCCGAGCCGGCCCGACGACAGGTTCGCCCGCCGGCGCGTCGAGGTCGAGGCTCGGCGCCGCCGCGATGAGCGCCCGCGTGTAGGGGTGCTTCGGCGAGCCGAGCACCTCGGCCGGCGTGCCCTGCTCGATGACCTCGCCCTGCGACATGACGACGATGCGATCGGCGCGGTCGGCCGCGACGCCGAGGTCGTGCGTGATGAGCAGCACGGCCGTGCCGAGGTCGTGCTTCAGCCGGTCGATGCGGTCGAGGATCTGCCGCTGCACCGTGACGTCGAGCGCGCTCGTCGGCTCGTCGGCGATCACGAGCGCCGGCCTCGCGATGAGCGCGATCGCGATGAGCACGCGCTGGCGCATGCCGCCCGAGAGCTCGTGCGGGTACTGCTGGGCCTGGCGCTCGGGGTCGGGCAGGCCGGCCTCGGCGAGCGCGTCGACCGCTCGAGCCGCGGCGGTGCGACGATCGGCGAGGCCGTGGATCTCGAGCACCTCGGCGACCTGGCGCCCGATGCGCTGCACGGGGTTGAGGCTCACGGTCGGGTCCTGCGGCACGAAGCCGATGGCCCGGCCGCGGAGTCCGCGCAGCTCGACGCGCGAGATCGCGGTGACGTCGCGGCCCTCGAAGCGGATGCTCCCCTGCGCGATAGACGCGGTCGAGGGCAGCAGCTGCACGACGGCGTGGGCGGTCGTCGACTTGCCCGAGCCCGACTCGCCGACGATCGCGACGGTCTCGCCGGCGTGCACGGTGAGGCTGGCGTCGCGCACGGCCTCGATCGTGCCGGCCGTCGTGCGGTAGCTCACGGCGAGGTTCGCGATCTCGAGCAGGGGTGCGCCGGGCTCGTCCGCGGCGAGCGCGGTGGCGGTCCGGGCCACGGACACGGCGTCGGTCGTTCGGTTCTCTGATGCGGCGCTCATCGGGTGCGCCTCCCTTCGGTGTCGAGGGCGCGGGAGACTCGGTTGGCGGCGAGCACGGTCGCGGCGATGACGAGACCGGGGAAGGTCGTCAACCACCAGGCGTTCCGCAGGAAGTCGCGACCCCCCGAGACGAGCGAGCCCCACTCGGGCGCGGGCGGCGGAGCGCCGTACCCGAGGAAGCTCAGGGCCGAGACCGCGAGGATCGCGCCGGCGAACTCGAGCACCGCGAGCACGAGCACGGGTCCGGCCGAGTTCGGCAGCACGTGGCGGAACAGCACCCGCCCCCAGCGGTCGCCCGAGGCCCGGGCCGCGTCGACGTAGACCGAACTGCGCACGCGCAGCACCTCCGACCGCGAGATGCGCGAGACGGTCGCGATGCTCGCGAAGCCGACCGCGACGGCGACGTTGATCGTGCCGAATCCGAGCGCCGTGATGATCGCGAGGCTGAGCAGCAGCGCTGGGATCGCGAGCAGCACGTCGGCCAGGCGCATGACGGCTTCGTCGACGAACCGGCCGACGAAGCCGGCGAGGAGGCCGAGCAGGGTTCCGACGACGAGTCCGACGGCGACGGCGATGCCTGCGGCCGTGAGCGTGAGGGCCGTGCCGTGCACGACGCGCGTGTAGAGGTCGCGGCCGAGCTGGTCGGTGCCGAACCAGTGCGCCGCAGAGGGGCCCTGCAGCCGGTCGGCCGGAACCCCGTCGAGCGGGTCGCCGGGCGCGAGCAGGTTCGGGGCGATCGCAGCCACGACGACGAGGGCCAGCCATACAAGCGCGACCAGCAGCACGGGTCGGCCGAGCACCTGCCGGATGCCGCGACCGGCGCGCAGCGCGGCGTCGGCCGAGCGGCTGCGCACCGCATCGGCGAAGCGCGCCTCGGCCGTGGCGGCGAACACGTCGTCGGACTGCTCGTGCCGGTCGGGCACGAGGGCGGTGGTCTCGCTCATGCAGGCTCCCCCTGGGTCGATGCGGCGGGTCGGCTCCCGGCGGGTCGGCTCCCGGCGGGCACGGCGGCGGCGGGCACGCCGGCGACGGCTCCGGATGCCGCGGGTGCGGGCCGTGCGCTCGGCACCGTCACCCCGACGCGACCCCGACGACGGGCGGCCGCGCCAGATGTGACGATGCGCGGGTCGAGCAGCGGCGCCACGAGGTCGACCGCGAGGTTGGCGAGCACGAACGCGATTGCGGCGATGAGCACGACGCCCTGCACGACGGGCACGTCCTGCTGCTGCACGGCGCTCGCCGTGACCCGCCCGATGCCGGGGCGCGAGAACACGGTCTCGGTCACGACCGTGCCCGAGAGCAGCTGCCCGACGATGAGGCCCGTGACGGTGAGCGCGGGCAGCGCCGCGTTCTTCAGGGCGTGGCCGAGGTGCACGCGGGCGCGGCTCGCGCCCTTGGCCCATGCAGTGTCGACGTAGGGCTCGCGCAGCGTGTTCGAGAGGCTCTTCGAGAGCAACTGGGCGATCGTCGCACCCGTCGGCAGGGCGAGCGTGATCGCGGGCAGCACGAGCGAGACGAAGCCGCGGTCGCCCACCGCCGGGAAGATCGGCACCGTGAACGAGAACCACTGGATGAGCATGAGGCCGAACCAGAACGCGGGCACGGCGACGCCGAGCGGCGGCAGCCCGAGCAGCACGTCGGCCAGCCACCGGTGGCGCGTGACGTTCGCCGCGATCGCGATGCCGGCACCGGCGATGACAGCGATCACGAGCGCGAACGCCGAGATCGCGACGGTCGGCGGCAACGCCTCGCCGAGGATCGCGGTCACGGGTCGACCCGTGACGATCGAGGTACCGAGGTCGCCGCGCAGCACCGCGCCGAGCTGGTCGAGGTACTGCACGATCAGCGGCCGGTCGAGCCCGAGCTGAGCGCGCAGGGCGTCGAGCTGCGCCGGGGTGATGTCGGTCGCGTCGGCCCCCGCGAGGAGCGTGACGGGGTCGCCGGGCAGCGCGTAGAGCACGAGGAACGACACCGTGTACGCCGCCCACAGCACGCCGACCGCCTGCAGCAGGCGCAGCAGCACGTACCTGGCCATCAGGCGGCCTCCGTGCTCGCACCGGCGACCACGGCACCATCGGTTCCGGATGCCGCGGCGCGCGCCGGGGCATCCGTGGCCGGCTTCGCGGTCCAGCCGAGCTCGGGCGCGACGAGCCGGGCGACGTCGTCGAGGATCTGGCGGTAGTCGTCGACCGAGAACTCGTAGGGCAGCTCGAGCCGCAGGTCGGTCGCGTTCGCGACCACGGGGTCGGCGGCGAGCCGCTCGAGGATCTCCTCCGCCGTGCCGACGAGGTCGGGCGCGAACTGCGTGAGGCGCTCGCCGTGCGCGATGCGCGTGCGCTCCACGCGGCTCGCGCGGTACTCGGCGTACCGCGCTCGGGTCGCCCGGTCGGCGCCGTCGGTCGGCACGATGACCCGGCCGAGCGCCACACGCGGCGCGCCGGCACCGCGGTATGCGTCGCGGTACCGGGCGAGCACGTCGGCCTGCGTCGCGGCGAACGCGGCGGGTCCGCCCTCGGCGACCGCCCCGCCCGAGACGATATTGCCCGTCAGGAGGCCGAGCCCCCGCTCCGCGGCCCACTCGGCCGAGCGTGCGGAGCCGGCGCCGATCCAGACGCGGTCGCGCAGGCCCGCGGCGTGCGGCTGCAGGCGCGGTCGCTGCACGTTGCCCGGCGAATGGATCACGGTGTCGGCGTCGCCGAGGAACTCGCCGGACAGGTTCTCGAGCAGCCGGTCGACCCTGGCGTGCGAGAAGTCCTGGCCGCTCCAGTCGCCGTCGAACACGCGCTCGCCGATGAGCTCGACGTGCGGCGGGCGGCCGGCGCTCACGCCGACCTCGAGGCGGCCGCCCGAGAGCACGTCGGCCGTCGAGAGGTCCTCGGCGAGCCGGAACGGGCTCTCGTAGCCGATCGGGATCACCCCGATGCCGAGCCGGATGCGGCTCGTGCGCTGCGAGGCCGCGGCGAGGAACACGGGCGCCGACGACACCCCGTGCTCCAGGTGCCGCTGTCGCACCCAGGCCCCGTCGAACCCGAGGCGCTCGCCGTGCTCGAACAGGGCGAGGGTGTCCTCGAGGCCCTGCTCGGGGCGGGCGTCGTCGTAGTTGCCCGGGGTCAGGAATGCGATGGTCGAAAGGGTGCTCATGCCGCCACTGAACCGTCGGTCGGCGCCTCTGCCAAGCCGTGTCGCGAACCGTGACCGAAGGTGGCGCCGGGTGTCGCCGCGCGACGGATCGTGACGTCGGCCGGCCGCGCGGTGTGACCGCGTGTGACCTCCGCACGCGGCATCCGATGAAGCCGTGTGACCCTCGGCTTCACCCCGTGACGGGCCGCCTTGCGAGCCCCGCCGGCACGCGCGGAAGGTGAACGGCATGACTCGACGACCCACCATCGCCGTCGCGCTCGACGGGGCCGGCTGGCACCCCGCCGCCTGGCGCGACCCGTCGGCCCGCCCGGCCGAACTCTTCACCGCCCGGTACTGGCGCGACCTCGCGCAGTTCGCCGAGCGAGCCGACGTCGACCTCGTCACCATCGAGGACGCGCTCGGCGTGCAGAGCTCGACGCTCTGGACCCCCGACGAGCGCGCCGACCAGGTGCGCGGCCGCCTCGACGCCCTGCTCATCGCCTCGTTCGTCGCCCCCGTGACGAGCCGCATCGGCCTCGTGCCCACCGTGACGACGACCCACACCGAGCCCTTCCACGTCGCGACCGGGCTGCAGACGCTCGACCTCGTGAGCCGCGGTCGAGCCGGCTGGCGCGCGCAGCTGTCGGGCTCCCCCGCCGAGGCCGCCCACTTCGGCCGCCGCACGCTGCCGCCCGTCGACGTCGCCGCGCTCCAGGCCGGTGACTCGGAGCAGATCCGCCCGGGCTTCGACGAGGCCCGCGACGTCGTCGAAGTCGTTCGCCGCCTCTGGGACAGCTGGGAGGACGACGCGATCATCCGCCACGCCGCCACCGGCCGGTTCATCGACCGCGAGAAGATCCACGGCGCCGAGTTCTCGGGCGAGTGGTTCGACGTGCATGGCGCGTCGATCGTGCCGCGCTCGCCGCAGGGCCAGCCCCTCGTCGCCGTGCTCGCGCACCAGACCATCCCCTACGAGCTCGCCGCGACGAGCGCCGACCTCGTGTTCATCACCCCGCTCGACGACGCGCAGTCGGTGTCGATCCTCGCGGAGGTGCGCGACGCCGAGGCCCGCACCGGCCGCGCCGGCCGTCCGCTCTCCGTGCTCGCCGAAGTGCTCGTGGTGCTCGAGTCGACGCCTGCTGCGGCACGTGCCGCGCTCGAACGGCTCGACGAGCAGAACGGCTCGCCACTGGCATCCGACGCCCTCGTGTTCGCCGGCACGCCCGAGCAGCTGCTCGAGCGCATCGACGCCTGGACCGCGCTCGGCTACGACGGCGTGCGCATCCGCCCCGCCCGCCTGCCGCACGACCTCGAGCAGCTCGCCGACTGGGTGCTGCCCGCACTCGGACGAGCGGATGCCGCGGGCACGACCCTGCGCGAACGGCTCGGCTTCGAGCTACCCGAGAACCGGTACACCGCCGCCCGCCGCACCGCCGGCCTCGCTGCCGCCGGATCAGCCGCACGATCGAACGAGGAGGCCGCCTGATGGCTGCGAGCAAGCCGGCACCGACCAAGCGCCAGGTGCACCTGGCCGCGCACTTCCCGGGCGTGAACAACACGACGCTCTGGGCCGACCCGCTGCACCGCAGCCAGATCGACTTCACGGCCTTCGAGCACTTCGCCCGCACGGCCGAACGCGGCCGCTTCGACTACCTGTTCCTCGCCGAGGGCCTGCGCCTGCGCGAGCACAAGGGGCAACTGCACGAGCTCGACGTCGTCGGCCG
This sequence comes from Agromyces sp. NPDC058110, assembly GCF_042884735.1. NCBI lineage: Bacteria > Bacillati > Actinomycetota > Actinomycetes > Micrococcales > Microbacteriaceae > Agromyces > Agromyces sp. NPDC058110. Next base: position 320,518 of record NZ_JBHVTI010000003.1, on the reverse strand, counting down.
GCCGAACACGCTCGCCGTGCTCACCGCGCTCGCCGCGGTGACCGAGCACATCGGGCTGGTCGGCACGCTGAACTCGACGTTCAACGAGCCGTACGAGCTCGCCCGCCAGCTCGCGACGCTCGACCACCTCTCCGACGGACGCGCGGGCTGGAACGTCGTGACGAGCTCCGACGCGTTCCACGGCGCGAACTTCCGCCGCGGCGGGTTCCTCGACCACGGCGACCGCTACCACCGCGCGAACGAGTTCGTGAGCCTCGCCAAGGAGCTGTGGGACAGCTGGTCGGCCGACGCGATCGTCGCCGACCGCGCGTCCGGGCGGTTCCTGGCCGCGGATGCCGCGGACGAGGGTGCCGGTTCGGGCGCCTTCGCCCACCGCGGACCGCAGTTCGACGTGCGCGGGCGTTTCACGACCCCGGCGAGCCCGCAGCGCTACCCGGTGATCGTGCAGGCCGGCGACTCGTCGGACGGCCGCGACTTCGCGTCGGAGCACGCCGAGGTGATCTTCTCGCGGCACAGCGTGTTCGAGGAGGCGCAGGCGTTCTACGCCGACGTCAAGGGCCGGCTCGCAGGCTGGGGCCGCACCGAGGACTCGCTGAAGATCCTGCCCGCCGTGACCTTCGCGATCGGCGACACGCAGGCCGAGGCCGAGGAGGTCGCCCGCGAGACCTCGCTCGCGCAGGTCACCCCGCGCAACGCCATCACCGCGCTCGAACAGCTCTGGGGCACCGACCTGTCGTCGTACGACGCCGACGGCCCGCTGCCGACGTTCGATCCCGGCGAGGGCCCGGCCGACACCGTCTCGGGCAAGACCACCAAGGGCTGGGCGCCGCGGTTCCCGAACGCCGCGCAGATCGCGCGCGCGTGGCGTGCGAAGTCCGAGGCCGAGGGGCTCTCGATCCGCGAGCTCGTGATCCAGGTCGCCGGACGCCAGTCGTTCGTCGGCACGCCGTCGCACATCGCCTCCGAGCTCGACCGCTACGTGCAGGAGCGCGCGACCGACGGCTTCGTCGTCGTCGGCACGACCTCGCCGCACGGCCTCGACGCGTTCGTCGACCGCGTCGTGCCCGAGCTCCAGGAGCGCGGTGTGTACCGCACCGAGTACGAGCCCGGCGCGACGCTGCGGCAGAACCTCGAGCTGCCCGAGCCCGGCGCGCGCGTCGCGTCCGTGCGCGAAGCCGAGGAGGTGCGTCGTGTCGGCTGAGACGATTCGACCCGCGGATGCCGCGTCCGCACGCCCCGATGCCACCGCCCGCCGCGTACCGCTCGCCGTGCTCGACCTCGTGCCGATCGCCGAGGGTTCGACGGCCGGCGAGTCGTTGCACCGCTCGATCGACCTCGCCCGACGGGCGGAGTCGTTCGGCTACGCGCGCTACTGGCTCGCCGAGCACCATCTGAACCCTGGCGTCGCGGGTGCCGCGCCGCACACGTTCCTCGGCATCGTCGCGGCTTCGACCGAGCGCATCCGCGTCGGCACCGCCGCGACGATCCTCGGCAACTACGAGCCGCTCCAGGTCGCCGAGGCGCTCGGCACGGTCGCGGCGCTCTGGCCGGGCCGGGTCGACCTCGGGCTGGGTCGGAGCGGGCTGCCGCCGGCGAAGGCCGGGGGTCCGGATGCCGCGGCCCCGACCGCCGCCGTCCCGGCCGCCCCGCCGCTGCCCGCGGTGCCCGACGCCCCCGAGGCGGTCGCGGATCCCGCGCCGCTCGCGCCCAACGCCGTGGTCGACGGACTCGTCGTGCCGCCGCAGCGTCCGTTCCGCTTCGACTCGGCGCGGTTCGCGCTGCAGGCGAGGCTGCTCGGACGCACGGCCGGCGACGCGGCCCGCTTCGCCGACGACGTCGACGCCCTGCGCGACTTCTTCGCCGGCCCCGTGCGCTACGCCGACGACACCCGGCCCGACGGCGTGACCGTGCAGGCGCAGCCCGCGACCGGCACCCCGGTCGAGCTCTGGGTGCACGGGTCGAGCGCGGGTGAGAGCGCACGCCTGGCCGGGAGCCAGGGCCTCCGCTTCGGTGCGAACTACCACGTCGCCCCGAGCGGCGTGCTCGACGCGGTCGCCGAGTACCGCGCGCACTTCGTGCCCTCGGCCGAGCTCGAACGGCCGCACACGATCGTCTCGGTCGACGTGGTCGTTGCGCCGACCGACGCCGAGGCCCGGCGCCTCGCGGCCGGGTACGCGGAGTGGGTGCTCTCGATCCGCGAGGGCCAGGGCGCCGTGCCCTACCCGAGCCCCGAGCAAGCCACCCCCGACGCGGAGCTCTCGCGCATCGAGCTCGACGCCGTGCAGGACCGCCTCGACACGCGCTTCGTCGGCTCACCGGCATCCGTCGTCGCGCAGCTCGAGACCCTGCAGCGCGCGACCGGCGCCGACGAACTGCTCGTCACGACGATCACGCACGACCACGAGGCGCGCGTGGCGTCGTACCGGCTGCTCGCCGAGGCGTGGGGCGCCGGATCGTCGGCGGCCGAGTCGCCGGTGGCCGCGGCATCCGTCGACTCCGCAGCGCATTCCGTCGCCGGTTCCGTCGAACGCGACGGCCGAGCGGATGCCGCGGGCGAGCCGTCCGAGCTCGCGGTCGCCGCGGTCGGGGCGTGACGTCCGCCACGCACGGCGTGCGGATCGGTGCCCGGCCCACGACGCCGAGCACCCTGCACCTGGACGCCGTCGCCCGCGAGGCCGAACGCCTCGCGGGCGCGGCTCCGCCCATCTCGTCGCCGCACGAGGGGGCCGCGCCCGAGCTTCGGGCCTCCCTCGCCGCGGCCGTCGACGAACTCGCGCCGACACTCGGCGCGCTCTCAGCGCACCTGTTCGCGCTCGCCGAACCCGGGTTCGCCGAGGTGAAGAGCGCGGCGGCGATCGCCGAAACGCTCGAGGCACGCGGCATCCGTTCCGAGCTCGGGGTCTTCGGCCTGCCGACGGCGTTCGTCGCGGAGCTGACCGCGGCACCCGGCGCATCGGATCTCTCCGGAGCGCCCGGCGCCCCCGGCTCGACGATCGCGCTGCTCGCCGAGTACGACGCCCTGCCCGGCGTGGGTCACGCGTGCGGGCACAACTTCATCGCCGCGGCATCCGTCGGCGCGTTCCTCGCCCTCGCCGAGGCGAGGCGGCAGAGCCCGGCGAGCGTGCCCGGCCGGGTGCTGCTCATCGGCACGCCCGCCGAGGAGGGCGGCAACGGCAAGGAGCTGCTCGCCCGCGCCGGCGCGTTCGACGGCGTCGACGCCGCGGTCATGGCGCACCCGTTCGGCGCCGACCTCGCCGATCCCGTCTTCATCGGCCGTCGCATCGTGCGCATCGTGTACCACGGGGTCGCCGCGCACGCCGCGGCCGCCCCGTTCCAGGGCCGCAACGCGCTCGACGCCGCGGCGCTCAACTACCAGGCGGTCGGCCTGCTGCGGCAGCACCTGCCGCCAGGCGATCGCATCCACGGCGTCTTCGTCGACGGCGGCGCGCGCCCCAACGTCGTGCCCGAGCGCGCCGAGCTCGAGTACTACGTGCGCTCGCACGAGATCGCGACCCTGCGCGAGCTCTCGGCGCGCGTCGACGACATCGCGCACGGCATCGCCCTCGCGACCGGCACCGGCGTCGAGGTCGTCTGGGACCCGCAGCCGTTCAGCCTGCCGATCCGCCACAACGGTCCGCTCGCCGCGCGTTGGGCGCTGGCCCAGGCCGAGCGCGGGCGTCGCGTGCTGCGAGCCGCGGATGCGCCGGACGCGCAGGCCGCGTCGACCGACTTCGGCAACATCAGCCAGCGGCTGCCCGGCATCCACCCCGTCATCGCGATCGCGCCGCCCGAGATCGCGCTCCACACGCGCGAGTTCGCCGAGTATGCGGGCTCCCCCGCGTCGCTCGAGGCCGTCACGGATGCCGCGTACGGCCTCGCGGCGACGGTCGCCGACGTGCTGGCCGATGCCGACCTGCTGGCCGCCGTCCGCGCGGACTTCGAGGCGGCGGGCGGGGTCGTCGATGTCGAGCGCATGTTCGGCGAGGGCGCCCCGGAGTGAGGCCCGCGACATCCGCGACCCCCGTGCGACTTCGGGGTCGCACCTCCGGGCGCGTGCTCGCGCTCGGTGTCTCGACGGGGTTCGTCACGATCATCGACCAGGCGTCGTTCTCGTTCGCCGTGCCCGGGCTGCGCGACGACCTCGGTGCCGACGCCGGGCAGGTGCAGTGGCTCGTCGCCGGGTACTCGCTCGCGTTCGGGGCCGCACTGCTGCCGGGCGGGCGACTCGGCGACGTGCTCGGGCGACGGGTGCCGTACCTCGTCGGCCTGCTGCTCTTCGCGGTCGGCGGGATCATCGCGGCCGGAGCCGGTGATGCGAGCACCGCCGTCGTGGCCCGGCTCGTGCAGGGCCTCGGCGCCGGGCTCGTGAACCCGCAGGTGCTCGGATACTTCCAGGACCTCTTCACCGGCGCACCACGGGCGAAGGCGCTCGGCGCCTACACGGTCGCGGGCTCGATCGCGGGGCTCGTGTCGCCGCCCGCGGCCGGGTGGATCCTCGCGGCAGCCGCGCCCGGCCTCGGCTGGCGCCTCGTGGTGCTGCTCTCGGTGCCCGTCGCGCTCGCGCTGTTCGTGGTCGGGCTCGCGGTGCTGCCGGCGGGCCGGTCACCGGCGACCACGAGGTCGGATGCCGCGGACGGCCGTCGCGGCGGCCTCGACCTCGTCGGCCTCGTGCTGCTCATGGCGGCGATCCTCGCACTCATGCTGCCCGTCACCGCCGGGGTGCCCGGCGGCCCGCTCTGGCTCGTCGTCGCCGCGATCGCCGGCCTCGCGTTCACGGGCTGGGAGCGCCGGGTCGCGCGCCGCGGCGGATCGCCGGTGCTCGACCCGGCGCTCATGCGCTCGCGCGGTTTCATGCTCGGCACCGGGGTCGCGACGCTCATCTTCGGGGCGGGGCTCGGCCTCGGCATCGTCTCGACGCTCTACCTCATCGACGGCCTCGGGCTGCCGGCCCTCACGGCGGCGCTCCTGCTCGCGCCGCGCGCACTCGGCATGGCCCTCGGCAGCATGCAGAGCTGGCGCGTGGCCACCAGGTTCGGGCGCCGCGGCATCACGTTCGTGCTCGCGGCCGGAGCCGTGGCCGTGGCCGTCGAGGCGGCACTCGTGGCGACCGGCTCCGACGTGCTCGTGCTCATCGCACTCGTCGGCGTCGGAACCGTGCACGGCGTGCTCTACGGGCTGGCGATCCCGTCGAACCAGACGCTCACCCTCGACCATGCGCCCGCCCACGCGGCCGGCGTCGGCGCAGGGGTGCTCGCGCTCACCCAGCGCCTCGCGGGCGCCGTGTGCCTCGCGGTCGGCATCGGCCTCTTCCTCGCCGCTCCGACGCCCGCGGCGGGCTTCGCCACGGCCGCCGCGGTCTTCGCCGTGCTCTCGGCCGCCGCGGTCGCGATCTCGGCGTTCGACCGCTCCACCGTGCGCGTCGGCTGAGGTGCAGGCCCACCCGGTTACGCCCCGTGACGGCCGCCCGAAACCTGCCGTCACGACCTCCGAAAGCCCCTTGCGACCTGCCTAGCATTCCTGCATGACCGACACGCTGATCACCACGAACTCAGTCTCCGAGGCACCCGCCGCAGACGCGGCATCCGTCGCGCCCGAGGCATCCGTCGCTCCCGCTGTCGCACCTGCCGCCGCACCGACCGCCTCGATCGACCGCGCCGCCTTCGCCCGCGAGTGGGAGGAGTGGCACCGCGCCCACGAGGCAGCACGTGCGAGCGGCCACGGGTTCCTCGCCGTGACCGGTCTGTACTGGCTGGACGCCGAGCCGCAGCGCCTCGACGGCACGCCGGGCCTCTGGTCGACGAGCGACGCGGGCCCGGTCGTCGAGCTCGCCGAGGGCGAGGTGCTCGAGCTCGACGGCGTTGCGCTCGAGGGACGCCACGAGTTCGGCCCGATCCCCGAGCGCGGGGGGCTGACGCTCCGCTCGGGCGACCTCGCGATCGAGCTCGCGCGCCGCGGGGGCAACGACATCGTGCGTCCGCGCGACCCGGCGTTCCCGTTCCTCGCGGCCTACGCGGGCACGCCCACGTACCTGCCGAACCCGCGCTGGCTCGCGTACGGCCGCTTCGTGCCGTTCGACGCGCCCCGCGAGGTCACGGTCGACGCCGCCGTCGAGGGCCTGCAGCACGTCTACGAGGCGCCGGGCGAGGTCGAGTTCGAGCTGCGCGGCGAGACGTTCCGCCTCATCGCGTTCAACGGCCACGCGCCGGGCAGCCTCTTCGTGCTGTTCACGGATGCCACGAGCGGGATCACGACGTACGCCGCCAACCGCAGCCTCGCGATCGACGCGCCCGCCGAAGACGGCTCGGTGCTGCTCGACTTCAACCGCGCGGTCAACCTGCCGTGCGCGTACACCGACTTCGCGACGTGTCCGCTGCCGCCGGCCGGCAACAAGCTGCCCGTCGGCATCGAGGCCGGCGAGAAGACGCCGCTCGCGCGAGCCGAGGCGACCGCGACGGCGACCGCGACGGCGACGGCCGCAACGGCGAGCACGGAGGCCTGACCCATGCGGTTCCAGCTGCTCGACATCGTGCCGCACGTCGAGAACCCGGTCACCGGCCGGCTCGTGAGCGCGGCCGAGCGCCTCGACCAGACCGTTGAGTCCGCCCGTCGCGCCGAACGCCTCGGCTTCGACGCGTTCTCGGTCGGCGAGCGCCACGCAGGGCACTTCCTGTCGTCGTCGCCGACCGTGCTGCTCGGCGCGATCGCCGCGACGACCTCGCGCATCCGCCTGCACTCGGGCGTCACGGTGCTCTCGGTGCTCGACCCGGTGCGCGTCGCCGAGGACTACGCGACGATCGACCAGCTCTCGCGCGGCCGTCTCGAGATCACGATCGGCAAGGGCAACGAGGTCGCGCAGTTCCCGCTGTTCGGCCTCGAGATCGACGACCAGTGGGAGCTGCTCGCCGACAAGTACGCGCTGCTGCGCCGCCTCTGGCGCGAGACCGACGTCGACTGGCCGGCCACTCCGTACACGCGCGACCAGCACGCGACGACGACGCTCCCCCGCCCGTTCGCGGGCGCGCCGCGCGTCTGGCACGGCTCGGCCACGACCCTGGCGAGCGCCGCCCTCGCCGCGAAGTGGGGCGACCCCCTGTTCAGCGCCAACGCGATCCAGCCGCTGCAGAACTACGCGGTGCTCGTGCGGCACTACCGCGACGAGGTCGCCAGGCACGGGCACGACCCTCGCTTCGCCTACGTCGGCGCCGGGTCGGGCTCGCTCTTCATCGCCGACACCACGCAGCAGGCCAAGGAGCTCTACGGGCCCGTCTACGATGCTCTGGTGGCAGCGACCAACGTTCCGGGCAACAACACGCCCTTCCGCGACATCGATCACGCGATCGCCGAGGGGCCGGCGCTCGTCGGCAGCCCACAGCAGGTGATCGACAAGATCGCCCGGTTCCACGAGGCGCTCGGCCACGACCTGCAATCGGTGAGCCTGCCGACGACGCTCCCGATCGAGCAGCAGCACGAGCAGCTCGACCGGCTCGCCTCCGAGGTGTTCCCGGTGCTGCGCCGCGAGCTGCCGACCACCCTGTGGGGCGAGGGCGACCCGTACGCCGCGCGCCCGGCCTTCGCCGGCGGATCCGAGGCGGATGCCGCGGCCAGCGTCGAAGCGACCCGCACCGTCCGCGAGCCGGTGGCCGCCTGATGGCCGCGGCGACCGCGTTCACGATCCGCGCCGCGCGACCCGAGGAGGTCCCGGCCGTCGCCGAGCTCACCCATCGGGCGTTCGCGGCGGGCCCCTACGGGCACCTGCCGGTCTCGCCCGAGCGGCGCGCGCTCGTGGACGCGGTCGCCGAACGCGCGGCCGAGGGCACCGTGCTCGTCGCGGTCGAGGCATCCGATCCCGAATCCGACCGCGAAGGGCGAGCGGATGCCGCGGGCGGCCACCTCCTCGGAACCGCCAGCCTCGTGCGCTCCGCCTCGTCGCAGGCCCGGCTCGCCGTCGGCGAGGAGGCCGAGCTGCGCCTGCTGGCCGTCGCCCCCGAGGCCCGCGGACGCGGACTCGGCGAGGCGCTCGCCCTCGCCGCACAGGAGGAGGCCCTCACCTGGGGTGCCTCGGCCGTCGTGCTCGACACGGGCACGCTGAACCACACCTCGCAGCGGCTCTACGAGCGGCTCGGCTACGAGGCGTTCTCGCCCGTCGCAACCGAACCCGCCGATGCCGCGTCGCCCGAGGATCGCATCGACCACGTCGACTACCGCCTGCAGTTGCAGCTCCGCGACGACCTCGTGATCAGGCTCGTACGCGACGACGAGATCGACGCGGTCGCAGCCCTGTCAGTGCGCGCCTACGAGTACGCGTACGAACTCTCCGACGACTACCGCGCGTCGATCGCCGACGTCGCGCCCCGCGCGCTCGAGCACCAGGTCTGGGTCGCAGCCGACGCGGCGACCGGCGAACTGCTCGGCAGCGTCGCCACGCCTCGCCGCGGCAGTACGATCTCACCGCTGGCCCAGTCGGGCGAGCTCGACTTCCGCCTGCTCGCCGTCGACCCGCCAGCCCGCGGACGCGGCGTCGGCGAAGCCCTCACGCTGCTCGCGATCGAGCTCGCCCGCCTGCGCGGCCTCGACCGCGTCGTCATGAACAGCGGACCGCAGATGACCGGCGCCCACCGCCTCTACGCGAAGCTCGGCTTCGACCGCCTGCACGACCGCGAGCGCGAGATCGTCGACGGCGACCGGCGCTTCCGGCTGCTCGCGTTCACGATCGACGTGCCGCGGACACCCCGGGCACCTCGTCCGGCCGACGAGACGGCCGCCGCATGACCGACCACGACGTCATCGTCGTCGGCGGCGGGGCCATGGGCTCGGCCGCCGCCTGGCAGCTCGCCTCGCGCGGACGCGACGTGCTGCTGCTCGAGCGCTTCGCCGACGGCCACGCCAACGGCGCCTCGCACGGCGCGAGCCGCAACTTCAACGTCTCGTACGCGGATGCCGCGCACGTCGCCCTGCTCGTCGAAGCCGGCCGCCAGTGGGAGGAGCTCGAGGCCGAGACCGGTGCGAGCCTGCTCGCCCGGGTCGGCATCGTGAACCACGGCGACCACCCCGAGCTCGATGCCGTGCACGAGGCGCTCGGCGCCGCCGGCATCCCGAGCGAGTTCCTGCCCGCCGCGGAAGCATGCGACCGCTGGCCGGGCCTGCGGTTCGCGACGCGCGTGCTGCACACGCCGACCGCCGGGCGGCTGAACGCCGACGCCTCGGTGCGCGCACTGCAGCAGGCGGCCGCCGCCCGAGGCGCCGAGGTGCGCCACGAGACGCCCGTGCGCGGCATCCGCGTGCTCGACGACGACCTCGTCGAGGTCACGCTCGAAAATTCCACGGCCGGCGGCGCGGGCACCGTGCTGACCGCAAAGCGCGTGGTCGTCGCCGCCGGCGCCTGGACCTCGAAGCTCGTCGGCGGCCTTCTGCCGCTGCCCGGGCTCGTCGTCACGCAGGAGCAGCCCGGCCACTTCGCGGTGGTCGACACCTCGTTCGAGTGGCCCGGATTCAACCACCGCCCGGGCCCCGGCGACGAGTGGTGGTACTCGGGCGTCTACGGCATGCTCACGCCCGGCGAGGGCGTCAAGGCAGGCTGGCACGGCACCGGCCCCGTCGTCGACCCCGACCACCGCGACTTCACGGCCGAGCCCGTGCAGTTCGAGGCCCTGCGGCGCTACGTGCGCGAGTGGATCCCGGGCGCCGACGCCGACGCCGCCCGCGCGATCAGCTGCACGTACACGACGAGCCCCGACTCGGTGTTCGTGCTCGACGCCGTCGGCCCGCTCGTGGTCGCCGCCGGCTTCTCGGGCCACGGCTTCAAGTTCACGCCCGCCATCGGCCGCGTGCTCGCGGACCTCGCCGAGGGCCGCCCCTCTCCGGAGCCGTTCCGCCTCGCGCGCTTCGCTTGAGCTACCCGACCTTGGGGAGCAGCCGGCCGCTGGTGCGGTACCAGGCGACCTCGCCGTTCGGGCCCCGCACGAAGTCGGAGCGGGGCGAGAGGGGGCTCGCGCCCACCACGCGGTCGTCGCCGTAGAAGTCCACGTACTCGGGCGGCGCCGCGTCGGACACGGTTCCGTCGGGATTCAGCGGGCGGATGCGCAACCGACCGTTGTCCGCGGCGAACTCGAGCGTCACCCGCCCCGTGCTGCCGTCGGGCCCGATCTCGGCGAGGTCGTACCGGCCCTCGTAGGGGGCCACTTGCGCGGCGGTCCTGGTTCTGGGATCGGCCGGCAGGTTGTGGACGCCCGCGAACCGCGACAACGCCCAGTCGTCCTGGAAGAAGGTGCTCAGCAGCTTCGGGCCGTCCTCGGAATTCGTGAGCATGGCGATGCCGAAGTTCCGTTCGGGAACGAGGAGGAACCCGCTGTGCTGCCCTGGCCAGTCCCCGCCGTGCTGCACGACGCTGACTCCTTCGGCCGTCGGCCGAAGACGGAAGCTGACCGCGTACCCGTCGATCTCGATGAAGATCGTTCCGCCCGGGCCCGGGTTCGAGTGCATCGCGTCGAACGAACCGGGGCTGAGTATGCGACGGCCGTCGGGGCCGGTGCCGTCGCCCAGGTGGAAGCGCAGGTAGCCCAGTTGGTCGCGAGCGCTCGAGATGAGGGCGCCGGTCGGGTCGAGCGACCTCGGCACGTGCCAGAAGGACGGGTCGAGGACCGGCTCGCCGTCGACCACGTCGTGCGCGCCGGTGAAGGTGTGTCCGACGAGGTCGTCGGTGAAGAATCGGGTCTGGTCGAGGCCCAGCGGGTCGAGCACGAGCTCCTGCATGGCCTGCTCGAAGGTCGTGCCGTGCACCTTCTCCACCACTCGGCCCGCGAGCACGACCGCGGCGTTGTTGTAGAAGAACGTGGACCCGAGTGGCGTCAGCTGGGGAAGGCCCGCCATGCTCGCCACGTAGCGCTCGATCGCGTCGTCACCCCGGCCGAAGTCCTCGAGGTCGTCGCCGAACCAGCCGGCGGTGTGGTTCAGCAGGTGCCGAACGGTGACGGCGGCTGCCACGTCGTCGTCGGCGACGGTGAACTCCGGCACGTAGGTGCGTACGGGCGAGTCGAGGTCAACTTTGCCCGCATCGACCAGGCGCATCATCGCGGTTCCGGTGAACGTCTTAGTCGTCGATCCGATGCGGAACAACGAGTGCTCGTCGACCGGCACCGGAGCGTCGACACTGGTGATCCCGTACCCGCGCACGTACTCGTTCCCGTCGTGCAGCACGGCCACGGCGACGCCGGGCACGGCGTACTCCTCCATCGCCGCCCGGATCTCGGCGTCGAGCTCGGCGAAGAGTGCGTCGGACGAACTGGGTGACGATGCGCCCGTCGGGCCGGTGCTCCCCGGCGGGCTCGAAGCGTCAGGCTCGTCGGCGGTGCATCCCGCCACCGCCGTGCCGGCGACCACGATGGCGGCCAGGTCGGCGGATCTCCGCAGCATCGTCCGCCTCGACATCGTCCGCGACGCAGACGGAACCTCGTCGTCCAGCAGGCCCATGGTCGCCTCCTCGCGCAGATTCTGGCAGAGACGCCTCGGCCGCCGCGACCACAGTTCAGGGGCCTCTTCACGGCGAGCCGACCTCGTGCTCGATCGGGGGTTTCGACGCGACGGCAGGATTCGAACCTGCGAATGGCGGGCTATGAGTCCGCTCCCTTTGACCGCTTGGGTACGCCGCGATGTGGTGTTGTCGGTGCGGTGGCGCTGCGTACGCCGAGCCCGGGCGACGGCATCCAGGAGATGCAGGATGCCGCGCAGCCACCCGCTGCGCGGCATCCCCCGTCATCCGAGCTTCTGCCTCACTCGGACTTCGGCAACCCCGGGGGGTTGATCTCGGAGGCGTCGAGCGCCTCGCTGGTCAGCGCCCAACGTTCGAGCACCTCGTCGTACGTGCCGTCGTCGATGATCGACTGGAGCACGAGCTGCACGGGCTCGATGAGGCCGTTGCCCTTGGCGGTGCCTGCGGCGATGGGTGCGGTCTCGGGCCAACCGCCGTTGATGGTGCCGACGAGCTTGGTCTCACCGGTCGTGGCCGCCTGGTATGCCGAGGTCGCGTTCGGACCGAAGGTCGCGTCGACGCGTCCGGACGTGACCGCGAGCGTCGCGGCGGCCTGGTCGTCGTAGTACACCAGCTCGGCCGGGGCCTCGCCGTCGGCCTCGAGCTCCTCGTTCCAGGCGAGCAGGATCTTCTCCTGGTTGGTGCCCGAGCCGACCACGATCTTCAGGCCCGAGATGTCGGCGGCCTCCGAGATCGAGTCGATGTCGCTGTCGGCCTGCACGTAGAAGCCGAGCAGGTCCTGGCGGTAGCTCGCGAAGTCGTAGAGCTCCTTGCGCTCCTCGGTCACGGTCACGTTCGACGCGATGAGGTCGTACTTGCCCGACTGGATGCCGAGTGGCCAGTCGGCCCAGTTCACGGCGACGGGGTTGTACTCCAGGCCGAGGCCGTCGGCGATGAGCGAGCCGAAGTCCGCCTCGGTGCCGATGACGGTCGTGTCGTCGTCGGAGGCGAGCACGCCGAGCGGCGCAGCCCACGGCGAGATCGCCACGGTGAGCTTGCCGGCTTCGATCGGCTCGAAGCCGCTCTCCTCGAGCGCCTCGACCGCGGCCGCGACCGGCTCGATCGTGGGCCGGTCGGCGGCGTTCTGCGAGGTGAGGTCGAACTGCGTCGCCGCCTCGACCTGCTCCTCGGTGCTCGACTTCGCGCCGCTGTCGGCCGCCTCGGCCGAGTTGTTGCCTGCCAGGACGGCCCACGTGATGCCGCCTCCGATGAGGGCCACCGCCGCGACGCCCGCGACGATCACCCCCGCCTGCTTCTTGTTGATCGCCATGATGGCTGCTCCTAGGGTTGTTGCTGTTCCGATGGCCGGACGGTTTCTCGGTTCGCCGGGTGCGGCACTGCCATGCCGCACCCGGGCTGTCTTTCTCGCGGATGCCCGACCCGAGGTCGAGCGCCCGACGCGGGTCGAGCGGTGCCCGGTGCTAGAGCACCTTCGCGAGGAAGTCTCTGGTGCGCTGCTGCTTCGGCGAGCGCAGCACCTGCACGGGCGGTCCCTGCTCGACGATCTCGCCGCCGTCGAGGAAGACGACTCGGTCGGCCACCTCGCGGGCGAAGCCGATCTCGTGCGTCACGACGATGAGCGTGGTGCCGTCGCGGGCGAGCCCGCGGATCACGTCGAGCACCTCGCCCACGAGTTCGGGGTCGAGTGCGCTCGTCGGCTCGTCGAACAGCAGCACCTTCGGCGAGAGCGCGAGGGCCCGAGCGATCGCGACGCGCTGCTGCTGCCCGCCCGAGAGCTGCCTCGGGTAGTGGTCGAGCTTGTCGGCCAGGCCGACCCGGGCCAGCAGCGCCTTGGCGAGCTCGCGCGCCTCGGCCTTCGACTGCCGCTTCAGCGCCACGGGCGCCTCGACGATGTTCTCGATCGCGGTGAGGTGCGGGAAGAGGTTGAAGTTCTGGAAGACGAGCCCGAACTGCGTGCGACGGCGCAGGATCTCGGCCTCGCGCAGCTCGTACAGCTTGCCGCCGCGCTCCTCGTAGCCGATGTACTGCCCGTCGAGCGTGATCGACCCCCGGTCGACGGTCTCGAGGTGGTTGATGGTGCGCAGCAGGGTCGACTTGCCCGAGCCGGACGGCCCGATGAGCGCGACGACCTCGCCGGGCCGGATGTCGAGCGACACGTCGTGCAGCACGGTGTGCTGCCCGTACGACTTCGTGACGTCACGGATCTCGACGCGTCCGACGGTCGCGGTCGGCCGCGGGGCGATCGGCACGTTGCCGTCGAACGAGGGCGCGAGGGTCTGGCTCATCGGGTTCCTCCGATCCGGCTGGGCGGGGTGGTAGTCATGAGGCGGGAGGCCACAGGTCCGACGGATGCTGCGTCGACGGCGACCTCGGCCGCGGCGCCCCGGCCGGCGCGTGCGGATGCGGCATCCGCATGCACTTCGGCGGGCGCCCGCTCCTCGGGCGGCCGGGTCGAGCCCGGCGAGCCGCCCGCGGCATCCGCTGGACCGCCCTGACCGCCGGGCGGGTCGCCGGCCGGTCCCTCGCCGAGACGCGCCCACTGCTCGGCCGCCCAGCCGCGGAACCGCTGGATGGGCGTGGGAGGCAGTTCGCGAACCGCCCCGCGGGCGAAGCGCCGCTCGACGTAGTACTGCGCGACCGACAGCACGGTCGTGATGATCGCGTACCAGACGACGGCGACGAGCAGCAGCGGGATCACTCGCTGGTTGCGGTTGTAGATGACCTGCACCGTGTAGAACAGCTCGGGCAGCGCGACGATGAAGACGACCGAGGTGCCCTTCACGAGCCCGATGATCTCGTTGAACGCGTTCGGCACGATCGCCCGGGCCGCCTGCGGCAGCGTGATGCGGAAGAAGCGGATGCGGCGCGGCAGGCCGAGCGACGCGGCGGCCTCGAGTTGCCCCTGGTCGACCGAGAGGATGCCGGCGCGGATGATCTCGGCCGAGTACGCCGCCTGGTGCAGCGACAGGCCGATCGTCGCCGCCGCGAACGCGCTGATGAGCGTCGTCGTCGGGAACTCGACGAGCCAGAAGTCGGTCGTGAACGGCGTGCCGAGCCCGAGCGTCGGGTAGAGGTATCCGAGGTTGTACCAGACGAGGATCTGCACGACGAGCGGCACCGACCGGAAGAACCAGATGTACCACCAGGCCGCCGCGTTCAGCAGCGGCGACTTCGACAGCCGGAAGACCGCGAGCACCGCGCCGAGCACGAACCCGATGACGCCCGAGATGACCGTGAGCTGCAGCGTGAGCACGAGCGCGTTCAGCACCGACGGCGCGAAGAAGTACTCGGCGAACACGTTCCACTGCCACTGCGGGTTCACCGCGAGCGACCAGAGGAACTGCAGCACGAGGAACACGACCACGGCCGAGAGCACCCAGCGGCCCCAGTGCTTCACCGGCACGACCTTCAGGCCGTGCTCGAGCCCGGGCCCGTGGTCGCGCGTGAAGTCCGGACGAGCGGATGCCGCGCTCACGCGAGCGCTCCTGCGCGGTCTGCGGATGCCGCGGCGACCGTCGCGGCCGCCTCGACGCCCGTAGCCCGGCCGATGCCCACCCCGGCCAGCTGCTTGCGGAACGCGTGGATGCCGACCTCCTCGGCCGGCAGCGCTCGATCGAACTGCGGCTCGTAGCCCGCGCGCAGGTAGAGCGCCACGGCTTCGGGCTGGCGCGGCCCCGTGGTGAGGAAGACGTCGGTGTAGCCGAGGCGGCGCGCCTCGGCCTCGAGCGCGGCGACGACCTGGCCGGCGAGACCTCGGCCGCGGCGGTCGGCGCGCGTCCAGATGCGCTTGAGCTCGGCCGTGCGGTCGTCGTAGCGGCGGAACGCGCCGCCGGCGACCGGGGTCTCGACGCCGTCGACGAACTCGACGAGCACGAGGAAGGCGCCGTGCGGCAGCGCGAACTCCTGCGCGGGGTATCGGTTGAGCTCGACGCTCGCGACCTCGCCGAAGAGGTCGCCGTATCGCGCGTCGTACTCGCGCTCGAGGTCGTCGAGCAGCGGCTTGGCCAGCGGGTCGTCCGCGGCGATGAACCGCACGATCGTGTCGCCCATCGGTGCCTCCTTCGCGTGTCGGCCGGGGCGGTTCCCCGGGGTGTGCACGAAGGTACGAAGGCCTCGGGCCGCCTCGCAATCGGCGTGGACACGCGATGTCCGATACCGTCACCGGCCGTCACGCTCGGGCGATTCCGGGCCGTTCGGGGCGATTCCGGCCGCTTCGCGGCGCCACGGAGGCGTCATCCGGCGCAATCCACGTGACGCTATCTGTCGTTTCGGCGGCGGCCGTAGAATCGAGGTTCCGATGAGCTTCGTGGCTCCCAGACCTCCAGGAGTCCACTTCATGACGACGAACGAGCACGACCGCCACCTCGCGTTCACGCGCGCCGATCCGACCGTCCAGCCGCAGATGCGCATCGCCGACGAGCACGAACTCGTGCTCGTGACCTCCCCGGCGCGCGACGCCCGCTTCGACCGCGCCGACATCGTGATGCGCAAGGGGCAGTACGCGCTGCGCAACGGCCACCTCACGCCGCGCGAGTCGATGATCGAGGACCTCTGCGCGATCGGCGCGGCGTTGGACGCCGCCGGGATCGGCTACCTGCTCGTCCGCGGCAACGACGAGCGGCTCGTGCTCGCCCTCGACCGCGCCGACCGCAAGGCCGCGGCCCGCGCGCTCGCCGACGCCTTCGCGACCGAGCCGTTCTACGCCGAGACCGTCGAGCCGTCGGGCGACGCTTACCCGGTGCTCCTGGCAGACGGACGGCTGTCGGGCAGCAGAAAGGCATCCGTCGTGCGGGTGTACCGTCCGCGCATCGAGCCCGTCGGGCGCCTGCGCTACGGCGCCGAGACCGGCGTGCAGCTCGAGTTCTGGCGGTTCGGCGACGACACCATCGAGGCGCCCGTCGAGAACGCGCTCATGCGCCGCACGCTCCCGCGCTCCGAGGCGATCGACGACGTCGTGCACCTGCACGGGCGCGACTGGCCGACGCTCGAGCACATGTTCGCGCCGCTCGCGAGCGACGTCGACTTCGACATCGACCTCGTCTTCTCGTGGGTCGACGGCTCGAGCGACGACTTCGTGCGCGAGCGCGCCAAGCGCATGGCGAGCTACGTCGTCGGCGAGGGCGACGACTCCGAGGCCCGCTACCGCCAGATCGACGAGCTGAAGTACGCGCTGCGATCGGTGCACCTGTTCGCCCCGTGGATCAGGCGAATCTTCATCGCGACCGACTCGCCGGCGCCCGAGTGGCTGGCGCGGCATCCCAAGGTCACGATCGTGCGCAGCGAGGAGATGTTCGCCGACCCGTCGGTGCTGCCGACGCACAACTCGCACGCCGTCGAGAGCCAGCTGCACAACATCGAGGGCCTCGCCGAGCACTTCCTCTACTCGAACGACGACATGTTCTTCGGCCGCCCCGTGTCGCCCGACCTGTTCTTCTCGCCCGGCGGCGTCACGAAGTTCGTCGAGGCCGCGACCCGCATCGGCCTCGGAGAGTCGCACCCCGGCCGTTCGGGCTTCGAGAACGCCGCACGCGTGAACCGCGCGCTGCTGCGCGACCGCTTCGGCAAGGTCACGACGCGGCACCTCGAGCACTGCGCGGCTCCCCTGCGCAAGTCGGTCATGTCCGACCTCGAGTCGGCCTTCCCCGACGAGTTCCGTCGCACGGCGGCGAGCCGCTTCCGCTCGGCGACCGACATCTCGGTCACGAACTCGCTGTACCACTACTACGCGCTGCTCACCGGGCGCGCGGTCGTGCAGACCGACGCTCGCGTGAAGTACGTCGAGACCACGCTGAAGCGTGCGCTGCCCGCGATGCGCCGCCTGCTGAAGCGCCGCGATCAAGACATGTTCTGCCTGAACGACGGCAGCCGGCCCGAGATCTCGGTCGAGGAGCGCACGGCGGCCGTCACCGACTTCCTCGAGCGCTACTTCCCGTTCCCGGCTCCGTGGGAGAAGCCGACGGATGCCGCGGGCGCGCCGCTGCACGCAGCCTCGTCGCCGGCGGGCTCACCGTCGCCTGACGCTCCCTCCGGCGCGCCCGACCTCACGGCCTGACGCCAGCGGCTCGGCCGAGCCGAACCGTCGCGACGCGGCGCGCGTGCAGAACTCCGGATGCCGCGCTCCGGCACCCCGCGGATGTGCGCCGAGTGGCGGCGTGTCCGCACTCGCCTCCGGAGTTGCGCACCATCCGCGGGGTGCCCGCAGGGAGCGTCAGCGTGCGAGCACCTGGATCGGCATCGTGAACGGCGGCTCCTTGGGAATCGGAGGCGCGGCGGCATCCGCGATCCGGATGCCGTCTGCCGCGAGGCGACGGGCACTCTCGGCGGCGTCGATCCAGTCGAGCGCGGGCGTCGCACCGAGGGGCACGACCGAGTGCAGCACCGTCGAGGGGTACACGTGCACGAGGTTGAACGCGCGGGCGCCGTCGCGCCCTCTGGTGCCGCCGACCGGCACGTTGAGGTCCTGCGTGTAGCAGCTGGCCGACGCCACCGAGACGGGCACGCCCGCGAACATCGCCGTCGACGAGTAGTGCAGGTGCCCGGCGATGATCGAGCGGACGTCGCTGCCCTCGACGACCTCGGCGAGCCCCGACTGGTCGCGCAGCTCGACCGACACCGCGAGATCGAGCACGCTCGGCACGGGCGGGTGGTGCATCGCGAGGATCGTGCCGTGCGGCGCCGGGATCGAGAGCTCCTCGGCGAGCCAGTCGAGCTGCTCGGGCGAGACCTCGCCGTGGTGGTGGCCCGGCACGGTCGAGTCGAGCGTGATGACGCGCAGGCCGTTCACGTCGTCGACCCGGTCGACCGAGCGGGATCCGCCGACCTGGTCGTCGAGCAGCCCGCGGCGGAACGCGGTGCGGTCGTCGTGGTTGCCCATGACCCAGATGATCTGGGAGCCGAGGCGCTCGGCCACCGGGTCGACGATGCGCCGGATGCGGTCGTACGCGTCGGGCTCCCCCTTGTCGGCCAGGTCGCCCGTGAAGACGATCGCCTCAGGCTGGCCGCCGGATGCCTCGAACTCCTCGAAGAGCGTGCGCAGGTGCTGTTCGCTGGCCACGCGGTCGTAGAGCCTGCCGCCGCCGGCGAGCAGGTGCGTGTCGCTGATGTGCAGCAGGAAGTGGAGCGGCCGGGGGTATTCGGCGATCCGGGTGTTCACGGGAGGTCCCATCGATCGGCTTCGACGCACGACGTCGGGCGTCGCGCTCAACCTAGCCGACCACGCGAATCTGAACGGCGCATGAAGGCGGAATGTGGCCGAGTCGAAACCTCCCGAGGCGGTGCCCGCAGGCGGGTGCGCGGGTGCGGGTGGGTGCGCGGGTGCGGGTGGGTGCGCGCACCGGCACAGGCCGCACGCTCGGGCGGGTGCGCGCCCGCGCGCGGAGTGTGCGGCATCCGCTCGCCGGGCGCAAGGGGGGTGCGAGACATCCGGAACTCCGGAATCGTGGGTGGCTCGTGATCGCAGAGGAGGAGCACATGCTCGTACTGACCGAGAACGCCAGCACCGTCGTGAAGGAGATCGTGTCCAGCAACGGCGCGCCAGAGGGATCGGGGCTGCGCATCAACGCGCGGGACCCCGAGGCGACCGAGTTCGCGGTCGCGATCGTGCCGACGCCGAACGAGACCGACGCGGTCATCGAGCAGTCGGGGGCCCGGGTCTACCTCGGCGAGGCAGCGGCCGCCGCCCTCACCGACAAGACGCTTGACGCGAAGGTCGACGAAGAGGGCCGAGTCGCCTTCGAGATCACTCCGCAGCGCTGACGGCTGCGAACGACGGATGCCGCGGGGCACGAGCCTCGCGGCATCGTCGCGTCTGCGGCACGCCGCAACGTGCCGCGAGCGCGGCCGAGCGCCGATCAGCCGGCCGGCGCCCGGTCGGCCGGGCCGGCAGACCCCGTGGGCCGTCGCACGATGCGCCGAGCCGCCGCGAGCACCACGACCAGCAGCACCGCGCCGATCGCGTATCCGACGAGGTCGAGCGGATCGAACGAGCTGCCGAAGACCAGGCGCAGCGGCGGCACGGCGTCGACGAAGCGCGACGGGATGCCGGTGAGCTGCAGCAGCTCGATCGCAGCCGAGGCGTCGAACGCGACGGCCGCGAGCACCCAGGAGGGCAGGCGCGGCCACGCGATCGCGACGACGAGTCCGACGAGGCACGCGTAGAGCGCGCTGCCGACGAGGTCGACCGCGATCGTGCGATCGAGCAGCTGCAGGGCGAGGCCCGCGAGCAGCACGACCGCGGCGGTCGCGGTGAGCATCATCCGCACGCGGAGGTCGGCTCCGTGCGACACACGCGAGGGCGAGGGCGAGCCCTCGGCGCGCGGGTCGCGCGGGCTCGGAGCGCTCACGCGCACCTACTCGTCGCGCTGGCCCTTGTGACGGGGCTTGCGCGCGGGCCGGTCGTCGCCGTCGGGAGCGCCGGCGCCACGGTCGTCGTACGACCGAGCCGGGCGGTCGTCGTACGAACGCGAGGGGCGGTCGTCGTACGACCGGCGCGGCTTGTCGTCGCGGTCGCCGTACGAGCGGCGCGGCCGGTCGTCGCGGTCGCCGTACGAACGGCGCTGGCCGCCGTCGCGGCCGCCGTCGCGTCGTGCGGGGCCGCCGCGATCGGGCCGCAGCTCGATGAGGCGTCCGCTGATGCGCGTGCCGTCGAGTCGCTCGAGCGTCTCGCGGGGCAGGTCGGCCGGCAGCTCGACGAGCGAGAACTCGGGACGGATCTGGATCGCCCCGAAGTCCTCGCGACGCAGGCCCCCCTCGTTGGCGAGCGCACCGACGATCTGGCGGGGCTCGACCTTGTGGCGGCGGCCGACCGCGATGCGGTAGGTCGCGAGCTGGGGGCCGCCCCGGCCGCGGCGCTCACCGCGGTCGTCGTCGTACCTGCCGCCTCGCGAGCCGCCGTCGCGGTCGCGTCCGGAGCGGTCGAAGCGGTCGTCGCGGCCGCCGCGCCCGCGGTCGTCGCGCTCCTTCCACTCGCGCGCCGGGCGCTCGGGCTCGGGCTCGAGCAGCAGGGGCGACTCGCCCTGGGCGACCACGGCGAGCGCCGCGGCCACGTCTACCTCGGGCACGTCGTGGTGCTTCATGTAGTGCCCGATGATGTCGCGGAAGCCGTCGATGCGCTCGCTCTGCTCGAGGGCCGCGGTGATGCGGTCGTCGAAGCGCGAGAGGCGCGTCACGTTCACGTCTTCGACGCTCGGCAGCTGCATCTGCGTGAGCTCCTGGCGGGTGGCCTTCTCGATCGCCGAGATCAGGCGGCGTTCGCGCGGAGTGGCGAAGCTGATCGCGTCGCCCGTGCGGCCGGCGCGGCCCGTGCGGCCGATGCGGTGCACGTACGACTCGGTGTCGGTCGGGATGTCGTAGTTGACGACGTGGCTGATGCGCTCGACGTCGAGGCCGCGGGCCGCGACATCCGTCGCCACGAGGATGTCGAGCTTGCCCGACTTCAGCTGGTTGACCGTGCGCTCGCGCTGGGCCTGGGCGATGTCGCCGTTGATCGCGGCGGCGGAGTACCCGCGGGCCCGGAGCTTCTCGGCGACCTCCTCGGTGACGCTCTTGGTGCGCACGAAGATGATCATGCCCTCGAAGTTCTCGACCTCGAGGATGCGCGTGAGGGCGTCGAGCTTCTGCTGGTGCGACACGATGAGGTAGCGCTGGGTGATGTTGGCCGAGGTCGTGGTCTTGGTCTTGACCGTGATCTCTTCGGGGTCGTTCAGGTACTGCTTCGAGATGCGGCGGATCGTCGCGGGCATCGTGGCCGAGAACAGCGCGACCTGCTTGTCGTCGGGCGTCTCGGCGAGGATCGTCTCGACGTCTTCGGCGAAGCCCATCTTGAGCATCTCGTCGGCCTCGTCGAGCACGAGGTACTTGAGCTCCGAGAGGTCGAGCGTGCCCTTGTCGAGGTGGTCCATGATGCGACCGGGGGTGCCGACGACGATGTGCACGCCGCGGCGCAGGGCCGACAGCTGCACGCCGTAGCCCTGGCCGCCGTAGACGGGCAGGATGTGCACGCCGCGCATGCGCGACGCGTACTTCTCGAACGCCTCGCAGACCTGCAGCGCGAGCTCGCGCGTGGGGGCCAGCACGAGCGCCTGCGGGGTCTTCTGCGACTCGTCGAGGCGCGCGAGGATGGGCAGCGCGAACGCGGCCGTCTTGCCGGTGCCGGTCTGGGCCAGGCCCACGACGTCGCGCCCTGCGAGGAGGGTCGGGATGGTCGCGGCCTGGATGGCCGAGGGGGTCTCGTAGCCGACATCGGAGAGGGCCTTGAGCACGGCGCCGTCGAGTCCGAGGTCGGAGAAGCTGATCGCGGCGGGCTCTTCAGGAGCCTCGGCCACGACGGGGTTTTCGCCGGAAGTCACATTTCAGCCTAGTCCTGCCGCCTGTGAGGCGTCCGGGTGCCCGCGTGGCGGGGCGCGAAGCGGGCGGATGCCGCGTGCCGGCGTCGTCGCGAAGGGTCGGGCGGATGCCGCGCGCCGGCGTCCGAGCGCGAGCAGCCGTTCGGTGTCGCCGAACACCTCGAGCCCGGCGCACGCGCCGACGCCGGCGAGCAGCACCCGCCCGTCGTGGTCGAGGTGGCGGAACACGATGCTCGCATCGAGCGTCTCCTCGACGCGTCGGTGCATGGCCGTGCGGAGCGGGGCGTGCAGCAGGCCGCCGCGCACGCGCTCGGCGTCGAGCTCGAGCACGCCGTCGGGCCCGGTGACGCTCCACCGCACGTGCGTGTCGTCGATCGAGAGCCTGGTCTCCTTCGATCGGTTGTAGGTCGTCCAACGGTGGAGGCGGCCGCCGTGGCGCAGTCCGATGATCGACCCGCGGAACGCCCGCCCCAGCCACGGGATGATGGCGATCGACGCGATGAGCGAGGCATCCGCCCCGTCGCCGTCGGTGGTGTCGAGGTGGTTGCTCGCCATCCAGACGTACCCCGCCGGGAAGGCCCTGCCCCAGTCCTTCTCGAGGTACCCGCGACCGCCGTCGAAGCTCGTCGGGTCGCCTTCGACGTCGATCTCGCCGGCGAGCCCGTGCCCGAACGAGACGATGCCGTGGAAGCACTCCATGGCGGGCACGAGCCCGTACCAGCCCATGATGCCGGGCTCGCGCACCGTCACCGGCCAGGGTTCGAGGGGCGTCGTGTACGCGATCTCGCCGCGCAGCTGCGGGAGGTCGAGGCTCATGCCGGCCGACGAGAACCGGTTCGGCCCGACGCGCACGTCGAACTCCCGATCGGATGCCGCGAACTCGCCGACCTCGTAGCGGTGGTACCAGGAGCGCCCGGTGCGCCCGTCGAGCACCTGCACGAACGCCTCGTCGGTGCTCGCCCCGGTCGCGGAGTCGCCGCCCAAGCCCCGGAACACCCCCGGGATCACGGCCCACCGCTGCGCCCGGTCGGCCGAGACGACCTTGTTGTACCAGCCCTCGAAGTAGCCTCGCGTCACGCCGTGCCCGTGGAAGGCCTCGGGGTGCCGCACTCCTCGCACATACGCCGTCGGGCTCCGCATGCGCCGAGCCTAGGCCCTGCCAGCGCGCGTCGGGGGCTCCCCCATGCGAAGGCGGGTGGAACCGATCGGCTGCTATTCGCCGAGCAGGGCGGCGAGCCGATCGAGGGAGCCCGGCACGAGCGCGTAGTACGCCCAGCTGCCGCGCCGACTCCGCGTCAGGAAGCCGGCGTCGGTGAGGATCTTGAGGTGGTGGGAGACGGTCGGTTGCGAGAGTCCCGTCGGCTCGGTCAGGTCGCAGACGCAGGCCTCCTGGCCGTCGGCGGCCGCGACGATCGAGATCAGGAGCACCCGCGTCGGATCGCCGAGCGCCTTGAACAGCGCGGCGGTCCTCGCCGCTTCATCGAGGGTGATCGGCGCGCTCGCGATCGGCGTGCAACAGGCATCCGGTTGGATGACGGGCAGCTCGATCAGGTCGGTCACGCAGCTCAGCCTACGTCATATTGACATTCTTCGATACAGGGTGGATGCTTGCTGTATTGATGATCTTCGATGCCATGGAGGCAGCGCGTGACCCTCGCCGACCTGATGATCCCGACCCGACGCGACGACCGACTCGACGGGTTGCCCGTCGCGATCATCGGGGCCGGTCCGATCGGGCTCGCGGCCGCCGCGAACCTCGCCGAGCGGGGCATCCCGTTCGAGATCCTCGAGGCCGGCGACGGCGTCGCGGACTCGATACGCGCATGGGGTCACACCCGCCTGTTCTCGCCGTGGCGGCACCTGGTCGATCCGGCATCGCGACGCCTCCTCGAAGCCACCGGCTGGCGGCACCCCCGGGAAGACGGCCTGCCCACCGGAGCGGAGCTCATCGACGAGTACCTCCTGCCGCTGGCCGCCCTGCCCGGCATCGCCGAGCACATCACGACCGGCGCCGAGGTGATCGCGGTCAGCCGCGACGGCATGGACCGCACCCGCACGACCGACCGCGAGCACGCCCCGTTCGTGCTCCGGATCGACGACCGCGGCGGCCTCCGCGAGGTCCGTGCCCGAGCCGTCATCGACGCCTCCGGCACCTACCGCACCCCGAACTCGCTCGCGTCGTCGGGGCTCGACCCGCTCGGGGTCGAGGAGGTCCGCGACCTCGTCGCGCATGCACTCCCCGACGTGCTCGGCACCGAGCGCGACCGGTTCGCCGGTCGCCGCACGCTCGTCGTCGGGGCGGGCCATTCCGCCGCGAACACCCTCCTCAAGCTCGCCGAACTCGCCGAGACGGAGTCGGGCACGACGGCGACCTGGGTCATCCGCAACCCCTCCGCGGTCAGGGTAGGTTCGTCAGCCGACGACGGGCTCCCGGCCCGCGCCTCCATCGGCGGGCGACTCGACCGGCTCGTGGCCCAGGGGCGGGTCCGACTCGTCGACCGGTTCGAGATCGTGCGCGTGCGACGCGACGGCGACCGGGCGACCCTGATCGGCAGCCGCGACGGCACCCTCGAGGAGGTCACCGGCGACCTCGTCGTGAACGCCACCGGGTTCCGACCAGACCTCCGCATGCTGCGCGAGATCCGGCTCGACCTCGACGACATCGTGGAGGCGCCCCGCCGGCTCGCACCGCTGATCGACCCCAACCTCCACAGCTGCGGCACGGTGCCCCCGCACGGGTTCGCCGAGCTCGCCCACCCCGAGCCGGGCTTCTTCCTCGCCGGAATGAAGTCGTACGGCCGCGCACCCACGTTCCTCCTCGCGACCGGCTACGAGCAGGTTCGGTCGATCGTCGCCCACCTGAGCGGCGACCGCGCCGCCGCGGCGAACGTCGAACTCGCCCTGCCCCAGACCGGCGTATGCTCGTCGAGCCTCACCGACACCGCGCCCCCCGGCTCCTCCTGCTGCGGCGCGACGTCCGCATCGAGTTGCGACTAGCCTCCTCCGACCGACCAGAGAGAGACCGATGAGCTCCGCACCCACGATCCTGTTCGTCTGCGTCCACAACGCGGGCCGCTCGCAGATGGCCGCCGGGTTCGCGCGCGCCCTCTCCGGCGGCACCGTGACCGTGCTGTCCGGCGGTTCCGAACCGGGCACTGCGATCAACCCCGTCGCGATCGAGGCGATGCGCGAGGCGGGCATCGACATCAGCACCGCCGTGCCGCAGCTCCTGCGAACCGATGACGTGCAGGCCGCCGACGCGGTGATCACGATGGGATGCGGCGACGCCTGCCCGGTCTTCCCGGGCAAGCGGTACGAGGACTGGGAACTGGAGGACCCCGCGGGCCAAGGCATCGAGACCGTCCGGCGCGTCCGTGACGACATCGAGCAGCGGGTCAGGCGGCTGCTCGCCGACCTCGACGTCATCGCCTGACGATCACGTCGGCAGGGAACGCGGCCGCCTGGTCGTCGCGAACACGGCCGCCCAGGTGGCCAGCAGCAGCCCCGTGAGCACGAGCCCGAGGTCGTCGATGCCGATCGACGCGATCCAGGTGAACGGGTCGCCCAGACCGAGGTACACGACGAGCACGTCGCTCAGCTGCACGATCGCGATGACGACCGCGGCGACGACCGACAGCAGCGCCATCGCGATGCCGTAGATCGCACCGACCGGTGGTCGGCCCGGAGCCTCGTCGGAGTGCCGGCCGGCTCCGACGGCTCGAGGCCCGCGCACCGGCGACCACGTGTAGGCCCGACGCATGACCGCCCCCTGGGTCGTGTCGAAGGCGCTCATGCCCGCGGCGAACAGCACGGGAAGCGTGAGCGCCGCCCACCAGGGCACGGACGCCAGGGTCGAGGCGCCGGCGAGGGCGAGCAGCCCGATCTCGGTCGCCGTGTCGAATCCGAGCCCGAAGAGCAGGCCCACGACGTACATGCGCGACGGACGATCGACGAAGCGCTCGAAGGGGCCGAGCAGCTGCATCACCGGCCCGCCTCGCCGTCGATCGCCCCTGGCCATCGCGCGCACCGACGCGAGGTTGATCGCCGCGATCACGAGGAGGAACACGCCAGACACGGTCGGCCCGATGACCCCGGTCCAGGCGTGCAGGGCCGAGCCGTCGTCAGCCAGCGAGGCGCTCACGGCCGTGATGCCGAAGGTCAGCAGCACGCAGAGCACGACGACGATCGTCGAGTGCCCGAGCGAGAACCAGAAGCCGACCGTGCTCGCCGGCCGGCCGCGCTCGGCTAGGCGGCGCGTGGTGTTGTCGATGGCCGCGATGTGGTCGGCGTCGAATGCGTGCCTCACCCCGAGCGTGTAGGCCGCGAGCCCCACGCCGAGCGTCACGAGCGCGGTGCCGTCGCCGCCGCCGAGCGGGATGCCCGCGGGCACGACGGCGAGCAGCAGCACGCCCCAGCCGACGACGTTCAGCGCGACGATGAACGCGACGACGCCGGCCGTGCCGCGCCTGGTGTCGATCCGCTCGTCACCGACCGGTGCGCCCATCGATGCCACGCCCCCTCGCTCGGCGTCATGCTAACGCCGGGCGAGGAGGGCGACGAGGGCCGATCGGGCAGACCTCAGCGCGACGACGGCTCGGGCTCGCCGACGAGCGTCGCGACCTCGGGATCGGGGTCGCCCGCGGCATCCGCTCGCTCGTCGTCGCTGGTGACGAGGTGGTGCCGGCGCTCGAGCGCGGCCCCCTCGACGTCGACGTCGGGCATGATGCGGTCGAGCCACTTCGGGATCCACCAGGCCGAGCGGCCGAGCAGGTGCATGATCGCGGGCATCAGGAGCATGCGCACGACGAACGCGTCGACGAGCACGCCGAAGGCGAGACCGAACCCGACCGAGCGGATCATGGTCGAGTCCGAGAAGACGAACCCGCCGAAGACCGAGACCATGATGAGCGCCGCGGCCGTGACCACCGAGCGGCCGGCGCGGAAGCCCTGCGCGACCGCGAGCTTCGCCGACGATCCGTGCACGTACGCCTCGCGCATGCCGGTCGCGAGGAACAGCTGATAGTCCATCGCGAGGCCGAACAGGATGCCCACGAGGATCACCGGCAGGAAGCTCAGGATCGGGCCGGTGCTGATGCCGAGCGGGTCGGCGAACCAACCCCACTGGAACACCGCGACGATCGCGCCGTACGTCGCGAACAGCGACAGGATGAACCCGCCCGTGGCGATGAGCGGCACGAGCAGCGAGCGGAACACCAGGATCATGATGAGCAGCGAGAGCCCCACGACGACCGTGAGGTAGAGCGGCAGCACGTCGGACAGCCCCTCGGAGATGTCGATGTTGATCGCGGTCTGGCCCGCGACGCCGAGCTCGATGTCGCCGTCGACGGGCGGCAGCGCGCGCAGGTCGCGCACGAGCTGCTCGGTCGAGACGGCGCTCGGGCCCTCGGCCGGCACCACCTGGAACGCCGCGAGCGTGTGGTCGTCGGAGACCGCGATGGGTGCGACGGCCACCACGTTGTCCTGCGCGGCGAGGGTCGACGCGACGTCGACCTGGAGCTGCAGCACGTCGTCCTCGGTCGTGCCCTCCGGCAGCTGGGCCGTGACGAGCAGCGGACTGTTGACGCCCGCGCCGAACTGCTGCTCCGCGACGGTGAACGCCTCGTACGACGACGAGTCGTGCGGCTCGGTGGAGCCGTCGGGCAGGCCGACGCGCATCGACAGCGCAGGGATCGCGACGACGAGCAGGGCCACGATCGCGACGAGGCCCGTGAGCACCGCGCGCCACGTGGGCATGGGCTTCACGACGGGCGGCTCGTGCCGGTTGCCCTCGCCGAGGTGCGCGCGCACCTTGCGTCGGAGGATGCGCATGCCGAGCAGGCCGAGCAGCGCGGGCGTGAGCGTCGTCGAGATGATCACCGCGACGAGCACCGCGACCGCGCCGACGGTGCCCATGAGGCCGAGGAACGGCACGCCCGTGATGTTCAGGGCGAGCAGGGCGACGATCACCGTGGTGCCCGCGAACACGACCGCGTTGCCGGAGGTGCCGTTGGCGAGACCGATCGACTCGACGACCTCGGCACCCTGCAGCAGCTGCTTGCGGTGCCGGTTCACGACGAAGAGCGAGTAGTCGATGCCGACCGCGAGGCCGAGCATCACGGCGAGCATGGGCGTGACCGAGGCCATGTCGACGACGCCCGAGAAGGCGAGCGAGCCGAGGATGCCGACGGCGACGCCGAAGATCGCGGTCACGAGCGGCAGCGAGGCGGCGATGACCGATCCGAGCATGACGAGCAGCACGATCGCGGCGATGATGAGGCCGACCGCCTCGCCGACCCCGAAGATCTCGGGGATGCCCTGCGAGATGTCGGTCGAGAACGACACCGACACGCCGTCGATGGGCTCGGACTCGAAGTGGTCGATGACCGACTGCTTCGACTCCTCGGGCAGGTCGAGGCGCGGCTCGGTGAACGAGACGCTCACGAGCGCGGTCGAGCCGTCTTCGGAGACCAGACGGATGCCGTCGGCGTAGCCGGCGAGCTCGGTGCCGAGTTCGAGCTGCTCGCCCTGGGTCGCGATCTCGTCGCGGCCGTCGTCGATCTTCTGCTGCTGCTCGTCGAGCTGCGCCTGCTGGGCATCGAGCTGTGCCTGCTGCGCGTCGAGCTGGGTCTGCTGGGCGTCGAGCTCGTCGGTCGGGGCGCCGGCGGCCTCGGCCTGCTGGCGGCCGGCGTCGAGCTGCGCCTGCGCAGCGTCGAGCTGCTGCTGGCCCGCCGCGAGCTGGGCGGCGCCGGCATCGAGCTGCTGCTGGCCCGCGTCGAGCTGGGCGACGCCGTCGTCGAGCTGCGCCCGGCCGTCGGCGAGCTGCTGCTGCTGGTCCTCCAGCTGCTGCTGCGCGTCGAACGGGTCGACCACGCCGGCGACGTCGATGAGGTCGCTCTGGTCGGCGACGAGCGCGCTGATCTGCGCCTGCTGGTCGGCCGTGAGCGCCGAGCCGTCGTCGGTCGTGAACACGACGGTTCCGGATGCCCCGCTGAACTCGGGCAGTTCGTCTTCGAGCTCGGCGATCACGTCGCCCGAGGCGGTGCCCGGCACGTCGAAGCTGGTCGCGAGCCCCTTGAAGCCGACGAGGAACCCGCCGACGGCGATGGCGAGCACCACGAGCCAGGCGCCGATGACGACCCAGGCCCGTCTCGCCGAGAACTTGCCCAGTCGGTACAACAGCTCAGCCACGTCGTGTCCTCTCCTCGCGATCGCCGGCACGATCGACCGTGCGAGTATACGAGACGGACCGTCTCGTTTCATGTGAGTAGCATGTGTGGATGCCCGAGCATCGACGTGGACCCGTGCGCAGCGAAGCCGCACGGCTGGCGATCCTCGAGGCGACCGCGCGGCTCTTCGAGGAACGCGGCTACGACCAGCTGACGATGGAGGGCATCGCCGCCGAGGCCCACGTCGGCAAGCAGACGATCTACCGCTGGTGGCCGTCGAAGAGCGCGATCGTCGCGGACTGCCTCGTCGAGGGCCTCCTGCTGAGCGAGTACCTCTCGCCTCCCGACACCGGCGACCTGCGGACCGACCTCGTGACGTGGATGCGCGGCATCCTCGGCTTCCTCGAGAACGGCGGCGCCTCGCTCGTGCGTTCCCTCGTCGCCGCGGCGATCGACCAGCCCGCGATCGGCGCACGGCTCGAGGAGACGATGGGCGTCAACGACCTGTTGCGCGCCCGGCTCGAGTCCGCCGTGGCCGCCGGGCAGTTCTCGGCGAGCCGGCCGACGCAGGCCTTCGGCCAGGCATTCGTCGGCGCGATCGTGCTCCATGCGCTCGTCGCGACCCCGGCCGAGCCCGACGCTGCCGAGCGTCTCGTCGACGCCGTGCTCGGCTGACGCCACCGCGACTCACAGCATGTTGCCATTGGCGGGCACGCAGCCGACTGTCAGAGTGAAGGCGAACGCACGTCGTCTTCATTGAGAAGGAGCACTCGTCGCCATGCAGCACAAGCCCGTCACCCCGGCCATCGAGCAGGCGCATCGCGCACTGCTCGAGAGCCTCCCGTTCGCGGACACGACCGACTTCGCGAACGCGGACCGCGGATACCTCGGCACGATCGAACCCGCCGTCATCACGGCAGCCGACGGCCGCGAGGTCTGGAACGCCGACGCCTACGCCTTCCTCGAGGGCGAGGCGCCGACCTCGGTGAACCCGAGCCTCTGGCGCCAGTCGAAGCTCGTGGCCAAGCACGGCCTCTTCGAGGTCGTCGAGGGCGTCTACCAGGTGCGCGGCTTCGACCTCTCGAACGTCACGTTCGTCGAGAGCGAGACCGGCGTGATCGTCATCGACCCGCTCATCTCGACCGAGACCGCAGCCGCGGCCTACGCCACCTACCGGCAGCACCGCGGCGAGCGCCCGGTCGTCGCGGTCATCTTCACGCACAGCCACGTCGACCACTTCGGCGGCGTGTTCGCCGTCGCATCCGCTGAAGACGCGGCATCCGGCAAGGTCACCGTCATCGCACCGACCGGGTTCCTCGAGCACGCGATCGAGGAGAACGTCTACGCCGGCACCGCGATGGCGCGCCGTGCCGGGTACATGTACGGCGCCGCGCTCGAGCTCGGGCCGCAGGGCCAGGTCGGCGCCGGACTCGGGCAGACCACGTCGAAGGGCGAGGTCGGCATCATCGTGCCGAACCTCGACATCTCCTCGACCGGCGAGACGCACGTCATCGACGGCATCGAGATCGAGTTCCAGATGACGCCGGGCACCGAGGCACCATCGGAGATGAACTTCTACTTCCCGAAGTACCGTGCGCTCTGCATGGCCGAGAACGCCACGCACACGCTGCACAACCTGCTCACCCTGCGCGGGGCGCTCGTGCGCGACCCGCACGTGTGGAGCGAGTACCTGACCGAGGCGATCGCGAAGTTCGGCGAGCGCAGCGACGTCGCGTTCGCCTCGCACCACTGGCCGACATGGGAGTCGGCGAACATCATCGAGTTCCTCTCGACGCAGCGCGACCTCTACGCCTACCTGCACGACCAGACCCTCCGCCTGCTCAACAAGGGCTTCACCGGCAGCGAGATCGCCGAGATGATCGAGCTGCCCCCTGCCCTCGAGAACGCCTGGAACGCGCGCGGCTACTACGGCTCGGTCAGCCACAACGTGAAGGCGATCTACCAGCGCTACATGGGCTGGTTCGACGGCAACCCCGCCCGTCTCTGGCAGCACACGCCGACCGAGGGAGCGAAGCGCCACGTCGAGGCGATCGGCGGCCTCGACCGCGTGGTCGAACTCGCGAAGGCCGCCTTCAACGAGGGCGACTTCCGTTGGGCGGCGACCCTGCTCGACTACGCGATCTTCACCGACGACACGCACGCCGCCGCCCGTGAACTGCAGGCAGACACCCTCGAGCAGCTCGCGTACGGCAGCGAGAACGGCACCTGGCGCGACTTCTTCCTGTCGGGCGCCACCGAACTGCGCGATGGCAACTTCGGCACGCCGACCGTCACGTCGGCGCCTGCGGTGCTCGCTCAGCTGCACCCGCAGCAGCTCTTCGACTCGCTCGCGCTCTCGATCGACGGGCCGCGGGCGTGGGACCTCGACCTGAAGATCGACGTCACGATCACCGACCTCGATGAGAACTATCGCCTGACGTTGCGCAACGGCGTGCTGATCCACGTGCTGAAGGACGCCGCCGACGACGCCGACCTGACCATCACGGTCACGAAGCCCCGCCTGATCCAGCTCGCGGGCGGCGACTCCACGAGCCCGGGCGTCGAGCTCACGGGCGACGCGAGCGTGCTGCATTCGCTGCTCTCGGTGCTCGACCCGGGCGACCCGGCATTCGACATCATCACGCCGTAGTCTCCTCGCACGAGAACGGATGCCGCGGGGCGCCGACCGATCCGGTCGGCGCCCCGTCGCCGTCCCGGGTCTCGTGAGCGGCCGCAGGCCGTGCGCTCGACCCGCCGGGCACGGCAGACTGGACGCGTGGCCGCCTGGGTGCTGCACGTGGATCTCGACCAGTTCATCGCTGCGGTCGAGGTGCTCCGGCGCCCCGAGCTCGCCGGGCTCCCGGTCATCGTGGGCGGCCGCGGCGACCCGACCGAGCGGACCGTCGTCTCGACGGCGTCGTACGAGGCGCGCGCCTTCGGCGTCGGCTCCGGGATGCCGCTGCGCATCGCCGCGCGCAAGGCGCCCGACGCGGTGATCCTGCCGGTCGACCACGAGGCCTACACCGAGGCATCCGCCGTGGTCATGGCGACGCTGCGCGGGCAGCCG
The DNA here is from genome assembly GCF_042884735.1 of Agromyces sp. NPDC058110. Lineage (NCBI taxonomy): Bacteria > Bacillati > Actinomycetota > Actinomycetes > Micrococcales > Microbacteriaceae > Agromyces > Agromyces sp. NPDC058110. The sequence goes on along the minus strand of NZ_JBHVTI010000003.1, from coordinate 288,457 downwards.
GGTGCGACGGTGCAGGTGCTCGGCTGGGACGAGGCCTTCCTCGGCGTCGACGTCGACGACCCGGAGGCCTACGCCCGCGCCGTGCAGCGCGCGGTGCTCGACCGCACCCGGCTGCACTGCAGCGTAGGCATCGGCGACACGCTCGTGCGGGCCAAGGTCGCCACGGGCTTCGGCAAGCCGCAGGGCGTGTTCCGGCTCACGGCCGAGAACTGGCTGGAGGTCATGGGCGGGCGGCCCACGATCGACCTGTGGGGCGTCGGCTCGAAGATCTCGAAGCGGCTGGGCGTACTCGGCATCACGACCGTCGCCGATCTGGCGGAGGCGGAGCTCGACCCGCTCGTCGCCGAGTTCGGCCCGCGCATGGGTCCGTGGTTCCGCGAGCTCGGCTGCGGCGAGGGCGCCCGCGTCGTCGACGACACCGAATGGGTCGCGCGAGGGCACAGTCGCGAGACCACCTACCAGCAGGACCTCGTCGAGCCCGCGGAGGTGCGGGCGGCGCTGCGCGTGCTGGCCGAAGCCGTGCTCGACGACATCGCCGCCGAGGGCCGCCCGGTGATGCGACTCACCCTGAAGGTGCGGTACGCGCCGTTCCTGACGAAGACGTTCAGCCGCAAGGTGCCGGAGTCCTCCGACCGCGACGAGGTGCTGGCTCGGGTCGAGCAGTTCGCGACCGACCGGATCGAGCCCCGACGGCCGATCCGGCTGCTCGGCCTGCGCGCCGAGATGCCGATGCCCGACGACGCGCGCGAGGGCCACACGCCGACCCGCAGCGGGTGGTGAGCGGACACCCGGCGACGTACGGTGGGAGTACGGCGTCGTCGCGGCGCCCGCACACGTCCGGGGGGATGACGCATGTCGCAGACGGTCGCCGAGCTGTTCGTCGAAACGTTGAAGCGGGCAGGGGTGAGCCGGGTCTGGGGCATTCCGGGCGACTCGCTCAACGCGTTCACCGACGCACTGCGCCGTGACGGCGACATCCGCTGGATGCACGTGCGGCACGAGGAGACCGCCGCCTTCGCCGCTGCCGCCGATGCCGCCGTGACGGGCGAGCTCGCAGTCGTCGCGGGCAGCTGCGGACCCGGCAACCTGCACTTCGTCAACGGGCTCTTCGACGCGCAGCGCAGCCGGGTGCCGGTGCTCGCGATCGCCTCGCAGATCCCGTCGTCGGAGATCGGCAGCGGCTACTTCCAGGAGACGCACCCGCAGGAGCTGTTCCGCGAGTGCAGCGTCTACAGCGAACTCGTCGGCGATCCGTCGCAACTGCCGTGGGTGCTCGAGATCGCGATGCGCACGGCCGTCGAGAAGCAGGGCGTCGCCGTGGTCGTCGTGCCGGGCGACGTGTTCTTCCGCGATGCCCCCGCGCGCCGGGCGAGCGCACCGATCCGCGCCGCGCGCCCACGGGTCGTGCCGTCGCCCGACGAGCTGAACGAAGCGGCCGCGGTGCTGAACGCCGCGGCATCCGTCACGATCCTCGCCGGAGCCGGGGTCGCGGGCGCGCACGACGAGGTGCTCGCGCTCGCCGAGCGACTGCAGGCGCCGATCGTGCACGCGTTCCGAGGCAAGGAGCACATCGAGTACGACAACCCCTACGACGTGGGCATGACCGGCCTGCTCGGGTTCGCCTCGGGCTATCGGGCCATGGAGAAGTGCGACGCGCTGCTGGTGCTCGGCAGCGACTTCCCGTACCGCCAGTTCTACCCGTCGAAGGCGAAGATCGTGCAGGTCGACCTGCGTGGCGAGCAGCTCGGGAGGCGCACGCCCATCGACGTCGGGCTGGTCGGCGACGTGCGCGAGACCGCCGCCGCCCTGCTGCCGCTGATCGGCGGCGACCGGAGCCCGAAGCACCTGACGGGCAGCCTCGAGCACTACGCGAAGACGCGCCGGGAGCTCGACGGCCTGGCCGACGACGACGGCAAGGAGCCGATCCACCCCGAGTACGTCGCGAAGCTGATCGACCGGCTCGCCGACGACGACGCGATCTTCACGGCGGATGTCGGTTCGCCCGTCGTCTGGACGGCGAGGTACCTGCGGATGACCCGCGAACGCCGACTGATCGGCTCGTTCACCCACGGCTCGATGGCCAACGCCATGCCGCACGCGCTCGGCGCCCAGGGCGCGGCACCCGGACGCCAGGTGATCGCCCTCGCGGGCGACGGCGGGCTGTCGATGCTCATGGGAGACCTGCTCTCGATCCGGCAGAACGACCTGCCCATCAAGATCGTCGTGTTCGACAACTCGTCGCTGAACTTCGTCGAGGTCGAGATGAAGGCGGCCGGCATCGTGAACTTCGGCACCGAGCTCGTGAACCCCGACTTCGCGGCGGTGGCCGAATCAGTCGGCATCACCGGCATCCGGGTGGAGCGCGGCGCGGACCTCGAGCCGGCGCTGCGGCGGGCGTTCGCCGAGCCGGGGGCGGTGCTCGTCGACGTGGTCGTCGCCAGGCAGGAGCTCTCGATCCCGCCGTCGATCACCGCCGCCCAGACGAAGGGCTTCGCGCTCTACGCGTTGCGCACCGTGATGTCGGGGCGCGGCGACGAGCTGCTCGACCTGGCCGACACGAACGTGTGGCGGCGCATCTTCCGCTAGGCGACTCGGGGCGAGGCGTGGGGCGCTCGGCAGGGGCTGCTCGGCGCGGACTGCTCGGAGCGGTGCGCCGGGCGGCGTGCTCAGGCGCGGTCGGCGAAGAACTCCCGCAGGTCGCCCACGAGCAGGTCGGGTTCCTCCATCGCCGGGAAGTGGCCGCCCTCGGCGTGCTCGCGCCACTGCGCGATGCCGCCCCATGCGTTGAACGCCTTCGCCATCAACGGATGCGTGTCGAACACCGACCACGCGGTGGGCACCTCCGAACCGGCGAGCCAGTCGAGTCCGGAGTGCGTGGACTCGTAGTAGAACTGCGCGCTCGATGCGCCCGATCGCGTGAACCAGTACAGGCCGATGTTCGTCAGCAACTGGTCGCGGTCGACCGCCTCGTCGGGCGTCGCCGAGCTCGGGTTCGTCCAGCCCTCGAACTTCTCCGCGATCCAGGCGAGCAGCCCGACGGGCGAATCGACCAGCGCGGGGCCGATGGTGTCGGGCTTGTGGTTCTGCAGCTCGAAGTACCCGTGCTCCGAGGCATCCCGTTCGCGGATCGCGTCGAGCTCGGCGATCTCGGCCTCGGTCAACCCGTCGGGCATCGGGAACTGGTCGCCCACCATCGCGAGCGAGCGGCCGTCGCTGCCGACGTGCACCCCGATCACGCGCTCGGGATGCAGCGCCGCGAGCCGGCCGACGATGCCGGCCCCGATGTCGGTGCCGTGCGCCGCGAACCGCTCGTAGCCGAGCCGGGTCATGATCTCGGCGTACGCGTCGGTCGTGCGCGCGAGCTCCCAGCCGGTGCTCGACAGCGGCGTCGAGAACCCGAATCCGGGCAGCGACGGGATCACCAGGTCGAAGGCATCGGTCAGGAGCGGGATGAGCCGCTGGTACTCGACGAAGGAGCCGGGCCACCCGTGCGCCAGCAGCAGCGGAGTCGCCTCGGCGTTCGCCGAGCGGATGCGCACGACGTGGAACGTCTGCCCGTCGACGACGGTGGTGAACTGCTCGTGCGCGTTCAGCGCCGCCTCGCGACCGCGCCAGTCGAACCCGTCGGCCCAGTACTCGGCGAGGTCCCGGAGGTAGGGCATCGGGATGCCGCGGCTGAAGTCGGCCCGGTCGTCGCGGCCGGGAACGGGGTCGGGCCAGCGCGTGCGCGCGAGGCGCTCGTGGAGGTCGTCGAGGTCGGCCTGTGCGACGTCGATGCGGAAGGGGGTGAGTGCGTCTCGGTCTTCGGTGTGCTCGTTCATGTCTCCCACTCTTCCGTCAATTGCGGCGGGTTCTCTTCCGCAATGTCTGGAATGATCGACGCATGCTCGATACCTCGGCCCGACTCCTGAAGCTGCTCGCGCTGCTGCAGGCGACGCGCGACTGGACCAGCGACGAGCTCGCCGAGCGCCTCGAGGTGAGCGCCCGGACGATCCGCACCGACATCGCCAAGCTCCGAACCCTCGGGTACGCCGTCGATGCGCGCCCCGGCGTCGCCGGCGGGTACCGGCTCGCCGCGGGAGCTGCGATGCCTCCGCTGCTCCTCGATGACGACGAGGCGGTGGCGATCGCCATCGGGCTGACCTCGGTGATGACCAGGGGCATCCGGTTCGGCGAATCGTCGCTGACCGCGCTCGCGAAACTCGAACAGGTGCTCCCGCCGCGGCTCAGGTACCGCGTCGACGCGGCGCGGGCGGCCACGAGCGTCGCCGACGGGCCCGATGCGTCGCTCGACGTCTCGGTCTTCAGCGCGATCGCCTCCGCGATCCGCGGCAGCGAACGCCTCCGCTTCGACTACTCGACCCACGACGGCACCGCGTCGCGTCGATCCACCGAGCCGCACCGCCTGGTGAACCAGGGGTCGCGCTGGTACCTGCTGGCCTGGGATCTCGACCGCGCCGACTGGCGGACGTTCCGGGCCGACCGGATCGCTCCCCTCCCGCCGACCGGTGTGCGCTTCCGCCCGCGCGAGATCGACGAGGCGCTCGTCGTCGACCACATCCTCCGCGGCGTCGACCGCGCGACGTGGCGGTACCGCGCTCGCATCCGCGTCGATGCGCCCGCTGCCGTGGTCGAGTGGAAGATCGGCGCCCCCGCGGTGGTGACCCCCGTCGACGACGCGACGTGCGAGGTCGAGGTCGGCTCCGACGACCCCGACCGCCTTGCGCTGTGGGTGACCCAGCTCGACGCCGAAGTCGAGGTGCTCGAGGGTGACGAACTCGCCGAGGCGTTCGGCCGCCTGGCCGAGCGCCTCGAGCGTGCCCGACGATCAGGGCGTCGGTGACGCGCGCGAGCTACGCCCGGGCGCGGGGCACCGGGTCGGGACTGATGCGCTGGATGAGCGTGGTGAGCTCGGCGTGGATGCGGGTCAGGTCGTCGAGCTCGACGCCGAGCGCGTCGACCACCTGCCCCGGAACCCGCTCGGCCTGATCGCGCAGCCGACGCCCCTCGTCGGTGAGCCGCAGGGCGAGCTGGCGCTCGTCGTGGGCGGCGCGCTCGCGCGTCACGATGCCCGACGCCTCGAGTCGCTTCACGAGGGGCGACAGCGTGGCGGGCTCGAGTCGCACGAGCTGGGCGATCTCGCTGAGCGCCCGCGGCTCCTGCTCCCAGAGGGCGAGCATCACGAGGTACTGCGGATGCGTGAGCCCCATGGGCTCCAGGATCGGCTTGTAGGTGCCGATCACGAGACGCGAGGCCACGGCGAGCGCGAAGCAGAGCTGGCGGTCGAGCGCGAGAGGGTCGACGGTGTCGGGCGCGTCATCGGTGCCGACGGGGTCGGTCCGTGGTCGGCTGGCTGCGGCATCCATATTGATTAGTATACTAAGTGTTATGGCACGAATGAATGACGACGCCACCGAGTGGACCCCGGAGCGTGGGCTCAACCCCCTCAACCCGTTCCTCGGCAAGCCGGGGTTCTACAACGCCTTCAACCGCATGGTCTTCCGGTTCACCGGTCCGGCCCAGGTCGGCATCGGCCGCCCCGAGGCGCCGTACGTTCCGCCCGCCGACCCTCGCTGCCCGCTGTGCGGCGGCCCCATGGCCGAGCACCGCATCGACCGCTCGGGCGAGCGCACCCAGGTGCACTGCCCCACCTCCGACTAGCCGCTCACGACGGCTCGGGGCGTCGGATGCCGCGCCGCGGCGTCGCGGTCAGTCCTCCCCTTCGCCGGCCTCGGGGTCGTCCGATGGCTCGGGCGCACCGCCGGATGCCGTGTCCGCCTCGACGGTCTCGTCGCCGACCCGGATCTCCTCGGGCAGCGGGATGTCCGCCCCCGACGGTCGACCGGCATCTGGATTCTCTCCGGGACCCTGCTCGGGGTCCGACGGGGTGATCTCGGGATCGGACATGCTGGTCCCCTCTCGTTGCGTGCTCCGACGCTACGACCCGCGCCGACCTGCGTCGAGGCCTTGCGCGGTCGCGCGACGGGAGATAGGCGGGCGCCGACGCGGGCCGCTCACCTGTGGCGGCGCGCAGAACGGCCCGGCTGGAGCCGGGTCGACCACCGCCCTCGTCGAAGGGCGGTGACCGACCGAGCCCCAGCCGGGCCGTCGGGTCGATGCGTCAGATGCGCGGGCGCATGAGATGCGTCAGATACGTCAGATGCCGAAGATCGTCCAGTGCGCCGTGGTCGACGCACCCGGTTCGAGCACGATCAGGTCGGTGCCGGAGTTGAACGCGTCGGGCGGGCAGGTCATCGGCTCGACCGCGAGGCCGGAGCGGCCGCTGCCGTCGGCCGTGTGCACCTGCACCCACGGGCAGTCCCGACCCCAGGCCATGCCGACTCCGCGTCCGCCGTCGTCGGTGACCGTGACCTGCACGGCCCCGTGCTCGCCGTCGGTGTCGTAGGCCAGGCCCGTGAAGGCGTGGTCGATCTCGGTCGACCCGATGCGCCGCGGCATCCGGAAGTCGAACGACCCGCCCTCGCGCGGGGCGTCCACCGGTGCGAGACCGGTCGGGATGAGCCGGTCGGGCGTCACCTCGAGCACCTCGGCCGCGGGCAGCGTCAGCGTCCAGTCGTCGACGAGGCCGACGCCCGCCACGAGGTACGGGTGCGGACCCGTGCCGTAGGGCGCCGCATCCGGGCCCACGTTCGTGGCCTTGACGCTCGTGTGCAGGCCCCCGGCGTCGACCCGGAACTCGACCTCGATCGCGAGCCGGTGCGGGTAACCCGCCTGCGCCTCGATCGTCGCCGCGAGCACGACGCGCGCGCTCTCACGATGCAGGGGCGTGAAGTCGAGCCAGGCCGCGAGCCCGTGCAGCGCGTGACCGCGGTCGGGCTCGGTGAGCGGCAGCTGCTCGTCGACGTCGCCGAAACGGTAGCGGCCGTCGACCACCCGGTTCGGCCACGGCGCGAGCGTCACCCCGCGGTACGCCGGGCGCACCTCGTCGGCCGCGAAGGGCACGACGAGGTCGCGGCCCTCGAACGTGAGCGTGCGGAGCGAGGCCCCGATGCTCGCGATCGTCGCCTCGTACCCGTGCGCCGCGATCGCGTACTGCTGACCGGACAGAGCCTGGTGCCCCGACAGGGCGTGCTCGGCGACCACTTACAGGCCCTGCGCGAGGCGGTAGTACGCCTGGTTCCAGCGCACCTCGTGCTTGAAGCCGGGCAGCGTGGTCTCCTCGTCGATCACGAGCAGCTCGACCTCGGCCATCTCGGCGAAGTCGCGGAACACGTCGATGCCGACCGCCGTCGACATCACCGTGTGGTGCGCTGCACCGGCCGTGAGCCAGGCCGCGGCGCTCGTCTTGAAGTCGGGCGCGGGCTTCCAGACGGCACGGCCGACGGGCAGGTTCGGCAGCGACTCGCGCGGCTCGACGTTCTCGACGACGTTCGCCGTGAGACGGAACCGGTCGCGCATGTCGCTCATCGCGACCACCACGGCGGGGCTGGGGTCGGCCGTGAACACGAGGCGCACGGGGTCGTCCTTGCCGCCGATGCCGAGCGGGTGCACCTCGAGCGTGGGCTTCTTCGAGGTGAGCGAGGGCGACACCTCGAGCATGTGCGCGCCGAGGATGAGCTCGTCACCGGGGGTCATGTCGTAGGTGTAGTCCTCCATGAGGCTCGCGCCGCCGGGCAGGCCCGCGCCCATGACGTTCGCGATGCGCACGAGGATCGCGGTCTTCCAGTCGCCCTCGGCGCCGAAGCCGTAGCCCTCGGCCATGAGCCGCTGCACCGCGAGGCCCGGCAGCTGCTTCAGCTCGCCGAGGTCTTCGAACGACGTGGTGAACGCGCCGAAGCCGCCCTCCTCGAGGAACGACCGCAGGCCGATCTCGATCGCGGCGCCGTCGCGCAGGGACTGGTGGCGCTCGCCGCCCTGGCGCAGTTCGGGCACGACGTCGTACTCGTTCTCGTAGACCGCGACGAGCTCGTCGATCTCGGCTTCGGACGCCGCGGCGACCGCTTCGGCGAGCTCGTTGACGCCCCACGTGTTGACCTGCACGCCGAACCGCAGCTCGGCCTCGGTCTTGTCGCCCTCGGTGACGGCGACGTAGCGCATGTTGTCGCCGAAGCGGGCGAGCTTCAGGTCGCGGCTCGCGGCGAGGCCGGCTGCGGCGCGCTGCCAGGTGCCGAACTGCTGCTGCACCGCGGGGTCGCTCGCGTGGCCGACGATCGTCTTGCGCGGCACGCCGAGACGGGTCTGGATGTAGCCGAACTCGCGGTCGCCGTGCGCGGCCTGGTTCAGGTTCATGAAGTCGAAGTCGATGTCGGCCCACGGCAGCTCGACGTTGGCCTGCGTGTGCAGGTGCGCGAGCGGCTTCTGCAGGGCGTCGAGGCCCGCGATCCACATCTTCGCGGGGCTGAACGTGTGCATCCACGCGACGACGCCGATCACGTTCGGTGCGGCGTTCGCCTCGAGCGCGACCTGCTTGATGGCCGCCGAGTCGGTGAGCACGGGCAGCCAGACGATCTTCACGGGCACGTCGGATGCCGCGTCGAGCGTGGCGGCGATGGCCTCCGACTGCTCGGCGACCTGTGCGAGGGTCTCGGGGCCGTACAGGTGCTGGCTGCCGGTGAGGAACCAGACCTCGTACTGGTCGAGCGACGTGGTGAGGGGCGTGCGGGTCATGTTCGTTCCTTGCTGGTGGTCGGTGGTGTGGATCAGAGGGCTTCGACGGCCGCGGCCTCGGCGGCGAGGCCGGCGCGGTAGCGGTCGAGGTAGGCGGCGAAGCCGGCGACATCCGCCGCATCGGGTTCGGCCGTCGTGAACCCCGCGTCGGCGAAGACGCGGTCGTTCAGGTAACCGCCGAGGTCGGCCGGGGGGCCGTCGTGCGTTCCGGCGGCCGAGAGGTACGACGCGAGCACGGCGATGCCCCACGCGCCGCCCTCCGAGGCCGTCTCGCCGACCGCGACCGGAGCGTCGAGCGCCCCGGCGAGGAAGCGCTGGGCGACCCCCGCGGTGCGGAACATGCCGCCGTGCGCGAACATGCGGTCGAGCGCGACGCCCTCGCCGTCGAGCACGCGCATGCCGAGCGCGAGCGTGCCGAACACGCCGTAGAGCTGCGCGCGCATGAAGTTCGGCAGGTTCAGTCGACTGTCGGGCGTGCGCACGACCAGGGGGCGGCCCTCGTCGAGGCCGGCGATGGGTTCGCCCGCGAGGTGGTTGTAGGCGAGCAGCCCGCCGGCGTCGGCCTCGCCCTCGAGCGCCGCCGCGAACAGCGCCTCGAACACGGCGTCGGAGTCGAGCGGGGTTCCGGATGCCGCGGCGAACTGCCCGAACACGCCCGCCCACGCCGCGAGCTCGCTGGCGCCGTTGTTGCAGTGCACCATCGCGACCGGGTCGCCCGCAGGCGTGGTCACGAGGTCGAGCTCGTGGTGGGCGTGCTGCAGCGGGCGCTCGAGCACGACCATGGCGAAGATCGACGTGCCCGCGCTGACGTTGCCGGTGCGGGGTGCGACCGAGTTCGTCGCGACCATGCCCGTGCCGGCGTCGCCCTCGGGCGGGCAGAGGAGCGCGCCCGGCTTCAGCGCGCCGGTCGGATCGAGGAGCGCGGCGCCGCCCGCGGTGAGCACGCCTGCCGGAACGCCGGCCTCGAGCGACTGCGGCAGCAGCTCGACGAGCTTGCGGGGCAGCCGGTCGCCGGCCAGCTCGTCGTACGAGGCGACGAGCGCCGCGTCGTAGTCGTGCGTCGCCGCATCGATCGGGAACATGCCCGACGCGTCGCCGACGCCCAGCACCTTGCGGTCGGTGAGCTTCCAGTGCACGTACCCGGCGAGGGTGGTCACGAAGCGGATGTCGGGCACGTGCGCCTCGGCGTCGAGCACCGCCTGGTGCAGGTGGGCGATCGACCAGCGCAACGGGATGTTGACGCCGAACCGCTCGCTGAGCTCGGCGGACGCCGCACCCGTCGACGTGTTGCGCCACGTGCGGAACGGTACGAGCAGGTCGCCGCGCTCGTCGAACGCGAGGTAGCCGTGCATCATCGCCGAGACGCCGATCGCGCCGAACGTCTCGGGCACGGCGCCTGCGCCGTATCGAGCGCTCACGTCGGCGACGAGGTCGGCGTACGCGGACTGCAGGCCCGAGTGCACGGCGTCGAGCGAGTAGCTCCAGCGGCGGTCCTCGGTGAACTCGTTCTCCCACGCGTGGCTGCCGACGGCGAGCACGAGGGTTGGATCGTCGGATGCGACGAGGCAGGCCTTGATGCGGGTCGAGCCGAGCTCGATGCCGAGCGACGTGCGGCCGGCGAGGATGGCCGAGCGCGCGGCATCCGCGTCGAGGCTCTTGGGCGTGCTCTGAGGCGTGCTCTGAGGCGCGCTCTGGGGCTCGGTGCTCATCGTCGGGCATCTCCGCTCTGTCCGTAGTCGTTCTGGTACCGGTCGTACAACCGGTCGATCGCTTCCTGCGGGATCGGCACGAGCGGCCCGGCTTCACGCGCCAGGTGCATCGTGCGGGCGACATCCTCGACCATGACCGCAGCCTTGACCGCGTCCTTCGCGTTCGCCCCGATCGTGAACGGCCCATGATTGGCCATCAGCACCGCACGGCTGCGATGCCCACTGAGGGTCTCCACGATGCCCCGACCGATCGAGTCGTCCCCGATGATCGCGAACGGACCCACCGGGATCGGACCCCCGAACTCATCGGCCATCGCCGTGATCACACACGGAATCGGCTCGTTCCGCGCCGCCCACGCCACCGCATACGTCGAATGCGTGTGCACCACACCCCCGACCTCGGGCATGTTCCGGTAGACGTACGCGTGCGCCGCGGTATCGGACGACGGGCTGCGCTCAGCACCCGGGGTGCCCTCGATCACATTGCCGTCCAGATCGCACAGGATCATGTTCTCCGGAGCCAGATCGTCATACGACACCCCAGACGGCTTGATCACGAACAGCTCCGCACCCGGCACCCGACCACTGACGTTGCCACCCGTCCACACCACCAGGCCGTACCGCGTCAACTCCGCGTGCAACTTCGCCACGTCTGCCCGGACTCGGGCGATCGCGGTCTCGATGTCGGCCCCGAACGTCTGGGCTGGTGCATTCACGGGGCGTCCTCCATCGTGATCGGGCCACTGTGACCGGTCACATTCTGACTCAGGCCCGCGCGCATGTCAATCGAGCGGGCCCTCGGGCCGGACCTCGGGGCGCACGGCCGGACCTCCGGGCGCACTCCCGCGCACACGCCGGGCGCACACCCGCGCGCGCAACCCCGTGATGTCGCGCGAACGGTCGGTACGCGGGCCCGGTGACGACGATTTGCGAGACATCACTGGGCCGAACCTCGGGGCGCGCCCGCACACGCCCGGGCGCACCCCCGGGCGCACCCCCAGGCACACCCACTAGGCGCACCCCTGCGCGAAACCTCGTGATGTCGCGCGAACGGTCGGTACGCGGGCCTGGCCTGGTGGCGACGATCTGCGAGACATCACGGGGCCCCGCTCATCCGGACCGGCGCGATCGGCCTCGATTCGCGAGCGGCCGAGGCGCACTCCCCCCCCCCCCGCCTCAGCGCCGCGCGGTCGAGTCGCGCACGATCAGCTCGGGCACGAGCATCGGGCGGTCCGCCGCGGCATCCGCTCGCTCCGACGCGTTGAACCCGTCGGGCCCGTCGGAGCGCGCGACCAGCGCCGCGACCGCCCGACGGGCGAGCTCGTCGAAGTCCTGCCGCACGGTCGTGAGGGGCGGCCAGAAGTACTCGGCGTCGGGGATGTCGTCGAAGCCGACGAGGCTGAGCGACCCGGGCACGTCGCCGCCCTGCTCGCGCACGAAGCGCATGAGGCCGAGCGCCATCTGGTCGTTCGCGGCGAACACGCCCGTCGGCGCCTCGCCCACCCTGCCGTCGAGCAGCTCGCGTCCGGCGTCGTACCCGGATCGTGCCGACCAGTCGCCGCGCACGGTGGCGACCGGCTCGAGACCGTGCGCCGCGAGCTCCAGCTCGAAGCCGTGTTCGCGCGAACTCGACTCCAGCCAGTCGGAGGGGCCGGCCAAGTGCGCGAGGCGCGTGTGCCCGAGCTCGATCAGGTGGCGCGTCGCGATGCGCCCGCCCTCGACCTGATCGACGGCGGGGCTGTCGGCGGAGTCGCCCCGGCCACGCCCGCCCGCGAGCAGTGTCACGACGGGCACGTCGACGCGCAGCTCGTCGAGCGCCTCGAGCACGCGCACGTGCGGGGCGACCACCACGATGCCGTCGACGGCCTGCCCGCGCAGGTGCGCGATTCCCGCCGAGACCGAGCCGAGGTCGGCGGAGTCGACGTAGGCCGTGCTGACCCAGTGCCCCGCCGCCCGGGCCGCGGCCTCGAGCGCCGCGATGCTCGTCGAGGGCCCGTAGTGGCGCGAGTCGGAGGCGAGCACGCCGATCGTGCGCGACCGCTTGGTGCCGAGCGCCCTGGCGGCGAAGTTGGGGGTGTACTGCAGCTCGGCGATCGCGTCCATGACCCGGCGCCTGGTCGACTCCTTGATCTGCGGATGCTCGTTCAGCACGCGCGAGACCGTCTGCCGAGAGACACCGGCGAGCGCGGCGACGTCTCGCACGCCGACCGCGCGCGACGAGCCGTGCGCCTGCGGTTCGCCTGGCGCACGCTCGGTGCCGGATGCCTGCATGCCCGCCTCCCGTCGCGCCCGCCGTGTCGATCCCGAGCGTAACCGACCGACGAACGACTGGCGGCGGCAGGACCTCGGTGGTCAGTGCCAGCACCCTGTGACCGCTCGCCGCTCGCCCATAGGATGCGGACATGAGCACGCCTCAGCTCGACCCGAAGTCCCCGATCGGCAGGGTCGTCGCCGATCTCGACCGCGTGCGGCGGCCGCTGCGCGCCTCCGACGGCCTGGCCGTCTTCGTCGACATGTACCGAGAGGTCACCGCCCTCGTCGGGCAGCGCGTGGCCGAGGGTCGCTTCGACGACGCGCCCTTCATCGAGGAGCTCGACGTCGTCTTCGCGGGCTACTTCCTCGCCGTGCCGAAGGCGATCGCGGCGGGCAGACCCGTGCCGAAGGCCTGGGACCCGCTGATCGATCGTCGATCGGCGCGCCTCTTCCCGCTGCAGTATGCCCTCGCGGGCATGAACGCCCACATCAACCACGACCTCGCGCTCGCGGTGGTCGACACGTGCGAACGACGCGGACTCGACCCGAACCGCGGCACCGTGCACGCCGACTTCGATCGCATCAACGGCGTGCTCGCCGAACTCGTGCGCCCGATCCGGCAGCGGTTTCTCGAACAAGCCGTCGTGCGCGCAGGAGCACCGCTCTCGCCGCTGGCCGACCTCGTCACGAACTTCTCGATGGAGAAGGCGCGCGACGCCGCCTGGGCGACCACGCTCACGCTCTGGGCCGTGCGAGATCTGCCGTTCGTGCCGGAGTCGACGGCGCAGGCCCTGGCCGGCACGGTCGGCCTCGTGAGCCGCCAACTGCTGGTGCGCTTCGACCCGATCGACTGAGCCGGCCGCACGAGACCGCGCGAACCGCACGGGCAGGGCGAGCGGATGCCGCGGGCGGGCGCCTGCGCCTACCCCTCCGCAGGCTGGGGCTCGCCGCCCGACTCGCCCCCGAACTCCTCGACGAGCTTCGCGATGCGCCGCTCGCGCGTGGCCTCGGTCTTCGCCTGGTCGACGACCCGGATGAACTGGCGGCGCTGGCTCACCGTCTTCGCGTCGAACCGTGCGCGCACGGCCGGGTCGGCGTCGAGCGCCGAGGCGACGTCGTCGGGCACGTCGGCATCGACCGGCTCCGCCGCGAGGTCGAGCCGCACGTCGACCGCTTCGCCGACGACCAGCCGACCGGCGTCGCGGTTGGAGTTGCTCAGCCCGATGAGGTTGCGTCCGAGCATGATCGCGATGCGGGTCTCCCACGAGTGGCCGTTCACCGTGACGGTCACCCGGGGGCGCTTGCCGCCGCCCAGCGCCTCGACCGCTGCCTCGGGCACCTCGAGCCCGTGCATCTTCTGCTGCGGCTCGACGACCGAACGGAACTGCACCACGACTGCCTCCCGGGAATGCGATCGGAGGGTCAGAGCGTCGCCGACGCCCACCACACGATGATGAACAGGCCCATCGCGACGAAGACGAGGCCGACGATCAGGAAGACCCTCGCGCTCGGGCCGCGCGCCCCGGCGCGGGACACGGCCGACTGGCGTTCGGCCGTGATGGTCTCGGCGAGCCAGCGCCGCCTCGCGATGAGCGCGACGCCCGCGACGAGCGCGAGCACCGCCCACGCGAGGGCGAAGATCATGCCGGGTTCCACCCCGCCAGCCTAGTCGCGACCACGATCGCGACCACGACCCCGCGAAGGCCCACAGGCCCCTTGGCGACATCGTGGAAAAGCTTTGATCTGAACGATTGCCGTCTGCTAGGAAAGGGGAGTCCCAAACCCCCCTACTGAATGGACACCCGACATGACCTCCCTCGACCTGCAGACCGAACCGGCGGCCCAGAGCGACTACGCGGCCGTCGGCGGCGCCCCGGCCGTCACGACCGTCGTCAACCGCTTCTACGAGCTCGTGCTGGGCGACGACCTGCTCGCGAGCCACTTCGAGGGCATCGAGATGGCCAGGCTCAAGCGCCACCAGGTCGCGCTCGTGTCGCAGGTCATGGGCGGCCCGGTCGCGTACGAGGGCCGCGAGCTGCGCGCCGCGCACGCGGGCATGGGCATCACGGCCGAACAGTTCGGCGCGGTCGCGGGCCACCTGATCGCCGCGCTGACCGAGGCCGGCGTGCCGTCCGAGATCATCGACCGCACGGTGAGCGCGGTCGCGGCGACGCAGCCCGACATCGTCGAGGGCTCTTCGACGCAAGCCTGACGGCGTGGACACCGCTGCACTGAAGCACACCTGGTCGCTGGCGGAGACGCTCGGCGACGAGGTGCCGCTGTTCTTCTACTCGCACCTCTTCTACACCCACCCCGAGTTGCGGGCGATGTTCCCGGTCGCGATGGCCACCCAGCGCGACCGGCTGGTCGGCGCGCTCGGGCGCATCGTGTCGAACGTCGACCAGCTCGACGAGGTGACCGCGTTCATCCAGCAGCTCGGCCGCGACCACCGCCGGTTCGAGGTCATCGCCGAGCACTACGACGCGGTCGGGCTCTCGCTGCTCACCACACTGAAGCACTTCCTCGGCGAGCTCTGGACCGCCGAGCTCGCGGCTGACTGGGCCGCCGCCTACGGCGTCATCGCGACCGCGATGGTGCAGGCCGCCGAGGAGTCGGAGCTCAGCAGTCCGCCCGCCTGGGAGGGCCACGTCATCGGCGTCGAGCGCCGCAGCATGGACATCGCGGTCGTGCACGTGCGACCCGAGCCCGAGCTCGTGTTCGAGCCGGGGCAGTCGTTCGCGGTCGAGACGCCGTACACCCCGCGGATGTGGCGCTACCTCAGCCCCGCGAACGCGCCGCGCGCCGACGGCACGATCGAGTTCCACGTGCAGCTCGTGCCCGGCGGGCAGGTGTCGAGCGCCTTCGTGCGTCGCCTGAAGGTCGGCGACGTGCTGCGCCTGGGCGCCGCCGTCGGCCAGGAGCTGACGCTCGACGAGGCCGATCGCGGCCGCGACCTCGTGATGGTGGCCGGCGGCACCGGGCTGGCGCCGCTCCGTGCGCACCTGGAGCGCATCGACCTGCAGTGGCAGGCGACCGGTGCCGCACCCCGCGTGCACCTGTTCCACGGCGCGCGGGTTCCCTGGAATCTGTACGAGCGCCGTCTGCTGCAGAGCCTCACCAGTCGGCCCTGGTTCGACTACACGCCCGTCGTCTCCGACGATCCCAGCTATCCCGGCCGCACCGGCCTGGTGAGCGACGCGGTCACCGAGGTCGGGGTCCCCCCCGGGTCCCTCGCGATCGTGTGCGGCTCGCCGGCGATGGTGCGCCACGCCTCCGCCGCGCTCCGCGGCCTCGGCGTGCCCGCCTCCGACATCCGCTTCGAACGGTTCGCCGATCTCGAGCAGGCAGCCGGAGACCGAGACCCGCAACCGTCGGCACTCGCCGAACAACCGATGGGAAGTGCCCGATGACCATGTGGGACGACGAGGACGACGCGCCCATCCCCCTGCCGCCCGCACCCGAGGGCGGCCTGGTGGCGGCCGTCTTCCGACTGCCCGAGCCGGGCGGCGTGAGCTTCGCGACGCGGCCGATCGGCGGCTACGACCGAGCCGAGGTCGACGCGTTCCTCGCAGACCTGGCGCAGACCGTGCTCGAGGTCCGCGAGGCCCTCGATGAGGATCGCCGGGAGCTCGCCGAGCTGCGCGCCGAGAACGCGAAGCTCAGGAGCACCGACAACGCCGACCTCGAGAACGAGGTCGCGCTCGGCGCGGTGGGCCTGCTCTCGCAGGCGCAGATGATCGCCGACAAGGCGGTCGCCGACGCCGAGGCGTACGCGCGCGACCTCGTGCTCACCGCACGCACGCAGTACCGCGAGACGCAGGAGCGCAACGCCGACGCTGCTGCTGCGGCATCAGCGGCCGCGGCCTCCGCCTCGGCCGCCGAGCCGACCACGGCGACGGGCAGCATCGCCCTGCCGTCCATGCCCGAGATCGAGTACGTGCGCACCTACGCGCAGGTCGCGCAGATCCAGCTGCGTTCGGTGCTCGACGCGCTGACCGAGCAGGTCGACCGGCTCGGCTCGCTGCCGATGCACGACGGCGCTGAAGCGGCGGCGACCACGCCGACGGCCGAGCCGACGACGCCCTCGCCGCACGAGCTCCCCGACGACGAGTTCCCCGACGAGGAGCCGAACTGGCTGCCAGCCGTGCCGCCGCAGCCGACGATCCAGCGGCAGACGTACGTCAGTCCGTGACGCACGTGGGCGGGAGCGCGCGATTCGCCCGCTCCCGCCCACGTCGGGCTCGACCTCCGTCAGCTGAGGCGGAGGAAGAGCTCGTCGACGCTCATGCCGCACTCCGCTCGTCGAGGTCGTGCACGCTGTCGGCCTCGTCGGCCCCACTGTCGGCCGCGGGCTCAGCGGCCGCCTTGGAGGCGGTCGCAAGCTCGCGCGAGCGCATGCCGTCGCGCCAGGTCAGGTACCCGCCGTCGAGGTTGCGCACGTCGTGACCGAGTTCCGCGAGCAGACGCGCCGCGGTGTGGGCACCCTGGCCGACCCGGCAGTGCACGACGATCGGGCGCCCGGCGAACTCGGCCTGACGCGATCGCAGCTCCTCGACGGGGATCCAGGTCGCGCCGGGGATGAGCCCCTCGTCGAGCTGGGCCTCCGCGCGCACGTCGAGGAGCATGGCGCCGTCGGAGACCGCCTCGTCGAGTTCGTGCCACTGGATCGTGCGGTCGCCTCCCGAGGCCCGGTTGCGGGCGAGGTAGCCGAGCTGGTTGACCGGGTCCTTGGCGCTGCCGTACTGCGGCGCGTAGGCGAGCTCGAGGTCGGCGAGCGCCGATGCCCGGAGCCCGGCGCTCATGGCGACCGCGATGACGTCGATGCGGCGGGCGACGCCCTCGGTGCCGACGGCCTGCGCGCCGAGGATGCGGTCGTCGACCGCATCGACGACGAGCTTCAGCGACATCGGCCGGGCGCCCGGGTAGTAGCCGGCGTGCGAGAGCGGATGCGAGTGCAGCACGCGCACGGAGCGCCCCTTCGAGCGTGCCCTCGCCTCGTTCCACCCGACGGATGCGGCAGTCACCCCGGCGACGTCGACGATCGAGGTGCCGAGCGCCGGGCTCGCCGGGGTCGAGTCGCCGCCGGCGATGACGTCGGCGACGTGCCGCCCATGACGGTTGGCGAGACCCGCGAGCGCGACCGGGCGCGAGGCGAGATCGATCGCGTCGACCTTCTCGGCCGCGTCGCCGATCGCGAAGATGTTCGGGATGCCGGTGCGGTGCAGTCCGTCGACGACGATGCCGCCGGCCGGACCGACCTCGATCCCGGCCGTGCGGGCGAGCGCCGTCTCGGGTTCGACCCCCATCGCGGCGATCGTGAGCGCGGCCGGCAGGCGGACGCCGCTCGTGAGACGCACCTCGCGCGCACCGACCTCCGCGATGCCCGCGCCGACGCGCACGTCGATGCCCAGCCCGAGCAGGTGGTCGGCGAGCGGGGCGGTCATCTCGGCGTCGAGTGCGGGCAACAGGTGCGTGCCGCGCTGCACGAGGGCGACCGCGAGTCCGCGGCGGTGCAGGTTGTCGGCGATCTCGATGCCGAGGTGGCCCGCGCCGATCACGACCACGGGAGCGCCGGGGTCGAGGGCGTCCACCGCATCCGCGATGCGGTCGAGGTCGTCGAGCGTGCGGAGCGTCTCGACCTCGGCGCCGGCTGCGAGGCGCTCGGGCCGCCGCGGCCGCGCCCCGGGTGCGAGCACGAGCTCGTCGTAGGCGATCTGCTCGACGCGACCCGTGCGCAGGTCTCGGGCCTCGACGGTCTGCGCGACGGAGTCGATCGCGACCGCCTCGGTCTGCACGCGCACGTCGAGGCCGAAGCGGTTCCGCAGCCCGTCGGGCGTCTGCAGTTCGAGCGAGCCCCGCTCGGGGATCGCCCCGCCCAGGTGGTAGGGCAGGCCGCAGTTCGCGTACGACACGGCGCCGCTGCGTTCGAGCACGACGATCTCGCGTTCGGCGTCGAGGCGCCGGAGGCGGGTGGCGGCGGACATGCCTCCGGCGACACCGCCGACGATGACGGTGCGGCGAGGGCGTGCGGCGTGGTCGGGCCGCGAGGAGTCGAGGCTCACGTCAGTGCCCGAGGATCCGCGCGAACAGGCCGGGCTTCGCCCCTGCATCCGTGCCGGAGTCGTGGCCGGTGCAACGGTCGGCCTGCGGGACGCCGCGCAGGGCCTCCTCGACGTGCTGGCCGCATCCGGTCCAGGTCGTCTTGCCGCAGGTTCGACAGGTGATGGCGCTGCACATGCTCGGGTTCGCTCCTTCTCGAGATGCCGGTTCGATCGTCTCGGACCGACGTTCCAGAATACCCAGGGGGTATCTGGCGAGGCGCTGGGAACGGATCGGTCCAGCTCGATCTGAACGAGTGGACCTGCGGGGCGCGGGGCGCAGGCCGCCTGGAAACGCAAAAGGCCCGCGACTTCTGTGAAGTCCGGGCCTGTTGTAGCGAGGGCGGGACTCGAACCCGCGACACCACGATTATGAGCCGTGTGCTCTAACCACCTGAGCTACCCCGCCGGGAAGGCTTCACCGGCCCCGCCGTGAAGCCGAACCGAAGAAAACCGAGCCCCGAGTCAGGATTGAACTGACGACCCCTTCCTTACCATGGAAGTGCTCTACCACTGAGCTATCGGGGCGTGTGCCGTAATCGGCAACCTGAAGAGGATATCACCTCCCGGGCCATGTTCCGAACCACGGTCGCCCGAGGAGATCCCGGGCACCCGAGCACCCCCGAACTGGGGACATTCCGGTCGTCCCGATCAGTGGCACCACCGATTCCGGAAGCCTTGGGCGCGGGGTAGCCTCGACGCATTCCCGAGCGGTCCGTCAATTGGGGGTGACGGTGTTCTCGATGACTGCGCCTGTGCGCGATTCCGGTCCGGCGCCCGGCCCGGCGGAATCGGATCCACCGTCTGCGGGCGTGCCCGGCGGTGCGCCGGGTTCGCACGACGTGACCTACGTGATCGGGGCGCCCGGCAGCGGCAAGTCGACGCTGGCGCACCGGCTCGTCGTCGAGGCCGACGGGTCGCTCGTCGAGGCGGCGCGCGACTGGAGCGATCCGGATGTCGCACGTCGGGCACTGCACGAGGCCGCGGCGGGTTCGAGCGGCACCCTCGCCGTCGACGACGCGCAGCACGTCATCGGCACGGCCGCCGAGGTCGTGCTCGAGGAGTTCGTCGCGGCATCCGCCCTGGACCGACTGATCGTCGTGTCGCGACGGCCGCCGTCGTTCTCGATCGACCGGGACTGCGTCGTTCCGGCATCGTCGCTGGCTCTGCGGCTGCCGGAGGTCGCCGCCGTGTTCCGGTCGGTCTGCCGGCGGCGCATCGACCCGGAGATCGGCTCGCGAGTTCGCCGCGAGACGGGCGGGTGGGCACGGCTCGTGCACGAGCTCGCGATCTCGGCCGAGGCGGAGACCGACGAGGAGCTCGACGCGTGGCTGAGCGACGCGGTCGAGGGCGACGTGGCCGCCGGTTGGATCGAGGAGGTGCTCGCCGAGCTGCCGCCGCCGCTCCTCGACGCGCTGACGGCGTCGAGCCCGCTGCCGCAGCTCGACCTGGCGCGGATCGCGGGCCTGCTCGGTCATGAGGAGGCTTCCGCGCTGCTCGCCGCATTGGATGCGGGCGTCGTGATGCACACGCGCCACGACGGCGGCCGCAAGGCCCTGCCCCCGATGCTGCGCCGGCACCTGCTGCACCGCATGGCCCCCCGCACGCGCTCGCGCGCCGTGCGGGCCGCGACCGACCTGCTGCTCCACGAGGGGGCCACCACGGAGGCCGCCGATGCGCTCGCGGCCGGACGCGAGTGGGGCGAGCTCGACGACCTGCTCCGGGACGACGCCGATGCGCGGCTGGGTGCGGCGCTCTGGGTCGAGCGGCCGCCGACGCGCCTCGCGCGCCGGTCCACCGGCATCGCCGCCGCTCTCGCCAGGGCCGCGAGCGACGATCGACTCGTCCCGACCGACGTGGGCGGCACGGACGGCATCGTGGCCGCCGACGGCGCCGGCCCGGCATCCGCAGACCGCCGCGCCGCCGGACCGACGCCGCGTCGCCCCCTGCTGGCCGAGGCGGGCATGCGCATCGGTCGCGGCGACCTCGCGGGCTCGGTGCCGATCCTCCGCCGCGCGGCCCGTTCCGCCGAGGCCGCGTCCGACCGCTGCAAGGCCCGCCTCCTGCTGCTCGTGGTGCGGGCGACGACCGCCGGTCCCGCCGAGACGCTCGACGGGTTGCTCGCGCTCGAGCGCCAGTGCGTCGACCACGGGCTCGGGGGCCTCGCCCGCCTCGCGCGCGGCGCGATCGCCGCGCTCACGACCGTACGCGAACGGGGCACCGTGAGCCAGGTCGTCGACCAGTTCGAGGCGCGCGGCGACGACGTCGGATCGTGCGCCGTGAGTGCGATCGACGTGCTGCACCGCTTTCGCCGGGGCATCTTCGAGGTCGACCGCACGATCGAGTTCGCCGGGCGGTGCGAGCGGTTCGGGTACACGGAGGCCGCGGTCTGGTGCCGCGCCATGGCCGCCGTCGGGGCCGCGGTCACGGGCAGCCCCAGGGCGTCGGAGCTCATCGCGTCGGTCGACGCCGCGACGATCACCGAGCGGATGCCGGGACCGCGGGCGCTGCTCGAGGCAGCGGTCGCCGTGCGCACGAGCGACCCGGCTGCCGCGGCCGCGCACGCCGCGATCGCACGCCGGATCGCGATCGAGACCGGGCTGCCCAGGCTCCCGTCGGCCCTGCCCAGGCAGCCGCGGCCGCGCATCGAGACCACCGACCGGCAGGGGGTGCGCGTCGCGGTGGGGTGCTTCGGCGGGTTCCGGCTGCAGCTCGACGGCGTCGAGGCGGACCTCAGGCTCGTGCGCCCGCAGGCGCGCATGCTGCTGCGCATGCTCGCGCTCAACGCCGGCGCACCGTTGCACCGGGAGCTCATCGCCGACCTGCTCTGGACCGATCTCGGCAGCGAGTCGGCGCTGCACGCGCTGCACGTGAGCGTCTCGAGCCTCCGCCGCATGCTGCCCGCATCGGGGCGGCAGGGCGGCATCGTCGAACGCGTCGGCGAGGCGTACCGGCTCGGCATCGCCGAGAGCCGCGACTGCGACCTGGCGGGCTTCGACGAGCACCTCAGCGAGGCGGCGATCGCCAAGGCCCGGCGCGACCCGGGCATCGCGCGGGATCGCCTCGTCGCCGCGCTCGAGCTGTACCGAGGCGACGTGCTCCCCGAGGACGGACCCGCCGAGTGGGCGGTCGGCGCGCGCGAGCGCTACCGGCACCGCGCGGGCGAGGCCGCCTCCTCGCTCGCGCACCTGCACTCGCACTTCGGCGACCAGCACGCCGCCGTCGCCATGGCCAGGCGAGCGGTCGAGATCGATCCGTGGCTGGACGACTCCTGGCGCACGCTCGTCGCGATGCACGATCGCGCGGGCGACGTCATCGCCGCGCGCCGCGCCGAGGAGGGGTACCGCTCGATGCGCGAGGCGCTCGGCGCGGAGTGAACGCGGGCGGCGGGCGCCGGGAACGGCCGCCCGCGGCATCCGTCACCTGCCGGTGAACTCGACCTCGGCGACCGCGACGTGCGTGTCGGGCGAGGCCCCGTATGCGCCCTCGATCGTGAACCGCACCGCCACGACGCCGTCGACGCCGACCTCGAATCGCTGCGGACCGGGTTCGTCGGCGAGCTTGATGCGCAGGTCGTGGGTCGCGCCCGACGAGTCCGTGGTCGTGACGAGCATCGACGACGGCCGCGCCTGCGCGAGGAAGTCGGCCTGCTCGACCGAGGCGCCCGGCGAGACCTGCACGGCCACGAGCCGGAACGGGGTGTCGAACGTCGCGTCGAGCCACTCGCCGACCGCCGGGCCCGTCGGCGCCGGCGCCCACGAGAGGTCCGAGAAGCCGTCGTGCGCGAGCTCGGGGGTGCGGCCCTCAGCCGAGCTCGACGCCGTGAGGCCCGACGGGTTGCGCGCGCTCGAGTCGATGACCCGGTCGGCCGCCGAGGCGACGAACCCGCTGATCGCACCGCGGAAGATCCACCCGGCCCAGAGCGCGGCCGCGATGACGACCAGCGTGACCAGCCACCCGATCCGGAACCGGCGGCGACGCTTCGGCCGCGTGCCCGCTGCGGCCTGCCGCGACGCGGGCAGCGATCGGTCGGGCTCGACCTCCAGGGGTGCGGCGCATCGCCGGCAGAAGTGCCGGCCGGGCGTGTTGCCGGCACCGCACTTCGGGCAGACGAGGTCGCCCGGCTTCGGCGCGTCGAGCGGGCCGGGCGCGCGCTTGACCGGGCGCGCCGGCACCGCGGTCGGCTTGCGAGCTGCCGGGGCGTTCGTCGGGGCCATCGCCTGCGGGACCGTGGGTTTCGAAGCTGCGGGCTTGGGGGCCGTGGGCTGCGGCACCGTCGCCTCAGGGGCGACGACGGCAGACGTCGAGATCGAGGGAGGAGGAACGGATGCCGCGGCGACCGCAGCAGGCACGGCGGCCGCCGCTGCCGTGGTCGTCGCCGACGCCGATGTGTTCGCCGCGAGCTCGGGTTCCGCCGCCCGCTGGTGCCTCGCCTCGCGCCGGGAGCGGCGGGTGACCGGCTCGGGCTCCGGGACCGGTTCTGGCTCGGGTTCCGGCTCCGGGACCGACTCCGGCTCTGGCTCTGGCTCGGGTACCGGTTCCGGTTCCAGCACAGGCTCGGGTTCGGGTTCGGGTTCGGGTTCGGGCTGCGGCACCGGCTCAGGCACGGGCTCCGGCTCCGGGACCGGTTCCAGTACAGGCTCGGGTTCCGGTTCCGGCTCCGGTTCCGCCTCGGGCTCGGGCACGGGCTCCGGTTCCGGCACGGGCTCCGGCTCCGGCCCGGGCTCCGGCTCGAACGGCGCCGACGCCGCGGCATCCGTCGACGCCGGCCGCTCCCAGGCGAGGTACGCCCCGCACTGCCCGCAGAAGTCGTCGCCCGCCTCGTTCTGCGCGCCGCACTCGTCGCACACGATGCCGTCGGCCATGTCACGCCTCCGTGATCTCGATCTCGGTGCGGATGTGGGCGGGAACGACCCGTCGTGCCGCCCGGTCGAGCCGACGGCGCAGCACCTCGGCGCGGTCGCCGAGCCGCGGCACCGCGACCGTGATGCGCACGGCGCCGTCGGGCGATCCGGGCAGCGGGCCGTGGGCGGTTGCCGACCACGAGGTGCCCCCGCTCTCGGCGACCTCGACCGAGGCATCCGGTCCGGCGATCAGTTGCACGGTCTCGAGCACGCCGTCGAACCGGCCGGCCCGCCGGTGCAGGCCCGCGGCGTCGGCGACGACCCGGCGTCGCTGGTCGACCGACCACTCCTCGTCGAGCTCGACGTCGACCCACGTCGCGAGCCAGTCGAGGAAGTCGACGGGCGTCGTACCGGGTCGCACGTAGGCGTCGAGGTTGTCGAGCACCGAGATGACGGGGGCGATCGACGCGTCGAACGCCGTCAGCCAGCGCTGCAGGAACTCGTCCTCCTGCAGCACCGCGGGCAGCCGCGTGACGTAGGGCGACGGGTTCTCCAGCCGGGGCACCAGGCCGCGCACGTCACACCCCCGCCGTCACGCGAACGCGATGCTCGAACCCGAAGACGAGCGCGTCGGGCTCGAGGTCGATGCGCTGCACCGGATCGCCGCGCTTGCCGGTGACCGGGTCCGCGCCGAACAGCAGCACCTCGTCGACGAGCTCCGTGCCCGGCAGCGACTGCAGCACGGCGTACACCTCGCCGGCGAGCACCGGCCGCCCGAACGGCCACCCGCCGCCGTCGGCGCCGCCGCCCGCCGCGTCGAAGTAGCCGTAGAGCGCGGCGACCGCGTCGTCGCGCAGGCGTTCGGTCGCCACGCGGGGCTTCGCGATGAGCTTGGCGACGATCGTGATGCCCTGGTAGAGGGGCGGCTCGATCGCGAGCCTCGCGCCGACCGTTCGACGGTGGTCGAGGTCGTCTGCCAGCAGCGCGAGCACCTCCTCGGAGGGGATCAGGTCGGCGAACTCGACGCGCCCGTCGGCGGCGCGGGCGGCCGCGGGCACCACGAGGAGGCGCACGCCCTGCTCCGAGCCCCTGCCCGTCGCGGCGACCGCCTTGACGCGCGCGATCGACGGGGCGACGCGCTTCGCGAGCTGCTCGTAGTCCTCGAGCGTGACCGCCCGGTCGAGCGTGCGCAGCGTGAGGGGTCCGCGGGCCTTGGCCTCGTCGACGGTCTCCCCGTCGACGCCGTCGTGCGCCGCGCGTCGGTTCTCGACGCGGTTCACGAACGGCACCGTCGAGCGCAGCACCGACACCGCGCCCGGCGCGACGTTGCCGCGCGCACCGCCGCCGACGCGGTAGCGCGGCACGCGGATCGGCGCGCCCTTGGGCGGCACGGCGCCGTAGTGCCGCAGCCGTCCGTCGTCTTCGCGCACCGCCGGTGCGAAGGTGACCACGCCACGCGTGCGGTCGACCCGCACGACCCTGGCGTCGGCATCCTGGTCGGCGAACTCCTCGACCTCGGCCCACTCCGCCCATTCGGAGCCCGTGCCGACCTCGACGACGAACGGGGCGCCGTCGTCGACGACCGGGCTCACGGCGAGCGCGAACTCCTGCCCTGGCACGCCCTCGCTGAGCCCGAGGATCTCGTCGTCGACCGTGCTCGCGTGGATCGCGTGCGCGACCGCCCCGACCGTGTCGGCCGCGGCCGACCGCACGAGCGGCGAGGCGCTGTAGGTGGGCACGTCAGCATCCCGCTCCTCGAGCCGCGTGCGGATCCATCCGGCCCGCTCCCCCGCGACGACGGATGCGACGTGCCCCGCCGGTACCACGAGCACCACGTCGCCCCGGCGGTTGAGGCCGCCCGTGACATCCCGCACGACATCGCAGGCGCGCCACTCCGAACCGCACCATGCCTCCCACACGATGGGCGGATCGAGCGGGTCGACGCCGACGCCGCGCACCGCGCAGTCGAGGTGCAGGGCGATCGCCAGCCCGGGCGCGGGCTCGTCGAGCCCGAACAGCAGCGCGTCGCCGATGACCGGCGCCTTCTGGAACGCGTCGAGCTCCTCGCCCTGCAGGTTCGTGTCGCGCACCCACGGGTCGCCGCCGGCGGGCTGGCTGCCGATGCGCACCAGCGTGCGGGGAGGGATCTCCCGCTCATCGACGGTGGTGAACACGATCGCCTCGCTCGTCTCGGTGCGCGGCGTGCCGGCCTCCGACCGGGCCGGAACGACGACGGTCTCCTCGCGCGGCGCCGAGAGCCAGAACACGAGGTCGACGCTCGCGTTGGCCGGCGGGAAGAGCTTGACGCCGAGCAGGTCGAGGTAGGCGAGGTAGAGCCGGTCGGGCACGCGGTTCAGCCGATAGAGCAGCTCGTCGGTCATGAACGCGAAGGCCTCGATGAGCGTGACGCCGGGATCCGACACGTTGTGGTCGGTCCACTCCGGGCAGCGCAGCGCGACGAGCCGCTTCGCGTCGTCGACGAGGTCCTGGAAGCGTCGGTCGTCGAGGTTCGGTGCTGGCAGGTTCATGACGGCGCTCCTTGCTCCTGCGGGATCACGTAGAACGGGAAGACGAGGTTCCTCGGGTCGTTGGTTCCGAGGATCGTGTAGCCGACGTCGATGTACATGACGCCCTCGTGCGCGTGCTCGAGCGAGACCGTCACCTCGCCGAGCTCGATGCGGGGCTCCCAGAAGCGCAGGGCGGCGCGCACCGCGACGCCCATGGCGCCCGCGGTCGAGGCATCGGCCGGCGCGAACACGTAGTCGTGCACCGCGCACCCGAACTCCGGGCGCATGGGGCGCTCGCCCGGGGCGGTCGCGAGGATCAGCCGGATGCTCTCCTCGATCTCGCGCTCGTCCGACGTGAGCGCGATGCGACCCGTCGCATCGGCGTGCACAGGGAACGCCCAGCCGTGCCCGACGAACTCTCGAGACATCCGCCCCACCTCTCAGTTGATCTTGACCATCGATCCCTTGACCGTCGTGATGCCGGATGCCGACAGCTCGGCGGTCGCGTCGGCCTTGAGCGTGAGCATGGCGGCCTTGACCTCGGCCGACTGCGTGCCTTTGAGCGCGAGCGTCGCACCCTCGATCGAGAGCTCGCCCGTGGCCTTGATCTGCACGCTCTGGCCCGACATCGCCAACTTGCCCTGGTCGGCCTTGACCGTCGCATCGGCCTTCGCCGTGACCGTGACGGGGCCTTCGGAGATGATCTCGATGCCCTTCTGCCCGGTCTGGGTGAGGGTGATGCGCTGCTTGCCGTCGGTCGTCGAGACGGTGAGCGTCTCGGTGCCGGACTGCTCGACGAACACGACCTCCATGCCGGTGCGCGAGGTGAACGAGCGCCGCTCGACCTTGCCGCCCTTGACCGACTCGCCCCATCCCGTCTTCGGCTCGTCGCGTCCGTTGTAGAGGCTGCCGATCACGTAGGGCCGGTCGAACCTGCCGCCCTCGAAGGCGACGAGCACTTCGTCGCCCACCTCCGGCATGAAGACCGCGCCGCGCTTGTCGCCCGCGCCGAACTGCACCGTGCGCGCCCAGCCGCTGACGTAGTCGTCGGAGAGGAACGGGAAGGCGAGCTTCACCCGGCCCGCGTTCTCGGGGTCGTCGATGTCGCTCACGAGAGCCGACACGACGCCGGGCATGCGCGATGCCGGGTCACCGGTCGAGGCGCCACCGAGCGTTCCGCCGCTCGCGAGGCCGAGCAGCGACCGGTCCGACGCATTGCTCACGACGACCGTGGTCGTGTAGCCGGCCTCCGCCGAGAACTCGTGCACGGCCTCCGAGACGGTGTACCGGCCGTCGAATGGCGCGCCGTACCCCTTGAGCGAGACGGCGGTGCCCGAGTGCAGGTGCGAGTTGCCGAGCACGCGCGCCTCGACCTCGGCGAACCCGCCCGCGATGCGGTCGGCGACCGCCTTCGCCCGCACGTCCTGCGTGTTCGGAACGCCGTCGCCCGTGGGGCTGAGGTACTCGGGCGAGGAGAAGGCCTTCGCCACCTTCTCCGGCTTCAACGACCCGAGGTCCACCGACCGCGTCTCGGGCTTCGCCTTCGAGATCACGGCCTTCTTCTGCTTCGGGTCCCACCCGCGCACCTCGACACCCGAGACCTGGCTCGCGGCCGTCACGGTCGAGGTGAGCCGGATCGTGTTCATGCCGTGCTCGATCACGACGGGGTCGTCGCGTGCCGACTCGGCGCCCGCGGGCGCCTCGTTCGCGAGGGTGCGCGGCGTGAAGACGAGCCCCTGCTCGGTCACCGAGAACGTGCAGCCCGAGGCATCCGCGAGCCGCTTCAGGAAGACCCAGTCGCTCACGTTGTCCTGCGTGACGTGCTTCATGACCGAGCTCACCGGCACCTCGATGCGGGAGACCCGCACACCGGCGCCCATCGCGACCTTGCGCACGATGTCGGCCACGGTCATGTCGACGAACGCGGCGACCCGTCGGCCCCGCGAGAGGCGGTGCGACCGGTCGAACCCGCGCACGCGCGTGCGCAACGACCCCGCGACATCCTCGCGATCGATCGCCGTCACCTCGCCGTCGAGCAGGCGCTGCGGCCCCTGCGACCCGTTCTCCGAGACGGTGAGCACGACGGCCACGCCGATCTCGAACCCCCCGTCGACGAGCACGGTGCCGCCCGCGTCGATGAACTCGAGCTCGAACGAATCGGGCAGGTTCGCGGCATCCGTCACCCGCCCCTCGACGAGCAGGCTCGACACCGTCGCCGGCAGCGGACGCCCGCCGACGGAGACGAGCAGCAGGCTCGTGAACGTGTCAACGGCCGGCATGCGCGACCTCCCGGCGAGCGACGTCGACCGAGGCGGGCTGCGAGAGCTCGTCGGCCGACGGGAGGAACACGGGTCGGCCCGGCGCGAGGCGCATGGGGTCGTCGATGCCGTTGACCTCGGCGAGCACGCGCCACATCGCGGCGCTCCCGTACTCGCGGTAGGCGATCGCGGCGAGTGTGTCGCCCTCGCGGATCGTGTGCACGCGTCGCGGGCGCAGTCCGCCCGAGGTGGGGTTCTGCTTGCCCGGCTCCTCGGCGATCTCCTCGAGCGCGACCGTGCAAACCGCCCGCAACGGGGTGCCGGTCGGCGAGAACAGCGTGTACTTCGCCGAGACCGACTTGATGTACCCGACGAACCCCGACAGCACGCCCCACTTGAACCGCACCCACGGGGCCGACGGCTTGTCGCTGCGCTTGGAGTCCTTCGTCGGCGCGCAGGCCTGGAAGAGCTTCTCGACCCGCTGCACGACGCTGTCGCCGCTGCCGCCGGCCGTGTCGTCGAAGAACATCTCGACCGACAGCTTCTGCGCCTCGGGGCCCTGATAGGTCGCGGGCGGCGCCGACGACGCCTTCTTCTGCTTCTCGGTCTTCCAGCTCGCCGACTTCGCCATCGTCAGCTCCTTGGGGTTCATCTGGAACTGGATCGCCCCGATCGGCGCGCCCGGCACCCCCGGCGTCTTGCCGGGTTCGAGCAGTTCGAGCTCGGCGTGCGTGAGGCTCGCGCTCGTGGTGTCGGTCTTGGTGACGGGCATCGGGGCACCTCACTCCGCGTCGAGGCCGTGGTGGGCCAGCTCGAGGGTCTCGGTGAGCACCTTCGGCTGGTCGGCGGTGAGCGACGGGCCTGTCCAGCGCACGGGCACCACGCGCTGCAGGTGCCAGGTCGCGATCTTCTCGCCGTACGCGTTCTGCGCCTGGATCTCGGCGTTGCTGGGCTCGAGCGACGGCGCCTTGGCGATCCACGCGAGAATCGGCTGCGAGGTGCCCTTGCCGACGGGCCGCGACAGCTTCACGTTCGAGAACTTGAGCCTCGTCGGCAGCTGCCAGACGAAGCTGTTGTTGCCGCCCTCCTCGCGCGATTCGAGCACGACCTCGACTCCGAGCCCGTCGCAGCTCGCGAACGCGCCGAGCGACTCGCCGTCGATCGTCACGAGGTAGCTGACGCCGACGGCGACTTTCGCGTCTTCGATGACGTCGATCATGCCGATCCCCTTCCCTTCATGCGTCCATGTCTCGTGCGGCAGCCGGCCCTGCCGTCGTGGTCTCAGATTCCATCGATCCGGATGCCGCGGCGTTCCCGATCGAGCAGCAACTCGGCCTTGAGCCGGCGCGCGAGCGGGCCGTACAGCCTGGCGGCCAGCGTCTCGATGCCGGCAGGCGAGGTGTCGACGGCGCCCGCGGCACCGCCCGCTCCCGCCACTCCCGCGGCTGCCGCGGCTCCCGCTCCGCCCGAGGCTCCCGCTCCGCCGGGTGCGGAGCCGCCGTTCGAGGCTCCCCCGTCGTCGCTCGCGCCGCCCGCGGACGAGACGGCGTCGACGACGGATGCCGGCGCGCCGACCCCCTGCAGCATCGCGCCCGCGCCCATCGGCAGGCCGCCGAGGCCCGCCCCCTGCATCGCCTCCTGCGCACCGCGCAGCGGGTTCGCGGCGACCGGCAGTTGCGGCAGCGCCGGAGGCGCGGGTGGGGCGATCACCGAAGCGGCCTGCGACATCGCCTGCGCCGCGGAGCCGATGCCGAGGCCCTGGCCGAGCCCTTGGCCGAGACCCTGAAGCCCGGCGCCCGCGAGCGGAAGCCCCGGCACCGCGCCGTCGGGCATCACCGCGTCCGCGGCGCCCCGGCCCGCAGCCTCGGCGCCCTGCACGGCGCCCTGAGCGGCGGCCACCGGGTCTTCGCCCGCGACCTCGGCGAGCGCGCGTCCGGCCTGCTCGGGCGTCGGGGCCGCGGGCGTCGACCCGCCGAACTGCCGACGGAACCAGGCGAACACCCCGCCCGAGGCGGTCGACGCTGCGCCGCCGTCGGATTCGCCCTCGCGCTGCACGACCGTGCCGAGGGCCGGTGGGGCGAGGTGCGCTCCCGGATCGGAATGCGCAGCTGGCGACGCTCCGGCGCCGAGCCGTGCCGGGGCTCCGCTGCTCGCGCGCTCCCGCTGCACCGACGCCGTCGACGATGCCACCGCCGCCCTCGCGCCGATCGTGGTCGGAGCGGGCTGCGCCCCCGACCCGCCGCGACCGTCGAACTGCGGCTGCACCACGACCGCGGTCGCGGGCACGGCCCGCGGGCGAACCCCGCCGACCGGAGCGTCGACCCGGTCGAACGAGCTGTCGAGCGCCCGCTGGGCGATGAGCGGCACGATCTGAGGCTCCGGCACGTGCGGCGGGGCCGACGTCGGGTCGGTCGAGGCCGAGCGGGCGTCCGTCGGGTCGGCCCCTGTCGGGGCGGCCTCTGTCGGAGCTGCCGCTGCCGGGGCTGCTGCTGAGGCGGTCGCCTCCAGCCCGGTGCCGTCGACGGCGGTCAGGGCGGAAGCAGCCGCGCCCCCGTGCGAGGCGCCGTCGAGGCCTGCGGGCTCCGGGCCCGTGCGCTGCAGCGTCAGGTCCACGGGCGCGACCCAGTCGACCGGCGATCGGTCGCCTGCACCGAACCCATCGGCGAGCGCGCCGCCGACTCCCCCGCCGCCGAGGCCGAGGCCGACCGACCGTTCCCCGGCGAGGTCGCCCGCGGAGCCGTCTGCGCGGTCGGCACCCGGCTCTCCTGCGGGCTCCGGCGGAGCGGGGCGCGACGCGGCCGCCGACTCGGGCGCCGCGACCGCCTCGCGCTGCAGCGGCTTCGAGGGCATCGACGATCGCGGCGGGGCGTCGTCCGCCGTGCCGCGGCCCGCCGGCCCGCCTTCGCGGCCGGTGCCGGAGTCCGCGTGCGAGCGCTGCACCGGCGTCGGCTCGACTCCGCGCGGCAGCGGGGCCCCCAGTCCGAACCGCCGCTGCGGCGACGCGGGAACGCCCATCGACCCGTGGTCCTCAGACGGGGTCGAGCGCTGCACCGCCGAACCGGGCGGAATGGCAGAGGCGCGAGCGCTCGGCAGCGGCGGGGCGAGCCCGAACCGGCCCTGGTCGCGTTCGGCCGCCGGCTCTCCGATGGTCGGCGTCTCGATGAGAGTCGGCTCGGTCGAGGCCACGAGCTGGTCGGATGTCGCGGCGCCGGTCGTCCCGATCACTCCCGTCGCGGCATCCGGAAGCACGATCCCATCGGCAGCCCGCTCCTCGGCTGCCCCCACGGAACCGCCGGCCCGATCCGTCGACGCCGCGACGCTGCGCTGCACGCTCGGCAGCACCAGGTCGGGCGCGACGGGGTGCGCGGGGGGCTCCTCGGCCGCGCCCGGCTCGTGCAGGTCGTGCGCGGGCGGGGTCTCCCCCGAGCCCTCACCCCCGAGCGGCGTCACGGCCGCCGGCGCCTCGACGAGCGGAGCATCGACGAGCGGAACCTCGATCGGAGGTGCGGCCTCCGACCAGCTCGGACCCGGCCCGCCGTCGACCGCTGAGGCATTCGGTGCGTCGCCCGCCACCGGCATCCGCCCGCCCTGACCGGCAGGTGCGCCCGCGACCGCCAGGCGCTGCACGGCCGTAGCCCGCTCGCGCGCCGACTCGGCCGCCGTGCGCGGGGGCCGCAGCGTGAGGTCGGCGACGACGGCGCGCTGCACGGGTTCGCCGAGCTCGTCCGGCGCGACGGCCACGGTGCCCGACGGCGCCGACGAGTCGACCACGTGCGTGAGCCCCGCGACGCGGCTCGGCACGGCCCGCGTGGGCAGCGCCTCGATCCACCCAGCTCGCAGCGTCGCCGGCGGCGCCTGCGCGATCTCGCGCTGCAGGGGCGGCAGGAACGCCCACCCGGCGGGCGAGTGCTCCGGCGGCGCGACGGCTCGGGGCGCGACGGCTCGGGGCGCGACATCCTGCTGCGCGGCGCCGCCCGTCGCCGGGTCGGCTCGCTGCGCCCGATCCCCGTCATCCGCCGCGACGCGCTGCCACGGCCACCTCATCACCGCTCCTCTGCGAGCCTGGTGTTGATCGCCGCGATCTCGCGCACGTAGCGCAGACGCTCCGCGTGCTCCATGTCGAGGATCTCGTCGAGCGACCAGTGGAAGTGATAGGCGACGTACGCGACCTCCTCATGGATGCGGTCGGTCGAGTACGTCATGATTCCCCCAGGCGACCGCCCGCGAGGTCGGCCGTGAACCGGTGCGCGCACTCCGGGCACGTCACGGCGATGCGCGTGTGCCCCTCGGCGTTGACCCGGCGGTAGAAGTCCTGCAGGAACGCGACGTCCGAGGCGAACATGTTCTCGACGATCGACGCGTCGATCGATCCGAGCGACCCGAGCGACGTGATCACCCTGCCGAGCAGCACCACGGTCGTGTACGCCGGGTTCTCCTGCACGCGGGCGTCGTAGAGCGGCAGCAGCTCGTCACGGGCCGTCGCGAGGCGCATGACCCCGCGCCGGTGCACGGTGCCGTCCTGTCCGACGAATCCCCGTGGCAGTTCGAAGGCGAACTCGGTGCGCATCACCCCGTCGTCGGCCGCGGAGGGCGAACCCGTCGCCCCCGCGGCATCCGCCACCTCGGTCGGGCGGGTCGCGATGACGCGCTGCACGTCACACCACCTTCGACTCGTCGTAGCAGACCGTGAACTTCTCGGTGGCCTGCTCGGTCGCGCCCGCCTTCAGCGAGTTGACCTCGACGCTGCGCACCCAGCAGTTGGTGAACTCGTACTTCTTGAGCGAGGCGCCCGCGTAGTCGAGCAGCTCGACCGCCGCGGTCTTGCGCGAGCCCGCGACGTCGCCCGTCATGACCTTGGTCAGCCAGTCGGTGATCGTCTTCGAGTCGGTGAGGCCGCGCGTGACCGTGAACTCGCCCGCCTTCGGGCGGCCCATGAGCTGGCGGACGACGTACTTGCCGTCGGCGAGCTGCTGCTTCAGCTCGATCTTGTCGACCTCGTTCTTCAGGCCCGACACCTCGGTGACCTTCGGCACCTCGATGCCGTCGATGGTGACCTTGAAGGCGTAGGCCGGTGACGAGTCCATCGCATCTGCGAGTCCCATGATGTGCTCCTATTCGGTGAGGTGGTCGATGCGTGCGGGTCGGGACTACTCGTTGACGAGGCTCGTGCCGCCCGAGAACTGCGAGAGCTCGAAGATCACGAACTCCGCGGGCTTCACGGGCGCCACGCCGATCTGGCAGACGACCTGGCCGGCGTCGATGACCTCGGCCGGGTTGGTCTCCTCGTCGCACTTGACGAAGAACGCCTGGTCGGCGGTCGCTCCGAAGAGCGCCCCCTTGCGCCACTCGTTCACGAGGAACGCCGAGATCGAGCGCCGGAGCTTGCCCCACAGCGCCTCGTCGTTCGGCTCGAACACCGCGAACTGGGTCGCCCCGAGGATCGACTTCTCGAGGTAGTTGAAGAGGCGACGGATGTTGACGTACCGCCAGGCCGGATCGCTCGACAGGGTGCGCGCCCCCCAGATGCGGAGCCCACGGCCCGGGAACGCCCGGATGGCGTTCACGCCGATCGGGTTCAGTAGCTCCTGCTCGGTGCGGGTCAGCTGCGTCGCGAGCTCGACCGCACCGCGCACGACCTCGTTCGCGGGCGCCTTGTGCACGCCGCGCTCGGCGTCGTTGCGCGCCCACACCCCGGCCATGTGGCCGGACGGCGGCATGAACCGGTTCGTCGAGGTCACGGGGTCGAGCACCTTGATCCACGGGTAGTAGAGCGTCGCGAACTTCGAGTCGTAGCCCGCGCCCGTTCGACGCCACTCGCGCACCTCCTGCGCCGAGAGGGCCGGCGGCGGGTCGAGGATCGCCATGCGGTCGCCCATGAGCTCGCAGTGCGCGATGACCGCGAGCTGCACGGCCTTCACGACCTCGAGCGTGACCGCGCCCTGCTCGTAGGCGGCCATGAGGTCGGGAACGGCCACCATGGTGACCTCCTCGATCTCCTCGAGGCCGCCGAAGCCCGTGCGGTCGGCGGGGCTGCCGATGTAGTTCGCCGCCGAGATGCCGTCGAGCACGATCGGCTGCTCCTCGGGCTCCGGCACGGCGAGTTCGAACGTGCCGGTGCGCGGCGTGACGCCGGCCGAGGCCGGGTCGCGTTCCTCGACGGTCACGAGCTTGGAGTCGGCCGTCACCTTCGTGACCACGTAGGCGGCGCTGTCGGGCTTCGGCGAGACCTGCTCGTACGTCTCCGGCGAGCGCCCGTCGACCGTGATGACGACCTTGAAGGCGCCCTCCTCGGGCTCCTCGCCGCCCGGGTCGGCGATCTCCACCGTGATGGGCTTGGCGTTCGGCGAGGCGTTCTTCGCCGTGAAGACGTAGTTGCCGATCGCGGCGGTCTGCGGCCCCGAGGCGAGCGACTTCGGCTCACCGCGCTTGCCTCCGCCCTTGCCGCCGCCGCCACCGGCCGGGGCCGTGCCGATGCGCACGACGTAGCAGTTGCCGCCGCCGTTCAGGAAGTACCCGTACACCGAGTACGCGAGATACGCGCCCGGATACAGCCCGCCGAAGGTGTCGACGAACTGGGTCCAGTTCGACACGAGCGTCGGGGTGTTCTCGGGGCCTTTCGGTGCCATGCCGACGAAGGCCGCGACCGCGGTTCCGACGCCCTCGATGGGCCTCGTCGCAGCCTCGATCTCCTGCACGTACACGCCTGGAGAGAGATAGGTGGGCATCGGATGCTCCTTCGCGGTTCGCAGCGGTTCGCATGCTCGGGTTCAGCATCGAACGGATGCCGCGGGGCGGCGCTGTCCGCCGGGACGGGCGTGCGGGTAGCGAGGCGTGCGCGATCGGGCAGCGGATGCGTCGCTAGGCCGGCTCCCGCAGGAAGGCCTCCTCGCGGAAGCCGTCCGCGTCGAGCGTCAGCACCGTCGCCTCCTCCACCTCGAGGAACGCGCCGGGGAGGTCGTTCAGCGGCTCGGAGACGACGACCCGCGCCTCGGCGCCGAAGAGGCGAAGCCGTTCGACCTCGGGGTACATCCCCTGCAACGTGGGGATGTCGACCGAGTAGTAGAGCGTGCGCGACCGGTGCGACGTCGAGTAGCGGAACGCCCAGAGCGTCTCGCCGTCGGCGACGGCGAACGTGCCCTGCACCGTCTCCGGCACGCCGTGCGCGCGACCGATCTCCTCGATCCTGCGGAGGGCCCGGCCGAGGCCCGCGATCGGATCCTCCTGGAGCCCGTAGGTGATCGCGAGGTAGAAGACCACCTCGGAATCCGTCGACCCGTGCACCAGCGGGAACAGCTCCGGATCGAGCGCGAGCATCAGGTCCCGACGCAGGCGCGCGTGATGCGCGATCACCCCGTTGTGCATGAAGAGCCAGCGCCCGTGCCGGAACGGGTGGCAGTTCGTCTGCTGGATCGGCGGACCGGCTGCGGCCCGCACGTGCGAGAAGAACAGCGGCGACTCGATCGCGCGGGTCAGTTCGCGCAGGTTCTCGTCGTGCCAGGCCGGTTCGATGCTGTGGAAGAGGGCGGGCTCGGGCTTCTCGATCCCGGTCGACGGGTACCAGCCGACCCCGAACCCGTCGCCGTTGACCGTCTCCGCGCCGAGCGGCGAGTTCAGCGATTGCGCGACGAGCGAGTGACGCGGCTCGAGGATGAGCAGGGCGGGTCGGATCGGCTCGCCCGAGTACGCCAGCCACCTGCACATCTTCGGCTCCCTTCGCCGCTCACGCCGCCGGAAGATCCTTCTGCGGGCATCATAGGCCCGCACGCGCGTACGGGCACATGGTCGTGCCCCATCGGGCATCGCCGCTTCCGATCGGCGGCTCGGAGGGCCACTCTGGAGGGGTGACCCCGGTCGCAGCGAAGCAGGCCGCCCCGGTTCGCACGTCGAGCATGCGAACCGCGCACGCCGCGCCTGCCTCCCGTGGCGGCGCATCGTGGGCGGGCCCGGCCGTCGACCTCGTCGCCCTGCAGCGCACGGCCGGCAACCGGGCCGTGAGCGCGCTGGTCGAGCGGCAGCGGGCCGCGCCGGCCGCACGAACGGCCGGGCCGGCGCACGACCGACGGCACGCGGCATCCGCCGTGGTGCAGCGCGTGCCCGTCACCGTGCCCTCCCGCCAGGAGACCCTCTTCAACCAGCGCCAGGCGCCCGTCGCCCCCGGCACGGCGGGCGCGGCCGTCTACGGCAGCGCAAGGGGACGCAACCTCGACCTGACCCGCGGCGGTTCGCCCGAGGTGGCGACCGCGACCGTGCACATCCGCTTCGTCGACCAGGCACGAACGCCGGTTCCGGGCCCGGGCGGAACGATCGTGGCCGACACCGAGCGGGTCATCCCGGCGGGTGACGCCCGACGTGCGTTCGCGGTGACGACCTGCACGACCGCGCCCGGGCACTGGAACAACCGTGCGGTCCTCGTCGGCGAGCGTGCCGCGCCGGGCCTGATCGCCGGGCTGTTCACCTCCGACAAGGGCGGTCCGGTGCGCCTGCCGTTGCGGTTCAAAGCCGAGCCGGTGTGGGACCTCAGCGGCAAGGACAAGGGGTACCCGACCGTTCGGCTCTTCCCGCAGACGCAGGCGGCCGGTGGCAACACGCACCCCATCGACGCCGGCAACTACTACATGAACGTGGCGGCGTACGGGGCCGCGAACGCCGAGGCGATCTACGCGCACGAGTACGGGCACCTGATCGGCCTCTCCGACGAGTACTCGCAGTCGAACCCGCAGATGCACGCCCTCATGCACCAGATGGACCCGGCGACGTCGGCCCAGCGGGGCGCGGCCCTCGACCGGGAGGCCGTGCGCCGCATGATCCTCGCGTCGCTCGTGCCGCAGCTGCACGCGCGGGTCGCCGGCGCCGCCGGCGAGATCTCGCAGCAGTTCCTGCGGGCGCAGGGACCGGTTCGTGCGGCGCTGGGCGCGAGCGTGCGTGCCGCGATGGCCGATCCGTCGACCGTCGCGGCCCTGCAGATCGCGGTTCCGCCGACCGCGGCGCGACTGGCGCCGTACGTGCCGCGCACGCTCGCGGCCGCGGCGAGGAACCCCGCGAACACGACCGCCCCCGCCTCTGCCGCGGTGGCCGCCGAGTTCGCGCCCGCCCCGATCGAGTCGATGCTGCGGCGTCTGTACATATCGTCGCTCGACGGAGCGGCCACGGGCGTGGTCGATGTCGGCGCGAACCTCGGCATGCACATCACGATCGAGGGCAGTTCCGGACTCACGGCCGACGGGCGCCCGGCGGTCGGCGGGGCGAGCGGGCTGTGGGCCGGCGGGCCGGCCTCCGCCGGCGACCTCTCGGCGGTCGTCGACCAGGTCGCGGGCGCCTCCCGCACCGGGCGGGTGCCGCCGTTGCGCGCGTCGGGCTCGATCCTGCGCGACCTCTCCTCGCTGCCCGCCGGTTGGGCGGCGCTCGCGGGCGGTGCGCCCGCGAGCATGTCCGTCGCGACGGTGACCAACGACGTCAAGCAGTCGCTGGCGAGTGCGTTCATCGCGCGCGTCGGTCCGATCCTCGCGGGTACGGCGGCTCCCACGACGACCGCGCGGCTCGGCACGTTCGTCGCCGGACTGAACGCGGCGGCCAAGACGGCTGCGACGGCCGCCAGCACCAATGCCGTGCGCGCGTTCCTCTCGTCGGAGATCCAGCCGGTGATCACGAGGTCGACGGGGTCGCTCATGACCGCGATCGGCGAGGAGGTCACGCGCATCATGGGCACCCCCGCCGAGAAGCTGGCCCAGACCGCACCGCGCGACCCCGCGATCGCCGGCATCGCCGCCGCGATGGCCGGCAGGTTCGCCTTGGCGAAGGCGGGTGCGACGATCTCGCAGATCGTGAGCGGCGGCACCCCCGTGAACCCGGGAACGGCCGCACCCGCTCAGGAGGTCACGTACAGCACGGTGAACATGATGAGCGACAACACCGACATCTTCCGGGCCGACCAGTTCGCCGACATCGCGACCGCGTTCAACGGTTCGGGCCTGAAGCGCAGCCGTGAGAGCGACTTCCGCATCGAGATGGGCGCGGCGTGAGCAGCCTCGGCGCCCCTCGCCGGCTGCTCGCACGCGTGCGCGGGCCCGAGAACGACCTGGCCGTCGCTGTGGCGGATGCCGCGTGCTGGGTCGCCGTGCTCAGGCGCCCCGGCTCGGCGGGCGACCCCGTCGGCGTGTTCCGCGCGGACAGCTCCGGCTCCGAGGCGGATGCCGCGTGGTCGGCCGCGACCGCTGCGCTCGACGCGTCGACGGCGGGCGTCGGCGGCGACACCGGCTGGTCGCTCGACCTCGACGGGCACGCCGGCGACGTGCCGCACACGATCGCCGTCGAGGTCGGACTCGACGCCGTGGTCGACCCGCTCATCACGCGCGCGCTGGACTCGCCGGTGGCCGCGGTGCAGCTCGAGGCGCACCTGGTCGACGTGCCCGGCATGGGCTCGATGCTCGGATACACGCTCGCGACGTCGGGCACCGAGACCGTCGTGCTGCTGC
Source organism: Agromyces sp. NPDC058110 (assembly GCF_042884735.1). Lineage (NCBI taxonomy): Bacteria > Bacillati > Actinomycetota > Actinomycetes > Micrococcales > Microbacteriaceae > Agromyces > Agromyces sp. NPDC058110. Next base: position 249,688 of record NZ_JBHVTI010000003.1, on the reverse strand, counting down.
TCGACGCCGATCGGTTCGAGGTCTCGACGGGCGGTGGGACGGTCGCGCTCGCGCCGCCGTCGCTCGGGCTCGTCGACGGCGACGGGTCGTTCCGCGACGGCATCCGGGCGACGGCCGAACTGCCCGCGGGCAGTCGCGCGAGCTGCTCGTTCCCGCTCGAACTGCTGGCCGCCGCGGGGGCGGCCGACGCGACGGCGATCACCGCGGCATCCCTCTCGGGCTGGCTGGCGCTCGTCGGCCCATGGGCGGGCGGCCCCATGGAGCGGTTCGTGCTGCGGGCACCGGCGCAGGTCGTGCCCGCGACGGCACTCGGCTGACCCGCCGCAGAGGCGAGCTGCTCGGTCTGTGAACCGAAGCGCCCCCCGCGACGCGAAGGACCGCGCGACCCGGAGGGCCGGACGACGTGGAAGGCCGGGGCTCAGCCCGCCTCCTCTTCCTCCTCGGGCGCCTCCTCGCGCTGCACGAAGCTGCCTTGCACGGGCGCCTCCTCCTCCTCGCCCTCGGCGTGCCGCTGCACCGGGGCGGGCTCGCTCATGACGCGCGTCGCGTTCTCGGAGGCGGCGCGCTCGAACCGGTCGCCCGGGTCGCTGACGCTCACCCCGCCGCCGCTCGGCGTGCCCTCGACCGGGCCCGATCGCTGCTGCACGACGTGCGTCAGCTCGTGCGCGATGGTCGTCTGCCCGGCGAGCGATCCCGGATCGTAGGCGTCGCGCTGGAACACCACGTTGCTGCCGACCGTGTAGGCGTTCGCGCCGACCGACTTCGCGGACTCGTGGGCCGCGGCATCCGTGTGCACCCGCACGTCGCCGAAGTCGGCGCCGAGCCGCGACTCCATGTCGGTGCGCACCGCGGGCTCGAGCGGCGAGCCCGACGACCCGACCACGTCGAGCACGGGCGAGCGCTGCTCCTCGACCATCTCGGCGACGGCGCCGTTGCCCGCCTCCCGCTGGAGCCGGAGCATGCCGGCCGGCCCGATCACGTCGGTGCGCCGCTCGGCGAGCCCCGCCGTCCGCGCGTCGGCCTCGCGCGCGGCATCCGTCGTCCTCCGCGCGAGGTCGAGCTCCGCGCCGTCGTAGTCTTGTGCGTGCATGGTGCACCTCCATGGTCGCCCGATCCCATTCCACCGCCGCCGGAGCCGGTCGGCGCGAACTCTGCCCGATCGGGCACCCGGCCCGTCGCGATCGAGCGCGCGGCGGCCCGCCGGCCGCACGCCGACCGCCACCGGCATCCGCGCCCCTGCTCATCGCCCCACCACCAGGTCCCAGTACGGCCCGAACTCGCGCTCGACGAGCAGGCGCCCGAGCTTGCGGTACTCGCGGTGCACGGCGAGCACGAGGTGGTGCATGCGCACGATGCCGTCGTCGGCCGCCGCGAGGTAGGCCGCGGTGACGGCCGCCGAGCGGATCGCCCCGCCCGCGAGCTCGAACGCGTCGCCGAGGAAGACGAGGTCGAGATCGTCGCCGCGACGCAGTCGCGAGCCGAGGCTGCGATCCCAGAGCCGCGTGCGGTGCGCGGCATCCGGCATCGGGAAGTCGACGATCACGTCGAGCCGGCGCGTGAACGCCTCGTCGATGTTCGCCCGAAGGTTCGTCGCGAGGATCGCGAGCCCGTCGAAGGTCTCCATGCGCTGCAGCAGGTAGGCGCTCTCGACGTTCGCGTACCGGTCGTGCGCGTCCTTCACGTCGCTGCGCTTGCCGAACACCGCGTCGGCCTCGTCGAAGAGCAGCACGGCGTTCGTTCCGGCCGCCGCGACGAATATGCGCTCGAGGTTCTTCTCGGTCTCGCCGATGTACTTGTCGACCACCGACGACAGGTCGATCACGTAGAGGTCGAGGCCGAGCTCGCCCGCGACGACCTCGGCCGACATGGTCTTGCCCGTGCCGGAGTCGCCCGCGAACAGGCCGACCACCCCGTGCCCCCGACCACCGCCCGGCCGCATGCCCCAGTCGCCGAGCACCTGCTCGCGGTGGCGGGCGCGCACCTCGATCTCGCGCAGCGCCTCCATGGTCGCCGACGGCAGCACGAGGTCGGCCCAGCCGACGTGCGGGGTCACGCGACGCGCGAGACGGTCGAGCGCCGACGCGTTCTCGGCCCTCGCCCCGGCCGCGAGATCGGCGGCGGTGAGCTCGCCCGTCGTCGACAGCGACGCCTGCGTGCGCGCCGTCGCCGAGGCGCGCAGCACCTGCTCGGGGCGGAGGCGGAACTGCGCGGTCGCCGACGCGACGTCGAGCCCCTTCGCAGCCGGCCCGAGTGCGTGCGACCAGAGCGCCGTGCGCTCCTCGGTCGTCGACGCCGCGACGTCGTCCATGGCTGGCAGTTCGCGGAACCAGCCCGGATCCCACGTCGGCTCGCCCACGAGCACGGTCGGCCGCGGCGAGTCCGCGAGCACCTCGATGAGCGCGGTCGGAGTCTCGAGGGTCACGGGCGACGCGACGACCCCACGGCCGGTGAGCCTGGCCTCCCGCACCGCGAGACGCGCGAGCCCCGCGGCATCCGATTCCCGACCGAGTCTGGCCAGGTCGACCTGCACCGTGCCGAGGCCGTTCGCGCGCAAGGCGCGTCGGGCGATCGCCTCGCCGGAGCCGGTCGCGGTCTCGCGCAGGTACATGAGCCGGATGCCGCCGGCGAGCGCATTGCGCAGGCGACGGTCGTCTCCCCACTCGATCTCCTGGGCGCCGACGAGCACGCCGTCGAGCGACCGGTCGGGTGTGTCGTCGCCGAGGAGGTGCCCGACCACCCGGTCCGGAACGCGCACCGCCCGGCCGGGCAACGGGCGGTCCTCGTCCTCGACGAGCACGAGCCCGCCGGCCACGAGCGGCCCGGTGAGCAGTCGCGCCCGGTCGGCCGCGTTCGTGAGCGGCACGCCGCACAGCTCGAGCGCGACGGTGACCGACGGCCGCCGACGGCCGACGTCGTCGTTGAGGTAGCCGAAGAACCGCTCGAACCGGGGGTCGAGGTCTGCGGCGAGCGCGATCACGAGCAGGTCGACGTCGATCGGAGCCAACCCGAACTCGTCGGCCAGGCGGCGCAGGCGCACCGGGTGCCCCGCGGCCTCGGCCATGTCGGCGGCCTGCTCGCACGCGGCCAGTCGCGAGGAGGCATCCGACCAGTCCGGCACCTCCGGCGCGCCCTCGAGCATCCGGTCGATGAGCTCGTCGCTGAGGTAGAGCCCGCGGAACGGGTCGTCGGGCTGCGGGTCGACCGAGCGCCTGGCCGCGACCAGGCGTCGGATGCGGTCCTCGATCGCCCCGAGGCGCCCGAGCAGGTGCGCGAGGCCCGGGTCCTGGGCCATGTCAGTCCTCGTCTGGTGCCGGCTGGAATCTGGCATCTTCGCTCCCGAATCCCATCGCCTCGAAGCCGGCGCTGACGCCCGAGGTGACGGGCGGCCCGACGTGGTACGAGATCGCCCGGCTCAGCGGCGCCGTCACGACGACGTCGAGCGACGGCTTCAGCTCGCCGCCCAACGACGACCAGACGTCGGCGAACGCACGATCCTCGGGCGGCGGCTGCGCGATCGTGATCGAGCACGGCAGTCCCGTCTCGGCCAGGGTGTCGACCACGAACGCGTCGGGGATCGCGTCGAACCGCAGGAAGCAGCGCAGCAGCGCGTCGAGCAGGCGGTGCTCGTCGTCGGGTCGCTGCGTCCACGCGGTCACGAGGTACGACAGCTTGAAGAAGCGCGGAGCCGGCTCGCGCGATACGACGATGCCGTGCTCGTCGCGCTGCTCGATGAAGCCGAACTCGCGTCGGCGCACATCCTCACGGATGTCGTAGAGGAACAGGTCGACCGTCGGCGCGTTGCGACGCGCCGCCCAGTCCTTCGTCGGTGCGTCGAGCGCGATGTCGATGTCGGCGGCGATGCCCTCCGACGCCTTCACGAGCGATCGCAGCGCCTCGTCGATCTCGCCGATCATCCGCCTCTCCCCACCAGATCGGGGCCCATCGCCGAGCGCGGCACGACGAGCAGCGAATTGCTCGTCGGCACGTCTGCGAACAGGCCGTCCTCGCTGTGCATCACGAGCTGCTGCTCCCCGACGCCCTGCCAGCGCAGCACCACGAGCGACCAGCGCCCCTCCGTCGGATTCGCGGGGTTCGGCCACTGCGTGCCGACCGTCGGCGACGTGCCCTCCCAGCGCAGCGTGATGCGCGCATTCGGCGGCAGGAACGCGCCGAACGCCTCGATGCCGTCGCCCGGCGTCGCCACCGACTGCGAGAACAGCAGGTTCGGCTGCAGCACCGTGAACGGCTCGCGGTCCTGGCCGATCCAGGACGGCGGCAGCGTGCCGTCGACGGGCGTGGGCGCCGGCTCGGGCTCGGGTGTCGGCTCGGGCGTCGGGGTCGGCTCCGGCGGGCAGACCTGGGACTGGTTGGTGCACACGCAGACCCCGTCGGAGTTGATGTAGCAACCGTCAGGAGGCCACCCAGGCGGGTCGGGATCGGGGTCGGGGTCCGGCTCGGGCTCCGGCGGTTGCGGCAGCGGCTTCGCGGGCGGCGCATCGAACGAGAGGCTCACGCCGTCGACCGCGAGGTCGTCGGTGCGCGGCGCCTGGATCGGCGTGGGCGGCAGCGTCGGCGGCGGCATCGCGAAGGTCAGCGTCACCACGGCGGATGCCCCTGGCTCGTCGAGTCCCGTCACGGTGCACGTCGTGCCCGCGAACGTCGCGCATCCGGTCTGCGTGGTGCGGGTGAGGTATCCGGCCCACTCGAAGTCGAGTCCGATGACGAGCCCGTCGAGCGTCGCGCCCGGATTCTCGCGCGTGACGGTGGTCGTGACGACGAGCTGCTTGCCGCCCGTGTATCCGGGGTCGTGGTCGAGCGTCAGGTCGAGGCCGACGGTCGCACGGAAGCGCGTCACGGGTTCCTCGTCGGGAGCGACCCACTCCAGCGGCAGGTCGAGCTCGCCGTCCGAGTTCCGGTCGGTCAGGCTCACCGCCTCGGCCCGCACCGGCCCCGTGAGCACGCTGCCGGGTGGCGCGCCGCCGACCGAGAAGGCCAACCCCACCGTCACGACGGCACCCGGCTTCGGCAGCACGATCACGCAGATCTCGCCATTCCACGATTCGCAGCCGACGGGCGGCGCGGTCGGATGCAGGAACGCCGGCCACGTCACCCTCACCGAGACAACCAGCTCGTCGAACGGATCGCGCTTCGCCCCGGGGAATACCGGCCGGGTCGCCGTCACGGTCGCGGCGACCTCGCCGCCGCCCGCCCAGACCAGGTCGCGGTCGACCTCGACATCGAGCGGGATGAACGGCTCGATGCCGGCCAACGGCTCGTCGTCCGGAATCACCCATTCGACGGGGAGGTCCTCCGTGTACGGGGGTGCATCCGAGAACCCTGGAAAGTAGTTCTGCAGGTGCGCGCCCTCGGCCGTGACCAGCCCGTCGGTCACGCCCGGGCCGACGCTGAAGGCCAGGGGGATGGTGGGGCCGGTTCCGGGCTCCTCCATGGTGACCTCGCACACCAGTCCCTGCGCCTGCAGGGCGCATCCGCTCGGCGTGCTCATCAGCGTGAGGTAGTCCGGCCAGGTGATCGCGATCTCCACGATGATCTGGTCCCAGAACTCGTACGAGGAGCTGTCCTGCTCCACCTCCCGAGATGCCCGGGTCGGCGTGACCAACGCCGAAAGCATCGGGCCGTCCTCCCAGACGTAGTCGTCGCTGAGCAGGACGTCGAGCGACACGAGTGCGTCATCGAGCACCAGCCGGTCGATGCTCGACTGGATCCACCGATCGGGGAAGCCGTGCTCGATATCACCGTCCGAGTTCGGCTCCACGACGATGACGGACTCCGCCGTGGTCTCGAACAAGCCCGCGATCGGTGGCCCGGCTGGCACCCCGAACTCCATCGTGATCTCGACCGTGGCACCGGGTTCGTCGAGACCCTCGATCGTGCAGACATGGTCGAGGTACGACGTGCAGCCCTCAGGAGCGCCGAGCGGCACGACGAAGGCCGGCCAGTCCAGCCGCACAGCGACCTCCGAGGCGGTCAGCACCGTGGTGACCTCCGGATGGTGCATGACGGTGACGACCACTGACACCTCGTCGCCGCCCGACGAGAGGAACTCGGCATCCGCCTCCGTCGTGGTCGTGAAGACCCGGTCGAGGATCGCAAACGGCGTGCTGTCCGAGTTCGCCCATGCCGGGTTCATCGTGATGCCCCCCGGCGGGGTCGGACTCGCGGCCGGAAGAACACTGGTCTCGAGGCCTACCGGCACCGTCCGCGAGGACGTTGCGCGTCCGACGCCCGACGCGCCATGAGCACGATTCGCCCACGACGCGAGGGCGATGATCGGCTCGGTGTAGGTCCACCCGCTCACGAACTCGATGTCGAACGTGTCCAGGCGCTCGCGCTCGACCTGGAAGGCCGGCGTCGTGAAGTACAGGTCCCAGCCGCGCAGCACGCGCTGGTACAGGTCGTCGTACTCGACCGGCGGGTCTGGGAGGCCCGGCAGCAGGTTCGCGTCGTCGATCGTGCAGTCCAAGGCGGCTGCGCCGAGCGCGACGCATCCCGGGGGCGGCGAGCCGTCGAGCACCATGCCCTCCGGCCATGAGAGCCGGACGACGAGTTCCGCGTCGTCGATGCCACGTACGGCGACCTCGCTGCTCGTCACGGTGAACCGGCCCAGCACGGGCTCGTCGTCGCCGACCGCGGCGAGGCCGAGGTAGTCGAAATTCTCCACGGAGAGCTGGTACGCCGACTCCGCCGCGACCCCGACCGCGCTCGACACGATCTGGTCGTCCTCCAGCGGCGTGAATTCGAATGCTTCCGTGGACACGTCCACCCAACCGACGGCGGTCGCCCGGAACTCCCCCCGTTCGGCCGAGGTCGTACCGAACGGCCGGACGCCCGTGTCCCGAAGCCGCACGACGCACTGCCCGGTGGCCCCCGGCACGCTCGCGCCTTCGATCAAGCATCGGTCGCCCGTCGTCTCGGGCCAGTTGCGGTAGCCGTCACCCGTACCGATCAGGTGCCACAGCGAACTCCCGGACTCCGCGACGGGCCTGAACGAGGACGCTCTCCAGTCGAGGGTGACGGCGAGACGATCGGTCTCCAGGTCGGCTGGGAGAGCGAGGTTCGTCACGGTCATCGTGACCGTGACGATTCCACCGATCGCCACCGGCATCGGTTCCGCGGAAACGGACAGTTCGAGCTCTCCCGACGCGGCGACGGCGTCGGCCGATCGGGTCGCCGCCGGAAGCGCGGACGGGACCGCGGATGGGCGGCGCGCGGCCGACTCGGCGATGTGCGATTCAGCGATCCGGTGCGGCTCGGCCGAGGAGGCGGCCGCGACGGCGGGGGCGAGCTCGGCCAGATCGGGCTCCACCGCAGGAGGCGCGGCGGTCGGCGAGAGCGCCGCAGGAGCGGAGGGCACCGAGGGCGCCGCGAACGCGGGTGCGCCCGGCGCGAGCAGCGCGACGACCGCGACGGCTGCGGCCCACGCGTGTCCCACTCGTCTCACGGCGTCTCCTCCTGTCCTCACGATGACGAACGGTCGACGGCCCCGCTCCCGGCCCGGTGCACCAGACAGGGCAGGCGCACCTGCCCGCTCGGGCACCGGCTCGTCAGCGCGAGGTCGGCGACCCCGGCGCCCGCCCGCGGCGTCCGCTCAGATGAGCCCCTCGCGCACCGCGTAGGCGACGGCGTGCGAGCGGTTGCGCAGCTGCAGCCGGGTGGTGACGTCGTGCAGCACGTTCTTCACGGTGCGCTCGGAATAGCAGAGCTCCTTGGCGATCTGCGCGGTGTCCCAGCCCTCGGCCACGAGCTTCAGCACCTCGACCTCCCGGGAGGCGAGCCCGCTGAAGGTGATGCCCCGAGGATCGAGCACGGTGCGCTGGAGCCGCCCGACCTGGTCGAGGAGGCGCCCGAGCAGGTCGGGCGGCACGGTTCCCTCGCCGGCCGCGGCCGCGGTGATCGCCGAGAGCAGCCGGTCGGTCGTCGCCTCCGAGCGGCGCAGCAGGCCGACGACGCCGCATTCGACGGCGTCGACCAGCACCCGGTCGTCGAGCTGCGAGGCCACGAGGATCACGCGCGCCTCGCCGTTTCGCCGCAGGAACCGCAGGCTGTTCATGGTCTCGTCGTCGAACACGTCGACGACGACGATGACGACCTCCGGCGCCTCGGCGTCGTCCGGTCCGACGACGCGCACCTCCGGTCTGGGCCTGAGCGCGCTCGTGACGCCGGCCTCTGAGATCGGGTCGCGTGCGTACACCCGCACGGTGGTTCTGGTCATGGCTTCCCCCCGGTGTTCGGTGATGCGGCAGTGCATCGATGCAGTGCAGCAGGGGGAATACGAACAGGATGCCGCGGTGTCCTCTTCGCGCACTCAACATCCGCTCAACGGGCAACTCCGGTTGCGCGAGCGGCTGACCGCGGGGCCCTGCCCGGCGGGCCCGCCGCGCCCGTACGGTGACGCCATGGCTACGAGTGCGACCATCGCCCCGGTCGCCCTGTCCGTCGATCCGGGCACGGCGGCGACGCTCAGCGTGAGCGTGCTGAACGACACGCTCCTCGTCGAGTCGTTCGAGTTGGTGGCCGTCGGCGATGCGGCCGGGTGGACGCGCATCGAGCCGGCCACCCTCACCATCTACCCCGGGCAGACCGAGCAGGCGACGGTCACGGTGCTCGCACCGAGGCTGCCCGATTCGGTGGTCGGCGAGGTGGCGCTCGGCATCCGGGCGCGTGCGGTCGAGCAGCCGGACGTGCAGGTCGTCGCCGAGGCCATGCTGACGGTGAACCCGTTCTCCGAGACCGAGGCCGAACTGCTGCCGCGCATCGCGCACGGGCGAGGGCGCAAGCGCGTGCGGGTCGCGATCGACAATCGCGGCAACGTGCCGCTCGTCGCATCGGTCGCGGGGCAGAGCGACGACCGGCTCGGACTCTCGACCCCGACCCCCGACGTGTCGGTCGATCCGGGGCACACCGAGTTCATCGACGTCGACCTGCGGCCGGTGAAGCGCGTGTGGCGGGGCGACGCCGTGACGCACCAGTACAGCGTGATCGTCGCACCGGACGGCCAGGCCGAGCCGTTCGTGCTGCCGGGCAGCTACGTGCAGGAGCGTGTGTTCCCGAAGTGGCTCTGGAAGCTGCTGCTCGCGCTGCTGCTGCTCCTCCTGCTGCTGCTCGCGCTCTGGTTCTTCGTGCTGAAGCCGACGATCGAGTCGGCCGCCCGCGACGCGGTCGCGGAACCGCTCGCGCAGGCCAACGAGAAGGCCGACTCGGCGGCGGACCAAGCGGGTTCGGCGGCCGAGCAGGCCGACTCCGCCGCGCAGACCGCGAACGAGGCACTCGAGGCGGTCGGCCAGACGCCGAAACCGGTCGAGCCGGTTTCGAAGACGACGAACGTCGACATCCGGTTCGAACTGAGCGACGTCGTCGGCGGCGCACCCGACGAGTCCGACCGCTGGGTCGTGCCGGCCAAGTCGGTGCTGCGCATCACCGACATCGTGATCAGCAACCCCGGCGGCGACTTCGGCGTGATGACGCTCGAGAACGCCGACATCGCCGCGCCGATCTTCACCACCGGCATCGAGAACTTCCGCGACATCGACTTCCACTGGGTGACCGCCGTGCAGCTCGCCGAGGGCGACGAGCTGTTCGCGACGCTCGACTGCGCGAAGGTCGCCCCACCGGTGACGGGTCCGCAGCGCGACGCGTGCGACGCATCGGTGCTCATCACCGGCCGCGTCATCACGACGGGTTGACGATGCCGACCGGGCCGGCCCTGCGTGCGGGAGACATGGCGACCTGCGCCCTGTCTGACGGGCCGAAGCCGCACGTCGGCGGGCCGATCACACCGGCCGCCGCCGTCATGACGGTGCTCATCGCGAACATGCCCGCGGCGGTCGCGAACGGCATCCCGGGCGGCATCGTGTGCGTCTCGCCTGCGCCGAACGGCATCGCGCAGGGCAGCCTCACGGTGCTGATCGGCGGATTCCCGGCAGCCCGCGTCGCCGACCTCAGCATGCACGGCCAGCCGATCGTGCCCGGCCCCGGTGCGCCGACCGTCATCATCGGCGGGTGATCGGGACCGACCGCGGGCGACCGCGTCAGGCGCTCGGCGCGGCGACCCCCGGCAGCAGCCATGCGCCGAACGCCGGTCCGTCGCTCTCGAGCCTGACCAGGCCGTCGGATGCCGCGAGCCGCACGTCGCCGTACAGGGCCGCCGCGGCATCTGCGACGCCTGCCGCGCCGCCGGTCGCACCGACGGCGAGCGCGCCTGCGGCGAACTCGATCGCGGCGGCGTGCCGCGATGCGAACACCAGCACCGAGGCATCCGCCGACTCGCGCACGAACGCGATCGCGTCGCCCTCGGCCGCGAGCCAGCGGATGCCGCCGGTCGCGAGCACGGGCTGCTCGCGACGCAGCCGCAGCAGCGCCCGGTAGGTCTCGAGCACCGGCGCGACCTCGGGGTCGCCCTCGGTGCCCCACGGCATGGGCGTGCGGGAGGCTTCGCCGTCTTCGCCGATGAGGCCGAACTCGTCGCCGGCCCACACCACCGGGATGCCCGGCAGCGTCACCGCGAGGCCGAACGCGACGGGCACGACGCCCTCGCGCGAGTTCGTCGCGAACCGCGGGGTGTCGTGCGTGTCGAGCGCGTTCATGGTCGACAGGCGCGTGCGCCACGGGAACTCGGCGACGAAGTGACGGTGGGCATCGACGAAGCGACGGCCCGTGATCGTCGGCACACGGCCCAGCGCGAAGCCGATGCCGCCGCCCGCCGGGCTGCCTGGTTCGAGCAGCCAACTCCAGAGCGGGCGCGTGAACGGGGTGTACGTCATCGCGCCGTGCCATGCGTCGCCCTGGAAGTCGGATGCCGCGTCGTTGGTCGACTCTCCGAGGAGGATGGTGTCGGGGTTCACCTCGAGCATGGTGCGGCGGATCGTCTGCCGCACCTCGGCGTTCAGGTCGACGCCGCCGAGCCGCCCGGTCATGTTCGCGACGTCGATGCGCCACCCGTCGAGCCCGAACGGCTCCCGGAGGTACTTCGCCACGACCGAGTCGGGCCCCTCGATGAACCGCCGGCGGAGCTCGGTCGACGACCAGTCGAACTTCGGCAGGCTGGGCACCCCGAGCCACGACTCGTACGATCCGTCGTCGCGGAAGGAGTAGAAGGAGCGCTCGACCGACGAGGGATCGGCCTGCGCCGTGCGGAACCACTCGTGCGCGTCGCCCGAGTGGTTCGAGGTGAGGTCGCCGATGACGCGGATGCCGCGGGCGTGCGCCGCCTCGACGAGCCGCACGAGCGCGTCGTCGCCGCCCAGCAGCTCGTCGACCCGGTCGAAGGTCGACGCGTCGTAGCGGTGGTTCGACCGCGCCGGGAACACGGGCGTGAGGTAGAGCAGGTTCACGCCGAGCGACTCGAGGTGATCGAGGTGCTCGCGCACGCCGTCGAGGTCGCCGCCGTAGAACTGCCCCGACCGGTAGGGAGGATCGAGCCGCTGCGGGTCGCCCCATTCCGCGGGGAACGCCCACTCGGGAGCGGGCCGCTCGTCGGCGGCCTCCGACCTCGCGAACCGGTCGGGGAACACCTGGTAGAGCACGCTCGTCGCCGCCCACTCGGGCGCCGGCTCGTGCGCGACGAGCTTGAAGTCGTCGCGGTCGCGCGTCTCGCCGAGGCTGAGGCCCGCCTGGCTCAGCCAGTGCTGCCGCCCGTCGTCGCCGACCAGCAGCCAGCGGTAGCCGTGCACCGGGTTCTCGACCTCGACCTCGGCCTCCCACCACTGCCAGCCGTCGCCGCCCGTTTCGATGCCGCCCGAGACGAGGGATGCCTCGGAGAACCGCGGCTCCCGGTTCGGGTTCGACCGGGTGCCGACCCAGGCAAGCGACCCCAGCGGCGTGCCGTCGGCGGCGATCGCATCGGAGGGCACGCGCAGGCGCACGCGCACGGTCTCGCCGAGCGCGGGGGTCTGCGTCGACACGTGCAGCGGGGATCCGTCGTGGTGCGGACCGAGCCCGCTCAGCTGTTCGGACATGCGCTCACCCTTCCATGTCGGTGTGACATCGGCATGAACGGATCGGCAGTGACGGCGACCCGGAACACGCGGATGCCGCGCGGCATCCGCTCACGGGCGCCGGCCACGCGGCATCCGCTCGCCCCTTACTTGACCGCGCCCGCCGTGAGCCCGCCCACGATGTACTTCTGCAGGAACAGGAACAGTGCGACGACCGGCAGCGCCGCGATGACGGCGCCCGCCGAGAACGCGCTCCAGTCGGCGTAGCGCGGGTTCGACACGAGCTTCGTGAGGCCGACCGCGAGCGTCTGCTTCTCGGTGTCGATGAGCAGCACGGATGCCACGACGAACTCGTTGACCGACGCGATGAACGACAGCAGCGCGACGACCGCGAGGATCGGGGCGACGAGCCGCAGCACGATCGTGAAGAAGATGCGCGCGTGCCCGGCGCCGTCGATCTTGGCCGCCTCGTCGATCGACTGCGGGATCGTGTTGAAGAAGCCGTACATGAGGTAGGTGTTCACGCCCAGCGCGCCGCCGAGGTAGACCATGATCAGGCCGATGTGCGTGTTCAGGCCGATCGCCGGGAACAGGTCGCCGATCGCGCTCATGAGCAGGAAGATCGCGACGACCGCGAGCAGCTGCGGGAACATCTGCACCACGACGATGCCGATGAGGCCGAAGCGACGGCCCGTGAACCGCATGCGCGAGAACGAGTACGCCGCGAGCGCCCCGAGGAACACCGTGAGCAGCGCCGTGATGCCGGCGATCATCAGGGTGTTGCCGAGCCACGTCGTGAAGGGCACCTGCGGATCGGTGAGGATCCGCACGTAGCTGTCGAGGCCGATCTTCGAGAACAGCGCGTTCGACCCGGTGAGCGTGCCGTTCGGGTTGAGCGACGACGACACGACGAACACGATCGGGAACAGCGAGAAGAGCAGCATCACGACGCCGACGATGTGCCGCCAGCCGGTCGCGCGGAACCAGCGGCCGAAGTTGAACGGGCGCTTGGGCGGCACGTAGCCGCCGCTCTTCTGCGCCTTGTGCACCGCCTTCTCGTCGGCCGCCGCGTCGAGCGACGCCGCGAGCATCTCCCCCTCGGGGGAAAGATGGTCGACCCACGGGCCGAGGTCGTGCACCTTCTTGCTCTGAGCGGCCATCAGTTCAGCTCCTCGAGGGACTTGGTTCGGCGGAACGCGATGATCGAGATCACGGCCACGATGATGAAGATGAGGATCGAGTACGCGCTCGCGAGGCCGTAGTCGCGGGTCTGCCCGGTGAAGGCGACCTTGTAGACCATCGAGATCAGGATGTCGGTGAAGCCGACCGGGATCGGCGCGTTCGAGTCGCGCGGCCCGCCGTCGGTGAGCATGTAGATCACGTTGAAGTTGTTGAAGTTGAACGCGAACGACGCGATGAGCAGCGGGGCGACACTGACGAGCAGCAGCGGCAGCTTGATGAGGCGGAAGATCGCCCACGGCCTCGCGCCGTCGACGGTCGCGGCCTCCTGCAGCTCGTCGGGGATCGACTGCAGGGCGCCCATGCACACGAGGAACATGTAGGGGAACCCGAGCCAGAGGTTCACGATGAGCACCGAGACCTTCGCGAGGAACGGATCGGTGAGCCAGGGCACGGATGCCCCGCCGAGCAGCACCTGGTTGATGAACCCGAAGCTCTCGTTCATCATGCCCGCCCAGACGAGGGCCGACAGGAACGACGGGATCGCGTACGGGAGGATGATCAGCACGCGGTAGAACTTGCGGCCCCGCATGCGCATGTCGTTGAAGACGATCGCGAGGAACAGGCCGAGGAAGAACGTCGACGCGACCGAGATGAGCGCGAACGCGAAGGTCCAGAGCGTGACGTACACGAGCGGGCCGGCGAGCCGCTCGTCGGTCACGGCGCGCACGAAGTTGTCGAAGCCGATCACGATCTGCCAGCCGGGCAGCAGTTCGGTGCCGTCTTCGGCGGTGAAGGCGCCCGTGCCGATGTCGGAGTAGACGGTGCCGGTCTCGAGGTCGGTCATGGTGCCGGCGGCCTCGTCGTACTCGAGCGTCGAGACGTAGAGGTACGCGCTGGATCCGTCGGGCGTGCGCACGGCGCCGTCGTTCGGGTCGTCGGAGAAGGGCACCGCGAGCTCGGTGATCTCGTCGGTGCGGGCGAGCACCTGCGCGAAGTCGAGGGTGTTCCAGCCGTCGGCCGAGACGGCCTTGTCGCCGTCGAACTCGGCGGAGACCGGCTCGAGGGGCTGCTCGGCGGTGCCGACGAGCGCGTCGCCGTCGGGGTCGGTCAGGAGGAGTCCGAGCTCGCCGGCGCGGTCGACGACCGTGACGGGATAGCTCGGCGAGTCCTCGACGCGCTCGAGCGACGAGGCCATGAGCGAGGAGACGGCCTGCTCCTTCGAGCCGTTGTGGCCCGTGCCGTAGTTCGTGAAGGCGATGTAGCCCGTGTAGACGAGCACGAACACCTGGAAGACCACGAGGAAGATCACGCCGGGCGTGAGGTACTTCGCGGGCAGCTTGCGGCGCGAGAAGTAGATCCAGTTGACGACGATCGCGACGAGCGCGACGATCGCCGCGACGAGCCACTGCTCGGCGCCCACGAGGATGATGATGCCGAAGACGGCGAGCGCGTCGACGATGCCGAGACCCAGCAGCTTGACGAGCAGCACCTTGACCCCGACGGATGCCGCGTCGGCGATGCCTGCGGCCTGTCGCTGTCGTCGCGTGGGCGGCGTGCCGCCCGTGGCGCCCGTGTGGGGCTCGCCGGCCGTGGCCGGGTCGTCGATCGTGGTGCTCATGCTGCCCTGGTCTTCCTGTCGAGGCTTCCGTCGAGTCGGAGGGGATGCGCCCCGAGGGCGGAGCCCGTCGCCTGCCGCGCGCTGCGCGGACGTGGACGACGGGCCCCGCCCCGGGGCATCCGCTCGCTTAGCCGGCGATGGCCGCCTGCACGTCGCTCGCGAGCTTCTGCCACGTGGCGACCGGGTCGGCACCGTTGATGATGTCGGCCTCGGCGATGCCCCAGTACTGCCACACCTGGCCCATGGCCGGGATGGCGGGCATCGGCACGGCGTCGGCGCCTGCGGCGGCGAAGCCCTCGATGATCGGGTCGCTCGAGGCGGTCTCGGCCGCTGCGGCGTTTGCGGGCAGCACGTTGCCGGCCTTGAACAGCTCGAGCTGGGTGTCCTCGCTGCCGAGGTAGTTGACCAGGAAGTCGTTCGCGGCGACCTTGTTCTTCGACTCGGCCGAGATGAAGAAGCCCTTGACACCGGCGAAGGGCTGCGCGGGGTCGGAGGTCGGGCTGTACGTCGGGTCGACCGCGACGTTGATGCCGGCGTCGACGGCTGCGCCGACGTTCCAGGGGCCGGTCAGCCAGAAGGCCGCCGTGCCGTCGAGGAAGGCCTGCTTGGCGATGTCGCCGTCGATGTCGGTGTTGAAGACGCCGGTGCCGTTCTTGCCCTGCGAGCCGAGCCAGGTGGCGAACGCGTCGCCGCCGGCGTTGCCGAGCTGCAGGTCGTCGGCGTTGTAGCCGTTCTCGTCGCTGCCGAAGACGGGTGCGCCGAACGCGGTCTGGAAGGGGTACAGGTGGTACGGGTTGCCCTCGGCGCCCTGCTCGACCACGAAGGGCTGCGTGAGGCCGGCGGCCTTGCCCTTGGCGATCATGTCGTCGAAGCTCGTGGGCGCCTCGGCGACGAGGTCCGCGTTGCGGATGATCGCGATGTTCTCGACCGCGTACGGAAGCATGTAGACGGTGCCGTCGTAGGTCGACGCGTCGATCGCGACGGGCAGGTAGTCGGCGGCCGAGTCGCCGAGCTCGAGCGGGGCGACGACGCCGTTGGTCGAGAGCTCGCCGAGCCAGTCGTGCGCACCCATGGTGATGTCGGGGCCCTTGCCGGTCGGCACCTGCTGGATGAAGTCGTCCTTGATGTCGGCGTTGTCCTTGCCGACGAGGTCGACCTTCACGCCGGTCTTCTCGGTGTAGGCGTCAGCCGCGCCCTGCAGCGCGTCGACGCGCTCGGCGTCGACCCAGACCGTCAGCGTGCCGCTGGCCGAGGCTTCGCCCTCGGAACCGCTGTCGCCCGATGCGCAGCTCGCGAGGCCGAGCGTCGCGACGACCGCGAGCGCGCCCGCGGCGACGAGGCTCTTCGTGTTCACCCTCATTGGTGTGCCCTTCTCAGTGTGCGTGGTGTCCGGCTCCTTCGCCGGGCGCCCGACGCCTGTCACCCGTACTGGGGACGGCACGTGCACCGAGACCGAAAGGCCGTTCTTCCGTGTGGAATGCCCGCAGGAAATGCAAGCGATTACAGGTATACCTTCCCGCAAGTCAATCGCCAAACCGGGATCCTTCTATCGATACGGGTTTGTGACCATTCGCGTTTCGGGTTGGTTATGCAAGCGTTTCCATTGGGTTGACGCATGACGTACAGTGGCGCCATGACTTCCGAGTGGTGGCGCACCGCCACGATCTACCAGATCTATCCACGCTCCTTCGCCGACGCGAACGGCGACGGCATGGGCGACCTCGCGGGCATCACCGCGCACCTCGGCGACCTCGAGGAGCTCGGCATCGACGCCATCTGGCTGTCGCCCTTCTACACGTCGCCCCAGAAAGACGCGGGCTACGACGTCGCCGACTACTGCGACGTCGACCCGCTGTTCGGCACGCTCGCCGACTTCGACGCGATGCTGGCCGAGGCGCACAGCCGCGGCATCCGCGTCATCGTCGACCTCGTGCCCAACCACACGTCGAGCGAGCACGCCTGGTTCCAGGCCGCCCTCGCCGCCGGCCCCGGCAGCGTCGAGCGCGGGCACTACATGTTCCGCCCCGGCCGCGGCACCGACGGCGAACTGCCCCCGAACAACTGGGAGTCCGTCTTCGGCGGCCCCGCCTGGACCCGCATCGTCGAGGCCGACGGCAACCCGGGCGAGTGGTACCTGCACCTGTTCGACTCGTCGCAGCCCGACCTCGACTGGAACGACCGCTGGGTGCGCGACCGGTTCCTCGACGTGCTGCGCTTCTGGCTCGACCGCGGCGTCGACGGCTTCCGGGTCGACGTCGCCCACGGCCTCATCAAGGCCGACGGCCTGCCCGACTGGACCCCGGCCGAGGGCGCCGGCAGCATGGGCGGCGCGGGCGGGCTCGACGACGAGGCATCCGAGGCCCCCTCCGCAGTGCACGCCGACACCGTCGGCACCGATGCGGCCGGCGTCGCCCTCGAACCCGCGATCAGCGAGGAGAACGGCGACGGCGCCCCCTACTGGGCGCAGGAGGGCGTGCACGAGGTCTACCGCGAGTGGCGCACGCTGCTCGACTCCTACGAGGGCGAACGCATCCTCGCCGCCGAGGCGTGGGTCGACCCGCTCGCGAAGGTCGCCAAGTGGGTGCGCCCCGACGAGATGCACCAGTCGTTCAACTTCGCCTACCTCGAGACCCCGTGGGATGCCGCGGCGCTCCGCTCGGTCGTCGACGCCTCGCTCGCCGCGTTCGGCGCCGTCGGCGCGCCCTCCACCTGGGTGCTCTCGAACCACGACGTGGTGCGCCACGCCACGCGCCTGTCGGTCACCGAGGCGAACCCGCAGGGCCACGGCCTCGGCCCGCGCTCGAAGGGCCTGCCCGAGTACGCCACCGGCGTGCGCCGTGCCCGCGCCGCCACCGCGTTCATGCTCGCGCTGCCCGGCTCGTCGTACCTCTACCAGGGCGAGGAGCTCGGCCTGCCCGAGGTCATCGACCTGCCCGACGACGCCCGTCAGGACCCGACCTGGTTCCGCACGGACGGGGAGCGCTACGGCCGCGACGGATGCCGCGTGCCGCTGCCCTGGACGTCGGATGCCGCGAACTACGGCTTCGGCGCCACCGGCACGCCCTGGCTGCCGCAGCCCGCGCAGTGGGGCGAGCTCGCACGCGACGTGCAGCAGGGCGACCCCTCGTCGACGCTGGCGCTCTACCGCGCCGCGCTCGGCCTGCGCCGCGAGCACGCGCTCGGCGCCGGCTCGCTCGAGTGGCAGACCCTCGACGGCGTCGACTCCTCGGTGCTCGCGTTCCGCAACGGCGACGTGCTCGTCGTGGCGAACACCGGCTCGGCCCCCGCCGCGCTCCCCGCCGGCGCGACGGTGCTGCTCACGAGCGGCCCGCTCGACGGCGACGCGCTGCCCGGCGACACGACCGCCTGGCTCGCCGCCTAGCTGCATCCGGCCGACCGCCGACCGGCACGAACGCTCGAACGGGCGCCCGCACACCGCGGGCGCCCGTTCTGCGTGTCGGGCGAGCCGCGGCATCCGCTCGCGGCGTGCGCGGTGGCGAGCAACAGCATCCGGTCGGGGCTCATGCTGCGCCGCGGCATGCGCTCGAGGCTCCCGCTGCGCCGCGGCATGCGCTCGAGGCTCCCGCTGCGCCGCGCCGTGCCTCGCGTCACCCGGGCAGCGCATCGCCGGTCAGCGCGTCATCGGGTCGTCCGCGGACGACGGCCGCGCACGCTGGGCAGGCTCCCGACGACTAGTTCGTGTTGGCGTAGAGCCACTCGAGCGGGTCGACCCACTCGCCGTCGATGCCGCCGATGCGGATCTCGAAGTGCAGGTGCGGGCCGGTCGACATGCCGGTGGTGCCGGTGTTGCCGAGCACGTCGCCCACGTGCACGACGTCGCCGACCTCGAATCGCCGGGAGTCGTACTGCATGTGCGCGTACACGCTCGTGACGGTCTGGCCGTCGATCACGTGGTCGATCATGGTGACGACGCCGAGCGAACCGCCCTCGTCGGTCGAGTTCGAGACCACGCCGTCGGCGATCGCCTGGATCTCGGCGCCGTAGCCGGGGTTGAAGTCCTGGCCGTGGTGGTCCGACGAGCAGCCGGCGCAGTCGCGGTAGCCGAACCGGTCGCCGATGTGCACGCCGACCGCGAACGGCCATTGGATCGTGCCGTTCGGGTCGTTCGTGAAGGTCGCCTCGGGGCGGATGCCCGCCGCCTCGGCGTACTCCTCGATCGTCTGCGACTCGTAGCCCTCGCGATCGACCGACTGCGCGACGACGTCGCCGTTGATGAGCAGGCGCTGGCCGACGAGCGAGTCGGTGCCGTACTGGCTGAGGGCGAGCGCCTGCACGTCGTCTTCGGTGAGGAGCGACAGCGACGGGATCGTCGTGGTCACGGCCAGCATCGCGACGAAGCTCATGGCGACGATGCTCGCGAGGCCGCGCGCACGACGTCGCTGCGGTCGCGGGGCCGCGGGGCGCGCGTCGGCCGACGGCTTGGCCGTCGTCTCGGCGGCGGTGTCGCGGCGCCGGCCCTGGTGCGGAGCGGCTGCGGCGGTGCCGCGAGAACCGCGGCGCGAGGAACGGGCGGATGCCTCGGGCTGCCGACTCGCCGGATGCCGCTGGCGTCGGGCGGTGGCCGACGCGGCCTCCGACGCGGGCGTGCCCGTCTCTGACTGCAGGCCGAAGATGTCGAGTCCGGTGATCTCGGTCGTCGCCGGGATCTCGAGGGGGGCGGCCGGCATGGGGATCGCGGGAGCGGCTGCGCGCGCCTGCGGCCCGGCGGGCGCTGCCGCGGGCGCCGGGTCGGCCGCGCGCCGGGAGCGGCGCGATTGCTCGCCCGCCGGCGCCTGCGGGGCGACCGGAGCGTGCTGCGAGGCGAGCGGCTGCGACTGCGACTGCGACTGCGCAGTTGCCTGCGGGCGCACGTGCGCCTGCTGCTGGACCGGCGCCTGCCGCCCGGCTGCGGCGGCCGGAGGCTCCGCCTGGGCGCGGCCCTGGGGCCGTACGGGCGCGGTGCCGCCGAACAGCTCGTCGAACGAGGCGCGCGGGGCCTGCGTCTCGGGTCGCGCCTGCGGCTCGGGTCGCGCCTGCGGCTGCGCCGGCTGCCGGGGCTGCTGGTGGGCCTGCTGAGCGGCCGACGGCTGCGCCGGCTGGGCCGGCTGCTGGTGCGCCTGCTGCGGAGCCGGCATCGGCGCCTGCTGCTGCGGCATCGACTGGGTCGCCTGCGCCTGCTGCGCCGCCTCGAGTTCGCGGAGTTCGCGACGGGTGAGGGGTCGCCCGGACCGCAGGGGATCCATGTTGCCGGGCGTTGGGGCGTCCGGCACGAGGGAGGGCTCGAGCACGGTGGGAAGGACCTTCGACGATGAGCGGGGGAACGGAGGTGGCATCCCGACTCGTGCCGAGATTACAGATTCATAAAGGCTACCCCGGACCCGTCATCGAGCGCCACGTCGAACTGGCGGATTCGTTGCCGAACGGCGCTCGGGCGACGTATTCCGCAGGTTCCGATTCGTCGCGCCCGTGGCACCGGCGGCGCTTGCGGACAGGCTGCGAAACTCCTGCGAATCATCGACCGGCGCGACTCGTCCGCGAGTCGTCGGCGCAGGCTCTGTTCAGGCCTGCATGCCGGCACTGCGCAGCAGGGCTACCAGTTCCTCGTGCAACCCGGGCGCCGCGGCGACGAGCAGCTCCGAGTTCTCCGGGCCGCCGTGCGGCCCCGCCACGCGAGCACCCGCCTCCCGGGCGATGAGGCCGCCTGCTGCGTGGTCCCAGGCGTTGAGCCCGTGCTCGTAGAAGGCGTCGATCCGGCCCGCGGCGAGCGCGCACAGGTCCAGCGCGGCCGACCCGTTGCGACGGATGTCGCGGATCGAGGGCAGCACCCCCAGCAGCACCTCCGCCTGCTGTCGACGCACATCCGCGGCGTAGCCGAAGCCCGTGGCGACCAGCGCCTGATGCAGCGGCACACCCCGGTTCACCCCGAGCGTCCGCGCGCCGGCGCGCGCGCCTCCGCCGAGATTCGCCTCGAACAGCTCGCCGGTGACCGGGTTGCTCACGACGCCCGCCAGGGTCGTGCCGTCGATCGCACCCGGGCCGCCCGCGGCATCCGCCCCACCGCCCTCGGCGACGGCGACGCTGACCGCCCACGCCGGCAGGCCGTAGAGGAAGTTCACCGTGCCGTCGATCGGATCGACGATCCAGTCGAGGCCGCTCGTGCCGATGTGCGCTGCGCCCTCCTCGCCGACGATGCCGTCGTCGGGGCGCGCGTCGAGGATGAGCGACCGGATGAGCTCCTCGGTGTCGCGGTCGACCGCCGTCACGATGTCGGTCGGCGTCGACTTGGTCGCCGCCACCGAGACCCCGTTCCGCCGCGCCTCGAGCGCGTACTCGCCCGCACGCACCGCGATGTCTCGCACGAGGTCCAGCAGGTCGGAGGATGCCGCGGCGGAGGTCATGCCCCCAAGCTACGCGCCCACCGGCCCGCCGTCACGGGCCGCACCCGTCGGCACGCATCCGTCGATACGCCCGAGTCGGCCCGCACCCGTCTCTGCACGCACCCTCGGCCCACACCCGTCGGCCCGCACACGCCGGGCCGCACACTCGATCGCGACCGTGCCGATCGCGCCCACGGAACGACGAAGCCCCGGCTCCGAACGCGTGGCGTCGGACCGGGGCTTTCTCGTGGCGAGTGAGGGATTCGAACCCCCGAAGTCGATGACAGCTGATTTACAGTCAGATCCCTTTGGCCGCTTGGGTAACTCGCCAGTCGCACCCGACCGAGTTCTGCACACAACCGGGGGCCTGTAAAGGATACCCGCAGTGCGCCGAGTCGTGAAATCGAGGCCCGAACCGGATGCCGCGGCATCCGCTCGCTCGTCGAGATGCCCGGAACGGCGCGGCCGTCAGCCGACTACTGCGCGCGCCACCACGGCATCTCGGCCGTCGTGTTGTGGTCTTCGCCGGGAAGCTCGGCCGTGTCGCTCGTGGAGTACTGCGGCGCGGCGATCGGCGCCGCTACAGCCGCTGCGGCCGCCGCCGCCGCAGCCTCGGCCGCCTCGCGCTCCCGCCGCTCGTCGTCCTGCCGCCACGACTGCGTCGACCCGCGGAGGCCCGCGCGCTGGATCACCCGCTGGATCGTGAGGCCGCGCTCGTTGGGCTTCGGCACGAAGCGGATGTCGCGCAGCCCCTGTTCCTGCGCCGCCGACTCGAACACGAAGTGGCCGTAGCCGAGGATGCGGCCGATCAGCGGCCGATGCACCGAGATGTCGAGGATTCGCGCGAGCGGCATCGTCGCGATGTTCTGCGTGAGGATGCCGTGCACGCGGAACACGCGCATGTTCGTGATGACGAACCGGTCCATGCGCGCGCCCAGGATGCGCCACGTCGCGTGCACCAGGAGCGCGAGCGAGAGCAGGAGCGGAACCCAGTAGGCCTGCGACGGCAGCCACAGGATCAGCAGCAGCACCGGGATCGCGGCGAGCGCCTCGAGGATCGCGCCGACGACGGCGGCCCAGTGCTTGCGCACCTCGTCGACGACGAACTCGCCCTCGTCGGCGATCAGGTGCCGTTCGACGCGCGGGTCGGGGAACGCCATGGCGCTACGACGACGCGAGCGTGCTGAAGAACTGGCCGATCGCCTCGGTCGCGCTGAACACGGCGCCGAACGCGCCCTGCACGATGTTCGCGGCCTCTTCGGGGCGTGTGATCACGTAGAACGCGGCGAACACGACGACGAGCGTGAGGACGATTCGTTTGACCCACTTCACGTGCGTGATTCCCTTCGGTTCGGTGGTTGGCGGACACCGCCCCTCCCCCGAACGTGGGCCCGACCGTGCATTTCTACCTCAGGAAGGCGGGGCGGGCAACGCGCCACGCAGGGTCGGCGACGATAGGATGTCGAGGTTCAGCCCGACCCGTACGGAGGCCCGATGGCCGGCATCGAAGAGGTCGCCCGGCTCGCCGGCGTCTCCACGGCGACCGTTTCGCGCGCGCTCAGCGGCCGCGGACACGTCTCGGCGGCGTCGAAGACGAAGGTGCTCGACGCGGCAGCGCAGCTCGGCTACGTCGTCTCGTCGAACGCCTCGAGCCTCGCGTCGGGGCGCACGCGCAACATCGGCGTCGTGATCCCGTTCCTCAACCGCTGGTTCTTCTCCTCGGTGCTCGAGGGCGCGCAGGGCGCGTTGCTGCGCCGCGGGTACGACCTGACGCTCTACAACCTGTCCGGCGACAGCGGCGAACGTTCGAGCGTGTTCGAGCACTTCCTGCTTCGGCAGCGCGTCGACGCCGTGATCGCCGTGTCGCTCGAGCTCACCGAGCCCGAGGTCGCCCGCCTGCACGATCTCCGCAAGCCTCTCGTGGGCGTCGGCGGGCCGATCGAGGGCGTGCGCACGCTCACGATCGACGACGTCGCCGTCGCCACGCTCGCGACCGAGCACCTGCTGGCGCTCGGCCACCGGCGCATCGCGCACATCGGCGGCGACCTCGAGAACGACCTCGACTTCCACCTGCCCACGAATCGCCGCCACGGCTACGAGCACGCGCTGCACGCCGCGGGCATCGAGGTCGACGACCGCCTCTTCGCACCGGCCGACTTCACGATCCGCGGCGGGTTCCACGCGGCCAAGCAGCTGCTCGGCGTGCCCCACGACCGACCCACCGCGATCTTCGCCGCCTCCGACGAGATGGCCATCGGCTCCATCCTCGCGGCACGCGAGCTCGGCCTGGTCGTGCCCCGCGACGTCTCGATCATCGGCATCGACGACCACGACCTCGCGGACTTCTTCGGCCTGTCGACGGTCGCCCAGTTCCCGCGACTGCAGGGCGAGAAGGCCGTCGAGATCCTCATGGAGCAGCTCGAGCCCGGGTCGGATGCCGCGGCGCCCGCCTCGACCCCGTTGCCGTTCGAGCTGCGCGTGCGCTCGTCGACGGCCACCCCGCCGCCCGCCTGAGCGCGCGTGCGACGCCCGCGCCGCGGCATCCGCTCTTCCTGAGATGTCGCCCCTCGGTAGACTGGCCCGCATGGCTGATTCCACGTTTGACATCGTCTCCAAGGTCGACCACATGGAGGCCGAGAACGCCGTCAACCAGGCGCGCAAGGAGGTCGAGCAGCGCTACGACTTCAAGAACGTCGGCGCCTCGGTCGAGTGGTCGGGCGAGAAGATCCTGCTCAAGGCCCAGACCGAGGAGCGCGTCAAGGCCGTGCTCGAGGTCGTCGAGTCGAAGTTCATCAAGCGCGGCATCACGCTGCGCTCGCTCGACACCGGCGACGCGTACGCATCGGGCAAGGAGTTCCGCATCGAGATCTCGCTGAAGAACGGCATCGACAGCGAGAACGCGAAGAAGATCTCGAAGATCATCCGCGACGAGGCGCCGAAGTCGGTCAAGAGCCAGATCCAGGGCGACGAGCTGCGCGTCTCGTCGAAGAGCCGCGACGACCTGCAGGCCACCATGGCGCTGCTGAAGGGCAAGGACCTCGAGGTCGCCCTGCAGTTCACGAACTTCCGCTGAGCGCCGCCGCCCGGGCGCGCACGCCGCGCGCCGCGCGTTGCCCCCGCAGGAGGACGACTCTCACACCCGAGGTCGTGTCGCCGCGTCCTCGCGCGTTCGATTCGTCCTCCCGCGCGCGGCGTCGACCCGAATCACATGAGACGGACCGGGCGGCTCACCACCGGCAGACCGGCACGCCGCAGGCGCTCGCCCAGCACTCGCCGCCCCCACATCTCGGACCAGTCCCACCGCGCGAAGCCGCGAAGCACGAGACGCAGCTCGTCTTCGCGTTCCTTCTCGGCGATCACCACCGCGGCCGACGCACGCGCGCCCCGCTCGCCCAGGTACTTGCCCTGTCCGTCGGCTTCTGCGCCGACCCCGTACTCCTCCCAATGGAAGTCGAGGAACGCCGAGCGTTCCAGATTCGGGAGCCAGAGTCGATGCTGCAGCTCGGGCGGCGGAAACCCGAGCTCCTCGATGACGAGCCGGCTGGCGGTCTCGAGCGGCGTGTCAGCCAGCGGTGTGGTCCGTGACAGCACGGCCTCGGCCCGACGACTCCCGGGGTACGGGAGCAATCGCTCGTGCTCGGCGCGCAACCGCGAGACGGTCGTGAGCGGAGGAGGTGCGTCAGCGCCACGGCCCACGCGAAGCGCGGCATCCGTCGCCGTCAACGCGGCCGCGAGGCTCGCACGCCGTGCCAACTGCACGAGCGTGAACTCGACGGATGTCACGGAGTACCCGAGTGCGGTCGAGACGGTGAAGTCGCGGCTCTTCGCGACCGCGGTGAGACCCGGACGACTGTGTCCATGCCGATCCGAGGACATGACGAAGACGCGCTCGGGCCACGGGCCGATGATCGGCAGCCCCATCAGCGCGCACGCGGAGAAGCCCGTGAAGATCGGCTGCTCGAGCGATTGCGCAGCAGCGAGGACTCTCATCGTGTACTGCCTGACCCGCCCTTCGCTCGCCGACGCCGCCGTGCTCGGGTCGGCGGACGGAAGGTAGACGCCCCGATGCACGCGTTGCAGGGAGCCGTCGGCGACGGCCGAGGCGAGGCGTGCACCCAGGCCAGCGGCACGAACGTCTCGTGCGAGCACGAACCCGTGCCGATTCCGTGGAAGGTCCATGCGTCGATGCTGTCGTCGGATCCGCCGGAGAGAGCTCATCCGACCCGTTCTCCGAAGGGCTCTGCGCCGAACCTGCCTGTGCAGGATGAGTGCCCGCCGCGGTCGCCCGGGGCGGGCACGAGGAGGGCGCGGAACGGGAGGGCGCGGAGCGGGCGGCCGCCGGCGCGCAGGGGCGGGCCCACGCCCGGCCGCGTCAGCGCTGCGGGGCGTACCCGCGCAGCCAGCGCGTGATGGCCGCATAGGCGGCGGCGCGCACGGGCTCGCGCGAGAGGAACACGTCGTGCAGCGCGCCGTCGAGCCGAGCGACGGTGACCGTCGGTCCGAGGCGCAGCGTGCGCTCGGCGATCTCGTCGACGACGAGCACGATGTCCGACGAGCGCATGGCCTCGTCCCACCTGGGCAGCAGCGTCGACCTCGCCGAGAGCAGGGTGAGCACGGGCGCGCCGACGTCGATGCCCGCGGCGACCGTCGCGTGCCCGGCGAGCACCCCGGTCAGCCACGCGGGGTGCGTGGTGAACCCGCGGTCGGGCCGCCAGGCGTGGTCGTACTCCCACTCGCCGCCCTGCTCCTTGGCCACGGTGCGTGTGTAGAACCCGAGATCGACGTTCGGCATCGGCCCGAGCGGGTTCACGCGCGCGCCCCAGCCGATGACCGGTGCGAGCGCCTGTCGCCCGGCACTGCTGAGCTGGAACTCGAGCCAGGGGCTGTTCAGCACGAGGGCGGCCGCACGCCCGGGGTTGCGCGCCGACCACAGGCTGAGCGTCAGCCCGCCGGTCGAGTGGCCGAGCAGCAGCAACGACCGGGCTGATGTCGCGTCGCCGCGTCCGTGCCCCATCACCGCCAGCGCCGCCTCGATGTCGGCGTCGTAGGTGGCGAGGTCGGTCACGAAACCGGGCGTCTGCCCAGGCCGGAGGCTGCGCCCGTACTTGCGAAGGTCGAGCGCGAAGAACCGCGCCCCTGCGTCCGACCAGTAGCGGGCGACCTCGGGGTTGAAGAAGTAGTCGCTCCACCCGTGCACGTAGAGCACGTCGATTCCGGATGCCGCGCCGCGCCGCAGCGGCCAGCGGAACCCGGGCGAGTGCCGCACGATCGTCGCGACGACCGCGCCCTCGTCGTCGCTGCCGAGCGGGAGCGTGCGCTGCTCGAAGCCCGGGCCGAGCACGTCGGGACGCCAGCCGTCGGGTGTGCCGCCGGTGGTCGCACGCGCAGGCCCGGATGCTGGCGCTGGAGCGGATTCCGTCTCTGGCACGACACCTCCCCCGGGGTCTCGGTGCGACCCAGCCTATCGCCGCGTCGTGACGGATCGACCGGACGCCGTCGCGGCCCGCGTCGAGGGTTCAGCCGCCGACCGAGGGCGGACCGACGAGCACCAGCGCGACGATGGCACCCGCGAGCATCGACGGCCCGAACGGGATCGAGCCCCGGAGTGTCACGCGCCTCGCGGCGAGGCCGACGATCGCGATGACGCCGCCGATCACGAAGGCTCCCAGCAGGCCGATGAGCCACGCGGTGAGGCCGAACCATCCGAGCACGAAGCCGATCAGCAGCGCGAGCTTCACGTCGCCCATGCCCATGGCGCCCGGCGAGATGAGGGCGAGCAGCAGGTAGACCGCGAACATCGCGGCGGCTCCGCCAAGGGCGTAGAGCGCGGGCGCCGCCCTTGCGGTGAACAGCGAGGCGAAGCCGACGAACACCGCGACCACTCCGAGCGTCGTGAAGACCACCGTGTTGGGGAGTCGGTGCTCGATGAGGTCGACGAGTGCGAGCACGGTCGCTCCAGCGGCGAACACGAGCAGCGCGGGCAGCAGCGGCCAGGCGCCGAAGCGCAGCCCGAGCAGGCCGAAGGTCACCCCCGTGATGGCAGCGGACAACACCCGAACGGTGCGCCGAGGCATCCGCTCCTCGCCGATGCCGGCGGGAGTCCGCAGCGCCCGCTGCACCAGCGCCGAGAGCGACCACCACCCCAGCGCGGCGCCGAACGCGGTGAGCAGGAGCGCGAGCACCGCGAACGAGATGGAGGCGGCAGCGGCGGATGGCACGTCGTGCAGCGTAGTCGGTCGACGCGCTCCGCCTCGGGCGTCGTGCACAGGCCGCGCCGCGGCATCCGTCCGGCCGCCGGATGACGCGGCCCAGGTCGGCCTACACCTCGCCGCGCGACACCTGCACCATGTCGTCGCGGGGCACGACCTTGATGCGCACGCGGCCCTCGGCCTCGCCGAGCGAGCGCTCGTGCTGGTCGAGGCGATGCCATCCGTCGAGGTCGGTGTAGGCGATGCCCCGGGAGTCGAGCAGCTCGAGCACGGACTCCTCCGACGGCGACTCGGGCCGCCACCAGTTGCCGAGGTCGTTGATGACGTGCTTGATGGTCTCCATGGCGTCGGACTTCGTGTGCCCGATGAGGCCGACGGGCCCGCGCTTGATCCAGCCGGTGGCGTAGACGCCGTACATCTGCCGCGACTCGCCGGTCTCGGGGTCGCGCGTGAGCACCTGGCCCTCGTGGTTCGGGATCACGCCGAACTGCTCGTCGAACGGGATGCCGGGCAGCGGCGACCCGAAGTACCCGACCGCCCGGTAGACGGCCTGGATCGGCAGCTCGCGGATCTCGCCCGTGCCGACCGCGCCGCCCGCGCCGTCGGACCGCGTGCGCTCCCACCGGATCGCACCGACGCGGCCCGTGCCGTCGTCGACGATCTCGAGCGGCTTGGCGAAGAAGTGCAGGTGCAGGCGCCGCGAGGCCTCGCCGACCTCGCGCTGCCGCCACTGCTGCAGCACCTTGTCGATGACGAAGACCTGCTTGTTGCCGGCGACGGCCGCACGGGCCGCATCGTCGTAGTCGAAGTCCTCGTCGTAGACGATCATGTCGACGTCGCGCAGTTCGCCGAGCTCGCGCAGCTCGAGGGGGGTGAACTTGACGGATGTCGGGCCCCGGCGTCCGAACACGTGCACGTCGGTGACGGGCGAGGCGGCGAGCCCGGCGGCCACGTTGTCGGGGATCTCGGTCACCATTAGGTCCTCGACGTGCTTGGCGAGCATGCGGGAGACGTCGAGGGCGACGTTGCCGTTGCCGATCACGGCGACCGACTCCGCCTCGAGCGGCCACGTGCGCGGCACGTCGGGGTGGCCGTCGAACCAGCTCACGAACTCGGCCGCGCCGTACGAGCCGTCGAGCCCGATGCCGGGCACGCGCAGCGAGGCGTCCTCGACGGCGCCCGTCGCGAAGATGACCGCGTTGTAGTGGCGCTTGAGGTCGTCGAGCGTGAGGTCCTCGCCGAATCGGACGTTGCCGAAGATGCGGATGTCGCCCCGGTCGAGCACCTCGCGGAGGGCCGTGATGATGCCCTTGATGCGCGGGTGGTCGGGCGCGACGCCGTAGCGCACCAGGCCGTAGGGCGCCGGCAGGTGATCGAAGAGGTCGATCGAGACGTCGAAGTTGCGCTCGGCCTTCAGCAGGATGTCGGCGGCGTAGATGCCGGCCGGGCCTGCGCCGACGATCGCGAGTCGAAGCTTGTTCCTGGTCACGTGCTCGATCCTCCCCGATTCGAACGCCCGATGCCCGCTTCGCTCCCGCGCGCCCGCCGGTTGCGCCGTCAGCTCGCCCGGTCGACGACCGTCTCGGCGAAGCGCACGAGCGCCTTCTTCACGGTGCCCTCGGGCAGCGGGGCGAGCGCCTCGACGGCCTCGCGGGCCCAGCGGTGCGCCTCGTCGAGCGTCGCCCTGGTCGCCTCGTGATCGCGGAGCTCGGCGACGATCGCGTCGACGGTCTCGCGCGAGGGCACCACGCGCGCCGCGAGCGTGTTCGTGTCGTGCGGGTCGCCGGCGTCGGCGGGGTCGACGAGCACCATCACGTCGCGCTCGATGCGGCGCAGCAGGTCGGCCGATGCGGCGTCGGTCTTCGCCATCTCGGCCAGCCGCAGCACGGGCAGCGTGACGACGCCGGCGCGGAGGTCGGTGCCCGGCACCTTGCCGGTGGTCTCGGGCTGCGGCGAGAGGTCGATGACGTCGTCGATGAGCTGGAACGCGATGCCGATCTTCTCGCCGAACTCGACGACGGGCTCCTCGTAGGCGGGATCGGCTCCCGAGAAGATGAGGCCCGACTGCGCGGCGGCGGCGATGAGCGATCCGGTCTTGTCTGCGAGCACCTGGATGTAGTGCTGGATGGGGTCGTCGCCCTCGCCGGGGCCGACGGTCTCGTGCAGCTGGCCGAGCACGAGGCGCTCGAACGTGCCGGCCTGCATGCGGATGGCGCGTTCGCCGAGACCGGCCATGAGCTGGCTCGCCCGCGCGAACAGCAGGTCGCCGGTGAGGATCGCGACCGAGTTGCCCCAGACGGTCTGCGCGCTCGGCACCCCTCGCCGGCGCTCCGACTCGTCCATGACGTCGTCGTGGTAGAGCGACCCGAGGTGCGTGATCTCGATCGCCTCGGCGGCCGTCACGACGTCGTCGGTGATGCCCGCGCCGAGCTGCGCGGTGAGCAGCGTCAGCATGGGGCGCACGCGCTTGCCACCGGCCTCGAGCAGGTAGCGGGTCGAGGCATCCGCGATCGAATCGGCGAAACTGACCTCGCGGACGAGACCCGCTTCGACCCGGTCGATGCCGTCGTCGATCGCTCTCGCGATCGCCTTGTCGGCGGATGACGCGAACAGGCGTTCGCTCAGACCGAGGTTCGAAGCGAGCGCGGAGCCGCGACGTGCGACCGGATGGCTCGGATTCACGATCCCGAGTCTATCGGGGTCGACCTGTGCGGCAGATCGACACGGCTGCCACGGCGAGCCCTCGCGGTCGACACGATGTCGAACCGCCGGTCAGGCCGGAATTCAGGCGAACGGCTTGCGCGCGCGGTGCAGCGCGACGATGCCGCCGGTGAGGTTGCGCCACGCCACGTCGGTGTAGCCCGTGCTGCGGATCAGCGCGGCGAGCTCGGGCTGCTCGGGCCACGCGTCGATCGACTCGTTGAGGTAGTCGTACGCGTCGTCGTTGGAGCTCGAGAGGCGCACGAGCGTCGGCATGACGTAGCGCTGGTACGCGTGGTAGCCCTGCCGGATGAGCGGTGCCGGCGGCTGCGAGAACTCGCAGATCACGAGGCGTCCGCCGGGCTTGGTGACGCGCAGGAACTCGGCGAGCGCCCGCTCGGGGCCGTCGACGTTGCGCAGGCCGAACGAGATCGTCACGGCGTCGAACTCGTCGTCTCCGAACGGCAGGTTCGTGGCGTCGGCCTCGACGAACACGAGGTTCGGGACCTTCTCCTGCCTGGCGCGGCCGACCTCGATCATGCCCGGGGAGAAGTCGGCGGCGACGACGGATGCGCCGGAGGCCGCGAGGCTCGCGCTCGACGTGCCGGTGCCCGCGGCGACGTCGAGGATGCGCTCGCCCGGCTTCGGCGCGACGGCCCGGGTCGTCGCGATGCGCCAGAGCGGCGCGTTGCCCATCGAGAGCACGGTGTTCGTGCGGTCGTACCGGGCCGCGACCCGGTCGAACATCGCCGAAACCTGCCCCGGGTCCTTGCCGAGATCTGCGCGCGTCATCCTTCGATCCTAGGCCGCGGAGGCAGTGCATGCGCTGGGAAGCATGCGCGCGGAATGCCCGAGCGGCCGGGCGCGTTGGATCCCGTGGGCCGCACCGGCCCCGAGCAGACGAGGAGCACGAATGAAGGCCATCTGGAACGGCACGGTCATCGCGGAGTCCGACGACACGGTCGTCGTGGAGGGCAACCACTACTTCCCCCGCGAGTCGATCGTCGACGCGCACTTCGCGTCGAGCGAGAACCGCAGCGTGTGCCACTGGAAGGGCACCGCGAGCTACTTCCACGTCGAGGTCGACGGATCGCGCAATCCGAACGCGGCCTGGTTCTACCCGACCCCGTCGGAGGCGGCCTCCGAGATCGCGGGCCACGTCGCGTTCTGGCGCGGCGTCGACGTCGTCGCCTGAGCGCAGGCGCGAGCGCGGGCGAGGGCGCAGCCGACGCCCGGCACCCGAGTCGTAGGCTGATCCGGTGACGAACACGGATGCCGCGCGCGAGCGCTCCCGGTCGCGCCTCGTCGTGCGCACCGAGCCGGTCGACGAACTCGCACCGCTGATCCCGCGGGCCGACCCGCGGCATCCGCTGCTCTGGATGCGCCGCGGCGAGGGCATCGTGGGGCTCGGCGAGACCCTCCGCATCGAGACGTCCGGCGTCGACCGGGTCGCCGATGCCGCAGCGGTCTGGACCGAACTCTCGACCGACGCCGACATCGACGACCGCGTTGGACTGCCCGGCACCGGGCTCGTGGCGTTCGGCGCGTTCGCGTTCGCCGACGAGTCCGCCTCGACGAGCGTGCTCGTCGTGCCCGAGCTCGTGCTCGGCCGACGCGACGGCCGCGCCTGGGTCACGCGCATCGCGCTCGCCGAGCGCGACCACGGGGCGGGCGACGAGGACGCGGGACACGACGAGGCCGGCGACGGTGATCGGCTACCCGGTCGGCGCGGCGGCGGTGACGGGCGGGCGGAGGCCGAGGCATCCGTGTCCGTCGAGATCGAGATCCCGGAGCCAGCGCCGCGCCGACGGGTGCCGCGCGTCGCGTTCGTGCCGGGCGCCGTGCCGCCCGAGCGCTACGAGGCGGCCGTGGCCGAGGCCGTGCGACGCATCGACGGCGGCGAGCTCGCGAAGGTCGTGCTCGCGCGCGAGCTCGTGGGCGAGCTGCACGAGGAGGACGGCCTGCGGGCGACGATCCACCGGCTCGCCGAGGACTACCCCGACACCTGGGTGTTCGCGGTCGACGGATTGATCGGCGCGAGCCCCGAGACGCTCGTGCGCGTCGACCATGGCACGGTCTCGGCCCGCGTGCTCGCGGGCACGTCGGCGCGGGGCGCGGGCGAGGCGTCCGACCGCGAGCGCGCGGTCGCGCTCACCGAGTCGGCGAAGGACCGGGCGGAGCACGCCCTCGCGGTCGCGAGCGCCGTGAAGCGGCTCGAGCCGCACACCGCCCGCCTCGACGCGAGCCCCGAGCCGTTCACGCTGCAGTTGCCGAACCTGTGGCACCTCGCGACCGACCTCAAGGGCACGCTCGGCGACGGTTCGAGCGCGCTGGACCTCGTGCGCGCGGTGCACCCGACGGCCGCGGTCGCCGGCACGCCGCGCCGCGTCGCGCTGTCGGTGCTGGCCGAGCTCGAGGGCTTCGACCGCGGGCGCTACGCGGGCCCGGTCGGCTGGGTCGACGGCGACGGCGACGGCGAGTGGGCGATCGCCCTGCGCTGCGCACAGGTCGACCACGACGGCACGGTGCGCGCGTACGCCGGCTGCGGCATCGTGCACGACTCCGTGCCGGCCGACGAGCTCGCCGAGACCGTCATGAAGTTCCGCCCGATCGTCGAGGCCTTCGGCGGCTGACGGGCGTCGGGTCCGAGCCGGCGGCGTCGGAGCAGAGCCCGGGCGCAAGGTCCGAGCCCGCGGCGCCGGCGCCGGTCAGCTCGCCGCGAGCCTCGCCTTCTGCTCCTCGACGTCGAAGTCGGCCTTCGGCCAGTCGAGCCGCATGCGCTCGAGCGCGTCGGTGAGCAGGTGCTGCACGGCCAGTCGCGCGTACCACTTGCGGTTCGCGGGAATGACGTACCACGGGGCATCCGTCGTCGCGGTGCGCTCGAAGACGACCTGGTAGGCCTCCTGGTACTTCGGCGCGAGCAGCCGCTCGTCGATGTCGCCCGGGTTGAACTTCCAGTGCTTGTCCGGTCGGTCGAGGCGCTCCTGCAACCGCTCGCGCTGCTCGTCGGCCGAGACGTGCAGCATGACCTTGATGATGGTCGTGCCCGTCGCGGCGAGTTCGCGCTCGAAGTCGTTGATCGCGCCGTAGCGGCGCTCGATCTCGGCGGGAGGGGCGAGTTCGCGCACCCTCCCGATCAGCACGTCCTCGTAGTGCGAGCGGTCGAACACGCCGATCATGCCCGGCTTCGGCGCCTCTTTGTGGATGCGCCAGAGGAAGTCGTGCGCGAGCTCCTCCTCGGTCGGCTTCTTGAAGCTCGCGAGCTGCACGCCCTGCGGGTCGACCGAGCCCATGACGTGCTTCACGATGCCGCCCTTGCCCGCGGTGTCCATGGCCTGCAGCACGAGCAGGATCCGCCGTTCGTCGCCGAGCCTGCTGCACGCGAACAGCTGCTCCTGCAGGTCGGCGAGCCGGGCGACGCCGTCGGCGAGCGCCTGCTCGCCCTCGGCCTTGCCGCCGTCGAATCCGGGTCGGCCGTCGGGGTCGACGTCGGCGAGCCGGAACCCGTCGCCCACCCGCAACAGGTCGATCGGGTCTGCGGTCCAGTGCGGCGCGTGGTTCATGGTCGGCTCCCCTCGCGCAGCGCTGCGCCGCGCACGGGTCCATCCTGTCGAGCGAGCGGATGTCGCGGCAAGGCCCCGATCGGTCGCGCACGCCGAGCCGCAGGGCCCGACGCTCAGCCGCTCAGCGCGGCAGCGGCACCTCGAGCAGCGAGGGACCGTCGACGGGCGCCGCGAGCGCATCGCTCAGCTCGCCCCGCGTCGTGGCCCGGGCGTAGCGCCAGCCGTAGGCGGTGGCGAGGGCGGCGAGGTCGACCGACTGCGGCGTGTACTGCACGCGGTCGAACTCGTCGGCGTCGGCCGAACCCGCGACCTCGAGCGCGTCGAAGATCGTGCCGCCGCCGTCGTTGCCGACGATGACCTGCAGCCGCGGACGGGCCTCGCCCGCGCCGAGCAGCATCGACCCGACGTCGTGCAGCAGCGTGAGGTCGCCGATGACGGCGCGCGTGACGCCCCCGCTCGCGATCGCGACGCCGAACGCGGTCGCGATCGTGCCGTCGATGCCCGCGAGCCCCCGGTTCGCGTGCACGGTGATGCGGCGCCCCGGCACCGCCCGGTCGGCGTCGCGGATGAGGCGGGATGCGCCGAAGACGAGCCGATCGTGCGGCCAGGTCGCCGCCCAGACGGCGTCGACGAGCATGCGTCGCGACACAGGCTCGCGCACCGCGGCCAGCTGCGCCTTCATGTACTCGCGCTGCGCCGCGTAGTCGGAGACGTGCCCGGTCTCGTCGACGCCGCTCATGAGGCCGAGCGTCTGCGGCAGGCCTGCGTCGATGATCGAGCGGCTCGCGTGCACCCAGCGCCCCAGCCACTCCCGCGCCTCGGGCGGCATCGGCGTCGGGGCCGGTTCGGCGTGCACGGCCCGCTCGAAGCGTCGCACGCGCCGCCCGGGGTTGTACCACTCGATGCCCGACGGGGAGACGACGATCGCCTCGACGCCCGGGCGCTGCACGAGCGCCGGCACCTCTCGCGACAGCGTCGGATGCCCGAACACCACGACCCGCTCGATGCGGTCGCCGAACCCGGGTTCGTTCAGCAACTCCCGTGCCGCGACCACGAGGTTCGGGCCGAACCTCGCGCCGCTCGTGACCTCGGCGAGCAGCGGCCATCCGCCCTCGCGTGCGAAGCGCTCGGCGGCAGGGCCCGCGCCGGCTCCGGCGACGACCACGGTTCGGGGTCCCGCCGCGATGAGCGCGCCCCTCGACTCGGCCCGGGCGCCGTCGGATGCCGCGGCTGCCGTCGAGGCCTCGGTCCACAGCTCGTCGACGGTCGGCGCCTCGTCGAGGTGCACAGCCGACGAGAGCGGCTCGGAGTACTGCAGGTTGAGGTGCACCGGCCCCGGGCCCGGATGCGCGGAGGGCTCGCCCCGTTCGTCGAGGCCGAGCGAGACGGCGACCGCCGTGCGTGCGAGTCGAGCCGCGGCATCCGCCTCGTCGTCGTCGGCCTCGGTCGGTGCGGCGACGTCGCGCTCGAGGCGCACGGCATCGGCGAAGATGCCGGGTTGCACGGTCGTCTGGTTCGATCGGATGCCGCGCAGCTCGAGCGGGCGGTCGGCCGAGCACACGATGAGCGGCACGCCGGCGTGGTGCGCCTCGAGCACGGCGGGATGCAGGTTCGCGACCGCGGTGCCCGAGGTCACGACGACCACGGCGGGCCGGCGCGACTCGATCGCGAGTCCGAGCGCGAGGAACCCGGCGCCGCGCTCGTCGATGCGCACGTGCAGCCGGATCGCCCCGACGCGCTCGAGCTCGGCCGCGGCGAGCGCGAGCGCCTGCGACCTGGAGCCGGGCGCGACGACGACGTCGCGGACGCCGGAACGCACGAAGCCCGAGAGGAGTGCGAGGGCGGATGCCGTCGCCGGACTGCGCCTGGCGCGGGAGTCGGCGCCCTCGCCCTCGCGGTCAGCCATTCGGCCGGCCGGAGGCTCCTGCCTCGCCCGTGGCGTCTGGGCCGTCGTGCCGCTTCGGCTCGCGCGCCTCGGGTCGCGCGGGCCCGCCGTCGCCCGACTCGGGCGAGTCGCCGTCGAGTTCGGCGAGCTCCTGCTCGAGGCGGCGGATGCGTTCGTCTTGATCGGCATCGGCCTGGAGCCCCCGCAGGAACTCGGGGTCGTCGTCTGGCGCGACGGTCTTGCCCGCCCGGCCCCGCCACGCACGACCGCGCCCGATGAGGAACCAGAGGATGCCGCCGATCACCGGCAGCAGGATGATGATCGCGAGCCACCAACCGCGGCTCACGCCCCGGATGCGGGAACGATCGAAGAACGCGCAGTCGGCGATCGCGTAAATCCAGAAGATCACGGCGACGATGCCGCCCACGAACCAGACGCGTACCATTCCGCCAGTCTAGGCGCGTCGGCGGTGTTCCGGCTGGGAGAGCGCTCAGGCGGCCCGACCTAGACTTGCCTGGTGAAGTCCGTGCCCGCCTGGATCTGGTACACCGCGCTGCGCATCCTGCTGTTCGCGGTGCCGCTCGTCGTGCTGCTCGTCGCCGGAGTGCCCGGCTGGATCGCCGCCCTCGTCGCCGCCCTGTTCGGGCTCAGCGCCTCGCTGCTGTTCCTGCGCCGCCCGCGCGAGTCGATGTCGAACGACCTCTACGCGGTGCGCCACCGCGAGACGCCCCTCGTGCATGAGGACGACGCCGAAGAGGATGCCGCGATCGACGCCGACACGACGACCAGGCCCACCGCCGAGTAGCGCCCACCGCCGAGCAGGCCCACCGCCGAATAGGCCGGGCCGGCCCGTCAGAGGGCGATCGCGAGCCCCAGCCCGATGCCGTACGCCAGCGCGGTGAAGCTCGAGAGCTGCAGCGCGAGGATCAGCTCGCGCGGCGTCTTCGCCGTGATGACGATGAGGCACGCGGGCAGCGCCAGCAGCAGCGCGAAGAACACCAGCACCGCCGTCGGGTAGAACAGGGCCAGCACGCCCACGATCGCGAACGGCAGGAGCATGAAGGCCGTGAACAGGATGCGGCCCCCGATCGGGCCGACGAGCACCGCGAGGGTGCGCTTGCCCGCGAGGCGGTCCTGCTCGATGTCGCGCAGGTTGTTCGCCATGAGCACGGCGCACGCGAGCAGGCCGACCCCGACGCCGCCGAGCCAGGCCTCGAGGTTCACGGTGAGCGCCTGCACGAACGCCGAACCGGCTGTGGCGACGAGCCCGAAGAAGATGAAGACGAAGAGCTCGCCGAGGCCGGCGTAGCCGTAGGGGCGCTTGCCGCCTGTGTAGAACCAGGCCGCGACGATGGCGACCGCGCCGACGGCGATCAGCCACCATTGCTGCGTGATGACCGTCAGCGCGAGGCCCGCGAGCGCGGCGACGCCGAAGAACGCGAGCGCGACGCCGAGCACGACCTTGGGGTTCACGAGGCCGGACGCGGTGAGCCGGGCGGGCCCCACCCGGTGGTCGTCGGTGCCGCGGATACCGTCGGAGTAGTCGTTGGCGTAGTTCACGCCGATCTGCAGGGCGAGCGCGACGACGAGCGCGAGCACGAACCGGGTCGGGTGCCACGCCACGTCGTCAGGGATCGCGACGGCTCCGGCACCCGTGCCGAGGGCGACGGGCGCGATGGCGAGCGGCAGCGTGCGCAGGCGTGCACCGGCGATCCAGTCGCGCGGGGTCAGGCGCGTGCGCGCGGCCAGCGCCGGGCCGGCCTTCGCCGCCGCGGCCGCCCTCGCCGGGTTGCCGGATCGACCGTTCGTCTTCGCCGGCTTGGCGATGGGCTTCGCGGTCGACTTCGCGTCGGCCTGGTTCATGCGCTGGGGGTTCGGGCGTGCCACACCCACATGCTAATTCGGGTTTCCTATGACCCGGCTCGGGGTTCGGGCCGCGCGTGCGGTTCCGGATGCCTCGGGCGGCCGCCGCGCGACCGCCGACCTCACTCGGCGAGCTGTGCGGCGATCGCGCGGCGGTCGGGCTTGCCCGACGCGAGCAGCGGCATGCGCTCGAGCACGAGCAGGCGCACCGGGCGCCCGGCCGGCGGCAGCCCCGCTGCGTCCGTCGCGGCGGCGAGCCCGGCGAGGTCGTCGGACGCCGGGGTCTCGGAGGGCGCGCTCCGCCCGACGGATGCCGCGGCATCCGCTCGCTCGACGACCACCGCCGGGCGTTCGCCCCACTCGGCGTCGGCCACGGGCAGCACGACGGCGCCCGCGTACCCGGCGACGGAGCGCACGGCGCGCTCGACCTCGCCGAGGGCGACCTTGACGCCGCCCGAGATGATCACGTCGTCGGCGCGGCCCGTGATGCGCAGGCGGTCGGGCCACGTCCTTCCGGGACCGAGTTCGGGAGCGGGCTCGGGGTCGGGGTCGGGCACGAGCTCGCCGAGGTCGCCGGTGCGGTACCAGCGCGTGCCGTCGGCGTCGGCCGTGAAGGCGCGTGCGGTGCGGTCGGAGTCGTCGAGGTATCCGGTCGCGAGGCTCGGGCCGCTGAGCTGCACCTCGCCGTCGACGATGCGCACGCCGACGCCCGGCAACGCGCGTCCGTCGTAGACGCAGCCGCCCGCGGTCTCGCTGGAGCCGTAGGTACGGTGCACGCGGGCGCCGAGTTCGGCGGCTCGCTCGACGAGGCCGGCGGGCGCGGCCTGCCCGCCGAGCAGGATGGCCTCGAACGACCCGAGCGCGGCGCGAACACCCCGGTCGTCGGCCGCGGCCTCGACGAGCCGGGCGAGCTGCACCGGCACGAGCGAGGTGAACCACGGCAGGTCGGGGTCCATGGTGCGGGCGGTCTCGACGAAGGCCTTCGGCGTGAACCCGCCCTCGGGCATGACCGCCGGCGCCGTGCCCGCGACGAGCGAGCGCACGAGCACCTGGATGCCGGCGATGTAGGTCGCGGGCAGCGCGAGGAGCCACTGGCCATGGGTGCCTCCGAACCAGCGCTCGGTCGCGAACGCGCTCGCGCGCAGCGCGGCCCCGGTGAGCATGACGCGCTTCGGGGCATCCGTCGATCCGCTCGTCTCGACGACCACCGCGATGTCGTCGGGCACGAAGCCGGCGACGAGCTGTTCGGACGCGGGTTCCTCCGCGCCGGCGACGGGCAGCACCGCGGGAGCGCCCGCCTCGAAGAACAGCGCCTGGCGAAGCTGCGCGGTGAACGCCGGCAGGTCGCCCGCCGGCACCCGGAGAAGCGGTTTCATCGCGGCATCCGGAACCTCATCGACCGGTTACCCGTAACCGGCATCAGTAGTGCCAGGGGTATGGGCCCCAGTCGGGGTCGCGCTTCTCGAGGAACGAGTCGCGACCCTCGACGGCCTCGTCGGTGCCGTAGGCCAGGCGCGTCGCCTCGCCCGCGAACACCTGCTGGCCCACCATGCCGTCGTCGACCGCGTTGAACGCGAACTTCAGCATGCGGATCGCCGTGGGCGACTTGGTGAGGATCGTGCGGGCCATCGCGATCGCCTCGCGCTCGAGCTCGGCGTGCGGCACGACCCGGTTCACCGCGCCCATCTCGTAGGCGCGGTCGGCCGAGTACTCCTCGGCGAGGAAGAAGACCTCGCGCGCGAACTTCTGCCCGATCTGGCGGGCGAAGTACGCGCTGCCGTAGCCGGCGTCGAAGCTGCCGACGTCGGCGTCGGTCTGCTTGAACCGCCCGTGCTCGCGGCTCGCGATCGTCAGGTCGCAGACGACGTGCAGCGAGTGCCCGCCGCCGGCCGCCCACCCCGGCACGACCGCGATGACGACCTTCGGCATGAAGCGGATGAGCCGCTGCACCTCGAGGATGTGCAGGCGCCCCGTGCTCGCGGCCGCGGCCGGGTCGCGCACGACGTTCGCCTCGTCGGCCGAGTACTGGTAGCCGTCGCGCCCGCGGATGCGCTGGTCGCCGCCCGAGCAGAACGCCCAGCCGCCGTCCTTCGCGCTCGGGCCGTTGCCGGTCAGCAGCACGACGCCGATGCGCGGGTTCGTACGGGCGTCTTCGAGCGCCCGGTACAGCTCGTCGACCGTGTGCGGCCGGAACGCGTTGCGCACCTCGGGCCGGTCGAACGCGATGCGCGCGATGCGCCCGTCGTTCGAGTGGTGGTAGGTGAGGTCGGTCAGGCCCTCGGGGCCCGAGATCGCGGATGCCGCGTCGACCCACTCGCACGCATCGAACAGTTCGGAAACGCTCACCAGACCAGCCTAACGATCCCCGCCCTACGCACGACGACACAGGACCTGCGGCTCGCGCGGTCGCGCCCTACCCTTGGGAGGTGACCACGACGACGCGCGCCCTCGGCGCCTCCGCAGCCCTGCTCCTCGCCCTCGCCCTGGCCGCGTGCGCGCCCGCCGACGGGGGCGGCACCGAGCAGCCGACGGCGTCGGCATCCGACTCCGCCGCCGGCTCCGACGGCGAGTGCGCCGGAGTCGAGGTCGTCGTCGAGCTGCCCGCCGACCTCGACGTCGCAGACTCGCCCGCCGGCACGACCTGCGTCGCAGCCGACGCACCGATCCTCGCGAGCGACGCCGTCGCCGAGGCCGGCCTCACCACCGAGGGCACCGACGAGTACGGCGACCAGGTCGTGTGCCGCGTGAACGGCGTTCCCGCCGAGGACTTCGCGCTGCCCGCCGAAGACGGCACCGACTACTTCGAGACCTGCGCCTCGATGCCCGCCGCGTTCGCGTACTGGTCGCTCTGGACCAAGCCCGTCGACGGCGAGTGGGGCTACGCCGAGGAGGGTCTCGCCACGCTCGAGGTCTCGCCCGGCGAGCGCATCGCGCTGCTCTTCACGGTGAACGGCGAGCCGGCCGCACCGAGCGCGTGAGCGTCGACCCGACCTCATGAGCATCCGGCCCGCACCCCTGCGAACCGCGGCGATCCTCGCCGCCGGCTTCGTGGGGGTGCGGGTCGTCTACCGGGTGCTGTTCCACGGGGCCGACGGCAGCGGCCCCGTGGTGCTGCCGCTCCCCGAGATCCAGCTGCCACGCCCGTTCTCGCACGTCGTGCTGCTCGGGCCCGCGACGGTCGACGGCCTCGCGGATGCCGCGGCGAGCGCCGTGCCGATCGCGCTCGCGATCCTCGCGTTCGGCGTGCTGAACGCCGTGCTCGACGTGCCGCGACTGCTCGCGCGCGGAGCCGGGCGCGGACCGCTGCGAGGCGTCGCCCGCACGCTCGCCGTGGCCTGGGCCGGGCTCCCCGCCCTCGCCGACGCGGTGCGCAGGGTGCGGTTCGCGCAACGGCTCAAGGGCGAACGGTCGGGCCCGCGCCTGCTCGCCCCCGTGCTCGAGCGCACGCTCGAACGCGCGACCGCCGTCGCTGCGGCGCTCGAGCTCCGCGGACTCGCGGGGCACCCGGTCGACGGGGTCTGCGAGCGGCCGGTGCAGGCCCGCTCGCTCGGGATCTCCCACCGAGGTTCGGCCGCCGAGCTCGTCGTGCCCGAGCTCGACCTCGCGCCGGGAACGCTCGCGCTCGTCACCGGGGCGACCGGAAGCGGGAAGTCCACGCTGCTGCGCACCCTCGCCGGACTGCACGAGCATGTCGACGGCGGCACGACCCGTGGCGAACTGCTCGTGGTCGGCCACGACCGAGCTGCCACTCCCCCTCGCGACGCGGCTCGCACCGTCGGCGTCGTGCTGCAGCATCCGCGCGAGGGGTTCGCCACCGAGCGGGTCGACCACGAGCTCGGACTGACGCTCGAGCTCCGGGGCGTCGACCCCGTGATCGTCAGGGCGCGCGTCGACGAGATCGCGGCGCGGGTCGGCATCCGCTCGCTGCTCGATCGCGAGCTGCGCGGGCTCTCGGCCGGAGAGGCGACGCTCGTCGCGATCGCGGCGGCCATCGCCGAGCATCCGATCCTGCTCATCGTCGACGAACCGCTGGCCGACCTCGACGTGAGCGCCCGGGCCCGCATCGTCGCGCTCCTCGACGCGCTCGCGCACGAGGCGGGCATCTGCGTGGTCGTGGCCGAGCACCGCGCGGCGGAGTTCGCGGCGAGCGCCGACCTGCGGCTCGAGGTCGCCGACGGCATCCTGCACGCGGTCGACGGCGGAACCGAGCGATCGACTGCGCGGGGGGCCGCCCTGCCGCTCGCGGATGCTGCGCAGGCCGCCCTGCCGCTCGCGGATGCGGCGCAGGCCGAGCCCCTCGGGGTGCACCCGGCGCATCCGCACGGCGCACCGACCGCGGCGCCCGCGCCCGCGCCCGCCGGGCCCGACGACGTGCTGCTCCGCGTACGCGGCCTCAGCGTGCAGCGGGGTGCGACGCGTGCGGTCGACGCCGTCAGCCTCGACCTCGCCGCCGGTGAGATCGTGGCGCTCACGGGCCCGAACGGCGCAGGCAAGTCGAGCCTGCTGGTCGCGCTCGCGACCGGGAACTCCGCCGCCGTGACGACCTTCCGCCCGGCCACGACGCCTGCGCGGCCCGCCGCGAGAAGCGTCGCCCGGCGAAACGTCGTGGCGGCGCGCGGGTTCGGGATCGCGCTCGTGCCCGATGCATCCGACGACCTGTTCTCGGCCACGACCGTCGCGGCCGAGTGCGGGCGAACCGATCGGCGGGCTCGGGCGCCGCACGGCACGACCGCGGCACGACTCGCGGCGTTCCTCGGCCTCGACTCCGACTCGGCGGCGTTCGCCGACCGTCTCGGCCGCCACCCGCGCGACCTCTCGGCGGGCGAGCGCCGGTGCCTGGCGATCGCGATCCAGTCGGCGGGCGAGCCCAGCGTGCTGCTCGTCGACGAACCGACCCGCGGACTCGACCCCGCCGCGCGGGAGGTCGTCGCAGCCGCCCTCGTGCGCGAGGCCGCGCGCGGGGCGGCCGTGCTCGTGGCCGCGCACGACGCGGACTTCGTCGCCGCGGTCGCGGATCGCGTGCTGCCGATGTCTGCGGGCCGTCTCGGCCCCGAGCTGCTGCCCGCGCGACCCTCGCACCGGACGGCGTCCGCGCCGTCGGCCGCCTCCGACGCATCCGCGACCTCCACGGCCTTCGCCGCTACGGCCGCCGCCGCATCCGCCACCCCGGCCGCTGCCTCCGGCACGCCCGACGCTCCCGGCGCATCCGCAACGACGCACGCGAAGCGCCCATCGGCCGGGGCGTCACCGGCGGGCGCATCGGCTCGGCGTGCGGCACGCGGCATCCGCTCGCTCCGATCGCCGTCGCACGCGAGCGCGCTCGCACCGACGGTCGCCCTGGCCGTCGCGAACCTCGTGGCCCTCGCGGCCTTCACCTGGCCGCTGGTGGCGACGGCGCTGCCCGAGCAGGCGAGCGCAGCCGTGCCCGTCGCGGCGCTCGCCCTCGCACCGCTCGCCGCACTCGTCGTGCTCGCCGCGCTCGACGGCTCCGTGCGCAGCGCCCACACGCTCGCCCTGCTCGGCACGTTGGCCGCGATCGGCGCGGCCGTGCGCATCGCGGGAACGGGCGTGGGCGGCGTCGAGGCCGTGTTCGTGCTGCTGATCCTCGCCGGGCGCGCATTCGGACCGCGGTTCGGGCTGCTGCTCGGCCTGCTCACGATCGCGCTCTCGACCATCGTGACCGGCACGTTCGGGCCGTGGACGCCGTTCCAGATGTTCGCGTGCGCGTGGGTCGGGGCGGGAGCCGGCCTGCTGCCCCGACGGATGCCCGGCCGCCGCGGCCTGCACGGAGAGCGGATGCCGCGGCGCGCCGAGGTCGCCATGCTCGCCGTCTACGGGGTGCTCGCCTCGTACGCGTTCGGCCTCATCATGAACCTGTGGTTCTGGCCGTTCGCGGTCGGCACGGCGACCGGCATCGCCTACGAGCCGGGAGCCCCGCTCGGGCAGAACCTCTCGAGCTTCCTGCTGTACTCGCTCGTGACGTCGTCGCTCACGTGGGACACGCTGCGCGCGGTCACGACGGTCGTCGGCCTCGCCGTCATCGGCGGTGCCGTGCTCGCGTCGCTGCGCCGGGCGAAGCCTGTCGGCGCGGGCTCGCCGCGTTCGCCGAGGCGGTCGGCCGACGCACCGGCGGACCGCCTGGTCACCGCGCCGACGCGTCGCTGACCGCTTCCGCCTCGCGGGCCTCGGGCGCCGGCGTCACGCGTACCCCGGCGATGCGCCGGCGGTCGAGCGCGGTGACGCGGATGCCGGCTCCCGGCACCTCGATCGTGTCGCCCACGACCGCGAGCCTGCCGAGCCGCTCGGTCACGAATCCGGCGATCGTGTCGGACGAGCCGCGCGGCAGGTCGAGCCCGGTGACCGCCTCGAAGTCCGCGAGGTTGAGGCGCCCGTCGAGCTCGTCGCCCACGGCCGGCGGCAGGGCGGCGGTGTCGTACTCGTCGAAGATCTCGCCGACCACCTCCTCGACCAGGTCCTCGAGCGTGACGATGCCGTCGGTGCCGCCGTACTCGTCGACGACCACGGCGATGTGGTGGCCCTCCGCGCGCAGTCGCGTGAGCGTCGGCAGGACGCCGGCGGTCGACGGCAGGTACGAGATCGGGCGCACGAGTCGCTCCACCGAGCCGTCGGGATCGACCGCGGAGGCGTCGAGGAGGTCGCGCACGTGCACGAACCCGGTGAT
The DNA here is from genome assembly GCF_042884735.1 of Agromyces sp. NPDC058110. Taxonomy (NCBI): domain Bacteria; kingdom Bacillati; phylum Actinomycetota; class Actinomycetes; order Micrococcales; family Microbacteriaceae; genus Agromyces; species Agromyces sp. NPDC058110. The sequence continues at coordinate 205,655 of NZ_JBHVTI010000003.1, read as the reverse complement.
GTCGTCGATCGAGCGGTCCACGACCGGGTAGCGCGAGAACGGCAGCTCGCGCGCCTGCGCCGCGGAGTCGGCGATGCTCGCCGTGCGGTCGAGGGCGACCACCTCGGGGCGCGGCCGCATGACCTCGCTGATCTGCCGCCCCCGGAGCGAGAGCACGTCGTCGAGGATGCGGCGCTCGTCGTCGGGCAGCCCCTGGTGCGTGGCGACGATGTCGCGGATCTCCTCCTCGCTCATCTCGTCGCCGGTCTTGTGCGGGTCGGCGCCGAGCAGCCTGACCAGCGCGTTCGTCGAGACCGAGAGCAGCCAGATGACCGGGCGCATGACCTTCGCGAACCCGTCGAGCACGGGAGCGACCGCGTAGGCGAACTGCGCGTTGCGCTGGATGGCGAGCCGCTTCGGCACGAGTTCGCCGAGCACCAGCGACAGGTAGGCGATGACGAGCGTGAGCAGCACCGTGGCGAGCGTCATCGCGAGCTGCGGCTCGAGGCCCCAGAGCTCGAACAGCGGCGAGACCGACGGCGCGATCGAGGTCGCACCGTACGCGGCCGAGGCGAAGCCCGCGACCGTCACGCCGATCTGCACGGCGGAGAGGAACGTGTTGGGGTTGCGCGCGAGCGCCGCGACCTTGGCGCCGCGGCGACCGCGTGCGGCGATCGCGTTGATCTGGCTCTCGCGGAGGGTGACGAGCGCCATCTCGGTCGCCGCGAACACCCCGCCGATCAGGACGAACACGACGACGAGGGCGACGTTCCAGAGCAGGTCGCCCATCAGCGGCGCTTCTCGGCGGGCGTCCGGCCCGAGGCGGTGGCACTCGCGGCATCGGTGCCAGCGACCGGCGCGGCATCGGTGTCTGCGGCCGCCGAGGCATCCGTGTCGGCGGTGGACGCGGCATCCGTGGCGGCAGCGCTGACCTCGACGGCCGGCCCGCCGGGCAGGTGACCCGCACCACGGCCGCCGCGCGTCTTCAACAGGCTGGCGACGGTCGCGACCGCGATGGTGGCGCCGATGAACGTCAGCGAGAACCAGATCGGGATCTCGGGCGCCCACAGTATGGGCTCGCCGCCGTTGACGAAGGGCAGCTCGTTGACGTGCATGGCGTGCAGCACGAGCTTCACGCCGATGAAGGCGAGGATGACGGCGAGGCCCTGCGCGAGGTAGACGAGGCGCTCGAGCAGCCCGCCGATGAGGAAGTACAGCTGACGCAGGCCCATGAGCGCGAACGCGTTCGCGGTGAAGACGAGGTACGCCTCCTCGGTGAGGCCGTAGATGGCGGGGATCGAGTCGACCGCGAAGATGAGGTCGACGAAGCCGATCGCGACGATGACCAGCAGCATCGGGGTGACGAAGCGACGGCCGTCCTTCTTGACGGTCAGCCGATCGCCGTTGTACTCGTCGCTCACCGGCAGCATGCGGCGGACGAACCGCATGAAGCGGCCGTCGGCCGGGTTGGCGTCGCCGTGCGCGAAGGCCTGCCGGTACGCGAGCACCAGCAGCAGCGCGCCGAAGAGGTAGAAGATCCACGAGAAGTTCGAGATCAGGGTCGCGCCGACGGCGATGAAGGCGCCCCGAAGCACGAGCGCGATGACGATGCCGATCATGAGCACCTTCTGCTGGTAGATCTTCGGCACCGCGAAGCCGGTCATCACGATGAGGAACACGAAGAGGTTGTCGATCGACAGCGCCTTCTCGGTGAGGTACCCGGCGAAGTACTCGCCGCCGTACGTCCAGCCGGAGACCACGCCGACGCCGACGCCGAACAGCACGGCGAGGCCGATGTAGAACGCCGACCAGCGGGCCGACTCGCCGATCGACGGCTCGTGGGGCTTGCGCACGTGCGCGAAGAACTCGTAGACGAAGAAGGCGATCGTGACCGCGATCGTGATGATCCACACGAGGGGGGTGACGTTCAAACGGGAGCTCCAGACCTTTGGCGTCGCTGACGACGTCAAGGTCTTCTCCATCCTCGTGCACGAGGACCGGTCGTCCGGGATGCGCCCTGCATCCGTAATGACGAGCCGACCGTGTCGGAGTACTCCCTTGGTGGTGCGAGCCTACGGGCGCAGGGCGAGCGTTTCCTGAGAGGATGCCGCGTGCCGCACGATCCGGGGTCGAATACAGGCCCGCCGCGGCATCCGTCAGACCGAGAAGTACTTCGCCTCGGGGTGGTGGAACACGAACGCGTCGGTCGACTGCTCGGGGTGCAACTGCAGTTCCTCGCTCAGCACCACGCCCATGCGCTCGGGCTTCAGCAGCTCGACGACCTTGCGGCGGTCCTCCATGTCGGGGCACGCGGGGTAGCCGAGCGAGAAGCGTGCGCCGCGGTACTCGAGCTTGAAGAGGCCCGCGGTGTCGGTGGGGTCCTCGGCCGAGAACCCGAGCTCGTCGCGGATGCGCGAGTGCCAGTACTCGGCGAGCGACTCGGTGAGCTGCATCACGAGCCCGTTGAGCTCGTAGTAGTCGCGGTACCTGTTCTCGGCGAACAGCTTCGCGGTCACCTGGTCGATGCGGGCGCCGGCGGTGACGAGCTGCACGGGCAGCACGTCGACCTGGCCCGACTCCGTCGAGCGCACGAAGTCGGCGAGGTTCAGGTGGCGGTCGCGGCGCTGCCGCGGGAAGTGGAACCGCAGTCGCTCCTCGCCGAGGGGGCCGCCCGAGCCGCCGTCGGGCGCGAGCAGGCCGGGTGTGCCGAAGCGACCGGTCGGGTCGTCGCCGTGGTGCAGCACGACGAGGTCGTCGCCCTCGCTCACGACCGGGAAGTAGCCGTAGGCGACCGAGGCGTCGAGCATGCCTTCGCCGAGGATGCGGTCGAGCCAGTACCGCAGGCGCGGGCGCCCCTCGGTCTCGACGAGCTGCTCGTAGCTCAGGCCGTCTTCGCCGCGACCGGGCTTCAGCCCCCACTGCCCCATGAAGGTCGCGCGCTCGTCGAGGAACGCGGCGTAGTCGGCGAGCGCGATGCCCCGCACGATGCGCGTGCCCCAGAACGGCGGGGCCGGCACCGGGTTGTCGGATGCCACGTCGGACCGCACCGGCATGGCCTCGGGTTCGGTCAGGGTGAGCTTCGATCCGGCGCTGTGGATGCGCTTCTTGAGCGCCGGCAGCCCGACCTCGGCGGGGTCGGCGCCGCGTGCCACCTTGACGAGCGGCTCCATGAGCGAGAGGCCCTCGAACGCGTCTCGGGCGTAGCGCACCTCGCCGTCGAAGAGGGAGGCCAGGTCGTCTTCGACGTACGCGCGCGTGAGCGCGGCGCCGCCGAGGATGATCGGCCACTTCTTCGCGAGACCGCGCGACTGCAACTCCTGCAGGTTCTCCTTCATGACGACCGTCGACTTCACGAGCAGGCCCGACATGCCGATCACGTCGGCATCGTGCTCCTCGGCGGCGGCGATGATGTCGGCGATCGGCTGCTTGATGCCGAGGTTGATGACCTTGTAGCCGTTGTTCGTGAGGATGATGTCGACGAGGTTCTTGCCGATGTCGTGCACGTCGCCGCGCACGGTCGCGATCACCATGGTGCCCTTGCCGGAGGCCTCGGTCTTCTCCATGTGCGGTTCGAGCAGGGCGACGGCGGACTTCATGGTCTCGGCCGACTGCAGCACGAACGGCAGCTGCATCTCGCCCGAGCCGAAGCGCTCGCCGACGACCTTCATGCCCTCGAGCAGGTGGTCGTTGATGATCTGCAGCGCGCTCAGCCCGCCGGCGAGCGCGAGGTCGAGGTCGTCTTCGAGCCCCTTCGACGCACCGTCGACGATGCGGCGCTCGAGGCGTTCGCCCACCGGCAGCGCGGCGAGCTCGGCGGCCCGCTGGTCGCGGAGGGCCGCGGTGTCGACGCCCGCGAAGAGGTCGAGCATGACGGCGAGCGGGTCGTAGCTGGTGGCACCGTCGGCGTCGTATTCACGGCGGTCCCACACGAGGTCGAGTGCGACCTTTCGCTGCTCCTCCGAGAGCGAGGCGAGCGGCACGATCTTCGCGGCGTCGATGATGCCGGAGTCGAGTCCGGCCTCGACGGCCTCGTGGAGGAACACCGAGTTCAGCACGCTGCGGGCGGCGGGGTTGAGGCCGAACGACACGTTCGAGACGCCGAGCGTGGTGTGGATGCCGGGGTACTTCGCGGTGAGGCCGCGGATCGCCTCGATGGTCTCGATCGCGTCGCGGCGGGTCTCCTCCTGGCCGGTCGCGATCGGGAACGTGAGGCAGTCGACGATGATGTCCTCGACCCGCATGCCCCAGTCGGCCACGAGCTCGTCGACGAGGCGCGAGGCGATGCGCAGCTTGTCGACCGCCGTGCGGGCCTGGCCCTGCTCGTCGATCGTGAGCGCGATGACCGCGGTGCCGTGCTCCTTCACGAGCGGCATGATGCGCCCGAAGCGGCTCGTCGCCCCGTCGCCGTCCTCGTAGTTGACCGAGTTCACGACCGGGCGACCGCCGATGAGCTCGAGTCCGGCCGCGATGACGGCGGGCTCGGTCGAGTCGATCACGAGCGGCAGCGTCGAGGCGCTCGCGAAGCGCGACACGACCTCGCGGATGTCGGCGACGCCGTCGCGGCCCACGTAGTCGACGCAGACGTCGAGCAGGTGCGCGCCGACGCGGATCTGGTTGCGGGCGATCTCGACGCACTCGTCCCACTCGCCGGCGAGCATGGCCTCGCGGAACGCCTTCGACCCGTTCGCGTTCGTGCGCTCGCCGATCGCGAGGTACGAGGCGTCCTGGTGGAACGGCACGTGCTGGTACAGGCTCGCGATGCCCGGCTCGGGCTTCGCATCGCGCGCGGCGCCCGGCTCGGATCCGCCCGCGGAGCGCAGCGGACGCAGCCGCTCGACGACGGCCCGCAGGTGCTCGGGCGTCGTGCCGCAGCATCCGCCGATGAGGCCGAGGCCGAACTCGCGCACGAACTGCTCGTGCGCGGTCGCGAGCTCGGCGGGCTCGAGCGGGTAGTGCGCGCCGTTCGCGCCGAGCACGGGCAGGCCGGCGTTCGGCATGCACGCCACCGGCACGCGCGAGTGCTTCGACAGGTGCCGCAGGTGCTCGCTCATCTCGGCCGGCCCAGTGGCGCAGTTCAGGCCGATGGCATCGACGCCGAGGGGCTCGAGCGCCGTGAGCGCCGCGCCGATCTCGGAGCCCATGAGCATGGTGCCGGTGGTCTCGACCGTGACCTCGACGAAGATCGGCAGGCGGATGCCGCGGCCCACGATGGCCTGCTTGCAGCCGTTCACGGCGGCCTTGGTCTGCAGCAGGTCCTGCGAGGTCTCGATGAGGAACGCGTCGGCCCCGCCGTCGATGAGGCCCTCGGCCTGGAGGGCGAAGGTCTGCTTGAGGTGGTCGTAGGTGGTGTGCCCGAGGCTCGGCAGCTTCGTGCCGGGGCCCATCGATCCGAGCACCCAGCGCACGCGGCCGTCGGAGGCCTCGGCCGCCTCGACGCGCTCGCGCGCGATGCGGGCCCCCGCCTCGGCGAGCTCGGCGATCCGGTCGTCGATGCCGTAGTCCGACAGGTTCGACCAGTTCGCCCCGAACGTGTTCGTCTCGACGGCGTCGATGCCGGTGGCGAGGTACGCGTCGTGGATGCCGCCGATGACGTCGGGCCGGGTGCGGTTCAGCACCTCGTTGCAGCCTTCGTGCCCTTCGAAGTCGGCCTCGAGTGAGAGGTCGTGCTGCTGCAGCATCGTGCCCATCGCGCCGTCGGCGATGACCACGTCGCGCTGCACCGCATCGAGCAGCGCCTGCGAGCGCGACGGCCGCGCGACACCCTCGACGTCGAGCGGGAAGCGGGGTTCGATCAGGGTGCCGGTCACTCGCGCGAGTCTAATCAGCGGCGACCCCGGCCGCTTGGGATGATGTGTTCATGACATCGCCGTCGCTCGACGACCTGCTCTCCACCGCGCGCGTGGTCGCGCTACCCCTCGTCACGCGGTTCCGCGGCATCGACGTGCGCGAGGCGTTGCTCATGGAGGGCCCGCAGGGGTGGACGGAGTTCAGTCCCTTCGTCGAGTACGACGACCACGAGGCATCCGCCTGGCTGCACGCGGCGATCGACTACGGCTGGAACGAGCCGCCCGCGGCGCTGCGCGACCGGATCCCCGTGAACGCGACGGTGCCCGGCGTCGACCCCGACAGCGTCGCCGCCGTGCTCGCGAGGTTCCCGGGGTGCCGCACCGCGAAGGTCAAGGTCGCCGCGAGCGACCAGACCCTGGCGCAGGATGTCGCGAGGGTGCGCGCCGTGCGCGAGGTGCTCGGCCCCGAGGGCCGCATCCGCGTCGATGCGAACGCCGGGTGGAACGTCGACGAGGCCGAGCACGCGATCCACGCGCTCGCCGAGTACGACCTCGAGTACGTCGAGCAGCCGTGCGCCTCGGTCGAGGAGCTCGCCGAGATCAGGCGCCGCACGAAGTACATGGGCATCCCGATCGCCGCCGACGAGAGCGTGCGCAAGGCCGACGACCCGCTCGCGGTCGCCGAGGCCGGAGCCGCCGACCTGCTCGTGATCAAGGCGCAGCCGCTCGGCGGCATCCGCCGCGCGCTGCGGATCGTGGAAGACGCCGGGCTGCCCGTGGTGGTCTCGAGCGCGCTCGACACGAGCGTGGGCCTCGCCATGGGGGCCGCGCTCGCGGCATCCGTTCCGGAGCTCGAGTACGACTGCGGGCTCGGCACGGCCTCACTGCTGGCGGCGGATGTCACGGGCTCGCCGCTCGTGCCGGTCGACGGCGCCGTCGAGGTGCGCCGGGTCGTGCCCGACCCCGCGCTGCTCGACCGCTACGCCGCGTCGCCCGAGCGCACCGACTGGTGGCTCGAACGGCTGGGCCGCTGCCACTCGGTGCTCGCCGGCTGACGGGTTCGCCCGTCGTTCGGCCCTCGTCCGTACGTGCACGGGTGAGAGAATGCACGCACCCGTCCGTCGACGCGCGGGCACACGGAGTTTCCCCCTACAGGAGGCAGTGATGCAGGTCCGTCCGCAGTTCGCCCGCACCGCACTGAACGGCACGATCATCGCGCTCGCGGCCCTGGCCCTCGCGGGGTGCAGCTCCGTCGCCGACGACGTGAAGACGACGGCATCCGCGAAGCCGAAGGCATCCGCGAGCGCCGAGGCGACCGAGGCCGCCGGCGACGGCACCGATGGGGATGCCACGGCCCCCGCGCCCGGCGATTGCCTCGTCGGCGACTGGGTGCTCGCCGACGACCAGATGCAGGCGTTCTACGACCAGGTGAACGTCGACCTGTCGGAGTACGGCATCGTCTACGATCCGACCGGGAGCGCCGGACTGGCGTTCAAGGCCGACGGCACCTACGCGTACTCGCCGAACCTCTCGCTCGCGGTCGACATCGCCGGCCTGCCCGCCGAGGCCACCATGTCGGGCACCCTCTCCGGGCAGTACACGGCCGACGCCTCGACCGTGACGACCGACCACGACACCAACGGCCTGACGATGGATGTCACGGTCGACGGCGTCGCGATGGACGGCACCCCGGTCACCGACCAGATCCTCGCCTCGCCGATCGCGGCGGCCGCCTACGACTGCTCGGGCGCCACGCCCGTGGTGCACTTCTCGACCGGCCCCAGCACGGTGCCGCTCACCCTCTCGCGCGGCTGACGCCGACCGGACGCCGGTCGGTCGAGGAGGCAGCGCCTCCCCGACCGACGGGCGGGCGTCAGTACACGAGGATCGGGATCGGCAGCGACGTCGAGTCGCTGAAGCCCGCTCCCCCGTCGAACGACGTGCGGATCAGGTGCAGCCCCTTGCCGAGCTTCGGCAGGTCGACCTGGAAGCGGCCCTTGTCGGTCGCCTTCAGGGTCGCCGTCGCGATCGCCTTGCCGCCGTCGAGCACGGTGACGGTGCCGACCGGGCGTCCGCCGTCGACCGCGAAGGTCTGGCCGACGACCTTGACCGCGGAGCCGGCCTTGACGAGCAGCTTGTTCGGCGCCGCGACGGTGACGGTGGCGACCGCGGGCGGCGGCTGCTCGTCGACCAGCACCGCGACCGAACGCGCCGGGATGGTGACCGTGCCCGTCGCGGCATTCCACTTCGTGGTCTTCACGACCGCGTCGGAACCGGCGGCCTGCGCCTTCGCGAGCGCGAACCCGCGGCCCTGCAGGCCGTCGACCTGCTCGGTGATCGCCTCGGGCGAGGCGTTGAACACCACGAGGGCGCCGTCGAGCTCCGGATCGACGTCGGTGCCGACCGTGTCGTCGACGAGCATCGCGATGAGGCCCGGCGTGGCATCCGCACCGCTGTTCGGGAACGAGACCTTCTCGTCGATCAGCGAAGCGGAGCCGAGCTGCAGCAGGTCGACCGACGAGCGCACGCGCAGCAGGTCGAGGGCGGATGCCTCGGCCGCGGCGATGTCGGCGGCGGCGGGCTTCAGCGCGGCGTTCTCGAGCAGCGGCGTCATGATCGGCCACTTCTCGCCGTTGTCGGCCTCGTTCGGCAGGCCCGAGCCGAAGGTCGACTCCTGCCCGGTCCAGTCAACGCGGTTGAACCAGTCGCCCGAGTTGTAGCTGTTGCGGTCGAGCGACTTCGAGCGCAGCAGCTCGGTGCCGGCGTGCCAGAACGACGGCGACTGCGACAGGGTGACGGTCGCGAGCGACAGCGTGTTCATGCGCACGCGGTCGGCCATCGACGTGTCGGTCGGCAGCTTGAACACCGAGAGGTCGTAGAGCGTCTCGTTGTCGTGCGCGTCGACGTAGTTGATCACCTCGTCGGGCTCGTCGGCGTAGCCGGCCGGCGAACCCCGGTAGTCGAGCTGGTCGCCGCGCACGGTCTCGCCCGAGGCATCCGTCAGCTCGTAGGCCCGCAGGTTGCCCGCGAGGCCGAGCTTCACCAGGTCGGTCTGGTGCCCGAGGTCGGCGAGCTGCTCGGCCTGCGACGGCGTGCCCGGCTGCCCGTTGGGGTCGGTGCCGAGGCCGGTGCCGAAGCCCTGCTGGAACGTCGAGGTGCCGTCGACCGGGCTGCCGCCGTGCACGGCGTCGCGCAGCCGGTCGTTGAAGGTGCCGATGCCCGTGCCGCCGAGCTGCCCCTGCGTGGCCTGCTCGAAGAGCGCGTTGTTCGCGACCTCGCCGAAGTTCCAGCCCTCGCCGTACAGGTACACGGCCTTGCCGTCGACGCCGTCCTTCTTGAGCGTGAGCCCGTCGAGCGCTGCCCGGATCGCGAGCATGTTCGCCTTCGAGTGGTGGCCCATGAGGTCGAAGCGGAAGCCGTCGACCTTGTACTCCTTCGCCCACAGCACGACCGAGTCGACCATGAGCTTCTCGGCGACCTCGTGCTCGGTGGCCACGTTCTGGCAGCACGTCGAGGTCTCGACGGCGCCGACCGCGTTCAGGCGCTGGTAGTAGCCGGGCACGATGCGGTCGAGCACCGACTTCTGGCCCTGGCCGGCTTCGGCGGTGTGGTTGAACACCTCGTCGAGCACGACCTGCAGGCCCATGCCGTGCAGTGCGCCCACCATCTCGCGGAACTCCTCGACCCGGGCGCCGCCGTTCGCGTCGACCGCGTAGGAGCCCTCCGGCGCCTGGAAGTGGAACGGGTCGTAGCCCCAGTTGAAGCCGTCGGCGTCGCGCACGGCGTCGATGCAGGCCTGCTGCTCAGGCGATGCCGGCCCGAACGACGCGAGGTCGCAGTCGGGCGTCGCCTGTGCGGCACGGTCCTCCTCGATCGTGGCGATGTCGAAGGTCGGCAGCAGGTGCACGGTGTTGATGCCGGCGTCGGCGAGCTGCTCGAGCTGCGCGGTTCCGGCCGAGTCGGCCGTGAACGCCCGGTAGGTGCCGCGCTCGGCCTCGGGCACCGTCTCGTCGGTGATCGAGAAGTCGCGCACGTGCAACTCGTAGATCGCACGGTCGACCGGGCGGTCGACGACCGGCGCCTTCGTCTTCGCCCACTGCTTCGGCGCGAGCTTCGGGTCGTCGAGGTCGACGACCACCGTGCGGGTCGAGTTCGTCGTGAGCGCGACCGAGTACGGGTCGGTGACCGAGTTCACCTCGTAGGCGCCCGTCGTCGGCGCGAAGACGTCGACCGACCAGCGGTACTCGTCGCCCTGCTTCAGCCCGTCGACGCTCCAGGTGCCGTCGGCCTCGTTCCACTCGGCGTCGAGTCGCTCGGGGTCGCCGGTCGCGCCGGCCTTCCACCGCTCGAGCGCGACGTCGCGCGCCGTCGGCGCCCACAGGGTGGCCGAGGCCCGCTTGCCCTGCCAGCCGAGACCGAGCGCAGCGGATGCCACGGCGTCGGCGTAGAGGTCGTCGAGCACGCCGGGCAGCTGCACGCCCGTGAAGGCGGTCAGCTCGTCGTCCGTCGTCTGCGCGACGCCGAGCTGCCGGGTGAGCAGCGACTGCACGTCGGATCGGTCGAGGCCCACCGGGTGCAGCGCGATGAAGCCCTCGAGCGCCGGGAACTTCGCGAGCTGCGCGTCGGTGAGGCCCGCCGGGTCGCGTTCGAGCTCGATCGGGTCACCGCCGCCGGTCACCGCACCGTCGATGACCGCGAGGGTCGCGTCGGCGGAGTGCTCGAGCGTCCAGGTCGGGTCATCGGCGTCGGCCGCGCCGAGCAGCTCGGCGGGCCAGGCGAGCGTGTCCTCGCTCACCCAGTGCGCACGCGTCTGGCCGGTGCCCGCGAGCGGCGGGTCGCTGACCACGATCTCGAGCACGTGCGTGGCGAGCGTGTACCGGAACTCGACGAGCTTGCCGCCGGTCGCGGTGAACGAGTAGTTCGCCCCGCCGGCTGCTCCGCCGACGCCGTAGTTCTCGTCCCAGCTGCGGCCGTGCGCGACCTTCACCTCGTACGCGCCGTCGGGGATGCTCGACGTCGAGTAGGTGTAGACGCCGTCCTTGTCGCCGTCCTGCATGAGCGAGGCGAGGCAGTCGGGAGCCCAGTCGCCCGCGCAGCCGACCTCGGACTGGAAGCTGCCGGGCAGCGTCACGACGGGCCCCTCGGCGGTCGAAGAGACGACGTGCGTCACGGGGTTCCAGAAGAAGGTGACCGGCGTGGTGCCGTCGGTCGAGTACGAGACGTTGCCGCCGTTCGGCTCGCCGTTCGCGCCGTAGTTGAGATCCCAGCTGCCGTTGATCGCGACCTTGTACTCGTAGTCGCCCGCCGGGATCGTGAACGTGCCCTCGTAGATGCCGTCGGCGCGCTTCGTGAGCTTCGCGGCCTCGCAGCCCGGAGCCCAGTCGCCCGCGCAGCCCATCTCGGAGTTGTGGTTGCCCGGCACCGTCACGAGGTCGATCGGCTGCTCGGGCTCCTCCTCCTCGACGAGGTTCACAGCGTCGCCCACGCTCGCGTAGGTGCTCGCGGCGGCGCGGTGGCCCGCGGCATCCGTCGAGATCGCGCGGTACTCGACGAGCGTGCCGTCGGCGAGGCCCGCCGTGTCGTGGAAGACGCGCGGGCTCGTGTCTTCGGCCGTGCCGAGCGGGTGCCACGCGTCGTCACCGGTCGCACCCGCGACCCGCCACGCGAAGCTCGTCTCCTGCCAGGTCGCGTCGTCGACGTCGGCGACGACGGGCGCGATGCCCGAGACGCCCGCACCGGCGGCCGGGGTCGAGACCGTGATGGCCGGGGCGGCGTCGGGCGCGCTCACCTCGCGGTCGGCCTGCAGCACCACGGCGCCGAGCGCCGGCACGGTGACGGAGGCCACGCCGTCGGCGTCGGCCGTCACGGCCGCTCCGCCGCCGTAGAGGGGCGTGAAGACACCGCCGTCGGTGAGCGTCGGCACCTGCACCGTCTTCTCGGCGGTCGAGTTGTTGGCCGCGACGAGGAACTCGACCTTGTCGGTGCGGTCGACGCGGCTGAAGGCGTAGACGCCCGCGCCGCTGTCGACGTAGCGCTCGATCTGGGCACCGGTCGCGAGGGCCGGGTGCGCCTGCCGCAGCGCCGAGAGCTCCGCGATGTGCTCGTAGAGCGGCACATCCGTGCCGTAGCGGTCGACGCTGCCCGCGTTCTCGCCCGTGATCAGGTTCTGGTTCTGGTACTCGGCCACCTGGCTCGCGAACAGGGTCTGGCGTGCGCTCTGGTCGCCGCCGATCCCCGCAAAGCCCTGCTCGTCGCCGTAGTACACGACGGGCTGGCCGCGCGTGAGGAAGAGCAGGTCGTGCGCGAGCTCGTCGCGCTGCAGCGGGGCATCCGTGTTCTGCAGGAAGGAGCCGACGCGGCCCATGTCGTGGTTGCCGAGGAAGGTCGGTAGCGCCGTCGCCGACGAGTCGGCGGTCGTGTAGTAGTCGTCGCCCGCGAACAGCGACTGCAGGTTCTTCGCCGAGTTGCCCGCGGCGAAGCTCACGGCCTGCGACTGGAAGGTGAAGTCGAGCACCGAGTTCATGTCGGTCTTGCGCGCGTAGGGGCTGAGCTTCTGCGGGTCGGCGTCGTAGACCTCGCCGAACATGAAGAAGTCGGGCTTGCCGTGCTCGTGCGCGTAGTCGAGCACCTGCGTCGACCACTGCTGCCAGAACTCGAAGTTCACGTGCTTGGCGGTGTCGATGCGGAACCCGTCGATGCCGAGGTCGATCCACTGCTCGTAGACGTCGACGAAGCCGTTCACCACGGTCGGGTGCTCGGTCATGAGGTCGTCGAGGCCGACGAAGTCGCCGTACGTGACCGACTCGCCCTCCCACGTCGAGTCGCCCCGGTTGTGGTACAGCGTCGGATCGTTGAGCCAGGCCGGCACCTTGAGGTCGGCGTCTTCGGGGCGCACGACGGGCGTGTACGGGAAGCTCGTCGCGGCGTCGAGGGCAGGGAACGGCGTCGTGCCGTCGGCGTAGTCGGCGAGGTCGATCTCGTTGCCGTCGGCATCGGTGTACGGGCTCGTCGCCTGGTCGATGTACGAGTACTGCTGCTCCTCGTAGTCGATGACGTCGGCCGTGTGGTTCGTGATGATGTCGAAGTAGACCTTGATGCCCTTGTCGTGGGCCTCGGCGATGAGCGCCTCGAGTTCGGCGTTCGTGCCCAGGTGCGGGTCGATCTGGGTGAAGTCGGTGACCCAGTAGCCGTGGTAGCCGGCGCTCGCGTTCGCCCCCTCGCCCTGCACCGGCCGGTTCTTGAAGCTCGGCGTGAGCCAGATCGCCGTCGTGCCGAGCCCGTCGATGTAGTCGAGCCGGTCGCGCAGGCCCTGCAGGTCGCCGCCGTTGTAGAACGCCCGGCTCGTCGGGTCGTAGCCCGTCGTGAGGGCGTCGCCCGTGAGGCCGCCCTCGTCGTTCGAGGGGTCGCCGTTCGCGAACCGGTCGGTCATCACGAAGTAGAACTGCTCGTCGCTGCCCGGCTGGCGCACGGGGTCGGCGACGAGTGCCGCGTCATCCGCCTCGCTGTAGCCGGCGCGCATGCTGACGAGCTCGAGGCCCACCTTCTTCTGGGTGTCGTCGAACACGAAGCGGATGGTGCTCGGGCCGTCGACCGAGAGTTCGAGGTTGTCGCCGCCGGGCGCGCTGCCCTTGCCGTACGCCTCGTCCCAGGTGTCGTTCACGGCGACCTTGTACTGCCAGTCGCCGGCCGGCACCTCGAACTCCGCCGCGAAGACGCCGGGGGTCGCGGTGGCGAGCAGTTCGGACTCGGCGCAGTCGGGCGCCCAGTCGGCGGCGCACCCCACCTCGGTCTGGAGGTCGCCGACGAGTGCGAACGTGCGCTCCTCGGCCGAGGCCGCGAGGCCCGGTAGGAGGGTGAGAGCGGATGCCGCGACGGCACCCGTCACCCCCATGGCGATCCAGCTGCGCGCGCGTCCGCGTTGCGTCATCGTCGACTCCTGCTGCTCGGGCACGGCGACGTGCCTGGGGACATGTGCGGCGAACCTATCAGCGCCGCGATGGTTAATGCAAGCGCTTGCAATTCTTGCGCGGGTCACCCTATCTTGAGGGTCACGCGCCGTTCGCGGCGTAGCTGCCGCATCGGCGCGGCAGATTCGCGGACCACGGGGTTCCCGGCTTGTGATCTGCGTGAGGACACGAGGAAGAGTTCCCATGTCAGCCACTGTTCACCCGCGGGACGCAGCGCCCGCGACGCACCGCAAACGCTTGCGATTTCTTGCGAGCACCGCACTCATCGCCCTCATCGGCACCCTCCTCTCCGCCACCGCGTTCGCGGCGCCGGCGACGGCCGCGGCCCCCGGCCCGAAGGACACGACGGCCGTGCTGTTCTCGTGGACGTGGAACGCGATCGCCCGCGAGTGCACCGACAACCTCGGCCCCGCGGGCTACGGCTTCGTGCAGACCTCCCCGCCGCAGGAGCACGTGCAGGGCCCGGAGTGGTGGACCTACTACCAGCCCGTGAGCTACAAGGTCGAGTCGCGGCTCGGCACCCGCGCCGAGTTCAAGGCCATGGTCGACACGTGCCACGCCGCCGGCGTCAAGGTCATCGCCGACGCCGTCATCAACCACATGTCGGGCAAGAGCGCCGGAGGCACCGGCTGGGCCGGCTCGTCGTTCCAGCACTACGACTACCCGGGCATCTACCAGTCGCAGGACTTCCACTCCTGCCGACGCGACATCTCGAACTACCAGAACCGCACCGAGGTGCAGGAGTGCAACCTCGTGAACCTCTCCGACCTGAACACCTCGTCGTCGTACGTGCAGGGCAAGATCGCCGGCTACCTCAACGACCTCGTCTCGCTCGGGGTCGACGGGTTCCGCATCGACGCCGTCAAGCACATCGCGGCGAGCGACATGCAGGGCATCATGTCGAAGGTGAACGACCGGGCACGTCTCTACGTCGTGCAGGAGGTCATCCGCGCGAACGAGCCGATCCAGCCCGAGGAGTACACGTCGTACGGCGACATCCACGAGTTCGCCTTCGCCCGCAAGCTGAAGGAGGCCTTCGGCGGCGGCACCATCAACTGGCTCGTCACGGGCAACGGCATCGGACCGTCGTGGGCGGGCTTCCTGCCCCAGGCCAACGCCGCGGTGTTCGTCGACAACCACGACACGGAGCGCAACGGCGAGACCCTGAGCTACAAGGACGGCACGACCTACGACCTGGCGCAGATCTTCACCCTCGCGTGGAACTACGGCTCGCCCTCGATCCACTCGGGCTACCAGTTCTCCGACAAGGAGGCGGGCCCTGCACTCGCCGGCAACGGCGAGGTGATCGATCCCGTCTGCGGCCAGAACGGGTGGACCTGCAAGCACGCGCAGACGAACATCGAGAACATGGTCGGCTTCCGCAACGCCGCCTCGGGCACCGCGGTCACGAACACGTGGACCAACGGCTCGAACGCGATCGCATTCGGGCGCGGAGACAAGGGCTACGTCGTGATCAACCGCGGCGGCGGCTCGGTCGACCGAACGTTCCAGACCTCGCTGCCCGCCGGCACCTACTGCAACGTGATCGTCGGGCTTCCGACGAGCACCGGATGCAGCGCCGGCGGCACGGTCTCGGTCGCCGCGAACGGCACGTTCACGGCATCCGTCGGCGCGAACGCGGCGCTCGCCCTGCACCTCGGTGCGAAGGCCGGCACGAGCACCGACCCGGGCACGAACCCCGGCGCCGGCGATCTGAAGGTCTACTACTCGACCTCGAAGGGGTGGAGTAGCTACAACGTGCACTACCGCGTCGGCAGCGGCGCCTGGACGGCCGTGCCCGGGGTCGGCATGACCGCCGCCTGCCCGGGGTGGGTGTCGAAGACGATCACCGGAGGGGCCGCAGGCATCACCGCCGCCTTCAACAACGGATCGGGTACCTGGGACAACAACGGCTCGAAGGACTACGCCCTGAGCGGCGCGGTCGCGACCGTGAACGGCGGGGCCGTCGGTTCGGTCGACCCGTGCGCCACGACCCCGACGACTCCCCCGCCCGCGGACACCGCGGTCGTCTACTACTCGACGACCGCCGGCTGGTCGACCACCAACGTGCACTACCGCGTCGGCACCGGCGCCTGGACCGCGGTGCCCGGGGTCGGCATGACCGCCGCCTGCACGGGCTGGGTCATGAAGTCGATCCCGCTGAACGGGGCTTCGGGCATCACCGCCGCCTTCAACAACGGATCGGGCACGTGGGACAACAACGGGTCGAAGGACTACACGATCGGCGCCGGATACCAGCAGGTGAAGGGCGGCGCGGTCACCGCGGGCAACCCCTGCGCGTGACCCGGTGAAGACCTCGCATCGCCGGGCCCTTCGGCGGTGCGAGCCGGGAAGGGGGCGGCGTCGGTGTTCCGGCGTCGCCCTCTGACGTTCCCGCACTGGCGCGTGCTCCCGCGCCTGCGCGCGCCTCCGCGTGCCCGCCGGGCGACCGCCGAGTCGGGCGACCGTCAGATCAGGCGGCCGACCGCGATCGAGCGGAACTGCTCATCGCGCAACCGCGCGGCGACCACCTGACGCTCGTGCAGCTCGGCCAGTTCGGTCCAGGTGGCCTCGGCGCGCGGATGCCGGCGGGGCAGGTGCGTCGCGAGCCAGGCACGGAGGGGGCGAGCGGGCGTCCGGGGGGTGATGACGAGTGCGGTGTCCATTGGGTCCTCGATCCTCGATTCGCGCCCGGATCAGGGCACACCTCAGTTCACCGGCGTCCACCGTCCACGCTCATCCGCGGTCGGTACCGACTTCTCGCGCGAGCACCACCGAGATCTCCGGATGCCGCGGATCCGCCCGCCCGTGGGCGAGCCGCCACCGCCGTCAGTCCGGGAGCACGCCGAGCCGGCGAGCCGCCCCGACCGCGTCCTGTCGCGACGACGCGTCGAGCTTCTGCAGGATCGCCGCGACGTGGCTCTCGACGGTGCGCACCGAGAGCACGAGACGGTCGGCGATCTCGCCGTTGGTGAGCCCGCCTGCGAGGAGCGCGAGCACGTCGACCTGCCGGTCGGTGAGGCCCTCGGGGTTGCGACGGGTGGCGCCCGATGGCCCACGGGGAATGCTGCGCACGCCGCGGGCCCGCAGCTCCGACCGAACCGAGTGCGCGAGCGGCAGCGCGCCGAGCCGGTCGAGCATCGCGAGCGCCTCGAGCAGGTCGGCGTCGTGCGGGCTCTGGGCGAGGGCCGCGGCCTCGTGGTACGGCGCACCGATCCCGCGCCACAGGTCGGCGGCGCCGCGCCAGTCGCCTCCGGCCTGCACCGCGAACGGGAGCGGGCCGTTCGGCGGCACCGCGTCGTGTGCGCCGGCCCTCCGCAGCAGCGCCGCGAGCTCGGCCTGCTGGTTCACCGCGCCGAGGCGCACGGCCTCCTTGTACGCACCTCCGGCGATCGCGATCGCCGCCGCCGGGTCGTCGCGGAGCAGTGCCGCCTCGGCACGCGCCGCCGCGACGGGTCCGGTGCGCTGGAACTCGCCGAGCCTCGCCGCGACGGCAGCCGCCTCCACGAGCGTCTGCTCGCCCTCGGCGTCGCCCCGCCGAACCTGCACGAGTCCGGTCACCGTGAGCGCCACGCAGTGCGCGTGCGGCAGGGCCTCGCGCCCGTAGGCGGCTGCCTCGAGGGCCAGGTCCCACTCGGCGCGCGCCAGGTGCAGTCGCGCCCGCTCGACCTGCTGATAGGTCCAGAGCCCCATCACCTCGGCCCTGGAGGAGGTCTCGAGGGCCGCGTCGAGGTGGCGTTCCGCGAGCTCGAGCCGGTACTGGTCGAGCAGGCTCCACACGAGGTTGACGTGCGCGCGCGCCGCGTCGTCCATGAGGTTCGCCGCCGTGGCGACCTCGGCCGCCTCGACGAGCTCGGCGATGCCCTCGTCGTCGTTCATGAGCAGGTGCGCCGTGCCGAGGTTGTTCAGCGAGTGCGACAGCGCCCGGCGGTCGCCCGTCTCGCGAGCGATCGCGACGGCCGCCGGCGCGAGCTCGAGCGTGCGCGACAGGTCGTGCGCGAGCATCGCGAGCTGCGCCTCGTTGCTCAGCGCGAGCGCGAACAGCGCGCGGTCCTCCGAGTGCTCGAGACACGCGGATGCCTCGCGCGCGGCGGCCTCGGCCTCTGCGCGCTGCCCGGCGAGCCAGTGGAACCGCGAGGCCCATCGCAGGCTCGCCCCGAGCGCGGTCGCATCGCCGGCCTCGCGCCGCGCGCGGATCACGCCGGCCTGAGCCTGCACCGCCTCCTGGTCGAGACCGAGCGTGTACAGCTCGATCGCATAGGCCTCCGCGAGGTCCGCGCGCTCGGACCCTTCTGCATCGGCGTGCTCGAGCGCCGCGCGGTAGTGCTCGGCCGCCTGTCGATGCGCACCGCTCACCGCCGCGTCGCGTGCGGCCGTCGGCGCCCAGGCCGCCACGGCGTCGCCGTCGCCGGCCGCGACCGCGTGCGAGACGATGCGCGCGGGATCGGCCCCGACCTCGAGGAGCACGGCGAGCACCCGACCGTTCAGCTCGATGCGGCGCGCCGAGGGCATCGCGTCGACGATGGCCCGCCTGGTGAGCTCGTGCCGGAACGCGACCCCGTCGGGGCGCACGGTGAGCAGCCCGCGCTCCTCGGCCTCCCCGAGCGATCCCGCCCCACCCTCGACGAGACGCCCGATCTCCGTCGAACCGACCGCCGACGGGATCACCGCGAGCTGCTCGACCTGGTCGCGCACCTCGGGCGACAACCGATGCAGGCGCCCCGTCACCGCGTCGACGACCGAGCGCGGCACCTGGTCGGCGTCGGACGACGCCACGAGCTCGCCGACGAAGTACGGGTTGCCCAGCGTGAGCTCGAACACGTGCTGGGCATCGAGGCCGCGGCCTGCGGCGATTCCGTCGACGGCCTCGCGCGACAGGCGGGCGATCGCGAGGTGCCGCACGTTCGCGCGCAGGTCGCCGAGCAGCCGGGCGAGCGGATGCCGCTGGTCGACCTCGTCGTCGCGGTAGGTCAGCACGAGCAGCACGGGCAACGCCTCGATGCGGCGGGCGACGAAGGTCAGCGCGTCGAGCGTTCCCTCGTCGGCCCAGTGCACGTCCTCGACCACGAGCACGGTGCCGGGCGAGCCCACGAGTTCGTCGCGCAGCGCGTCGAAGACCTCGTCGCGGTCACCGGCCCGCAGCGCATCCGCGAGGCGCTGCCCGACGAACGGGGCCAGGTCGCGCAGCGGCCCGAGCGCTCGCGGCGTGGCGAGGGCGTCGCACGACCCGACCAGCACGCGGCATCCGCTCGGCGGATCGGCCCGGAGTGCCGACACGAGGCTCGACTTGCCGATGCCGGCCTCGCCGTGCACGAGCAGCACCGACCCGCGACCGTCGCGCGCGGTCGCTGCGGCGGAGGCGAGCTCGTCGAGCTCGCTCGCGCGCTCGAGCAGTCCGGCCGAATCCATACAGCGATGGTGCTCCGCAGGGGCGGCCGCCCGCAATCACCGGATCTCGATGCACGCGGAGGCGGCACCCGCTCCGAAGACCGGGTGCCGCCTCTCGCGTTGCCGCCTGCCGGGCTCAGAGCCCCGAGTAGGCGTGCAGTCCCTTGAAGAACAGGTTCACGACGGTGAAGTTGAACATGACCGTCGAGAAGCCGATGATCGCGAGCCACGCCGACCGGGAGCCGCGCCAACCGCGGGTCGCCCGCGCGTGGATGTAGCCGGCGTAGACCACCCAGATGATGAAGGTCCACACCTCCTTGGTGTCCCAGCCCCAGTACCGGCCCCACGCGGCCTCGGCCCAGATGGCGCCGGCCATGAGCGTGAAGGTCCAGAGGATGAAGCCGATGATGGTGACGCGGTAGGCGAGGTTCTCGAGCGTGGCCGAGTTCGGCAGCGTCGCGAGGAACGAGCGCTTGACCTGCTTGGCGGTCGCGAGGATCGTCTCGCGGCGCGACTGCATGAGCTGCACGACCGAGAGCGCGAAGCCGAGCGCGAGGAAGCCGACCGCCGAGGTCGCGACGAACACGTGGATGACGAGCCAGGCCGACTGCAGTGCCGGCGGCAGCGGCACGACGCTGACGTAGAAGTTCACGGTGGCGATGCCGAGCAGCACGAGCACGAGCCCGGTGATGAACGTGCCGAGGAACCGCAGGTCGTGCTTCGAGACGACGAGCACGAGCAGGTACACGGTCGTGATGATGAGCGTGCCGGTGAGGGCGAACTCGTACATGTTCGCCCACGGCACGCGGCCGGCGGCGAGACCGCGGGTGATGTCGGCGGCCAGGTGCAGCGCCCACGCGAGCACGGTCATGGCGACGCCGACCCGCAGCGACGGCGAGCGCCCGTAGGCGACCGAGGCGCCCTCGATCGTCGAGACGGATGCCGCGCCGCGGCCTCCCTTCGCGGGTGCGCCGCCCGCGCGCCCGGCGCCCGACACGCCGCCGCCGACGGTCGCCGGAGCCCCGACGGTCGCGGGGGCACCGACGGTCGCCGTGGCCGGCTGGGCGGCTGCCGATGCGGCGGCCGCGGCATCCGCAGCGCTGGCGGCGACGGCCGAGCGGCGCGCGAGGTCGATCGCGTAGGCGATGAACGCGATCGCGTAGACGGCCATGGCCGAGTACACGAGGGTGATGGAGATCTCGTCGAGCGTCACGACTACAACCTTACGTCGTCGGTTTCGCCGGTTCACCGGCGGATTCGGGGTCTTCGGGGGTGGCGTCGCCGGCGTCATCGCCGCCATCTGCGTCGTCGAGCGGCGCCGGGCCGCCGTGCTTGTCGGCGAACGAGGCGACGGCCTCGTCGAGGCCGGGGTCCTCGCCGCGGGCGAGGCCGGCGTACTCGAGCACGACCGCGCCGTCGGGGCGCTTCGCGGCCTTCACCCACACGCGGCGGCGCGGGATGAACAGCGACACGAGGAGGCCGGCGATGATCAGCACCGCGAACACGAGCACCCAGCCCTGCGACGGGTCGCGGTGGATGTCGAAGCTCGCGAACCGGTCGACGCTCTGCGAGTAGTCGCCGTCGGCGGCGTTCGGCTCGCCGTCGGGCGTGACGTCCTCGAAGGTGACGGTGCCGAGGCCGTTCGGCAGGTCCTGCGTCTGGCCGGGCATGAGCTCGATCGAGTCGACGCCGGTCGTGCCGCCCGTGAGCTGCTCCATGGTCGACGGGTCGAGCGTGTAGACCGAGGTCGGTGTGCCGCCGTCGATGCCGAGGTCGCCCGAGTACACGTTGAGCGTGAGCACCGGGTAGACGAGATCGGGGTAGCTCGACGAGTAGGCGCCGGAGTCGAGCGTGGTCTGGGTCGGGTAGAAGAAGCCGACCATGCCGAGCTGCTCGGGCATGCCGTCGGGCACCTTCACGACGCCGATCGAGGTGAGGTTCGCGTCCTGCGGCAGGAACGGGATCGCGTCGGTGAATACGACCTCCCCTTCGGCGTCGCGCACCGTGATGGTGGGCGCGTAGCCGTTGCCGAGCAGGTACACGTCGGTGCCGTGCACGCGCAGCGGGTGGTTGACCTTGACCTGGCCCTCGGTGGTCTCGTCGCTGCCGCGCGCGGTGATCTCGACGTTCGCCGTGAAGTCGATGGGCTGGCCGAGCGCCTTCTGGTTCTCGGTCTCGTAGACGGCCTCGAGGTCGGTGAGCGTGAGCTTGTACGGGTCGAGGTTCGCGTCGTTGAAGAACCGGCCGGGGTTGAACGAGTCGAACGACGCGAGCGTGTTCACGAACGACTGCCCCTCGACGACGACGCGCTGGCCGGCGAACCCGAACCCGCCGCCGATGCCGACCGCCACGAGGATGCCGAGCAGCGCGGTGTGGAACACCAGGTTGCCGGTCTCGCGCAGGTAGCCGCGCTCGGCGCTGACCGACGGCTCGCCGCGCACGTCGTAGCGCTCGACCCGGTAGCCGGCGCGCTTGAGTTCGGCCGCGGCACGCGTGATCGCGGCATCCGCCGTCTCGTCGTCGGGCAGCGCGCGCTCGGTGTAGCCGGCGAGGCGCGAGAGCCGCACGGGCGTGCGCGGCGGCCGGGCGCGCAGGGCGTCGAAGTGGTGCTTCGTGCGCGGGATGATGCAGCCGATGAGCGACACGAACAGCAGCAGGTAGACGGCCGAGAACCACGCCGACGTGTAGACGTCGAACATCTGGAACGAGTCGAGCACCGGCGCCAGGTCGGGGTTGTCGGAGAAGTACTGGGTGACGCCGTTCGGGTCGCTCGAGCGCTGCGGCACGAGCGACCCGGGCACGGCCGCGATCGCGAGCAGCAGCAGGAGCAGCAGCGCGGTGCGCATGCTCGTGAGCTGGCGCCAGGCGAAGCGCACCCATCCGACGAAGCCGAGCTTCGGTTGCGAGACGGATGCCCCGTCGCCCGGCTCGGGCGTCGGGGAGTCGATGTGGTCGTCGGGGCGCGAGAGCGCGCCCGGGTCAGATCGCGGGGACAAAGCCGGAGATCACCGCCTGCAGTTCGTACATCCAGATGGTCCAGAGACCCGAGAGCATGAGGAGGCCGATCGCGATGAGCAGCGACCCGCCGATGATGTTGATCGCGCGGATGTGCCGACGCACGAACGCGAGCGAGCCCGTGACCCAGCCGAAGCCGAGCGCGACGAGCAGGAACGGGATGCCGAGGCCGAGGCAGTACGCGAGGCCGAGCAGCACGCTGCGCCACACCGAGCCCGAGTCGGCGCTGAGCGTGAGCACGACCGCGAGCGTCGGGCCGATGCACGGCGTCCAGCCGAGCCCGAACACGACGCCGAGCAGCGGCGCCCCGCCGAGGCCGGTCGCGGGCCGCCACGACGGTTTGATCGTGCGCTGCAGGAACGTGAACTGGCCGATGAAGACGAGGCCCATGACGATGAGCACGACGCCGAGCACCCGCGTGATGACGTCTCCGTAGGCGTTGAACCAGGCCCCGGCGACGCCCGCGAGCAGGTTGAACGTGACGAACACGGCCGTGAAGCCGGCGATGAACAGCAGCACGCCGAACACGAGCCGGCGACGGTACCGACGCTCCTCCGCGGCATCCGCCGACGCCTCGACGAACCCGCCGATGTACCCGAGGTAGCCGGGCACGAGCGGCAGCACGCACGGCGAGAGGAACGACACGATGCCCGCCGCGATCGCGATCGGGACTGCGGCGAGCAGCTGCCCGTTCAGGACGATCTCGCCGATGCCGCCCACGTCAGGCCTGCTCGTCGAGCACGCGGTCGACGAGCGACTCGAGGATCGACGCCTCGGTGAGCTGGCCGAGCACGCGCGCCGCGACCCGGCCCTCGCGGTCGAGCACGATGGTCGTCGGCACCGCGGCCGGCGGCACGGGCCCGGCGAACGCGAGCTGCGCCTCGCCCGACTCGACGTCGAGGATCGACGGGTAGGTCACCCCGTACTCCTTCTCGAACGACGCGGCGGTGCCGGCCTGGTCGCGCACGTTCACGCCGACGAACGCCACGTCGGCGTCGTCGTCGGCGTAGCCCTGCGAGACCTCTTCGAGGATGGGCGACTCGACCCGGCACGGCGCGCAGCCCGCGTACCAGAAGTTCACGACCGTCACGTCGCCGAGCGTGTCCGCCGAGTCGAACGCGTCGCCCTCGACGGTCTCGCCCGCGAACTCGATCGGCTCGCCGCGATCGGCCGCGGCGTACTCGCTGATGCTGCCGTCGCCCGCGATGTAGTTCTTGCCGCTGCCCTCGCGGAACTGGTCGGCGAGCGGGTCGCTCGTGCATCCGGTGAGCAGCAGGGCGGATGCCGCGGCGAGTGCCGCGACGGTCGTCGCTGCAGTGGCGGGGCGGCGCCCGCGGAGGGTTCGGCGCATCACACTGCTCCCACGTCGGTGGCCTGCGCGGCGAGGCCGGAGGCGGGGTCACGGTAGTCGACCTCGACGAAGCGGTCGCCGCGGCGCTCGAGCGTGGTGATGCTCGAGAGCGCGCACCGGCGGCGGCGCGGGTCGTGCGCGAGCGAGGCGCCCGCGAGCCTGCGGTGCACCATCCAGATGGGCAGCTGGTGGCTGACGATCACGACGTCGCCGCCGTCGGCACCCTGCCACGCGTCGTCGACGGCGAGCAGCATGCGCGTGGCGATCGAGCCGAACGGCTCGCCCCAGCTCGGCTCCCACGGGTTCACGAGCAGGCCCCAGTTGCGGATGTCGCGGAGCGCGCCGCCCTGGCCGCGCATGCGCTTGCCCTCGAACCGGTTCTCGGGCTCGATGACGCGCTCGTCGAGCGTCGGCTCGAGGCCGAACGCGGCCGACATGGGCTCGGCCGACTGCTGCGTGCGCTGCAGCGGCGAGGCGACGAGGCTCGTCACGGGGCGCCCGACGCGCACGAGTTCGTCGGCCGCGGCCTGCGCCATGCGCCGCCCGAGGTCGGAGAGCCCGTAGCCCGGGAGACGACCGTAGAGCACGCCCTGGGGGTTGAACACCTCGCCATGGCGCACGAGATGGATCTGCTCGGCAGGCACGGTCTCCAGTCTAGGGATCGTGTTCCTTTGAAACCGCCGAGCGTCGCGGCTCGCGACCGGGCTGCGACGCGCGGCCGCGGCATCCGCACCACCGCCGCTACCGCATCAACCGGTTAGCCCGATGGCGCGGGCGCTCCCCCAGTAGGATGGACCCTCGTGAACGAACGCACCCTCGTCAAGAACCTCGCCGCGCTGCCCGACGGCCCCGTCACGATCGCCGGATGGGTCGAGACCGTCCGCGATCAGAAGAAGGTGCAGTTCGTCATCCTCCGCGATGAGTCCGGCGCCGTGCAGGTCGTGAACCCCGCGCTCCGCGAACTGCCCGAGCCCGGCGAAGACGGCGCGGTCGACGAGACCGCTCCCGCACGCCTCGCGACGACCGAGGCGATCTCGGCGCTCGCGCACGGCTCGTTCATCCGCGTGACCGGCGAGCTCAAGCACGACGAGCGCGTGAAGCTCGGCGGCATCGAGGTCAAGCTCGCGACCCTCGAGGTCGTCTCCGAGGCCAACCCCGAGACGCCCATCGCGGCCGACTCGAGCCTCGACAAGCGCATGGACTGGCGTTTCCTCGACCTGCGCAACCCGAAGCAGGCCCTCATCTTCCGCATCCAGACCACCTTCCTGCACGCGCTGCGCGGGGTCTGGGTCGAGAAGGGCCTCATCGAGATCCAGACGCCGAAGCTCATGGCCTCGGCCTCCGAGTCGCGCGCCGAGCTCTTCGAGGTCGACTACTTCGAGGGCAAGGCGTACCTCGCGCAGAGCCCGCAGTTCTTCAAGCAGATGGCCCAGGCCGCGGGCTTCGGCGGCATCTTCGAGGTCGGCCCCGCGTTCCGCGCCGACCCCTCGTTCACGTCGCGCCACGCGACCGAGTTCACCTCGGTCGACACCGAGATCAGCTGGATCGACTCGCACGAAGACGTCATGGCCCTGCACGAGGAACTCCTCGTCGCCGGCTTCGAGGCCGTCGTCGCCAAGCACGGCGCCGAGATCCAGGAGCACTTCGGCATCGAGCTCACGGTGCCCTCGCGCCCGTTCCCGCGCATCCCGCTGGCCGAGGCCAAGCAGATCGTCGCCGACCACGGCTACGTCGTGCCCCGCGCCGACGCCGACATGGACCCCGAGGGCGAGCGCCAGATCTCGGCGTACGTCAAGGAGACCTACGGGCACGACTTCGTGTTCCTCACCGACTACGCGTCGAGCATCCGGCCGTTCTACCACATGCGCCACGAGGGCGACGCGAGCCTCACGAACTCGTACGACCTCATCTACAACGGCGTCGAGATCTCGACCGGGGCGCAGCGCGAGCACCGCGTCGACGTGCTCGTCGAGCAGGCGAAGGAGAAGGGGCTCGACCCCGAGGAGCTCGAGTTCTACCTCGACTTCTTCCGCTACGGCGTCCCGCCGCACGGCGGGTTCGGCATGGGCCTCGCGCGCGTGCTGATGCTCATGCTGGGCGAGAGCTCGATCCGCGAGACCACGTACCTCTTCCGCGGCCCGACGCGCCTGCTCCCCTGACCTGCCGTGTGGCGCGCAACGCGCCAGCGCCGGGCCGCTGATGTCGCGCGAACGGTCGTCATCCTCCGAGGATGGCGACAGTTCGTGCGACATCACGGCTTCGGGTCGACCCATCCCCGGGCCAGGAGCGCGTCGCGCACGCGGTCGAGCTGCGCGGCCCGAGCTCGCCCGCGATGCCGCTTCGTGAAGCGGATGACCCGCCAACCCAGCCGTGTCAGTTCGTCGAGCCGTTCGACGTCGCGCGCATACTGGCGGTCGTCGGTGCGGTGCTGCTCGCCGTCGTACTCGGCGAGCACTCGCTGCTCGGCGTACGCCAGATCACCGAGCGCGCAGAGCCGCCCGGACTCGTCGAGGATCTCGAGATTGACGACGGGCTCGGGCAGTCCGCGGCGCACGAGGTCGAGTCGGAGCAGCGTCTCCTGCGGCGAGTCGGTGCGAGCGCGCACGAGTCCGTGCGCTTCGACGAGCGCTCGGTGTCCACGCCGCCCACGATGCCGCCGCACGGCCTCGCCCATCGCCTCGGGCGTCGACAGCGGACGCTCCCGCCGAAGCAACGAGTCGCCAGCGACGACGAGGTCGCGCACCGACGAGGTCGCTGCGAGCTGGCACCAGGCGTCCTCGGGCGAGACGATCGGCAACCCGCGGAGCAGCCCCACGCGGGTGCCGCCCGCCCCGAGCCGATGACCGCGCACACCCCGGCCGCGCGGGATCGCGGCCGGCGCGAACGCCGCGACGTCGAGCTCGGGCATCCGATCGCCGTCGGATGCCCATGGCACGACGATGCCGTACAGGCGGCAGGCAGTGGCGTGGCTGAACACCTGCCCCGGCCGCATCACGATGAGCTTCGCTCGGCACCGCGCCTCGAGCCCGGGCTCCGGGGCCGCGACGCGAACGCCGTGGAACGGACGCACGAGGTCGCGTCCGCGCAACCGCCCGGGGCCGACCCCGGCGGCGACGGCCTCGGCCGACGTGAATGCGCGGTTACGCAGGGCGGCGGGCAGGGCGGCGTGCGGTCGCATCCGCCCAGCATCCGCGACGACGGCGCGCGCGCCTTCGGCCCACCCGTCTGCCTGCATACGGAGCATCCCCGGGCCGGCCTGTGGAGGACGGCCCCGGCCGCGCCGCCCGCCCGTGATGTCGCGCAAATCGTCGCAACCCGACTGGAATCACGACGATTCGCGCGACATCACGCGTCTGGAGGCCGGGTGTCAGCCGCCGACCGGCGAGACGAAGACGTTCACCCAGTCGCGCTTGACGCTGACCACCGTGTAGCCGCGGTCGTCGGCCGCGGCGAGCGCGACATCCGCCCCCTTGTCGTAGGGCTCGTCGCCGCGGCCGGTGTCGTCGTCGTGGTGCACGAGGAGCGCCAGGCCGTCGGCCTTGCGGGTGAAGTCGAGCATCTGCATGTCGCCGTTCGAGTTGCCGCACGCGATCAGCGGGCGCCGGCCGATGCGGCTCCAGATGCGCACGGGCTTCTCGGGACCGTCGTCGAAGAAGTCGAGGCCGGCGGTGTAGCGCACCTCGTGCGAGTCCTCGTCGTACGCGAGTCCGAGCGCCGAGCCGATGACGTGCTGGGGCGGGATGCCGTAGTACTCCTGCGTCATGGGCCGCATGAAGTCGCGCTCGCCACCCGACACGATGTAGACCGTGAACCCGTGCGCCTCGAGGTAGCGCAGCAGTTCCACCATCGGGCGGTACACGGCGTCGGCGTAGGGCGTGCCGAGCGTGAGGTGTCTGGCGTGCTCGTAGAACTCCGCGACGGATGCCGCGTAGTCGTCGACGCTCATTCCGGCGGTGACGCCGACGAGTGCGCCGATCAGCACCTTGAGGTCGCTGTCGTCGCCCTCGTAGTGCTTGTCGACCGCGCCGCCGAGCCAGGCGTAGTCGCCGGTGACGGCGGCCTTGTAGGGCTGGCGCTCGGCGAGCGCGGGGTCGGCCTTCGCCGCCTCGGCCCAGCGCTGCACGATGTAGTGCAGCTGGGTCGGCATGGGCTTCTCGCTCCAGAGCGTGCCGTCGTTGTCGAAGACGGCGAGGCGCTCGGCCTCGGGCACGCCACCCGGGCCGGAGACCCGCTCGACGAAGGCCGTGATCGCCTTGCGCGTCGCGGAATCGGCCCACGATTCCAGATCGTTCGCCATGCGGCCCCCTCGACGGTCGGGCTCCACGCTGCCACGGCCGGCGACGCGAGGCAAGGCGCCATGCGCGGGCGCGCCTCATCGCGCAGGCCGGTCAAACCCTCGCCGCGACGTGGTCAGCGCGAGCGCAGTGCCTCCGTCAGGCGCGCCGCGTCGACGTGCCAGTAGGCGTGCATCTCGCCGTCGATGAGCAGCACCGGGATCTCCTCGGCGTAGCGGTCGGCGAGGGCGGCGTCGTCGAGGATCGAGACCTCTTCGAGCACCGGCGCGGAGCCTGCATCGGTCGCCTCGAACCCGGCGACCACGGACTGCACGACCTCGCGGGCGTCGTCGCAGAGGTGGCACCCTGGTTTGCCGATGAGGGTGAGACGGATGTCGCGGGGCATGCCACCAGCCTACGCGGGCGGTGTTCGCGCCCGACCTCATCGGGTGCGGCGCACCCGGGTACGCCAAAAAGCGTCAGGCCGCGGGCCTGACGCTCTCAGCGGTGAAGCAGCGGACTACTTCTTGTTGCGACGCTGGTGACGCGTCTTGCGAAGCAGCTTGCGGTGCTTCTTCTTCGCCATACGCTTGCGGCGCTTCTTGATGACGGAACCCATCAGAACCTCACAGAAAAGATCGTGTCGGCCGCGCGAGTCGCAGCCGCAGGCAGAAAGCCTCGGGATAGTCTAGCCGATTCGAGACGCACCCCTGATCACGGTGCGTTAGCGTCGAGGGATGCCCCGCCCAGAACTCACCGTGCGCACCACCCGCGAAGAGGATTGGCAGCAGGTTCGAGACCTCCGGCTCGAGATGCTGCAGGACACGCCCATCGCCTTCGGCGAGACCTACGAGCACGCGCTGGGCGTCGGCGAGGCGGTCTGGCGCATGCGCGCGGCGCGCGGCACGACTCCCGGGCAGACCTCGATCGTCGCCATCGACCGCGACCGCTGGGTCGGCCACATGGGCGGGTGGGTTCCGGATGCCGCCTCGGGCCCGCTGCTCGTCGGCGTCTACGTGAGCCCGGCGTACCGGGGCGACGGGCGAGGCGTCTCGCGGCGCCTGCTCGAGGCCGTCGAGGAGTGGGCCCTCGCGCACGGCGACGCCCTGCGCCTCGAGGTGCACGAGCAGAACCCCAGAGCGATCGCGTTCTACGAGAAGCTCGGGTTCACCCTCACGGGGCACTCGCGAGCGTACGAGCTCGCGCCGGGCGGCCTCGAGCTCGAGATGATCAAGCGCCTGCGCTGACCGCGCGGGTGCGCATCGACGCGAGAGCGCATCGACGGGTCGGAGCCCCTATCGGGCGAGCAGCGCCAGGACGAGGCACGCGCAGGCAGCCGTCGAGGTGATCCAGCGCACGTGGTTCCACGCGAGCCAGCCTGGGCGGAACTCGCGCCAGGCTGCGGCCAGCGCCGCCTCGTCATGCTCGGAGGCGGCGGCGAGCCGGGTGTTGCGAGGGACGTTCGCCGCGGCCGTGACGCCGATCGCGCCGACCACGTAGAGGATCGTGGCCGAGAGCACCCACCAGTCCGAGACTCCGATCGCGCCGCCGAACAGGAACGCGAGCACGGCGAGCGCGACCAGCACGAGTCCCGTGCCGAAGAGCGCGAGCATGAGCGGCGGTCGAGGCGCCGTCACGTTGATCTCCTGCATGGCTCGCGCGGCATCCGCCGGCGACAGCCGGTCGATGCCCTGCACCACGAATCCGGAGAAGGCGAAGAAGACCCCGCAGACCAGCCCTGTGCCGACGATGCCGATGAGGAGCAGGACAGTGGCGGCGACGCTCATCCCGTCAGTCTGCCCGACGGCGCCCGCAGGCGGGAGGCCTACTTGCGCTTGATCGGCGCGACCACCGAGCTGACCTGGTGCGCCGTCTCGGCGAACGCCTTGCCCAGCGCCGACGCGAACGCGCGCTGATCGTCGCGGAGGCTCTCGGACGCCACCCCCTCCGCACCGGCCAGGGTCGCGGCGTCGGCCGCGGCATCCGACGACGTGAACGGGATCAGCCAGTCTTCGAGGGTCTCGAGCGGGCCGCGGTCGAGCCGGTAGTAGCGGTGCTGGCCCTCTTCGCGCACGCTCACGAGCCCGGCCTCGCGGAGCACCTTGAGGTGCTTCGACACGGTCGGCTGGCTGAGTCCGAGCGCGGCGACGATCTCGGACACGCTGATCTCGCCGTTCGACTCGGGCGAGACGGACTCGCGCTCGAGCAGGACTGCAAGGATGTCGCGTCGGGTCGCGTCTGCCACCACGTCGAAGATGTCCGCCATGGTGCAAGGCTAGTCATTCCGGCCGGGGAGTACCATGACTCACGCGATCGAGCGAAGGCACTGAGGGGGGTCGATGCGCGTTCAGGCGATGGGCCGCTCGGGCAGGTTCGAGCGGCGGTCGTGGCTGGGTCGCCTGCGCGACGGGGTCGACGTGTTCGTCAGGAGCTCGCCGTCGCGCTTCGCGATCGTCATCTTCGCCGGCCTCATCCTGATCTTCACGCTGCTGTTCTCGTTGCCGATCGCGCGTGCGGGCGAGGGCAGCGCGGCACCGCTGCACGACGCGCTCTTCACGGCCGTCTCGGTCATCTGCGTGACCGGCCTCGCGACCGTCGACATGGCGACCTACTGGTCGCCGTTCGGCAACGCGCTGGTCTACATCGGCGTCAACATCGGCGGCATCGGCGTACTCACGCTCGCCTCGATCCTCGGGCTCGTCATCTCGCGCCGCCTCGGGCTGCGCTCGAAGCTCATGGCCGCGAGCGACACGAACCCGTCGCGCATCCACGTCGGGCCGGTGGCCGAGCGGCAGGCCGTCAAGCTCGGCGAGGTGGGCGGGCTGCTGGCCACGGTCGCGATCAGCGCGCTGGTCATCGAGGGCGTGATCGCGATCGCGATGATCCCGAGCATGCTCGCCGCCGGGTACGACGGCTTCCACGGCATCTGGTACAGCTTCTACTACTCGGCCATGGCCTTCACGAACACGGGCTTCAACCCGAACCCCGGCGGGCTCGCGCCCTTCGAGCAGGACTACTGGATGCAGTCGCTGCTCATGGCCGGGGTGTTCCTCGGCAGCCTCGGCTTCCCCGTGATCTTCGCGCTCGCCCGCGCCTGGCGGCAGCCGCGCAAGTGGAGCCTGCACGTGAAGCTCACGCTCGCGACCACGGTGATCCTGTTCGTGCTCGGCGCGGCGATGTTCGTCATCCTCGAGCACGCGAACCCGAAGACCTACGGGCACCTCGACGCCGGCGCGACGG
The DNA here is from genome assembly GCF_042884735.1 of Agromyces sp. NPDC058110. Classification (NCBI taxonomy): domain Bacteria; kingdom Bacillati; phylum Actinomycetota; class Actinomycetes; order Micrococcales; family Microbacteriaceae; genus Agromyces; species Agromyces sp. NPDC058110. Next base: position 174,655 of record NZ_JBHVTI010000003.1, on the reverse strand, counting down.
TCTTCCAGTCGTTCTTCATGTCGGCGATGACGCGGTCGGGCGGCTTCGCGACGGTCAACATGCACGACCTGTACGGCTCGAGCCAGCTCGTGAGCAGCATGCTCATGTTCGTCGGCGGCGGCTCGGCCTCGACCGCGGGCGGCATCAAGGTCACGACGCTCGCCGTGCTGTTCCTCGCCGCCGTCGCCGAGGCCCGTGGCGCGCCCTCGATGGAGGCGTTCGGACGCCGCATCCCCCGTGACATGCTGCGCCTGTCGGTCAGCGTGGTGCTCTGGGGCGCGACGATCGTCGCCGGATCGTCGATCATCATCCTGCAGATCACGAAGGAGCCGTTCGAGAACGTGCTCTTCGACGTGATCTCGGCGTTCGCCACGTGCGGCCTCTCGACGGGGCTCACGGCCGAGCTGCCGCCAGAGGGCGTGTACGTCATGGCGGCCACGATGTTCATGGGTCGCGTTGGTACAGTGACACTCGCCGCGGCCCTCGCAGCGAGCCAGCGACGGCAGTTGTTCAAGCGTCCGGAAGAGAGGCCAATCGTTGGTTGATCGCATCAAGCACGACGCCCCGGTGCTCGTCATCGGGCTCGGGCGTTTCGGCGCCGCCACGGCGGGCCAGCTCGACCGCCTCGGCCGCGAGGTGCTCGCGGTCGACACCGACGAGCTGCTCGTGCAGAAATGGTCGGAGCGGGTGACCCACGCGGTCGTCGCCGATGCGAAGTCGATCGACGCGCTGCGCCAGATCGGTGCGCAGGACTTCTCGATCGCCGTGTGTGCCGTCGGTTCGTCGGTCGAGGCGTCGGTGCTCATCACCGCCAACCTCGTCGACCTCAAGATCCCCCAGATCTGGGCGAAGGCGATCTCGGCGTCGCACGGCAAGATCCTCGAGCGCATCGGCGCGAACCACGTGATCTACCCCGAGCGCGAGGCCGGCGAGCGCACCGCGCACCTGGTGTCGGGCCGCATGCTCGACTTCATCGAGTTCGACGACGACTTCGCGCTGGTGAAGATGTACCCGCCGAAGCCCATTCGCGGCAAGAACCTCACCGAATCGGGCGTGCGCTCGAAGCACCGTGTCACGGTCGTCGGCGTGAAGAGTCCGGGCAAGCCGTTCACCTACGCGACCGAGCAGACCGTGGTCTCCAACCACGACCTCATCATCGTCTCGGGCACCGAGGGCGACATCGAGAAGTTCGCCGCACTCGAGTAGGGCGGATGCCGCGGCATCCGTCGTGCCGTCAGAAGCCGGTGACGGCGCGGTCGCCGATCAGGCGACGAGCATGGCGATGACGCCCACGATGCCCGCGACCAGCGCGAGCGCGAGGAACACGATGCCGAGCAGCCGCAGCACCCGGCGCCCGGCGGGCGGTTCGTGCAGGCGCAGGTGCTCGGGCTCGCGTTCGCGGTAGAAGGCGGGCTCCTCCTCGGGGTTCGCGACGTGCTGGCGTTCGTCGGCGCTCAGCCGACGCGAGTGGAACTCGCCCTCGGCGAACCACCGCACGACGCTGCCCTCGGCCCCGTCGACGATGAGGGCGTCGGTGGGCAGCCAGCGGCCGTCGGCGATGCGGATGAGCAGCACGAGCAGCAGGCATCCGAGCCCGACGGCGAGTCCGACCCACCCGATGACCTCGGCGATCGCCCCGATCGTCTCCCACGCGCTCATGACGAGAACGCTACCGGCGAGCGGAGGCCCCGGGCGAACGATCAGCGGGCAGTGCGTAGCCTTGCATGGTGGACTGCGCGTACTTCGACGCCGGGCGATGCCTCTCGTGCTCGCTCATGGGCGAGACGTACCCGTCGCAGGTCGCGGCGAAGCAGGCGAAGGCCGAGCAGCTGCTCGCGCCGTTCGGCGTCGGCACGTGGCATCCGCCCGTCGCGAGCGGCGAGCGCGACTACCGCAACAAGGCGAAGATGGTCGTCGGCGGCACGGTCGATGCGCCGACCATCGGCATCCTCGACGCCGACGGCCACGGCGTCGACCTGCAGGCGTGCGGAATCTGCTCGCCCGGGCACCGCGCGGCGTTCGGGCCGATCGCGAGGTTCATCACGCTCGCGCGCCTCACGCCGTACGACGTGCCGAGGCGCACGGGCGAGCTGAAGCACCTCATCGTCACCGAGTCGCCCGACGGCGAGCTCATGGTGCGGTTCGTGCTGCGCTCGACCGAGCCCGTCGCCCGCATCCGCAAGCACCTGCCGACGCTGCTGGCCGAGCTGCCGAACACGCGCGTCGTGAGCGTGAACGTGCTGCCCGAGCACAAGGCCGTGCTCGAGGGCGAGCACGAGATCGTGCTGACCGAGGCGCAGACGCTGTCGATGCGGCTGAACGACGTGACGATGCACCTGCGCCCGCAGAGCTTCTTCCAGACGAACACGGCCATCGCGGCGGCGCTCTACGCCGAGGCGCGCGACTGGATCACCGACCTCGCCCCGGCCTCCGCGTGGGACCTCTACTCGGGCGTGGGCGGCTTCGCGCTGCACCTCGCGGGCGACGACCCCGACGCCGGTCCCGCCGTCACGGGCATCGAGACGAGCGTCGAGGCGGTCGCGAGCGCCGAGCTCAGCCGAACGGATGCCGCGCTCCACCGGGTGCGCTTCGAGGCCGGGGATGCCACGCGCTTCGCGCTCGACGCCCCGGCGGCGGAGGCGCCCGACCTCGTGGTCGTGAACCCGCCGCGCCGCGGCATCGGCGCGGAGCTCAGCGCGTGGCTCGAGGCATCCGACATTCGCCATGTGCTCTACTCGAGCTGCAACGCGACCTCGCTCGCGAAGGACCTCGGGGCCATGCCGTCGTACCGGCCGGTGCGCGCTCGCGTGTTCGACATGTTCCCGCAGACGCCGCACTTCGAGGTCATGACGCTGCTGGAGCGGCGCGCCGAAGTCTGACGCGTCGCCGAGTCGTCGGACCGCCGGCCGGGCCGGCGTCGACCGGGCCGTCAGGCCCCGGCGCGCCCCAGGCAGAACCGGCGCACCGGCTCGGTCGGCACGAGCTCGGCGAGCCGCGCGTACTCGTCGGCGGCCTGCTCGCGGCGACCCGTGCGCCACGCGAGGTCGGCGAGCGCGAACCGGGCGTCGAGCGCGGCATACGGCGCCGGGCCGGCAGCGAGCTCGCGCAGTTCGGTCTCGATCGCCCGGAGCGTGGCGGTGCGCTCACCGGAAGCGGGCGCGAGGAGGCTCCGGTGCAGTTCGGCGGCGAGCCGGCCCGCGGTCACCGAGGGCGACCCCCACACGCGTTCGAGCGCCCGGTAGAACCCGATGATGCGGGTCCAGTCGGTCGCGGCGAAGCTCGGCGCCGAGGTGTGCAGGCCCGCGATCGCGGCCTCGAGCACGAACCGGCCGTCGCCCCGGTCGGCGGCGGCCGCGGCATCCGCGAGCCCGGCCTCGATCAAGCGGCGGTCCCACCGGCCGCGGTCGGCCTCGTCGAGCGGCACCGCGATGCCCTCGGCATCGAGGCGACCTGGCCGCCGTGCGAGGCCCAACCGGATCACCGCCCTGAGCCCGCGCACCTCGGAGTCGTCGGGGTACTCGGCGACGAGCGCATCGGCGATCGACAGCGCCTGCCTGCCCAGGTCGTCGAGCGGGTCGTGCGGGTCGAGGACGTCGCGGTGCGCGACCGTGAACATGCCCGCGACGCTCGCGAGCACGACCGGCAGTCGCACCAAGCGCTCGGGCGCATCGGGCACCCGGAAGCGCCCGCGCGCTTTCGCGAGCGCGTGCTTGGCTCGCGTGAGACGCGCCGCTGCGCTCGACTGCTGGATGCCGAGGTGCGCCGCGATGCGCGCTACGTCGAGCCCGCAGACAACCCGCAAGGCGAGGACGAGCCGCGCCTGCTCGGTGAGGGCGGGGTCGCAGGCCACGAAGAGCAGTGCGACCCGGTCGTCGAGGCCGTCGCCGACCTGAGCCCCTGTCGCGGATGCCTCGGTGAGTGCATGGGGCTCCCCGGTCGACGTCGAGCGGTCGGCCGCGAGGGCGTGCGCATTCCGCTGCTCGGTCGCGGCCCGTCGCCGGTCGTCGATCCAGGCGCGCTTGCCGACCGTCGTGCACCATGCGGCGAGCGAGCCGAGCGGCGGCCCGTCGCCGCCAGCCTGCGCGACGGCTCTCGCCACCGCCTCGGCGGCGTACTCCTGCGCATCGTCGAGGCTGCCCGTGTAGGCGGCGAGGGCGCGCACGATGCGGGGCCAGGCTTCAACGAAGTCCTCGCCCAGCCCCGCGATCGAATCGTTCACGAGAGCGGGAACACCTTGCGCCACTCCACGTACCCCGTGCATGGCACGAGTGCCGCGATGCGCCTGGCGACCGCCTCGTCGTCAGCCTCGATGAGGTAGAACCCCGACACGACCTCGGTGGTGTCCGGGAACGGGCCGTCGGTATAGACCGCGCCCTCTTCCGGGTCCGCTCCGCGGCCGGGCCTCACCCGACCGCCGTACCGCGCGCTCTGCAGGGCCTCGCCGCCGACGATGCGAGCGCCGAGCCTCGCCACCGCCTCGGCGAAGAGCGCGTGCGACGGGAAGTCGGTCTCGAGCCTGCCGCCCGGACCGCCCTCGCCCGCGTAGGCATCGGAGTCCCAGTCGGCCTCGGTGATGAGGTACAGGTAGGTGTCCATCGCGGGCGTCCCCGTGTCATCGGTCATGAGATCGGGAACACCTTGCGCCACTCGATGTGCCCGCCGGTGGGAACGAGCGCGGCGATCCGGCGCGCGGTCTCCTCGTCGTCGGTCTCGACCATGTAGAACCCCGAGACGACCTCGCTCGTGTCCGGGTAGGGCCCGTCGGAGTACACGGCGTCCTCGTGCGCACGGTCTCCGGCACCCGGGGTGACCTGCCCTCCGTGGCGGGCGTTCTGCAGCGCGGCCGCGCCGACGATGCGGGCGCCGAGGCGTGCCACGGCGTCCTGGAACGCCTTGTGCTCGGGGAAGTTGTTCTGCGGTTCCCCACCCGGAACGGCACCGGCGTGGGCGTCGCCGTCGGCGCCCGTGAGGAACGCGTCGGAGTCCCAGTCGGGTTCGTGGATCAGATAGACGTACGTGTCAGTCATGGCGTCTCCTCAGCTCCTGCCCCATCCGGGGCCCGTGACGACGTTCGTCACACCATGGTGACGGGGTCGACCCCTCGAAATCGACACACCGGGCGAAATCGTCCGTGGCGAGTTCAGTGAGGGCCTGTTCGGTGCGGGGCTGTTCGGCGCGACGTTCGCGCGGGTCGGTATGCGACCCGTACGGATGCCGCGGCCGACCCGTTAGGGAACCGTGAGGATCGGCCTCGCGCACCCGGCAGAGGTGTTGCATCGGAGTCGCAGTCACTGACCGACTGCCCGCCCACCGCGTTCGGTCGGCGGCCCTGCATCCTTGGAGTCCCCGTGCTCGACCTGATCTACGTCGCCGCGACCGTCGCGGTGTTCGTCGTCATCGGCCTCATCGCGAAGGGGGTCGAGAAGCTGTGATCGTCTTCGACCTCATCGCCGCCGCCCTCGGCGTCGCCGCCATCGCGTACCTCGTGTACGCCCTGATCAAGCCCGAGAAGCTCTGATGGCCGCCGTGGACGTCTGGTTCGGCGTGCTCCAGGCCGCGACCGTCGCGCTGATCCTCGCGCTCGCCTACCGCCCCGTCGGCGACTACATGGCGCGCATCTACACCTCCGACCGCGACCTCAAGGTCGAGCGCGGCTTCTACCGCCTCGTCGGCGTCGCACCGCGCGTCGAGCAGAGCTGGCAGGTCTACGCGCGCAGCGTGCTCGCGTTCTCGATCGTCGGCGTGCTGTTCGTCTACGTGCTCCAGCGCACGCAGGCCGTGCTGCCGTACTCGCTGGGCCTGCCGGCCGTGCCCGAGGGCCTGTCGTTCAACACGGCCGCGTCGTTCGTGACGAACACGAACTGGCAGTCGTACTCCCCCGAGCTCACGCTCGGCTACACGGTGCAGCTCGCCGGCCTCGCGGTGCAGAACTTCGTCTCCGCCGCGGTCGGGATCGCCGTCGCCATCGCCCTGGTGCGCGGCTTCGCGCGGCGCGGCGAATCGACGATCGGCAACTTCTGGGTCGACCTCGTGCGCGGCTGCCTGCGCCTGCTGCTGCCGCTCGCGTTCGTCTCGGCGATCGTGCTGCTCATCGGCGGCGTCGTGCAGAACTTCAACGGCTTCACCGAGGTCGCGACGATCACCGGCGGCACGCAGACGCTGCCCGGCGGCCCGGTCGCGAGCCAGGAGGCCATCAAGGAGCTCGGCACCAACGGCGGCGGGTTCTTCAACGCGAACTCCTCGCACCCGTTCGAGAACCCCACGGCGTGGACGAGCCTGTTCGAGATCGTGCTCATGCTCGTCATCCCGTTCTCGCTGCCGCGCACGTTCGGCCGCATGGTCGGCAGCCCGAAGCAGGGCCTCGCGATCCTCGCCGTCATGGCGACGATCTTCACGGCCTCGCTCGTCGCACTCTCGGCGCTCGAGCTGAACGCCGGAGGCACCGCCCCGCAGCTCGCCGGCGGCGCCATGGAGGGCAAGGAGGTGCGCTTCGGCATCCTGGGCAGCACGCTGTTCGGCTCGACGTCGACGCTCACCTCGACCGGCGCGGTCAACTCGATGCACGACTCGTACACGGCCCTCGGCGGCATGATGCCGATGCTCAACATGATGCTCGGCGAGGTCGCCCCCGGCGGCGTCGGCTCGGGCCTCTACGGCATGCTCGTGCTCGCGGTCATCGCGGTGTTCATCGCGGGCCTGCTCGTGGGCCGCACCCCCGAGTACCTGGGCAAGAAGATCGGCCCGCGCGAGATCAAGCTCGCGAGCCTGTACATCCTCGTGACGCCGACCCTCGTGCTCGCGGGCACCGCCCTGAGCTTCGCGATCCCCGGCGTGCGCGACGACGTCGAGTCGACGTCGATCTGGAACCCCGGCGTGCACGGCATGAGCGAGGTGCTCTACGCCTTCACGAGCGCCGCGAACAACAACGGCTCGGCGTTCGCCGGTCTCACCGCGAACACCCCGTGGCTGAACACGGCGCTCGGCGTCGCGATGCTGCTCGGCCGCTTCGTGCCGATCGTGCTCGTGCTCGCCCTCGCCGGCTCGCTCGCCGCGCAGGGCAAGGTCCCCGCCACCGCGGGCACGCTGCCCACCCACCGGCCGCAGTTCGTCGGCCTCCTCATCGGGGTGACGGTCATCGTGACCGCGCTCACCTACTTCCCGGCGCTCACGCTGGGCCCGCTCGCCGAAGGGCTGATCTGACATGTCCACCATCACCACCGACACCTCCGCGCACAGCGGATCGGATGCCTCGGGCGCCGCGCCCCGGCATCCGGAGCAGTCCGGTCCGGGCCGCCGCGGGGGCGGCACGTTCACGCCGCGCCGTCTCGCGGCCGCCGTCCCGGGCGCATTGCGCAAGCTCGACCCGCGGCTCATGTGGCACAACCCGGTCATGTTCATCGTCGAGATCGGCGCCGTGCTCACCACGGCGCTCGCGATCGCCGAGCCGTTCCTCGGCGGCGCGGGCGAGTCGGGCGGCACGGCCGTGCCGGCGACCTTTACGTGGGCGATCGCCGTCTGGCTGTGGCTCACCGTGATCTTCGCGAACCTCGCGGAGTCGGTCGCCGAGGGCCGCGGCAAAGCCCAGGCCGAATCGCTGCGGGCCACCCGTTCGTCGACGGTCGCGCACGTCGTGACCGGCTACGACGAGGTGGCGGATGCCGCGGCCGAGCGCACCCCGACCCGCGACGTCTCCTCGGGCGACCTGCGCATCGGCGACCTCGTGGTCGTCGTCGCGGGCGAGATCATCCCGGGAGACGGCGACATCGTGCACGGCATCGCCTCGGTCGACGAGTCGGCCATGACGGGCGAGTCCGCCCCGGTGGTGCGCGAGTCGGGCGGCGACCGCTCGGCCGTCACGGGCGGCACGCGCGTGCTCAGCGACCGCATCGTCGTTCGCATCACGTCGAAGCCGGGCGAGACGTTCGTCGACCGCATGATCGCGCTCGTGGAGGGCGCGGCGCGCCAGAAGACGCCCAACGAGATCGCCCTGAACATCCTGCTCGCGAGCCTGTCGATCGTGTTCGTGGTCGTGGCGCTCACGATCAACCCGATCGCCTCGTACGCGGCCGCGCCCGCCTCGGTGCCGGTGCTCGTCGCCCTGCTCGTGTGCCTCATCCCGACGACGATCGGCGCCCTGCTCTCGGCCATCGGCATCGCCGGCATGGACCGCCTGGTGCAGCGCAACGTGCTCGCCATGTCGGGCCGCGCGGTCGAGGCCGCCGGCGACGTCACGACGCTCCTGCTCGACAAGACCGGCACCATCACGTACGGCAACCGCCGCGCGACCGACTTCGTGTCGCTCGACGGCGTCGGCGAGGCCGAACTGGGCACGGCAGCCGCCCTCGGCTCGCTCGCCGACCCGACCCCCGAGGGCGCGTCGATCGTCGACCTCGCGGTCGCGCGCGGCCTGTCGGTCTCCCCGGTCGCCGACGCCGTGGTCGTGCCGTTCGCGGCGCAGACCCGCATGTCGGGGCTCGACCTGCCCGACGGGTCGGTCCTGCGCAAGGGCGCGGCCTCGGCGGTCGTCGCGTGGGTGGAGGCATCCACCCCGATCCCCGAGCGCCAGCACGCCGAGCTCGACCGCAAGGTCGACGCCATCGCGCAGGGCGGCGGCACGCCGCTCGTGGTCGCACGGCGTTCGGCCGACGGCGCGGCATCCGTGCTCGGCGTCGTGCACCTGAAGGACGTCGTGAAGGAGGGCCTCGTCGAGCGCTTCGCCGAGCTGCGCGCGATGGGCATCCGCACGGTCATGATCACGGGCGACAACCCGCTCACGGCCGCGGCGATCGCGAAGGAGGCCGGGGTCGACGACTACCTCGCCGAGGCGACGCCCGAGCAGAAGCTCGCGCTGATCCGCCGCGAGCAGGAGGGCGGCAACCTCGTCGCCATGACCGGCGACGGCACGAACGACGCCCCCGCGCTCGCGCAGGCCGACGTCGGCGTCGCGATGAACACGGGCACGTCGGCGGCGAAGGAGGCCGGCAACATGGTCGACCTCGACTCCGACCCGACGAAGCTCATCGACATCGTGCGCATCGGCAAGCAGCTGCTCATCACGCGCGGCGCGCTGACGACGTTCTCGATCGCGAACGACATCGCGAAGTACTTCGCGATCATCCCGGCGATGTTCGCGGGCGTGTTCCCCGGGCTCGCGGTGCTGAACGTCATGCAGCTGCACTCGCCCTCGTCGGCGGTGCTCTCGGCGATCATCTTCAACGCGATCATCATCGTCGTGCTGATCCCGCTGGCGCTGCGCGGTGTCAAGTACCGCCCGCTCGGCGCATCGCAGATCCTCAACCGCAACCTGCTCGTCTACGGGCTCGGCGGCATCGTCGCCCCGTTCATCGGCATCTGGCTCATCGACCTCGTCGTGCGCCTCATCCCCGGCTTCTGAGCCGTCCTAGGAGAGAATCACCATGTCCACCACACGCAACACCGCCCGCACCCACTGGGTCGCGGTCCGGGCGATGCTCGTCTTCACGGTCGTGCTCGGCGTCGGATACACGCTCGCCGTCACCGCAATCGGCCAGCTCGCCCTGCCGGCCCAGGCGAACGGCTCGGTCATCCGCGACGACTCGGGCGAGGCCGTCGGCTCATCGCTCATCGGGCAGTCGTTCACGGATGCCGAGGGCGCGCCGCTGCCCGAATGGTTCCAGTCCCGGCCGAGCGCCGCGGGCGACGGCTACGACGGCGGCGCGTCGAGTGGTTCGAACTACGGGCCCGAGAACGCCGACCTCATCGCGGCGATCACCGACCGCAAGGCGCAGATCGCCGAGTCCGACGGCGTCGACGAGTCGGAGATCCCGGCCGACGCGGTCACCGCGTCGAGCTCGGGCCTCGACCCGCACATCAGCCCCGAGTACGCGATGCAGCAGGTCGCCAGGGTCGCCGCCGCCCGCAACCTGCCGGAGGCCGAGGTGCGCTCGCTCGTCGAGGCGCACACGCAGGCCCGTGACCTCGGCTACCTGGGCGACCCGATCGTGAACGTGCTCGAGCTCAACCTGGCGCTCGAGCGCCTCTGACCTGATCGGGGCGGCGGCCCGTGCCCACCCACCGGGCGACCGCCGCCGACCCGATCGGAACCGGGCCGCCCGGATGCCCCATGCATCCGGGCGGCTCCTCCCGTGTCGACGGGAGCGTGATGGGAGACTGACGACATGAAACGCGGACGACTGCGGGTGCTGCTCGGCGCCGCACCCGGCGTCGGCAAGACGTACACGATGCTCGAGGAGGGCCGCCGGCTCGCGGCCGACGGGCGCGACGTCGTGCTCGCCCTCGTCGAGACGCACGGCCGTGCCGCGACCGCGGCCATGGTCGACGGCCTCGAGCTCGTGCCCCGCGCCGCGAGCACGCACCGGGGGCTCGCCCTCGACGAGATGGACCTCGACGCGGTCATCGAGCGGGCGCCGGAGGTCGCGCTCGTCGACGAGCTCGCGCACACGAACGCGCCGGGTTCGCGGCATCCGAAGCGATGGCAGGACGTCGAGGAGCTGCTCTCGCACGGCATCGACGTCATCTCGACGGTGAACGCCCAGCACATCGAGTCGCTCGCCGACGTCGTGCAGCGCATCACGGGCGTGCCGCAGCGCGAGACGATCCCCGACTCGGTACTGCGCGCGGCGGACCAGATCGAGGTCGTCGACCTCGCCCCTCAGGCGCTCCGCGACCGGCTTGCGAGCGGGTTCGTGTACCCCGCCGAGCGCATCGACGCCGCGTTGTCGAACTACTTCCGCCTCGGAAACCTCACCGCGCTCCGCGAGCTGGCGCTGCTCTGGCTCGCCGACGAGGTCGACCAGGCGCTCAAGGCGTACCGGGCCGAGCACGGCATCGAGCGCACGTGGGAGGCGCGCGAGCGCGTGGTCGTGGCGCTGACCGGCGGGCCGGAGGGCGAGACGCTGCTCCGCCGCGGCGCACGCATCGCCGCGAGGTCGTCGGGCGGCGAGCTCATCGCCGTGCACGTGACGAACCCCGACGGCATGCGGCCGCGGCATCCGGGCACCCTCGACGCCCAGCGCACGCTCGCCGAGCAGTTGGGCGGCACCTTCCACCAGGTCGTCGGCGAAGACGTGCCCCGCGCGCTCGTCGACTTCGCGAAGGCCTCGGATGCCACGCAGCTCGTGATCGGCGTCAGCCGCCGCTCGAGGCTGACCGCGGCGCTCACCGGGCCCGGCATCGGCGCGACCGTCATCCGCGAATCCGGCGACATCGACGTGCACATCGTGACGCACGCATCGGCCGGATCCCGCTTCTCGCTGCCGAACGTGCGCGGATCGCTCGGACGCCGTCGGCTCATCGCGGGCGCCGCGATCGCACTCGTCGCAGGCCCGCTGCTCAGCTGGCTGCTCGTGTCGTTCCACACCGAGTCCTCGATCACGAGCGACGTGCTGGCGTACCAGCTGCTCGTCATCGTCGTCGCGCTCGTGGGCGGCATCTGGCCGGCGCTGTTCGCCGCCGTGCTCTCGGGCCTGACGCTCAACTACCTGTTCGTCGCCCCGGTGCACACGCTCACGATCGCCGACCCGCGGCAGTTCCTCGCGCTCGTGTTCTACGTCGCGAACGCGGTGCTCGTGAGCTACGTCGTCGACCAGGCCGCCAAGCGCACGCGCGAGGCGCGCCGAGCGGCCGCCGAGTCGCAGCTGCTCGCGGGCATGGCGGGCAGTGTGCTGCGCGGCGAGGACGCCCTGCAGGCCATGGTCACCCGCACGCGGGAGGCGTTCGGCCTCACCGGCGTGCGCCTCGTCGTCGACGGCACGTCGCGCGTCGCCGACGGCGAACCGGCGCGCGACGACCGGGTCACGAACATCCCGCTCTCGGGCGGCGCCGTGCTCGAACTGCACGGCGGCGATCTCGAGGCGTCGGAGCGTCGACTGCTGCGGGTGGTCGCGACCCAGATCGAGCAGGCGCTCGAGCACGGCGCGCTCGCCCGTGCCGCGTCGACGGCCGACGTGCTGGCCGAGACCGACCGCGTGCGCTCGGCGCTGCTCGCGGCCGTCGGGCACGACCTGCGGAGGCCGCTCACCTCGGCGTCGGCCGCCGTGAGCGCGCTGCGCACGCCCGACCTGCCGCTCGAGGCCGCCGAGCGCGCCGAGCTGCTCGACACCGCGGCCGAGAGCCTCGACTCGCTGGCGGCGCTCGTCACCGACCTGCTCGACGTCAGCCGCGTGCAGGCCGGCGCCCTCGGGGTCTCGCTCGCGCCGACGCACCTCGCCGACGTCGTGTTCGCCGCGCTCGACGAGCTCGGCCTCGGCCCGGCCGACGTCGAGCTCGACCTCACCGACGACACGCTGCCGGTGCAGGCCGACGCCGTGCTGCTGCAGCGCGTGGTCGTGAACCTGCTCGCGAACGCCGTGCGGCACAGCCCGTCGGGCGAGCGCGTGCGGGTCGCGTCGAGCTCGTTCCGCGGGGGCTCCGAGCTGCGCGTCGTCGACCGCGGCCCCGGAGTCCCGGTCGAGCGCCGCGACGAGATCTTCTCGCCCTTCCAGCGACTGGGCGACACCGACAACGACACCGGACTCGGCCTCGGGCTCGCGCTCTCGAAGGGCTTCGCCGAGGGCATGCGCGGCCGCCTCGAGGTCGAGGACACCCCGGGCGGCGGCCTGACCATGGTCGTGACGCTGCCCGTCGCCGACGCGGCGACGCCGCCGGACACCGCCGCCGACGCGGCATCCGCCCCGGCCACGGCCGACGCCGACCCCGACGCCACGAATGAGACCCCGTGAAGATCCTCCTCGCCGACGACGACGACCAGCTGCAACGCGCCCTGCGCATCACGCTCGCCGCCCGCGGGTACGAGATCGTCGCCGCCCACGACGGCGCCGAGGCCATCGACCTCGCCGCGAACGCGCACCCCGACCTGATCCTGCTCGACCTCGGCATGCCCCGCGTCGAGGGGCTCGACGTCATCCGCGCCGTGCGCGCCTGGTCGAAGGTGCCGATCCTCGTGCTGTCGGGCCGCACCGACTCCGCCGAGAAGGTCGAGGCGCTCGACGCGGGCGCCGACGACTACGTCACGAAGCCCTTCGCGATGGACGAGCTCCTCGCGCGCATCCGCGCCCGCGCCCGCACCGTCTCCGGCGAGACGACGGATGCCGCGGCGGTCCGCATCGGCGACCTCACCGTCGACCTCGCGGCGAAGACGATCCGCGACGACGCCGACCCCGCGGCATCCGTTCGCCTGACGCCGACGGAGTGGCGCCTGCTCGAGCTGTTCCTCAAGAACCCGGGCAAGCTGCTCACCCGGCAGATGCTGCTCGGCGAGGTGTGGGGGCCGTACCACGCGAACGACGCCGGCTACCTGCGGCTGTACGTGGCGCAGCTGCGTCGCAAGCTCGAGCCCGTGCCGTCGGAGCCGCGCCATTTCCTGAACGAGCCGGGCATGGGCTACCGCTTCGAGCCCTGAGCGGGCGGCACGTCGAGCGCGGCGAGGCGTGCGAACCAGGTCGCGGCCGTCGCCCCGTCGAAGGGCGGTTCGTGCCGCAGCACCGCGGCGAGCACGGCGTCGGCGTCGGCTCGCACGCGCTCGACGAGCTCGGCGGGGTACCCGAACCGCACGGAGTGCTCGGCGAACTCGTCTTCGTCGTCGATGAAGGCCGCGGCGCCCTCGCGCTCCACCACGTCGAGGTCGAGGTCGACGTACGAGACCGTCGCGCCCATCGCATCAGTGCGCCACTCGGGCTGTGTGGCGAGGTCGACGTAGGTGCCGAGCCCGCGGGGGTGACGCGTATGGAACACGGCGACCCATCCCTTCTCCGGGAAGAGCGAGATCGACGGCCAGCTCGAGTCGAAGGCGTTGCCGGGCCGGGCGAACGAGGTTCCCGGCGGAAACCCGACCCAGTCGCCGTGCTCGTCGGCGCCGAGCCAGAGTCCGTCGAACTCCCAGTGCGGGCGGCCGCCCCATTTCTTCGCCCGCACGCGCACGGGCGTCCCGGGAAGTGGCGAGCGGAGTGACGGCCGGGCGGGCCGGCTGCCGCTGGGAGGCTCGATGGTCGTCACGTCGTCACCGTACGCTCGCCGGGCCTCAGCGCGCGAGCGTCGCCGTCAGCCGCGCGAGTTCGGCGAGGCGCTCCTCGCGCGAGCGCGGCACCCCGGGCACGCCCGGGCGCTGCTGGTCAGGCCGCGGCCCGTCGAGCGGCCGGTAGTCGACGCCCTGCTCGTCGAGCCAGGCGAGGTACCCGGGAACCCGCGCCGCGAACCCGTCGGGGTCGAGCGGTCCGCCGTTCCAGGCGACCTCGGCGAACGCGCCGAGGCGCGGGAACACCGCGTAGTCGAGGCGTGCCTGCGTGTCGAGGTGCTCGGTCCAGACGTTGGCCTGCACGCCGACGACGCGCTCCGCGAACCACTCCGGTGCCGACGCCGGCACCGGGTCGAACGTCGCGACGTCGTCGAGCGAGAGCACAGTGCCGACCGGGATCGGCTCGTCGGCGGAATCCGACTGCCGATAGTCGAAGTAGGTCCAGAGGTCGGGGCACAGCACGACGTCGTGGCCGAGGCGGGCGCCGAGCTCGGCACCCACCGGCCCGCGCCACGACGCGACGACGGCGTCGGCGGGCAGCGACGGCACAGCCGGTGCGCCGGACGGGGCGCCGTCCGAACCTGCCGCGTCCGCGGCATCCGCTCCCTCGAGCATCTCGTCCCAGCCGATGACCCGACGCCCGCGCTCGGCGAGATGCCCCGCGATCCGCCCGAGGAACCAGGCCTGCAGCTCCTCCGCGGAGGCGAGCCCTCGCTCGGCCATGAGCTCCTGCGTGCGCGGGTCGTCGCGCCACCGGCGCTTCTGCGCCTCGTCGCCGCCGAAGCCCACGACGTCGGAGTCGAACACGTCGCACAGCTCGTCGAAGACGGTGCACACGAAGTCGATCGTCGGCTCCTCGACGTTCAGCACCTCGTCGCTGATGCCGAAGCGCGTCCACGGCTCGGCGACGCGCGCCCGCACGGCGTCGGCCCCGCCGACCCCGAACTCCGGGTAGGCCGCGAGGATCGACTGCGCGTGACCCGGCACGTCGATCTCGGGGACGATGCGGATGCCGCGGGCGGCCGCGTACGCGACGAGCTCGCGCAGCTCGGCCTGCGAGTACGACCCCTCGTGCGGCACGCCGTCGAGCGTCGAGGCCGGCCCGTGGCCGAGCTGCGACGCGGAGCGCCGGCCCCCGACCTCGGTGAGGAGCGGATACGCCCGCACCTCGAAGCGCCAGCCCTGGTCGTCGGTGAGGTGCAGTTGCAGCACGTTGAGCCCGTGGGCGGCGAGCAGGTCGACGAAGCGCCGCAGCTCGGCGATCGGCCGGAACCGGCGCGCGACGTCGAGCATGACACCGCGCCACGCGAACCGCGGCTGGCCGGCGAGGTCGAGCGGTGCGAGCGGCACAGACACGGGCTCAGGCACGGACGCGGCCCCGCTCACGCTCCGGCCGCCAGCTCGCGGGCGCGCGCGAGCGCGGCATCCGTCGCCTCGGTGAAGAGCGCCTCGAGCCCGGCACCCTCGAGCACGGCGACGGCGCGCTCGGTGGTGCCCTTCGGGCTCGTGACGCGGCGACGCAACTCGGCCGGGTCGGCGTCGGAGGCGGCGAGCAGCTCGCTCGCCCCGCGGAACGTGCCCTGCACCATGAGCGAGGCCTGCTCGGGCGTGAAGCCCTTGGCGACCGCCGCCGCGGAGAGTTGCTCGATGAGGTAGAAGACGTATGCGGGCCCGGAGCCCGAGATCGTCGAGAGCGCATCGATCTGCTCCTCTGGCACGACGATCACGTCGCCGACGGTCTCGAACATCGTCACGGCGAGCGCGAGGTCGGCCTCGGAGGAGCGGGTGCCCGCCGAGACGCCCGTGACCGCCCGGCCGACGACAGCGGGCGTGTTCGGCATCGAACGGACCACGGCGACCGACTCGGGCAGCAGCGACTCGAACGTCGCCACCGTCACGCCCGCGGCGACCGAGACCACCACGGCGTCGGGCTCGAGCGCGTCGCCGATCTCGCGCAGCAGGTCTGGCACCATCGCTGGCTTCACGGCGACGACCACGATCTTCGCGCCGGCGACGGCCGTGCGGTTGGCCGCGGCATCCGTCTCGGTCGCGAAGGAGGTCACTCCGTCGAGCTCGGCCAGCGCCGCCGCGTTCGCCGCCGATCGGTTCGTCGCGCGGATGCCCCCGGCGACCTCGATGCCCGGCTGGAGCAGCCCGGTCAGGATCGCGCGGGCCATGGAACCCGCCCCCAGGAAGGCGATGGTCGGGAGGGTCACGGGCTCGTCTGCGGCGCTCATCCGACCATCCTAGGATTGGCGCATGAGCGCATCAGGCGGCAGCAAGGCGATCGTCGCGGCATTCCTCGCGAACCTCGGCATCGCCATCACCAAGTTCATCGCATGGGCCTTCTCGGGCTCGGCCTCGATGCTCGCCGAGGGCATCCACTCGGTCGCCGACTCGGGCAACCAGCTGCTGCTCATGCTGGGCGGGCGCAAGGCCAAGAAGGCGGCCGACAAGGAGCACCCCTTCGGCTTCGGCCGCGAGCGCTACGTCTACGCCTTCGTCGTCTCGATCATCCTCTTCTCGGTCGGCGGCGTGTTCTCGATCTACGAGGGCGTCGAGAAGCTCACGCACCCCCACGAGCTCACGAACGCGTGGCTGCCGCTGCTCGTGCTGGCCATCGCCATCGTGCTCGAGTCGTTCTCACTGCGCACCGCCGTGAAGGAGTCGAACCCGCTGCGCGGCAAGCAGAGCTGGGTGCAGTTCGTGCGGCGCGCCAAGGCGCCCGAGCTGCCCGTCGTGCTGCTCGAAGACGTCGCGGCCCTGCTCGGCCTCGTGTTCGCGCTGTTCGGCGTCGGCCTCACGGTCATCACCGGCAATCCGGTCTTCGACGCCATCGGCACGCTCATGATCGGCACGCTGCTCGTGCTCGTCGCGATCATCCTCGGCATCGAGACGAAGTCGCTGCTGGTCGGCGAGGGCGCGGGCGACGACGACGTCGCGAAGATCGAGCAGGCCATCACGGCCGGCCCCGAGATCGAGCGCATCATCCACATGAAGACCCTCTACCTCGGCCCCGACGAGCTGCTCGTCGCCGCCAAGCTGGGCTTCGCGGCCGACCAGCCGCTGCTCGAGGTCGCGGCGGCGACGAACGTCGTCGAGCAGCGCATCCGCGCGGCCGTGCCCGCGGCGCGGGTCATCTACATCGAGCCCGACGTCTACGTCGACCCCAACCTCGTCGCACCGCCCACCGACGCGATCGTCATCAAGGGCCTCGAATGACGGATGCCACGGCGCCCGCCCGTCGCACCGCACTCGTGCTCCGCCACGACTCCTCGATCGGCCTCGGCAACCTCGGCCCCACGCTCGAGGCGCACGGCTACGACGTGTCGACGGTCGACGCCCCCGTGACGGACGTCGCCGCGCTCGACCCGCTCGCGGCCGACCTCGTCGTCGTGCTGGGCGGCGAGGAGGGCGCATACGAGACCGACCGCTACCCGTACCTCGCCGACGAGCTCGGACTGCTGCGGGCCCGCATCGCCGCCGAGGCGCCCGTGTTCGGGGTGTGCCTCGGCGCCCAGCTGCTCGCGTCGGCGCTCGGCGCCCGCGTGTACCGCGGCGAGCGCAAGGAGGTGGGCTGGCTCGAGGTCTCCCCGACCGAGGCCGGCGTCGACTCGCCCGTGCGGCACTTCGCCGGGGTTCCGACCGTGCAGTGGCACGGCGACACGTTCGACCTGCCCGAGGGCGTCGAGCGGCTCGCGGGCTCGCCCCAGTACGAGAACCAGGCCTACCGCCGCGGCGACTGGCTGCTCGCCGTGCAGTTCCACCCCGAGGTCACGACCGAGATCCACGAGGACTGGCTGGCCGCCTGGGGCGACGAGCTGCCCGGATACGGCCTCTCGAGCGAGCGCCTGCGCGCCGAACGCGAGTCGTTCGGCGCCCCGGCCGAGGCCGCCTCGGCCGCGCTCCTCGGCGAGTACCTCGACGGGCTCGAGGCCCGCGTGGCCGACGCCGCCTGACGTCCGTCTACTCGAGCGGCGCGCCGGCAGGCGGGCGGTGCTCCGTGCCGCCGAAGAAGTCGAGCAGCTGCGACGCCGCGGCGTCCGCCTCGACGCCCGCGTACACCTCGACGCGGTGGTTGAGGCGCCGGTCGCGCAACACGTCGTAGAGCGATCCGGCGGCGCCCGCCTTGTCGTCCCAGGCGCCGAAGACGACGACGGGCACGCGCGCGGCGAGGATCGCACCGGCGCACATGACGCACGGCTCGAGCGTGACGACGAGCGTGCAGCCCTCGAGCCGCCATTCCCCGTGCACCGCGGCGGCGTCGCGCAGGGCGAGCACCTCGGCGTGCGCAGTCGGGTCTCCCGTGAGCTCGCGCTCGTTGTGCCTCGCCGAGATGACCCGTCCGGCGGCGTCGACCACGATGGCGCCGACGGGCACGTCGCCCGATTCGGGCGCGAACGCCGCCTCGGCGAGCGCGGCCCGCATCCACTCGCGGTGCATCGGCTGCTCCATCGTCACCTCGCGGCTCCACGTCTCGTCGGTTGCCCGCCCGCATCCGTCTCGATCGGGCGACCCGTGCTTGGCCGGGGCGGACCCCCGCCGAATAGAATCGAGCCTATGCGAGTCCACGTTGCAGACCACCCGCTCATCACGCACAAGCTGACGGTGCTCCGCGACGTGAACACGCCGTCGCCGGTGTTCCGCGCGCTCGTCTCGGAGCTCATGACGCTCCTCGCCTACGAGGGCACCCGCGGGGTGCGCGTCGAACCGGTCGAGATCCAGACGCCGGTGTCGCCGACGACGGGCGTGCGCATCGCCGAGCCGCGGCCGCTCATCGTGCCGATCCTGCGCGCCGGCCTCGGCATGCTCGAGGGCATGACGACGCTCGTGCCGACCGCCGAGGTCGGGTTCCTCGGCATGGCCCGCAACGAGGAGACGCTCGAGCCCACGACCTACGCCGAGCGCCTGCCCGACGACCTCTCGGGCCGCCAGTGCTTCGTGCTCGACCCGATGCTCGCGACGGGCGGTTCGCTCGCGGCCGCCATCGAGTTCCTGCTGAAGCGCGGGGCGACGGATGTCACGGCGATCTGCATCCTCGCGGCGCCCGAGGGCCTGGCGTTCATCGAGCAGGAGCTCGAGGGCCACGACGTGACCATCGTGCTCGGCGCCCTCGACGAGCGGCTCAATGAGCACGGCTACATCGTGCCCGGCCTCGGCGACGCGGGCGACCGTCTCTACGGCACGGTCTGACCCGCCCGCTCGTCGACCCGCCGCACGGGTCGACGAGCGAAGCGCTATGCTGCGCGACCTCCGAGCGAAGTTCCGAAGGATCTTCGGCCAGAATGGCCCATGCTCAGATTCCGTCGCAGATCATTTTTTTCGACGACCGGTTTTCGCAGGTTCTTCCTGAGTTCGAAGCGGCTCGGCTGATCCTGCCGGATGCCGCGGCGCGTCCTGCACCGTCTGCGCCGTCACGATGCGTCATGCGACCGTCACGGATTGACACATCCGGAGACGTCGGATTGACTATCGCTCATGACTGACACCGCACGCACCCTGACCGCCCCCGAGGCTCTCAGGACGACCGGCATGATGATGTCGG
The DNA here is from genome assembly GCF_042884735.1 of Agromyces sp. NPDC058110. NCBI lineage: Bacteria > Bacillati > Actinomycetota > Actinomycetes > Micrococcales > Microbacteriaceae > Agromyces > Agromyces sp. NPDC058110. Next base: position 155,099 of record NZ_JBHVTI010000003.1, on the reverse strand, counting down.
TGCGCGCGTCCATGTGTTGTCGAATGTGCCGCTGACCGCGACCTGACCGCCGAGTCCGCAGAGCCGATCACATCCTCGATCGGCCGCGACTCCTCGAACCCCGTTCACCCGGGTTCGCACTCCGGCCCTCCGGCCATCGCTCCACCCCGTCGACCGGGGTGTTCGCTGCACCTTCTTCGCGCAAGGAATCCATCATGTCTCTCGCTCTCGCTCCCGTTCGCACCGCTCCCGCCGCCCTCCGCACCGAGGCCCCCCGCATCAGCGGCTCGGCCATCCGCAGCGCGGCCCCGCTCCAGGCGGCCGCCCAGTCGGCAGCCCCCGCCGCCCCGCTCGCCGACCGGGCGCCGCGCGTCCGCGCCGTGCCCGAAGGCACCGAGGCCCGCGGCTTCGTGCTCTACGTCGGAATCGACGAGTCGAAGGCCGACGCCGACGGCACCACGCTGCACCGCATCGTCGAGGCGCTCCGTGCGCTGACCGGCGAGATCGCCCCCTCCGCCGAGACCTACGCGGCCGTCGCCCTCGCCCCGGCCGGCGCCGGCGGACGCGACGTCGACGTGGTGCGCCTCGCCCTCCAAGACCCGGCCGCGCTCGCGAAGCAGCGTGACGCCGGCGAGACCCGCGCCGACGCCGACCGCCACCCCAACGGCGTCATCATCGACATCTCGCGCAAGCGCGTGCTCCTCGACGGCGAGCCCGCCGGGCTCACCTACAAGGAGTTCGAGCTGCTGCAGTTCCTCGTGCTCCGCGAGGGTCGCACCATCGACCGGCACGAGCTCATCGACAACCTCTGGGCCGGCGAGGAGGAGGTGCCGAGCGAGCGCACCATCGACGTGCACGTGCGCCGACTGCGCTCCAAGCTCGCGCACTACCAGGACATCGTGCGCACCGTGCGCGGCGTCGGCTACCGGTTCGACCGTCACGCCGACGTGTCGATCCGTCAGGCCTCGACGCCGTCGCCCGACCTGTACTGAGCGATCCCGCGGCTGCGGTCCGTCACCACGGGCGTCGCGCGCGGTAGCCGCTGTACACGACCCCGTTCGCGAACCGCCGTTCATCGATGAGTTCGAAGTCGAGTCGGATGCCGGGCGGCAGTGCCGGAATCCCCCCGCCGACCACGACCGGGGAGACGTACTGGCGGTACTCGTCGACGAGACCGGCGCGCAGGGCGTGCGCCGCGAGCGTCGGGCCTCCGATCGAGACATCCGTCGGCGACGCGACGACGAGCTCGCGAACCGCCTCGGCATCGAACGACCGCACGAGACGGGTCCTCGCCGTGCGCACGCGCTCGAGCGTCGAGGAGGTGACGACCTTGTCGGTCTCGCGCCAGATCTCCGCGTACTCGCGGATCACCTCCGGCGCACCGTCGACCGGCATGTCCTCCCAGGCGGCGAGCACCTCGTACATCCGTCGGCCGAGGAGCATCGTGCCGACCTGTCGTTCCTGCGCGTTGACGGCCGCGTGCACCTGCTCGCTCGGCATCGCCCAGTCGAAGCCGCCCTCGGCATCGGCCACGTATCCATCGAGCGACGTGATCGCGGTGTAGACGAGCCTGCCCATGTGAACCCCCTCCGAAGGCCGATCCTCGCCCCATCCAGCGGCGGCGGCAACCCGCAGGACCGGCATCGGAGGCGCCGATCGGGGTCTCTCGGGAGGGTCAGGGAAACCTCGCCAGAAAATCACAGATTGATAACTAGCGCCCGTTACCTATCCGTTATATATTCGGTTGTGCACCGACTGTTTGCTGTGGCGGTCGGTGTGGAATGTGATTGCAGGACACTCTTGGTGCAAGGGTGAGGGTCGGACGTCAGCCTCTACGTCCGGCCCTCATCCATTTCCGGCCGACCCAATTCAGGCACGAGTTTGCCTATTGTGGATGCAGAGTCTCCGAATCCCCGGCACACCCGCTCGCACCGTCGCGGCGCGTGGATCGCTCGGAACTCCACCAGAACACCGAGCCGAAGGAGTCGCGTGACCGATCGAGCGATCGCCGTCGCGGCGTGGGAGTCGCTCTTCCGCGCACAGGTCACCGTCATGCGCGCGCTGGCCGACACGTTCCCGAGCGAGCTCATCTCGCTCAACGAGTACGACGTGCTCTTCAACATCTCGCGGTCGCCCGGCCGGCGCCTGCGTCTGAAGGACCTGAATCGATCGGTGCTCATCAGCCAGCCGAGCGTGAGCCGGATGCTCGATCGCCTCGCGGCCCGCGGGCTCGTCACCAAGACGCCCGATCCCGACGACGGTCGTGGCACCATCGTCGCGATGACCGACGAGGGCTTCCGGCTCTATCGCGGAGTCGCCCTGCAGCACGTCGTCGCGATCGAACGCAACGTGGGCGCCGAACTCGACGACGGTGAACTCGTCGAGCTCGCCGACCTCTGCCGACGCATGCGCCTCGCCATCGCCGACCCGCTCGTCGGCGAACCCGCCGACGCCGCGAACTGAACCGGGCCCGCATCCGCACATGACAGTGGGGCGGGAACCCTACCTCCCGCCCCACTGCGGCCTCTCTGGAGGCCTCCCCCTGCCGAGCGACCCGAACTGAGCTCGGCGAGGCATTCCAGAGGGAACGGGTCATGTCCTGTGATCCCCGACCCGCTCAAGCGGACCGGTCGGTTCGGGCCGACTCTGGTCTGCTGGAATGGTATCCCCGTCGCCTCGCGCGCACAGTGCCCCGTAAGAGGGTCAACCCCCTCGACCGGGGTCAGGGCCGGTCGACGGATGCCTCGTACCCGGGGTGCAGGCGCACGTACTCGGCGATGAACGGGCAGCGCGGCACGATCCGCAGCCCCCGTGCGACCGTGTCGTCGAGCGCGAACTTCGCCAGGCGGCTCCCGATGCCCCGGCCTCCGAACGCCGGGTCCACGACCGTGTGCGTGAACGTGACGGCCGTCGGGGACTCCACGTACACCGCGATGCCCGCCTGCACCCCGTCGACGGTGATCACGTACCGGCGGGCGGCGTCCTGCCGCTCGATCTCGATGAGCTCATCGCGGGTCTCGGCTTCGGTCAACTCGGGATCCTCCTCGCATTGCGCCTGTGTTCCAGTTCGGTGCCGTCCGGCGGCCGTTCCTCCGCCAGTATCGCCGGAAGCTCCACGCGCAGCACCTTCGCCCCGCGGGCGACCCGATGCTGCGCGGCGTGCAGGGCGGCGAGCGTCGCGTCTGCGGCATCCGTCGCCTTCGCCTTGATGGCGCCGGGCTCGCGCGACATGACGGTGAGGGCGATGAGCCAGATGAAGATGAGCGAGAACGCGACGATCTCGAAGACCGTGAGGCTGAAGACGTGCAGACCGTCGTAGAGCACCATCGCGACGACCTCGACGGCCACGAAGACGATCGAGAGCACGATGAGCTGCCGCGGCGCCCCGCGCACGAGCAGCCGGAGGCAGATCGCGGGCACCGCGAAGCACACGGCGGCGCCGAGCGCGAAGGCGTTGTGCACGTCGGTCGCGGTGTCGATGGGCACGAGCCCCACGCCCGCGAGGCAGAGCCCGAGCAGCACGATGCAGATCCGCAGCATGCGGATGCCGGCCTGGGAGGCCCCGAAGCGCGGCGCGGCGAGCCCGTTGGTGAGCGTTCGGGCCAGCAGCACCATCGCGAGGCCCGAGAGCACCGCCCCGGCGTTGAACGAGAAGGCCGCCGCGTCGTCGGTGGTGCCGAGCGTGCTGAAGTTCAGCGCCCACCACGGCCCCGTGCCCGTGAGGCTCATGCTCGCGATCGCCCCGGCCGCGAGCGTCATCGCCGCGAGGTTGAACGTGCGGTACGCGTGATCGTGCACGGCCACCCGGTGCAGGCAGAAGACGGCGAGCGCGAGCCCGCCGCCGAGCACCACCGCCACCACCCACTGCCCGCCCGGCACCGGCGAGAACGCCGCGGCCGAGAAGTGCACGCCGAGGGCGGCCGCCCCGAACCACGACCCGGCGGCCAGCACCGCCCGGTTCTCGGGCGTCGAGCGCACGCCGAGCCGATGCAGCAGCTCGATGCCCGCCGCCGAGGCCGAGGCGATCGTCAATGCCACGAACACCGCGAGCGCCGCGCAGGCGCCGACGAGGATCGCGCCGGCGTGACGGTCGTGCCAGGCTGCGTCGATGTGCTGGTCGAACTTCGGTGCGACCAGCTGGAACACGGCGACGCCGAGGAACAGCGACACCAGCGTCGTGAGCACGCGGCGCATGACGGCCGCCGTGGCGTGGTCGCGGAGCTCCGCGAGACGGCGTCGGGCCTCACGGCGGCGGGCCGCAGCCGCCCGGTGCGCCTCGCGGCCCTGCGAGTCGACCGGCTGCGGCTCGGCGGGCAGCACGAAGTCGGTGGTCGTCGCGCCTGACGCCACCCGATCGTCCCCCTGGAGGCGTGTGGTCATGATCGAGCCTTCGCGGTCGGCGTCCATCACAATGTGCCCCTGAGCGTAACCGGGCAAACCGGCACAACCAATACCGATCAGGCGCGATCGGGGCGACGCACAGTCGATCCACAGCATGCGGAGACTCCCCTCCGGCTGTCCTCCCGCTCACCCCCGTTGGCCCGGGCGCACCGGAACTCCCGGCCGGCCGGGGCCCAGGCGATCATGACGCCGTATTGCGCTCGATGCCGGGCCTCGTGCCGGAACGCCCGGATTCCGGGCCCGAAACCGGCCTGCAGAGGGGCGTGCGACGTCGCATGACGTCGTGCGGCGTCACGCGACGACTTGCTGCGACATCACGGTTGTCGGCCCGAGCCGACCCTCATAGATTCCCGGGTGATCCAGTCCAGACTCTCGGAAAGCAGGCGTGATGCAGACACTCGTACTCCTGGCGCTCGTCGGGTTCGCCGCCCAGCTCGTCGACGGCGCCCTCGGCATGGCGTACGGCGTCACGTCGACCACGCTGCTGCTCGCGATCGGCGCGAACCCGGCAGCGGCCAGCGCATCGGTGCACCTCGCCGAGATCGGCACGACGCTCGCCTCCGGCGCCTCGCACTGGCGCTTCGGCAACGTCGACTGGAAGGTCGTGCTCCGCATCGGCATCCCGGGTGCGATCGGGGCCTTCCTCGGCGCGACCGTGCTCTCGTCGCTGTCGACCGACGCCGCGAAGCCCGTCATGGCCGGCATCCTGCTCGCGCTCGGCACCTACCTCCTGATCCGCTTCACGTTCCGCGCGCTGCCGAAGGTGAACTCCGCGAAGCCGCTGCGGCTCCGGTTCCTCGCGCCGGTCGGCCTCATCGGCGGCTTCCTCGACGCCACCGGCGGCGGCGGATGGGGCCCGGTCGGCACGCCCGCGCTGCTCGCCTCGGGTCGCATCGAGCCCCGCAAGGTGATCGGCTCGATCGACACCAGCGAGTTCCTCGTCTCGGTCGCCGCGAGCATCGGCTTCTTCATCGGCCTCGGCGCCGAGGGCTTCGACCTCGGCTGGGTGCTCGCGCTGCTCGCGGGCGGCGTGCTCGCGGCCCCGCTCGCCGCGTGGCTCGTGCGCAAGCTGCCGCCGCGCCTGCTCGGGTCGCTCGTCGGCGGGCTCATCGTGTTCACGAACGCCCGCACGATCCTCATCACGGCCGAGGCATCGCCGCTCGTGACCAACTCCGTGCTCATCGCGATCGCCGTGATCTGGGCTGCGGCCGTGGCCTTCGCGGTTCGCACGCTGCGTGCCGACCGCCGGCTCGAGGCCGAGCTCGCCGCGGCGAGCGCCGACGCCATCGACGACGACGCGGACACCTCGGTGACGTCGTCGGCCTCGGCTGCACCGGCAGCGTCGGGCGGTCCTGCCGCCGGGCGCTGATCGCTCCGCCTCCGGACTCCCGACGAACGAAGCGCCTCCGACCGACCGGTCGGAGGCGCTTCGCCGTGCGGGTGCTGGTGCGGGTGCTGGTGCGGGTGCGGGTGCGGAACGGTGCGGGCCGCGGGGCGCGTCAGTGCACCCCGAGGAACTCCTCCAGCGTCGCCGGGTTCGCCGTCACGAGCGGTTCGAGCACGGGCTGCCCCGGGAACTCGCTCGCTTCGAAGAACCAGCGGCGCGACGCCGGCATGCCCCAGAGTTGCGCACGCTTCGGATTCGACGTGTCCCACCGGATCGGCTCCGCCTCGAGGTCGATGAACTGGTAGTGCGTCGTGAACAGCTCGATGCGGTGCTGGTCGGGGTCGCGCAGGTAGAGGAAGAGCGCGTTGCTGATGCCATGGCGGCCGGGCCCGCGGTCGATCTCCTGTCCGAATCCGGTCGCGCCCGCGACATCCGCCGCATGGATGAGGGATGCCGCGTCAGGCACCGTGAAGGCGAAGTGGTGCAGCCTGGGGCCGCGGCCGTTCGTGAAGACGAGGTCGTGCGTGTTGCCCTTGACCTCCATCCAGGTGCCCCAGAGCTCGTCGGTGCCGTCGGTCGCGGTGTACTCGCTCATGCGCATGCCGAGGCCCGTCCAGAACTCGGTGGCGCGCTGCACGTCGTAGGTGACGACCTGGTAGTGGTCGAGGCGCTGCGGCGCACCCGCGACGAACTCGTCGAACTGCTGCATCTTCCGGTCGACGACGTCCATCGACGAGGTGAGCTCCATGTGCGTGCCGACCGGATCGCGGAAGCGGATCGTCGGGCCCTGGTGGTCGACCTCGACGCGCTCGTAGTCGATGCCTGCCCCCTCGAAGTGCCGTTCGGCCGCCACGATGTCGTCGTCGGTGCGCACGCGCAGGCCGACCGCGAGCGCTTTCGGCTCGGCGGCGAGCTCGAGCCGCAGACTGTGGTGCGAGGCCTCCTCGAGCCCGCGAAGGTAGACCACGTCGTCGGTCTCCTCGGTGACCACGAGTCCGATGGTGTCGCGGTAGAAGTCGCGACTCGCGGCGAGGTCGGTCACGGCGAGCGCGACGTGGCTCGCACGGGTGATCGCGAACGGCGGGGTCTGGTTCCAGGTGGGCAGCATCTTCGGGTCCTTCCGGGTGTCGAACCCTTCAAGGCTCGCAACGCACGGCCGTTCGCGGAACTACCGATGCGCTCTGCCAGTCATAGTCCAGGACTATCGAATGGATGCTGCGATAGGCTCAGCACATGGAGCTTCGCCACCTGCGGTACTTCCACGCCGTCGTCGAGGCGGGCTCGCTCACGGCCGCCGCGAAGGCCCTGCACATGTCGCAGCCGCCGCTCAGCGTGGCCATCGCCCAGCTCGAGACCGAGCTCGGCACGCCGCTCCTGGTGCGCACGTCGCGAGGCGTCGAGCCAACGAGCGCAGGGCGGACGCTGCTCGAGTCGTCGGGCCGCGTGCTCGGCGAGGTCGACGAGATCGTCGCGACCGTGCGCCGGTCCGCCGGGCGCGGCAGCGGCGTGCTCACGGTCGCGGCCGTGCCCGCGCTCATCTGGCACCGCATCCCTCGACTGCTCAGGGAGGTCGCCGCAGCCGCCCCCGACGTCGAGATCCGGCTCGTCGACCCGCCGCCCTGGACCGCGCTCGACCTCGTCGTGAACGCGCGAGCGGATGTCGCGGCGATCCTCGTGGCCGACCCCAAGCGGTTCATCGCACGCCACGGCGACGCGTTCGAGATCCGCGACTGGGGTGCCGTGCAGCTCGTGGCGGCGCTGCCGCCCGGCACGGAGGCACCCGACCCGCTGCCGCTGCACTGGTTCGACGACCGCATCGTGCTGCTCCCCCAGCGCACGGCCGCGGTGCCGAGCCTGCCCGAACTCGTCGAGGCGGAGTTCCTGCGGCTCGGGGTGGTGCCGCGCGAGGTGCGCACGGTCGCGACCATCCAGAACATGGTGCCGCTCGTGGAGGCGGGGCTCGGCGTCGCGCTGCTGCCCGACGCCGACGGGGCGAGCCTCGGTCGGTTCGACGTCGTCGCGCGGACGACGCATCCCTCCCCTGCGCCCCTGCGCGCGCTCGTGCTGGCACGCCGGGGCGCCGCCGCCGACCCGGTCGTGGGCCGGCTGCTCGAACTCGTCGACGCGGCATCCGAGCATTCCGAGCCTGTCGACACAGATCGTGTGCGATTTCCCATACAATCGCAGGACGCGCGAGAGGACCGATGATGGCAGCGAGCAAGGCAGAGCAGGCGTACGCCGTCCTGAAGGCGCGCATCACCGATGGTGCGTACGGGCCCGGGTACCGGCTCGTCATCGACCAGCTCGCGCGCGAGCACGGCATCAGCTCGGTGCCGTGGCGCGAGTCGCTGCGCCGCCTCGAGGCCGAGGGCTGGGTCGAGATCGTGCCCAACGTCGGGGCGCTCGTGCGCACGTTCGATGCGCAGGCGTTCGAACGCACCATCCGTCTGCTCGCACGCCTCGAAGGACTCGCGACCGCAGTGTCGGCGCCGCACCTCACCGCAGCCGACCTCGCCGAGGCCCGCGCGTTCAACGCCCAGATGGCCGAGGCGCTCGCGAACTTCGACACGAACCTGTTCGGTCGGCTCAACCGGCGCTTCCACGAGGTGCTCTGCTCGAAGAGCGACGACCAGCGCCTCAACGACCTGCTGGCCAACGAATGGGCGCGGCTGGACTTCATCCGCCGCTCGGCCTACTGGCACGCTCCCGGGCGGGCGCAGGCCTCCGTCGCCGAGCACGAGGCCCTCGTCGCCCTCATCGAGAGCGGCGCCGACCCCGACGAGATCGAGGCGGCCGCCCGCCAGCACGAGGTCAACACCCTCGTCGCCGTCACGACCTACGACGCCGCCGAGGCGGGGCACACGCCCAGCGAGTCGCTGCTGGCGTAAGGCGCCGAACACCGGCCCGCACGCACGACGGACGCCCTCCCGCTCAATGCAGGAGGGTGTTCGGCCGTGAAGGTCAGGCGCCGCCGCCCTCGCGCCACTGCGCGATCCAGGCGCGCCCGTAGTCGTTGCCGTTCGGCAGGCGCAGCGTGGTGTGCACGTGGAAGCGCGCCGGCAGGCGGTTCGCCAGCCAGACGCCCGCGTGGTTGTCGAGCTCGGCGATCAGCACCGGGCTCTGGATGCGGAAGTACACGGGCTCGCTGCCGTCGGTCGCGCCGTACCAGGAGAACCACGTCTCGTCGAGGTGGTCGTCGTAGCGGGCGAGCATCGCCTCGCGCTGGGGGTCGCGCAGCAGCACGTGGAAGTCCGCGACGATGCAGCGCACGAGCGCCTGCTGCGCGGCATCCAATCGCGACACCGGGATGCCCTCGGAGGGCACCACGCGGTTGTCGCGGAAGGCGCCCGCGACGTGGCGCTCATCGGCGGGGTGCAGGCGCCCTTCGGGCATCGCCGGGTCGAGCACCGACGCGAACACCACGGCCTCGGCGCGCTGCTCGGGCGTGAGAGAGCCGGCCAGCTCGAGTGCGAGGCGCTCGCGATCGTCGAACAGGGGCGGGCGGGCGCCGTCCGAGAGCGCGGGCTCGGCGCCGATGAAGACCGGCGCGATGACGTCGCGTCCGCCGACGGTCACGAAGTTCAGCGCGACGTGGTGGCCGAAGAGCTGCCAGCCCCACGGCTCGTCGACCGAGGGCGTGCCGAAGAGCGAGAACCAGTAGCTGCGCTCGTTCATGATCGTCGGCAGTTCGGTGAGCTCGCCGAGGTAGCCGTTGAGCGCCATCGCCTCGCGCACCTGCGCGAACCCATCAGGGCTGAGGGATGCCTCGACCAGGCCCAGGATCGCCGCGACCTGCCGGTCGTCGAGGTCTTCGAGCCGCAGCCCGTTGCGGTGGAACACGAACTCGGGGTTGCTCCAGCCGCGCCAGTCAGGGGCGTCGATGTCGTACTGCACACACTCGCGCAGGTCGTCGGGCAGCGTCGCGAGGAGGTGCTCGGCGGCGGCCACGAGGGCGGGGTCGCCGGGCGCGGCCGGCCCGGATGCGGCATCCGCCCACACCTCACTCCGCACGACGCCGTCGGCAGTGATACCGACGAACGGCTCGTCGTAGAGCGCGTCCCAGTCGCGCAGCAGGGCCTGGAGGAACTCGTTGCCCTGCCGGGCCGCCGTGAACTCCTCGTACGACATGCCCCGCCAGGGGGCGAGCTCGTCGCCGTCGAGCGGGTACAGGTGCTCGCGGAAGCTGCGGTCGTCGAGCTCCACAGCCTCGTCGCGTGCGCTCACGCGCGCCTCGGAGAAGAACCCGTCGAGGTCCCGGTCGTCGTCAGTCATCGGCTGAGCCCTCCGCCGGCGAGGCGGACTCCGCAGGCGCAACAGCCCGCTCGGCGGAGCCGCCGGCATCCGCCCCTCCGCGCTGCCTCAGCCGTGCACGCGCGCCGTTCGTGTAGATCGCAGCGACGATGTCGTCTGGCGTCATGGGCGAGGTGAGTTCGCGCTGGATCTCGCCGTCGGCGAAGACGAGCACGCGGTCGCACACGAGGGCGAGTTCGTTCTCGTCGGAGCCCGCGACGACGACGTAGGTGCCGGTCTCGGCGGCATCCCGCACGGCGGCGCCGATGATGTGTCGCGCGCCGATGTCGACCGCCTGCGTGGGCTCGTGCAGGAGCAACAGTTTCGGGTCGGTGGCGAGCCACTTCGCGACGAACACCTTCTGCTGGTTTCCGCCGCTCAGCGTGCCGACCATGGCGTCGGGGCGGGGCGGGCGCACGTCGAGGCGCTCGATCCACTCGTCGGCGAGCGAGCGTTCGCCGCGCGACGAGAAGGGCAGCAGGCCGCGCTTGGCACGCGAGGTCTGCGGGAACGCGATGTTCTCGGCGACCGACATGCCCGCGGCGATGCCGCTGTGCTCCCGCCCCTCGGGCACGAGCGAGATGCCGCCGCCGATCGCGGCGCTCGGGGTGAGCCCCTTCAGCGGGAGGGTCGTGCCCGCGAGCGCCACTTCGCCCGAGGACGCCTTCGAGACGCCCGCGAGCAGGTACGGCACATCGTCGTAGCCCGAACCGGCGAGCCCCGTCAGGCCGAGCACCTCGCCGGGGCGCACCTCGAACGCGATGTCGCGCACGCCGAGCCCCGTGACACCCGAGACGGCGACCGGGTCGCCGGTGAGCCCCGGGAGCGGTGCGCGGTCGCCGAGGTCGATGAGGTCGCGTCCGAGGATGAGACCCGTCAGGGTCGCCTCGGTCATGCCCGCGACCTCGCGGCCCGACTCGACCACGGCGCCGTCGCGCAGCACGGTCACGCGGTCGGCCGCATCGACGACCTCCTCGAGGCGGTGGGTGATGAGCAGCACCGCGGTGCCGGTCGCGACGATCTCGTCGAGGAGCGTGAAGAAGCCCTCGAGTGCGCGGCGGCCGAGGGCGCGCGTCGACTCGTCGAAGATGATGAGACCCTTGCCGGGCGTGGCGTCCTGCAGCGCACGGGCGATCGCGACGATCGCGCGGTCCTCTTCGCTGAGTTCGCCGACGAGTGCGTCGAGCGGCACCGAGCGCTGGATGCGGTCGAAGACGGCCTGAGATGCCGCGCGCTCGCGCTTCCAGTCGATGCGGCGGAACGGGCCGGTGGGCGTCAGGCGGCCGACGCGCAGGTTCTCGAGCACCGTGAACGAGTCGACGAGGCCGAGGCTCTGGTGCACGATCGCCATGCCGCGTTCGCGGGCGTCGTGCGGGGTGACCGGCAGGTCGAACGGGTGGCCCTCGAACGACACGACGCCGCCCTCGTCGGGCGTGTATAGGCCCGAGAGGATCTTCGCGACGGTCGACTTGCCCGATCCGTTCTGCCCGACGAGCGCGTGCACCTCGCCGGGGCGCACGTCGAACGTGATGTCCTTCAGCACCCGCGTGCGGCCGAACGTCTTCGAGAGCGATTCGACCGTGAGGCGGGCGCCCCGGGGAGCGGGCGCTGCCGCCCGCTCCCCGATGGTGGTGCCGAGGGTCATGCAACACCCCACAGCGCTTCGAAGTCCTCGCGGAACGTGGTCGGGCCGAACCACTCGCCCGAGGCCTCGGCCTCTTCGGTGAGGGTCACGTCGCCGATGTTGTCGCGCGTGAAGAGGCGGACGGGGATGGTGTACTCCGGTACCGTCGACCCGGTCATGAGCCGCAGGGCGAGATCGGCCTCGACCCAGCCCTGGTAGGCGTTGGCCTGGCCCGTGGCTGCGTAGAGGTAGGTGTTCGACTCGAGGGCCTGGAGTGCGCCGATGCCGGCCGAGCCGGTGACGCCCTTGACGGACTCCATCATGCCCGCCGCCTGCACGCCGCCCTGGGTGGGCTGGAGGAACTGGGCGAAGTCGTTCACGACGTAGCCGATGGTCGGGTCGTTCAGCAGCGCGGCGCTCACCGACGGCGTGACCTGCGGGAAGTTCGACGACGACACGTCGTTGATCGTGTAGGTGCAGTCGGGGCAGATCGAGTCGAGCTCGTCGGTGCCGGCCTGCACGTACGCCTTCTGCGAGGGGCCATCGGCCGTGCGGTTGATGAGGATGTTCGCGGTGCCGCCCGAGTCCTTCGTGATCCACTGGGCGATCGCGATCTCCTGGTCGGAGCCGCCCGCGGGCACGTAGCCGAGCGTCTCGGAGGCCGGGTGGGTGTCGTCGGGGATCTGGTTCGAGATGACGACGGGGATGCCGGCCGCCTGGGCCGCGTCGAGCGCGTTGGCGGCGAGCCCGTAGGGCACCGCGTCGGTGACGATGGCGGCGGCACCTGCCTGCGTGCCCTGGCCGATGCACGAGCCGATGTCGCTCGGGTTGCCCTTGCCGTCGCACACCTGCACCGAGATGCCGACGGTCTCGAGGGCTTCGGTGAGCTGCGCGCTCACGATGCTGAACTGCGGCGACTGGAGCGTGACGGGCACGTAGTAGACGGTCTCGCCCTTGAAGGCGTCGATGCCGTCGACCGCGTCGGTCGGCACGGGGTAGGCGTCGAGCGGCGCCTCCACTGCTGCGAGGGCGGCGTCGAGGTCGGAGTCGCCGCTGCCGGCTGAGGTCGACGCGGAGGGCGAGGTGGCGGAGCCCGAGTCGGCGCAGCCGACGAGTGCGAGGGCGCTGACGGCGACCGCGCCTGCGGCCACGAGGCCCTTGATGCGGCGGGCGGATGATGCGTTCATGCGGTGTTCCTTACGTGACGACGTTGACAGTTCGGACATGGATTGCAGGACTTGCAGGGGTGCGGGTGTTGACGGATCGGTGCGGGGTTCGCCTACCTGGTGCGGCGATGGAGCACGGTGGAGATGCTGACCGCGATGATCAGCACGCCGCCGTAGAAGATGTTCGAGATGGCGGGGCTCGCGCCGAGGAACTTGAGGCCGAGCACGCCGGTCGCGAGGAAGTACACGGCCACGAGCGTGCCGAGCGGGTTGAAGCGCCCGGGCTGGAAGATCGCGGTGCCGAGGAACGTCGCGGCGAACATGGGGAGCATGTACGTCTGCGAGGTCATCGCCTCGGCGCCGCCGAAGTACGCGGCCGAGAGCACGCCGCCGAGGCCGGCGATGACTCCCGCCGAGACGAACGCGCCGATGCGGATGCGGTTGACGCGCACGCCGGCGAGGCGGCTGACCTCGCGGTTCTCGCCGACGAAGCGCATGTTGCGGCCGAGGGGCGTGAACTGCAGCAGGTAGGCGAACCCGAGCATCAGGACGAGCGCCAGGTAGAAGGTCGTGGGCAGGCCGCCGAACGTGGTGGTCGCGACCTTCGAGAACTCGGCCGGCAGGCCGCTCACGGGCTGCAGGTTGCTCGCCCAGCTCGCGATGCCGAGCAGCACCGTGCCCATGCCGAGCGTGACGACGATGGTGTTGACCCCGAGCCTCACGACGAGCAGGCCGTTGATGAGGCCCGCGAGCGTCGACATCGCGATGGCGAAGAGTGCGGCGAGCCACACGTTCCAGTCGTGGTTCACCGTGAGCACGACCGTGAGGATCGACGCCAGGCCGAAATTCGACGCGACCGACATGTCGACGAACTCGCCGACGATGATCGTGCAGAGCAGCGCCGCCGAGAGGAAGACGAGGTCTGACTGCCCGCCGAAGATCGAGGCCCAGGTGCCCGCGTGGAACATGTTCTGGGGTCGCAGCACCGCGAAGATCGCGATGAGCAGGATCCACACGGCGATCACCGAGAATCGTGACGAGGCCCATCCGATCCACGATCGGGGCTGCGTCTCTCGCGCGGCCGCGATGGCGACGGTCTCGTTGGGGGCGGTCTTCGTGTTCGTCATGGGGGTTCCTGCTCCCGTCCTCGCGCCTTTGCGTCGCACGGTCGTCGTGCGGTCGGTCGACCCGGGCTCGCCGGGCTGAGTTTCGTGTGTGAGATCATATGCGATCTCCTGCTCGATGGCGTTCATCGGATGCCGCCTCCGGGCGCTTGCTCGATCGTGTCGGGCACCTCGAGCACATCGGGCTCCCCGATCACCGCGGTCAGCTCGGCCTGCACGAGGCAGCCCCGATCGAGCGCGGCGGCCATCACCTGGCGGGCCGGCCGGTCGGCGGCATCCGGGAACATCGCGACCCACTCGCGATTGATGGCCTCTCGGTCGCGGAGGTCGGCCACCCAGAGCGTGAGCTTCAGGATGCCGCCGACGCCGCCGCCCGCGGCGGCCATGACCTCGCGCACCCGGTCGAAGACCCGCGCGACCTGCGTGTCGAGGTCGGCCGGGATCTCGCCCGTGCGCGGATCGCGCGCCGTGAGCACGCCCGACTGCACGAACGGGCCGATGCGGCACGCGGCCGGCACCGGGTTCTCGTGCGCGAACCCGTCGATCTCGATCGTGGTGCGGGTCATGATCGGTCTCCGACGCTGGGCTCCGGCACGACCCGGTTCTCGATCGCCCCGAGCCCCTCGATCTCCGCCCGCACGACATCGCCTGGCTTCAGGAAGTTGCGCGTCGGCGCCCCGATGCCGGCGGGCGTGCCCGTCGCGAGGATGTCGCCGGGCTTCAGCGTGAACACCTGCGTGAGATAGGCGATCTGCTCGTAGATATCGGAGATCATGTCGTCGGTGCGCCAGTCCTGACGCACCTCGCCGTTGACCGTGAGCGTCATGCGCAGGTCGAGGGGGTCGGCGATCTCGTCGTCGGTCGTGAGCCACGGGCCGACCGGCCCGTGCGTGTCGAACGACTTGCCGAGCGTGAACGTGGGCGAGCGCTTCTGCAGCCAGTCGCGCACCGAGACGTCGTTCGCCACGAGGTACCCGGCGATGACCGACCGGGCGTCTTCGACCGCCACGTGCTTGCACTCGCGTCCGATGACCACGGCGAGCTCGATCTCGTAGTCGAGCTCGTCGGAGAGGTCGGGCTTCACGATGTCGCCATACGGACCGGTGATGCACGTGACCTGCTTGTTGAACCAGAGCTGGCTCGTCGGGATCGGGATGCCGGCGGCGCGCGCCTCCTCGGCGTGCTCCTGGTAATTCATACCGATGCCGAGGTACTTCTGCGGGTCATCGATGGGCGGCAGCAACTCCACGTCGGCGAGCGCGTAGCTCGCGCCCTCGGCCGAACGGATCGCCGGCCCCAGCGCGTCGAGCTCGGGCAGGATCGCCCGGAGCGACGTGCCGACGCCCGGCACCTCGGAGACGTCGACGAGCACGTCGCCATCGGCACCATCGAGGTCGACCCGGCCGATGCGCGGCTCCGAGCCGTCGACGGTGAACCTGGCGAGCTTCATCGTGCGGCCTCCTCTTCGGACGGGAGCTTGCCCCACACCTGCTCGCCGAGCGGCGTGAGCTGGAAGCTCACGAACCGCCACGCGGCATCCGATTTGCCGGATGCCCCGCGCACGACCACCTGCGTGACCACGCCGTGCTGCGTGCGCATCGAGCCGTCGGGGTTCGCGAGCTCGTTCACGATCGGGCCGGTCACGATCGCGACGTCGCCGATCACGCGGATCTCGAGATCGCCGCGCTCGATCGAGCGGTACGCGCGGCGCGTGCCGACGTGCTCGAGCAGCATGGCCTTGTCGTGCACGACGCCGGGCGCGTGGATGTGCACGAGCCGGTCGTCGAAGATGCGGGCGAGGGTCTCCAGGTCGCCGCCGATGAGCGCCCGCTGGCGCTCGGCCTCGAGGGCGAGGATCGCGTCGCGCTCCGCGGCATTCGCCGTTCTGATCTCAGTCATGCGCGACACCGGCCTCAACCGAAGCGCCCGTCTCCCACGTGCGGAACCCCGTCGCCTCGCCGGCCTCGTGCCCGGGGCGCGGGGCGCCGACGAGCGCGTGGTACTTCGAGAAGATCTCGTCGGCCTCGGCGAGCGGCAGCACCTGCTCGATGTCGTCGAACGGCTGCCCGTCGGTGCGCTCGGCGACGATGCGGCGGATGACCTCGTAGCCCTCGCCGCGCATGTTGTCGGCGATGCGGTTCACGATCTCGCGGCGAGCGCGGTCATAGGCGGCGAACGCCGCGGTCGGGTCGCCGAGCTCGACGAGCTGCTCGGTGAGCACGCGCGCATCGAGCATGGCCTGCGTGATGCCGTTGCCGCCGCGCGGGTACATCGCGTGGGCGGCGTCGCCGAGCAGCACGACCCGGCCGTCGACCCACGTGTCGAGCGGGAAGTGCCGGATGAGGGGGAAGAGGTAGACCTCGCGAGCGTCGCGGATGAGCTGCTGCACGTCGAGGAACGGCAGCTCCAGCGAGTCGAACGCGGGGATGATCTGCTCGGGGTCGGCGACCTGGTTCCAGTCCTCGACGGTCTCCTCGCCGTTGGTCTCGACGACCCAGTTGATGAGGTCGAGACCGGAGCCCTCGAAGTCCTCAGCGATCGGGTACACGATCATCGTCGAGATGCGCGGGTCGCCGAGGTGCAGGATCGTGTGCCCGCCGCGGATCGGTTCGCGCAGCGTCGTACCGCGCCACATGGTGATGCCCGAGAACTCGGGTTCGGCGAGGCCGGGGTGCATCTGCCGGCGCACGGCCGACTTGATGCCGTCGGCGGCGATGACGGCGTCGTGGCGCACCTGCTCGGTGCGGCCGTCGCGGTGCTCGAGGTCGAGCGCGACCCCGTTGGCATCCTGGCTGTACGCGGTGACCCGCGCGCCCAGCACGACCGCGTCGTCGCCGAGTCGCTCGAGCACCGTGCGGAAGAGCAGCATCTGGAGGATGCCGCGGTGCACGAACCGCTGCTCGTGGAGGTAGCCCATGTGCACGCCGCACTTCTCGGCGTAGATCTCCTGGCCGAAGTGGTTGAAGAAGATGGAGTCCTCGGCGTCGACCGAGATCGCCCGGAACTCCTCGAGCAGGCCGAGGTCGTCGAGCTCGCGCGTGCCGACCGTCTTGATGTCGACGCCGACCCCGAGGGGCTTCAGTTCGGGCACGGTCTCGTAGATCGTCGGGCTGAACCCGGCCTGGTGCAGCCGCAGGGCGGTGACGAGCCCGCCGGGGCCCGCACCGATGATGGCGATGTCGGTCATGTGTTCCTCTTCGTTCTCTGGCCTGCGCGACTCGGGTGTTCGCGGCTCTGTCTCAACGGGCGCCCGAGCGGATGCCGGCGGCTGCGCCGGTCACCTCGCCCAGGAAGTGGACGGTGCGCGCCCACGCCCGGGCGGCGTTGCGCGCGTGGTACGCGGCGCCGGGCATGCCGAGCGCGTCGGTCTTCGGATTGGTGAAGGCGTGCCGGGTGCCGCTGTAGAGGTCGAACTCCCAGTCGATGCCGGCGCTCGTGAGTCCTGCCTTGACGGGCTGCCAGTGCTCGGGCGCGGCCATGGGGTCGTCGGCGCCGGTGCAGAGCAGCACGGTCGCCGAGCCGGTCGCTGCCGACCAGTCGTGGGCGACGAGGTCGAGTCCGCCGTGGATGCTCACGGCCGCGATCACCCGCGCACCCGTGCGCACGTACTCGAGCGCCGACGACCCTCCGAAGCACGCGCCGACGACGACCGTGCGGTCGGCGTCGAACTCGGGCTGTTCGGCGGCGGCGGTGTGCGCGGCGGCGAGGCGCGACATCCATTCGTCTCGGTCGCCGGCCATCGAACCGATGAGGCGGCCGATGTCGACGCCGCTCTGCGGCTCGGTGCGCTCGCCCCAGACGTCGGCGGCGAAGACGGCGTAGCCGAGCTCCGCGTAGCGGGCGGCGAGGGCGATGGTGTCGGCACCGAGGCCGAAGGCGTCGTGCACGAGGAGGATGCCGGGCCGGGGCGCGGAGCAACCTGCGGCGAGCGTGGACGCGACAGCGCCCGCTGCATCGCCCGCAGCACCGACTGGTGCCACGAGGCATCCGATCATGCGCGTGCCGTTCGCCTCGTAGGCGACGTCGCGCTGCGTCAGCTCGGCCATGTCGGCCCCCTCTCTGCGCCCGGAGGTCGACGAGGTTCGTTCGACGTCGAGCGCGGTCATGATCCTACACAGGATCACACACGATTTCCAACACGATCATCTATGCTGAATCGACATCACGCGACGAAGCGAGAAGGAGCACCAGACCATGACGGTCGTCGACATCAACATCCACCACCTGCCGGAGGATCTCTTCACCAACGAGAAGATCCTGAACGGCTTCCTCGACTCCGCCCCGCGCGGGTTCGGCGAGATCGCCCGCGTCATCGAGATGGACAGCGGCAAGAAGCAGCTCATCCTCGAGAAGCCCGCCGGGCACCAGAACCTCAACTACGTCGAGGGCGACTACTCCGCCGAGGCGAAGCTCGCCGCCATGGACGAGGCCGGCGTCGACTACGGCATCATGCGCGTGCCCGTCTGGCAGGAGTGGCTCGGCCTCGAGACCTGCAAGGCCGTGAACGACAACGCAGCCGAGATCGTCTCGCGGTCGGGCGGGCGACTGTTCGCCACGGCGTGTGTGCCGCCGTGGGGCGGCAAGGAGAACGTATACGAACTCGAGCGCGCCGTCGGCGACCTCGGCGCGGTGGGCGTGCAGCTCGCCTGCCACTACGGCCAGCTCTACCTCGACGACCCGGTGTTCGAGCCCTACCTGAAGGTCATCGAGAAGCTCGACATCCCGGTCATCGTGCACCACACTCCCCTGCCGGTCGAGTGGAAGTCGGTCATCGACTACACGAACCTCCGTCGCGAGTACGGCCGCATCATCGACCAGGGCATCGCCGTGGGCCGCGAGCTCTTCAGCGGCATGTTCGACCGCATGCCGGGGCTGCGCTTCATCCACACCATGATGGGCGGCAACTGGTTCGCGAACACCGCGCTGCTCACGCCCCACGCGACCAACAAGGCCGAGGCCATGCAGCGCCTCGACCCCACCGGCGGCGAGAAGATCAAGCAGTACCTGAACGAGAACATCTTCTTCGACATGACGCACCCGCACTCGTGGGGCAAGACCCAGGTCGAGGCCGCGCTCGAGATCAACGGCGCCGACCACTACCTCTTCGGCTCGTCGTTCCCCGTGTTCTACAGCTGGATGGGCCAGGGCGTCGAGTTCGTCAAGCACGAGCTCGAGATCAGCGACGCCGCCCGCGAGCTCGTGCTCGCCGGCAATGCCAAGCGCCTGTTCAACCTGCCGATCGAGCTCTGACGCCGAGACCGCCCGACTTCAGGGCTTCGGATGCCGCGGGCCGGCCGGATCTCGATCCGGCCGGCCCGTGCGGCTCCACGTCGGAGTGCGCGACCCGACCGGGCGATGCAGCGTCGCGCGCGGCCAGGCGATGCAGCGTCGTCGCACCCACCGGGAAAACAAGAACGGCCCGCCGAAGCGGGCCGTTCTCGTACTGTCTCAACACAGATCTTGCGGCAGATGCCGAGTGCGCCCGGAGGGATTCGAACCCCCAACCTTCTGATCCGTAGTCAGATGCTCTATCCGTTGAGCTACGGGCGCATATGCAGTTATCGTGTCGTTCTGCGCTGTGTCCAGCAGCAGGCAACCCCGTTACTCTATCCCAGACTTCGCGCCGGCGCCAATCGAGCGAACGGGCCCCGAGCGGTTCACAGCGAGCGCTCAGGAGCGGGGGCGCTGGGCGTCGAGCGCGATGAGCTGCCGCTTGAGCGCGACCTGCCGATACGAGGTCTCGATGAGCTCCTCGATCAGCTGCCAGTCGGTGGTCGGCGCGTCGAGGTCGGTGCCGACCCAGTGGTTGCGGTCGAAGTACGGCACGCCGTAGAACCGGTCGTCCTGCACGAGCGCACGGTGCTCCTCGGGGTCGGTCTTCACGACGATCGAGAACGGGCGCTCCATGTGCGCGCTCACGTACGTGAAGATCGGCTTCGCGGCGCGGAAGGTGGGCCGGCCCCACGCCTCGACCTCGACCGCCTCGGGCAGGTCGAGGCAGAGCGCCCGCACGCGCTCGACGAGCGGATGCCGCGGGTCGACGACCTGGGGATGCTCCACGCCGGGCAGCCTACGCCCGCCCCGAGACATCCGTCACGGGTGGCGTCGTGCAGCACACGTCACGGGGCGAGCGTCGCCGTGCGGGCGACGCCGCCCCGCGACATCCGCTCAGCCCTTGACCGCTCCCCCGAGGCCGGCGCCGCGCAGGAACAGCCGCTGGAAGATCAGGAACAGCACGACCGGGATCAGCGTCGAGATCGCGAGCGCCGCGAGGAACACGTCGAGCTCGGTCTGCGACTGCACCGCCGGCAGGCGCACCGACAACGGCTGCACCGCGGGGTCGGGCAGCACGAGCAGCGGCCAGAGGAAGTCCTTCCACGCCGCGATCACCGCGAACACCGACACGACGCCGATGATGGGCTTCGACATGGGCAGCACGATCGACCAGAACACCCGGAACGGGCCCGCTCCGTCGGTCTTCGCCGCCTCGAACACCTCGCGCGGCAGGCCGTCGAAGAAGCGCTTCACGAGCAGGATGTTGAACGCGTTCGCCGCCGCCGGCAGCCACACCGCCCAGTACGTGTTGAGCATCGAGACGTTGATGACGGGCGGGTGCAGGATCGTGAGGTACAGCGGCACCAGCAGCACGACCGCCGGGATGAACAGGGTCGCCAGCACGAGCGCGTTCAGGATCGGCGCGTACTTCGGCCGGAGCACGCTGAGCGCGTACCCCGCGGTCGTCGCGATGAGCACCTGGAAGAACCACGACCCCGCCGCGACGACGAGCGTGTTGAAGAAGTACTGGTCGATGTGGATGTCGTTCCATGCGGTCGACAGGTTCTCCCAGTCCATGCCGTTCGGCCAGAGCGCGAACGGCTGCGACAGCGTGTCCTGCGTGGGGGTGATCGCGGCCTTCGCGAGCCACAGCAACGGCCCGAGCCCGGCGACCACGAGGCCCACGAACAGGAAGACGTGCACGGCCGACATCGAGGCCCGCACCCCGCCGCGCTTGCGATCGTGGTCGCTCAGGATGCCGCGGTCGAGGCCGTCGTCGGCGGCGTCCCTCTCGCGACGGCGCACCAGGCCCGAGAGCCTGGATCGCAGCTGGCCCGACGCCGGCGTCGTGGCGGGGGCGGTGGTGCCCGGGGTGGTCAATTCGTGCTCCAACGGTCGGTCAGCTTGAAGTAGAGCCAGCTCAGCAGCCCGAGGAAGATCGCGAGCATGAGGCTGAGCGCGGTGGCCTCCCCGTACGCGCCGCCGAGGCTGTTCTGGAAGGCGTAGCGGTAGATGAGCAGCAGCACCGTGAGGGTCGCGTTGTTCGGCCCTCCGCCGGTGAAGAGGTACGGCTCGAGGAAGACCTGCGCGGTGCCGATGACCTGCAGGATCAGCATGATGAAGAGGATGCCGCGCAGCTGCGGCAGGGTGACGTGCCAGATCTTGCGCCAGATGCCGGCGCCGTCGACCTCGGCCGCGTCGTAGAGCTCCGGCGGAACGGCGATGAGCGCGGCGAGGTAGATGATGATCGATCCGCCGGCCGCGGCCCACGTCGCCTCGATCACGAGCGAGGGCATCGCGGTCGCCGACGACTGCAGCCACGGCTGCGGCGGGATGCCGAAGAAGCCCAGGATCGTGTTGAACACGCCGTCGGGGCTGGCGTTGTAGAAGACCTTCCAGAGCAGCACCGCCACGACGGGCGGCACGACGACCGGCAGGTAGGCGAGGGCGCTGTACAGGCCCTTGCCCCGCTTCACCTCGCTCATGAGCACGGCCATGATGATCGGCAGGGGGAAGCCGAACACGAGCGCGAGGCCCGCGAAGTACAGGGTGTTGAGCACGGCGGTGCCGAGGTTCGGGTCGCTCAGCACGCGCGCGAAGTTGTCGAAGCCCACCCACACGGCCGGCGTCACGAGGTTCGTCTTCTGGAAGCTCATGATGACCGACTGCACGATCGGTCCCCAGCTGAAGACGCCGAACACGATGAGCATCGGGGCGAGGAACGCGAGGTTCCACAGGCCGCCGCCGCGGATCCAGGTGAGGGGCGTGCGGCGTGCGCGCTTCGGGCGAGCGGATGCCGCGGGCGGGCCCGGCTCGTCAGCGGGCGCGTTCGTCGCCGCGGGTTTCGCGGTGAGGGTCATCGGTGATCCTTCTGGTGGGCGGTCGTGACGTGGGTCTCGGGACGCTGCGCTCCTCGACCGGCGAGGGGAACGCCGGTCGAGGAGCGCGGGGTGCGGCTCGAAGCCGCGGGGCGTCGGGGGCCGCCCCGCGGCATCCGCTCGTTCCTACTGGTCGAGCAGGGCCTGCGCGTCGACGTCGACCTGCTTGAGCAGCGCGTCGATGTCGGCGTTCTGGTCGGTGAGCACCGCCTGCACGAGGTTGTCCATCAGGGCGTAGATCGGCTGCGTCTGGCCCTTGAACTCGCCCACCGGGGTCTGCTCGAAGATGCCGTCGAAGAAGCCCGTCATCTGGTCCTGCGGCACGTTGACGTACGGCGCGATCCACTCCTGCTGCTGGTCCCAGGTGTCCTTGTCGAGCACCGGCAGCACCGGGGTTCCGACGGCCTGGTCGGAGGCGGCGAGCGCCTTCGCATCGGCGACGGCGGCGTCCTCGTTCAGGAGCTTCTGCATGTAGTACCAGTCGATCCACTTGACCGCGGCGGCCTTGGTGTCGTCGTCGAGCGTGGGCGGCATGACGGCGATGTCGCCTCCGCCGAGCACTCCGCCGCCGTCCTCGGTCGGGATGACCGTGAGGCCGTAGTTGTCGGGCGCCATGCCGAAGTCGCGCACGAGGGCGGTGTAGACGTCGGAGCCCGACGTGTACATGCCGATGTTGCCGGCCGCGAACTCCTGGTTGATGGCACCCCAGTCGAGGTCGAAGGTCGAGCCCATCGCGTTGTCCTCCCAGCGGAGGTCGTGCAGGAACTCGAGGGTCGACTTCGTGGCGTCGTTGTCGATCGTCGACGTGTAGGTGCCGTCGCCGTTGTCGGTCTGCAGCGACGCACCGCGCGAGTCGGCCTGCACCGAGAGCTGCCAGCCGCCGGTGTTGCCCGCGGCCATGGTCGCGTAGCCGGCCTTGCCGGTCTTCTCGGCGATGGTCTTCGCGGCGGCACGCACCTCGTCCCACGTGGTGGGCGGGGAGTCGGGGTCGAGGCCGGCCTGCTCGAAGAGCGCCCGGTTGTAGTGCAGGCCGTTCGCGTAGGCCTGGCGCGGGAAGCCGTAGAGCTCGCCGTCGGGGCCCGTGACCTCGTTCAGGATGATCGGGTTGAACTTGTCGGAGTAGCCGAGCTCGTCGATCTCCTTCGTGACGTCCATGAGCTGGCCGTTCTCGAGGAGCGTCTTCGAGTCGGTGAACGGCACCGTGAAGACGTCGGGCAGGCTGCCGCCCGCGAGCTGCGCCGCGAACGTCGGAGCCGTCCACTCGTACTCGAGGCCGACGACGTCGATGTCGGGGTTCGCCTTCTCGAACTGCTTCTCCTGCTCGGCGAACGCGTCGTACGCGGCCTGGTCGGCGCCGGGCGGGAACGTCGCGACCCGGAGCTCGAGCTTGCCGTCCTCGCTGCCGCTGCTCTGCGAGCAGGCGGCGAGCGAGCCCACCATCGCGAGCGCGGCGATGCCGGCGATCACGACTGTTCTCGGTGACTTCATTGTCCAGTCCTTTCGGTGCTGTGTGATGCGGTGTGGTGAGGGATGCCGCGGGGTGATGCAGGGTGGTGCGATGCGGCCTCGACGGTCAGGCGGGTCGGTGCAGCCATGCCGTGGAGTCTGGGGGCAGCAGGCCGCCGACGAGCGGCGAGCTGCTGAGGAGGATGCGGTCGTGCTCGGGCAGCTCGATCGCGCGGTCGCCGAGGTTCGTGACGGACACGACGTCGTCGCCGCGGCTGAAGGCCAGCACGCCCGGCTCGCTCGGCAGCCACGTCATGGGGCCGTCGCCGAGCGAATGCTCGCGCTTGCGGATGCGCAGCGCCTGGCGATACAGCCACAGCATCGACCCGGGGTCGGCCTCCTGCGCCTGCACGGTGAGGGCGGCCCAGTCCGCCGGCTGCGGCAGCCACGGGGCGGTCGCGTCGGGGCTGAAGCCGAACGGCGACGCGGTGCCGCGCCAGGGCAGGGGCACGCGGCATCCGTCTCGACCCGGATCGACGCCGCCAGAGCGGAAGTGCATCGGGTCCTCGAGCACCTCGCGGGGCAGCTCGACCTCGGGCAGGCCGAGCTCGTCGCCCTGGTACAGGTACAGCGAGCCGGGCAGCGCGGCCGTGAGCAGGGCCGCGGCGCGGGCTCGTCGCGTGCCGAGCTCGAGGTCGGTCGGGGTGCCGAACCGCTTGCGCGCGAACGCGAAGCCCGTGTCGTCGGCGCGGCCGTATCGCGTGACCGGCCGGGTCACGTCGTGGTTCGAGAGCACCCACGTGCTCGGGGCGCCGACGGGCGCGTGCGCCGCGAGCATGAGGTCGATCGAGGCGCGCAGCTCGTCGGCCCGCCACGGGCGCGTCATGAAGTCGAAGTTGAAGGCGGTGTGCATCTCGTCGGGTCGCAGGTAGGCCGCGAAGCGTGCGGCATCCGGAACCCAGACCTCGCCGACGAGCACGCGCGTGCCCTCGTACGAGTCGGCGATGCGGCGCCACGAGCGGTAGACGTCGTGCACCTCGTCGCGGTCCTCGGTGGGGTGCTGGCCTGGCTGCACCTCGGCGGGCACCTCGGGCAGCGTCGGGTCCTTGATGAGCAGGCCGGCCGAGTCGATGCGCACGCCCGCGACGCCGCGGTCGAACCAGAACCGCAGCACGTCCTCGTGCTCGGCGCGCACGTCGGGGTGGTTCCAGTTGAGGTCGGGCTGCTCGGGGGTGAACAGGTGCAGGTACCACTCGCCGGGCGTGCCGTCGGGGTTCGTCGTGCGGGTCCACGTGTCGCCCTGGAAGTTCGAGGTCCAGTTCGTGGGCATCTCGTCGCCGTGCTCGCCCTTGCCGGGGTGGAACCAGAAGCGCTCGCGCTCGGGGCTGCCGGGCCCTGCGGCCAGCGCCTGCTGGAACCACACGTGCTCGCTCGAGATGTGGTTCGGGACGATGTCGATGATGGTGCGGATGCCGAGGGCGAGCGCCTCGCTGATGAGCAGCTCCGCGTCCTCGAGCGTGCCGAAGGTCGGGTGGATGTCGCGGTAGTCGCTCACGTCGTAGCCGCCGTCGGCGAGCGGGCTCGGGTACCAGGGGTTGAACCACAGGGCGTCGACGCCGAGCTCCTTGAGGTAGCCGAGCCTGCTGCGCACGCCGCGCAGGTCGCCCGTGCCGTCGCCGTCGGAGTCGGCGAAGCTGCGCACGTACACCTGGTAGATCACGGCGCTGCGCCACCACAGGGCGTCATCCGACGGCAGGGCCGGTGCTGCTGCCGGGCCGGATGCGGTGAGTGACGTGGTCACGCGGCGGTCTCCTCTTCGAACGGGCGCGCCGTGTCGGATGGAGACGACGGCGTCGATGTCCGTCAAGGTAATGAAGGCAACAGGATGATGCAACTCTTCAACAATTCAACAGAAATTTGCGACGACTTGCGTCAAGTTGCGGATGCCGTTTGCAGATTCCACGCAAGCGGCTGCCGCGCGGGTTCGGCGATCCGGATGTCGCGGCTCGCGCGGGCGCGCGACGAGCTGGTGGGCACTGGGCAGCGGCGCGCGCGGGGGCGGCGCCGGCGGAGTCAGCGCGGGGCGGGCGGAGTCAGCGCGGCGCGGGAGCGGTCGACGCGCGCACGACGAGTTCGGGCGCGAAGAAGACCTCGTCGCCGATGCTGCGCTCGCTCGACATCTGGCGCATGAGCAGCTCGATGATCATCTTGCCCATGGCCTCGATCGGCTGCCGAACGGTCGTGAGCGGCGGCTCCGTGCAGTTCATGAGCGCCGAGTCGTCGTAGCCGATGACCGACACGTCCTCGGGAACCCGCAGCCCGGCGCGGCGCACGGCGCGCACGGCGCCGAGGGCCATGGGGTCGCTCGCGCAGATGATGCCCGTGACGCCCGCGGCGATGAGCTTGGTCGCCGCGGTCTGCCCCGACTCGAGCGAGTAGAGCGAGTGCACGACGCGGTCGTCGCCGAGCTCGACGCCGTGCCGCTCGGCCATGCGCACGGCGGCCGCGTGCTTGCGCTGCGACGGGATGTGGTCGCGCGGCCCGAGCAGGATGCCGATGCGCTCGTGCCCGAGCTGGAGCAGGTGCCCGAAGGCCTGCTCCATCGAGGTGGCGTCGTCGCACGACACCGTCGCGAAGCCGATGCCGTCGACCGGCGCGTTCACGAGCACCGTCGGCAACTTGAGCTCCCGCAGTCGCTCGTAGTGCTCGTGGTTCGCGTCGGCCTGGGCGTACGCGCCGCCGGCGAAGATCACGCCGGACACCTGCTGGTGCAGCAGCAGCTCGACGTAGTCGGTCTCGGAGATGCCGCCCGCGGTCTGGATGCAGAGCACGGGCGTGTAGCCGTTCTGCGCGAGCCCGCCGCCGATCGACTCGGCGAGCGCCGGGAAGATCGGGTTCTGCAGCTCGGGCATCACGAGGCCCACGAGCCTGGCCCGCTCGCCGCGCAGCTTGGTCGGCCG
This sequence comes from Agromyces sp. NPDC058110, assembly GCF_042884735.1. Lineage (NCBI taxonomy): Bacteria > Bacillati > Actinomycetota > Actinomycetes > Micrococcales > Microbacteriaceae > Agromyces > Agromyces sp. NPDC058110. Next base: position 128,569 of record NZ_JBHVTI010000003.1, on the reverse strand, counting down.
CTCGTAGCCGAGCACGTCGAGCGCGGTGAGCACGGCGTCGCGGGTCGATGCCGAGACGCCGGGCTTGCCGTTCAGCACCCGGCTGACGGTCGCTTCGCTGACCCCGACCTTGCGCGCGACATCCGCCAGCCTCCTCGACATGAGCGCCATGCTACGGCAGGCCGTGCAAGAACTCGACAATGCGCTGCATGGGACGACGACGACCGCTGAGGCTCGGCACCCGTGCCCCGCACGACGACTAGAGTCGCCTCATGGGCCGGCTCATCTACAACTCCTCACCGCGCGAGATCGAGATCGACGACCGCACGCTCGCCCACCTGCGCGTCGCGATCATCAACAAGCTGCGACGCTCCGAGAGCTTCTCGATGACGTGGGAGCACGGTGTCGCGAACGGCAGCGGGCGCACGACGATCTGGCTTCACGAGTCGATCCCGCTGCAGTTCGTGTTCAGCGGCAACCGCCCGCCCAAGCTCAACCGGCTCTGGATCGAGCAGCTGCTCCTGACCGCGAACAGCACGTCGGGCCTGCAGTACGTGCCCGAGCCGGACGAGGACGACCCGATCGACGAGGACTGACCCGGCCGCTCTTCGAAAGGTGGCTGCGGTCAGCTGTCGGGCTGGACTTCCTGCACGTCGACGCCGACCTGCACGGGCTGCTCGGGGATCGTCGGGATCGGATCGGTGTCGAGGTGCTCGGGCACGAGGCGGATGCCGCCGGTGCTGTTCGCCGAGCGCATGAGCTCCTCGATCCAGTCGCGGCTGAGCTCGGGCGTCTCGGGCTCGTCGAAGACGAACCGCAGCGGGATCGCCGGGTGGAGCCACAGCGTGCTGCGACCACGGGGCTGGTCGTCGGCGTGCTGCCACGACAACGTGAAGCTCTCGCCACGGCGCAGCTTGGTCGTGATGGCCACCTTGACGTGCGCCAGCGCGCGGTCCTCGATGCCGATCGGGGTTCCGGAGTCACCGTAGTAGAGCGTTCCCACCCGCCAAATATACGTCCGCCGGTCGGCTCCGGGCACCCCGCCATGCAGCCCGTCCACCGCAGCGGTGCGCTCGCCCTCAGGCGCCGGGCGCACGACGACGCGGGCGGCCTGATGGCCGCCCGCGTCGTGCGAAGTAGTCAGTGCGATCAGACGGTGCGCTTGCCCCCGAGGAAGCGCACGAGCCACACGATGACCGCGAGGATGAGGAGCACGAGTCCCACCCACAGCAGGAAGTTCAGCGACTGCACGAACCCGCCGGTGAACAGCAGGATGATGGCGACGATGGCGATGATGGCGACGAGGATGTTCATGATCTCTCCTTCTCATGATCCGCGCGCCCGAGTCGGGGCGACGGACGAGCGGCCTCCGCAGATCTGCGATCGGCGGAACCTCGGGGCGGATGCGCTCCGTGCCCTCCACGCTATGACGCTGCCGTGAAGCGCGTTGGGGGTTGACCGGTTCACGAGCGGCCTGCTAGTCGTGCGCCCGCGATGACCATCGACCCGGGGCCGCCCGCCCTGCGCCGGGCTCCGCAGAGAGGCCGTGCCGAGGCATCCGCCCTGTGTCAACCCCGGGCGGCGGATGCGTGCGCCTGCATAGCGTGGAGGAGTCCGGAGAATGGGAGGAGGAACCCATGCTGAACGACTCGCTCATCGACCCGACGACGAAGCACACCACCGATCCGTTCCCGAAGCAGGAGCAGCAGCCGCCCGGCCTCACCGAGCACATGGCACCGCTGCCCGACCACGGCGAGCAGAGCTACCGCGGGGGAGGCCGTCTGCGGGGCAGGCGGGCACTCATCACGGGCGGGGACTCCGGGATCGGGCGTGCCGTGGCCATCGCGTTCGCGCGCGAGGGCGCACAGGTGGCGATCTCGTACCTGCCGACCGAGCAGGCCGACGCCGACGAGACCGCGGCGTGGATCGCGGATGCCGGCCGGGACCCGCTGCTGCTGCCCGGAGACCTGCGCAGCGAGGCGCACTGCAACGAACTCGTGCACGACACCGAGGCGGCGTTCGGCGGCCTCGACCTGCTCGTGCTGAACGCCGCGCACCAGCGCGACCGCGGCGGCATCGAGCAGATCCCGACCGACGACTTCGAGCGCGTCATGCGGGTGAACCTGTTCGCGCCGGTCTTCCTCGCACGCGCCGCCGTGCCCCACATGCAGGCCGGCTCGTCGATCATCTCGACCTCGTCGATCCAAGGATTCGATCCGTCGTCGTCGCTCGTCGACTACGCCATGACGAAAGCTGCGCTCGTGGCCTTCACGAAGGCCCTCGCCGAGGAGCTCGGCCCGCGTGGCATCCGCGTGAACGCGGTCGCGCCGGGGCCGATCTGGACTCCGCTGATCCCGGCCACCGGCTGGCCCGACCACGTGCCGGAGTTCGGGCACGACACCCCGCTCGGGCGGGCCGGCCAGCCGGCCGAGCTCGCCGGCGCATACGTGTACCTGGCCTCCGACGAGGCGTCGTACGTGTCGGGCGCCGTGCTGCCCGTCACCGGCGGGCGCGGCCTCTGACGGCCAAGACCGCGCCGAGACCGGCGGGCGGGGACTGTGACCCCGCCCGCCCCGCGGACACCATCGAGAGAGGAGCACGAACATGCCAGGACGCCGGAACGCCACACTGAAGGACCCGGATCTCTACGAGACGCTGCGCGACGAGGGCGCGTCGAAGGAGAAGGCCGCCCGCATCTCGAACGCCGCAGCCGCGCAGGGACGCAGCGCGATCGGCCGCAAGGGCGGCCGGAGCGGCGACTACGAGGACTGGACCGTCGCCGACCTGCGCAAGCGCGCCAAGGAGCTGGGCCTCACGGGGTACAGCGGCAAACGCAAGGCCGAGCTCATCGCGGCTCTGCGCGACCACTGACCCGCTGCCGCCCGGCTCCAGGGAAGGAGGCCGCATCGGATGCCACGACTCAGGCACGTCGAGCCCTACGCCGCACCCGGCTACTCGCGGGTGCGGCGCGGTCGCGGCTTCGCGTTCGTGCACTCCGACGGCACGGCCGCGAGTCGCGCCGAGCGCGCGCGCATCGTCGACCTCGCCGTGCCGCCGGCATGGGAGGAGGTCTGGATCGCGGATGTCGCGAACGCCCACATCCTCGCCGTCGGCGTCGATGCGGCGGGCCGTCGCCAGTACGTCTACCACCCCGGCTGGCGCGAGCGGCAGGACCTCGAGAAGTTCGACCGCATGCTCGACCTCGCGCGTCGGCTGCCGGAGGCGCGACGGGCGACGGTGCGCGACCTCGCGCTTCCCGACCTCTCGCGGGAGCGGGTGCTCGCGGCCGCGTTCCGCACGCTCGACCTCGGGGCGATCCGCGTCGGCAGCGAGGAGTCCCTCGCGGGCTTCCGCAGCCGGGGCCTCACCACGCTGCTCGTGCGCAACGCCACGGTCGACGACGACACGGTCCGACTGCGCTTCCGGGCGAAGGGCGGCATCCGCCAGGACCTGAGCCTCCCGGATACTGCGCTGGCCGGATTCGTCGATCGCGCACGGGATCGCTCGGCGGCCGGCCGGCTGTACGCATGGGCCGACGGGCGCCGGTTCCGGGCCCTCGGCCCGTCCGACGTGAACGAGCACATCCGGGTGCTCACGGGCGGCGACTTCACCGCGAAGGACCTCCGCACCCTGCGCGGAACCGTGGTCGCCGCCGAGCGCCTCGCCGAGCTCGGCCCGTCGACCACGAAGCGGTCCCGCGCTGCCGCGGTGCGCGAGGCGATCGAGCAGGCCAGCCTGGTGCTCGGCAACACTCCGACCATCGCGAAGGGCAGCTACGTCGATCCGCGGGTCATCTCGGCCTACGAACTCGATCGCACGATCTCGCTCCGGGGGTCCCGCGAGCGCGCCCTGCTCGACCTGCTCGATCCGTCTAGATCCTGATCGGAAAGGTCGCCAGCACGATCACGCCGACGACCGCGGCGACGATCGCGAGCCCCAGGAGCGTGCGCTTGACCCACGGCGCGAGGTCGCGCTGCGCCATGGCGGTGAGGAACAGCACCAGGGCGAACAGCACCGTCAGGATCGAGTAGTTGTCGCCGCGCTGGTTGTTCTCGAGGGCGTCGGCGAACCGGGCGTCCGCCTTGGCCGCGAGCTCTTCGGCCTCGACCGAGCCGGGCGGCACGTACTCGTCCATCGCGAGCGGACCGTTCTCGACCCGGCCGTCGGCCTCCCACGCGTCGAACGCGACCCGGAACTCCGGGGTGAACCGCCGCTCGATGAAGGCCTGCAGTGCGGTGTCGCCGTGGGCCTCGGCGAGCACCCATTCGATCCAGACCGCCTGATCGCTCGCGCGGGCGTCGCGCGCGGTGCTCGATTCCTCGGAGGCCTGCACGCGAGCGCTCGAAGCCTGGCTGAACGCGACCGACATCTCACCGCCCCACTTCGACGGCTGAAAGCCGCACCAGGCCGTCAGCACGGCGATCGCGGCGAGCAGGAACACCGCGACGGCGTCGAAGGACCGCCTCCGGCCCCGGTCGGGTGCGCCAGGCTCTCGCGACGCAACCGGCTCGGCGTCGATTCCCTGGGGCTCTGCCACGGCATCGGAGGCGGACATGGCTCGATTCTCGCGGTGATCAGACGGCTGCGGGGTCACGACTCGCGCACGACCTCGGCCGGCGCCTTGTCGGGCCGCAGTCCCCGCCATCGCGGGTGCCGCGCCACGCCGGTGCTCGTCCACTCCGCGAGTTCGATCTCCCCGACGAGCAGGGGCTCGACCCAGACCGCGTCGATGGCGTCCGCCGCCGGAACGGCGACGAACGGCGACGTGGCCCGCTCGGCCTCGTCGAGCCGGGCGAGCAGCCGCTCCGACTCGAGTTCGCGCAGGCCGCTGCCGACCCGGCCCGCGTAGTCGAGGCCCTGCTCGGCGCCGCCGGGAGCGGGGATGCCGACGAGTAGCGACCGGATGCGGCCGGTGCGCGAGCCCACGCCGCGCCGGTACCCGCCGATCACGACCTCCTGGGTGCGGGTGAGCTTGAGCTTGAGCCAGCGCTCCGAGCGCGTTCCGGGGTCGTACGTCGAGTCTGGCCGCTTCGCCACGAGCCCCTCGAGTCCGAGCGAGCGCGCCTCGGCGAGCGCTTCCGAGGCCGAACCCGCGGCGAGCGCCGGCACCTCGACGGGCACGCCGGAGCCCTGCCGCACGAGGCGCTCGAGCCTGCGGCGCCGCTCGCGGTACGGGGCATCCGTCACGTCGTCGCCCGCGATCTCGAGCACGTCGAACAGCAGCAGCCGAACGGGCGCTGAGGTCGCGAGCCGCTGCACCTCGCGAGCCCTGGTCAGGTTCATGCGCGACTGCAGCAGCTCGAAGCTCGGACGGCCGTCGTCGTCGAGGGCGACGAGCTCGCCGTCGACGAGGGCGTCGCCGCGGAGCGCGGTGGGCAGGCCCGCGAGCTCGGGGTACCGCGCCGTCACGTCGTTGCCGTTCCGGCTGACGATGCGCAGGCCCCCGCCGTCGGTGCGCGCGAGCACGCGGATGCCGTCCCACTTGTACTCCAGCGCCCACTCCCCCTCCGAGACGAGGCCGAGCGTGCCGGGCGAGGCGAGCATGGGCCGCACCGTGATCGCCTCGACGGCGCCCGCCGGCACCACGGACGTGGGCGGCTCGGTCGGAGGAGCGGATGCCGCGGGCGGCTCGGTCCGGGTCGACGCCGCGCCCGAGGCATCCTGAGCCGCTCGCTGGTCCTTCATGCGGTGCAGCAGCCACTGCGACTTCTCGCCGTCGCCGGAGGTGCGGATCAGCGCGAGGCGGACCGTGCCGAGCGGTCCGCCCGGGCGCCCGGTCAGCGTGAAGATCACCTCGCCCTCGCGCCACTTCTCGGCCTCGTACGTGCCGGTGTCCCACACCGTCATGCTGCCGGCGCCGTACTGGCCCGCGGGGATGGTGCCTTCGAAGTCGAGGTACTCCATGGGGTGGTCCTCGGTCTGCACCGCGAGGTGGTTGACGCCCGCGTCGTCGGGCACGCCCTTCGGCACCGCCCAGCTCTTCAGCACCCCGTCGCGTTCGAGCCGCAGGTCGAAGTGCAGCCGACGCGCATGGTGCTCGCCGATCACGAACCGTGCCGCTCCCGCGCCCGGCGCGCCCCAGGGCGACTCGGGCATGGGCTCGGGCGTCGCCCCGCTCGTGCGCATCGACAGGTAGGCCGCGAGCGGTCCGGCCCCAGCGGCGGCGGCCGCGCCCGAAAACGCGAGCGCGGCCGTCGGGTCGATGCCGGATGCCGCGCGCTCGAGCACTTCCTGAGCCTCGAGGTGCCGCAGGCCCGGGTCGTCGAGTTCATCCCACGTTCGCGGTGCGGCGACCGTCGGGCGGAGCCTGCCTCGCAGCGAATAGGGCGCGATCGTCGTCTTCTTGCCGTTGTTCTGGCTCCAGTCGATGAGCACCCGCCTCGAACGCACGATCTTGCTCATGCTCGACACGATGAGGCCCGGGTGATCGGCCTCGAGGGCGCGTGCGAGCTCTCGTGCGACCTCGGACACCTGGTCGGAGGTCTGCCGGCCGTCGAGCGGCGCGTACAGGTGGATGCCCTTGCTGCCGCTCGTGACGGGCACCGCGTCGAGCCCCATTCCCGCGACGAGCGCGCGCACGAGCCGTGCGACCTCGGCGCACTCGGCGAGCCCGACGCCCTCGCCCGGGTCGAGGTCGAACACGATGCGATCGGGATTCGCCGGCTGCCCGTCGGGCGCGAACCGCCACTGCGGCACGTGCACCTCGAGCGAGGCCTGCTGCGCGAGCCACACCAGCGCCGCCCGGTTGTCGGCGATCGGGTACGGCTTGTCGCCGTCGGAGTGCGCGATCACCTCGCGCCGCAGCCATTCCGGCGCGTGCTCGTCGAGCGTCTTCTCGAAGAACGGCTTCTGGGGCGCGTCAGCCGTGCCGACGCCGTGCACCCAACGCAGCCTCGTCACCGGCCGACCAGCCACGAGCGGCACCATGAGGGGCGCGATCTCGGCGTAGTAGCCGATGACCTCGCCCTTCGTCATGCCCGTCTCGGGATACATGACCTTGTCGAGGTTCGTCAGCCGGAGCCTCCGGCCGTCGACCTCGACGAGTTGGCGCTCCCCCTCGGCCATGCCCCCATCCTGCCATCGGGGGTTCCACCTCGGCGGGAAGAGGTGTTCACTGGAAGGCATGCGAGCCGTCTGGAAAGGGGCGGTCACATTCGGCCTGGTCAATGTGCCCGTCAAGCTCTACAGCGCCACCGAGGACCACGACGTGTCCCTGCACCAGGTGCACGACGCCGACGGCGGGCGCATCCGGTATCAGCGCATCTGCGAGATCGACGGGCAGGTCGTCGAGTACAAGAACATCGACAAGGCCTACGACGACGGCGAGCGCACCGTCGTCATCACCGATGCCGATCTCAAGTCGCTGCCCGCCGAACGCAGTCGCGAGATCGAGGTCGTCGAGTTCGTGCCGACCGAGCAGATCGACCCCATCATGTTCGACCGCAGCTACTACCTCGAGCCCGACTCCGCCTCGTCGAAGGCCTACGTGCTGCTGCGCGAGACCCTCGAGTCGACCGACCGCACCGCGATCGTGCGCATGGCGCTGCGGCAGAAGACCCGGCTCGCCGCGCTGCGCGTGCACGGCAAGGTGCTCATGGTGCAGACGCTGCTCTGGAGCGACGAGGTGCGGCAGGCGGCGTTCCCCGCGCTCGACGAGGCGGTCAAGGTGAGCGCGAAGGAGCTCGAGCTCTCGAAGCAGCTCGTCGAGAGCCTGGTCGCCGAGTTCAAGCCCGACGAGTACGTCGACGAGTACCAGCAGGAGCTGCGCACGCTCATCGCCGCCAAGCTCGAGCAGGGCGACGCGCTCGACACCGCGGCCACGTTCGGCGAGCAGCCCGAGGAGACGGGCGGCGAGGTCATCGACCTCATGGAGGCGCTGCGCCGATCGATCGCCACGAAACGCGGTGGAACGGATGCCGCGGGCGGCAGGTCCGAGGCATCCGCCAAGTCGTCGAAGGCCGGGGCCGCCGCGAAGAAGCCGAAGACCGACAAGCCGAAGTCCGACAAGGCCAAGCCCGCCAAGAGCAAGACCCGCAAAGCCGCATCATGAGAACAGGAGCACGCCCGTGACCGATTTCGTCGACCCGCTCGAAGAACCGCTGGACTCCGACCGCGACCCCCGCAACGGCGAGGACTGGGCCGCCCAGGATGCCGCCGCCGCGCGCTACGACGCCGAGCGCCGCGAGGCCGAGAACGCGGCCGCCGAAGCCGAGGAGGAGTGACCACGACGCTCGGGTGAGCCGCACGTCGTGGATGCGCGAAGCGCGCGGCATCCGTCGTTCGGATGCCGCGCGCTCGCGTCGTGCCGTGGCGCCGGTCGCGGCTACTCGGACTTGCAGACCTCGGTCACCGTGACCGCGGCGGTCTGGATGTCGCCGGAGGCCGTCGCCTGCGCGTCGGCGTCGGGGACGAACTCCTCGTCGGCCTCGGCCGGCAGCGTGGCCGCGTAGTCCTGTGCGGCGACGACCTTGTCCTGCAGGCCCTCGATCGCCTCGGTGAGCTCGGCGTCGTCGGCGTTGTCGGCAGCGAGTTCGTCGAGACGCTGCGAGTAGTCGTCGAGGCGCTCGGTGAGCGTCGCCTGGTCGGCCGACGACACGATGGCGTTCTGCGCGCCGTTCGAGATGTCGCGCACGGCGACGCGGACGACCTCGCAGTTGTCGTCGCCGGAGGCGCTGTCGGTCGTGCTCGTGGCGCAACCGGTGAACAGCAGTGCGCCGGCGAAGAGCAGCGCGGTGGTGGTGATGATGTTCTTCTGCATGGTGGCAGGGCTCCCAACGGATTGTGTAACCCAACGAGCCTAGGCGCATCGCCCGAGCGCCGCCATCGGGGCTGGCCCTGAGACGACGAAACCCCTCACGAGGAGGGGTTTCGTTCATGTGCGGAGACGAGGGGATTTGAACCCCTGGTCCCCTTACGGGGACTCCACCTTAGCAGGGTGGTGCACTCGGCCGGACTATGCGACGTCTCCTCGCGCCCGCTTTCGCGAACGCGACTGCCATCATAACCCGCGGATGCCGCGAAACACGATTCGGCGCCGGCCGCACGGCCCGACGGGCCGATCGCACCGTCTCGCCGACTACTGGTCCTCGAGGGGACGCCCGGCCGAGCAGCGGGTCTCGGCGGCTGTCTGACCCGTGACGTCGCTCGGCAGCGCCTCGGTCGTCGGCGCGGGAGCCGCAGGGGTGTCGGCCGTGCCATCGGTCGCGGCCTCATCGGTCGCGGGCTCCTCGGCAGGTGCCTCGGCCGGCGCCTCGGCGGCGTCGCCCGCGATCGCAGTCGGGTCGGATGCCGACGCGAACGATGCCTCGTCGGCCTCGGGGTCGAAGATCACGGGCGTGTCGGTCTGCAGGGCGGTGTTGACGATCTCGGCGGAGTCGGCGGGGAGCACGCCGCCGTCGGTGGTGCCGGTCGGGTACTGGATGAAGGCGATCTTCGCGAGGTCGACGTCTTTCATCGCGAGCGCGATCGAGACCATGGTCGTGGGGTTCACGAGCGTGTCGGACAGCTGCATGTTGCTGAGCGCCGCCTTGGCGATGCCGAACAGCGCGGCGGGGTCGGAGAGGGTGCCGCCGGTCTGGAGCTTGCGTGCGAGCGCGGAGAGGAACACCTGCTGGTTCGAGATGCGCCCCAGGTCGGAGCCGTCTCCGACGCCGTGCCGGGTGCGGAGGAACTGCAGCGCGGGCAGCCCTTCGAGCTCGACGTTGCCCGCGGGGAGGTAGAGGTCGGTGTGCTCGTCTTCGATCGGCTCGGCGATGCAGACCTCGACGCCGCCGACGGCCTGCGAGAGTCCGACCACGCCCATGAACTGCACGACGGCGGCGAACGGGATGACGACTCCGGTGAGTTCCTGCACCGTGTCGACGACGCACTTCATGCCGCCGTAGGCGAGCACCGAGTTGATCTTCACGCTCGAGAGCGCCGAGAGCGGTTCGCCCGTGGGGTCGTTCGGGTCGGTGCACTCGGGCACGCTCACGAACATGTCGCGCGGGAAGCTGATGACCTCGACGTGGGAGTGGTCCTGCGAGATGTGCACAAGCATGGTCACGTCGTTGAGCACGGCGGTCTCTTCGTCGGGATCGCCGAACCCGTCGCCCTGGCCCTCGCGACTGTCGCTGCCGATGACGAGCACGTTCACGCCGCCGTCCATGGCACCCACGTCGGGCACGCCGTCGAGCACCTCGGCGTTGCCGAGCGAGACGGTGGGCTTCGCGGTGTTCGCGAGGTCCCATGCCGCGTACGCGGCGACGGCGGAACCCGACACGAGCGCGACGGCGACGACGGACGCCGTGATCTTCGCGATCGAGCGCCACACGCTGTGGCGCTTCAGACGCCCGTGGCGTGCGAAGGAGGGGTTCTTGGCGGCGTTGCGGGAGCTGTGCTGGCGATCGTCGGTCACGGTCACCTCTCTCGGTGGTCGGTCGCTTCGGTCAAGCGGTTCGGTCGGCTGGGGGACGGTTCGACACGAGTGCGGAGGGCGTGGGATTCGAACCCACGAGACATTTCTGCCCACTGGTTTTCAAGACCAGCTCCATCGGCCGCTCGGACAGCCCTCCATGCCGCTCTGGGGCTCGTCGGAACGATCTCCGGAACGGACAGGCCACGATTCTAGCCGACTCGTATCCCACCAACACTTCCAGCCGAGCCTGTGAACGTCCTGATGCAGGACCGCGAGATCAGCCCTCGTTCGCCGTCGAGCAGCGCACCTCGGCGGCCGTCTGCCCCGTGACATCCGTCGGCAGCGCCCCTGCGGGCGGCGTCGCCTCGCCCGCCCCGCCGGCGTCGTCGGTGCCGTCGTCGGTGCCGTCGTCGGTGCCCGCATCGGGGTCGACCGGGGCGGATGTCGCGGGGTCGGTGCCCGTGCCGAACTCGGCATCGGTCGTCGCCGCCGGGTCGAGCACGATCGGCTGGTCGGCCTGCAGCGCCGAGTTCACGAGCCCGGCGGACTCCGTCGGCTCCACGGCGCTCTGGTCCCACGTGTAGGCAGTCGGGTACTGCACGAACGCGACCTTCGACAGGTCGATGTCCTGCACCGCCCTGGCGATCGAGACGAGCACGGTCGGGTTCTGCAGCGCGCTCGAGAGGCTCATGTTCGCGAGGATCGCCTTGGCCATCGAGTAGAGCTGCACGGGGTCGCCGAGCGTGCCGTCGGCCTGGAGCTTGCGCATGAGGGCGGACATGAACACCTGCTGGTTCGAGATGCGCCCGAGGTCGGAGCCGTCCCCGACACCGTGCCTTACCCTGAGGAACTGCAGGGACTGCATGCCGGTGAGGGTCTGCATGCCCGGTGTCAGGTGGATGCCCGTGTAGTCGTCGTCGATCTGCTCGGCGATGCACACCTCGACGCCGCCGACCGCCTCGGCGAGCGCCGCGACGCCGTAGAACTCGACGATGCCGCCGACCGGGATCTGCACCCCCGTGAGCTGGGTGATGGTCGCGGCCACGCAGTTGAAGCCGCCGTACGAGAGCACGGTGTTGATCTTCACCTCCGACAGCGCCGAGAGCGGCTCGCCGCCGGGATCCGCCGGGTCGGGGCACTCCGGCACCTCCACGAGCATGTCGCGCGGGAAGCTCACGACCTCGACGTGCGAGTGGTCCTGCGAGATGTGCACGAGCATCGTCACGTCGTTGAGGATCGCGGAATCCTCCTCGGGGTCGCCGAACGAGCCGTCGGCCGGGCGCTTGTCGCTGCCCACCAGCAGGAAGTTCAGCCCGCCGTCCATCGCCCCGATGTCGGGCACGCCCTCGAGGATCTCCTCGTTCGCGAGCTCGAGCGTCGGAGCGGATGCCGCGGTCGAGACCAGGTCGACGGCCGCGAAGGCGGTCACCGCGATGCCGCTGATCGCGACGACGGCGACGGCGGATGCCGCGAGCTTCGCCGCGGAGATCCAGCCGTTGCGGCGGGGCATGCGTCCGTGACGCGGCGGTTCGGGAGCCGGAGGTCGCGGCGGCGGCACCCCGTCCGTGGCACCGGCCGCGTCGGGCGGGGCCACCGCCTCGGCCCGCGCACCAGGTTCAACCGGAGCGACCGCCTCGGGCGGTTCGGAGGTCTCGGCCGCCTCGGGCGTCTCCTCCGGCTCGGCCTCGGGCTCCACGGACACCGGCTCGACCTCGTCGGCCGGTCCGCCATGCCCCTCACGATCATCGCTCACGACGACACTCCCCCAGACTGCCGAGTGTAATCGCGCAGGCCGGGCTCGGCCCGGGAACACGGACGAAGGCTAGGGCAGCGTGTCGAGCACCTCGGCCAGGCCGGCCTCGTCGATGCCGCCGGTGATCTCGGTCGCCGCGGCCTTGACCTCGTCGGGCGACTGGCCCATGGCCACGGCGCGACCGGCCGCGCCGGCCCAGGTGAACATCTCGATGTCGTTGCGGCCGTCGCCGACGGCGATGACCCGGTTCAGGTCGTGGCCCTGCCAGCCGCGCACGCGCTCGAGCGCGGTCGCCTTGCTCACGCCGTCGGGTGCGATGTCGAGCCACGCGGTCCAGCCGATCGCGTAGCTCACCTGGTGCAGGCCCATGCCCGCGACGAGGTCCATGAACTCCTGCGTCTCGTGCTCGGGCGAGACCACGACGACGCGGGTCGCGCTCGGCACGAACAGCCCCTCGAACTCGACCTGGCTCGCGGAATCGAGGTTCCAGGTGTCCATGCCGGCGGTGTACAGCCGGTGTCCGTCGGGCAGTTCGACCATGAACCGGCCTTCGGGCAGGAACGACCGGATGCGCTCGAGCGCGGTCGTCGGGTCGAACGTCTCGACGTGCGTGCGCACGTACCCGTCGGATGCCGCGTCGTCGCGCTGCATCGTCACCGCACCGTTCGCGCAGACCACGTACTCGGGGCGCAGGCCGAGCGCCTCGAGCACGGGCAGCGTGCCCGCCCACGAGCGACCGGTCGCGATCGTCACCTCGTGCCCGCGATCGCGTGCGGATGCCACGGCCGACGCCACCGCGGGATCGATGGTCTCGTCTTCGTGCATGATCGTGCCGTCGACGTCGAGTGCCACGAACCACGGGTCGGCCGTCGGGTTCGACGCGTCGGCGCCGTCGCGACGCTCGACGTCGGCCCGCGGCATCCGCTCGCTCATCGCGCGACGGGCTCGAGCACCTCGAGGCCGCCGAGGTAGCCGCGCAGCGCCTCGGGCACCCGCACCGAGCCGTCGGCCTGCTGGTGGGTCTCGAGGATCGCCACGATCCAGCGCGTGGTGGCCAGCGTGCCGTTCAGGGTGGCGACCGGCGCCGTCTTGCCCGATTCGGTGCGGTGCCGGATGTCGAGGCGACGCGCCTGGTAGGTCGTGCAGTTCGAGGTCGACGTCAGCTCGCGGTACGCGCCCTGCGTGGGCACCCACGCCTCGACGTCGTACTTGCGCGCTGCGCTCGAGCCGAGGTCGCCGGCGGCCGTGTCGATGACGCGATACGTGAGCCCGAGGTCCTGCAGCATGCCCTCCTGCCAGGCGAGGAGTCGCGCGTGCTCGGCCTCGGCCTCGGCCGGGTCGACGTAGCTGAACATCTCGAGCTTGTTGAACTGGTGCACGCGGATGATTCCGCGCGTGTCCTTGCCGCCCGACCCGGCCTCGCGGCGGTAGCAGGTCGACCAGCCGGCGTAGCGGATGGGTCCGTTCGACACGTCGATGATCTCGTCGGCGTGGTAGCCGGCGAGGGCGACCTCGCTCGTGCCCGTGAGGTAGAGGTCGTCGGCCGGCAGGTGGTAGATCTCGTCGGCGTGGGCGCCGAGGAACCCGGTGCCCTGCATGATCTCGGGCCGAACCAGCGTGGGCGTGATGAGGGGCGTGAACCCGGCCGCCAGCGCGCGGTCGAGGCCCATGGTCATCAGGGCGAGCTCGAGGCGGGCCCCGATGCCCTTGAGGTAGTGGAAGCGCGCGCCCGACACCTTCGCGCCGCGCTGCATGTCGATGGCGTCGAGCAGTTCGCCGATCTCGAGGTGGTCGCGGGGTTCGAAGTCGAACGAGGGGATCTCGCCGACGGTCTTGAGGAGCACGAAGTCGTCTTCGCCGCCCGCCGGAACGCCGTCGATCACGACGTTGCCGATGCGCTGCACGGCGGCCGTGAACGCGTCTTCGGCGACGCTCACGTCGGCGTTCGCCTGCTTGACCTTCGCCGCGAGCTCCTGCGCCTGCGCGACGAGCGCGGCCTTCTCGTCTTTCGGCGCCTGCGCGACCTGCTTGCCGAACGCGTTCTGCTCGGCCCGCAGCGCCTCGAACGCCGTGATCGCGTGGCGACGGGCCGCATCGGCTGCGACGGCGTCGTCGACGAGTGCCGGAGACTCGCCCCGGAGCTCCTGCGAATGCTTGATGAGGTCGGGGTTCTCGCGAAGCAGCACGGGGTCGATCACGCGTGCCAGTCTAACCGCGGTGCTCCGATGCAATAGGTTGGCTCCGTGGCGCGGGGCGGTGAGCAGCAGGCGGAGGAGTCCGCAGAGGATCGTCCGCGCGTCGCGGTGGTCTTCAACCCGAGCAAACAGGGCGTCGACAACCTCCGCAGGGCGATCACCGAAGTGGCCGAGTTGCAGGGCTTCGCCGAGCCGCTGTGGATCGAGACGACAGTCGACGACCCGGGCAAGGGCATGGCGCTCGAGGCCCGCGAGGCGAAGGTCGATCTCGTGATCGCCGCAGGAGGCGACGGCACGGTCCGTTCGGTGGCGGCCGGCCTCCGCGACAGCGGCCTGCCCATGGGCATCGTGCCGATCGGCACCGGCAACCTGTTCGCGCGCAACGTCGACATCCCCGTCAACGACCTTCGCGACGCCGTCGTGCTCGCCTTCTCGGGCCTCGACCGCGCGGTCGACGTCGTCGTCGCCGACATCACCAGGCCGAACGGCGACACCGAGTCGCACACGTCGCTCGTGATGGCCGGCATCGGCATCGACGCCACCATGATCTCGAGCACGAACCCCGACCTGAAGAAGCGGGTCGGCTGGCTCGCCTACGTCGACGCCGGGCTCCGCGCGCTGCCCGCATCGAAGCCGTATCGCGCGTACTACCGAACCGATGCCGGCCGGCTGCACCGGTCGAAGGTCTCGACCATCCTCGTGGCGAACCTCGGCTACCTGCCGGGCAACATCGAGCTCATCCCCGACGCGCAGCTCGACGACGGGCGCCTCGACATGGCGGTGCTCCAGCCGCGCAACTTCCTCGGCTGGCTCTTCATCTGGCGCAAGGTCACGTGGGAGAACCCCGTGCTGCGCAAGTCGGCGATCGGGCGCCAGATCATGGATCTCACCGGCGGCAGCCGTCGACGCGAGATCGTCTACTCGCGCGGACGCTCGGTCGACATCGAGATCGGCGAAGGCGCCGAGGAGTTCGAGATCGACGGCGACGAGTTCGGCACGGTCGTGTCGGCCCGGTTCACGGTCGACCCCGCCGCGCTCATCGTGCGGGTGCCGTCGCTCGACTGAGTCGCCGCGACGCCCTGCGCCTGCATGGACGCCCGCGTGCCCCTCGGCCAGAAGCACCACACGAACACGAGCGCGAGAGCGGATGCCGCGGCAAGCAGTCCGAGGGTCGTGCTCGCCTGATCGGCGGCCGCCAGCACCGCCCAGAACTCGTTCATGGCGTTCATCTCCGCCTCGGTCGGGTTCTGGCCGTTGTACGAGTTGAGGTGCTCGTAGCCGTCGGCGATCGCCCGGGCGAGCGCCTGCACGCCGACGAGCGAGAGCACGAGGAGGGCCGCGAGCGCGATCACCGCCGGAGTGCGCAGCTGCGACGCCGAACGCTTCACGATCGCCGTCCGCGTGCTGACTGCAGGGCCCAGACCGCCAGCACGACCACCGTGCCGAGGGCCCCCGCCTGCACGAGACCGGCGCTGAGCGCGGCGACCGCGCTCAGGAAGGCCTGCGCTTCGGCCTGGTCGGCCATGGTGCCGCTCGGGCTCATCCGTTCGCGCGTCATGTTCCACGAGAGCCACGCCCCGACGACGACGAAGACGACGCTGATCGCAAGGGCCGTCCAGTAGCGCAGCGCCGGATGCCGCACGAACGGGCTCTCCGATTCGAGCTCGGGCTCGACCACGAAGTCGTCATCGCCGGCACCTTCGCCCGCCCGCATGCCGAGATCGGAATGCACGGCCGAGGTGCTCGGCGGTGGGCCGATGCGCGACGGCCCCGGCGTGGAGGGCGCGTCGGAACGAGGCGCGAACATCGCCTCGTCATCGGGCACCGGACGGGCGCGGGAGCCCGTCTCGCCCTGCTCGGGAGCGAAGTACGCCAGCAGGGCGGCGGCATGGTCGGGCTCGGGAGTGCGGTCGGCCTCGAGCACGCGGGCCTCCTCGCGGAGCGGGGCCGACCGCTCGGCGGCGGTCCCGACCGAGCCGGGTCCGTACAGCTCGGTCTCGATCGGGCTGGGCGGGGCCGTGGGCTCACGGCGCGCGGGCTTGCGGGCGTTCGCCGCGGCATCCGATACATACCCGCGCTGGAATCTGGGATCGAACCTCGGGTCGATGCCCCGCGCAGCCTCGTCGCTCATCGCGTGTCCTTCGGTCTCAGTGGCGCTCGTGCCTCGCGTTCGGGCGACCGCTCAGTCGGGTTCGCCGCTCAGCAGCCCGCGCAGCCAGTCGCGCGCCTCGATGAAGATCTCGTCATCGTACTTCGCGTGGTACTCGATCTCGCGCTGGTCGGCGCGGGGATACGAGCCGAGGAAGATCACGTTCGGGCTCGTGCGCCGAAGACCGAGCAGGGCGTCGGCCACGCGCTCGTCGGCGACGTGCCCGTCGAGGTCGACGACGAACCGGTAGCGCCCGAGGGCGTCTCCGATCGGTCGCGACTCGAGCAGCGACAGGTTCACGCCTCGCGTCGAGAACTGCTCCAGCATCGCCAGCAGCGCGCCGGGCTCGTCGCTCGGCAGCTCGACGATGAGGCTCGTCTTGTCGGCCCCCGTGGGCTCGGGCAGGGCGCGCGAGCGCGAGACGAGCACGAACCGCGTCACCGCGTTCGGGTTGTCGCCGATGTCGCGGGCGAGCACCGTCACGTCGTGGTGGTCGGTGATGCCGGGAGGGGCGACGGCGGCATCGGCCGTGCTGTCGGGGTCGAAGAGCGAGGCGGCCGACTGCACGTTGCTCGACGCCGGGATGTGACCGTGCTCCGGCAGGTGCCGTTCGAGCCAGCCGCGGGACTGCGCGTAGGCCACGGGGTGGGCGTTCACCGTGCGCACGTCGGCGAGCGCAGTGCCGTGCCGGGCGACCAGCACGAAGTTCACGGGCACGAGGTACTCGCCCACGATGCGCAGTCCGGGAACGGTCGCGAGCGCGTCCTGCGTGGCCGAGACGCCGCCCTCGATCGAGTTCTCGATCGCGATCACCGCGGCGACCGAGCGACCGCTCGTGACGTCGGCGAGCGCCTCGCCGACGTTGTTCACCGAACGCCACGTCTTGCCGGCCGCCTCGGGCACCTGCTTCAGGGCGGCCTCGGTGAACGTGCCCGCCGGCCCCAGGTAGGAGTAGGTGTCCTCCGGGCGTTCGCGTGCGGCATCCGTCATGCAGCAAGCCTAGCCAGCGGTCGCGGGTTGAGCGGCTAGCGTCGAACCGTCCGCAACGCGAACCGTGAGGAGATCGCGATGACCACGACCCGAGCCCCGTCGGCTCCGCGTGAGCGCACAACCGTGCCCTCCGAGGCCGAACGCCTCGCCGCGCTGCGGAGCATGAAGCGCCTCGCGACCTCGCTGCTCGTCGCCGCGGCGGTCGTGTTCGCCGTCGCGTTCGCCCTGCAGGACCAGGTGCCGTGGCTCGCCTACGTGCGTGCGGCGGCCGAGGGCGCGATGGTCGGCGCGATCGCCGACTGGTTCGCGGTGACGGCACTGTTCCGGCGGCCCCTCGGCCTGCCGATCCCCCACACCGCGATCATCCCGACGCGGAAGGACGAGATCGGCGCGACGCTCGGCGCGTTCGTCGAAGACGAGTTCCTGTCCGACGACGTCGTGCTCGGCAAGCTGCGCTCGATCGGGATCGCGTGCCGTCTCGGCGGATGGCTGGCCGAGCCCGCGAACGCCGAACGGCTCACCGCCGAGGCATCCGTCGCGGCTCGCGGGGTGCTCGAACTCCTCGGCGACGACGACGTCGAGGACGTGATCGAGCGGCTCGCCCGCAAGCACCTCTTCGAGCCGGTCTGGGCGCCCTCGATCGGGCGGGTCGGTGCCCGGCTCGTCGCCGCCGACCAGCAGCGCGCCGCCGTCGACGCGCTGCTCGTCAAGGCGGAGGACTGGCTCGTCGCGCACCCCGAGGCGTTCGGCAGCATGGTCTCCGACCGCCTGCCGCGCTGGATGCCGGGCTTCGTCGACCGGCTCGTCGACGACCGCGCGGCCCGGGAGGTGCTCGGGTTCGTGCGTGCGGTGCGCGCCGACCCGCGGCATCCGCTCCGAGAGGCGATCGACCGCTACCTCGCCGACCTCGCCGACGCGCTGCAGCACGACCCGGCGACCATCGCGCGCGTCGAGGGCATCAAGCTCGACCTGCTCGAGAGTCCCCGCGTGCGCGAGTTCGCCGGCGAGGCGTGGACCGCCGTGAAAGCCGCGCTCGACGAGTCGCTCGCCGACCCCGGGAGCGAGCTGCGGCAGAGCCTGCGGTCGGCCGTCGTCGAGGTCGGCACGAGGTTGGTGGCCGACGAGGCGCTCGCGGCGAAGGTCGACACCTGGGTGACGGATGCCGCGGCGTACGTGGTGCGCACGTACCGCCACGAGATCGCCGGCGTCATCACCGAGACCGTCGAGCGCTGGGACCCGGCCGAGACCACGCGCAAGCTCGAGGTGCAGGTCGGGCGCGACCTGCAGTTCATCCGCATCAACGGCACCGTCGTCGGCGCGCTCGCGGGCCTGGCGATCTTCTCCGTCGCGACGGCACTGCACGCGCTCGTCTGATCCGGGCGGGGTGCGGTCGGCGGGCAGTCGGGCCAGACTGGGGGCATGCATGCACGCGCGGGCACCCCGGCCACAGAATCCGACCTCATCGACGTCGAAGCCCTCGTCAGGGCCTACTACGACCTGCAACCGGATGTCTCGGTGCCCGAGCAGCGCGTTGCATTCGGCACCTCGGGGCACCGGGGCTCGTCGTTCAACACGGGCTTCAACGAGCACCACATCCTCGCGATCACGCAGGCGATCGTCGAGTACCGCGCCTCGCAGGGCATCACGGGCCCGCTGTTCATCGGGGCGGACACCCACGCGTTGAGCGCGCCGGCGCAGACGACGGCCCTCGACGTGCTCGTCGCGAACGGCGTGCGCGTGCTGGTCGACGAGTTCGACGACTACGTGCCGACGCCCGCCCTGTCGCACGCGATCCTCAGCTGGAACAACGACCCGGCCAGGCGCGCCGAAGGCGAGGCCGACGGCATCGTCATCACGCCGAGCCACAACCCGCCGCAGGACGGCGGATTCAAGTACAACCCGCCGCACGGCGGACCCGCCGACAGCGACGCCACGTCGTGGATCGCGAACCGCGCGAACGAGCTCATCGCCGACGGCCTGCGCGAGGTCAGGCAGGCCGAGCCGAGCGGCGTCGAGACGTACGACTTCCGCACGGCCTACGTGGCCGACCTCGCGAACATCATCGACTTCGAGGCCATCAAGCGCAGCGGCATCAAGATCGGCGCCGACCCGCTGGGCGGGGCGTCGGTCAACTACTGGGCGGCGATCCGCGACACGTACGGCCTCGACCTGACGGTGGTCAACGAGCGCGTCGACCCGACGTGGTCGTTCATGACGCTCGACTGGGACGGCAAGATCCGCATGGACCCGTCGTCGCCGAGCGCCATGGCCTCCGTGCTCGAGCACGGCGATGCGTACGACATCCTCACCGGCAACGACGCCGACGCCGACCGTCACGGCATCGTCACGCCCGACGGCGGGCTCATGAACCCCAACCACTACCTCGCGGTCGCGATCGAGTACCTCTTCGCGCACCGTCCCGAGTGGAAGGCGGATGCCGCGATCGGCAAGACCCTCGTGTCGAGCTCCATGATCGACCGCGTCGCCGCCGACCTCGGGCGCAGGCTCTGGGAGGTGCCGGTCGGCTTCAAGTGGTTCGTGCCCGGGCTCGTCGACGGCTCGGTCGGCTTCGGCGGCGAGGAGAGCGCCGGCGCGTCGTTCCTCCGGTTCGACGGCACGGTCTGGACCACCGACAAGGACGGCATCCTGCTGTGCCTGCTCGCATCGGAGATCCGCGCGGTCACCGGCAAGTCGCCCTCGGAGCTCTACGTCGGGCTCGTCGAGCGGTTCGGCGACCCCGCCTACGAGCGCAAGGATGCCGCGGCCACCCCCGCGCAGAAGGCCGCCCTCGGCAAGCTCACCGGCGAGGCCATCACGGCGACCGAGCTCGCCGGCCAGCCGATCACGGCGAAGCTCTCGCACGCGCCGGGCAACGGCGCCGCGATCGGCGGCGTCAAGGTCGAGACGGCCGACGCCTGGTTCGCGGCGCGCCCCAGCGGCACCGAAGACGTCTACAAGATCTACGCCGAGTCGTTCCTCGGCGCCGAGCACCTCGCGCAGGTGCAGGAGGAGGCCAAGCGGGTCGTCGACTCGGCGCTCGGCTGATCCCCTGGGCGAGGCCTTCGCGTCGATCCCGAGCGGCCGCGACCGACCGGGCGACGACGGCACGCGGATGACGAACGCCCGGTCGAGCGAGGCTCGACCGGGCGTTCTGCGCGTGCGCGCGGCATCCGGATCAGGGAACGATTCCCGATCAGTGGATCGAGAAGTACGTGACGTAGCCGCCGCCCGAGGCGAGGGCCTCGTCGACGTCCCAGTAATCGGCATCCTTCGTGTGACCGCCGACCCAGATCTTCGTGCCGGCGTCGGTGTGCTCGACGCGCGTGACGACGGCCGTGTGGTCGCGGTCGCCCGACGAGTCCCAGTCGAACTGGGCGATGTCGCCGACCTTGACCAGCGCGCGCTGCGTGTCGTCGAGGTAGGTCGCGCGCGACGTCTGCGTGAGCAGGTAGTCGCGGAGTGCCGTGGAGCTCGCCCAGCTCGGCGACATGGCTCCGGTCGAGCCGTCGTAGTACCAGCCGCCGTCCATCGCGAAGCCGCGGGCCGCGAGCGACTGGCTCGCGAAGTTCGCGCAGTCGACGCCGGAGAGCACGGGGTACTGCGCCGAGTTGTAGGTGTTCCAGTATGTGAGCACGTAGTTCAGCTGGGCATCGATGCCGGGGTCGTTCGTATACGTGAACGCCAGGTCGATCGGGGTGTCGACGGCGGCCTCGGCCTGGAGCGCCGCGGGCGCGAGCTGCGTGAGGAGCGACGCGGTCTGCGAGATCGGCGCGTCGGTGGCCACGGCCTCGATCGGCGTGCCCTCGGCGTCGGCGACGGTGATCGGCATGGTCGCACCCTTGTCGGCCTCGGCGACGGCGGGCACCTGGAACGTGAGCTTCGTGTCCTCGGCGGCCACGATGGTCGCTGGCGTCGAGCCGACGGTCACCGATGCGGCCTCGTCGAGCGAGTGGCCGGTCAGCGTGACCTCGGCCCCGCCGGTGAACGGTGCGCTGGCGGTCGAGAGGCCGCTCGTGATCTTCGGCGAGAGGTCGGGCTCGGCGACGGTGATCGAGTCGCCTGCCGCACCGCCCGCGGAGGCGGTCGCGGTCGCGTCGGCGTTGATCACGTCGTGCACGGCGGTGTCGGTCGCGGCGGTCGAGGACTCGGCCTCCGCGGGCACGAGCGCTCCGAACGCGCTCAGCCCCATGAACGCGGCGGCCGAGCCGAGGGCCGCGGTGCGCTTGAACGAGGCGCCCTTCGCCGGGGCCTTCGCGCCCCGACGGTTGCGCACGCGCTCGGCGCGGTGCCGCGGCCGGCCCGATGCCGTCGACGACGGCTTCGCCGGTGCGAGGTTGGATTCGACGACGGTCGACTCAGCCGTGTCGACGACGCTCGCCGCGGTGTCGGCGTCGGTCACGACGACGGTCGTGGTCGAGTCCGCGACGGCAGGCTCGGCGATGGTCGAGTCCGCGACGGTCGGCTCGGCGACGGTCGACTCAGCGACGATCGACTCAGCCACGGTCGGCTCGGCGACGGCCGGCTCGGTGACGGTGAGCGACGCCTCGGTCGGCTCGGCGACGGTCGGCTCGGCATCGGTCGCGATGACGGTCTCGACGTCGGTCGACGCCGCCGCGGAGCGGCCCCGACGGCGCGCGCGCAGCTTGGACGAGGGTGCGTCCTTCGGTTCGGGTGCCACGGTCGGGGCTTGGAACGTGGCGCGGCGGAGGACGGGAAGATCGGAGGGATTCAGCAAACCGGAGTGTTTCGTGTCGGCGTTAAGGGGGACTTCCAGCCCAACATGCCAATTTGTGAGGATCCCTCTCGAACGCTGGGAGACCTATGAGAGCGCGTTCACACAGCGACGGTGCGGCTCGCGAGCGCCAGACGCAGACCCACGACGGCCAGCGGCACCAGCACGAGCAGTGCCACCATGTTCACCCCTGCGAATCCGAAAGCGCCGAGTACCAGCCCGGAGAGCGCTGCGGATGCCGCGGCCGCGACGTTCATCGCGGCATCCGTCGCCCCCTGCAGCGGAACCCGCAACCGCGCCTCGACCGAGGTCGTCAGCAACGTCGAGCCGCCGATCATGCCGGCCGACCACCCGAGGCCCAGGAGTCCGAGGGCGAGCGGGACGAGCAGCACGTCGCCGCCGGGCGCGAGGATGCCGATCACGGCGGCGGTGACCAGGACCGCCGCGCCGAGCAGCACGACCCGCACCGAGCCGACCCGGTCGACGAGCCATCCCATGACCGGACTCGCTCCGTACATGCCGAGGATGTGGATGCTGAGCACGAGGCCGACGAGGTTCAACGACATGCCGTGCTGGGTCATGTGGATGGGCGTCATGACCATGACCCCCACCATGACCGTGTGCGAGCAGACGATCGCGAGGATCGCGAAGAGCGACCTCGGCGACCGGGCGGCCTCGCGCAGCGCGGCGATCGCCCCGACGGGAGGCGCGTCGGCCGCGGCCTGCGGCGGAACCGGCGCATCGGCGGCGGGCTCCGCGGCGGCGAGCTCTGCGGCAGCGAGCTCTGCGGCAGCGGAAGCGTGGACATCGGCACCCGCACCCGCACCCGCACCCGCAGCACCGTCGGCACTTCGCGCCTCGGCGGCGCCTGCCGCGACCTCTCCTGCCGGCGCCGCGTCGGTCTCGAGCACGCCGGCGCGCGGCGTGCGCAGCAGCGTGGCCACGAGCAGCGTCGAGACCGCGAAGGCGACGGCCGAGAACGCGAACGACCCGACGAGGTGCGGCAGCCCGAACGCAGCCCCGACGCGGTCGCCCGTCTCGGAGAGCAGGGGCCCCGCGACCGAGCCGATCGTCGTGGCCCAGAGCACGAGCGACATGGACCGGGCCTCGAACCCGGGCGCCGCGATCTCGGTGGCCGCGAACCGCGCCTGCAGTCCGGCCGCCGCTCCCGCGCCGAAGGCCGCGAGGCCGAGGAACACGAGCGGCGCCCAGCCGCTCGCGGCCGCCGCGATCACGAGGAGCGCGCCGACCGCCGCCAGCGCGTAGCCGACGGCGAGCGCGACGTGCCGGCCCGACCGCACGGCGAGGCGCGCGAGCGGGATCGCGACGATCGCCGCACCGAGCACGCTCGCCGACTGCGCCAGGCCGCCCATGGCCACGACGCCCGTGAGGTCGGCGACGAGGATCGCGGCGAGCGCCATGCCGGTCGCCACGCCGATGCCCGCGAGCAGCTGGTTCGCGATGAGCACGCCGAGGGCCAGCCCGCGACGCGGGCGGCGGGTGTCGGAGACGGCAGCCCGCGGCATCCGCCGGGTCATCGATTCACGCTCCTCGCGCCGGTCACGCGCTCATCGTATCGACGCCCGCCGACGGCCGATGACGGCCGGCCGGCCGAGGGTCAGAGTCCGAGCGGTACGCTCGGCAGCCCGAAGAACTCCTCGAGGGTGGTGTACCCGGTGTCGTGCATCTCGGTCGCGAGCTCGACCCCGATGTAGCGGTAGTGCCACGCCTCGTGGGGGTAGCCGGTGACGTCGACCTTGTCGGCCGGGTACCGCAGCAGGAAGCCGAACCGGTAGGCGTTGGTGCGCAGCCATTCGCCCTCGGGGCTGTCTTCGAGGCACTCGAAGGTGCATCCGCCCTCGGAGCCGATGTCGATGCCGAGCCCGGTCTGATGCTCGCTCGCGCCGGGGGGTGCGGTCGTGGGATCGCTGCCGTCGCCGTAGAGGTCGACCTGGGTCGAGTAGCTGCGGAAGGCGCTGTTCGACGCCAGGTACAGGCCGGCCTCATCGGCCGCCGCCTGGAACATGGCGACGACGGCGTCGGACGCCTCCTGCCGCATCATCGGCTCCCAGGTGTGCGCGACGGGCACGTCGACGAGGTCGTCGGGTTCGTAGTCCTGCGGGTTCAGCGGGCGCTGCTTGTTGACGACGACCCAGATGCTCGCGGGGTCGTCGATCGACCGCGCCGTCTTGTCGAACGTGTCGACCGCAGCCGGTGCGACGGCCTCGCTCGGAGCGGGACGCGGGTCGGCCGTGCCCTCGGCCGACGTCGAGTCGCCGGTCGGGCCGGCGCTGCCCTCGGTGCCGGATGCCGCCCCCTGCGGGGCCCCGGCCACGGCGCCGACGACGACCGCGGCGATCGCGACGAGCACGAGGCTGAGCACTCCGGCGACGGTCAGGCGGCGCCGCTGGACCTCTTCGGAGGGGTACTCGCGCTCGTCTGCTGACACCGTACGAGTCTACGACGAGCCCCTCGAAACCCTCCGGTCAGGCGACGCACAGGTCACGCTTCGGTAACGAAGGCCTGCAATGAGAGCGCTCTCTTGACAATCGTGAGAGCGCTCTCGTAGAGTCATCGACGCATCGTGAGAGCGCTCTCACCCAGTGGGTCGGCGCGTCCTCACGTGACCATTCCCGCAACCCCAAACACACGCACAAAGGAGTGACCGTGAAGCTTTCACGACGCACCAGGGCGATCGCAGCCGTCGCAGGCGCCGCATCCATCGCCATCATCGCAGCAGGCTGCGCGCCCTCGTCCGACTCGGGCAGCGGCGACGGCGGCACCGTCGAGCTGACGGTCGCCACCTTCAACGACTTCGGCTACACCGATGAACTCCTGCAGGAGTACATGGACGCGAACCCGAACGTGAAGGTCGTGCAGAACGTCGCCGCCACGTCGAACGACGCCCGCGCGAACTACTTCCAGAAGCTCGGCAAGAAGGGCCTCGCCGACGTCGAGGCCATCGAGGTCGACTGGCTGCCCGAGGTCATGCAGTACTCCGACCTGCTCGCGCCGGTCCCCGCCGACCTGAAGGACCGCTGGCTCGACTGGAAGACCGACGCCGCGACCGACGCCGACGGCAACCTCATCGGCTACGGCACCGACATCGGCCCCGAGGGCGTCTGCTACCGCTCCGACCTGTTCGCCGCAGCCGGTCTCCCGACCGACCGCGAAGAGGTCGCCAAGCTCCTCGACGGCGACTGGGCCAAGTACTTCGAGGTCGGCGCCCAGTACACCAAGGCGACCGGCGCCGCGTTCTTCGACTCGGCCGGCGGCACCTACCAGGGCATGATCAACCAGGTCGAGGCTGCCTACGAGGACCCCGAGTCGGGCGACATCATCGCGACCGAGAACCCCGAGGTCGAGGACCTCTACAACCAGGTGCTCGACGCCAGCGCGACGCAGTCGGCACACCTCGGCCAGTGGAGCGACGACTGGTTCGCAGGCCTCTCGAACGGCGCCTTCGCGACCATGCTGTGCCCGGGCTGGATGCTCGGCGTCATCTCGGGCAACGCCGAGGACGTCACCGGCTGGGACATCGCCAACACCTTCCCGAACGGCGGCGGCAACTGGGGCGGCTCGTACCTGACCGTTCCCGCCAACGGCGCGAACGTCGAAGAGGCCCAGAAGCTCGCCGACTGGCTGACCGCTCCCGAGCAGCAGGTCAAGGCGTTCGAGAACGCCGGCACGTTCCCGAGCCAGAACGAGGCCCTGACCTCCGACACGCTCCTCGGCTCGACCAACGAGTACTTCAACAACGCCCCGGTCGGCCAGATCCTCACGGACCGCGCCAACGCCGTCACCGTCGCACCCTTCAAGGGCCAGTTCTACTTCCAGGTGAACGACGCGATGCAGCAGGCGCTGACCCGTGTCGAGGACGGCACGCAGGACAAGAAGGCTTCGTGGGACCAGTGGGTCTCCGAGGTCGAGGCGATCGGCTGACCTGAGCCGATGCACCACGTGGCGGGGCGGGGCGGGTGCCCGCCCCCCCCCCCCCCCCCCCCCCACCCCCCCCCCCCCCACGAACCACCCGGGGCACGAAAGAAAAGGCGGCCCCCCCCGCCCCCCGCCCCC
>NZ_JBHVTI010000003.1:0-102291 GCF_042884735.1 Agromyces sp. NPDC058110 | reverse complement strand
TCATTTTGTTTGTGGGGGTTTGTTGGGGGCTGGGGGGGGTGGGGGTCGGGGCTCCCGGTCCGGTGCCCCGCGGGGGGGGGGGGGGGGGGGCCCCCCCCCCGCCACACCCCTCGCACCGAACCGGAACCCCCCGAAGGAACGACCGTGACCTCGACAGAAACGGCGACGCCGCCAGCCACGAGCCCCGAGCAGGCACGGCCCGTCCGACCCGAACGCACCCCCCGGCGCATCGCCTTCGGCCACCGCCTCAGCCGGTGGGACCTGAAGCTCTCGCCCTACCTCTACATCTCCCCCTTCTTCATCCTCTTCGCGATCACCGGGCTCTTCCCCATCGCGTACACCGCGGTCATCTCCTTCATGGACTGGGACCTGGTGCGCAACAGCGGCACCTTCATCGGCTTCGACCAGTACGTCTACGTGCTCACCCAGCCGAAGTTCTGGATCGCCCTCCGCAACACGTTCAGCATCTTCCTGCTCTCGAGCGTGCCGCAGCTGATCCTCGCGGTCTTCATCGCGACCATGCTCGACCAGAACATCCGCGCCAAGACCTTCTGGCGCATGGGCGTGCTGCTGCCCTACGTCATGGCCCCCGTCGCCGTGGCCCTCATCTTCAGCAACCTGTTCGGCGACAAGTACGGCCTCATCAACACGCTGCTCGGCAACATCGGCCTCCCCCCGATCATGTGGCACAGCAACGCGTTCGCGAGCCACATCGCCATCGCGACCATGGTCAACTTCCGCTGGACGGGCTACAACACGCTCATCCTGCTCGCGGCCATGCAGGCCATCCCGCGCGACTACTACGAGGCCGCGGCCATCGACGGCGCGAACCGCTTCCGCCAGTTCACCGCGATCACCCTGCCGAGCCTGCGCCCCACCCTGATCTTCGTCATCATCACGTCGACCATCGGCGGCCTGCAGATCTTCGACGAGCCCCGCATGTACGACCAGTTCGGCACCGGCGGCGCGAACTCGCAGTGGCTGACCATCTCGCTCTACCTGTACGACATCGGATGGGGGCAGTGGAACTTCGGCCGCGCCGCGGCGCTCGCCTGGATCCTCTTCCTCATCATCCTCGCCATCGGCGTGATCAACATGCTCGTCACCAACCGCCTGGTGCGCAACGAGGGCTCGCGCGACGGCCTCAGCCGGCGCAACCGCCGGGCCGCGGCCATCGCCGCGCGCAACGACCTCGAGCACCGCGTCGGCAGCACCGTTCGCGGCGGCACGGCCGAGGCGCGAGCGACCGGCCCCGCGGCATCCGAAACCGAAGACCAGACCACGGAGGTGGCACGATGACCGCCACGGAACCTGCCGCCCAGGCCACGACGAACCTGAACACCGTCGCCTCGGTGACCGCGAACGCGGACGACCCGAAGCGCCGCCTCCGCTCGCGCCCCGTGCGCGGTTCGCGACCGGGCTGGTTCGTCTACACCGCGCTCGCGATCGTGCTCGGCTCGGCGCTGTTCCCCTACTACTGGTCGCTCCTCATCGGATCCGGCGATGCCGGCACCATCCGCGACCAGAACATGTCGTGGCTGCCGGGCGGGAACTTCATCGAGAACGCCCTCACGGTCGTCAACGACCCCGCCGTGAACTTCTGGCGCGCCCTCTGGAACTCGATCTACAGCTCGGCCCTCATCGCGCTCTCGGTGGTCTTCTTCTCGACCCTCGCCGGATGGGCGTTCGCCAAGCTCAAGTTCAAGGGCGGCAAGCTGCTGCTCGTCTTCGTCGTCGCGACCATGGCCGTGCCGATGCAGCTCGGCGTCGTGCCGCTCTACATCCTGTTCGCCGACCTCGGCTGGACCGGCAACGTCGGCGCGATCATCATCCCTGCGCTCGTCACCGCGTTCGGCGTGTTCTGGATGACGCAGTACATCCAGCAGTCGGTGCCCGACGAGCTTCTCGAGGCGGCCCGCGTCGACGGCGCCAACTCGTTCCGCACGTTCCTCACGGTCGGCCTGCCGGCCGCCCGACCCGCCGCGGCGATGCTCGGCCTGTTCACCTTCGTGACCGCGTGGAACAACTTCTTCTGGCCGTTCATCGTGCTGGACCGCAGCGACCCCACCCTGCCCGTCGCGCTCTCGCTGCTGCAGTCGAACCACTTCGTCGACTACTCGATCGTGCTCGCCGGCGTGCTGCTGTCGACCATCCCCCTGCTCATCCTCTTCGTGTTCGCGGGCAAGCAGCTCGTGAGCGGAATCATGGCGGGAGCCGTGAAGGGATGACCATCGAACTCCGAGAGGACACCAGCGCTGTGAACCGCACTGCAGCCGCCGCCCGCCCGTTCCCCGCCGACTTCCTGTTCGGCGCGGCGACCGCCGCCTACCAGATCGAGGGCGCCGCCCACGAGGGCGGCCGGAAAGACTCGATCTGGGACGCCTTCAGTCGCGTGCCCGGCGCGGTCATCAACGCCGACAACGGCGACGTCGCCTGCGACCACTACCACCGGTACGCCGACGACGTCGCGCTCATGAAGCGCATCGGACTGCAGACCTACCGCTTCTCGACGTCGTGGGCGCGAGTCCGCCCCGACGGCGGCCCGGTCAACCCCGAGGGGCTCGACTTCTACTCGCGACTCGTCGACAAGCTGCTCGGCGCCGGCATCAAGCCGTGGCTCACGCTCTACCACTGGGACCTGCCGCAGGCCCTCGAGGAGCGCGGCGGATGGGCGAACCGCGACACCGCCGAACTGTTCCGCGACTACGCGCTGTCGGTGCACGACGCGCTCGGCGACCGCGTCGACGTGTGGACCACGCTCAACGAGCCCTGGTGCTCGTCGTTCCTCAGCTACACGGGCGGCGCGCACGCGCCCGGACGCCAGTCCGTGCCCGACGGCATCGCAGCCGGCCACCACCTCATGCTGGCCCACGGCCTCGCGGTGCAGGCGCTCCGCGAGCGCGACCCCGAGCTCGAGCTCGGCATCACGCTGAACCTCGCGCCCGTGCACGCCGTGAACCCCGAGGACCCGGCCGACGTCGACGCCGCGCGCCGCATCGACGGCCAGTTCAACCGCTTCTTCCTCGACCCGATCTTCCGCGGCGAGTACTCGGCCGACCTGGTCGAGGACCTCGGCCCGCTCGGGCTCGACGCGGTCGTGAAGCCCGGCGACCTCGAGATCATCTCGACGCCCATCGACACGCTCGGCGTGAACTACTACCACGGCGAGTACGTGAGCGGCCATGCGCCGGCCGAGGTGCTGCAGGGCGCCGCGCCCACCGACCGCGCGACGCGCTCGCCCTTCCCCGCGGCCGAGAACGTGCACTGGCACCCGCAGGGCCTGCCGACCACGGTCATGGACTGGGAGGTCGAGCCCGACGGCCTGCGCGAGCTGCTGGTGCGCGTGCATCGCGAGTACGCGGATGCCGCGGGCGTGCGCCTGTTCGTCACCGAGAACGGCGCGGCCTACGACGACCTCGTGGCGCCCGACGGGTCGGTGCACGACGCCGACCGCGCGGAGTTCCTGCGCGGCCACCTCGGCGCGATCCTCGACGCCGTCGACGAGGGCGTGCCCGTGCACGGCTACTTCTACTGGTCGCTCATGGACAACTACGAGTGGGCCTGGGGCTACGACAAGCGGTTCGGCATCGTGCGCGTCGACTACGACACCCAGGAGCGCACGATCAAGGACAGCGGGCTCGCCTACTCGGCGATCATCGCGTCGAGGGCGCTGCCCGAGGCTCCCGCGGCGGGCTGAGCCGCCGCGGAAGCGAACCGGCCGCGCAGCGGCATCCGTCGACGGCTCCACCACCGGCATCCACCGATCGTGGAGCCGTCGACGCGCACATAGACTGACCGAATGCAGGGGGGTGACGACATCAAGACACGACCTACCGCGCCGACGCTCGAAGAGGTGGCCCGCGAGGCGAACGTGTCGCGAGCGACCGTGAGCCGCGTCGTGAACGGCTCGCCGAAGGTGCGCCCCGATGTCGTCACCACGGTCAACGCCGCGATCGCCAAGCTGAACTACGTGCCGAACCGGGCCGCGAGGTCGCTGGCGAGCCGCACGTCGGGCGCGATCGCCCTGATCGTGCCCGAAGACACGGCCTTCTTCTTCGGCGACCCCTACTTCGCGGCGATCGTGCAGGGCATCACCCGTCGCCTGGACGAGAGCGAGTACCTGCTCAACCTGCTCGTCGCCTCGACCGACCCAGGACACAAGACCGCGCGGTACCTTCGCTCCGGCGTGGTCGACGGCGCACTGGTCGTCTCGCACCACGAGGGCGACGACCTGCAGCACGAGGCGGGCATGATGCTGCCGCTCGTCTACGGCGGCCGGCCGTCGCACCCGGGCGACCACTTCTTCGTCGACGTCGACAACGTCGAGGGCGGGTCGATCGGCACCCAGCACCTCATCGACGTCGGGCGTCAGCGCATCGGCACGGTCACCGGGCCGCTCGACATGCCCGCGAGCGTCGACCGGCTCGAGGGCTTCCGGCGGGCCATGCGCGACGTCGGGCTGCCCACCGACGCCGTCGAGACCGCCGACTTCACCGCTGCGGGCGCCGTCGCGGCCACGCGACGCCTCCTCGACCGGGTGCCCGACCTCGACGGCATCTTCGTCGCGAGCGACATCATGGCCACCGGGGCCCTCTCGGTGCTGCGCGAGCGCGGCCGGTCGGTGCCCGGCGACGTCGCGATCGTCGGCTTCGACGACAGCCCCGCCGCGATCTCGTCGGCCATCCCGCTTACGACGGTGCACCAGCCCTCCGAGCAGATGGGCTTCGAGATGGCCGACCTGCTGCTCCGCCACCTCGCGGGCGACGACGTGCCCCGCCGCAGCATCATGCCGACGCACCTCGTTCGGCGCGCCTCGGCCTGACGCCCGCCGCGAAGGCTACGAACGCCGGCCCGGTTCCGACTCGTCGTCGATCGCGTGCAACGATCCCGTCGTGGGTTCGAGCAGCGCGCCCGAGAGGCGCGCTGCGTGGTGGGCGACCTCGTCGATCTCGGGGTGCTCCTCTCCCGGCACGACGCCCGCGACGACACGACGCCGCGCCGCGGCATCCGTCGTCCGACCATCGGGCTTCGCGTGGGCCGGTTCCTGCTCGGCGACGTCTCTCCCGCCGACGTCCTCGTCGGTGAGCGCCTCGGCCTCGTCGATGCCCTGAGCCACGATCTCGGCGGCCGCCGCGAGGTCGACGGCGTTCGCGTCGGCCTCCTCCTGCATGGCCGAGACCTGGCGCAGCGGCAGCGACGGCACGAACCAGGCCACCACGAAGGCGAGCACGGACACGATGAACCCGAGCCAGTAGACCGACACGGTCGCGTCGTTGAACCCGACCAGGAACGGCTCGGCCAGCCGCGGATCCGCGCCCACGAGGAACGAGCTGTCGGTGTCGAGCGCCGAGCCGATCTGAGCGGGGTCCTGCGTGCTCAGGAGCGACAGGATCTCGGCGTTCGCGGGGTCGGCCTGCACCGCCGGATCCTGCGCGGCCTCGGTCAGCGGCCCGATGATGTCGGGGTCGCTGAACGCGGCGGGCAGCGTCTCGGCCAGACGCGAGAACAGCAGCGAGAAGAACACGGCGGTGCCGAGCGTGCCGCCGATCTGGCGGAAGAACGTCGAGGCGCTCGTCGCGACGCCCATGTCGCGCGCGGTGACCGCGTTCTGGCTCGCGATCGTCAGCGTCTGCATGAGCTGGCCGAGGCCGAGGCCGACGATCGCCATGCCGACCATGATGAACCAGATGCCCTGGTCTGCCGTGAGGTTGGTCAGCCACAGGTATCCGAGCGCGAGGAAGGCCGTGCCGAGGATCGGGAAGATGCGGTACTTGCCGGTGCGCGCGATGATCTGCCCGCTCGCGATCGACGACACCATGAGCCCGAGGATCATCGGCAGCATCAGCAGTCCACTCTCGGCCGGGGTAGCGCCCTCGACGAGCTGGAGGTAGAGCGGGATCGTCATCATCGCACCGAACATCGCGAAGCCGACGAGCAGGCCGAGGCCCGCGATCACCGAGAACGTCGGGATGCGGAACAGCTTCATGGGCAGGAGCGCGTCCTGCTTCATCCGGATCTCGATCATGATGAACACCGCGATGCCGATCACGCCGACGACGTAGCAGGCGATCGCCCAGGCCGAGTCCCAGCCCCACTCGCTGCCCTGCTCCGCCACGATCAGGAGCGGCACGAGCGCGACGATCACGAAGGTCGCGCCCCACCAGTCGATGCGCACCTTCTCGGCGGTGCGGAACCGGGGCACGTGCAGGAACCGCACGACCATGAACAGCGCGACGATGCCGACCGGGATGTTCACGAGGAACACCCACCGCCAGCCGGCGACGTAGAGGATCTCGTCGGTACCCGACAGCAGGCCGCCGATGAGCGGGCCGATGACGCTCGAGATGCCGAACACCGCGAGGAAGTAGCCCTGGTACTTCGCACGTTCGCGCGGCGCGAGGATGTCGCCCATGATCGCGAGCGGCAGCGCCATCAGCCCGCCCGCGCCGATGCCCTGCAGCGCGCGGAACGCGGCCAGCTGGTACATCGTCTGCGACATGCCCGACAGCAGCGAGCCGAGCAGGAAGATGCCGATCGCGAAGAGGAACAGCGGGCGGCGCCCGAACAGGTCGCTCAGCTTGCCGTAGATCGGTGTCGTGATGGTGGCCGTGATCAGGTACGCGGTCGTGACCCACGCCTGCAGGTCGAGCCCGCCGAGGTCGTCGGCGATCGTGCGCATCGAGGTGCCGACGATCGTCTGGTCGAGCGCCGACAGGAACATCGCCGACATCAGGCCGAAGATCACCAGCAGGATCTGCCGGTGGGTCATGAGCGGGGCGGATGCCTCGCTCGGCGTGTTCGCCGCATTCGAGTCGTTCGGTGCTGAGGCCGTCACCCGCCCGACGCTACTCCCCCAGTGGGGGTTACCAGAAGGGCGGCGCGCCCATGCGCGACCTGCTCAACCGAACTCGACGCCCTCGATGCTCGCGAACCGCGCCCGCATGACGGCGATCGCCTCGGGGTTCTCGTCGACGAGCACGAACCGTCGGCCGAGCGTCGCGGCGACCGCCCCCGTCGTGCCCGAGCCGGCGAAGAAGTCGAGCACCCAGTCGCCCTCGCGCGTCGACGCCTGCACGATGCGTCGCAGGATGCCCTCGGGCTTCTGCGTCGGGTACCCGGTCTTCTCGCGACCCGTCGGCGAGACGATCGTGTGCCACCAGACGTCGGTGGGCAGCTTGCCGAGCGCCGCCTTCTCGGGCGTCACGAGCCCGGGCGCCATGTACGGCTCTCGGTCGACCGCCGTCGAGTCGAACCAGTACGCCGACGGGTTCTTCACGTACACGAGGATCGTGTCGTGCTTCGTCGGCCACTTGCGCTTGGCCTTCGCACCGTAGTCGTACGCCCAGATCAGCTCGTTCAGGAAGCACTCGCGCCCGAACAGCGCATCGAGCAGCACCTTCGCGTAGTGCGCCTCGCGATAGTCGAGGTGCAGGTAGAGCGTGCCGTCGTCGGCGAGCAGCCGCCACGCCTCGACGAGCCGCGGTTCGAGGAACGCCCAGTAGTCGTCGAAGCGATCGTCGTAGCGCAGCAGGTCTCCCCTGATGCGCTGGTACTGCCGCCCCGCGAATCCGGTGATCGTGGGGGATGCCGCGGGGCCGGCGTCGTCCGTCACGGGCTCGTCGTCGGCCGGCTCGACGCGCACGTGCCGCAGCGACTGCCTGGCCTGCACCCGGCCCGTGTTGAACGGCGGGTCGAGGTAGATGAGCGTGAATCGCCCGTCGGGCAGGGTCGGGAGCACCGCGAGGTTGTCCGCGTGGATGATGCGGTCTGGCTCGTCGGTGCTCACGGGCTCAAGTCTGGCAGCCCGCCGGCCCCGGCCGGTTCCGGCGCCCGGCGGCGCTCACGCGGGAACCAGCTGCGCGAGCTCCGTCCGGCGCCGCGGCGTCCATCCGGCACGCGGGACGGCCGCCACGAGGGCCCGCGTGTACTCGTGCGCCGGCTGCTCGAGCACCTGCCGGGTCGCGCCCTCCTCCACGACGCGACCGTCCTCCATCACGATCACGCGATCGGCGATCTGGTTCACGACGGCGAGGTCGTGCGTGATGAACAGGTAGCTCACCGGACGCTGTTCGCGGATGTCGGCCAGCAGGTTCAGGATCTGCGCCTGGATCGACACGTCGAGGGCGGCGACCGCCTCGTCGAGGATCACGAGTCGGGGGTCTGCGGCGAGCGAACGCGCGATCGCGACCCGCTGACGCTGGCCCCCCGACAGTTCGTGCGGCAGCCGGTCGGCGAACCCGCCGCCGAGTCCGACGTCGTCGAGGAGCCGCGCGACCGCCGATCGACGATCCGCCCGCGAGAGCTCCGGGCGGTGGACCGCGACGGAGGTCTCGACGACCGCGCCGACGCGTTGCCGCGGGTTCAACGACGAGTACGGGTCCTGGAACACGTACTGCACCTCGCCCGCCCACCGCACGCGGTCGCGGTGACGCTTCGGACCGCCCACGCGCGGTGCACCGCCCACGACGATCGTGCCCGAGGTCGCCTGCTCGAGGCCGACGATCGTCTTCGCGACGGTCGTCTTGCCGGAGCCGGACTCGCCGACGATGGCCAGGCACTCGTCCGGCGCCACGTCGAAGTCGATCCCGTCGACCGCGACGATGCGCTCGCCGCCGCGCACCGGGGAGGCGTACTCCTTACGAAGCCCTCGTACCGAGAGGACCGGGGCCGTGCTCATGCGATGCTCCTCGTCTCGAGCGCGTCGGTCGCCCGCAGCGCATCGTGGGTCGTGCGGTTGTAGCGCAGCACCGGCAGCCGGTCGACGCGTCGATCGATGCTGGGTCGGGCCTCGAGCAGCTCCCTGGTGTACGGATGCTTCGGCGCGACCGCGACCTCCGCCCCCTGCTCGACGATCTCGCCGGCGTACATGACCGCGATCCGCTCGCAGCACGCGGCGGCGAGCTCCAGGTCGTGCGTGATGAACAGCAGCGCGAGGCCGCGCTGGGCGCGCTGCTCCTCGATGATCGCCATGACGTCGGACTGCGCGGTGACGTCGAGCGCGGTCGTCGGTTCGTCGGCGAGCAGGAGCCTCGGTTCGGCCAGGAGCACCGAGGCGATGAGCACGCGCTGCAGGAGGCCACCCGAGAGCTGGTGCGGGTACTGGCGGAGACGGTGGCCCGCGTTGCGCACCCCGACGTCGGCGAGGAGCGCGACCGCGCGCTCCTCGGCCTCGGCGCGCGAGACGCCCCTGGTCGTGCACAGCGCCTCGGTGAGGAAGTCGTCGACCCGGTGCACCGGATTGATGTGGGCGCGCGGGTCCTGGAAGATCATTCCGACGTCCTGTCCGCGGAACCGCCGGAGCTCGGCGCGGCCCATCTCCAGCACCTCGTCGCCGTCGTACGCGATCGAACCGCCCACCCGGAACTGCGAGGGCAGGAGCCGCATGATCGCCCGCGTGGTGAGCGACTTGCCCGACCCCGACTCGCCGACGAGCGCGACCGCTTCCCCCGCTCCGATGGCGAGGTCCACGCCGTTCAGCAGACGCCTGGCGCCGTTCGGGCCCGGGGCGTCGACGGTCAGGTCGCGCACGGTCAGCAGGGATTCGACGGGTGCATTCACTTGGGGCTCCTTGCCGACGCGGTGAGGCGATCGCCGATGACGGTGACGCAGAGGACGATGAGCACGATCAGCGTTCCGGCCGAGGCCGATTCGGTGAAGAAGCCGCGGAGCACGCTGTCGAAGCCGTTCTTGACCATCAGGCCGAGGTCGGCCGTCGGCGGCTGGACGCCGAGCCCGAGGAAGGAGATCGCGGCCAGGTCGATGACGGCGAACCCGAGCGCCGAGACCGCCTGCGCGACGATCAGCGGGCGGAGGTTCGGCAGCATCTGCGTGGCGGTGATCGAGCCGCCCCGCTGCCCCTGGAGCCAGGCCGCCGACACGTACGGCAGGCCCCGCTCGCGAAGCGCCGCGCCGCGCACCACTCGGGCGACGTACGGGATGTACGCGATCGTGAGTCCGGCGATGACGGTGCCGAAGCTGGGTCCGAAGAGCGCGACCGCGATCAGCGCGAACACGATCCCCGGAACGGCGAACATGACGTCGAGCACCCACGAGATCACGGCATCGGTTCGACCCCTGAACCACGCGGCAGTGAGCGCGAGCACCGTGCCGACCACCGTCGAGAGCACGATGACCATGCCGGGGCCGGCGATCGTGAGACGCGCGCCCCAAATGAGGCGGGACAGGATGTCGCGGCCGAGCGCATCGGTGCCCAACCAGTGCGCGGTGCTCGGCGGGGCGAGCACGTTCAGCAGGTCGGGAGTGTCGGGGTCGTGGGGCGCGGTCCAGGGTGCGAACGTGGCGACGACGACGATGACCGCCAGCACGGCCGCGGCAGTGACTCCGGTCGCGCCGAGTCGATCAAGCACCGAGGTGCCGCGCACCTTCATCCGGAATGCGGGCAGTGCGGTCGTGGCGAGTGCGGACTGGCTCATGCGGTCCTCCCGAGGGTGATTCGCGGGTCGATGAAGCTGTAGAGCACGTCGACGATCGCGTTGATGATGACGAAGCCGAAGACCATCACGAGCACCACGGCCTGCACGACCGCGAAGTCGCGCTGGAGGATGGCCTTCACGAGCAGCGAACCGAGCCCGTCGATCGCGAACACGTTCTCGACGACGACGGCGCCCGCGATCAGCGAGGCCACGGTGAGGCCGAGCACCGTCGTGATCGGGATCATCGCGTTGCGCAGGATGTGCCGCCGGATGACGACGCTCCGCGGCAGCGCTCTGGCGACGGCGGTCTGCACGTGCTCGCGGCCGCGCTCCTCGTCGACGGAGGCTCGCGTGATCCGGGCGAGGTAGGCCGCGCTGCCGATGCTCAGCGCGATCGCGGGCAGCGCGAGGTGGTAGAGCGTGTCGAGCCCGCCCGATCCGCTGCCGAACACCGGGAACCACCCGAGCGCGACCGAGAACACGCTGACGAGCGCGACGCCGATCACGAAGACCGGGGTCGAGAGGGCGATCGACGAGAGTGAGGAGATCGTGCCGCCGACGGCCCCGCCCTTCAGGGCCGCGTACGTGCCGAACGAGATCCCGACGACGGCGATGATGACCGCCGCGATCGCGACGAGCGCCGCGGTCGTGCCGATCCGGCCGGCGATCATGTCGGACACGTCCTGCCGATACACGATCGACTGGCCGAAGTCGCCGTGCAGGACGCCGCCGAGCCACGCCCCGTACTGCACGATGAACGGTTCGTCGAGGTGGTACTGCGCGGTGATCGCCGCGATCTGCTCCGGTGTTCCGCCGCGCGGCCCGAGGAGGAACGACAGCGGCGAGCCCGGCGCGATGAACAACAGGCCGAACACGAGGAACGACGTCACGAGCAGCACGAGGGCGAGGCTGCCGACGCGCTTCAGCACGTACAGGAACGTGGTCATCGCGAGGACTCCTCTCCGCCGACGGTCGCGGCCCACGGGTAGTAGAGATAGGCCATCGAGGCGGTGGCCCCCGAGACCTCCGCGTTCTGCACCAGGATCGTCGGGAGCGTGGCGAGCGAGATCCACGGGGCGTCGCGGGTGACCGCGTCCTGGATCTCGACGACGCGCTCCGCGCGGTCGGCCGGGTCGAGGGTCGAGACGGCCTCCTGCACCAGGCGGCTGACGTCGTCGTACCCGCCGTAGTTGTTGTATCCGTCGTCGACGAACATCGTGTACGCCTCGAGCGGGTCCGGGAAGTTCCCGTACCAGGTCGTGAAGAAGGCGTCGAGGCCCTCGCGGGCGGTCGGGTCGTTGTAGAGGTTGCCGAACTGCTCGACCGGGATCACCTTGGTGCGGATGTCGAGGCCGAGTTCGCGCCCGGCGGCCTGGATGACGTTGGCGGTCTGCTCGTGGACCGCGGAGCTGCCCTGGATGGCGATGACGATCGGCTCCTGGGGGCCGGCCTCCTCGAGCAGCTGCCTGGCCCGCTCGATGTCGGTGTCGACGTCGAAGTCCTCGGCCGCCGCGGCGAACACGCCCGGCTCGTATCCCCAGTAGTCGGGGCCGGCGAGCATGGGCGACGGCAGTGCGGCGCCCTGGAGGACCACGTTCGAGATCGCGGTGCGATCGATGATCGAAGACAGGGCCCGCCTCACGCGGACGTCGGCCATCGGTCCGGTCTCGCTGGCCCCGATGAGGGCGAGGAAGACGAGCGATTCGCCGTAGTCGAGCGTCAGCGAGTCGTCCTTCTGCAGCTGGATGAGGCCTGCGGGCGGCAGGTAGAAGTACTGGCCGTCGATCTCGCCGGCGCGCAGGGCGTTCACTGCGGTCGACTCGTCGGAGATGAAGCTGAACTCCACGCGGTCGGCGTGCGGTCGCAACGCGGCATCCCAGTACCGGTCGTTGCGTTCGATCACGAGGTCCCTGCCGGGCGACCATTCGCCGAACTCGAACGGGCCGGTGCACATGACGCCGACCTGCGGGGTGCCGAACGCCTCACCCGCCTGCTCCGTGAAGGTCCGCTCCGAGACGGCTCCGGCCGCCGTGGCCATGGCCTGCTCGAACAGTGCGTCGGGCTCGGTGAACCGGACGGTGACCTCGAGCGGCGCGGTGGCCTCGATCGAGGCCACCTTCGCGTAGTACGAGGCGAAGTACGACCCGTTGTCGGGGTCGAGCTGGCGGTTCAGGCTGTAGGCCACGTCGTCAGCGGTCATCTCGGTGCCGTCCCAGAACTCCACATCGGAGCGGAGCGTGTAGACCTGCGTGAGCTCGTCGGGCTCGTCGACGCGCTCGGCCAGCCCGGGCTCGATCTCGAGGTCGGGCGTCAGCCGGAGCATCGACTCGCAGAGGTTGGCGATGACCGTGTTCTCGGCGTAGTTGAACGAGCGCAGCGCGTCGATCGAGAACGGCTCGTACGGGAGGTTCCAGCGGATCTCGTCGAGCTCGCCCGACCCCTCCGGCGTGGTGGTGACGAGGTCGGAACGGTCGATCGCCGACGCGTACGGATCGGCGCCTGGGAGTGAGCATCCCGCCAGGCCGACCAGGACGGCCGCCGCGGCGAGGATCGGGACTGCGCGTGGGCGCTGCATCGGAAGACTCCTTCGTCTCGGTGCTGGGGTCGGGGAATCGGTGCGTCAGGTGACGAGTTCGCCGGATTCGGCGATCAGCCGGCCGGCGCGGAGCACGCGAGCAGGCGAGGGGCGGTCGACGACGACCTGCGCGAGGCATTCGGCGTCGAACTCGAGGCGATCGTCGGCGAGCGCATCGACGGGCGCGGTCGGCAGCCCGAGCAGTTCGGCTCCCGCCCTGGAGCAGAGGTCGTAGGCCAGCTCGAGGTCGGCGTCGGTCATGGCGTCGGTCCGATAGGCCAGCAGGTGCGCGCGATCGACCATGCTCCCGCTGCCGAACGGCGTCCAGGCGTCGCGCACCCCGTCGGAGCCGACCGCGACCCGCACGCCGCGCTCCCCGAGGAAGCCGACGGGCAGCACGGGATCGCCGCCGAGCGCGCAGGTGGTGAGCCACACGCCCGCTTCGGCGAGCACGTCGGCGATGGAGGCGAGCGCATCGCCTTCGGCCTCGGCGACGGCGAATGCGTGACTGATCGCGACCCGACCGGAGAGGCCCTCCGCGACGGTCCGCTCGGCGATGCGCGCGGTCTCCTCGAGACCGCGGGTTCCGCCGTCGTGGAGGTGGATGTCGACGTCGACGCCGTGCTTCGCGGCGAGGCCGAACACGACGTCGAGGTGCCCGTCGAGGTCGTGCTCGAGCCCGATCGGGTCGATGCCGCCGATCAGGTCGGCTCCCTCGCGGAGTGCGGCGTCGAGGAGTTCTGCGGTGCCCGGCGCGGTGAGCAGGCCCTGCTGGGGGAAGGCTACGATCTGCACGTCGAGGAGGCTCGCGAGTCCCTCGGCCGCGGCTCGGACGCCGTGGACGTTCGAGAGCCCCTGGGCGGGGCCGACGTCGACCTGTGCCCTGAGGGCGCGCGTGCCGTTCGCGATCGCGGTGCGGAAGAGCGCGGTGGCGCGCTCCTCGACCGAGCGGGTGAACCCGGCTTGGGCCCGGACGTCGTTCGCGATGAACTCCGGCAGGGACCGGGCCTCGCGTCGCGAGAGCCATGGCCCGCCCCAGGTCGACTTGTCGGGATGGATGTGCGCGTCGACGAGTGGTGCCGCCACCACTCCTGCCGACTCCTGCGTCGCTGTCACGATCACCTGTTTCCTCTGCTCCGGGCTTCCCCGATCAATTTGTCAGATGATATGGTTATCACATAATTTTGAACGAGGGAACCGGAATGAAGCAGATCGCCCGCGTGTCACTGGTCGACACCGTCGTCGAGAATCTCCGCGAGGAGATCACGAGCGGCGCATGGCCGATCGGCAGCAAGATCCCCACCGAGGCCAGGCTCGTCGAGTCACTCGGCGTCAGCCGCCCCTCGGTCCGCGAGGGCGTGCGCTCGCTCGTGCAGCTGGGCCTGCTCGAGACGCGCCAGGGCGATGGAACCTACGTGGTCGCCGACGACGAGACCACCATCGCCCTCTCGAACGCGCTCGGGCGCGCCGTCGACACCGAGGTCGTGGCGGTGCGCCGCGCACTCGACGTGCTCGCAGCACGCGAAGCCGCCCTCCACCGCTCCGCCGACGACCTGCTCCTGCTCCGCGCCGCGCTCGAAGGGCGCGCCTCGGCCGTCGCCGACGACGAGGTCGCGGCGTTCGTCGACCACGACGTGGCCTTCCACGTCGGCATCGCCCGGGCCTCGGGCAACACCCTGCTCGCTGGCCTCTATGCGAGCTTCGAGCCCTCGTTGCGCGATTCCGTCGCGCGCACGAACTGCATGGCGGTTCCCGAAGGTCCGCACGGCGACCTGCACGACGCCCTCTACACGGCGATCGCGAACGGCGACAGCAGCGCGGCGACCCTCGCGGCGCTCAGCGTGCTCGACGACCACGAGAAGCAGCTGCATGCGAACCTCGGCTGACCGGCCGGCGAGCGCCCACCGGCGGTCGGCGGTCACCTACGGGGCGCTGGTCGTCCTGGCCGGCCTGAACCTCCGCGATCCGATCACGAGCGTCTCGGCGACGCTCGATGCGGTGGGCGCCCAGTACGACCTGACATCGGTCGGCACCACTATGCTGTCGAGCCTGCCCGTGCTGCTCCTCGCGGTCGGCGCACCACTCGCTCCCGTTCTGGAGCGCAAGCTCGGTTCCGAGCGGTCGGTGCTGCTGCTCGCCACCCTGCTCGCGCTCTCGGTGGCGCTCCGCCCGGTCGCCCCCGCTGCGCTCTTCCTCGGCACCGTCGTGGTGGGCACGTCGATCTCGGGGCTCAGCGTGCTCATGCCCCACCTCATCCGCGAGCACCTCGGGAGGGCTGCGGGCCTGTGGTCGGGCGTCTTCTCGACGAGCTTCGGCGTGAGCGCGGCCATCGGCGCGGGCCTGACGGTACCTCTCGTCACGCAGCTCGACTCCCTGCCCCTCGCACTCGCCTCGTGGTCCTTGCTCGCGATCGCACTCGCGCTCGTCGCGTCCGTCGTGGCGCATCGGGCCGCCGGCGCGCGGCGCGCCGCATCGGCTGCCCCGGCCGACGACTCGCGGCAGCCGTTCCGGGCCACTCCCCTGCTCTGGCAGGTGACGGGGTTCTTCGGGTGCCAGGCCCTGGTGTTCTTCGCCGTCATCGCGTGGCTCCCCACGCTCTACGTCGATCGCGGCACCTCGGCCGAGCACGCCGCCGCGCTCCTCGCATGGCTCAGCATCGCCGGCCTGCCGGCGTCGCTGCTCGTCTCGCTCGTCGCCGGTCGCCTGCGTCGGCAGCACGTGCTCGTCGCACTCGTCGGCGTCGGCGTCGTCATCGGGCTCGCGGGCGTCGCGTGGGCCCCGCTCGAGCTCGCACCGGCGTTCATCGCCGTGCTCGGGTTCGCTCAGGGCGCCGCGTTCGGCCTCGGGGTGTCGCTCATCGTGCTGAAGGCGCAGGGCGACGTCGCGGCGTTCTCGGCGTTCGCGCAGGGCTTCGGCTACGCGATCGCGGCGCTCGGACCGTTCGCACTCGGCCTGCTCCACGCGGCCGAGGTGCCGTGGACCGTCGCGGTCGGCATCCTCATCGCGGTGGTCGCCGCGCAGACCGCGGCCGGCTGGGCGGCCGGGAGGCGCGTCGTCGTCGCGGCGGATCCGCCCGCTGCCCGGCTCGCCCACGTCGGAGGGCGGTCGTGATGCGCGCGACCGAGACCGCACACGGCGCCGTCGACCTCCTCATCCGCGATGCTCGGCTGCTGGCCTGCTTCGACGACGAAGGCACCGAGATCGCCGATGGCTGGATGGCGATCGACCACGGGCTGATCGTCGCGATCGGCGGTCGGAACTCGCCGCCGCCTCCGGCGCGCGAGGTGGTCGACGCGACGGGATGCCTCGTGCTCCCTGGGCTCGTCAACGCCCACCAGCACCTCTACCAGAACCTGACCCGGGCGTTCGCGCCGGCCGACACCGTGACCGACCTGACCGAGTGGTTCTGGACCTACTTCACGGCCTGGGGCCGGCTCGACGCCGAGGCCGCCTCGATCTCGACCACGGTCGGACTCGCAGAGCTCGCGCTGAGCGGCTGCACGACCAGCGCCGACCACCTCTACCTGCACCCTGAGCCCGAGCTCATCGACGTGCAGATCGTCGCGGCACGCGAGATCGGCCTGCGCTTCCATCCCGTGCGCGGCTCGATGACGATCGGTCCCGACGACGGCGGCGTCTGCCCTCCGGAGCTCGTCGAGGACCTCGACGACGTGCTCGCCGACACGGTGCGCCTGGTCGAGGCGCATCACGATCGCGGCGCCGACTCGCTGGTGCGCATCGGCGTCGGGCCGAGCACGCTCATGAGC
Source organism: Agromyces sp. NPDC058110 (assembly GCF_042884735.1). Lineage (NCBI taxonomy): Bacteria > Bacillati > Actinomycetota > Actinomycetes > Micrococcales > Microbacteriaceae > Agromyces > Agromyces sp. NPDC058110. The sequence goes on along the minus strand of NZ_JBHVTI010000003.1, from coordinate 85,516 downwards.
TCCTCGAGCGACGCGATCATCGAGTCGCGCGTGCTGGCAGAATCACTCGATCTCCGGCTGCACAGCCACGTGGCCGACGACCCCGACGAGGAGGCCTTCGTCCGGGCGCGGTACGGGCGCAGGCCGCTCGAGGTGTACGAGGAGTCCGGCTGGTTCACCGACCGCACCTGGCTCGCCCACGTGATCTACCCGAGCGCCCGCGAGATCGCCGCACTCGCGCGATCCGGGGTCTCGGTGGCGCACTGCCCGAGCATGACCATGATCGACGGCGGGCTGCCGGGCGGACCCCCGCCGATTCGGCCGATGCTCGACGCCGGGGTGAACGTCGGCATCGGCTGCGACGGCGCGACGGCCTCCGACCACCAGTCGCTCTGGCTCGAGACGAAGACGGCGATGCTCCTCAGCCGGCAGCGCGAGGGCACGGCCACGGCGATGAGCGCCCGAGCCGCACTCCGCATGGCGACCCGGGGCAGCGCGCAGGCCCTCGGGAGGGCGGGCGAGATCGGCGTGCTCCGGGTCGGCGCGAACGCGGATGTCTCGGTGTGGCGCGTCGACACGCTCCAGTACGCGGGCGTGCTCGACGACCCGATCACCGGGCTGATGCAGTGCGGGCCCGCCACGGCGTGGCACACCATCGTGGGCGGCCGATTCGTCGTCCGCGAGGGCCGCCTGCAGACCGTCGACGTCCCCGTCGCGCTCGAACGGCACCGGCGTGCGGCCGAACGCGTGCAGCGCGGCGGCTGATCGGCCGAGCGGGCGGACAGCCCCACGACGCACCAGGTGAGGGCGGGCCGCCGGTCAGCGCTCGACGTCGAGGCGGATGCGCCCCTTGAACCGGTCGGGGTCGCCGGTGTCGACCTCGGCGGCCGCGTAGGAGATGCCCTTGTCGGGGTCGCCGGCGAGCGGGGCGGGCGTGGGGAGCCGCGCCTGGCGCTCCTGCTCGATCTGCGCCTCGTACTTGCGCGGGGCGAACACCTCGTCGCCGATCATCATCACGGCGCTGCCGCTCGGCTTGCCCTTGCGGGTCTTGTCGGAGAGGTCGACCCATCCGCGGCGCACCGAGAGGGTCAGCGCGGCGACGATGAGCACACCGATGCCGAGCCAGATCCACCAATCCATCCGGCGAGTCTACCTGTGCGTGCATGAGCGTTCCTCACCCGACTCACAGGCGGGCACGCGGCGGCAGGCGGCCCGGGCGATCGGGCCGTCACGGCACGCGGTAGAGCCACTCCTCGCTCGCGAACTTCGACTCGGCGAGCGCCTCGGCCTCGGCCAGCTCGTCGGGTGCGACGGTTCCGCGGGTCGCGCCGTGCAGCGAGACGAAGGTCTGGATGAGCGCCTCGATGATCGCGGCGCGGCTGAGCCCCGTCTGCGAACGCAGCGGGTCGACGCGCTTGGCCGCCGAGGCGATGCCCTTGTCGCTGATCTTCTCGCGGCCGATGCGCAGCACCTCGAGCATCTTCTCGTTGTCGAGGTCGTAGGCCATGGTCACGTGGTGCAGCACGCCGCCCGAGCCGAGGCGCTTCTGCGCGGCGCCGCCGATCTTGCCCAGAGGCGAGGCGATGTCGTTCAGCGGCTGGTAGGTCGCCTCGATGCCGAGGCCGCGCAGGCCCTGCAGCACCCAGTCGTCGAGGAACGCGTACGAGTCGGCGAAGCTCATGCCCTGCACGAGCTCGGCCGGCACGTAGAGCGAGTAGGTGACGACGTTGCCGCGCTCCATCATCATCGCGCCTCCGCCCGAGATGCGGCGCACGACGTCGAAGCCGTTGCGCTCGGCGCCCTCGGGGTCGACCTCGTTCTTGACGGACTGGAAGCTGCCGATGACGACGGCCGACTCGTCCCACTCCCAGAAGCGCAGGGTGGGCTTGCGGCGCCCGTCGCCCACGCGCGTGGCCAGCACCTCGTCGAGCGCGAGGTGCACGCGGGGCGACACGGCCGGGTCATGCACGACCTCCCACTCGTAGTTCGACCAGCTCGTGGCATCCGTCAGCGCACGTCGCACCGCGACCGCGATCGCCTCGGGCGAGAACCCGAGCAGCACCGCGTCGGGTCGGAGCGCGGCGGCGACGGCGGCCGCGATGGTCTTCGCATCGGATGCCGCGGCCAGGCCGTCGAGCGCGCCGTCGATGTCTGCGAGCGCCTCGTCGGGCTCGAGGAAGAAGTCGCCCGCGACCCGGGGCGAGCGGATGACGCCGTCGACGACGTCGAAGTCGACGACCACGAGCTTGCCGCCGGGAACCTTGTACTCACCGTGCATGAGGGACAGCCTACGACCGCGGGCCCACCCCGTTTCCGGTGCGGAGGAGATTCGCACCGTACGATCGTCGTGACGGCAGGGGGCTCGAATGACCACGTTCTACCTGGCACGCCACGGCGAGACGGTCTGGCACGCAGACCACCGGTACGCCGGCAATTCGGATGTCGGGCTCACGCGCCACGGCCTCGGCCAGGCGGCGGCGCTCGGTGCGTGGGCGGTCGACGCCGGCCTCGACGCGATCGTGGCGTCGCCGTTGTCACGGGCGCGGCGCTCGGCGGCCCCGAGCGTCGAGACGACCGGGCTCGCGCTGCGCATCGACGAGCGGCTCGTCGAGATCGACTTCGGCGATGCCGAGGGGCTCACGCCCGACGAGCTCGCCGAGCGGTACCCCGACGAGTGGGCCGCGTTCTGCCGGGCGCCGGCCAGCAACCCGCTGCCGGGCGGCGAGTCGGGGCGAGCCGGCATCGCCCGTGCGCTGCCGGTGTTCGACGAACTCGTGCGGGAGTTCCCAGACGGGCACGTGCTGATCGTGGCGCACGCGACCCTCATCCGACTGCTCTTCTGCGACCTCGCGGGCATGGACCCCGACGGCTACCGCGACCTGCTCCCCGTGCTCGGCAACTGCAGCATCACGACGATCGTGTACCCGTGGGCCACGGAGTCGGATGCCTCGCACCACCCGCGCATCAGACTGCTCGGGTTCGACGTGCCGCCGGGGCGCGCGGCCGGCTGAGTCGCGCCCGGCCGAGTGCGACAGCCTGAGCCGCGGCCGACGGAGCCCCGGCCCGCCGCGACATCCGCGTCGCCGAAGTTTTTCCGCGACCCGCCACCCGCACGGCGGAGGCCGAGAACCTGGTGCTGCCCCCTGAACGGGGGCCGAACGCGCATCCCGGCTGCTCGCTGCACAGCCCCGGAAGCACGGGCGATACGGCCGCCTCGGGTTTCGAATCTGCGCGTTCCGCTCACCTGCACTGAGCGATCGGTCACCACCGCGTTCCGCATGATCGCGGCGCAGAACGGCCGTCCACCACCCGGATGACCTCTTGACGGGATTGATCACGGAATGCTTGCATTTGCGTGTTTGGAGACGAATAACGTCAGCAAACATCATTTCGATGAAGGTGAGCAATGATGCAGCAATCCGGAACACGAATCGTAGGGCCGCCCAGGCGCCTGACCGCCCTCGGCCTCGCCGCACTCCTCGCCGTCACCGGCGTGAGCGCGGCCGGCCTCGCCATCGCACCCGAGCCGGCGGCCGCCGCGAGCGGCGCGCCGACGCCCATCACCCCGAAGAAGGTCGCCCCCGAGGTGCCGGTCGATGCCGAGGGCGCCTCGCTCGGCGCGATCACCGGCGTCTCCAAGCACGGCTCCACCGTGACCCTGACCGCGGAGCACGGCGCCTACCGGGTCACCTTCCTCGACGAGCGCACGCTCCGACTCGAGGCGAGCCCCACCGGCGAGTTCACCGACCCGGCGAACACCCCCGAGGGCGACCCCGCACGCACCGCGAACATCGTCGTCGGCACCGACGACTTCGACGGCGCGAAGATCTCGGTCTCCGACCGCCGCGGCAAGCCGATCACGCTCTCGACCTCGAAGGTCGCCCTCACGATCGACCGGCAGACCGGGGCCACGACCCTGAAGCGAAGCAACGGCACGACCGTCTGGGCCGAGTCGGCCCCATTGAGCTTCGGCGCGACGTCGACCACGCAGCACCTGACCGGCATCGACGGCGAGCAGGTCCTCGGCGGCGGCATGCAGAACGGCCGCTCGGTGCACACCGGGGCGACGATCAACATCGCCCGCAACTACGACTGGGACGACGACGGCTACCCCAACGCCGTGCCGTACTACATGTCGTCCAACGGCTACGGCGTGCTCCGCAACACCTTCGCGCGCGGCAGCTACGACTTCGCCGCCCACACGACCACGCACGAGGAGCAGCGCTTCGACGCCTACTACTTCGTGGGCGACTACGCCGAGGCCCTCGACGGCTACACCAAGCTGACCGGCCGGCCCATGATGCCGCCCGTGTACGCCCTCGAGTACGGCGACGCCGACTGCTACAACCGGTCGAGCCCGACGTACTCGGGTTCGAAGGACCCGGCGAAGCTCCGCACCCCGCAGGCCCTCGAGATCGCGAAGGGCTTCGTCGAGCACGACATGCCCGCGGGCTGGATGCTCGTGAACGACGGCTACGGCTGCGAGTACCAGGAGCTTCCGGAGACGGTTGACGCGATCAAGGCCGAGACCGCCCTCGAGACGGGCCTCTGGACGCAGCGCTCGCTGACCGAGCAGGAGTCGGAGGTCGGCGACGCCGGCATCCGCCTGCGCAAGCTCGACGTGGCCTGGGTCGGCTCGGGCTACCGCCTCGCGCTCACCGGCTGCGAGGCCGCGCACAGCGGCATCGAGCAGTACTCCGACGCGCGCGGCACCTCGCTCATGGTCGAGGGCTGGGCCGGGTCGCAGCGATGCGGCATGCAGTGGACCGGCGACCACTCGGGCAACCTCGACGCCGTGCGCTGGCAGGTCTCGGCGCTCACGGGCGCCGGCAACTCCGGCCTGCCGTTCACGACCGGCGACGTCGACGGCATCTTCGGCGGCTCGGCCGAGAGCTACGTGCGCGACCTGCAGTGGAAGGCGTTCGCGCCGGCCCTGTACTCGATGAGCGGCTGGGCCTCGGTCGACAAGCGGCCGTGGCTGTACGGCGATCAGGCGACCGAGATCAACCGGTCGTACCTGCAGCTGCGCCAGCAGCTCATGCCCTACATCTACACGCTGGCTGCCGAGTCGCACCGCAGCGGCCTGCCGATGATGCGGTCGATCGCGCTCGAGTACCCCGAGGACCCCGGCGCGTACGGCGTCGAGGCCAACACCGAGTTCCTGCTCGGCAGCGACTACCTCGTCGCGCCGGTCTTCACGAAGACGAGCGTGCGCAACGGCATCTACCTGCCCGCGGGCGAGCAGTGGGTGGACTACTGGACCGGACGCGTGCACGAGGGCGGCCAGGTGCTGAACGGGCACCCGGCTCCGCTCGACCGGCTGCCGGTCTTCGTTCGCGCCGGCGCGCTCGTGCCGCAGGGCATCGTGGCGCGCAACGCCTCGCTCGTGCCCGGGGACTCGCCCATCACGCTGTCGGTCTACCCGCAGGGCGACAGCGAGTTCACCCTCTACGAGGACGACGGAGTCACGCGCGGCTACGCCGAGGGCGCGTCGAGCAGCCAGGAGTTCGAGGTCGACGCGCCGAAGGCCGGCAAGCAGGGCACCGTGCGCATCGAGATCGGCGAACGCGAGGGCGACTACGCCGGCAAGGCCGACGCCCGCCCGTACGTCGTCGAGGCGCACACGGGCTCGGAGCCGAAGCAGGTCAAGCTCGGCAGCAAGACCCTGCCTCGCGTGGCCGACGTCGACGCGCTCGAAGAGGGCACGGCAGCTTGGGCGTTCGATGCCGAGCGTGCGGGCGGCGTGGTCGTCGTCTCGACGGGCGCGATCGCATCCGATGCCTCTGCCCGCCTGACGCTCACCTCCACGACGGGCGTGGGCGGCGACGATGCCGAGCTGTCCGCGGCATCCGTCGCCGTCGATGTCGCGAACCGCGTGTTCCAGGGCGAGCAGACCACGGTCACCGCGAGGTTCCGCAACACGGGGTCGAAGTCGAAGGACGGCGTCGTGCTGACGCCAGGGGCACCCGAGGGCTGGTCGCTCGTGTCGGCGAGCGGCGACCGCGTCGGCACGGTCAAGAAGGGCGGCACCGCCACCGCGGAGTTCGTCTTCGAGGTCACGGATGCCGCGGCCGCCGACCTGCAGACCGTGAACGTCGAGGCGGCGTACACGTCGCAGCGCACGGCGGGCACGGTCTCGGGCGCGAACCAGATCTACGTGGCGTACGGCTCGCTCGCGGGCGCGTTCAACGCCACCGCGATCACGAGCCTCACGACGGCGAAGTCGGGAGACTTCGACGGCGGCGGCGCGACGTTCAGCGCCGAGGCGCTCGAGCGCGCCGGCGTGACGCCCGGCTCGACCGTCACGGTCGGCACGGGCGACGCCGCGATCGAGTACACGTGGCCCGACGGCGTCGGCACGCCGAATGCGGTCGCCCCGGCCGGGCAGACCATCGCGGTCACAGGCCGGGGCACGCATCTCGCGCTGCTCGCGTCCGCGGCGTCGGGCGGAGGGGTAAACCCCGAGCTCGAGCTGCACTACGCCGACGGCACGACCGAGCAGCGCGGCGTGTTCTTCCCGAACTGGCTGCCTCAGGCCTCCGGCCTGGGCGGCGCGACGGTCGCGATCACGTCGAAGGGCCGCAACAACGGCAACAACCCGAACGTGTACGAGTACCCGAACGGCAACTATCAGGTGTACTCGAACGTGCTGCGGCTGAACCCCGCGAAGGAGCTCGCGTACGTCGTGCTCCCGACCGAGAGCCGGCTGAAGATCTTCGACTGGAAGGTCGTCGACCAGCCGCTGCCGCCCGGGCCCACCGCCACCGCATGGGCGTCGGACCTGACCTGGGTCAGCGCGACGAACGGGTGGGGCGTGATCGGCAAGGACGTGGCGAACAAGGACGCCGCGGACTCGCCCGACCAGCCGCTCGCGATCAACTGGACCGATCCCGCCACGGGCGAGTCGCCGACCTACGAGAAGGGGCTCGGCGTGCACGCGCTCTCGAAGATCACCTACTACGTCGGCGGCTCGTGCAGCGCGTTCACCTCGGAGGTGGGCCTCGAGTCCGGCTTCGCCGGGAACGTGATCTTCAAGGTCGACGTCGACGGCGTGAATCGGTTCCAGTCGCGCACGTTCACGCCGGGCTTCGCGCCCGAGGCGGTGAACGTCGACCTCGCCGGTGCGCAGTACGTCGACCTGCTCGTCGAGGCACCGGGCGGCATCAACGGCGCCCACGGCGTGTGGGGCGACGCCGAGTTCACGTGCGGGTGATCACCGGCCGGTGATCACGGCCCGATCGTGAGACGACGGCGCTCCCCCGGTCTCCGGGGGAGCGCCGTTCGCGTCGGGCGACGGATGCCGCGGCATCCGCTCAGTCGACGGCGAACCGCTCGTCGAGCCAGGTGATGAGGTCGCCGCGCACCTCGTCGCGGTTGATCTCGTTGAAGACCTCGTGGCGGGCGTCGTCGTAGACCACGAGCGTCACGTCGACGAGCCCCGACCGGCGCGTGTAGGCCTTGGCGAGCTTCACAGCGCTCGTCTCGCCGCCGAGCGGGTCGTCGGAGCCGACCAGGATCAGCAGCGGCAGCTCGGCCGGCAGGTGCTTCGCCGGGCGCCCGAGCAGGCGCGCGGCGTCGAGCGTGCCGAAGAGCTTGCGCAGGGGCACGGCGGTCGTGTACGGGTCGGCCATGAACGCCGGCGCGACGGCGGGGTCGCGGCTGAGCCACTCGACCGGCGTCGGCCCGAGGTGCTTGTGGCGGGCGTTGAGGTCGCCGCCGTTCATGTCGAAGAGCGTGCGGTAGGCGGTGCCGGTGAGCACGACGGCGTCGTAGTCCTGCGGATGCCGGTTGAGGATGATCTGCGCCATCAGCGAGCCCCACGAGTGGCCGAGCAGCACGAGCGGCAGGTCGGCGCCCTCGGTCTCGCGGATCACGCCCGTGAACCGGTGCACCGCGTCGATCGTGGCGCGCAGCCCGCCGGGGCCGAGCCGTCCGATGCGGTCGAGGTCGCCGCCGTGCTGCTCGAACCCGGTCTGCCCGTGCCCGCGGTGGTCGTCGGCCCAGACCGAGTAGCCGGCCGCGTTCAGCGCCTCGACGAGCTCGCCGTACCGTCCGATGTGCTCGCCGACGCCGTGGGCGAGCTGCACGACCGCGGTCGGCTCCGGCACACGCCACGACTGGTAGTGGATGTGGACCCCGTGCGCATCGGTGAACGTCGGCATGCGCACATCATGGCAGGCGCGGCATCCGATCGACAGGTGCGACCGATGACGCGCCGCAGCACCCACCGGCCGCCGAGCCGCCTCATGCGACGCGGGTGATCTCGACCGAGACGAACAGCTCCGACGACCCGGGGCCCGCGTACACGCCGCGGAGCGGCGGCACGTCGCCGTAGTCGCGACCGCGGCCGACGAGCACGTGCCGATCGCCGACCTCGACGAGGTTCGTGGGGTCGTACCCCCGCCACTCGCCGGCGTACCACTCGATCCACGCGTGCGACTCGCCGACGACGGTCTCGCCGACGGATGCCTCGGGGTCGGGGTGCAGGTACCCCGAGACGTAGCGCGCCGGGATGCCGGCCGAGCGCAGGGCGCCGAGCGCGACGTGCGTGATGTCCTGGCAGACGCCCTTGCGCTCGGCCCAGGCCTCGGCGGCGGTCGAGTGCACGCCCGTGACCCCGGGCATGTACTCCATCGAGGAGCCGACGGCCCGGCAGATCTCGAGCGCGGTCTCGCCGACGCCGCCGCCCTCGGCGCGGATCTCCGCGGCGAGCGCGCGCACCTCATCGGGCGGGTCGGTCTGCCGCGATCGACCCGTCGCCTCCACGAGGGTCACCGTCGAAGCGGCCGCCGTCTCGAGCTCGTCCCACGAGATCTCGCCGCGCGGCGCCGGCGCCTGGTGCACCTCGACGAGGCTCGTCGCCGTGACCGAGAGCTCCTGGTGGGGGGTCAGCACCTCGAAGGTCGACACGCGAGTGCCCCAGTAGTCGAGGTACGCGTGCTGGCTCGCGCCCGGCCGGATGTCGAGGCCCGACTGCAGCACGAACTGGTGCCCGTCGGAGTGCGGCAGCATGCGCGCCTCGTTGTACGAGGCCGTCGCCGGCTCGGCGTAGGTGAATCCCGTGCGGTGCACGATGCGCATGCGGCTCATGAGACCTCCCCGATCCAGACCGGAACCACGCTCGTCGGGAAGTAGCGCGCCCTGATCGCCTCGCTCGTGGCCGACGTGACGGCCTGCAGCTGCTCCATGTGCCCCGTCAGGTCGACGAGGATGTCGGCGATCGGCCGGTACTCGAGCTCCGACCGGATCTGGCCGAGCAGGCGCCTCGCCTGGTCGGTGACCCCGACGCGGCCGGCCCTCGGGTCGATCTCCCGGAGCGATTCCTCGGCGCGGATCACGCTCGAGATGATCGACCGCGGGAAGAGCCGGTCGAGCAGCAGGAACTCCGCGGCCGACTCGGTCGACGGTACGCCCCGGTAGCTGCGGAGGTACGCCTCGTAGCCGCCGCAGCTGCGGAGGATCGTGGTCCAGCTCGGCCCGCTCGCCTCGGTGAGTGAGCGGGTCGCGAGCAGGCGCGCTGTCATGTCGGCGCGCTCGATGGCACGGCCGAGGGCGAAGAAGTGCCAGGCCTCGTCGCGGCTCGTCGCGGAGTCGACCACGCCGATCGCGAGCGCCGAGCGGTCGCGAACCCAGCGGAAGAACTCGTGCGTCTTGTCGCTCGCGACCCGGTGCGGCATGCGCGCGTTCGTGTGGTTCAGCGCCTCCCACAGTTCGGTCGAGACGATCTCGCGGGCGCGCCTCGCATTCTCGCGGGCGGCGGCCACCGAGTGCGCGATCGAGGCGGGATGCTTGCGGTCGACGGCGAGCAGCGCGATGACGTCGTCGCGGCCGAGCGGCTCGTCGCTCTCGGCCTCGCTGCCCATGACGCTGAGCAGCGATCGGCACGCGGTGTCCTCGTCGATCCACGGGTCCTCGAGCAGCAACTGCAGGTGCACGTCGAGGATGCGCGCGGTGCCGTCGCTGCGCTCGATGTACCGGCCGATCCAGAACAGCGACTCGGCGATGCGACTCAGCATGGCGTGCCCTCCCGACCTTCGGCGAGCGGATGCCCCGGCATCCGTGGTTCCGGATCTCGTCGTTGCTGTTGCTGCTGTTGCTGCTGTTGCTGCTGTTGGCGCACCGGTGCCTCCTCGTCCTGCGGCGAGGCGGTCACCGGCGAGGGCGCGGATGCCGCTGCGCGGGTCTCGCCGACGACGGCGTGGGTGCCGTGCAGCCCGGTCGCGGCCGGCGTGTTCGGCGAGGCCTGGTCGGCCACGAGCGCGCCGACCGAGCGGACGCCAGGCTGCTCGAGCATGACGGGGAACCCGCCCGTGTCGATGAGCGGCGCCTCGCGCGTCTCGAGCACCCAGGTGTCCTTCGATCCGCCGCCCTGGCTGGAGTTCACGACCAGGCGCCCCTCCGGCAGGGCCACGCGCGTGAGGCCGCCCGGCAGCACCCACACCTCGTCGCCGTCGTTCACGGCGAACGGCCGCAGGTCGGCATGGCGGGGGCGCAGGCCGTCCTCGACGAGCGTCGGGATCGTCGAGAGCTGCACGACGGGCTGCGCGATCCACCCGCGCGGGTCGGCGAGCAGGCGCGTGCGCAGCTCGTCGAGCTCGCCCTTCGAGGCATCCGGCCCGATGACCAGGCCCTTGCCGCCCGAGCCGTCGACGGGCTTCACGACGAGCTCGTCGAGGCGGTCGAGCACCTCGGCGAGCGCCTCGGGCTCCTCGAGGCGCCAGGTGTCGACGTTCGGGAGCACGGGCTCCTCGCCGAGGTAGTAGCGGATGAGGTCGGGCACGTAGGTGTAGACGAGCTTGTCGTCGGCGACGCCGTTGCCGACCGCGTTCGCGATCGTGACGTGCCCGAGGCGGGCGGCGAGCATGAGCCCGGGGGCGCCGAGCACCGAGTCGGGCCGGAACTGCTGCGGGTCGAGGAACTCGTCGTCGACCCTGCGGTAGATGACGTCGACCCGCGTCGGTCCGGCCGTGGTGTGCATCCACACCCGGCCTCCCGAGCAGAACAGGTCGCGGCCCTCGACGAGCTCGACGCCCATGAGCCGGGCGAGCAGGGTGTGCTCGTAGTACGCCGAGTTGTGCACGCCGGGGGTGAGCACGACGACCGTCGGATCCTCGATGCCCTCCGGCGCACTCGCGCGGAGCGCCTGCAGGAGCCGGTTCGGGTACTCCCCCACCGGCCGCACGCGCATCGACGTGAACAGCTCGGGCAGGGTCTGCGCCATGACGCGGCGGTTCGAGATGACGTAGCTCACGCCGCTCGGCACGCGCACGTTGTCTTCGAGCACCCGCCAGTCGCCGAGCTCGTCTCGGATCAGGTCGATGCCGGCGACGTGGATGCGCACGCCGTTCGCGCTCACGATGCCCGCCGCCTGCCGGTGGTAGTGGGTCGACGAGCTGATGAGCGCGGCCGGGATCACCCCGTCGGCGACGGCGCGCTGCGGCCCGTACACGTCGGCGAGGAACGCCTCGAGCGCGCGCACGCGCTGGGCGACGCCCGTCTCGGCGCGCTCCCAGTCGGACGCGGCGATCACGCGCGGCACGGCGTCGAGCGGGAAGGGCCGCTCCTCGCCTGCGAAGTCGAACGTGACGCCCTGCGCGAGGTACGAACTGGCCAGCGCGTCGGTTCGCCCCCGCAGTTCGTCCTGCGACATGCGGGCCAGGGCGGGATAGAGCTCGCGGTAGGGCTCGCGCACGCCGGCCTCGCCGTCGGGGAACATCTCGTCCCACGGGCGCCCCGCGCGCCGCCTTCGCCCGGCCCGGTTCGTGCCCGCGGTGGCATATCCGTCGAAGAGTGTCGCCATGACGAGAGCATTCCAACCCCCGGTTACCGGGCTGTTTCCATCGTGCGTCGCGCCTGCGGCATCCGTTCGCCCGCTCTCGGCCACCGCATTTCTTTAGCAACGCTAATGAGCTAGGCTAAGCATTCGTGACCGACTCCGCCGAACTCCCCGACCAGGCCGCCTCGCAGGTGCGGCTCGCGGCGGTGCGCCTCTCACGGCGCCTGCGCGCGCAGAAGTCCGACGACCGCGTCACCGACGGCCAGATGACCGTGCTCATGCACCTGTCGAAGCACGGGTCGATGACCCTCTCCGAGCTCGCCGAGGCCGAGCGCATCAGCGCCCCCTCGATGAACCGCACCGTCGACTGCCTCGAGGGCGACGGCCACGTCGTGCGCACGCCCGACGACGTCGACCGCCGCAAGACGAACATCACGGCCACCGACTCCGGGCGCGAGATCGTCGCGGCGACGCTGCACAAGCGCAACGCCTGGCTCGCCGAGCGCATGCACGAGCTGACCGCAGACGAACGGGCGACGCTCCTCGCGGCATCCGAGATCATGGATCGGATCGCCACGCAGTGAGCGCGATGTTCAGATCGCTCACGGGCCGCAACTACCGGTTGTGGTTCATCGGCGCGATCGTCTCGAACGTGGGCGGGTGGATGCAGTCCACCACCCAGGACTGGGTCGTGCTCACCGAGCTGACCGACAACAACGCGGCGGCGGTCGGCACCACCATGGCCCTGCAGTTCGGCCCGCAGTTGCTGCTCGTGCCGATCACCGGCGCCGTCATCGACCGCTTCGACCGCCGCAAGGTGCTCATGGTCACCCAGACCGTGCTGATGCTGCTCGCCTTCGGCCTCGGCCTGCTGCTGCTCGCCGGGCACGCCGAGCTCTGGCACCTCTACGGCTTCGCACTGGCCTTCGGCATCACCTCGGCCTTCGACGCCCCCGCGCGCCAGACCTTCGTCTCCGACCTCGTGAGCGGACCGAACGCGTCGAACGCGGTCGCCCTGAACGCCGCCTCGTTCAACGTCGCACGCCTCATCGGCCCGGCCGTGGCCGGCGGGCTCATCGTGCTCGTCGGGTCGGGCTGGGTGTTCCTCATCAACGGGGTGACGTTCCTCGCCCTCATCGGTGCGCTGCTCGCCATGCGGGAGCGCGAACTCATCCGCCACCCCCGGCGAGCCCGGGAGGGCAACGCGCTCGTGCAGGGGTTCCGGTACGTCGCCGGGCGCTCCGACCTCGTGATCGTCATGACGATCGTGTTCCTCGTCGGGGCGTTCGCCATGAACTTCCCGATCTTCTCGTCGACCATGGCCGTCATGTTCGGCGAGGGCGCCGGCGAGTACGGCGTGCTCTCGTCGATCCTCGCCATCGGCTCGCTCACCGCCGCCCTTCTCGCCGCGCGCCGCTCTCGCGCACGCCTGCGCGTGGTGGTGGTCGCCGTCGGCGCACTCGGCATCGCGATGACCGTCGCCGCCCTCATGCCCACCTACATCACCTTCGCCGCCTCGCTCGTGTTCATCGGGTTCTGCACGGTGACCCTGCTCACGACCGCGAACGGCTACGTGCAGACCACGACCGACGCCTCGGTGCGCGGGCGCGTGATGGCGCTCTACACCGCCGTGCTCATGGGGTCGACGCTCGTCGGCGCCCCCGTCGTCGGCTGGGTCGCGGATGCCGCGGGCCCCCGTTGGGCGCTCGGCGCCGGCGCCCTCGCGTCGTTCGTGTCGCTCGGCATCGGCGTCACCTGGCTCGTCGTCGCGCGCGGCCTCCGCATCACGCGCGTGCCGCAGCGCCCATGGCGCTTCGGCGTCGCCTGGGCGGCCGCGACCGACGCCATCGCCGACGGCGACCGCGTCGCACTCCCCACCGGCGCCGTCTCGGTCGTCGCCGACCCCGAGGACTTCAGCGACGAGGTCGCGATGACCTCGCCGATCCCGCTGCCGCGGATGCAGGGTCGATCCGACGCGCGAGCGGATGCCCCGCGGCGGGCGACCCCCTCCGGCCGAGGGGCGGAATCATCCTCCGACCCGGCTGCGAGTTCAAGACTGTCTTGATTCGCAGCCCATTCATAGACTCTTGGGCATCGCCGGATCCGGCGTGTTCGCATCACCCCACAAGAGGCTGAGGCGCCACCACCAGTGACGGGCTCACCGGCCGCCTCATGCTGCACCGCCGCCGACCTCAGCGGCCCCGGCACTCCTCATGGAGGTTCACGTGCGCAAGATGCTGTTGGGGGCCGCGACCGCGGCTCTCGTCACTGCGAGCATGATCGGGGCACCGGCCGCGTTCGCAGCCCCACCCGCCGACGAACCCTCGGCGGTCGTTCCCAGCGACAACCTGCCCAACCCGCTCGAGGAGAAGCGCACCGCGCTCCGCGAATCGGCGATCACGGGCGTGCTCAACGGAGAGCTCACGACCGAGCAGCGCGGTGACAGCACCATCGTCAAGGTCGGCACCGACTCGTCCGGCCCCGCGGCCGGCAGCAGCAGCCGGTACGGCAAGCCCGGCAAGGCGAAGGACCAGTACGTCGAGCTCGCCCGCGAGACGACCGACCGCGTCTTCGCGATCCTCGTCGAGTTCGGCGACGACCCGTCGCCGTACCCGCCCGCGGCGAACGCCCAGCGCACCGAGGGCCCGCTCCACAACGAGATCCCGGCTCCCGACCGCGCGGTCGACAACAGCACGGTGTGGCGCTCGGACTACTCGCAGAGCTACTTCCAGGACCTCTACTTCGGCAACGACGAGTCGCTGCGCACCTACTACGAGAGCCAGTCCTCCGGCCGGTACAGCATCGGCGGCGAGGTCACCGACTGGGTGAAGGTGAACTACACCGAAGGTCGGTACGGCGCCAACTACTGCGGATCGAACGTCTGCAACAACGCCAAGGCCCTCGTGCGCGACGCGGCGAACGTCTGGTACGCCGACCAGCTCGCCAAGGGCCGCACGCCCGCCGAGGTGAAGGCCGAGCTCGCCTCGTTCGACATCTGGGATCGCTACGACCTCGACGGCGACGGCAACTTCAACGAGCCCGACGGCTTCATCGACCACTTCCAGATCGTGCACGCGGGCGGCGACGAGGCCGACGGCGACCCGATCTACGGCGGCGACGCCATCTGGAGCCACCGCTGGTACGCCAACCTCGCGTACGTTCCCGGCACCGGCAACTCGATCACCGGCACCCAGATCGGCGACTCCGGCATGTGGATCGGCGACTACACGATGCAGCCCGAGAACGGCGGCCGCAGCGTGTTCTACCACGAGTACGGACACGACCTCGGCCTCCCCGACGACTACAACGTGCTCTCCGGCGGCGACAACAACAACGAGCACTGGACCCTCATGGCCCAGAGCCGGCTCGGCGCCAAGAAGGACCAGGGCATCGGCGAGCGCGGCGGCGACCTCGGCGCGTGGAACAAGCTGCAGCTCGGCTGGCTCGACTACACAGTCGTGCAGCCCGGCAAGAAGAAGCTCGTCAACCTCGGACCGGCCGAGTACAACTCGAAGAAGGCGCAGGCGATCGTCGTGCCGCTGCCGAAGAAGGAGGTGGTGTCCGATCTCGGCGCACCGGCTTCGGGCGCGAGCCAGTGGTACAGCGGCTCCGGCGACGACCTCGACGCCTCGCTCACCCGCACGGTGAGCCTGCCCGCAGGTTCGCCCGCGCTCACGTTCAAGGCCAGGTACGACATCGAGGTGGGCTACGACTACGCCTTCGTCGAGGTCGACAGCGGATCGGGCTTCCTGCCGATCACCGGCAGCCTGCCGTTCGATCCCGCCACGAACGGCACCGACGGATCGCAGGCCGACTGGGTGGATGCCACGTACGACCTGAGCGCCTTTGCGGGCCAGACGGTCGGCCTCCGCATCCGGTACCTGACCGACGGCGGCGTGGCCGGCAACGGCGGCGACCTGATCCCCGGCCTCTTCGTCGACGACATCGCGATCGCGGGCGTCTTCGAAGACGGTGCGGAAGCGGGCGACAACGGCTGGACGGTCGACGGCTTCACGGCGGTCGGCGCGCAGACGACGAACCTGTTCGACAACTACTACATCGCTGCGAACCGCTCCTACGTGTCGTACGACAAGTACCTGCAGACTGGCCCGTACTTCTTCGGGTACACCCCGACGTACGTCGACAAGGTCGACCACTACGCGTACCAGCAGGGCCTGCTCATCTCGTACTGGGACACCTCGTACGCCGACAACGACACGTTCGCCCACCCGGGCAGCGGTCGCAACCTGTACATCGACGCGCACCCGAAGCCGCTGAAGGACGTCAACGGCAACTACTGGCGTTCGCGGGTGCAGGTGTTCGACGCCCCGTTCGGCCTGAGGCCGACCGACCGCACGGTGCTGCACGTGGGCGGCGTCCAGAGCGTGATCAAGGCGCAGCTGCCGAACCCGCTGTTCGACGACACCAAGACCTACTGGTATCCGGAGGTGCCGAACCACGGCGTCAAGCTCCCCGCCGTCGGGGTCAGGATGGCGGTGCTGAACCAGCAGGGCACGTCGATGACGGTCGCGGTGTTCTGACCTCGACTCGACGCACCGTGCACGACGGGCGGCGCCCGGGAGTTCCGACTCCCGGGCGCCGCCCCGCTTCCGTCGGTCGGGGTGTCGGAGGAGAATGCCTCCACGGCGAGCGCGACGGCGCGGCGCACGCGTCGAGCGCACGGAAGGAGCACGCATGAAGACGATCCTGGGGCTCGCCTTCGCGGCGGTCGCCGTCGGGCTGCTGGCCGGGTGCGCGCCATCGAGCCGGGGCCCCGCCGAGTCGGCGTCGGCCGCGGCATCCGAGACGCCGCCGATGTCCTCGACCGATCTGCCGACCCTCGAGCCGCCGACGGCACCGCCGACCGCACCGACCGACGCCCTGCCGAACGGCACGGTCGCCGGGCGGGTGTCCGCGACATCCGACGGATGCCTCGAGGTGACGACCGACGAGGGCGACGTCTGGTCGCTGACGGGAGCCGCCGGCGCCTCGATCTCGATCGGCGACACCGTGCTCGCGAAGGTCGAGCCGCTGCCCGCGGCCGGCACCTCGTGCGGATCGGGCACTCCGGCGCGCCTCGTCTCGGTCGGCCTCGTCGGCTGACGCGAGCCCGCGTCGCCCGCGGGTCAGTGCCCGTGCGCCGCGAGCTGGATGAGGATCACGCTGAGGCCGACCGCCATCAGGGCGGCGAGCGCCACCAGCTGCTTCCACCACGGCGCCTTGGTTCGGCGAACGCCGAAGTAGGCGATGAGGCCGAGCGTCACGAGGTAGACGACCGTTCCTGCGCGGAGCGCGGGCTCGAGTTCCACGACCCCGAACGCGGCCAGCAGGAGCAGCACCACCGGCACACCGGCCGACGCGATCGCCGAGGCGGCGATGCGCAGCATGATGCGCACCTCGCGAGCATGCGGGAACCGGCTGTGCACCGACACGAACGAGATGACGTCGGCGGCGAAGCCGGCAGCGCTGATCGCGAGGATGCCGACGGCGAGTTCGGCGGCCACCAGTCCCGCGTCTTCGAGGTGGTCGACGCTCTGCAGCTGCACGAGCACGATCGCGAGACCGGTGAAGGTCGCATAGACCCGTTCCTTCAGCGCTTCGCCGCGCACCTGCTCGGGTCGCACGTGGTCATCGCCCACCACCGCGCCGATCGCACCCGGGCGCTCGGCGCCGTCGTCGTGCACCGCCCCGGATTCCGTGCCCCCGCCGTCCATGAGCGCAACGGTACCAGCCCGCGGGCGGCGGCTCAGGCGATGACGGATGCCGCGGCCACGCGCCCTGCGGCCGCCTCGGTGTCGCGCATCCCGAGCGCCGACACGCCCACGCCGTAGGTGACGAAATCGCCGATCGGGCGCACCCGTACGCCCACGACATTGCCGTGGTCGCCGCCGTCGGTCACGTCGATGTCGTCGAGCAGGGCGCTGCGCACCGCTTCGGGCATCTCGGCCGCAGGCACGACCTCGGCGTCGCCCGCGAAGGTCACGGTCGCCGCCGGGATCTTGATCCACGGCATCAGCGGCACGCGCTTGGCGACCGGCACGGTGATCGAGACGTTCGGGTTGGCGGCGATGTGCCGGGTCTTCCAGGCCCGGTCGTGGGCGGTGAACCAGATGCGGTCGTCGTGCACGGCGTGCATGACGCCCGCCGTGCGCGACTCTCCTCGCGCGGTCACCATGCCGATGACCATGAAGTTCTCGGCCGAGATCGTCTTCCAGACCTCGCCGTGCGTGACGTCGACCATCTTCCCGCTCCAATCGCTTTACAATGTAAAGCACACGGTACGCCGCGCGACTTTACATTGTCAAGCACTTGCCTGCGGCCGACGTGGCACCCACGATGGAAGGCACGATGTCAGACACGATTCCGACCCGCGGCGGCACCGCACACGCCGAGCCCGACGCGGCGAGCCCGGGCCTCGCCGTCGAGGCCGGCAGGGGCGCCGCCGGCTCGCTCGGCCCGGCGGGCACGACGGGCGCCCCCGGCCGCGCCGCACTGTTGCGCGCCATGGAGGAGCTGGCGCGCGAGCAGGGCGTGAACAGCGTGGGTCTCCGCGAGGTCGCCCGTCGGGCCGGCCTCTCGCACGCCGCGCCGACGCACTTCTTCGGCAGCCGCGAGGGCATGATCCGTGCGCTCGCGCTCGAGGGCCTCGCGCTGCTCGACGACGAGCTCTGCACCGCCCAGGAGCGCGCCGCGCACCTTCCGGGGCGCGAGCGCCTCGTCGCCGACTCGCTCGAGTTCGTCGCGTTCGCCCAGCGCAATCCGGCCCACTTCGACGCCATGTTCCGCACCCCGAGCATCGCCCGCGGCGACGAGACGCTCGACCGCGCCAGGCTCGCCGCGCTCGCCGGCCTCCGCGCGCTCGTCGTCGAGGTACACGCGAACGGCGACATCTCGGGAGACGTCGAGAGCACGTTCCTGCAGCTGTGCGCCATGAGCCACGGCATCGCCTCGCTCGCGGTCGACGGCGTGCTGCACGGCTTCGACGAGATCGCCCCGAGCGATGCCGCGATGGGCGTCGCCGAACGCATCATCCGCGCGCAGGTCGAGCAGCTGCCGTGACCGGGGCTCCCGATTCCGGCCTGCGCCCCATCTCCGTTCGGCGCTCTGGCTCGCGCTCGGGCTCGCGCTCGCGCTCTGGCTCGCGCTCGGGCTCGGGCTCGGGCTCGGGCTCGGGCTCGGGCTCGGAGCCACGCGAACCCAGCGCGGGCGGGTGCCGCGACATCCGCCCCTGAGATGATCGACGCATGACCGAACGACTGCTCGTCTCCCTGCCCGGCGCGACCCTGCGAGACGCCGTCGGCCCGCTGCCCGAGGGTGTCGACGTGGTGCTCTGGGATCTCACGGGCCCGGCCCCGGCCGCCCACCTCGACCTCGTGGTGCCGCCGTACATGGGCACGGCCGACCGGCTCGGCGCCCTCGCGAGCGTCACGACCCGGCTCGTGCAGTCGCAGTCGATCGGCTACGACGACGTCGAGGCGGCGCTGCCGCCGGGGCACGTGTTCGCCAACGCGGCGTCCGTTCACGAGACCTCGACGGCCGAGCTGACGCTCACGCTCGTGCTCGCCGCCCAACGCGGCATCCCCGACTTCGTTCGGGCCGCCGGCGAAGGCCGTTGGGCGCCGGCGCGGCACGCCAGCCTCGCCGACCGTCGGGTGCTGCTCATCGGCTACGGCGGTGTCGGGCGGGCGATCGAGGCGCGCCTGCTGCCGTTCGAGGTCGAGCTCGAGCGCATGGCGGGCCGCGCGCGCGACGACGAGCGCGGACGCATCCACGGCATCGACGAACTGCCAGACCTGCTGCCGTCGGCCGAGATCGTCATCGTGGGCGTGCCGCTGAGCGACGCGACCACCGGGCTCGTCGACGCGGACTTCCTGGCGGCGCTG
Source organism: Agromyces sp. NPDC058110 (assembly GCF_042884735.1). Lineage (NCBI taxonomy): Bacteria > Bacillati > Actinomycetota > Actinomycetes > Micrococcales > Microbacteriaceae > Agromyces > Agromyces sp. NPDC058110. Next base: position 65,878 of record NZ_JBHVTI010000003.1, on the reverse strand, counting down.
CCCGACGGCGCGCTGGTCGTGAACATCGCCCGCGGAAAGGTCGCCGACACCTCCGCGATCGAGGAGGAGGCGGCATCCGGTCGGCTGCGCTTCGCGCTCGACGTGACCGAGCCCGAGCCGCTGCCCGACGGCCACCCGCTGTTCGCGATGCCGAACGTGCTGATCTCGCCGCACGTCGGCGGGGCCTCGACCGCGATGATGCCCCGCATGGCGCGGCTCGTGCGCGACCAGGTCGAACGGATGCTGCGGGGCGACGAACCCCGCAACGTCGTGCTGCGCAGCTGACGGCGTGGCGGCCGCTCGGCGGCCGCGACGCCGTCCGCGCGCCGACTGCCCCTGCCGAGTGGTGCCTTCACGAAATTCAGGAGATCCGGCGCCAGAGGCCTCCCCGAGCACCCCTGAGCCGACATCTCCTGAATTCCGGATGCCGCATCCGCGCGTTCTCCACAGGTCGAGCCCCGATCGCGGCAGGGGGCGGGCTCCGCGGGCACACTCGACGCATGCCCGTCGACCCCCGGATCTCCACCGTGCTCCGCCGCGCGGGCGGAGCCGCGAGCCTGCGCGGGTTCGAGGCCGCCGGGCTGCCGCGCGGCGCGGTGCTCGCCGCCCTGCGCCACGGCAGCGTGATCCGGGTGCGCAACGGGTGGTTCGCGACGCCCGACGCCCACCCCGACGTCGTGCGGGCCGTGCGTGTGGGCGGGGTCGCGACGGCTTCGACGGTCGCCCGGATGCACGGAGCATGGGTGCCGCCCCGCGAACGCCTGCACGTCCGGGTCGCGTCGAACGCGGCACGCCTTCGATCCCCCGACGCCCGTTCGGTCCCCCTCGATCCCGTCGCCCACGGGGTCTGCGTGCACTACCGGCCCCGGGGGCTCGGCAGGGTCGGCCGGGACCCGTTGACCGCAGCGATCGCGGAGATGTTCGCGTGCGCGCCGACATCCGACGCACTCGCCGCGGTCGAGTCGGCCGTCGAGGGCCGCATGCTCGACCCCGGACAGCTCGCGTCGGTGCGTGCGGCCATGCCGTCCGGTCGCCGCGAGGACCTCGATCGGCTCGACTTCGGGAGCCAGTCCGGACTCGAGACGAAGGTCAGGCTGTTCCTCCGCGCACGCCGCATCACCTGCCGCACCCAGGCGTACGTCGACGGCGTCGGATCCGTCGACCTGCTCGTCGGCGAGCGGCTGGTCGTCGAGGTCGACGGGTGGGCGTTCCACAGCTCCCGCACGGAGTTCGAGACCGACCGCCGACGCGACTTCGAACTCGTGACCCGCGGATACCTCGTGCTCAGGCTGAGCTACGACCAGGTGATGCACGACAGGCCGCGCACGTCGGCCGGCATCCTCGCGCTCATCGCCCGGGGCGAGCATCGGTGGCCCCGTGCACGCCCGCGCCCGTTTCCGCGCGTCGAGCCGGCCCAGCCTGCCTGATCCAGCCCAGCGGCGCACCGATCGCAGCATGAAATTCAGGAGATCCTCGCTGATGGGGCGCCATGCACACCTCCGGCCCGAGATCTCCTGAATTTCGCGAACGACGACGGATGCCGGGGGCGGGCGGCGCGCGCTCCGAGCCGTCAGCGGAGGGCGCCCGCGCACTCCGACCCGCCACGGGCGGGCGCCGCGCCCGGCAGCCCGCCCGCCACGCGGTCGACACCTCCGCGGCGGCCCGCTCAGCTCATCTCGTCCAGGTGCCGAGGCCGTTGGCGTCGAAGAACTGCAGCGTCATGGTGTCCGTTCCGCTGCCGAGCTCGAACGTGGCCGATGACTTCGAGCCGTCTGGGGCGTTCTCGCCGCTCGGCACGTAGGCGAACTCGTCGCCGTTCCACGGCTCGAGCTCGATCTCGTAGCCGCCGTCGGGTCCGAGGCGTACGACGAGTCCGTCGCCCGAGTCCGAAGCCGCGACCACGGCGTCGCCGAAGTACGGGTTCTTCCAGGTGCCGGCGTACCCGTCGAGCGGGCCGGGAGGCGCGGCATCCGCCGGCTGGTCCTGGTCGACGAGGTCGCCCGCCGGCTCGGTGTAGTGCGCGAGCGCCTGACCGTAGTCGGCGAGCCAGTCGCGGTGCACCTCGCCGAACTGCACCCGGTCGAGGAACGTGCTCACGATCGCCTCGGGCACGCCGATCGGCGCTCCGTTCGTGATCGCGACCACGCCGAGGTCGAGTGCGGGCACGACCTGGAAGTTCGTCGAGCCGCCGAGGCTGAAGGCGCCCGAGTGGCTGTAGGTCGTGTGCCCCGTCGGGTCGGTGCCCGTGTTGAACCCGTACCCGTAGGCACCGGCGCGGAAGTCGGGCGCACCCGCCGGCGACGAGATGATCTCGGGGCTGATCGCCGGGAGCAGGGCGGCTGGGTCGACGAGCTGCTGCCCGTCGAAGGTGCCGTCGCCGATGAGCAGCTCGAGCCACTTCGCGAGGTCGTTGACGCTCGAGCTCACTCCACCGGCCGGCGTCTGCGCATCGGCGTCGCGCTCGTAGGCCGCCGTGAAGTTCCCGTCGATGAGGGTGTGGAGCGTGGCGCGGTCGTCCTCCTCGAGGAAGTCGTCGTAGCGCGAGCTCGTCGAGTCCATGCCGAGCGGCTCGTAGAGCGCCTCGTCGGAGAGGGTCTCCCAGTCGGTGCCGACGGCGTTCGCGACGGCCTCGGCGCCCGCGGTGAGCCCGAAGTTCGCGTACCCGTACGCCGTGCGGAACGGGTTGAGCGGCTGCAGGTCGAGGTGATCGAGGATGTAGTCGCGGTCGTACCCGATGTCTTCGAGGTCGTCGCCCGCGGCCGGCGGCAGGCCGCTGCGGTGCGCGAACAGGTCGCCGACGGTCACATGCTCGGTCACCCACGGGTCGGCGAGGGCGAAGCCCGGCAGCAGCGGCGCGGCGGGCGTGCTCCACGTCAGGTCGTCGCCGAGCTGCGAGGCGACCACGGTGGCCGCGATCGGCTTCGACATCGACGCGATCTGGAACACGGTGTCGGCGTCGACCTCGTCGGGCTCGCCGAGCTCGCGCACCCCGAACCCCTCGGCGAAGAGCACCTCGTCGCCGTGCACGACGGCGACCGCGACACCCGGGATCCCGGAGCTCTCCATGATCTGCTCCACGTCGCCGGGAAGCGCCTTCACGGCCGCATCGATGCTGCCCTCCGGCAGTTCGACGGCATCGCCGGGCGGCGGGCCGTCGCTCGACACGCGTGGCGCGTACGGCTCGGGCTCCGGCACGCATCCGGCGAGTGCGAGCGAGAGCGCGGCGACGACCGCCCCGCTGACGACGGCCGCGCGCGACGCGCGACGACGATGAGCCATGGTTCCCCCCAAGGACAGACTCCTGCGAGCGTATCGGCGCCGGCGGGCCGTGTGCGTCCCCCGTTCGGGGCATACGATCGACGGATGCCGCGCTTCGACCACGCCTTCGATTGGGCCCGCCGTCACGTCGCCGCCGAGCGGTTGCCGACCGCCGTGCTGGGCATCGCGACCGCCGACGGCGTCGCCGCACTCGATGCGTTCGGGGCGACGGGTGCGCACGCCGCATCCGTCGACGATCACTATCCGCTGTTCTCGATCACGAAGCCGCTGGTCGGACTCGCGGCGATGGAGCTCGTCGAGCAGGGGCGGTTGACGCTCGAGACGCCGCTCGCGGAGGCGGTGCCGGAGTTCGGCGCCGGCCGCGACGACGTGGTGCGCCTGCGGCACCTGGTGAGCCATTCGTCAGGCATCATCGAGCCGCCGATGGACTCGGCGGCGAGCCTGCGGGCCGACCTCACGGCACCAGGGCGCGACTTCGCCGCAGGTACGGCGACGAGGTACTCGACCATCGCGTACTCGGGCATCGCGGCGCTGATCGAGCACGCAGGCGGGCGGGCGTGGGATGCCGCCGTGAACGCGGTCGCCGGCCGCGCGGGCGCCGACGGGTTCAGCCTCGACGCCGACAGCCCACACGCCCCCGTCGACGCCGCCGAGTGCGGACTCGACTACGACCGCTTCGTCGAGCTGCGCAACCCCGGGGCGGGTCTCCGGGCGCGGGCCGCCGACCTGCTGGCGATCGGCAGCGCGCTGCTCCGGAACGACGGCTCGTTGCTGTCGCCCATCGCGCTCGAGGCCATGTTGCGCCCCCTCACCGCCGGCATGACGAAGCTCGAGCCGTACCCCGCCTCGCGCGGCCAGGACTGGGGCATCACCTGGAACCTGCGCAACGCGGCACCCGCGCTGCTGGCCCGAGACTCGTTCGGCCACGGCGGGTGGGCCGGAACCCAGTTCTGGATCACGCCGTCGCTCGGCGTGTGCTTCGTGCTGCTGACCAACCGCGCGAACGCGGTCGGCGTCGACGGCGATCAGCTGCACAACGCGGTCGCCGCCGCGGCGTAGAGGGCTCACGACGAGGCTGACGACGCGACAGAAGACGAGCCCACGCGCGCGGCGACGACCGGCGACTCGGCCGGCGCCGCCGCCGCGCAGCGCGAGATCAGGCCGAAGCGGCAGCGAGCGCGGCGAGCTCCTCGGCGGGCAGCTCCAAGCCGATCGAGGCCAGCAGGTCGCCGAGCTGCTCGACGTTGCGCGCGCTCGCGATGGGCGCGGCGACGGTCGGCTGCTGCCTGAGCCACGCCAGCGAGACCGAGGCGACGGATGCCGCGTGGGCGGCCGCGACCTCGTCGAGCACCGCGAGCACGCGGTCGCCGCGGTCGCCGACGTACGGCGCCGCACCGCCCGCGCGCACGCTCGCGCCGTCGGCGGTGACATCCGCCTGGGAGCGGTACTTGCCGGCGAGGAACCCCTTCGCGAGCGAGAAGTACGGGAACACCGCGAGGCCCTCGCGCTCGGCGCGCTCGCGCAGGCCGTTCGTCTCGAAGTCGCGCTCGACGAGGTTGTAGTGCGGCTGCAGCGCGACGGCCCGGTGCAGGCCGTTCGCCTCGGTGACGCGGAACCACTCGTCGATGCGCTCCGGCGTGTAGTTCGAGATGCCGATCGCGCGGATCTTGCCGGCGTCGACGAGCTCGGAGAACGCGCCGACCGTCTCGTCGAGCGGCACCTCGGCGTCGTCGAAGTGGGCGTAGTAGAGGTCGATGACGTCGGTGCCGAGGCGCTGGAGCGAGGCATCCGCCGCGGCCCGGATGTTCGCCGCCGAGAGGCCGGGGAACTCGGGGTGGGTGCTCACCTTGGTCGCGATGACGACGTCGTCGCGCGAACCACGCGAGGCGACCCACTCGCCGATGAGGCGCTCGCTGTCGCCGCCGGTGTTGCCCGGCACCCAGGCCGAGTAGCCGTCGGCCGTGTCGAGGAAGTCGCCGCCGCCCGCGGTGAAGGCGTCGAGCACGGCGAACGTGGCGTCGCGGTCGGCGGTCCACCCGAACACGTTCGTGCCGAGCGACAGCGGCGCGATCTCGAGGTCGGATGCGCCGATGCGGGTTCGGGCGGCGGTCTGGGCGGATTCGGTCATGCTGGCTCCTCGCAGGGTCGGAACGGTGGTCGTGCGCCGGCTCGATCGGGCGTACGCCCGCGGCCGACATCCGAAGCCAACGATCTGCGGATGCCGGTATTCCCCCGTTCCGTCAGATGACGCGGTCTTCCGGCGACACGCCCGTCAGCCCGCCAGCCGCGCCGACACCTGCCAGGCCCCGCGGCGCACCGCGCGCTCGAGCTGGGTCGAGCGGGCCGCGAAGTCCTTCGCCTGCACCGAGACCGAGACCGCACCGACCGTGCGCCCGGCGGCCGAGCGCACGGGGGCGGCGATGCACGCGAGCTTCGGCAGGTACTCCTCGATCTCGACGGCGACCTGCTGGGCGCGGATCTCGTCGAGCTGGTCGTTCAGCACCGCGGCATCCGTGATGCTCGAGGCCGTGAGCCGCGCCGGCGCATGCCGTTCGAGGAACCTGGCGACGGCGGCGTCGTCGCGCGAGGCGAGCATGAGCTTGCCGAACGCGGTCGTGTGCGAGGCCTCCGAGAAGCCGACGTGCAGCTGGCCGATGCGCGGATGCGCCGCGGAGTCCTCGATGTGCGCGACCGCGATGTCGTCGCCGCGGAACACCGTGAGGTAGGCGGGCGCCCCGACCGCGTCGTGCATGGCGCGCAGCACCTGCCGCACCGGATCGGTCGCGACGAGCTGGTACTGCAGGGCCCTGCCGAGCTGGTCGACCGTGCGCCCGAGGATGTACCGGTGCTCGCCGGCCTGCCTGGCGAGGTAGTCCTGCCGGTGCAGCGTCGCGAGCAGACGGTAGGTGGTCGACTGGCCGAGGCCGAGCGAGCTCGCGATCTCGGCGGCGGTCAGCCCGGTCGGCGCCGCGCCCACGAGCTCGAGGATGCGCAGCACGCGTTCGGCCGACTGGATGCCCGCGCCGCCGTGGCGCTCCTCTGCGCTCATGCCCCGATGCTACGCCGGGCGCCGGTGCGGCCGACAGGCTCGTTCGCCGCTCCCACGCACCGATCCCGGGTGTTTTCGCACATAGTGCGAACCGGGCGTGACGGGGGCCCGTCGCGGGCGCAGAGTCGACCCGACCCCGGCCGGTCGAGGCAGACCGGCCCGCACGAGCACGGGGGCCCGCACGAGTACACGGAGGTACACCCCATGACCAAGATCCTCATCATCACCGGCGACGCGGCCGAGACGCTCGAGGTGCTCTACCCCTACGAGCGCCTGAAGGAGGAGGGCTTCGAGGTGCACATCGGCGCACCCGAGGCGCGCACGCTGCAGTTCGTCGTGCACGACTTCGTCGACGGCTTCGACACGTACACCGAGAAGCTCGGCCACACGTGGCCCGCGGATGTCGCGCTCGCCGACGTCGACCCCGCCGACTACGCGGCGATCGTGATCCCGGGCGGGCGTGCGCCCGAGTACCTGCGCAACAACGACGACGCGAAGCGCATCGTGCGCCACTTCTTCGAGGCGGATGCCCCGGTCGCGGCCACGTGCCACGGACCGCTGCTGCTCGCGGCCGCAGGTGTGCTCGCCGGTCGCACGTCGTCGATCTACCCCGAGCTCGCGATCGACCTCGAGGTGGTCGGCGCCGCGTTCGAGAACGGCGGCGGCGTGGTCGACGGCAACCTCGTCACCTCCCGCGCGTGGCCCGACAACGGCACCTGGATGAAGGCGTTCCTCGGGGTGCTCGCCGAGGCGGGGGTTCGCGCCGAGGGCGAGCTCGCCGCGGCATCCGCCTGACGCCCTCGCACGACTCGAGCCCGCGCGGACGCGAATGGTCGCCATCGAAGTGATGGAGCGACCATTCGCGTCCGCGCACGGGTTCTGACGGGCGGTCTGGGTCGCGGGACCTAGTGCCGCCGGCGCTCGTCGGCGCCCGGCCCGTAGATGATGATGCCCGCGATGGGCACGAGCAGCCACCACAGCCACGCCCAGGCCCACCCGCCGAGGAACCCGCTCAGCAGGAACAGGATGAGGGCGACGAACGGCACGAGCGCCATGATCGTCGCGCCGACCGAACCGCCGAGCGCCCGCGAGCCGGAACGACCCGAGCGACCGGACGCCGACGGCTCGAGGTCGGGGTCGGTGAACGTCGCGGGTCGTGAGACCGGGTCGGCGGCGTCATCGGATCCGTACCTGGGGCCGGGCGATCCGGGCGCCGGTGGCGTCTCGGCCGGCAGGTCGGCGAACAACGGCACGAGGTCGCCGCGGGTGACCGCCGCTCGTGCGCCGGCGGCCCGCTCGCCGTACTCCGCGACGGTCAGCCGGCCCGCGGCGTGCGCGTCGGCCAGCCGCGCGACGGCCCGCTCGCGCTCGGCGTCGCTGAGACGCAGGTCGGGGCTGCCGGGGTTCGCGTAGTCGTCGCTCATAGGGCCAGTGTGGCCGAGCGAGTCGGGCACGCCAACCCCCTCGGGCTCCGGGGCTCGCACAGGTCGGCGGCGTAGCATCGGAGGCACACCCTCGATGGAAGGTCTCCATGCCCATCTCGGCAGAACCCCGCGTGGCGCTGTACTTCGACTTCGACAACATCGTCATCTCGCGATACGACCAGTTGCACGGCGACAGCCAGTACCGCCGCGACACCTCCCGCCGCAAGACCGTCTCGCCCGAGACGGCCGACCGGCTCGCACAGGCGACGGTCGACGTCGACGCCGTGCTCGACTTCGCCGCCACGTTCGGCACGATCGCCATCGCCCGCGCCTACGCCGACTGGTCGACGCCCGTGAACGCGAGCTACCGCGGCCAGCTCATCGACCGCGCGGTCGACCTCGTGCAGCTGTTCCCGCTCTCGGCGACGAAGAACGGCGCCGACATCCGCCTCGCGGTCGACGCGATCGAAGACATGTTCCGCATCGACGACCTCACGCACATCGTGATCGTCGCGGGCGACTCCGACTACGTCGCGCTCGCGCAGAAGGCGAAGCGCCTCGGACGCTACGTCGTCGGCATCGGCGTCGCGGGCGGCACGAGCCGGGCCCTCACCGCTGCGTGCGACGAGTACGCCGACTACGACGCGCTGCTCGACGCCGACGAGGCGGCCGATCAGGCGACGGATGCCGCGACGGGCGCCCGTTCCGAGGGGCGCGCCTCCGCGGCATCCGGGCGACGTCGTTCGGGGCGCGGCGCGTCCGCCGCGGCCGCCGAGTCGGGCGAGGCCGCGGTGAGCGAGGAGTCCGAGAGCGCTGCGGAGGCCGACGCAGAGGGTGCGACCGAGGAGAAGGCGGATGCCGCCCCCGCGCGCCGCAGCCGCCGGGCCCGTTCGGCCGGGGGCACCGCCACGGCGGCGGCGCCGGTCGAGTCGATCGTGCCGCTCACGTCCGGGCCCGCCGGCGTTCCGGTCGTGTCGTTCATGGCGCCCGACGCGGCGCCGCCGACGCGCGACCCCGGCCGCCTGCTCGTGAAGGCGCTCGAGCTGCTGCGGGCGAAGAACGACGACGAGTGGCAGCCGTCGGGCGCCGTGAAGAACCAGATGCTGCGCATGGACCCCTCGTTCCAGGAGCGCCGGCTCGGGTTCGGGTCGTTCACCGATTTCGTGCGATCCCGTGAAGACGCGGTCGAACTCGAGGGCGGCGAGTCGAGCCGCATCCGCGTGCGCCCGGGTCGCGGCTGAGGCCGGACCCGCTCACCAGCCGGGCCGTTCCCCCTGCAGTCGCGGGGTGGCTTCGGCGACCCTGACGCGTGCGCCGAGACTGCGGTCTTCTGTGGTCTGACCACAAGTGCTACTGTGGTCAGACCACACCATCGGCGAAGGGAGCGCAGCGTGCCAGACGAGAGCCCGCGCGCCTGGCGCACCGTGCTCGAGCACGTCGAGCGCCGCCTGCTCGACGGCGACCTGCGCCCCGGTGATCGCCTGCCCGGCGAACGCCTGCTCGCCTCCGACCTCGGCGTCGGCCGATCGAGCGTGCGCGAGGCCGTGCGCGTGCTCGAGGCCATGGGGCTCATCCGCACGGCGACCGGCTCCGGACCGAACGCCGGCGCCATCATCATCGCCACCCCCGGCGGGGCCATGAGCGCGCTCATGCGCCTGCAGGTCGCCGCCCACGGGTTCCCGGTCGCCGACATCGTGCGCACCCGGCTCATCCTCGAGACGGCGGTCGCGGGCGAGCTCGCCGAGACCGTACCGAGCGGCGCGCGCGACGCGCACGGCGACACCCTCAGCACCCCCGACCTCGCCTCGGCCGACGCCCTGCTCGACGCCATGGACTCCCCCGGCCTCGAGCCGTCCGAGTTCCTCGCCCTCGATGCCGCGTTCCACCTCGCGCTGGCCGAGGCCTCGGGCAACCAGGTCATCGCCGCCACCATGGCCGGACTCCGCAGCGGCATCGAGGCCTACGCGCTCGGCGGGCTCGAGCGCATCGACGACTGGGACGCGACATCCGCTCGCCTGCGCCACGAGCACCGCGGCATCGTCGAGGCCATCCGAGCGTCGGATGCCGCATCCGCGCGATCGCGCACCCACGACCACATCTCGGGGTACTACGCCGAGATCATGCCCGCCGAAGCCGGGCCGCCCAGTCCCGACCCCGGTCTCGAACCCGGGCCCGACCGGCATCCGTCCCACCGCATCGAGGAGACCAGCTCATGGTGAAGCGCCAGTTCCCGAACCCGAAAGAGCTCGCGCAGCTCATGAAGTTCAAGACGCCCACGCTCGACCCGACCGACCGTCGGCTCGAGAAGGCGCTCACGATCGCCGACCTCCGCGACATCGCGAAGCGCCGCACGCCGAAGGCGGCCTTCGACTACACCGAGGGTGCCGCGGAGGGCGAGCTGTCGCTGGCCCGCGCGCGCCAGGCGTTCCAGGACGTGGAGTTCCACCCGTCGATCCTGCGCAGCGTGCCGGTGGTCGACACGACCCGCGAGGTGCTCGGCGGCACCAGCGCGCTGCCGTTCGGCATCGCCCCGACCGGGTTCACGCGCCTGATGCAGACCGAGGGCGAGATCGCCGGTGCGGGAGCGGCCGGCGCCGCCGGCATCCCGTTCACGCTGTCGACCCTCGGCACCACGTCGATCGAAGACGTGAAGGCCGCGAACCCGACCGGGCGCAACTGGTTCCAGCTCTACGTCATGCGCGAGCGCGAGATCTCGTACGAGCTCACCCGCCGTGCCGCGGCGGCGGGCTTCGACACGATCTTCTTCACGGTCGACACCCCCGTCGCGGGCGCGCGCCTGCGCGACAAGCGCAACGGCTTCTCGATCCCGCCGCAGCTGACGCCGGGCACGATCATCAACGCGATCCCCCGGCCCGCCTGGTGGATCCACTTCCTCACGACCCCGCCGCTCGAGTTCGCGTCGCTCTCGACGACCGGCGGCACCGTCGGCGAACTGCTCGACTCGGCCATGGACCCGACGATCTCGTTCGACGACCTCGACATCATCCGCTCGATGTGGCCCGGCAAGATCGTCGTCAAGGGCGTGCAGACCGTCGAAGACGCGCGACTGCTCGCCGACCGCGGCGTCGACGGCGTCGTGCTCTCCAACCACGGCGGGCGCCAGCTCGACCGCGCGCCCATCCCGTTCCACCTGCTGCCGCACGTCGTGCGCGAGATCGGCGCCGACATGGAGGTGCACGTCGACACCGGCATCATGAACGGCGCCGACATCGTGGCATCCGTCGCCCTCGGCGCGCGCTTCACGCTCATCGGACGCGCCTACCTCTACGGGCTCATGGCCGGCGGTCGTCGTGGCGTCGACAAGACCATCTCGATCCTGAAGGGCGAGGTCGAGCGCACCATGAAGCTGCTCGAGGTCGCGACGCTCGACGAGCTCGGGCCCCAGCACGTCACGCAGCTCACGCGCATGGTGCCCATCGCCAAGCCGTTGGCGGATGCCGCGGCGCAGGCCGTCGCGACCGCCAAGCCGAAGACGACGCGCAGCCCGCGCACGGCTGCGGCGACGAAGCCGACGACCGCGGCTCCGGCGGCGGCCGCCGGATCGAAGCCGACGGCCGCGAAGCGCCCTGCGACGAAGGCGCCTGCGACGAAGACGGCCGCGACGAAGCCGGGCGTCAAGCAGTAGGCGGCAGTGGGGCCCGGCCCATCGTGCGACCGGGCCCCGCCCGCTCGACGCGCCGCGTCAGCCCTCGCGGGCCGCCACCGCGTCGGCGTTCTTCTGCCACGCCTTCGCCGCCGAGTCGGCCCAATGGTCGATCTTCTTGGCGGCGGCGCGGCGCTGCTTCGCCTCGAGGGCGATCGCGAGCTGATTCAGCTTCGCCGCGGCATCCGCCTGCTTGCGATCGGCGGCGTCGCCCGACGCCTCCGCGCGAGTCGAGGCGCCGACCAGGCGTCGCGTGGCCCGGTGCGCGAGCCTGACCGATTCGTGCGGTCTGGTCTTGCGCAGCTCGCGGGCGAGCCGCACGTCGGCATGCGCATCAGCCGTCAACGCGGCGAACCGCTCGGCACCCGCCCGCGTGAGGCTCTCGCCGACCTTGCGCGCGTGCTTGGCTGCGCGCTTCGCCTCGCGCACGGCACGTCTGGCCTCGGCCCGGGCTCGCTTGCGGGCGGCCTCCGCCGATTTCGTCACTGGCATGCGGTTCCCCCTCCGTCTGCTCCCGTCAGTCTGACACCGCGACCGGCGCTCGCGACAGGGGTTGCGCCCGCGCGCACTTGCGCCTGTGCACCCTTTCCGCCCGTGGCCGCCCATCGAGATGACACGAGTTGTCGGGCGAACCGCGGACCACCCGACAAGTGATGTCATCTCGCCAGCGGGAAGGCAGGGGGCCGGGCGGCAAACGACGGGGCAGTCGCCGGATGCCGCGAGCCGACGTCGGCCCGCGGCATCCGCCGTCGTCGCTTCTACTGGCCGTTCGAGGCGGCGATGAGCTGCTCGACCTGCTCCATCGAGACGGGCATGCCCGGGAACGACGCGAGCCGGCCGATCGGGAACGACGCCATCATCTTGAACATCGCAGGGTCGGCCATCAAGGCGCCGCCGACGCCGCCATCACCACCCGAGAACGCCTGCATGACGATCGGCCCGGCGACGGGGTGGGCGATGAGCTCGCCGATCGACGAGTCCATCGAGAGCGGCACGCGCACTGCATCGCCCTCGACGTCGACCGACACGGCCGAGCGGATGTCGCGGCTCGACGCCCCGACCGACACCTCGTAGGCACCGCCCTCGACGACCCACGCGTCGACGCGCGTGTCCCAGTACGCGAGGTCCGCGCGGCGCACGAGCACCTCGACCTCGCGGGTCTCGCCCGCGGCGAGTGCGACCTTCGCGAAGCCCTTGAGCTCGCGGGGCGCGCGCACCACGGTCGAGCCGGGCAACGAGGTGTAGACCTGCACGACCTCGGCGCCGTCGCGGTCGCCGGTGTTCGTCACGGCGACGCGCACGACGATGCCGTCGGCGGATGCGGTCGCCGTGGCATCCGCGTACTCGAAGCTCGTGTACGAGAGGCCGTGGCCGAACGGGTAGCCGACCTCGAGCTCGCGCGCGTCGTACCAGCGGTACCCGACGAAGAGCCCCTCGCCGTAGCGCACGTGCGAGTGCTCGCCCGGGAAGTCGAGGTACGCGGGGCTGTCGGCGAGGCGCACCGGGATCGTCTCGGTCAGGCGGCCCGACGGGTTGACGACCCCGTACAGCACGTCGGCGACCGCACCGCCGCCGGCCTGGCCGAGCAGCCAGCCCTCGACGATCGCGGGCACGCGGTCGGCGAAGCCCGAGAGACGCACGACGCCACCGTTCGACAGCACGACGACGACGTTCGCGTTGGCCGCGAGCACGGCGTCGAGCAGCTCGAGCTGCGCGGCGGGCAGCTCGATGTCGTCGCGATCGAAGCCCTCGGACTCCTGCGCGGCGGGCACGCCGAGGAAGAGCAGCACGGTCGAGGCAGCGGATGCCGCGGCGACCGCCTCGGCGGTGAGCTCGACCGAGGTCGACCCGTCGACGCCGTACCCCGCCGCGAAGGCGACGCCGCCGTCAGCACCGGCACCGCCGGCGATCGCGCGGATCTCGTCGAGCGCGTTGTCGAGCTTCGTCGGGTTGATCTGCGACGAGCCGGCGCCCTGGTAGCGCGGCGTGCGGGCGAGCTCGCCGATGACCGCGACCGAGGCGTCGGCCGCGAGCGGCAGCACGCCGCCCTCGTTCTTCAGCAGCACGATCGACGCGGCGGCGACCTCACGGGCGAGCGCGTGGTGCGCGTCGACGTCGTACGACGCGTCGGGGCGGGCGCCGCGCACGGCCTTCTGCACGAGCTCGACGTTGCGGCGGGCCGCGAGGTCGAGGTCGGCCTCGGCGAGCGAGCCGTCGCGCACGGCCGCGACGAGCTGGGCGTCGGTGCGACCGGCGCTCGACGGCATCTCGAGGTCGAGGCCGGCGACCAGGCCGGTGACGCGGTGGTTCACGGCGCCCCAGTCCGACACGACGAGCCCCTCGAAGCCCCACTCGTCGCGCAGCATTTGGGTGAGCAGCCACGGGTCCTCCGACGTGTACACGCCGTTGAGCCGGTTGTACGAGCACATGACGGTCCACGGCTGGGCGTCCTCGACGACGCGCTGGAACCCGCGCAGGTAGATCTCGCGCAGTGGGCGCTCGTCGATGTCGGCCGAGACGCGCATGCGGTCGGCCTCCTGGTTGTTGGCCGCGAAGTGCTTCAGCGACGCGCCGACGCCCTGCGACTGCAGGCCCCGCACGAGCGCGGAGCCGAGCACGCCCGACACCAGCGGGTCCTCGCTCAGGTACTCGAAGTTGCGGCCGCAGAGCGGCGAGCGCTTGATGTTGATGCCGGGGCCGAGCAGTACGCCGACGCCCTCGGCCTGCGCCTCCTCGCCGAGCGCGGTGCCGACGCGTTCGAGCAGGTCGGCGTCGAACGACGAGCCGAGCGCGACCGCGGGCGGGAAGCACGTCGCCGGCACGCTGTCGCCGATGCCGAGGTGGTCGCTGTCGGCGCGCTGGAGGCGCACGCCGTGCGGTCCGTCGGTCAGCACGATCGAGGGCAGGCCGACGCGGTCGACCGCCTTCGTGCTCCAGAAGTCGGCGCCGCTGGTGAGCGAGGCCTTCTCCTCGAGGGTCAGGTCGGCGACGACATCCGCTGCGGATGTCTCAATTGCACTGTTCAGGGTGTCGGTCATGGTGCTCCTTCACGTGCCGGCGATGGCGCCGGCGTCTGGTTGGGTCTAGGCGATCGTGGATTCGAATGCCGCAGGCTTCGCCGGCACGGTCGCGGGTCGGGCACGTCGGAACAGCGGCTTGCCGTAGTCCTTCGCGATCAGGTTCGTGAACAGCCACCAGATGACGAGGGTCATGCTGACGCCGCCGATGATGCCGAACACGGCGTCGGAGAACCAGTGGGCGTTGATGAGGGTGCGCTGCCAGATCATGCCGAGCGCGATGAACGGGGCGATGAACCACCAGATGCGACGCTTGGCCGGCGGCAGCACCGCGGCGACGGCGATCAGCAGGATGCCGGCGCTCACCGCGTGGCCCGACGGGAACGAGCCGTGGTCGACCGAGAAGAGCGGTCCGTACAGGCCGTTCACCAGGTCGTCGGCCGGCCGCGGCCGGTCGACGAGGTTCTTGGTCACCTGCGAGACGCCGAAGTTGCCGACGAGCTGGGCGGTGATCCAGAACAGGGCCGAGCGCCAACGCCGGATGACGAAGAGCCAGATCGGAACCAGCAGCAGCACGAGCGTGAAGCCGGGCAACTCGCCGAGGTACTGGAAGAACATCGGCACGGCCCAGCTGACCGCGTCGACCGACGAGGCGCCGACGAGCGCCCGCCAGGCATCGTCGAGCGGCTGCGTGAAGGGCGCGTCGACGTCTTGCACGACCGCGAAGCCGAACACGACGAACAGGGCCAGGCCGACGAGCCCGGTCACGAGCATCGCGCGCGATCGCCTGGACGCCGAGCCCGTGGAAGGGGCAGCGGCCCCGGTCGGGGCGACGGTGCCGACGGGAACCGCCGAGAGCGAGGCATCCGTCATCACTTCACCGCCTTGATGGGCCACACGGCGAACGCACCGAGCACCGACAGCACGATGCCGACGGGGAACAGGGCCGTGTATCCGAACGAGAGCACGATCGCACCGGCGACGCCCGGGGCGAGCGTCTGCGGCAGGGTCGCCGCGATGTTGACGACGCCGAGGTCCTTCGCGAACGACTTCGCCGAGGGCAGCACCTCGCTCATGAGCGCGGTGTCGACGGCCTGGAACATGCCGAAGCCGAGTCCGGAGATGAACGTGAAGACCATCCAGGCGGTGAGGTCGGGCCAGACCCACGGCACGACGAGCGCGAGGCCGGTGACGATCGACGAGGCGAACACGAAGGGCTTGCGTCGGCCGACCTTGTCGGAGAGCGGGCCCGAGACGACCGTGGCGAGGAGGATGCCGACGAGGCTGATCATGCCGAGCATGGGGATGACGGTCTCGGGCTGCTCGACGCCGAAGTAGTCGGTGAGCAGGAAGAGCTGGAAGCCGGTGACGGCGAAGTAGCCCGTGTAGAGCAGCAGCCGCCCGGTGAAGGCCCAGAAGAAGTCGGGGTGCTTGATCGGGTTCACCCAGAACGTGCGCAGGAAGTCGCCGAAGCGGAACGGCTCCGGCTCGATCTCCTTGGACGAGTAGTCGGGGTTGAAGACGATGAAGAGGGTGAGCACGACGAGCGAGAACGCCGCGAAGGTCACGTAGCCGGCCGTGATGCTGTTGAAGAACATCGACCCGACGATCTGGCCGCCGAGGGCGCCGACCATGAGGCCGATGCCCGACAGCGCGGCGAAGGTGCCGCGGCGCTTGAGCGGCACCCGGTCGGGCATGATCGCGCTGAGCGGGCCCTGCGCGACGTTGTAGGTGATCTGCACCAGGCTCCACGCGATCACGACGCCGACCAGCGAGTTCGCGAACGCGAGCCCGACGAGCGAGAGGCCGCCGGCGAGGGCGCCGATGAAGATCCACGGGGCACGGCGGCCGAAGCGCGAGCGCGTGCGGTCGGAGATCTGCCCGGCGATGGGCTGCGCGAGCATCGAGCAGAACGCGCCGATGGTCGCGACGAGCGTGAGGTTCGCGACCTTGTCGGCCTCGCCGAACAGCGCGGTGATCTGGGCGGGGAGCAGGATGCCGGGAACGGCGCCCCAGATGAGGAAGATGCCGAGGTTGGCCGGGATGATCCAGCCGAGCAGGCGGCGGACGCCCTTGATCGGGGCGGGCGGATCCTCGTTGCCCGCGGCCTCCTCGACGAAGGCGAGCGCGTCGTCGACAGCCGAATCGGGTTCGAGCGATGGTTCGACGGGTGATGCTGGGGAAGACATCGTTGTCATGGGTCGGGGTCCTTTCGGGGCCTCGTCATCGAGGTGGATTGCAAAACCATACTTCGCTCGGTTTTTGATTGCAAGCAGGATTCCGTAGCATTCCCCTATGGCACGAAGAGGTTCGTACGCGAAGGGCATCGCCAAGCGCGAGGAGATCCTGACGACCGCGCTCGACGTGATCGCCCGCAACGGCTACCGCCGAACGAGCGTGAAGGAGCTCGCCGACGCGGTCGGGCTCAGCCAGGCGGGGCTGCTGCACTACTTCAGCTCGAAGGACGAGCTGTTCCAGGAGATCCTCCGCAAGCGCGACGAGAGCGACCAGGCGGCCTGGACCGGCGTCGCCGAGCCCGGGGCCGCCGGGGCCGCCGGGGCCGCCGAGGGCACGGCGACCGACCTCGCGAGCCGCCTCGCGGGCCTCGACCAGGCCAGGTTCATCGAGGGCTTCATCGCCGTCATGCGCCACAACGCCGACGTTCCCGGCCTCGTGCAGCTGTACGCCCGGCTCTCGGCCGACGCCACCGATCCCGAGCACCCCGCGCACGCGTTCTTCGTCGACCGCTCGAAGACGTTCCGCCAGTACGGCGCCGAGGCGATCCGTCGCCAGCAGGAGGCGGGCCTGCTGGCGGGCGACCTCGACCCCGACCTGACGGCGACCAGCCTCATCGCGCTGGCCGACGGCCTGCAGACGCAGTGGCTGCTCGACCCCGACGTCGACATGGCCGCACACATCGAGGCGTTCGTCGACCTGATGCGGACACCGACCGAGCACGCCTGAACCGCGTCGCGAGCGCTGGGATCGCCGACCGCGCGACCCGCTCCGGCCCGGCGGTGCGAGCACGGTCGTGGTGGTGCATACTGAATTCCGAGCCGCATTCGGGTTTCGGATGACGGTGCCATGACGTCTCGACGAAGAGGAGTCCCGATGTCCGCCTCACCCGCAGCGCCCGAGCCGACCGCGAGCAGCGCCCTCCACGAGCCCGTTGCGGCCGGCCGGGCCGCCGACCACGACCGGACCGACCTCGTCGAGGTCGACACGCTCGCCGGTCGCGTCCGAGGTCGCTGGCGCCCGACCGTCCGCTCGATCGACGTCGCCACGGCAGGCCGGGGGGCCGAGCGCTCGGCGGCGTTCCTCGGCATCCCGTTCGCCGAGGCGCCGGTCGGCGAACTGCGCTTCGCCGCGCCCGTGCCGAAGGCGCCGTGGGCGGGGGTGCTCGACGCCCTCGAGTTCGCCCCGACCGCGCAGCGCGGCGACCCGGGCGTGACGCTCATCCCCGAACCGAGCGTGCCGGGCGAGTCGACCCTGAACGTGAACGTGTTCACGCCGTCACCCGAGACGCCCGCGGTCGGCCGGGCCGGCCTGCCCGTGCTCGTGTGGATCCACGGCGGCGGCTACTTCGCCGGCTCGCCCGCGAGCCCCTGGTACGACGGCCGCAACTTCAACCGCGACGGCGTCGTGACGGTGACGCTCTCGTACCGGCTCGGCTTCGACGGCTTCGGCTGGATCTCGGATGCCCCGTCCAACCGAGGCGTGCGCGACTGGCTGCTCGCGCTCGAGTGGGTGCAGCAGAACATCTCGGCGTTCGGCGGAGACCCCTCGCGCGTGACCATCGCCGGTCAGTCGGCGGGCGGCGGCGCCGTGCTCACCCTGCTCGGCATGCAGGCGGCGCAGCACCTGTTCCACGGCGTCTACGCGGTCTCGGGCGCGCTCGCAGACGTGACGCCGGAGCGCAGCGAGTCGTTCGGGCGCGCCCTCGCCGCATCGGCGGGCGTCGAGCCGACCCGCTCCGGACTCTCGAGCGTCGACGAGGGGCGCATCCTCGAACTCCAGAAGCAGGCGACCGACCTCGGCGCCGCGGGCCTGGCCGACATGCTGGAGCACGGCCTGCCGCTCGGCCCGTCGATCGACGGCGACCTCATCGCACGCCCCACCCTCGACTCGCTCGCCGCGGGCGTGGGCGCCGACAAGCCCCTCGTGCTCGGGGCGACCGACGACGAGTTCACGATGGCCTTCTCCGATGTCGAGCAGAAGCTCCGCTGGATCCCGAGGTCCTTCATGCTGAAGAAGCTCGGCATGCCGAAGGATCGCCTCAAGCGCTACCTCGCGGCCAACGCGGATGTCGCGGCCAAGGGCACGGCCCGCATCGCCGGCCGGTTCCTCACCGACCGCATGTTCCGCGCCGCAGTCCTCGACGTCGTCGACGCCCGCGGGCGCGGCCGTGAAGAGGCCCCGACCTGGCTGTACCGCTTCTCGTGGCCCTCCGGCCGATTCGGGTTCGCCGAGCACTGCCTCGACGTGCCGTTCTTCTTCGACTGCCTCGACGGCCCGGCCATGGAGCCGCTCGCCGGACCCACTCCGCCCCAGTCGCTCGCCGACGAGGTGCACGCCGCCGCCGTGGCGTTCATCGCGACCGGTGATCCCGGCTGGAGCGGAGCCCGGGGTCGGTCCCCGGTCGCGAAGGTGTGGGACACGCCCTCGTCCGAGGTGGCCGGCGCCTACGATTCGGTGCTCCCGTTGCGATGACACCCGGTTGGGGTACGTGACCGTCGGGTCCGTCGGGTTCATGCTTGCGTCATGACCCCCGGCGATCCGACCGTCCCGACCGTCCCGACCATCACCGGCCCCCTCGACGTGCACCGCGAGCAGTCAGCCCTCGTCGTCGAGCACCTCGTCACCCACGGCTCCGCCACCCGCAGCGAGCTCGCGAACGCCACCGGCCTCGGGCGCGGCACCATCGCGGGCCTCACCGCCCGCCTGCTCGACGCCGGCGTCATCCGCCCGTCCGACGACGCCCACGGCGACGGGCGCTCGACGCCGCTCTCGCTCTCGGGCGGCGACCGGGTGCTCGTCACGGCCAGGCTCACGCTCGACGAAGCCGTGGCCACGGTCGCGAGCCTCGCGGGCGACGAGGCCGCGCGCTTCACCGAACCGCTGCCCCCGCCCCCGCCCGCGTCGCAGGCGCCGGCCAAGACGCAGGCGCTGAGAGTGCCGACCGCGCCGGGCGGTGCGGCGTCGGCAGCTGCGGCCGGACCGCTGAACGCGCTCGCCACCGTGATCGGCAGGGCCGTCGCGCGGGCCGAACGTGCGGGGCACCGTATCGCCGACGTGACCGTGCTCGTCGACGGCGCGATCGTCGGATCGCCCGCCGTCGTGATCACCGACCCGCGATTCGGCGCCGAGCCCGTCGACGTCCTCGGCGCACTGCGTTCCCGGGTGCCGGGTCTCGAGGCCGTCGAAGCGGCCCTCCCGCTGCCGATGCAGCTCGTGCCGGCCGCGGCCGCAGCCGCGAGCGTCGAGCTCGAGGCGCTGCCGGGCATCGGCGACGTGCTCTACCTCGACGGCGACACCGGGGTCTCGGCGGCGGCCTTCGCCGGGCATCGCCCCCTCACCGGCGCGCACGGCCTCGGGGCGACCTTCGGCCACCTGCCGATCGTTCCGGGCGGCCTCCGCTGCCGGTGCGGCCAGCAGGGCTGCCTCGCGACGATCGCCGCACCCGACGTGGTGCTCGAGCGCGCGGGCCTCTTCTCGTACGCCGCGTCCGACGGTCGGGCCGCAGCGCTCGAGGAGCTCACGCTGCGCATCGCCGAGGCCGAGGACCGCGCCCGCTGGTCGTGGCTCGACGCCGCTCACTGGATCGGCCGCACACTGCAGGTCGTCGTTCCGACGCTCGACCCCGCGGTCGTGGTGATCGGCGGGTACTGGGGCGGCCACATCGGCGACATCCAGAGTGCGCTGCAGGCCAACCGCCCCACGGTCGGCGGGGGCGCGATCAGCGCGATCCCGGCCTTCTCGCGGGCGGTCGGAGGGCCGGATGCCGCGTTCGTCGGCGCCCGTCGGCAGGCGCGCGAGCGGCTCATCGCCGATCCGCTGCTGCTCGTCGGCTGACCGGCAGCCGAGATCGCGAGGAATATCCTCCGACGGGTCGCGATTGCACCTCTCATGTGCACGATCGCGCACCCCCGGGTCGGCCCCGCGTCGATCGACGACGCCCGCACGATCGACGACCTCATCGAGCACCTCAGGTGGTCGATGCTCGACTTCTCGCATCGTCGCCTGCGAGCCGGCGAGCGCCGAGACGAGTCCCACGAGTCGACGAGGTTCCACTTCGTCATCTCGGGCACGGTCGAACTCGAGCACGACGGCAGCACCTCCGTGATCGGATGCGGCGACTTCGCGCTCCTCCCCCGGGGCGGGAGGGTGCAGGTGCGGGCCGCCCACGACACGATCCTGCTGAGCACCTCCCTGGCGCTCCTGGGCGCGCGTCCGACCCTCACGCGCGCGATGCCCGCGATGCTCTCGTCATACGGCTTCCGCCGCCAGGAGCCCGCGTTCGCCGCCCTGCTCGACACCATGCACCGGGAGGCGTCGGACGCCCGGCCGGGCGCCGGAGCCGTCATCGCCGGCCTCACCGACGTGGTCGTGTCGGCCGCTGTCAGGTTCTGGCTCGAACACGGGTGCGGCACCGCGCGGCCGTGGCTCGCCGCCGCCGACGACCAGAGCGTCGGGCTGGCGCTCGCGGCGATCCACGACGACCCCGGCGCCCCGTGGACCCTGGAGTCGCTCGCCCGCGTCGCGCATGCCTCGCGGTCGCAGTTCGCAGAGCAGTTCCGGCTCGCGGTCGGCGAGACGCCGGCCCGATACGTCGCGCGCATCCGCATGGCCCTGGCCGAGCGGATGCTGAGAGACGGCCTGCCCGTGAGCGGCATCGCGTTCCGGCTGGGATACGACAGCGAGGCGGGGTTCAGCCGGGCCTTCCGACGCCACCGCGGCGTCGCCCCGAGCCTCTGGCGACGGACCGCGCTGCAGCCCGTCGCCTGACCCTTCGGCCACGGCCGTCCGGCTCAGCCCCGGCGCCGACGGGCCGAGGCGAGCACGAGTCCGCCGAGCACTGCGGCGACTCCGCCGCCGATGAACGCCGCCTGCACGCCAACCGAGTCCACGATCGCTCCGCCGACCGCGGCGCCGACGGTGATCGCGACCTGGAACGCGGCGACGACGAGGCCGCCGGCACTTTCGAGCCGGTCGGGAGCGACCCCGGCGATCCAGGTCTGCACCATGGTCGGCACGGCGCCGAACCCGAGTCCCCACACGAGCATCGCCACGACCGCGACAGCCAGGCTGCCGCCCCCGAGCGCGAAGAGCAGGGTCGCGGCGCCGATGGCGGCCGGAGCACCGATGACGAGCACGATGAGGCGACGGTCCGCCAGCGGCCCGGCCAGCAGGTTGCCTGCGAACGAGGCGACGCCGAACGCGGCGAGGAGGGCCGCGAGCACGGCGGCGTCGAATCCGCCGATGCTCTGGAATGCGGGCCGCAGGTAGGTGAAGCCGGTGAAGTGGCCGCCCGCGATGAGCACGATCGACAGGATGCCGAGGGCGACCACCGGGCGGGCGGCCGTCGAGGCGAGCGTGCGGAACCCCGGTGCGCCCGTCGGCGGCACCGACGGCAGCGTCGTGAGCTGCGCGGCGAGCGCGATCACGCCCGCCGCAGCGGCGCCGAGGAAGACGGCGCGCCATCCGAACAGCTCGCCGAGCAGCGCGCCGGCCGGAACGGCCGCGATCGTCGCGAGCGAGACGCCGGTGTTCACGACGGTCATCGCCCGTCCGAGCCGATCTGCGGGGACGAGCTGCGCCGTCACGGCGAGCGACATCGCCCAGAAGCCCGAGATGGCGAGGCCGAGCAGCAGACGCGAGGCGAGCATGAGCCCGAAGACCGGCGACAGTGCGACGAGCACGTTCGAGACCACCGCGAGCGTCGTGAGCCCGGCCATCACCCACCGGCGATCGAGCCGCGGCAGCCCCGACACCACGAGCGGCCCGCCGATGATGCCGATGATGCTCGTGGCGGTCACGAGCTGGCCCGCGGTGCCCTCGGAGATGCCGAGGTCGGCCGCGATCGGCGAGAGCATGCTCGCGGGCAGGAACTCGCTGGCGACGAGCGTGAAGATGCCGAGGCCGAGCGAGACGACCGCGGGCCACGCCGGCTTCGTCCGGCCCGATGCGCCGGGCCCGACCCTGGGCGACCCCGGCCCTGCTGGAGCGCCGCGGTCGAGGTCGGCCCGACCGGCGGAACCGGTGATCGTCGCGGTGCTGATGGTGTCGGTGTCGGTCGACATGGCGCTCCTTCGAGGTGGTCCCTCCACCATCGCGGACGTCGGCACCGCGCACCCGACCGATCGTCGGCGGCACCCGACCGTTCGTCCGATGAGCGCGCGCAGCGGCGGTCAGGCGGAGCGCGCCTCGACGTCGACCTCGCGCGTGCGCCGGAACCGGTCGGCGATGCCCCACCCGGTCACCTTGACCATGGCCTCGAGCACGATGAACGGGCTCATCTTCGAGCGGCCGCGCACGCGCTCGACGAAGGTGATCGGTACCTCGACGACGACGAGCCCGGCCTGTCGCGCGTGCCAGAGCATGTCGACCTGGAACCCGTAGCCGCGCGTGTGCACGTCGTCGAGCCTGATGGCGCGCAGCGCCTGCGCACGGAACACCCGGTACCCGGCGGTCGCGTCGCGCGTCGAGAGCCGCAGCATGGTGCGGGCGTACGCGCTGCCCCAGCGCGAGAGCAGCTCGCGGCGGCGCGGCCAGTTCTCGATCGCGCCGCCGGGGATCCACCGCGACCCGATCACGACGTCGACGGGCCGGCCCGCGGCATCGGGAGCCTCGAGTGCGGCGAGCAGCGTCGGCAGTTGCTCGGGCTGGTGCGAGCCGTCGGCGTCCATCTGCACGATCGGGTCGTGACCGCGCTCGAGCGCCCACTCGAAGGCGTCGAGGTAGGCCGCGCCGAGCCCCTGCTTCGCGGTGCGGTGCAGCACGTGCACGGCACCGTCGTCGGCGGCGAGCCCGTCGGCGATGTACCCGGTGCCGTCGGGCGATCCGTCGTCGACGACGAGCACGGATGCCTCGGGCACCGCGACGCGAACGCGGGCCACGAGCGCGGCGAGGTTCTCCCGTTCGTTGTACGTCGGGATCACGACGAGGGCGTGCGACATCCTTGACTCCCCTCGATCGCGCCCGCCCATCGTAACCGGCTCGCGCCTCCGGGTTTTCCGAACGGCGTCCGGGCTGTGGGAACTGCGGCCGGATGTCGCGGGCGGGCGCTCAGCGCACGCCCGACATGAGCGAGAGCACGGGCTTACGGCCGAGCCAGAGCGCGCCGCCGAGCACGATGGCGATCAGGCCGAGCACGCCGAAGTAGGTCGCCTCGTTGACGAGCGTGTAGAAGGCGCCGAGCTGCCCGGCGATCGCGGTGCCGAGTGCGACCGAGAGGAAGAACAGGGCGACCATCTGCGCGTGGAACACCCTCGGCGCGAGCTTCGTCGCAACCGACAGGCCGACGGGCGAGAGCAGCAGCTCGGCGATCGTGAACACGAACAGGATCAGCACCATCCAGAGCAGCGGCGTCGAGTTCGCGCCGCCGTCGGCGAACGGCAGGAACAGCAGGAACGCCACGCCCATGATCGCGGTGCCGAGCGCGAACTTCACGGGCGTCGACGGCTGCCGGTCGCCGAGCTTCGTCCAGATCGCGGCGAACACGCCCGACAGGATGATGATGAAGATCGGGTTGATCGACTGCACCCACGAGACCGGCATCTCCCAGCCGAAGATGGTGCGGTTCAACTGCTCGTCGGAGTAGATCGTGAGCACCGTGAACTGCTGCTGGTAGAGCGACCAGAACGCGACGCTCGCGATGAACAGCGGGATGAACCCGTACACACGGCGGCGCTCGACCTGCTCGACGCCCTTGCTCGAGAGGATCACGACGAACATCGCGATCGCCGCGACGATCGTGCCGGCGATGACCCAGGTCACGAGGTTCGCGGCCGTGATGAAGCCGACCAGCACGAGCACCACGATGAGGACGACGGATGCCGCGGCGATGCCGATCGCGAGCCCGAACCGCGAGCGCGGCAGCGGATTCGGGATCACGGATGCCTCTGGCGGCAGCCCCTTGCGCCCGAACGAGTACTGGATGAGCCCGAAGGCCATGCCGACGGCCGCGAGCCCGAATCCCAGGTGGAACCCGAGGGCCGGCGGGTAGCCGTTCTCGGCGGTGAACGTGTTCTGCAGCAGGCCGGTCAGGATCGGTCCGAAGAATGCGCCGAGGTTGATGCCGAGGTAGAAGATCGAGAAGCCGGCGTCGCGGCGGGAGTCGTTCGCCGAGTACAGCGTGCCGACGACGGTCGTCGCGTTGGCCTTGAGCCCGCCCGACCCGAACGCCACGAGCACCAGGCCGACGCCGACGCCCCAGAACCCGGGGATGAGCGCGAGCGCGATGTGCCCGGCCATGATGACGATGGCGCTGAAGAAGAGCACCCGCTCCGAGCCGAGCAGCCGGTCGGCGATCCACGCCCCGAGCACGGTCGAGAGGTACACGGCACCGCCGTATGCGCCGACGATGCCGGTCGCGACGGCCTGGTCCATGCCGAGGCCGCCCTGGGCCGCGGAGTAGTACAGGTACAGCAGCAGGATGCCCTGCATGCCGTAGAAGCTGAACCGCTCCCACATCTCGACGCCGAAGATGTGCATCAGCGGTCGCGGCTGCCCGAAGAAGCCGTGGTCGCCCCGGGTGTCGCGCTCGCCGCCGTCGAACACTCCCGGCTCAGGCGGTCCGTACTCCCCCGGGGCAGGTTCGGTGACCTTGCCCATGCGGGCCAGCCTAGACCTCCGGTCGCCGCGACCGCAGGACTTCCCGCGGGGCTCCCCGACTCCCGACCCGGGGGCAAGCCCCCGTGCGGCCCCGAAGGGCCCCTCGTTTTCGTCTGCACAGGGCGTCAGCCCGTGGGGGGAGAACCATGGATCGCACAGCACGCACGATCGGCGTCGGCTTGGTCGCCGCAACCGCGGCGATGGTGCTCGTCGGATGCGGGCTCCTGCAGCCGCCCGAGCGCTTCCGCGACGATGCGACCGTCGAAGGCACGGTGCGCACGATCGAGATCGACGAACCCGACGGCAGCGTCGTCGTGCGCGGAGATGCCGACGCCACGACGATCGAGGTCGCCCGCACGGTGTCGTACCGCGGCGAGCGCACCGTCGGTGAGACCTTCGAGCTCGACGACGGCGTGCTCGTGCTGAGCGGATGCGGTCGCAACTGCACCGTCGACTACACGATCGACGTGCCGGCGGGCGTCGACGTGCGCGGTGCGACCACGAACGGCGCGATCGAGCTCACGGCGGTGCACGAGGTCGACGTCTCCACCGCCAACGGCCGGATCGAACTCGACGACGTCACCGGCGCGATCGAGGCCGAGACGAGCAACGGACGCGTCGAGGGCAGCGGCCTCGCCGGAACCGGCATCCGGGTGTCGACGTCGAACGGCGCGATCGACCTGCGCCTCGCGACCCCTCAAGACGTCGACGCGCGCACCTCGAACGGGGCGATCGACCTGGCCGTGCCGACCGACGGCGCCGGCTACCGCGTCACGACCGACACCTCGGACGGCTCGGTCGACATCGACATCGACGAGGACTCCGACGGCGAGTTCTCGCTCGATCTCGCGACCTCGAACGGGTCGATCACCGTGTCGGGGCGCTGACCCCGCCGACTCCGCGCCCGCAGGCATGTCGGCCCGTCGGCCTCCCCCGGATGGGCGGTTGCCGCGATCCGGGGGGTGCGAGATGCTGAATCTCGACCCGACATCGCGCCGAACGCCGCCCTCCGGCGATCGCGGCGGTGGAGGGCGTCATGACGGGCAGCGAAGACGAGCAGCCGCCCGACCTCGCCCGCTTGCAGCGCATCGCGTACGGCTCTGGGGCGACGGATGCCGAGCGGGCTGCGGCCGCGCGGGCCCTGGCGGGTGCCGACGCGAGAATCGATCGAGCGGAGCGCCCCTCCGGCGACCCGGGTCCGCCGACCACGACGACGCAGCCCAGAAGCGCCGACGGCGGCCGGTTCCACGACGGCAGCGCGGAGCGCGATCGCCGCACCAGGTCGCGCCTGCGATGGACGATCGTGGCCGCCGCCGTCGCACTCGCCTGCGGCGTGCTCGTCGGCTGGCTGATCGGCGCGCGCGACGACGGCGGGGCGTCGTCGCCTGGCGCGGTGCCCGCTGCGACCGACCTCACGTATGCGGAGTACCTCGAGGCGCTGCCGCGCGTGGGCGATGCCCAGGCCTCGGAGGTGTTCACGAGGGAGTCGATCTCGGGCGATGCGCTGCCGCGCTCATGGGCGAACGACGGCTTCTTCCAGCAGCGACTCCTGCTCACCCTGCCCGACGGCACCGACGTCTTCGCGGCTCGACGCGAGGGCGAGGTGTGCCTGATCCTGGCCTTCCCGGCGACCTCGGGCGGCCAGAGCCGCTGCACCGAGGACGGACGGTTCCCCGAGTCCGGCATCCACGTCGTCGCCTATCGGGAGGCCGCCCGGTTCGAGGTGGCCTGGATGTCCGACGGCACCGTGCTCGTCACCACCGACCCGCACTGATCGGTTCGGCCTGCGTGCGCGCCTGGGCGCGCCGCAGGTGCTGCGTCGCGGTTGCCCTGAGCGCCGGCCTGCGGCATCCTGAACCGGACCTCGGCGCACCCGGACCGCGCCGCCGACGGAGGATGCCGTGCCCGAACCCGACGACGACCTCGCCCGCCTGCAGCGCCTCGCCTTCGGCTCGGGGGCCTCGGACGCGGAGCGAGCGGATGCCGCGCGCGAACTCGACGCGCTCATCGCGGCCCGTGCCGACGCTTCCGCCGCCGAAGCGGAGGCGGAAGGGGCGGACGGAACGCCGGGAGCCAGGGCCGCCGCGGAGGGCGACGCGATGCCCGTCGCGACCCCGGAGCTCGCCGACGACGTGCCGGACGGCGCGGAACCCGCTGCGACCCGGCGCACGTGGCTCGCCCGCCCACTCGTCGTGGGGGCCGCCGCGCTCGTGGTCGGCCTGCTCGCCGGCTGGCAGCTCGGCACCGGCTCGCTCG
Organism: Agromyces sp. NPDC058110; assembly: GCF_042884735.1. Classification (NCBI taxonomy): domain Bacteria; kingdom Bacillati; phylum Actinomycetota; class Actinomycetes; order Micrococcales; family Microbacteriaceae; genus Agromyces; species Agromyces sp. NPDC058110. Next base: position 38,356 of record NZ_JBHVTI010000003.1, on the reverse strand, counting down.
CGACCGCGGACGCCTCGGGCTCGACGCCCACCCCGACGCCGACGCCGACGTTCGAGGGTCCCCGCACGATGGCCGAGTACCTCGCGACGCAGCCGCTCGCCTCGGACGCGCCTGTCGGCGAGCTGTTCGAACGCCCGGCGACCGACGCCGACGTGCCGCCGCTCCCGGTCGACTACGACCTCGGTCGAGGCCCGCTCGAGTTCCGCGCCCTCGCCAACCGCACCGGCGGCGGGGCTGCGGACGCCAGCGGCGAACGCTTCTACTTCGCGGCGCGCGACGAGGTGGATGTGTGCCTGCTGATCATGACCGTGTCCGAGTCGTCGACCGCCGAGATGGGATGCACCGACGACGGCCTGTTCCCCGTCGACGGTCTCCGGGTCGGCGGCGTCGGCCTGAGCTTGAACGGCGACCTCTCGATCCCGACCCTCTGGTGATGCCGGGCGATCAGGCCGCGGCGCGCGCGTTCTTCGCGTCGCGCCAGGCCAGGTACTCGCGCACGGCCGTGAGGTCGTAGTCGGGCCCCGTGATGCCCAGCGTGAAGAGGCGAACGCCCGCGTCGTAGAGCGCGTCGGCGTGCTCGAGGTCGGCGGTGCCGCGGCCGAGCTCGTTCGAGACCGTGATCTCGGAGACGTCGCGGCCGACCTGGTCGCCCCACGACTTCAGCACGTCGAGCTTGTGCCCGAGCCCGGCCGGCGCGACGAACGAGTGCCAGATGTCGGCGTGCTGCGCCACGATCTTGAGCGTCTTCTGCTCGCCCTTGCCGCCGATCATCACGGGGATCTTCCGGGTGGGCGCCGGGTTGAGCTTCGCCCAGCGTGCCTCGATGCGGGGCAGCGCACCGGCGAGGGCGTTGAGGCGCCCGCCGACGGTGCCGAACTCGTAGCCGTACTCGTCGTAGTCGCGCTCGAACCAGCCCGATCCGGTGCCGAAGATGAAACGGCCCGTGCCGCCCTTCGCGCTGATGTGGTCGAGCGTGCGGGCCATGTCGGCCTGGAGGTCGGCGTTGCGGTACGAGGTGCAGTTCACGAGGGTGCCGAACTCGATGCGCTCGGTCTGCTCGGCCCACGCGCCGAGCATGGTCCAGGCCTCGAAGTGCAGGCCATCGCGGTCGCCGTAGAGCGGGAAGAAGTGGTCCCAGTTGAAGACGATGTCGGCGCCGAGCTCCTCGAGCCGCAGCACGGTGTCGCGGATCGCGGCGTACTGGGCGTGCTGGGGCTGCACCTGGATGCCGAGGCGCACGGACGAGGTAGGGCTCATGGTTCGAGCCTACGTCCGTTCGAGACCCCGATCGCCGGTCGCTCGAGATCCGCGCCGGCCACCTGCCAGTCCGCCCGACACGGCCGAACTCGTGATTCCGGCGCACGATTCACGCGTCGGCACCTGTCGAGGCGCAACCGATCGTCGTACACTCCGAGGATGGACAACCTCGACCGCGCGATCCTCGACCTGCTCCGCCAGAACGCGCGGGCGGGCTACGGCGACATCGGATCGTCGGTCGGGCTCTCCGCGTCGGCGGTCAAGCGGCGCGTCGACCGCCTCGTCGCCGACGGCGTCATCCGCTCGTTCACGATCCAGGTCGACCCCGCCGTCGACGGCATGTCGACCGAGGCCTACGTCGAGCTGTTCTGCCGCGGCACCGTCGCGCCCGACGAGCTCCAGCGCATCCTGCAGGGCGTGCCCGAGGTCGTCTACGCGGGCACCGTCACGGGCAGCGCAGACGCGATCGTGCACATGCGGGCGCGCGACATCGCCTCGCTCGAAGACGCGCTCGAACGCGTGCGCATCGCCCCGAACGTCGACCACACGCGCAGCGCGATCGTGCTCTCGCGTCTCGTCAACCGCAGCAGGGACTGACGGATGGATGCCGCGGCCGGCCCGCTCGCGTTCAGCATCGACCCCGCGGCATCCGCACCGCCGTTCGAGCAGTTGCGGCGGCAGGTGGTCGAGCGCGTCGCCGACGGCACGCTCGCACCGGGTACGCGCCTGCCCACGGTGCGCGCCCTCGCCGATGACCTCGACCTCGCGGTGAACACCGTCGCGAAGGCGTACAAAGCGCTCGAGGCCGACGCCGTCATCGAGGGGCGCGGGCGTGCCGGCACGTTCGTGTCGACCGCAGGCGACCCCGCCGAGCAGGCCCTGCAGGCCGCGGCGGCCGACTACGCGGCCCTCGCGCGCCGGCTGGGCGCCTCGCCGTCGGCCGCGCGTGCGATCGTCACCGCCGCCCTCGACGCCCCCTGACCCTCCGCCACGTCGCCGGAGCGGTGATGTCGCGCAAATCGACGGCGTCGCGCGCCGGTGACGACGATGTGCGCGACATCACGGCCGCAGGTCAGGCGGTGGCGGCGAGCGCGAGCGTCGCCGTGACGAGCACGAGCGGCGCAGCGAGGAGGCCGAGCAGCATGAACCTCGGCCACGAGATCTCGACGCCCATCGACACCAGGCGCTGATGCCAGAGCAGGGTCGCGAGCGATCCCCACGGCGTGATGATGGCGCCCGCGTTCACGCCGATGAGCAGCGCGACCAGGCGCACCGGATCGTCGCCCGCGAACGGCTCGAGCGCGAGGTACGCGGGCAGGTTGTTCACGAGGTTCGCCGACGCCGCGCCGACGCCCGCGAGCCGCAGCAGGTCGAGCGGGCCGTCGCCCGTACCCGCGAGGGTGGCGAGCACGTCGGTCGCGCGCAGCGCGTGCAGCGCGTCGACCGCGAGGAACAGGCCCGACGCGAACACCACGAGCTGCCACGGCACGAGCGATCCCGTGAGCGCCGCGGGCCGGCGAAGCGCGAACGCGACGGCGAGCACAGCCGCGGCGATCGCCGCGGGGATCCAGACCTCGACGCCCGACACGAGCGCGGGCACGAGCAGCGCGAGCGTGATCGCGGCCACCCGGAACAGCACCGGGTCGCCGGGCGGCGTCGAGGTCTCGGGCTCGAAGCGAGCGAGCAGCTGACGCGGCCTCGTCGCGAAGAGCACCGCCGCCGTCACCGCGACGGCCGCGAGCGCAGGCGCCGCCGTGAGCGCCGCGAACTGCAGCGGATGCAGGCCGAGGTGCTCGGCCGCGAGCAGGTTCGTGAGGTTCGACACGGGCAGGAGCAGGGAGCCCGTGTTGGCGATCCACACCGTCGTGAGCGCGAACGGGATCGGCGAGATGCGCGCGTGCGAGGCCAGCGCCACGACCACCGGCGTCAGCAGCACCGCCGTCGTGTCGAGCGACAGGAACACCGTCGAAGCGGTCGCGAGCAGCAGCACGAGCAGCCACAGGGCGATCGCCCGGCCGCGCGCGAGGCCGGCGAGCCGCTCGGCGATCACGCGGAACAGGCCAGCCGCATCGGCGAGCTCGGCCACGATCGTGACCGCGACGACGAACGCCAGGATGGGCGCCACGCGCCCGGCGAGCTCGACCACCGCACCCTCGGGGAGTACGCCGAACACCGCCGCCGCCCCGCCGAGCAGCAGCAGCACGGCCCCGATGATCGCTGTGCGCACCGGACGACGTTACCCCGCCCGAACCGTCGCGCCGTGCGATGTGCTTGCCTCATCGCACGATGAGGCCTACCGTTCGAACATGGCGGGTACAGAGACGACTCCCATCGACATGTCCCGGCCCGAGGGCAAGGGCCTCGCGGTCGGCACGCTCGGGCTCTGGGGCTCGACCGTCATCGGACTGGCCTCCACCGCACCGGTCTACTCGCTCGTCGCGACGCTCGGCTTCGTCGTGCTCGCGGTCGGGGCGCAGGCGCCGATCGTCTTCGTGATCGCCTTCGTGCCGATGCTCTTCATCGCGTTCGCATACCGGGAGCTGAACAACGCCGTGCCCGACTGCGGCACCACGTTCACGTGGGGCACCAAGGCGTTCGGCCCCTGGGTGGGCTGGATGGGCGGATGGGGCGTCGCGGTCGCCGGCATGGTGGTGCTCGCCAACCTCGCCCAGATCGCCGGCATCTACTTCTGGTCGCTCATCGGCGACGGCTCGCTCTCCGAGAACCCGGTCGTCGTCACCGCCACCGGCGTCGTCTTCATCGCGGCGATGACCTGGGTGAGCTGGCGCGGCGTCGAGATCGGCGAGCGCATCCAGAACGTGCTGCTCGGCATCCAGTACGCGGCCCTCGCGATCTTCGTGATCGCCGCGCTCTGGCAGGTCGCCTCGGGCGACGCACCCGGGGCGACGGCATTCGACTGGTCGTGGTTCAACCCGTTCGCGCTCACCGACTGGAGCAGCTTCGTCGAGGCGACCCTGCTCGCGCTGTTCATCTACTGGGGCTGGGACACGTGCCTCGCGCTCAACGAGGAGACGAAGGACCCGAAGCGCATCCCCGGCCGCGCCGCGCTGCTGACGACGATCATCCTGCTCATCACCTACGTCGGCGTGACGGTCGCCGCGATGATGTACGCCGGACTCGGCACCACGGGCTCCGGCCTCGGCAACGAGGCCAACGCCGACGACTTCTTCCTCGCGATCAAGGACGGCCTGCTCGGCCCGTTCGGCTGGGTGCTGGTGGTCGCCGTGCTCATCTCGGCGGTGTCGTCGACGCAGACCACGATCCTCCCGACGGCCCGAGGCACCCTCGCCATGGCCGCGTACAAGGCGCTGCCCCGCCGATTCGCCACGGTGCACCCGACGTACAAGACCCCGTCGTTCTCGACGCTCGTCATGGGCATCGTCGCGATCGTCTACTACGTGGGCATGTCGCTCATCAGCGACTCCCTGCTGCAGGACTCGGTGCTCTCGCTCGGTCTCGCGATCGCGTTCTACTACGCCATCACCGGGTTCGCGTGCGTCTGGTACTTCCGCCGCGATCTCTTCACGTCGGCCCGCGCGTTCTTCTACAAGGGCCTGCTGCCCCTGCTCGGCGCCCTCCTGCTGACGTACGCGTTCGTGCAGTCGGCCATCGACATGTACGACGTCGACTACGGCTACACGGTGCTGCTCGGCATCGGCGGAACCTTCGTGCTCGGCATCGGCGCGCTCGCCTTCGGCGTCGTGCTCATGCTGATCTGGTTCGCGTTCCCGCGGTCGAAGCCGTTCTTCAGAGGAGAGAGCCTGAACCGCGACACCGAGGTGCTCGTGCCAGAGGATCCGTCGGACTACCCGCGATCGGTCGACGGCGGCATCTGAGCCGCGTGGCGCCCGCCCCGCGGCATCCGCTCAGCTCTCGGGAATGGGCTCCTTGGGCAGGCGGCGCACCTTCGCGCGCCGCTTGCGCCGCTCGGGGATCATCGAGCGCATCTCCTCGAGGCGGCCGAAGCAGAGCAGGCGGTCGCCCGCCTCGAGCAGCACGCCCTTGCGCGGGTTCGGGATGACCGTGGTGCCGCGGTGCAGCGTGAGCACCGTGATGTCGCGCTCCCAGAGGCCGGACTCGCCGAGCGTCTTGCCCACGAGGTCGGCGTTGCCGTGCACGAGCAGCTCGGCAACGCCGTAGCCCGTCGAGACCGTGAGGCGCTGGCGCACGTCGATCTCGGGGAACGCGACCTGGTTGGCCATGTAGTCGATGATCGCGCCCGCGACGTCGAGGTTCGTCGCCGTCTCGATGCCCTGCAGGCCCGGCGACGAGTTGACCTCCATCACGAGCGGGCCGTCGTTGCCCTCGAGCATGTCGACGCCGGCGACCTTGAGGCCCATGATCTGCGCCGAGCGCACGGCGGCCTGCTCGTACTCGGGCGTGAGCTCGACCGCCTCGACGCTGCCGCCGCGGTGCACGTTCGAGCGGAACTCGTCGCCGTTCGCGACGCGGCGCATGGCCGCGACGACGCGATCGCCGACGACGAGGGCGCGGATGTCGCGTCCGCGGCTCTCGGCGATGAACTTCTGGATCAGCACGTTCTGCTTCGTCGAGTGCAGCGTCTCGATGATCGCCTCGGCGACCTTGACGGTCGGGGCGAGGATCACGCCGATGCCCTGCGTGCCCTCGAGCAGCTTGATGACCACGGGCGCGCCGCCGATCAGCTCGATCGCCTGGCGCACGTCGGCGCGGTTGCGCACGAACGAGGTCGGCGGCAGGGCGATGTTGTGCCGCGAGAGGATCTGGTGCGCGCGGAGCTTGTCGCGCGCGTTCGTGATGCCGTTGGCGGTGTTCGGCGTGTAGACGTCCATCTGCTCGAACTGGCGCACCACGGCCGTGCCGAAGTACGTGATCGAGTTGCCGATGCGCGGCAGGATCGCGTCGTAGTCGCTCAGCGGGCGACCGCGGTACTGCAGGTCGGGTTCGACGCCGGCGAGGTCGATCGCGAACCGCAGGGTGTTCAGCACCTTGACCTGGTGGCCTCGCTGCAACGCTGCAGCCCGGAGTCGCTGGGTCGAGTACGCCTGCGGGGCACGCGAGAGAATCGCCAGTTTCAAAGTCAGCCCCTGCCATGATGGATCGAGATGAGAGAGCCAGACCATTCAAGCACCATCGCCGGATGGCGCGAGTGGGCGAGCCTTCCCGAGATCGGCGTCGAGTGGATCAAGGTGAAGCTCGACACCGGTGCACGGTCGTCGTCGCTGCACGCGTTCGACGTCGAGGAGTTCGAACGCGACGGCGAGCCGTGGGTGCGCTACGGCGTGCGGCCCTGGCAGAACTCCGATGACGACGCCGTCGTGGTCGAGTCGCGAGTGCACGACCGACGCGCCGTGCGCAGCTCGTCGGGCCACTCCGAGGAGCGCATCGTGGTGCTGCTCGACATCGTGCTCCTCGCCCGCGAGATGCAGGCCGAGGTCACCCTGAGCAACCGCGACGAGATGGGCTTCCGCATGCTCATCGGGCGCGAGGCGCTCCGCAACGGGTTCCTCGTCGCATCGGGCGAGTCGTTCCTCGGCGGGCGGGCGCCGCGCGGCGTCCGCCGTCAGAACCGCGGGCGCGACCCGCACCCGCCGACCGCGTAGCGACGACGCAGGAACGACCGCGCGCGACATCCGATGATCGGATGCCGCGCGCAGGCGGTCCAGCGGAGGGTCAGATCACGCCGTCGGTGATCGTCGTCGGGTTGCCGAACCGGTGGTTCGTGATCGAGATCGCCTGCTCGTGCAGGAACGGCAGCAGCTCGACGCGACCCGACGGCGTGGCCCGGTGCGACCAGACCGCGACATCGGGCGTGCCCTCGAGCGCGACCGCGAGTGCGACGGGGTTGCCGCCGACCATGCGCACGCGCGACGCGCCGACGCCCTTCTTCGAGACCCGGGTGAGCCACGCGGCGTCGCCCTCGCGACGGATGTCGACGTTCTTCGCCCCGAGCAGCTGCGCCACGCCCTTCGGCAGGTCGTGCGCGGTCGAGACGGTCAGCGCCGAGCCGGCGAGCACGCCCGCGGCGATCACGCGGAGTCCCTCGCCGAGGGTCGCGGCCTCGCCGATGCGGATGGCGACGGGGAGCGAGCGGTAGCGGAAGAGGTTGCGCTCGACGCCGACGCCGGAGACGTCCTTCACGGTCGCGTACTCCTCGGTCCACGCGATCTGGTCGGACAGGGCGGAGCGGCGGAGCACCTCGAACGACTCGAAGTCGATCGACGACTGCGAGGCCTCGATGACCTCGGAGACGCGCTTCTCGAGGCCGCGCAGGTGCAGCGAGCCCGACGTGGCGTCGTGCTGGGGCACCCAGTCGCCGAGGCCGAAGAGGTAGTTCGGACCTCCGGCCTTCGAGCCGGCGCCCACGGCCGAGCGCTTCCAGCCGCCGAACGGCTGGCGCTGCACGATCGCGCCCGTGATGCCGCGGTTGACGTAGAGGTTGCCGGCCTCGACGCGGTCGAGCCAGGTCGCGACCTCGTCGGAGTCGAGCGAGTGCAGGCCGGCGGTGAGGCCGTAGTCGACCGCGTTCTGCATGCGGATGGCCTCGTCGAGGTTCTTCGCGTGCATGACGCCGAGCACGGGGCCGAAGAACTCGGTGAGGTGGAAGTAGGAGCCGGGCGCGACGCCGGTGCGCACGCCGGGCGACCAGAGCCGGCCCGTGTCGTCGAGGCGCTTCGGCTCGACGAGCCACTCCTCGCCGATGCCGAGCTGGGTGAGCGCGTGCTCGAGCTTGCCGTTCGCGGGCTCGACGAGCGGGCCCATCTGGCTGGTCGCGTGCTCGGGCCAGCCGACCTTGAGCGACATCGTCGCGTCGACGAGCTGGCGCATGAAGCGCTCGGACTTGGCGACCGAGCCGACCAGGATCACGAGCGACGCGGCCGAGCACTTCTGGCCGGCGTGGCCGAACGCGCTCTTCACGACGTCGGATGCCGCGAGGTCGAGGTCGGCCGACGGCGTGACGATGATGGCGTTCTTGCCGCTCGTCTCGGCGAGCAGCGGCAGGTCGGGGCGGAACGAGCGGAACAGCTTCGCGGTCTCGTACGCGCCGGTGAGGATGACGCGGTCGACCGAGCGGTGGCTGACGAGACGGCTGCCGAGCTCGCGCTGCGCGAGGTCGACGAGCACGAGCAGGTCGCGCGGGATGCCGGCCTCCCACAGGGCCTCGACCATGACGGCGCCCGAGCGCTGGGCGAGCTTCGCGGGCTTGATGACGACGGCCGAGCCAGCGGCGAGCGCGGCGAGCACGCCGCCGGCGGCGATCGCGACCGGGAAGTTCCACGGCGGGGTCACGACCGTGACCTTCGACGGCACGAACTCGGCGCCCTGCACCCGGTCGAGCTCGCGGGCCCGCTCGGCGTAGTAGTGCGCGAAGTCGATCGCCTCGCTGATCTCGGGGTCGGCCTCGGCGATGGTCTTGCCGGTCTCGGCGGCCATGACCTCGATGAGCCGGTCGCGGTTCGCCGCGAGGGCGAGGCCGGCGCGGTGCAGCACGGCGGCGCGCTCGTCGCCCGAGAGCTGGCCCCATGCCCGGCCGCGCTCGGCGGCGACGGCGACGACGTGGTCGAGGGTCGCGGCGTCGTCGATGCGCGCCGCGGCGATCGTCTCGATGCCGAGGCGCGACTCGGGCACGCGGGCGAGGATGCGGCGACCCCAGTCGCGGTTCGCGGCGAGCGCCGGATCGGTGTCGGGCTCGTTCGAGAACCCGGGCGTCACGCCCGAACCCTGCGGCGCAGGTGCGCCGTCGAGGGCCGTCGCCCCGTCGATGCCGTCGAACGCGTCGAGGCCGTCGCCGAGGCTTCCGCGGCGGATGCCGAGCACCACGCTCGTGAGCGACTCGTCGGCCTCGTGCTCGGCACCGGGCGCGGGGGCGTCCTTCGGGGCCATCGCCGCGGCGAAGGACTCCTCGGTCCACTCGGTGCGACGGTTCTGCACGCGGTTCGGGGCGGGTGCCGCCGTGGAGTCGAGGTCGGCTTCGAGCGCGGCGAGCGACGCGAGGTAGCGCTGCTCCTCGCGGTCGAACAGGCGGGCGTTCGACGCGAGGTCGAAGACCGCCGACATGAAGTTCTCCTGGCTCGCGTTCTCTTCGAGGCGGCGCACGAGGTAGGCGATCGCGACGTCGAACTCGCTGGGGTTCACGACGGGCGTGTAGAGCAGCAGGTTGCCGACGTCGCCGCGCACGGCCTCGGCCTGTCCGGTGGCCATGCCGAGCAGCATCTCGAACTCGATCCGGCCGGTGACGCCTCGGTCGACGGCGGTGACCCACGCGTCGGCCACGTCGAACAGGTTGTGCCCGGCGATGCCGAGCTTGACGGCATCCGTGCGCTCGGGGGTCATCGACCACCGCAGCACGCGCTTGTAGTTGGTGTCGGAGTCCTGCTTGGTGCCGTAGGTCGCGACCGGCCAACCGTGCACGGCGGCGTCGACGTGCTCCATCGCGAGGTTGGCGCCCTTGACGACGCGCACCTTGATGGGTGCGCCGCCCTCGGAGCGACGACGGGTCGCCCACTCGTTCAGGCGCTGCATGGCGCCGAGCGCGTCGGGCAGGTAGGTCTGCAGCACGATGCCGGCCTCGAGCTGCTTCAGCTGCGGCTGGTCGAGGAGCGCCGTGAAGACCGCGATCGTGAGGTCGAGGTCGCGGTACTCCTCCATGTCGAGGTTGATGAACTTGGCCTTGCCGCGCGCCTCGTTCTTCGCCGCGAGCTCGTAGAGCGGGGTGAGCTTGGCGACGACCTTCGCGACGGCCTCGTCGAACGACCACATCGAGAGCTGGCTGACGACGCTCGAGACCTTGATCGACACGTAGTCGACGTCGTCGCGCGCGAGGAACTCGGTCGTGCCCTTGAGGCGGCGGTCGGCCTCGTCTTCACCGAGCACGGCCTCGCCGAGCAGGTTGAGGTTCAGGCGGTTGCCCGACTCGCGGAGGTGCGCGATGGCGGGCCCGAGCTTGGCGGGCGTTGCGTCGAGCACGAGGTGGCCCACCATGGCGCGCAGCACCCGGCGGGCGATGGGCACGACGACCCACGGGAGCACCGGCGCGAAGACGCCGCCGACGCGGATCGCGGCACGCAGGTACCACGGCAGGAACTTCGGGGTCAGCTTCGCGACCTGCGCGAGGTTGCGACCGGCGACGCCCAGGTCCTCGGGCCGCATGACGCCGTCGACGAAGCCGACGGTGAAGGCGAGGCCGTTCGGGTCCTTCAGCACGCCGGCGAGTCGCTCGGCGGAGACTTCGGCGGGGTGCTCGGCGCTCTCGGCGAGCCAGCGGCGCACCAGGGCGACGACGCGCTCCGTGCTCGACGTCACGATGGTGGCGGGGTCCGACATGGTCACGAGGGTAGTGTCCTTTGCTCCGGGCGCCCTGGGGTTCGCTGCGCCTGTCGGGTTAAGCATGCGTCGGGGCATCCGTTCGGTAAAGCGAATGAATCCGATGGATACTGTTCAGCAGAACCGAATGATTCGAGACCCGACCCGAACGGATGCCGGAGGCCGCCCATGCTCGACGTGCGACGCCTGCGGCTGCTCGTCGAACTGAGCCAGCGCGGCACGCTCTCGGCCGTCGCCGAGGCCCTGTCGTACAGCCCCTCGTCGGTGTCGCAGCAGCTCAGCCTGCTCGAGCGCGAGGCCGGGGTTCCCCTGCTCGTGCAGGTCGGCCGACGCGTGCAGCTCACCGCGCAGGCCGAGCTGCTCGTGGGCCACGCCCGCGCCGTGCTCGACCGGCTCGAGGAGGCCGAAGCGGATGTCGCGCGGTCGCTGACCGACGTCGGCGGCACGGTGCGCATCGCCGTGTTCCAGTCGGCGGCGCACGCCATGGTGCCCCAGGCGCTCACGCTGCTGCGGGCCGAGCACCCGAACCTCCGCGTCGAGGTCACCGAGCGCGAGCCGGAGGCGGGGCTCTTCGAGGTCGCCGCCCGCGACTTCGACCTCGTCATCGCCGAGCAGTACCCCGCGCACACGCGCGCGCACCGCGACGAGCTCGACCGGGTGCGGCTCGCCGGCGACGCGATCCGACTCGCGCTGCCTCCGCACCCGACCCGTCTCATGCCGCGCGGCGACCCCGACCCGTCGCGCATGCTCGCCGCCGCGATCGGCATGCCGTGGGTGCTCGAGCCCCGCGGCACGGCGTCGCGCGAGTGGGCGGAGCAGCTCTGCCGCGACGCCGGGTTCGAGCCCGACGTGCGGTTCGAGTCGGCCGACCTCATGGCGCACATCCGGCTCATCCGCACGGGCAACGCCGTCGGCCTGCTGCCCGACCTCGTGTGGGCCGGCGAGGCGCCGAGCGTCGCACTCGTCGACCTGCCGGGGCATCCGCAGCGCGAGATCTTCACCTCGACCCGGCTCGCGGCCGCCGCACGCCCCGCGGTCGTCGCCTGCCGCGACGCCCTCGCGCGCGCCGCCGCCGCGACGGTCGTGCCCGACGGCGACGGTCGGGCCTAGGGGCTCCCGCGGCGGTGATGCTGGCGTACCCGCGCCCCGACCGGCTAGCCTGCGTGCATGAACGCACATCGGGGGATGGCGATGGCGGCGGTCGCGGCGGCGACCCTGCTGCTGCTGACGGGATGCCTGGGCGAAGAGGGCGATGATCGAGGCGGATCGGTCGACCCGGTCGGCACCTGGGGCGACACGTCGGACATGAGCGCTCCGTCGCTCGTGCTCGCCGACGGCGGCGGGCTGACCGGCACCGACGGCTGCAACCGGCTCACCGGCACGTGGACGGTCGACGAGTCCGACCACGTCGAGTTCCACGAGGTCGCGCAGACCAGGAAGGCGTGCGAGGGCGTCGACACGTGGCTCGAGGGCCTGAGCCAGGCGACCATCGCCGACGACACGATGACCGTGATCGACCAGGACGGCTCCGAGATCGGCACGCTCGAGAAGGCCGACTGAGCGGGCCGTTCGCCCTCTGTCGCGTCGCACGCCCCGGCCCGCCCGGCCCGGCACCACGACGCCCGGCCCCGTGCTCGGAGGTCAGGCCTGCTCGTGCATCCAGGGCGTGTAGCTGACTCCCACGAGCAGCCCCTCGGGGCTCATCAGGCGCGAGGTCGTCTGCCCCCACGGCTCGTCGTGCGCGCCGACGAGGATCTCGTGGCCCGCGGCACGCAGCTCCTCGACCGCCTCGGCGACGGCGGCCGGTGATGCCACGTCGAACTCGACCCAGGCCTGCGGCACCGGTCGGTCGGCGGGCCATTCGGTCGCGCCGAAGGTCGCCTCGGCCGCCTGGGTCAGGGGCCAGATGGCGAACGCCTTGGCACCCTCGACGTCTTCGGTGTGGAAGTACCCCGGCGAGTTCTCGTGGAACGGGATGCGGAGGGCCCCCGCCCAGAAGTCGTGCGAAGCGGAGTCGGCCGTGCCGATCGGCCCGAACCCGGCGATGAAGGCGATGTCCATGCGCCCATGCAACGCCCGCCCACCGACATCCGCAATCGAAACCGCTCCAGCACTGCGACCCGGCTCAGGGTTCGACCACTGCTGCCGCCGCGAACCGCCCGGCCTGCTCGGCGATGAAGGCCTGCACCTCGGGCGACCCCTCGACGCGGTACTCGATGCCCCGCGGCATCCACATGAGCGCCATCACGAGGTTCTCGACCTGATCCGCCTCGAGCGGCCAGGCGCAGTGCCCGTCGTCGATCGCGACGACGTCGCGGCCCCACCAGCCGAGGTGCGCGACGAGCTCGTCGCGCGGCACGGCCGCCACGATGCGCATCGACACCGTGCGCTCGCGCCAGCGCAGTGCCCGTTCGACGCGCTCGCGCGCCTCGTCGTCGGTCATCGGTCGCGGCTCGAAGTTCACGCGCGTCTGGAAGGGATCGCTGATGCGGTCGAGGCGGAACGTGCGCCAGTCGTCGCGGTCGCGGTCGAACGCGAGCAGGTACCAGCGGCGGGCGACGGGCACGAGCCGGTGCGGCTCGACCGAGCGCGCAGACGACCCGCCCGTGGCATCCGTGTACCTGAAGCGCAGCCGCTCGGAGTCGCGGCAGGCGAGCGCGAGCAGGCCGAGCAGCTCGGAGTCGACCTCGGGCGAGGGGCGACCGGCACCGCCACCGGCACCGCCGCCCGCGCCGACCGCCCGGCCGCCGCCGATGCCCGCCCCGACCGCGGCGTGGGACTGCAGCGCCTCGATCCGCCGTCGGAGCGCGGCGGGCAGCACCTGCTCGATCTTGGCCAGCGCGCTGAGCGTCGTGTGCTCGGCGCCGCGCAGCCCCGCGGTCGCCTGCGAGCGCAGCCCGACGGCGATCGCCACGCCCTCGTCGTCGGTGAGCAGCAACGGGGGCAGGCCGGTGCCGGCTTCGAGCCGGTATCCGCCCGCGCTCCCCCGCAGCGACTCGATGCCGTACCCGAGCTCGCGCAACCGCTCGACGTCGCGACGCAGGGTGCGTTCGCTCACGTCGAGCCGGTCGACGAGCTCGCGGGCGGTCCAGTGCCGGTGGCTCTGCAGCAGCGACAGCAGTTCGAGGGTTCTCGTGGTGGTGGCGGCCATGTTCTGAATTCTCCTCCGAAACCGGACAGAAGTTGACCGGATCGCCGAGGAGAGTGCAGGTATGACGAACCAGCCGAACTCCTCGAACCAGATGATCACCGCCACAGGCCTCACGAAGACGTTCCGCTCCAAGGGGCAGGTCGTCGAGGCCGTCCGCCCCCTCGACCTGTCGGTCGGCGAGGGCGAGCTCGTCGCGTTCCTCGGCCCGAACGGCGCCGGGAAGTCGACGACGCTCCGCATGCTCACGACGCTGCTGCCCCCGACCGCGGGCGAGGCGATCGTCGCCGGCTGCGACATCCGAACGGATGCCGCGGGCGTGCGCCGTCGCATCGGCTACGTCGGGCAGGGCAACTCGGGCGGCCACACGCAGCGCGTGCGCGACGAGCTGCACGCGCAGGGCGCGTTCTACGGCATGGGCCGGCGCGAGACCCGCGCACGGACCGACGAGCTCATCGAGTCGCTCGAGCTCGGCCAGGTCGCGGCCCGCACGGTGCAGCAGCTCTCGGGCGGGCAGAAGCGCCGGCTCGACATCGCGCTCGGCCTCATCCACCGCCCCGAGCTGCTGTTCCTCGACGAGCCGTCGACCGGCCTCGACCCGCACAGCCGGGCCAACCTGTGGGAGCACATCGTCGACCTGCGCCGCTCGACCGGCACGACGATCTTCCTCACGACGCACTACCTCGACGAGGCCGACCAGCTCGCCGAGCGGGTCATGGTCATGGACCACGGCACGGTCATCGCCGACGACACGGCGGCCGCGCTCAAGTCCTCGCTCGCGGGCGACCGCGTGACGCTGACGTTCGGTTCGACGACGGATGCCGCGGCAGCCGCCCGGCGCATCGACGGCTCGGTCGAGCCGGGCGACCCGCACGTGGTGGCCGTCACCGCGCAGGCCGGCGACCGCGCGCTGCCGACCTGGATCCGCGAGCTCGACGACGCCGGACTCGACGTCGTCGCCGCGACCCACCGACAGCCGACCCTCGACGACGTGTTCCTCGCGCTCACCGGCCGGAGCCTCCGTGAGGAGGCCGCGCACGCCGAGCCCGACGCCGACACCGACACCGACGCCGCGGATGCCCGCGAGGCCGAGCCCGCCGCATCCGTCGCCGCCTGATCAACGCTCCGCTCCTGAAAGGACCACTCCGATGACCACCACCGCACCCACCGCCCGCCCCACGGGATTCATCCGCGACACCGCCGCCGTCTACGTGCGCGAGACCCGCCCGCTCGTGCGCGACCCGTTCAGCGTGATCTTCTCGCTCGTGCAGCCGCTCGTGTTCCTCGGCCTGTTCGGCCCGCTGCTCGTCGGCGCCTCGGGCGGCGACGTCGCCGGCACGCTGCAGTGGTTCGTGCCGGGCATCCTCGTGATGGTCGCACTGTTCGGCACCGCGTCGACCGGCGCGAACCTGCTGTTCGAGATGCAGACCGGATCGCACGAGCGCACGCTCGTCGCCCCGCTGTCGCGCAGTGCACTCCTCGTCGGCCGCGCGTTGAAGGAGGTCGTGCCGCTCGTCATCCAGGGCACGATCGTCGTGCTCGTCGCGGTGCCGTTCGGCTTCAGCGTCGACGTGCCAGGGCTCGTCGCCGGCCTCGGCGTGCTCGCGATCTTCGGCATCGGCTTCGGCGCCCTCAGCTACGCGCTCGCGCTCGCGTGCCGCAACCGCGACTGGATGTTCTGGATGGTGCACCAGACGCTGCTGTTCCCGCTCATGATCCTGTCGGGCATGCTGCTTCCCCTCGACGACGGCCCCGCGTGGATGCAGGTCGCCGCCGCCGTGAACCCGCTCAGCTACCTCGTCGACGCCGAGCGCGCGCTGCTCGCGGGCGACTTCGCCGACCCGAACGTGCTCGGCGGGCTGATCGCGGCCGTCGTCACGTGCGCGATCGGCGTGTTCGTGGGCGTGCGGTCGATGCGCCGGGCGCGCTGACCCGGCCGGCGGGTCGCCCGACGGCGTCGGGCATGACCGAGGGGCGAGCGGATGCCGCATCCGCTCGCCCTTCGTCGGGTCTCGCGGCGGACCTACTCCATGGGCGTCGCCCAGCTCGGCGCGACGATCTTCGCCCCGCCGAACATCGGGTACTCGACGAGCGCGCACTGGTCGGCGAGCTGCGCCCACGGGCGGTTCAGTCCGAACGTGCCGTACTCCCGCACCTGCGAGACGCGGTCGAGGTCGAGCACGGCGAACACGACCTCCTCGCCCTCGGACGCGTGCTGGAGGATCGTGCCCTCGGGGTCGACGAGCACGCTCTCGCCGACCCCCGATGGCGCCGAGCCGTTGAGGTTGACGACGAAGACCTGGTTCGCGAACGCGTTCGCCCTCGCCATGACCACCTCCATCTCGCGGTCGCGCGTGGTGGTCAGCGTGGGCTGGATGATCACCTCGGCGCCGAGCCAGGCGAGCTGGCGGGCGACCTCGGGAAAGCTGCCGTCGAAGCAGATCGCGAGTCCGATGCGGCCGACCCCCGGGATCTCGAAGGTCGTGAAGTCGCGCCCCGGCGTGAGTTCCTCGTAGGGACGCCACGGGAACAGCTTGCGGTAGCGCGCGACGACCTCGCCCTCAGGCGAGATCGCGACGGCCGTGTTGTACAGGCGGTCGTCGTCACCGCGCTCGACGAGCGAGCCGGGCACGAGCCAGACGCCGAGTTCGCGCGCGAGCGCGCCGAGCCGATCGGTCAGCGGGCCGGGGATCGCGGTGGCGGCCCGTTCGTCGAACCCGGGGTCGTCGGCGAGCAGCGGTCCGGGCGCGGCGAGCAGCAGCTCCGGAACGACGACGAGGTCGACGTGCGGTCGGAGCTCGAAGACCTTGCGCACCTGGGCCTCGAACCGAGACCAGGTGGCGGCGAGGTCGAAGGCGACGGGCGAGGTCTGGATGGCGGCGATGGACAGGGTTCGCATGATCAGCGCACCTCTCGGTCGTTCTGGGCGGTGAGGGATGCCGCGGCGGGCACGGTCTCGACGGAGTCGGCGATCACGAAGCCGTCGTCCGACACGGTGCCGACCGGGATCGTGCGGCGGCCGAAGAACTCGGGGAACGCCGGACGGACGGCGAGCGTCACGACGACGCCGAGCACCAGGGCGCCGACGCCGATCCAGAACACCGTGCCGACGCCGAGGATCGACTCACCCACGTACTCGGGCCGCGCCATGTCGAGCGCACTCGCGACGAACGCGACGAGCATGAGCAGCGCGCCGAGCGCGGGAAGGATGCCGGCGATGACGAGCTGCTTCGGGTTGCGACGCAGGTCGGGCGCGAAGTAGACGACGGCCGCGATCGCGGTGACCGCGTAGTACGCCGCGACCATGAGTCCGATCGCGAGGATCGCGAGCCCGATGAATTCGGCCGAGATCAGCGTCAGCAGCACGATCGTGACCGCGCTGATGCCCGCCCACCACCAGGTGGCGGTGCTCGGCGTGCGGTGCCGGGGGTGCACGCGGGTGATCGCCGCCGGAAGCGCTCGGTAGGTCGCCATGCTCAGCCACGAGCGCGGGGTGCTGACCGCGACCGTGAACAGGGCGGCGAGCGCGGAGAGCCCGATCGCGACGGTGATGACGCGCCCGAACACCTCGCCCGTGGCGTGCGGGCCCAGCACCGACAACACGTCGTCGATCGCGCCGTCGGCGGTGATGAGGTCGACGCCGCCGTATCCGAGGGCCGCGACGGACGCGCCGCAGTACAGCACGAGCAGGATGACGGTCGAGACGACGACGGCGCGGCCGGGCGTCTTCGATCGGTCGGTGGTCTCCTCGTTGACGGCGATGAGGGCGTCCCAGCCCCAGTAGATGAACAGGCAGAGGATGACGCCCGCGACGAGGCCGGCCGGATCGTCGAGCGCGAACGGGTTGAACCATCCGAGGTTCGGCGCTTCACCGGTCGAGGGCGCGGTGCCGGCGGCCATCGCCCCGAACGCGCCGACGCAGAACCCGCCGATCGCGATGATCTGGAGGGCGATGAGCGCGTACTGCACCCACGCTGCGAGCTCGATGCCGCGCACCGCCACGGCGGCGCTGAGGGCGATCAGCCCGACGGCGATCGAGACCACCGCGACCGGGTTCTCGGCGACGGCATCGAGGCCGACCGCGGCGAGGAGGTAGACCGTGGCCACCTGGGCGAGCGCGGCGGTCGCGATGAACGTGGCGACCTGCGGCACCCAGCCGCCGAAGAACCAGCCGGCGACGGGGCCGAGTGCTCGCGAGATCCAGACGAAGACGCCGCCGCAGTCGGGCATGGCACGGTTCAGGTCGCGGAAGGCGAGAGCCGTGAAGAGGATCGGCACGAAGCCGAGCAGGAAGGCCGCGGGCGTGTGCACGCCGACCGCGCCGACCACGTAGCCGAGCGTGACGGCGAGGCTGTAGGCGGGCGCGACGGCGGCGAGGCCGAGCGCGACGATGCGACCGAGGCCGATCGCGTTCGGGCGCAGGCCCTTGTCTGGAGCATCGGCGGCCGCCGTGCGGGCGGTCTCTGCCGGGGTCTGGATCATCGGTCTCCTTCGACGCGAGTCATTGTTTGAATGCCGTTCATTATTTGAATGGCATTCAAACTTAACGATCCCGGAGTGTCAAGGGTTTTCTGCACGGCATTCAGATTTCGGCGAGTGGCGCTCGTCCAACTCGCACCGCTGCGGCAGAATGGGCGGATGCCCCGCCCCAACCGCCGCGCCGAGCGCCGGCTCGCGATCCTCGAGGCGGCGCGCGACGTCGCCGTGCGCGAGGGCGCCGAAGGCACCACGCTGCGGGCCGTCGCCACGGCGACCGGCATGGAACCCTCCGCGGTGCTCTACTACTTCGACGGACTCGGCGACCTCGTCCGCGAACTCGTCTACTCGGCGAGCGACCGCTTCATCGAGACGATCCACTCGGCCGTGGCCGGGGCGGCCGACCCCGTCGGCCGACTCGTCGCGGCCATCGAGGCCGGCTCCACCGGGGGCCTCGCCGGCGACGAGTCCCGCATCCTCTACGAGTTCTGGTCGCTCGGGTTGCGCGACCCCCTGCTCAACGACGCCGACCACGCGCTCGATCGACGCCAGGTCGCGATCTACCGCGAGATCCTCGACGACGGGGTCGCCACTGGAGCGTTCCGTCCGCGCCTCGACGTCGGCGGCGTGGCCTGGGCGCTCGTCGCACTCGAAGACGGCCTCGTCATGGACATCCTCGCCGGCACGAAGTCGCGCGACGAGGTCACCGCGCTGATCCGTTCGGTCGCCTCGTCGATGCTCGACGCAGATCTCGGCTGACCCCGGCGCAGGACGAAGGGCGAGCGGATGCGGCATCCGCCCGCCCTCGTCGGTTCGCGCCGTGGGCTACGGCCGACCGGCGGGTTCGGGTTCGGGTTCGGGTTCGGGTTCAGCCTCCGGTTCGCGGTCCGACTCGGGCGCCGGCTCGCGCTGCGGCTCGGACGACGAAGTGGACGCGCCCGCGACACCACCGTCCGTCGCCTCGCGCTCGCGCAGCGCCCGGTCGACGGCCTCCTGCACGCGGGCATCCTCGCGGACCTTGCGCTGGGCCCGACGACGACGGGCGAGCCGCACCCAGACGACGATCGCCGCGGCGACCAGCAGCACGAGCAGGAGCAGCGTCCACGGCACGGCAGCGGTCGAGGAGGACTCGACCACCGTCGTCGGGGCGGGTGACGTGTCGGTCGGCGACACCGGGTCGAGGGTCACGGCGGCCGTGAGCACGAAGGCCGGGACGACGCCCTCGACCTGCACCTCGACGGGCCAGGTCTCGCCCGGGAGGAGCTCGGGGACCTCGGCGACGCCTGCCGCGGCCACCGGCAGCATGCCGAACGGCCCGGTCAGCGCGACGTCCTGGGTCGCCGCGAGCCGGGTGTTGCCCGAGTTCCGCACCGTGTAGGTCACGGTCGCGGCACCGGTGCCGAACGGATTCGGGGTGCCGGCGTAGTCGACGTGCAGGTCGTCGATTGCGAGCGCCGGCGCGAGTTCCCCGCCGACGCGCAGGTGGATCCGGATGCCCAGCCGCCGGTCGACGGTCAGCCCACTGTCGACCTCGGGGTCGGCCAGCGCGGTCAGGATGCCACCGGCGTGATCGCCGGGGGTCGCGTTCGGCGGGACCGTGATCGTGAACGGCACCTCGACGGCCTCGCCCGGCTGCACGGTCACGCGGTCGACCGCGGGAACCGCCCATGCGCCGAGTTCGCGCGGCCGGACGTCGCGCGTCGCGACGTCGAGCAACCCGTCGGCGGTCGTGAAGGCGTCGGCGGCGTAGACGTCGAGCTCGATCGGCACGACGTCGTGGTTCGCGATGATGAGCGCGTCTTCGACGGTCTCGCCGGCGTCGACGGCGTACGCGTAGTTCTCGCGACCATCGCCCCACGAGGTGTCGGCGGTCCGCACGCCCCACGTGACCTCCGGGCCATCGGCCTCCTCGGCAGAGGCAGGTGCGGTCGGCGCGGCGAGTGCCGCGGCGAGCGCCGCGGCCACTCCGGCCGCGAGCACGGCGGCTCGGGCGGCGCCGCGAGGGCGAGGCGAACGGATGTCGGTGGCTGGCGCGGTGCGCATGATGGTGCTCCTCGTCGTCGAGGGTGGAACGGGGGCTAACCGGGGCGAGCGCCGCACACGCGCTCGCCCCGGCCGGGGTGGTCCGGGCCGGTCGAAGTCCGGCCCGGACCGATCAACCGCGCGCGATCAGCCGAGACCGGTGATCGTGAGGGTGGCGCGGTAGGTGCCGTCGGTCGCGGCGACCGGGATCCTCAGGTCGAGGTCGGCCCCGAGCTTGGCCGAACCGCGCTCGTGACCGGCCGGCGCGCTGCCGAGGGTCGACGCATCGGCGAGGCCGTTGCCGCTCACGAAGCCCGACTGCACTGCCGCGCCTGCCACGGCACCGCCGCCGGCCTCGACGACCTTCGGCGCCCATCCGAGGAACTTACCCCCGAACGAGCCGGCCGGCGACTCGAAGTCGCCCACCTGAGCCGAGACCGACCAGGGGGTCGAGCCCCGACGCGTGTCGGTGACCCGCACGGGGTTGATCGAGCCCGCGGCCGCGAAGTGGTCGCCGTTCTCGACGGCCGTGCCGAGATCGACGATGTCGTTCGTGCCGTCGATGCTCCACACGAACTCGCCGGGCGCGCCCTCGGGCACGGTCACCTGCAGGTTCTGCGCGTTCGGGTCGGTGGCCGACTCGTAGACCGCGAGGAACTTCGAGATGCCGCCGCCGGCGCCCTGGGCCGCGTCGCCCTGGTCGTTGACGATGTGCTTGATGCCGCCCGTGCCGTTGAGCTTGACCGAGACGGCCGACTCGACGCGCACGCCCGGACGCTGCGGCACCTGGACTCCGCTCTCGACGAAGATGTCCTGGCTCTGGTTGTACTGGTTGTCGAAGAACGAGTACACGCCGAGACCCTGCGCGAGGTGGTGCCGCACCTGGTCGCCGACCCGGTACGCCGCGTAGCCGAGGCGGTTGCCGTCCTTGTAGGCGCCCTGGGTCGGCGGGTCGTACGGGATCTCGCTCTGGAAGAAGATCGTGCGGCCGCGTTCGCCGTTCCAGATGACCTGGTTCTTCTGGTAGTGCTCGACGAAGAGGCCGAGCGCCGTGACGTCGTCGCCGTTCACGACGACGCCGTGGTCGCCGACGTTCGACGTCCAGCCGACGCCCTCGCCATGGTCTGCGCGCCAGGCCCAGATGTGGTCGAGCAGCGTGTCGGGGCTGTTGACCTCGATGCTCGTCGTCGCCTTGCCGGCCCACGGTCCGCCGACGCGGATGAACACGTCGCTGAGCGTCGTCGGGTCGGCGGGGTCCGACGCGCTCGCGCCGTCGGGGCCGACCTTCACGAGCACGTCGGAGAGCACCTCGCCGGCATCGACCGTGAGGCCGGCGATCTTGACGCCGGAGACGTCGCCGACCTCGATCGCCGCGTTGCCCGCGGTGGGTACGAGCGAGGCGTAGCCGAGGCCCAGCACCACGGTGCCGGCGTCCTCGACCTGGAGCGGTGCGTCGAGGTAGTACACGCCGGGCGTGATGAGCAGGTGCTTGCCCGCGGCGAGCGCGGCGTTCAGCTGCGCGGCCGTGGCGCCCTCGTGCGCGATGAAGAAGTCGTCGATCGAGATCGACTCCCCGGCAGAGGCATCCGTCGACCAGTCGACGCCGCTCGTGTCCTGCTTCGCCTTCGGCACGAACACCTTGTAGTCGTCGCCGTCGAGGTAGAGGAAGGGCGACTCGCGGTTGATCGGCGTGTCGCCGACGTTCGTCTTGTTGCCGTTGCCGCCGCCGGGCTGGGGACCGAAGTCGGTCGCCGGCGCACCCTCGACGCCCGAGAACACCATGTTCCAGACGCCGCCGTTCCAGGTGCCGACGCTCGAGTCGCGCGTGAACCACTGCTGCTGCGAGCCGCTCAGGATCTCACCGGAGACCTTCGAGTTCGCGAGGTAGCCGCCCGACGCGTATTCGCCGACGCGGCCCATCAGCGTGAGGTCGCCCTCGATGTTGATGCGTCGCAGCGGAGCCGCCTGCGAGACGGCGAAGCGCATCTGGTGCGCGTTCGTGATGCCGCTCGGGAACGGCCGGTCGGCGTCGATGCCGACCGGGCGCTGGATGGGGTTGAACGTGAGGTTCGACATCGAACGCCAGAACCGAGTGAGCGAACCGGGCTGCTGGCAGTCCCACGGGTTCGCCTCGCACTGGCGCACGGGCTCGACGTGGATCGCGCCGTTGATGCGGACGTCCTCGGGCGAGGCGCCGAGCCCGGCGACGGCCTGGTAGTAGCCGAGCTCGGAGTTCACGATGCCGGTCGCGGTGGCCGGGTTGTCCTGCCCTGCGGCCGAGCCGTACGTGCCTGGCTTGAAGAAGAACTGGTGCCGGTTCAGGCTGAACTCGGCCTCGGTCGAGGCCGCCATGAGCGCTGCGCTGATCTGGTCGGCGGTCCAGGTCTCGTCGAAGATCGTCACGTTGGGCCCGAAGTCGGGCTCTGCCGCATACGCGGGCGCGGCGCCGAGCGCACTGCCGGCGATAGCCAGTGCGGCGATGGCCGCCCCTGCGCCGAGGCGTCGGCCGGTGCGAGTGGGCGGGTGATCCGCCCGGGTGCGTTGCATCACAAGGTTCTCCTTTGAACGTCGGCCGGCGGCAGATCGCGCCGCCGTGGTGCCGGATCAGTGCGAGGTGGTGCACGGCCGACGCCATCCTCGGCGCGGTCGCGACGTCAGCATATGGGAGGACTTACTGACTTGTCAGTAATTTCTTTCCCGGATGTCCTCGTGCGACGGCCGACTACGCTCGGGTGATGGCCCTCCCCCAGCCCGCAGCCGCCCGCACCGACCACGACGTCGTCATCGTCGGCGGCGGACACAACGGCCTCACCGCCGCCGCCTACCTCGCCCGCGCCGGACGCAGCGTGCTGCTCCTCGAACGCGACGACCACCTCGGCGGCGCCGCCGTCTCGGCGCAGGCGTTCGACGGCGTCGACGCGCGCCTCTCGCGCTACTCGTACCTCGTGAGCCTGCTGCCGCAACGCATCATCGACGACCTCGGCCTCGACATCCGGCTCGTGCGCCGACGCTACTCGTCGTACACGCCCGACCCCCGCGACCCCTCGCGCGGCCTGCTGGTCGACGCCGACGCCTCGCCCGAGGCATCCGCAGCGGCCTTCGCGCGAGTGGATGCCGCGGCCGATGCCGACGCCTGGACCGCGTTCTCCGACGACACCGTGCGCGTCGCCGAGTCGCTCTTCCCGACGCTCACCGAACCGCTGCCGACGCGCGACGAGGCGCGGGCGCTCCTGGGCGACGACCGGCTCTGGCGCGAGTTCGTCGAACGCCCGCTCGGCGAGGTCGTCGACACGCGGTTCTCGAGCGACCTCGTGCGCGGCGTCGTCGCGACCGACGGCCTCATCGGCACGTTCACCGACCTCGACGACGAGTCGCTCGACGCGAACCGGTGCTTCCTGTACCACGTGATCGGCGGCGGCACCGGCGACTGGGACGTGCCCGTCGGCGGCATGGGCGCCGTGACCGGCGAGCTCGCCCGGGCCGCCCGCGAGGCGGGCGCGACGCTCGTCACCGACGCCGAGGTGATCTCGGTCGACCCTCGCGGCGACGTGGTCTACCTGCACGACGGGGTCGAGCACGCCGCGACCGCGGGCACCGTGCTCGCGAACGTCGCCCCGGCCGTGCTCGCACGCCTGCTCGACACCGCCGCCGACGCGGCGGCAGCGGAGGCCGCGTTCGAGGCGGCGCTCGAGACCTCGGCGATCGCACCGGCCGTGCAGTCGCCGTTCGTGCCCGACCTGCGCGTGGGCCTGCCGCCGGTCGTGCGGGAGCGCCTGCGCCACCTGGCCGAGCCCGAGGGCGCCCAGGTCAAGGTCAACCTGCTGCTCACACGCCTGCCGAGGCTCCGCGACACCACGGTCGCGCCCGAGGCGGCGTTCGCGGGCACGTTCCACATCAACGAGCTCGAGTCGCAGCTCGACGCCGCCTTCCGCACGGCCGCGCGCGGCGAGGTGCCGTCGCCGCTGCCGTGCGAGATCTACTGCCACACGCTGAGCGACCCGTCGATCCTCGCGCCCGAGCTCGTCGAGGCCGGCTGGCAGACCCTCACGGTCTTCGGCCTGCACGTGCCGCACCGGCTCGTCGAGCGGCTCGGCAACGACCGCCTGCGCGAGCGACTGCGCGACGAGGTGCTCGCCTCGCTCGACTCGGTGCTCGCCGAGCCGATCGCCGATGTCATCGCGACGGATGCCGCGGGCGAGCCGTGCATCGAGGTGAAGACCACGCTCGACCTCGAGCACGCGCTCGCGATGCCGGGCGGCAACATCTTCCACGGGCCGCTGTCGTGGCCGTGGGCGGAGCCGGGCGCCTCGCTCGCGACGCCCGCGGAGCGCTGGGGCGTCGCGACGCGGCATCCGCGCGTGCTGCTCTGCGGTTCGGGCGCGGTGCGCGGCGGCGCGGTGAGCGGCATCGGCGGGCACAACGCCGCGATGGCGGTGCTCGAAGCATCCGGCGCCTGAGCGGCCGCGCGCGGGATTCAGCCGAAGAACACCCAGCCGAGCCCCACGAGCAGCGCGAACACGCCGAGCACGATGCTCGGAACGGCGGGCTCGCGGCGCTTGACGTGCAGGGCGGTGCCGACGGCCATGGTGAGCGCGAGCGCGAACGCGGCGACGGGCGTCAGCCAGGGCAGGATGCCGGTCGCGGCGGGCAGGATCAGGCCGAGGGCGCCGAGGAACTCGAGGATGCCGACCGCGCGGGCCTGGCCGTCGGAGAGGTCCTCCATGTAGGCCATCTTGTCGACGAGCTTCTCGCGCGGGGTCAGGCTCTTCACGGTGCCGGCGGCGAGGAAGACGAGGGCCAGCAGGCCGGTGGCGATCCAGAGGGCGATGATCATGTCAGGTTCTCCAAAGTAAGTCGGTTACGATCAGTGCGTGACGCACGATCGGTGACTCTAATTCGTCATCGCCCCGCACTTCATCGTGCGTCACGCACCTCGAGGTGCGTGACCCCCCTGTGGAACGCCCCGATCGCTCGAACCCGAAGGACGACATGACGATCACGGATGCCGCAACGGCCCGCCTCGACGACCGCGCCGGCCTCCCCGAGGCAACCGGGCTCGACGCCTGCGACGCCCCGCCGGCCTGCGACGCCGAGGACTCCGAGACCCGGCTCATCCGCGAGGTGCTCTCGCGCGTCGGCGACAAGTGGAGCCTGCTCGTCATCCGCATGCTGCACGAGCACTCCATGCGCTTCACCGAACTGCATCGCAGCATCGACGGCATCTCGCACCGCATGCTCACGCAGACGCTGCGCAACCTCGAACGCGACGGGCTCGTGTCGCGCACGAGCTACCCCGAGATCCCACCTCGAGTCGAGTACGCGGCCACCGATCTCGGCCGTTCACTCGCGCTGCCCGTGCTCGGACTCGTCGAGTGGGCCTCGGCGAACCACACGAGCATCACGCGCGCACGCGACGCGTTCGACGCGGCCCGCGACTGACGCGCGACGCCGCCGCCGCCGACGCCGACGCCGACGCCGCCGAGCGTCGCACTACGGTCCGGCGCGGCCGCAACGCACGACGAAGGCCGACCCGCGCGTGGCGGATCGGCCTTCGGAGGTCGTGAGGTCGTCGCTCAGACGACGAGGAAGAGCTGGCCCAGCACGAGCGCCGCGATGATGAACAGCGCGATGATCGCGCCGACGATCGCGAGCGACTTGCGCGAGAGGTTCGCGACGGCGTAGCCCACCAAGAACGGCAGCGCGGCCAGGAAGATGGTCGCGAGCCACCAGAACGCGGTGTAGCCGCCCTGGCTGGCCTCGTCGAGCCGGCCCGAGAACAGCTGCTGCGTGTTCGGGTGCGTCGCGAACGAGAACGCCGCCGAGAGCGGGATCGCGATGAACGCCGCGACGATGAGGCCGACGAGGAAGCCCCACAGTCCGGACTTGCCATCGGTGACGTTCATCGCCTCTTCGTGCTGCTGCGCCTTCGAACTCATGCGCATCACTCTAGTAGGAACCGTCAATGCGGGTTTAGCCTGAAATGACCGAACCAACGGGGGGCGACGATGTCCGTGAAACCGACCGGCCACTACCAGCAGAGGGCAGACGGGCTCTACCTCGAGTTCGACCGCCTCTTCCATGCACCGATCGTCGACGTCTGGTTCAGCCTGACGAATCGCAACGCCATGAAGGCCTGGGTCGGCACCTACACCGGCAGCCCGGCGACCGGAGCCGTCAAGTTCCGCATGAACGCCGAGGAGGGCTACGCCGAAGACGAGGGCTGGGAGCCGGTCAGCATCCTCTTCTGCGACCCCCCGCACCACTTCGTCGTCGACACGGGCGGCGACGCGCAGCACATGCGGCTGCTCGCCAACCTCACCGAGCGGGGCGGGCTCACGGCACTGACCTTCGGTCAGCGCATCTACCCCCAGACGGATGTCGCGAGCATGGGTCCCGGCTGGGACTACTACCTCGACCGGCTCGTCGCCGCGCGATCGCACGCGGCCATGCCCGAGTGGGAGACCTACTTCCCGGCGTTCAAGCGCTACTACCAGGAGCTCACGATCCCGCCGCGCAACCCGACACCCGCCGAGCGCGAACTCGAAGACGACGACGGTCCCGCGGCGGAGGGACTCACGGCCGTGGGAGAGGTCGACGAGGCCTCCGCCCCGACGACCCCGGCCTGAGCCGTCGCGCCCGGCGCGGCAGGCGGTCCGCCGGAGTCCGCCGTCCCTAGACTGACGCCGTGAACACGGCAGACCGCATGCGGCGGCGCGAACCCGCACAGAGCAACGGCACCTTCTTCGCGAACCACCCGCTGCGCTGGGGGTTCATCGTCTCGCTCGGCGTGATGCTCGCGGCGCTCCTGGGCATCGCCGTGGTCAACCTGCAGAGCGTGATCCTGTCGGTCTTCATCGCCGCGTTCGTGGCGCTCGGACTCGACCCGCTCATCCGCTGGTTCGAGCGCCGGGGCCTGAAGCGCGCCTCGGCCATCGTCGTCGTGATGCTGCTCTTCATCGGCGTCGTCGTCGCCATCGTCTGGATCGTGCTTCCGCCCGTGATCCAGCAGGCGACGAGCCTCATCACCAACATCCCCAAGATGGTCGCGAACGCCGAGTCCTCGGGCTGGTACGACAACGTCAACGACGCCACCAACGGACTGCTCGCGGGCATCGTCGACGCCGTGCAGGGCATCCTCACCGACCCGAACTTCTGGGCCACCGTCGGCGGTGGGGCGCTCGCGTTCGGCGCCTCGGTCATCTCCGCGATCTCGACCGGCTTCTTCGTGTTCGTGCTGTCGATCTACTTCATCGCCACGCTCGATGCCACCAAGCGCGCCTGCTACACGCTGATCCGAGCCTCGGAACGGGCCC
Source organism: Agromyces sp. NPDC058110 (assembly GCF_042884735.1). NCBI lineage: Bacteria > Bacillati > Actinomycetota > Actinomycetes > Micrococcales > Microbacteriaceae > Agromyces > Agromyces sp. NPDC058110. The sequence continues at coordinate 10,816 of NZ_JBHVTI010000003.1, read as the reverse complement.
GCGTGAGCGACCTCGCCGAGCGCATCATGCTCTCGGTCGGCAAGTACCTGAGCGGCATGGTGGTGCTCGCGTTCATGAACGCGGTCTACTCGACTATCCTGCTCGCGGTCGTCGGCGTGCCGTACGCGCTCGTCATCGGCGTCGTGGCCTTCTTCGTCACCCTGATCCCGCTCATCGGTACCGTGCTCACCACGATCCTGATGACGATCATCTCGCTGCTCGTCTCGCCCACCGCCGGCATCATCGTGCTGATCTTCATGCTCGTCTACATGCAGGTCGAGGCCTACGTGCTGACGCCGAAGGTCATGGGCAAGGCCGTGCAGGTGCCCGGCACGATCGTGCTCATCTCGGCCCTGGCCGGCGGCACGCTGCTCGGCCTGCTCGGCGCGCTCGTCGCGATCCCGATCTCGGCGGGCATCCTGCTCATCATCCGCGAGGTCACGATCCCGAAGCAGGCCAAGCTCTAGGCGACCGCGTCCGCCGGCCCGTCAGCCGCGAGACCCATACCGTCGGCCCGTCAGGCCCAGACCGACGGCGCGTCTGCGCGCGTGGCCGGCAGCGCGACATCCGCACCCCAGCGCTCGATCCACTCCGGCAGCCCACCGCTCGCGGGGGCGCCGAACACCTCGATGAGCTCGGAGACGGGCACGACGCCGCCGGCCTTGCGCAGGAACCGCGCGCGGATGAACCCCTGCGCGTAGATCTCGGGAGCACCGTCGGCGCCCGGGCGCACGAAGCGCTGCTCGAGGTAGACCGCCTTGTCGTCGTAGCCCGTGATGCGCGACTCGATCGTGAACCGGTCCCAGAGCTCCAGCGACTTGCGGAACGTGATCGTCTCGCTCGCCACGACCGGGTACCAGGCCTTCTCGCGCATGAGCCGCCACACGCCGTTGCGCACGAGCATGTCGAAGCGCGCGACATCCATGATCGAGAAGTACACGCCGTTGTTCATGTGCCGGTTGATGTCGAGATCGGTCGGCAGCGTGATGAAGTCCGTGCGCGCGACGTCGTCGGGCCCGAGGTCGGGCTTGCGGCGCGAGAGGAACAGCACGTGCAGCAGCGTGCGGAAGATCATGTGCATAGTCGACGACTGTACGACCGTTCCTTGGTCGATTCCCCATCATTGGCGGGTCGCCACAGCGAGCGAGCGGATGCCGCGCGCCCCGGTTGTGCGGATGCGAGAGGGGCGCGCGGTCGAGGCGAGGTCAGCGCCCTTCGGGCACGTGCCGCTCGTCGGGGCCGTTGTAGACCGACAGCGGACGGATGAGCGCGTTCGAGGCGAGCTGCTCCATGATGTGCGCGGTCCACCCCGTGACGCGGCTCGCCACGAACAGCGGCGTGAAGGTCTCGGTGTCGAAGCCCATGAGGTGATAGGTCGGGCCGGCCGGGTAGTCGAGGTTCGGCTTGATGTTCTTGCGCTCGCCCATCGCGGTCTCGAGCGCGACGTAGAGCTCGAGCAGGTCGGGCCGGTCGTAGTACTCGACCATGCGCTCGAGGGAGTCGCGCATGGTCGGCACGCGGGAGTCGCCGTGCTTGTAGACCCGGTGGCCGAATCCCATGATCTTGCGCTTCTCGGCGAGCGCCGCGTCGAGCCACTCGACCGCACGCTCGGCGCCGCCCTCGCCGGGCCCGATCTCCTCGAAGGCGTGCATGACGGCCTCGTTGGCGCCGCCGTGCAGCGGTCCCTTGAGCGCGCCGATCGCACCGGTGACCGCGGAGTACAGGTCGGCGAGCGTCGACGCGATGACGCGGGCGGTGAAGGTCGACGCGTTGAACGAGTGCTCGGCGTAGAGGATCATCGACACGTCGAACGCGCTCACCACCGGCAGCTCGGGCAGCTCGCCGAACGTCTGCCAGAGGAAGTTCGCCGAGTAGCCGAGGTCGTCGCGGGGCTCGACGAAGTCGAGGTCGTGGCGGCGGCGCTGGTCGTAGGCCACGATCGAGGGCAGCTTCGCGAAGAGCCGGATCGACTTGGCGAGGTTCGCCTCGCGGGAGTCGTCGGGCGTCTCGGGGTCGATCGCGCCGATGACGCTCACCGCCGTGCGCACGACGTCCATCGGGTGCGCGGTGAGCGGGAGCTCGTCGATGATGCGCTTGATCTCGTGGTCGAGGCCGCGCAGCGAACGCTCGAGCTGCTCGAACTCGGCGAGCTGGCGCTCGTCGGGCAGCTCGCCGTTCCAGAGCAGGTACGCGACCTCTTCGAACGTCGCCGACGCCGCGAGCTCCTGCACGGGGTACCCCCGGTACAGCAGCGAGTTGGTCTCGGGGTTGACCTTCGAGACGGCCGTGTAGTCGACGGGGACTCCGGCGAGTCCCTTGTAGATCTCGGGTGCCTGCTGCTGGTCGCTCATCGTGCTCCTCATCGAGTTCGGTTCGCCGGTGGGCGGTGACGACCGCCCACCGGTATTGGTCGGGCCGTCCCCGACCGACGCGTCGTCGGCCGGGGACGGAGGTGGTCAGAACAGTCCGCTGGGGATCTCCGCGCCGACGAGCGCACCGGGCGCCGCGGTGACGGTGAGGCCGCCGAGCTCGTCGGGCGTGAGCTCGGGCAGGCGCTGCGCGAGGTCGAGGAACCGCTCGATCTCGGCCTCCTCGAGCACCCACTCGGCGAGCGTGCGGAACTTCGACACGTACTGCTCGCGCGCGAACGGCCGGGCGCCGAGCGGGTGCGCGTCGGCGACGGCGATCTCGTCGACGATCTCGCCGCCGTCGGCGAGACGGATGACCACGCGGCCGCCGAACGCCTTCTCGGCGATGTCGTTCGAGTGGTACCGGCGGGTCCACTCGGCGTCCTCGACCGTGGAGACCTTCTTCCAGAGCTCGACGGTGTCGGCGCGGTGCGCGCGCTCGGCCCCGTAGGAGGTCTCGTGGTCGAACGAGCCGTCCTGCAGCGCGACCGTGAAGATGTACGGGATCGAGTGGTCGAGCGTCTCGCGCGAGGCGTCGGGGTCGTACTTCTGCGGGTCGTTCGCGCCGGATCCGATGACGTAGTGCGTGTGGTGGCTGGTGTGCAGCGTGATCGACTCGATGCGCGAGGGCTCGTCGAGGATCAGCGGGTACTCCTCGTGCAGCTTGCGGGCCAGGTCGATCCACGCCTGCGCCTGGTACTCGGCGGAGTGCTCCTTCGTGTAGGAGTCGAGGATCGCGCGCTTGGCCTCGCCGGGCTCGGGCAGCGGCACCTCGTAGGTGGCCTCCGGCCCGCCCAGCAGCCAGGCGATGACGCCGTCTTCACCCTCGTAGATCGGCACGGGGCTCGTCTCGCCGCGCATCGCGCGGTCGACCGCCTCGACGGCCATCTTGCCCGCGAAGGCGGGGGCGTGCGCCTTCCAGGTCGAGATCTCGCCCTTGCGCGACTGCCGCGTCGCGGTGGTGGTGTGCAGCGCCTGGCCGATGGCCTGGAAGATCGTCTCCTGGTCGAGCCCGAGCAGGGTGCCGATGCCGGCGGCGGCCGACGGGCCCAGGTGGGCGACGTGGTCGATCTTGTGCTGGTGCAGCGAGATCGCCTTCGCGAGGTCGATCTGGATCTCGTAGCCCGTCGCGATGCCGCGCACGAGGTCGCGGCCCGTGAGGCCGCGGCTCGCGGCGAGGTGCTGCGCGACGGCGGTGATCGGCGGGATGTTGTCGCCGGGGTGCGAGTACTCCGCGGCGAGGAACGTGTCGTGGAAGTCGAGCTCGCGCACGGCGACGCCGTTGGCCCATGCGGCCCACTCGGGACTCGTGCGTCGGGCGGCGTCCGCACCGAAGACGGTCGCGCCGTCGCCGCCGATCGACACCGGGTGCGCGAGCGCCTGGCTGCGCGCCGAGACGACGGGCTTGCGTGCGAGGGATGCCGCGGCGACCGCCGCATTGTCGATGACACGGTTCACGACCATGTCGACGACGTCGTCGTCGAGTTCGACGGGATCGATGGCGATTCCGGCGAGCTGCCACGCGAGTTGGCCCTCTCGTGCGAGGTTCTCGTCGCTGCGGTGCATGCGCAGGTGGTGGGTCAGCATCGGTTCCCTTTCGTGGTGTGGTGCCTGTGCCTCAGGCTACGCGTCGAGCCTCGATCGAGGCGAGCGCGTGGCGAAGACTCATATGCAGGTGCACGTGCGTGGCGTGCGCGGCGAGCGACTGGTCGCGGGCCGCGATCGCCTCGACGATGAGGCGGTGCTCGGCCGCTGCGGCGCGGAGCCGGTCGGGGTCGTGCCTCGCGAGCCGCCTGACCCGCGTCGAGTGCAGGCGAACGCTCCGCAGCGCGGCGCTGAGGTGCGGGTTCGCGACCGCCTCGTCGACGGCGAGCTCGAAGTCGGCGATGACCTCGTAGTACTCCCCGAGGCCCGCGGAGCCGGCGTCGACGAGCGTGCCCGCGGTGCGGAACCGATCGGCGATCGCGGCGAACCGGTCGTGGTCGCCGCGGCTCGCGGCGAGCCGGGCCGCCTGCTCCTCGAGGGCCTCTCGCAGCTCGTAGAGGTCGACGATCGACCCGGCCGAGAGTTCGGCGACGGCGAGCACGCGCGCCGACTGCGCCGAGACCAGTCCGTCGGAGACCAGTCGCGCGAGGGCTTCACGCACGGGCGTGCGCGAGACGCCGAGCCGTTCGGCCTGCTCGACCTCGGCGAGCACGGTGCCCGGGCCGAGCGAGCCGTCGAGGATCTCCTCGCGGAGGGTCGCATAGGCGCGTGCACTGGCCCGCATCGTCGCTCCCCTCGCCGTCGTCACTGCTCTATGTATACAGATGATGCGGAATCAGCGCAATCCACTGCGAAGATCGCGCCTTCTGCATACACTGCGGCGATGAACGGCGCAGGGTCAGTCGAACACGCTCCGATCGACGGGGTGACCGAGCACCTGCTCGAAGAGGTTCTCGGGCAACTCGGCCGATGACGCGGGGCTCCAGGCCGGGTTGCGATCCTTGTCGATGACCTGCGCCCGGATGCCCTCGTGCAGGTCGGGCTGCCCGACGAACCACGACACGAGCCGGAACTCCTGCTCGAGCGCGTCCTCGAGGCGCGGCAGCGTGCGGGCGCGCCGCACGGCGCCGAGGGTCACCGCGAGGGCGGTCGGCGAGAGGGTCTCGAGCTCGTCGGCCGCGGCGGCCGCGTGCTCGCGGGCGGATGCCGCGGCATCCGTCTCCCCCTCGACCGCCGGGCCGGCTGCGAATGCGCGCAGCCGCTCGAGGATCTCGGCCGTCGCCGGCGCGGAGTAGCAGGCGTCGATCCAGTCGCGGTCCGCCGCGAGCGCGGACGGGCCCGGCGTCTCGTCGAAGAGCATGACGATCTCGGCGGGGCTGCCGGGATCGGCGCGCTCGGCGAGCGCCTGCAGCAGGTGGGGCAGGCTCTCGGAGGGCACGAGGGCGTCGGCGAACCCGGCGTGGATCGCGTCGGCGGCGTCCATGGTGCGCGAGTTCAGCGCGAGGTGCACGCCGAGCTCGCCCGGCGCGTTGGCGAGCAGCCAGGTGCCGCCGACGTCGGGCGTGAAGCCGATGCGGGTCTCGGGCATCGCGACGCGCGACCGCTCGGTGACCACGCGCACCGACGCGTGCCCGGCGAGGCCGACGCCGCCGCCCATGGTGATGCCGTCCATGATCGCGACGACGGGCTTCGGATACCGGGCGATCGCGGCGTTGAGGCGGTACTCGGTGCGGAAGAAGGTCTGCGCCTCGGCGGTGCGCCCGCTCGTCGCGAACCCGTGCAGCTCGCGGATGTCGCCGCCCGCGCAGAAGCCCCGGTCGCCCGCGCCGTCGAGCACGACGACCGCCACCTCGCTGTCGTGCCGCCAGGCCTCGAAGACCTCGCCGAGGGCGACGATCATGTCATAGTTCAGGGCATTGAGCGCCTTCGGCCGGTCGAGCGTGATGTGGCCGACGCCGTCGGCGACGGTTGCAGAGATGTGGTCGCTCACGTCTGCCACCGTATCGCCGTCGGCCGTGGCAGCGCAGGGAGTACCATCGCCGGATGGTCCCCCTCGAGTCGCTCGGCGCGTTCGTGCTCGCGTCGATCGTGCTGATCGTCATCCCCGGCCCGAGCGTGCTCTTCGTCATCGGGCGCTCGCTCGCGCTCGGTCGGCTCGGCGGACTGCTCAGCGTCGTGGGCAACGCGCTCGGCATGGTGCCGCTCGTCGCGGCCGTGGCGCTCGGCGTGGGCGCGATCGTCGCCCAGTCCGTCGTGCTCTTCACGATCATCAAGTTCGCCGGCGCCGGCTACCTCGTCTACCTCGGCATCCAGGCGATCAGGCACCGAGCGGATGCCGCGGCATCCGTCGATCGGAGGACCGCGCCGCGCTCGCACTGGCGCCAGCTCGGCGAGGGCTTCGTCGTCGGCGTCACGAACCCCAAGACGATCGCGTTCTTCGTCGCCGTGCTGCCGCAGTTCGTCTCGTTCGGCGCGGGGTCGATCCCGCTCCAGCTGTTCGAGCTCGGCATCGTCTTCATCGTGCTCGCGATGCTCTGCGACTCGGTCTGGGCACTCGCGGCGAGCGCCGCCCGCGGCTGGTTCGCCCGGTCGCCGAAGCGCATCGAGCACCTTTCAGCAACGGGCGGCGTGATGATGATCGGGCTCGGCGGCGTGCTCGCCCTGAGCGGCAACACGCACTGACCGACGCACGTTCCGCGCACCGCTCCTCCCCCTGGCCGACATTCGACCGGTCCGGGTGGAACCGTCGAGACGCGAGGTCGACAGTCCTCCGCAGAGCTAGCGTTCGCTCATGCTGCATCCGTTCGAGATCCTCGCCGAACCCGTCCGTCGCAGGATCGTGGAGATCTTGGCCGGCGGTTCGCACCCGGTCGGGATGCTGACCGACGCCGTCACGGCGGAGTTCGACATCTCGAGATCTGCGGTCTCGCACCATCTCCGCATGCTCCGAGACGCGCGGGCGGTGACGGTGACGCCGGACCTGACCGTGCGGCACTACCGACTCGACGAACGCTTCCTGCACCGACTCGACGACGCCGTCGGCGAGCTCTTCGTGCTGTGGGACCATCGGTACGGCTTCGGCTCGGGCGCCGACGGGTCCGAGGGGTCCGACGAGAATGCACGGCCCGGCCGGATGCCGCTGGGGCCTGTCTCTCCGTCCCGCGTCTCCCACGTCGATCGTCGATCCCCGGTGAATCCGTCGCAGCCCGGTCCCGCCTGTCGTCCGCACCGCGCTGGCGGCAAGGGTCGCAGGGGTTCGCCATCCCGCGGGACCTGGGACCTCCGGGAGGAGTGACTGGCCGGCCGCGCCGATCCCTCCGATCCCCCGGTCTCCCGAGCTCCAGACCTCCCGGCCTCCCGGCCTCCCGGCCTCCCCGCCTCCCGGCCTCTACGGGCCCCGGCACCAGGCACCCGGCACCAAGCCCGTGTCTCCCGAGGCCGCTCAGGCCCCGCCTCGGGTTCTTGACCCACCCACGACGTGCGGGAGCGGCCACGAGTCGGTCGGGCGACGCGTTTTTCCGTATGCCAGTTCCGCCTCATCGATGAGGCGCAACTGGCATAGCGATCGAGCAGGGCTGGCGAGCCGGGACCCGACCTGGTGGAAGTCTTGTTCAGGACTGGGCGTGGATGTCGCAGCGTCGGGGCGGCGACAGGTGCGAAACCAGCGCGGCCGGGCAGACAGCCACCAAGCGGGCCTTGCGACCGTGCGACCCCGGTCCGTAGCTCGTAACTCGTAGCTCGTGGCGGATGGCGCATGGCGCATGGCGTGTGGGGCGTGAGACGCGAGGGCGCGAGGCACTCGAGAAGGTACCCGGCAGGCGAACCCGACGCTCACCCCGCCTGCTCCCGGCATCCGCTCGTAGAATCTCGGGGTGGCCCTCGCCAAGATCCTCCTCTACTACGCCTTCGCGCCCCTCGCCGACCCCGATGCCGTGCGCCTCTGGCAGCGCGACCTTGCGGAGTCGCTCGGGCTGCGCGGCCGCATCCTGCTCTCGAAGGACGGCATCAACGGCACGCTCGGCGGCGAGATGGGCGCGCTCAAGCGCTACGTGCGCAAGACCCGCGAGTACCCCGCGTTCAAGCACATCGACTTCAAGTGGAGCGAGGGCACCGGCCTCGACGCCGAGGGCGCGACGCTCGACTTCCCGAAGCTCAGCGTCAAGGTGCGCGACGAGATCGTCTCGTTCGGCGCGCCCGGCGAGCTGCGCGTCGACGATGGGGGCGTGGTCGGCGGCGGCACCAGGCTGACGCCCGACGCCCTGCACGAGCTCGTGGCGGAGCGCGGCGACGACGTCGTCTTCTTCGACGGACGCAACGCGCTCGAGGCCGCGATCGGCCGGTTCGCGGGAGCGGTCGTGCCCGACGTCGAGACCACGCGCGACTTCGTCGAGCTCCTCGACTCGGGCGAGTACGACGACCTCAAGGGCAAGCCCGTCGTCACGTACTGCACCGGCGGCATCCGCTGCGAGGTGCTCTCGAGCCTCATGACCAGCCGCGGGTTCGGCGAGGTCTACCAGCTCGAGGGCGGCATCGTGCGCTACGGCGAGCGCTTCGGCGACGACGGCCTCTGGAAGGGCTCGCTCTACGTGTTCGACGGGCGCGGCTCCATCGACTTCAGCGACCACGCCGCCGTCATCGGCGAGTGCGGGGTCTGCGGCGAGGCGACCAAGCGCACCGTCAACTGCACGGATGCCTCGTGCCGCACGCAGCTCGTCGTGTGCGCGTCGTGCGACACCGCCGAGTGCGCGGTGCACGCGGCGGCCTCGCCGTCGCGCGTCGAGTAGCCGTCCGAACGATCGCGCGCCAGGCCGGCAGGCGCTCGACTATTCGGTCAGGGTGCGGACCGCGTCGGCGAGGCGGTCGCCGCTCGGCGTGCCCTCGGGGTTCAGCAGCCACAGGATGGCGAGGCCCTGCACGAGCGCGAAGCTGAACTCCGAGAGGGCCCGAGCGCGGTCGGCGTCGAGGTCGGGGTGCGCCGCGGAGAACTCCTCGGCGATGCCCTCGTAGGCCCCCTCGACGGCGGCCTGCATCTGCTCGCGGCCGACGGGGTTGCGCACGATGCGCAGGGTGTTCTCGAGGCTCGCGAGCAGGGCCTCGCGGTTCTCGGCGAAGACGGCCGGCATGCCGTTCCAGAGTCGCGCGAACCCGTCGATCGGTGCGTCGTCGCGACCTGCGAGGATGAGCTCCCCCATGCCGTCGCCGATCGCCGTGCCGAGCGCGTCGAGCAGCGCCTCGGTGATCAACTGCTCCTTCGACCCGAAGTGGTAGCCGATCGCGGCGAGGCTGACACCTGCAGCACCGGCGATGTCGCGCGCGGTCGCCTTGGCGACCCCCTGCTCCACGATGACCTTGCGAGCGCCGGCCAGGAGGTCTTCTCGATTGCCCATGAGCCCACGTTACTCGAACGTCTCAGACATATGTCCTAGACAAAGCAGGTTTGCGGTGTTAGACATTCGTGTAAGACATATGTGCAATTCCAGACGGACACGCGAAGAAGGACGACGACATGAGCACTCCCCGCATCCTGATCTCCGGCGGCGGCATCGCCGGCAACGCGCTCGCCCTGCAGCTCGTGCGGGCGGGCATCCCGACCACGATCGTCGAACGCGCGACCACGCCCCGGCCCGGCGGCCAGGCCGTCGACCTTCGCGGCGCCAGCCGCGAGGCCGCCGAGCGCATGGGCCTCATGCCCGGCATCCGGCGCCACCGGCTCGACGAGCGCGGCATGAGCTACGTCGACGGCGACGGTCGCGTCTACGGCCGCATGGCGATGGAGGACTTCGACGGCAAGGGCGCGGTCGCCGAGGTCGAGATCACGCGCGGCGACCTGAACGGCGTGCTGCTCGACGCGCTGCGCGAGGCCGCGGCATCCGGAACCGAAGCCACCCGGGCCGACGGTGCCCGAGTCGACGGCGCAGACCTGCTCGACCAGCGCTACGGCGACCACCTCACCGCGGTCGAGCAGGATGCCGACGGAGTCGACGTGACCTTCGCCTCCGGCCGCCGCGAACGGTACGACCTCGTGGTCGGGGCCGATGGCGTGCACTCCGCGACGCGACGGCTCGCGTTCGGGCCCGAATCGGACTACGTCACGAACCTCGGCGGCTACGCGGCCTTCTTCACGATGTCGACCCCCGACGACGTCGAGCCCGGCTGGTTCGCGATGCGGCTCGTGCCCGGCGCGATGTTCGGCATCCGCCCCGACGGCGATCCGACCACGTCGAAGGCCATCATCAACGTGCGGACGGCGACCGATCCCGCGCTCCGCGGCGACCGCGCAGCGCAGCAGGCGCTCATCCGCCGGGCGATCGCGGGCGGCGGATGGCACGCCGACCGCATCCTCGACGCCATGGAGCGCGCCGACGACTTCTACTTCGACGACCTCGCGCGCGTCGACCTGCCGAGCCTCGCGAACGGCCGGGTCGTGCTGCTCGGCGACGCCGCGACCTGCGGCTCACCGCTCACGGGCATGGGCACGGCGATGGCGATCGTCGGCGCGTACCTGCTCGGTCGCGAGATCGTCGGGCTCGCGCATGCCGCGGGGTCGCCGTCGGTCGGCTCGCGCCTCCTCGCCGGCACCGGCGGCCTCGGCGACTCGGCAGCCGTCGCGGCGGCCCTCGCCCGGTTCGAGGCCGAGCTCGCGCCGCACACGGAGAAGTCGCGCCAGATCCCCGGAGGCAGCCTCGCCGTCATGCTGCCGCGCACCCGCCTCATGTCCGCGTTCGCCAAGGTGAACGTGCGGCTCATGCTCTCGCGCCCGATGCGTCCGTTGGCGAAGCGCCTCTTCGTCGACGGCGGCGAGGGGCCGTCGCTGCCGGCCGAGCGCGAGCGGCAGGTCGTCGTCGCGGTGCCGGCAGCCGAGTGACGCGCGGGAGGAGATTCGCGCGAGCGGAGGGCGTTTCCGTGTGAACCGCCCTCCGCTC
>NZ_JBHVTI010000002.1:486715-663011 GCF_042884735.1 Agromyces sp. NPDC058110 | reverse complement strand
ACGCTGTTGAGTTCTCAAGAAACGGACGCACCCAAACAATCACCCGAACCAAGCCGGGCCCTCATTCAGGGCAACCTGTCAACCATACCACCACATCAAGCTGATTGAACCTGCTGTTGCAGCTCCGAACACCCAGTGATCAGCAGTCGGATCGAACCGACTACGAAAGGTGGAAGGAATCACACTCTAGACTTGAAATCACCGAGTCGCAATCGCGCCTACGAGGTTATTTGGCTAGAGCATCAACCCGACCGCCGCTCCGAACCTTGCGATTCGTTCCGGCCGCCGTGGCGACAGATAGAAACCTACCTGCGGGTTCGGTTCTCGGCCAAATCCGCGTTGCATCCCGGGCGTGTCGCGCCCCGGCTCGGCATCGATTCCCCGATCAGCCTGAGATCCGCCAAAGTAGCACCGCCGGCATCCGCACGTCGTCGAGTCCGACCCTGCCGTCGGTGCACCGACACGCAGCAGTGCCAGACGCAGATCGACCCCGTTCACCGCGAAGCGATGAACGGGGTCGATCCGGTTCCGCACTGCAGAACTCGGCGATGCCGAAGGTGGATTCGACTATTCGACGAAGATGCCGGCGAGCGTCTTCTTGCCCCGTCGGAGCACGGCCATGCCGCCCCGCGGAACGCGCCCCTCGATGGTCGCGGTCTCGTCGTCGATGCGCACGTTGTCGAGCGAGACGCCGCCCTGCGCGATGGCGCGGCGACCCTCGCTCACCGACTTCACGAGTCCGGTGTCGAAGAGCAGCTGCGCTACGGGTGCATCGGGCGAGGTCGTGGTGTTCGGCAGCTCACGGAGGGCCGACTCGAGCGTGTCCGCGTCGAGCGCCGACAGGTCGCCCTGCCCGAAGAGCGCCTCGGAGGCCGCGATGACGGCGGCCGTGGCATCCGCCCCGTGCACCAGGGTGGTGACCTCGTTCGCGAGCGTGCGCTGGGCCTCCCGGCGGAACGGCTCGCTCTCGACGAGCGCGGCGAGCCGCTCGATGCGCTCGCGCGTCAGGAAGGTGAACACCTTGAGGCGGCCGATCACGTCGGCGTCGTCGGTGTTGAGCCAGAACTGGTAGAAGCGGTACGGGCTGCACATCTCGGCGTCGAGCCAGATGGCGTTGCCCTCGCTCTTGCCGAACTTCGTGCCGTCGGAGTTCGTGATGAGCGGGGTGCCGATGGCGTGCGCGCTGCGGCCCTCGACCCTGTGGATCAGGTCGGTGCCGCTCGTGAGGTTGCCCCACTGGTCGCTGCCGCCGGTCTGCAGCACGCATCCGTACTGCCGGTACAGCTCGAGGTAATCGAAGCCCTGGAGGATCTGGTAGCTGAACTCGGTGTAGCTGATGCCGGCGTCGGAGTTGAGGCGCGACGCGACGGCGTCTTTCTTGAGCATGGTGCCGACGCGGTAGTGCTTGCCGATCTCACGCAGGAAGTCGATGGCGCTGAGGCCCTCGGTCCAGTCGAGGTTGTTGACCAGGCGCACGGCGTTGTCGCCCTCGGCGGAGAGGAAGCGACTCACCTGCGCCTGCAGGCGACCGACCCACTCGACGACCGTCTCCTTCGTGTTGAGCGTGCGCTCGGCCGTGGGGCGGGGATCGCCGATCAGGCCGGTCGAACCGCCGACGAGGCCGAGCGGCTTGTGCCCGGCGAGCTGGAGCCGGCGCATAGTGAGCAGCTGCACCAGGTTTCCGAGGTGCAGGCTGGGCGCCGTGGGGTCGAATCCGCAGTAATACGTGATCGGATCGCCGGCGAGGAGTGCTTTCAGCGAGGCTTCGTCGGTGGAGACGTGCACGAGGCCGCGCCAGCGGAGCTCCTCCCAGACGTCGTCGAATGCGGCGTCGTTCTGCTGGGATGCGAGGATCACGGGGTCTGACACCCAGCAAGGCTATCAGCGGGCGCCGGCGCGGGAATCGCTCATGGAGCGACCGCGTCTTCCGTTAAGTCAAGCCTGAAGCATTGATCTGTTTGAATAAAGCCTGTACCCTTGATGTCAGCAATGCAACGCTGAGGGATTGAGCGGAGGAGGCGCGATGTTCGTGATCACGGCGGATCAGGTGGGGAGCCGTCGAGGCGCCGATCGAGCGGGCGACCTGATTGCAGCGCTCGAGCGCGCGCACGGCGATGCGCTCCTGCTTCCGGCCGACCAGACGGCGGGCGACGAGATCCAGCTGGCCACGTCGACGGCGTCGACGGCGCTCGCGATCGTGCTCGACGCGACGCGCGACGGACGGTGGAGCGTCGGGCTCGGCGTCGGCGGTGTGCGGACCCCGCTGCCCGACGCGGCGCGAAAGGCCACGGGCACGGCATTCATCGCCGCGCGCGAGGCCGTGCAGGCGGCGAAGCGTGCCGACGGACGGTTCGCGCTGCGCGCGGCATCCGAGGTCCCCGAGTCGGGACTCGACCCAGGCACGACGACGACAGCCGAAGTCGGCGGCGCGATCGACGCAGCCGGTGTCGAGGCGCTCGTGCGCCTGCTCGTGCTGCTCAGGGAACGTCGGAGCGAGCCGGGCTGGGAGGTCGTCGACCTGGCCCGCGGCGGGCGCCTCCAGAAGGACGTCGCAGCCGACCTCGGCATCAGCCCGGCTGCCGTGAGCGCCCGGCTGAAGGCGGCCATGTGGCGTGCCGAGTCCGACGCGATCGCACCGCTCGAGCGGCTGCTCGCCGAGCTCGACGCCCGAGCGGACTCCGACCGCACACGCTGAGGCCGAGCGACCCGCGCACCGGTCGGGATCGCTACGCTGTTCGCAACCGCTCCGTGGACCCCTACGCCGAAGGAACCCCGTGTTCGATCCCACCGCCGTCACGAACGCCATCGCCTCGACGATCCTGTTCCTCGCGCTCGCCGGCGCTGCCGGGTTCTCGATCCTCGCGCACCTGCGGTTCCGAGCCGCCTTCGTCTGGATCGCGGCGGGAGCACTGCTCATCGCCCTGCTCTGCGCCTCGGCGCTCACCGAGCCGGCACCGGGCGGCTTCGCGCCGCTCGCGACCGCGCTCGCGTTCACGGCCGCGGTCTTCGGCGGCAGCCCCGCAGCCGCCACCGCGCTCAACCTCGCGATGGGCGGGAGCGTCTCGCCCGGCCTGCACGGCGGCATCATCGTGAGCGAGAAGGCGACGACCGCCGAGGAGCGCCAGGGCCTCGTCGCCGCGCCCAAGCGCGAGGTGCTGCGCGGCGGACTGGTCATCGGCTTCCTCGAGCGCATCGCTGCGGCCGGGTCGATCATCGCCGGGTTCCCCGAGGGCCTCGCGATCGTCGTGGCGGTCAAGGGCGTCGGCCGGTTCACCGAGCTGGAGGCGCCGGAGGCGCGCGAGCGATTCATCATCGGCACCCTCGCGAGCCTCATCTGGGCGTGCGCCGCGGCGCTGATCGTGCAGATCGCGGTGCACTGAGTCGCGCGGATCGAGGTCGCGTCGCCTCAGCTGACGATCTCGAGGGGACCCTCGTCGGGCGTGGGCGGCTCGAACCGCTCGAAGTACTCCGTCGCCGTCTGCTCGGTCAGCGGCCAATCGTCGGCATGCCTGCCGTGCCGGTCGCCGATCCGGCTCAGGATGGTCTCGAGGCTCGTCGCGACGTAGACGGTCTCGGGCACGACGCCCTGCGGTGCGAGCAGCTCGCGGAACTCATCGCGTTGTCGCCTGAACCAGAATCCGAAGTCGAGCACGACGTCGTCGCCCGCCGCGACCAGCCGCAGCAGGCGCGCCTTCAGCGCTACCGCCACCTCGGCGACCACGTCGGCCGGGGGCATCGTGGTGATTCCGCGATCCCAGAACTCCACCTCGAACGACAGGCGCGTCCAGCCGTCGCGCTCGAGGCGCTTGGCGTAGGTGGTCTTGCCTGCACCGCCCGGCCCGCACATCATCACGACGCGGGATGCTCGAATGCTGGTCGCTGCCACGGTTCCGAAGGTACGTGCCGCTACCGACATCGAGTGCGCGGTCAGGCGTGCGACTTCGCGTGCCGTCGGTACGGCGAGACTCCGGGGTCGCCCGGCAGCCAGAAGCGCCACGGGTACGCCGCTCCCCCGCCTGCCCCACTGACCCCCGTGCGCGGCCCCGACTCGGATTCCGGAGCCTCGGCGAGGACCTCGATCCGGAACGGGGGCGCGAGCAGGTCCGCACCGGTCGCGGCGAGCGGCACGCCGAGGGCGACGGCGAGCCGAGCCGGCCCGCGTGCGAGATCCCGATCGGATGCCGCGCCGCGCCGCCCGCGCGCGAGCTCGAGCCCCTCGACCACCGTGCCGCCCCGCAGCAGCACGGCCGATGCCCGGCCGTCGACGCCCGACACCACGTTCAGGCACGTGTGCATGCCGTAGGTGAAGTAGGCGTAGAGGTGCGCGGGCGCGCCGAACATCACCGCTGTGCGGGGCGTCTCGCCGCGGTGCGCATGCGAGCCGGGATCCTCCCCCACCCCGCGATAGGCCTCGACCTCCGACAGCCGCACCGCGACACGGCCCTCGTCGGAGTCGTACGCGAGCACGGCGCCGAGCAGCAGCGGTGCGAGCTCGACGGAGTCGCGTGCGAAGAACGCACGGTCGGGCACACGCCGCGCGTCGCACGCCGAGCCGCCGAGGGTCGGAACGACCTCGTCAGCGGCCCGGCGCGGCATCCGCTCGCTCATCGACGCGCCGTCGGATGCATCATCGGCAGTCGGCGTTCGGCGCTCAGCGGTCGGCGTCGGGAAGCCCCGCGACGAGGTGCCGCACGCGATCGGCGAGCAACGCGAATTGGTCGGCGACCCGTGCCGGAGCCGTGCCGCTCACGCCGTCGCGACTCGCGACCGAACCTTCGATCGTGAGCACCTCGCGCACCTCCGGCTCGAGCCGGGCGTCGATCTCGGCCAGGGCCGCGTCGTCGACCTCGTCGAGCTCGAGCGAGTGCTCCTCGGCGTAGCGCACCAGCGCTCCCGTGATCTCGTGCGCGTCGCGGAACGGCACGTGGCGCTTCACGAGCCACTCGGCGACGTCGGTCGCGAGGGAGAACCCGGCGGGCGCGAGCTCGGCCATGCGCTCGGTGTGGAACGTGAGCGTCGCGATCATGCCGGTGAAGGCGGGCAGCAGCACCTCGAGCGTCTCGACCGAGTCGAAGACGGGCTCCTTGTCTTCCTGCAGGTCGCGGTTGTAGGCCAGCGGCAGCGCCTTGAGCGTCGCGAGCAGGCCGGTGAGGTTGCCGATGAGCCGGCCCGACTTGCCGCGCGCGAGCTCGGCGATGTCGGGGTTCTTCTTCTGCGGCATGATCGACGAGCCGGTCGAGTAGCCGTCGTGCAGCGTGACGAACCCGAACTCGCGCGTGTTCCAGAGGATGATCTCTTCGGCGATGCGCGAGAGGTCGATGCCGATCATGGCCGACACGAACGCGAACTCCGCGACGACGTCGCGGCTCGCGGTGCCGTCGATCGAATTCTCGGACGGGCTCGCGAGGCCCAGGTCGTGGGCGACGGATGCCGCGTCGAGGCCGAGCGTCGACCCGGCCAGGGCGCCGCCGCCGTAGGGCGAGACATCCGCCCGCTTGGTCCAGTCGACGAGGCGCTCGAGGTCGCGCGACAGCGCCCAGCCGTGGGCGAGCAGGTGGTGCGCGAGCAGCACGGGCTGCGCGTGCTGCAGGTGGGTGCGGCCGGGCATGATCGCGGTGCGGTGCGCGTCGGCCTGCGCGGACAGGGCGTCGATGAGGTGCACGAGCTGACGCCCGATGACCGCGACGTGGTCTTTCAGGTAGAGGCGCACGAGGGTCGCGATCTGGTCGTTGCGGCTGCGGCCCGCGCGGAGCTTGCCGCCGAGCTCGGGGCCGACGATGCCGATGAGCGCGGCCTCGAGCGCGCCGTGCACGTCTTCGTCGGACTCGGTCGCGACGATGTCGCCGTTCGCGACGCGCGCCTCGAGCGTGTCGAGGCCGGCGAGCATGGTGTCGAGCTCTGCCGCGTCGAGGTACCCGGCACCGGCGAGTGCCCGTGCGTGGGCGCGCGACCCCGCGATGTCGTACGGGGCGAGCTGCCAGTCGAAGTGCGTCGACTTCGACAGCGCCTGCAGCTCGGGCGACGGTCCGCTCGCGAAGCGCGCACCCCAGAGGGCGCCCTCGTTCGTGCCGTGCTGGGCGGGGGTCTCGGTCATCGTGCGTTCTCCTCGGTGACGGCGGTGTTCTGCGCCAGCAGCCACACGAGCAGCGCCTTCTGCGCGTGCAAGCGGTTCTCGGCCTCGTCCCACACGACCGACTGCGGCCCGTCGATGACGGAGGCTCCGACCTCGTAGCCCCGATACGCGGGCAAGCAGTGCAGGAAGATCGCCTCGTCGGCCGCTTCGGCCATGAGCGCGTCGTCGACGCCGTAGCCGGCGAACTCGGCGATGCGCTCGGCCTTCTCGGCCTCCTGCCCCATCGAGATCCAGGTGTCGGTCACGACGACGTCGGCATCGGCCACGGCCTCGTGCGGGTTCGACGTGACGAGCACGGAACCGCCGGTCGTCGCGGCGATGCGGCGGGCGTCGTCGACGATGTCGGCGCGCGGCGGGTACCCGGCGGGCGTGCCGATGCGCACGTGCATGCCTGCGGTGACGCCCGCGAGCAGGTAGGAGTGCGCCATGTTGTTCGCGCCATCGCCGACGTACGCGAGCGAGCGGCCGGCGAGATCGCTGAAGCGCTCCTTGACCGTCAGCAGGTCGGCGAGGAGCTGGCACGGGTGGAAGTCGTCGGAGAGCGCGTTGACGACCGGCACCGTGGTGCCGGCGGCCATCTCCTCGAGGCCCGACTGGGCGAAGGTGCGCCAGACGATCGCGTCGACCATGCGTTCGAGCACACGAGCAGTGTCGGCGACCGACTCCTTGCCGCCGAGCTGGCTGTCGGCCGACGAGATGATCAGCGGCGCGCCGCCGAGGTCGGTGATGCCGACCGAGAACGAGATGCGCGTGCGCGTGGAGGTCTTGTCGAAGAACACGGCGACCGTGCGGGGGCCCTCGAGCGGTCGCTCGGCGAAGCGGTCGGACTTGAGGCGCACGGCGAGGTCGAGCACCTCGGCCTGCTCGGCGGGCGAGAGGTCGTCGTCGCGGAGGAAGTGGCGGGTCATGCGGTGGTTTCCGTTCGGTGGGTCGGCCTCGGCCGACGCGTCGGGTCGGTGGGGTTCAGGATGTCGCGCGCGCGACGTCGTCGAGTGCGGCGGCGAATCGGTCGGCGAAGGCGTCGATCTCGGCATCGCCGATGATGAGCGGCGGCGCGAGGCGGATGGTCACGTCGTTCGCGGCGTTCACGATGAGGCCGTGCGCGAGTGCCGCGTCGACGACCTTTCCCGCGACGGGCTGCGTGAGCCCCACGCCGATCAGGAGTCCGCGACCTCGTGTGGCCGCGACGAGCGGGGAGCCGATGGCGGCGATGCGCTCGCGCACCTGCGGGCCGCGGCGGGCGGCGTTGCCGACCAGGTCGGCGCGCTCGATCTCGCCGAGCACCGCGTTCGCGACGGCCGTCGCGAGCGGGTTGCCGCCGAACGTGGATCCGTGCTGCCCCTTCGAGTAGAGGTCGGATGCCGCACCGAACGTCACGAGTCCGCCGATCGGGATGCCGCCGCCGATGCCCTTTGCGACGGTGATGGCGTCTGGCTCGATGCCGGCGTGCTGGAACCCGAACCACGCGCCCGTGCGCCCGGCCCCGGTCTGGATCTCGTCGACGATGAGCAGTGCGCCGTGGCGACGTGTCAGCTCGCGCGCGGCCTCGAGGTAGCCGTCGGGCAGCTCGACCACGCCCGCCTCGCCCTGGATGGGCTCGACGATGAGCGCGGCCACCGCGTCGTCGAGCGACGCCTCGAGGGCCTCGATCGTGGCGGGGATGTGCTCGACGCCGCCCGCGAGCGGCTCGAACGCCTCGCGCATGTGCGGCTTGCCGGTGAGGGCGAGCGAGCCCATCGTGCGCCCGTGGAACGCGTCGACGAGCGCGAGCACCCTGGTGCGGGCGCCGCCGGAGTTGTTCAGTCGCGCGAGCTTGAACGCGGCCTCGTTCGCCTCGGCGCCGGAGTTGCCGAACCAGGCACGACCGTGCTCGCCGGCGCCCGCGAGGCGCACGATGCGCTCGGCGAGCTCGAGGGCGGGCTCGGTCATGAAGTAGTTCGACACGTGCGCGAGCGTCGCGGACTGGCGACTGACCGCCTCGACGAACGCCGGATGCGCGTGCCCGAGGGAGTTGACGGCGATGCCGGCGAGGAAGTCGAGGTACTCGGTGCCCTCGTCGTCCCACACGTAGGCGCCGTGTCCGTGGTCGAGCTTGCGGAGCGGCATGCCGATGGAGCGCATGATGCGCCGGTCGAAGCGCTGCTGCCAGTCGGCCTGGGTCTCGGAATGCGTCTCAGCCGGCGTCTCGGTCTGCTGCGTCTCGCTCATGCCGCCACCACCTCGGTTCCGATGCCCGCGGGCGTGAAGATCTCGAGGAGGATCGAGTGCGGCACGCGTCCGTCGATGATGGCGGCTTTCGCGACGCCTCCCTCGACGGCCTCGAGGCACGCGGCCATCTTCGGGATCATGCCTGACTCGAGGCTCGGCAGGAGCTCGGCGAGCTCGGCCGAGTCGATCTGCGAGACGAGCGAGTCGCGGTTCGGCCAGTCGTGGTAGAGCCCCGCGACATCCGTCAGCACGACGAGCTTCGCCGCGCCGAGGGCGACCGCGAGGGCCGCGGCGGCGGAGTCGGCGTTGACGTTGAGCGACTGCCCGGGGTGGTCGGCGTCGGGTGCGATCGAGGACACCACCGGGATGCGTCCGGCCTCGAGCTGGGCGATGACGGCGGCCGGGTCGACCTCGACCACGTCGCCGACCTGCCCGAGGTCGAGCTCCTCGCCGTCGACGACGACGCCGCGGCGACGTCCGCGGAACAGGCCCGCGTCTTCACCGGAGAGCCCGATGGCGAGCGGTCCGTGCTCGTTCACGAGCGAGACGAGCTCGCGGTTGACCTGGCCCGACAGCACCATGCGCACCACGTCCATCGCCTCGGGGGTCGTGACGCGGTAGCCGCCGCGGAACTCGCTCTCGATGCCGAGCCGTTCGAGCATCGACGAGATCTGCGGGCCGCCGCCGTGCACGACGACGGGCTTGATGCCCGCGTACCGGAGGTAGACCATGTCTTCGGCGAACGCCCGCTGCAGCTCGGGGCTGACCATCGCGTTGCCGCCGAACTTCACGACCACGGTCTCGCCGTGGAAGCGCTTCAGCCAGGGCAGGGCGTCGATGAGCACGTGGGCCTTCGCCGACGCCGTGGACTCGGCGTCGGCGGTGTCGGTCTCTGCGCGTGTCTGCATCATCAGCTCGCGTACGCGCTGTTCTCGTGCACGTAGTCGTGCGTGAGGTCGTTCGTCAGGATGGTGGCGGATGCCTCGCCCGCGTGCAGCTCGACGAGCACGTGCGTGGCGCGCGGCGTCAGGTCGACCTGATCGCGTGGCGCGTCGGGACGACCGGCATGGCACACGCGCACCCCGTTCATCGAGACGTCGACGAGGTACGGGTCGAACGGCGCCTGCGTCGTGCCGATCGCGGCGAGCACGCGGCCCCAGTTCGGGTCGTTGCCGAAGATCGCGGCCTTGAACAGGTTGTTGCGGGCGACCGAGCGCCCGACCTCGACCGCGTCGTCTTCGGTCACCGCGCCGCGCACCTCGATCGCGATGTCGTGACTGGCGCCCTCGGCGTCGGCCTGGAGCTGCTCGGCGAGGGAGCGGCACGCTGCGGTGACCGCGTCGCTGAACGCGGCGGCATCCGGAACCACGCCGGAAGCACCGGAGGCCAGCAGCGTGACCTGGTCGTTCGTCGACATGCATCCGTCGGAGTCGAGCCGGTCGAACGTGACCCTGGTGGCCTCGCGCAACGCGGCGTCGAGCTCGGCGCTCGGAAGGTCGGCATCGGTCGTGAGCACGACGAGCATGGTCGCGAGGCCCGGTGCGAGCATGCCCGCGCCCTTCGCGATGCCGCCGACGCGCCATCCGTCGCCCTCGACCACGACGGTCTTCGGCTTGGTGTCGGTGGTCATGATCGCGCGCGCCGCGTCGCCGCCGCCGTCGGCCGCGAGCCGGGCCGCGGCCGAGAGCACGCCCTCTTCGAGCACCTCGCCGTCGAGCTGGTCGCCGATGAGGCCGGTCGAGCAGACGAGCACGTCGCCCGCAGCGATGCCCAGGGCGGATGCCGCGGCCTCGGCCGTGCGGTGCGTGACCTGGAACCCCTCGGGGCCGGTGAAGCAGTTGGCCCCGCCCGAGTTCAGCACGATGGCCGACACGACGCCGTCGAGGATGACCTGCTGCGACCAGAGGATCGGGTTCGCCTTGGCCCGGTTCGAGGTGAACACGGCAGCTGCCGCGGCCGACGGCCCCCGGTTGACGACGAGCGCGAGGTCGAGGGCGCCGGAGCGCTTGATGCCCGCGGCGATGCCCGCGGCCTCGAAGCCTGCTGGAGCGGTGACGGTCACGGGGCGACTCCGTTCATGGGAAGGCCGGTGTACTCGGCGAGTCCGAGGGCGATGTTCGCCGACTGGATGGCGGCACCCGCGGTGCCCTTGACGAGGTTGTCGACCGCCGCGACGACGACCACGCGACCGGCGGCCTCGTCGATCGCGAGGCCGATGAGCGCGGTGTTCGCGCCGAGCACGTCGGACGTGCGCGGGAACTGGCCCTCGGGCAGCAGTTGCACGAACCGCTCGCCCGCATAGGCGTCTTCCCAGGCCGCGCGCACGGCCGCGGCATCCGTTCCGGGCACGATGCGCGCCGTCGAGGTCGCGAGGATGCCGCGGCTCATCGGCACCAGCACCGGCGTGAAGGAGATCGTGGGGTCTGCCGCGCCGGCCCAGCGGAGGGCCTGCTGGATCTCGGGGATGTGCCGATGGCTGCCGCCGACCGCGTACGGGTTCGCGGAGCCGAGCAGCTCGGACGCGAGCAGGTTCACCTTCGGGCTCTTGCCCGCACCCGACGGGCCGACCGCGAGCACCGAGACGAGGTCGCGGTCCTCGATGACGCCGGCACGGATGCCGGGGGCGAGCGACAGGGCGACGGTCGACGCGTTGCAGCCGGGCGCCGCGATGCGGCGAGCGCCCGTGAGGCGTTCGCGCTGCGTGCCCGACAGGCGCGGCAGCTCGGGCACGCCGTAGCTCCAGGCGCCGTGGTGCTCTCCGCCGTAGAACGCGGCCCAGTCCGCGCTCGACTCGAGCCGGTGGTCGGCGCCGCAGTCGACGACGAGCGTGTCGGGCGAGAGCTCGGCGGCGATCGCCCCCGACGTGCCGTGCGGCAGCGCCAGGAAGACGAGGTCGTGACCGCCGAGCGTCTCGGCGCTCGTCTCCTTCAGCGTGAGGTGCGTGAACGAGCGCAGGTGCGGCTGCACCGAGACGAGGGACTGGCCGGCGTTCGAATGCGCGGTGACCGTGCGCACCTCGAACTCGGGATGATCTGCGAGCAGCCGGAGAAGTTCTCCTCCGGCATACCCGGACGCGCCGGAGACGGCGACGGAGTACGTCATGGAATCCACCTTAAGGTCTGAACGAGCGTGGCGATGTTCCGGCGACGCCCCGCGTCAGGCCTCAGACCTGTGCAGGGGTCGCCGACATTCGGCGCTCGCCACGACGTCGGTTGCGCACGATCTCGGTGCGCGCGACCCCGGCACGCGCGACGCGTGCGACGAGGGCGGACCGGGTGGCGGACATGCGACGACCCTAGCGGCGGCACGACGCCGATCGCAAACCCATGACGTCACGTGGCCCGGGCCGCCGGCTCAGGGGCCGGCGGCGGGGCGGGTCACGACGCGACGGCCCCCGCACCGACGGGCCGCGGCACCGAGTCGACCAGCAGCTGCGTGTACGGGTGCTGCGGGGCGTCGAGCAGCTCGGCCGTGACGCCCCGCTCGACGATCTCGCCCCGGTGCATGACGAGCGTCTGCTCGCACACGCGCCGCACGACGGTGAGGTCGTGGCTGATGAAGAGCACGGTCAGGCCCTGCTCGCGACGCAGCTCGGCCACGAGGTCGAGCACCTGCGCCTGCACCGAGACGTCGAGCGCGCTCGTGGCCTCGTCCATGACGAGCACCTCGGGTTCGATCGCGATCGCACGGGCGATCGCGATGCGCTGGCGCTGGCCGCCCGACAGCGTGCGGGGGCGCGCGTCGGCGTGCGCCGCCGTGAGCCCGACGCGCTCGAGCAGTGCGACGGCGCGGTCTCGCGCCTGCGGGCGCCCGAGGCGGGTGTGCAGCCGGAGCGCGTCCTCGATGGCACGACCGGCGGTGATGCGCGGGTCGAGCGAGAGGTACGGGTCCTGGAAGACCATCTGCACGCTGCGCGCACGGGCGAGCCGTTCGGCCCGGTTGCGCGGGACGGCCGCACGGTCGCGTCCGCCGATCGTGAGCGTGCCCGTGTCGGCCTGCTCGAGGCCGACGATCATGCGCGCGAGCGTGGACTTGCCCGATCCGGACTCCCCCACCACGGCGAGCGCGGCGCCGCGTTCGAGCTCGAACGCGGCGTCGGCCACGGCGACGACCGGCGGCTTGCCGTGCAGGTGGTACGTCTTCGAGAGTCCGGCGACCGACAGCGCCGACGGTTCGGTACGGGCGGCGGCGGCCTGGTGCGCGGGGACCGGCTCGGAGCGGTCGTCGGGGCCGAGCGCGCGCACCGGGGCATCCGTCGCCCCGATGCCCCGGTCGGCGGCCGCGGGCTCGACCGCGAGGGTCGGCGTGGCGGCGACGAGTCGTCGCGTGTAGGCCGCCTCGGGCGCCACGAGCACCCGCATGGCCGGGCCCTCCTCCTCGACCCGACCGGCATGCATGACGACGACGCGATCGCAGACGGATGCCGCGAGGTTCAGGTCGTGCGTGATGAGGAGCATGCCCATGCCCCGGCTCGCCCGCTGCTCGACGAGCACCCGCATGATCTCGGCCTGCGTCGTGACATCCAGCGCCGTCGTCGGCTCGTCGCAGACGAGCAGCTTCGGCGAGCTCGTGAGCGCACCCGCGATCATGACGCGCTGCAGCATGCCGCCCGAGAACTCGTGCGGGTACTGCGCGAGGTGGTCCTCGGGGCGCGGGAGGCGAACGGCGGAGAGCAGGTCGATCGCGCGCGCCTCGGCCTCGGCGGGTGACAGCCCGTCGCAGAGCCGCAGCGTCTCGGTCATGTGGTCGCCGAGAGTGCGCATCGGGTTGATGCCCGCACGCGGGTCCTGGAAGATCATGGCCGCGGAGTGGCGTCGGAGCTCGAGCACCTCGCGCTTCGAGGCGCCGAGCACGTCGTGGCCGTCGAGCACGACGCGGCCGCCGCGCCGCGACCCGGCCGGGGTGAGGCCGAGCACCGTGCGCGCGGTCAGCGACTTGCCGGATCCGGACTCCCCCACGAGGCCGACCGTCTCGCCGGCCTCGACCCGCAGCGAGATGCCGTGCAGGAGGCTTCGACCGTCGGCGAGCTCGAGCGTGAGGTCGCGGATGTCGAGGAGGCTCGTGCCGGTGCCGGTCGGGGTGCCGGTGGCGGTGGCGGCGCCGGTCGGGGTGCCGCTGTTCGTGCTGGATGCGATCATGCGGGCGTTCCTCCGATGCGGTCGGAGAGCTCTTCTCCGATGATGTTGACGGCGACGACGGCGACCACCACGGCGATCGCGGGCACCAGGGCGGGAAGGAAGTATCCGCCCACGATGCCCGCCTGGGCCTCGTTGATCATCGCGCCCCAGTCGGGCGTCGGCGGCTGCACGCCGAGTCCGAGGAACGAGAGGCCGGCGAGCTCGGCGAGCACGTAGCCGAAGTTCAGGGTGGACTGGGCGCCGACGATGGGGGTGACGTTCGGCAGCACCCGGCGCAGCGCGATGAACGCGCCGCCGAACCCCGCGACGCGGTACGCGGCGACGTAGGGGCGCGACCGCTCGGCCTTCACGAGCGTGCGCGTCAGGCGGGCCACGAACGGGGCGTACGCGATGCTCATGGCGATGACGGGCGCGACGAGCCCCTTGCCGAAGAGCGCGACCGCCATGATCGCGAGCAGCAGCGAGGGGAACGCGAACAGCACGTCGAAGACGCGACCGAGGACCGCGTCGATCCAGCCGCCCCGCCAGCCGGCGAGGAGGCCGAGGAGCATGCCGATGATCGTCGAGCCGATGACCACGAGCAGCGGGCCGAGCAGGGCCGTGCGCGCGCCGTACATCAGGCGGCTCAGGAGGTCGCGGCCGAGGCCGTCGGTGCCGAGCCAGTGGGCGGGGCTCGGTCCTGCGTTCACGGCGAGGAAGTCGGGCGCGTCGGGAGGGTACGGTGCGAGGAGCGGCGCGAAGATTGCCGCGATCGTCATCACGACGAGCACCGAGAGGGCGACCGTGAAGGTCGTGCTGCCGATGCGTGCGCGGGGTGCGCGCAGCACCTTCATCGCGAGGGTGGGAGTCGTGGTCATCGTGCTGAAGCTCCTGCTGCCGATCTGGGGTCGATCACGGGTTCGAGGATGTCGATGATCGCGTTCACCACGACGAACGCGGTGACGACGAGCATCACGATGGCCTGCACCACCGGGAAGTCGAGCCGGTCGACCGACTGCACGAGCAGCGAGCCGATGCCCGAGAGCCCGAACGCGGACTCGACGATCGTGCTCGCCACGAGGAGGCCGGCGACGAGCACGCCGCTCACCGTCAGGATGGGCCCGAGCGAGTTGCGGAAGACGTGGCGGCGGATCACGGTGCCGCGCTTGAGCCCGCGGCTCGTGGCGACCTCGACGTGCTCGCGCCCCAGCTGCTCGACCATGGAGGTGCGGGTGACCTTGCCGACGAGCACGACGAAGACGATCGCGAGCGCGGTCGACGGCAGCACCAGGTGGTACACCATGTCGCCGAACCCCTCCCCCGACCCGAAGGTCGGGAACCATCCGAGCTGCACGGCGAAGATCGAGATCAGCAGGATCGATCCGACGAACGACGGGATCGCGCTCAGCACGGTCAGCCCGATCAGGGTGACCCGGTCGAGCACCCGGCCCCTGTTGAGCGCCGCGACGATGCCGGCCGTGATGCCCACCACCGCGATGCCGAGACCGGCCATCACGACGAGCATGAGCGTGACCGGCAGCCGGTCGCCGATGACGGTCGAGACGTCCTGCCGGTACTGCAGCGAGCGGCCGAAGTCGCCCTGCAGCGCGCCGACGACCCAGTTCAGGTACTGCTGCCACGGCGGAAGGTCGAGGCCGTACTGCGCGGTCACCTGGGCGACCGCCTCGGCGCTCGGCTTGCGCCCGCGGAGCAGGAAGCTCACCGGGTCGCCCGGCACGAGGAACCGCGAGAAGAACACGAGCAGCGACGCGAGGAAGAGCGTGAGCACCAGCCCGCCGAGCTTGCCGGCGACACGTCGGAGGCCGGCCGCGGTGAAGCGGCCGTGGGCGCCGGACCCCGCGGCCGCCGCCTGAGCGGCGACCGCGAGGGTCTTGCTATCGAGCGCCAATGGTCGCCGCCCACGGGAAGTACAGGAACGCGATCGACGGCGCGACCCCGGTGATGCGCTCACCCTGGTACGCGGTCATCGGCGTCGTGTAGAGCGGAAGCCACGGCAGCTCCTGGTTCGCGATGTGCTGCAGCCGGCTCGACAGCTCGGCACGCGCATCCGGGTCCTCGGTGCCGACCGCCTCGTTCGCGATCGCGTCGAAGTCGGGGTCGCTCCATCCGCCGTAGTTGCTGAACTCGCCCGTGCGGAGCACCGCGTACATCTCGAGCGGGTCGGGGCTGGAGAGGTACCAGGTGGTGAGGTAGAGGTCGACGCCCTCGCGCGCGCTCGGGTCGGAGAACAGCGCGGTGTAGGCGCTGGGCGTCACGGTCTTGATCTCGGCCTCGAGGCCGATCGACTGGGCGGCCGCGACCGTCGCCTGGGAGACGACGTTGAACTCGTTCGTGATCGGCGCGGTGGCGAAGACGATCTTCTGCCCGGTCGCGCCCGCCTCCTCGACGAGCTTCTTCGCGGCCTCGACGTCGTGCGGGTACTCCTCGAGGTCGTCGAAGGCCGCGTCGCGGGTCTCGTCGGACGCCCCGCCCCACACCGAGTCGGTGGTGAGGGCGTTCCACACCTCGCCGTAGCCCTTGGCGCCGGCCTGCAGGATGCCCTCGCGGTCGAGCGCCATGAGCAGGGCCCTGCGCACCCGGACATCGCCCAGCGGGCCGTCGAGGTTCGAGATCACGAGGTCGTTGACCGCCGTCGTCAGGCCGAACGACACCTCGCCCTTCGTGGCCTGCAACTGGGGGATCCCGTCGACCGGCAGCATCCAGCTGCCGTCGACGTCGCCCGACTTCATGGCGTTGACGCGGGCGGTGGGGTCGCCGAGGAAGACGAACCGCACCTCGCCCGACTTCGCGCGGAGCGAGTCGTCCCAGTAGTCGTCGTACCTGGTGAGGGTGATGGACTCGCCGGACTTCCACTCGGTGAGCTCGAACGGTCCGGTGCAGTTGACGAGCCCGGTCGAGTTGCCGTAGTCGGCGCCCTTCTCGGCGAGCGTCGCCGCCGATTCGACGACGCCTGCAGCACCGCCCATGCCCTGGTTGAACTGGCTGTCGGGGATCGCCGTGGTGACCGTGACCTCGCGATCGCCGGTCTGCTCGATCGACGTGACGTTCTGGTACACCGAGTACCAGAACGAGCCGACGGCCGGGTCGAGGTGGCGCTGCATCGACGCGACGACGTCGGCGGCCGTGAGCGGGCTCCCGTCGTGGAACGTGACGCCGTCGCGGATCTCGTACACCCAGGTGGTCGGCGTCGGGTTGCTGAACGACTCCGCCAGCGCGGGCGAGAGCGAGTAGTCGGGGTTCAGCCGCAGCAGCGACTCGCACACGTTCGAGAGCACCTGGTTGTCGGCGTAGTCGAACGCGTGGGCGTAGTCGAGCGAGTACGGCTCGGCGTAGCTCGCCCAGGTGAACGAGTCGATGTCGCCCGAGGGCGCGGTCGTCTGGCTCGTGAGCTCGAACTCCGGTGCGGCGGTCGGCGTGGGCGGCGCCGCGGTGCACGCGGTGAGCACGAGCGCGCCGGCGGCGAGGCCGGAGACGATCAGGGCGCCGCGGGTTCGACCGCGGCGGGAACGGGTGATGGGCATGTCGGGGCTCCTCAGTGTGCGGTGGCGGGGGCCGGGTCGGCCGGTGCGGACGGTGCGGGGACGGCCGGTTCGGACCGTGCGGGGACGGCTGCTTCGGGGGCGGATGGTGCGAGGTCGGAGGCTTCGGGCTCGGATGTCGCAGGGACGCGCCCGGAGACGAGCTCGCCCTCGATCCAGGTCGACGTGACGCAGGCACGGTGGATCTCGGCATCCGGAAGACCGAACGGGTCGGGCTCGATGACGACGAGGTTCGCGAGGTAGCCCTCGCGCACGTGGCCGGTGTCGTGGTCCCGGTGGTTCACCCAGGCGCTGCCCGACGTGTAGGCGGCGAGCGCCGTGGCGAGGTCGAGGCGCTGATGGGCCCCGCCGAGCGGCGGCACGTCGGCGTCGGCCCCGGGCACGACGCGCGTCATCGCGATGTGGATCGCGGCGAGCGGGTCGGCCGACGAGACCGGCCAGTCGCTGCCGGCGGCGAGCCGCGCGCCGTGGCGCACGAGGTCTCCGAACGGGTATTGACGCGCCTCCGAGCCCTCCTCGAGGAACGGCAGCGTGAGTTCGTCGAGCTGCGCCTCGTGCGCGGCCCACAGCGCCTGCAGGTTGGCGACCGCGTCGAGCGGGGCGAATCGCGCGGTGTCGGCTTCGGCGACGACCTGGAGGTGCGCGAGATGGTGTCGGCCGTCGGTCGCGCCGTTCGCCTCGCGGGCGGCCTCGACGGCGTCGAGCGCCTCGCGCACGGCACGATCGCCCAGCGCATGGAAGTGCACCTGCATGCCCGCGGCGTCCAGCGCCGTCACCGCCATTCGCAGCAGGTCGGGATCGACGAACGAGAGGCCGCGGTTGCCCGTTGCGTGCCCGTGCGCGTCGCGGTACGGGGCGAGCATCGCGGCCGTCTGATTCTCGGCGACGCCGTCGACCATGATCTTCACCGTGCCGAGCGAGAAGCGGGCCGGGTCGCGGTCCGAGGCCAGGTCGTCGCGGCGCCTGAGCATGGTCTCGACCTGCTCGAGCCCGCCCGAGCGCTCCCACCACTGGGCGCCGACGACGTGCACCTTGAGCGCGCCCTCGTCGATCGCCCGGAGGTAGGCCGAGGTCGGATCCGGCGTGCCGGTCGAGGCGCCGGCGACCAGGGCATCCTGCCAGCCGGTGATGCCGAGCGAGAGCAGCAGCTCCTGCGCGCGCAGCAGGCCGCGGTACGTGAGGTCGTCGTCGATCGCGGGCCGCACGTGGGCGAAGAGGTCGGCGGCGCCCTCGTGGAAGGTGCCGGCCGCCTGACCGTCGTCTTCGCGCTCGACTCGACCGTCGGAGGGGTCGGCCGTCGTGGCGTCGATACCGGCGAGGCGGATCGCGGCGGTGTTCGCCCAGGCGCTGTGGTGGTCGCGGCTCATGAGCAGCACGGGGCGGTCGGGCACGACCGCGTCGAGCAGTCCGCGCGTCGGCGCGCCACCCGGGAAGTCCGACATCGACCATCCGCCGCCGAGGATCCACGGCTCGTCGGGGTGGTCGAGGGCGTAGGCGAGCACGCGGGCGACGGCGTCGTCGGCATCCGCTGCGCCGCTCAGGTCGCACTGGAGGAGCTCGACTCCCCCGCCGACGGGGTGGATGTGGGCGTCCTGGAACCCGGGCGAGAGCAGCGCCCCCTCGAGGTCGATGACGCGGGTGCCGTCGCCGACGAGGTCGGCGACGTCGTGCTCGGGAGTGATCGCGGTGATGCGCCCGCCGGTCACGCCGACGGCGTGGCCCAGCAGGGGCGTACCGGTGCCGGTGAAGACCGGGCCGCCGGTGAAGAGGATGTCGACTGCCACATCCGCCTCCGTTCTCGTTCGATGTGGAGGCGACAGTACTGGTCGATCGACGCGACGTCAACAGTGTTGACATCACCGTTGTCCAAGTTGTTATGATCGCTCCACGGCGCACTGACCGCGCGACGCCGGCCCGGCGTCGCGCGTGGCAGGATGGTGCGCATCTCCGTGCGACAGAAGGGTGTTCGATGGCGACCGCGACCGGACCAGGCCGAACCGCCGCTGCCCGCGGCACTGCGAAAGTGCGCCTCGATCGCGAGACGATCGTCGCGGCCGGCCTCGAGCTCGCCGCACGCACCGGCACCACCGTCATCTCGGTGCGCGACCTCGGCACCAGGCTCGGAGCCGACCCGACCGCGATCTACCGGCACTTCCGCAACAAGGAGCAGCTCATGCAGGCGCTGCTCGACGAGCTCAACACGCGCGCCGTCGCCGCGGTCACCGCCGACCCGACGGAGTGGCGCGACCGCCTGCGCCAGCTGGCGAGCGCCACCTTCGACGAGTTCGCCGCCCACCCCGCGATCGCGGTCGAGGCCGTCGTGCTCACCACCCACGGCCCCGGCGAGCTCGACGCGATCGAGCTCATGCTCGACGCGTTCACGCGAGCCGGCCTCGGCGACGACGCCGTCGTGCACTACTACGCCCTGCTGGCCTCGCACACGCTCTCGACGGCGGCCGGCATCGCCCGCAGCCGCAGCGCGCTCCCCCCGGGCGACCACGATGCCAGCCCGTGGTTCGACGGACCGATACTGGCCGACCCCAGGACGCACCCCCGCACGGCCGCACTCGCGCTCGAGATCGCCGAGCTCGAGGACCGCGAGCTCTTCCGGATCGGCGTCGAGTCCGTCATCGAGTCGGCCGAACGCGCGGCCTCGGGATCAGGCGCGGGTTCGCGCGGTGCCGGTTCAGGAGCCTGAGCCGCCCGAACGCAGCGGATGCACCGGCCTCACCCGCGGGCCTGGATCCACGACCGATCGATGAGCGAGGTCAGCACCTCGAGATCGACGTTCGCGAGTCGCCCCACCCAGATGCAGTCGACGCCGAGCTTGATCTTGCCGAGCCGCTCGACGAGTGCCTCCCCGCCGGGCAGCTGCAGCCCGTACAACGACATGTTGGCCTTGCGCGGCGAGAAGCCCACGATCGGCCACTCGCCGGTGCGGCCCGAGGCGTAGCTGTAGTGCTGCACCCCGTACCCGATGATCGTCGGGCCCCACATGACCGCGTCGGTGTCGGCCACGCGGTCGAACAGTTCGCGCAGCACCAGGGCGTCCTCCCGCCGGCCGGCGGGCTCGACCCCGTCGATGAAGTCGGCGACGGATGCCCCGGTCGGCTGGGTCTTCGCTTCGGCGCTCATGCCTCAGGGTAACGCCGGCGGCGGGTCGCCCGCATGCGTCGCACTCGCGCGGCGGCGGAACGCCGAACGCCGGGCGGGACGAGAGTCCCGGCCGGCGCTCGTGCACTCGCGCGCTCCTGCGCTCCGTGCGGCTAGTCGCGGATCGCAGCCCCCGTGCGCTCGCCCGCAAGGGCGGCGCCGGCCAGCTTCGCCTCGCTCGCCTCGGCCGCCGTCAGCGTGCGGTCGGCAGCGCGGAACCTGAGCGCGAAGGTGAGGCTCTTCGACCCGTCGGGCACCCCCTGGCCGCGGTAGTCGTCGACGAGGTGCAGCGACTCGAGCAG
The DNA here is from genome assembly GCF_042884735.1 of Agromyces sp. NPDC058110. Classification (NCBI taxonomy): domain Bacteria; kingdom Bacillati; phylum Actinomycetota; class Actinomycetes; order Micrococcales; family Microbacteriaceae; genus Agromyces; species Agromyces sp. NPDC058110. Next base: position 642,538 of record NZ_JBHVTI010000002.1, on the reverse strand, counting down.
CTCGCCCGCGCCCTCGACGACGGAGTCCGCCACGACCGCTGCCGGCACCTCGACGCCCACGACGAGCGAGAGGTCCTGCGTCGCCGCGGGGAACGTGCCGATCGTGCTCGCCTCGGGCTGCACGACCGCTCCCGCGATGACGGCGTCGAGGTCGAGCTCGAGCACCGCGACCACGCGGGGAAGGTCGGCCGCTTCGGCGATCGCGGGCAGCAGTTCGCCGGCGAACCCGACGGTCGCGCCCCCGACGCGCAGCTCGGCCGTGCGGCCTGGGTGCATCGCCTGATGCAAGCCCTGCACGACCTCGATCTCGGCGCCGGCCGCGAGGCCGACGCGGCGCACGGCGTCGAGCGCGTCGACGACACCTGCCGCGATCGCGGCCTGGCCGGGCTGCTTCGTGACCGAATCGCCCACGAAGAGCGCCGCCACGTGCCGGGGCTGCGGCGGGATGCCCGCGTCGAGCTCGGCCAGCGCGTCGTCGCCCGGCAGTGCCGCGCCGACGGGCAGCTCGCTCGAGCCGTACTCGCGGCCGGCCTCGGGCAGGAACACGAGCCCCTGCTCGAACAGCGCGACGTCGACGAGACCTCGGGAACGATTGCGCTTGGCCGCACCGATGAGCCCGGGCAGCAGCGAACGACGCAGCAGCGCGTTCGTCGCGTCGAGCGCGTTCGCGAGCTTCACGGATGCCACCGGCGAGCCGTCGACGCTGCCGTAGAGGGCGTTGTCGGCCTCGTTCGAGAACGGGAACGAGAGCACCTCGGTCGCGCCCCCGACGGCGAGCGCGTCGGCGACGCGTCGTCGGATGCGCTGCGAGCGTGTGAGTCCGCGACCAGGAGGCGCGACGGGCAGCACCGACGGGATGCGCTCGTACCCGCCGAGGCGGGCCACCTCTTCGACGAGCTCTTCGGGGCCGGTCAGGTCGGGGCGCCACGCCGGCGGGACGACCGAGAAGCCGCCCTCGACCCGCGTGATGACGCCGCCGACCTCGGCGAGCGCATCGTGCACCTCGTCGTCGGAAGCGGCGATGCCGGTCACCCGCTCGACGTAGCCGTCGGGCAGCAGGATCGCGGCGCGCTCTGGCACCGTGCGGATGATCGAGCCGCCGTCGTCGGCGGTGCCGCCGGCGAGGTCGACCATGAGCTGGGCGACGCGGGCGACCGCGACCGGTCCGATGGTCGGGTCGACGCCGCGCTCATAGCGCTTGGCGGCCTCGCTCGGGAGCTTGTGCCGACGGGCGGTGCGTGCGATCGACACCGGATCCCAGTGCGCGGCCTCGATGAGCACGTTCGTCGTGGTGTCGCCCATCTCGGTCTCGGCGCCGCCCATGACCCCGGCCAGGCCGATCGGTCCGCGGTCGTCGGTCACGACGACGTCTTCTGCGTGCAGCGTGCGCGCCTTGCCGTCGAGGGTCGTGAACGGCTCGCCCGCGGTCGCGCGGCGCACGACGATGCCTCCGCGGAGCGCGTCGAGGTCGTAGCCGTGGATCGGCTGGCCGAGTTCGAGCATGACGTAATTGGTGATGTCGACGAGCAGCGAGAGCGAGCGGATGCCGGCGAGCTTCAGTCGCGCGATCATCCACGCGGGCGTCGGGCGCGAGGGGTCGACGCCCCGCACGATGCGGGTCGCGAACGCCTGCGACGCGATGTTGCCGCGGATCGGCGCCTGATCGTCGATGACGACGGGGAACCCGCCGGTTGCGGCATCCGTCGCCTCGGTCTGGTGCACGGGATCGCGGAAGGCGGCACCCGTCGCGTGCGCGTACTCGCGGGCGACGCCGCGGATCGAGAACGCATAGCCCCGGTCGGGCGTGACGTTCAGCTCGACCGCGGTGTCGTCGAGCCCGAGGAGCTTGATGGCGTCGGTGCCCACGGGCGCGTCGATGCCGAGCGTCGACAACCGCAGGATACCGTCGTGGTCTTCGCCGAGGCCCAGCTCGCGAGCCGAGGCGATCATGCCGTCGGACACGTGGCCGTAGGTCTTGCGCGCCGCGATCGGGAACGGGCCGGGCAGCACCGCGCCGGGCAGGGTCACGACGACCTTGTCGCCGACGAAGAAGTTGCGGGCGCCGCACACGATGCCGTGCACGGCCTCACCGCCGTCTGCCGCGGTCTCGCCGTCGGGTGCGACGCGCACCTGGCACCAGCGGATCGTCTTGCCGTTCGACTGCGGTTCCTCGACGAACTCGAGGACCTCGCCGACGACGATCGGGCCCACGAGGTCGAACGTGTGCACGTCCTCCTCTTCGAGGCCGACCTCGACGAGGGCGGCGTGCACCTGCTCGGGCGTCGTCCCGGGGACGAGCTCGACGTACTCGGCGAGCCAACTCAGCGGCACTCGCATGTCTTCAGACCACCATTCCGAACTGCTGGGAGAACCGGACGTCTCCCTCGACCATCTCGCGCATGTCCTGCACGCCGTTGCGGAGCATGAGGCCCCGCTCGATGCCCATGCCGAACGCGAACCCCGTGTAGACGTCGGGATCGATGCCCGCCGAACGCAGCACGTTCGGGTGCACCATGCCGCAGCCGCCCCACTCGATCCAGCGCGGGCCCGTCTTGAAGGTCGGGTGCCAGAAGTCGAGCTCGGCCGACGGCTCCGTGAACGGGAAGTAGCTCGGGCGCAGTCGCACCTTGGCCTCGTCGCCGAAGATCGACTTCACGAAGTGGTCGAGGGTGCCCTTGAGGTGGGCCATCGTGAGGCCCTTGTCGACCGCGAGCCCTTCGAACTGCATGAAGACGGGCAGGTGGGTCGCGTCGAACTCGTCGGTGCGGTAGACCCGGCCCGGGGCGAGCACGTAGATCGGCACCTCGCGGTCGAGCATCGAGCGCACCTGCACGGGGCTCGTGTGCGTGCGCATCACGAGGTGCGCCTCGGGCGGGTCGACGAAGAAGGTGTCCTGCATGGCGCGCGCCGGGTGGTCGGCGTCGAAGTTCAGCGCGTCGAAGTTGAACCACTCGCTCTCGACCTCTGGGCCTTCGGCGATCTCCCAGCCCATGCCGGTGAACACGTCGCACACGCGGTCTTCGAGGAGGGCGAGCGGATGCCGCGAGCCGGCGCTGTAGCGCGACGGCAGCGCGGTGACATCCACCGTCTCGGCCTCGAGCTGGGCCGCGGCCTCTGCGGCGACGATCTCGGACTCGCGCGCGGCGAACGCCTGGTTGACCCGGCCACGCGCGCCGCCGACCAGCTTGCCGAGCGCGGCCTTCTGGTCGTTGGGAACGTTGCGGAGTTCGGCGTTCAGCTGGGCGAGTTCGCTCTTCTCGCCGGTGTGCTCGGCGCGGACGGCCTTCAGCGCGGCGGAATCGCCGGCCGAGGCGATCGCGGCGAGCGCCGCGGCGACCGCGGACTCGACGGACTGCTCGGTGATTTCACGGGGCTCGGACACAAGGAACGAGTCTAGCGGCCCCGGCTAGCGCGGGCTGTTGTCTTCGGACTGCCGGGCCGCCGCATTCGCCTCGGCGACGAGCAGTGCCTGGCTCGGGTCCTCCGGCAGGTCGCCACCGCCGCCGGTGCGACCGGGTCGAAGACGGCGATCGCCGCGCTTGGCCAGCCACCGGGCGAACCACGACAGCGAGAGGTTCATGATCAGGTAGAGCACCCACGTGACGATGAACAGCGAGAAGAGGTAGCGATTGCCGAAGAAGCTCGACAGGTTGTTGAGGGTGACCCTGAGCAGCTCCTGATAGCCGACGATGTACCCGAGCGATGTGTCCTTCAGCAGCACGACGAGCTGGGCGACGATGATCGGCAGCATCTGGCGGAACGCCTGCGGGAACTCGACGAGGAGCTTCGACTGCAGCGGTCGCATGCCGAGGCTCAGGCCGGCCTCGCGCTGACCCCGCGGGAGTGCGGCCAGGCCAGCGCGGAGCGCCTCGCCGATGAGCGCGCCGTTGTAGACGGCGAGCGCCCACACGACGGCCCAGTACTGGCCGGTCGAGCCGACGAGCAGGATGAACAGCATCATGAGCAGCACGGGCATGCCGCGGAAGAACTCGATCACGACGGCCGTGGGGATCCGGATCCATGCGGACTCGGCGCTGCGCAGGAGCGAGAAGACGACGCCGAGCAGGACCGCGAGGATCGCAGCCACGATGGCCGCCCGCAGGGTTCCCCACACGCCGTTGAAGATGATGAAGCCCCAGACTTCGGGGTCGGCGTAGATGTCCCAGCGGCTCGGATCGAACATGCCCGGCAGCGTGACGCCGCCCGACTCGCGGGGTGCGTTCAGGGTGAGGACGATCCACACGATGCCGGCGGCGACGAGCACGCCGGCGATGATCGAGAGGACGAGCGACCTGCGTCTCGCCTTGGGACCCGGGACGTCGAAGAGCACGTTCGCACCGGTCATCGCTGCACCACCCATCGGCGTTCGAGTTGGGCCGCCAGAAGTCCGAGCGGCACGGTGATGAGCAGGTAGAACGTGGCCACGCCGAGCAGCACCGCGATCACGGCGTTGCCGTTCGCGTTGGCGAGCTCCTTGCCGACGGTGAACAGCTCGACGACGAAGAACCCGCCGGCGACCGACGTGTTCTTGGTCAGCGCGATGAAGACGTTGATGAGCGGCGGGATCGTCATTCGGAAGGCCTGCGGGAAGATGACGAGCGTGACCGTCTGGCCGAATCCGAGCCCGAGACTGCGGGCGGCCTCCGCCTGGCCGACCGGCACGCCGTTGACACCCGATCGCAGCGCCTCGGCCACGAACGGCGAGGTGTAGACGGCGAGGCCGATCATCGCCGCGCTCGAGTACGGCAGCCGCGACCCGAGGTACGGCAGGATCAGTGCGCAGAAGAAGAGCACGAGCGTGAGCGGGGTGTTGCGCACGATCTCGGTGTACACGGTCGCGAATCCACGCAGTGTGCCGACCGGGGAGATGCGCATCGCCGCGACGAGCGTGCCGAGCACCAGCGCCGCGAGGCCGCTCACGATGAGCAGCAGCACGGTCATGCCGAATCCGTCGAGATAGCGCGGCAGGTTGTCGATGACGACGTCCACGTGGCTCCTTCAGCATGGGAGGGATGCCGCGTGCGACCGCTCGTTCGCGGCCGCACGCGGCATCCGGGGTTCAGTTCTCGTAACGGTCGACCGCGGGCGGGTCGACGAACGGGAGCACGGTGCCGGCCGTGGAGTTCCACGCCTCCTCGTAGCGACCGTCGTCGTACGACTCCTCGAGCACGTCGTTGATGAACATGCGGAAGTCGGTGTCGTCGAGCTTCACGCCGATGCCGTACGGCTCCTCGGTGAACGGCTCGCCGACGACCTTGAACTCGCCCTCGTTCTGGGCGGCGAGACCCGCGAGGATGACGTTGTCGGTCGAGACCGCGACGACCTCGCCCGCGCGCAGCGGCTCGAGGCAGTTCGTGTAGGTGTCGGTCAGCACCGGCTCGGCGCCGATCTCGGCGAGCTTCTCGGCCGGGGTCGAGCCCGTCACCGAGCAGACCTTCTCGCCGACGAGGTCGTCCTCGCTCGTGATGTCGTCGTTGTCGGCGAGCACCAGGATCGACTGGCCGGCCATGTAGTACGGCCCGGCGAACGAGATGACCTCCTTGCGCTCGTCGTTGATCGTGTAGGTCGCGACCACGAGGTCGACCTGGCCGCTCTCGATGAACGGCTCGCGGTTCGCCGAGACGGTCTCGACCCAGTTGATCTTGTCTTCGGCGATGCCGAGCTCGGAGGCGATGATCTTGCCGATCTCGACATCGAAGCCCTCGGGCTCGCCCGACGGGCCCGCGAGGCCGAACAGCGGCTGGTCGAACTTCGTGCCGATCGTGATCTCACCGGCCTCCTGGAGCCGGGCCATGGTCGTTCCGGCCTCGAACGTGGGCGCCGGTTCGTCGGATCCGGCGTCGTCGCTGCCGCTCGTGCAGCCTGCCAGTGCGAGCGTCGCCGCGGCAGCTGCGGCGACGAGTGCGATCCTCATGCGTTTCATGGGTTCCTGCCTCTTCTCGTGTGCGGTGTGTCCTGACCGCTCGTGGCGGCCGAGGTCTCGTGGTCGAGCCGTGCTCGGGCTAGTGCTCGAGGATCTTCGACAGGAAGTCCTTGGCACGGTCGGACTTCGGGTGGTCGAAGAACTCGGCGGGCGTCGCCTCCTCGACGATGCGGCCGTCGGCCATGAACAGCACCCGGTCGGCGGCCTTGCGCGCGAAGCCCATCTCGTGGGTCACGACGATCATCGTCATGCCGTCTTTCGCGAGGCCGACCATGACGTCGAGCACCTCGTTGATCATCTCGGGGTCGAGCGCGCTCGTCGGCTCGTCCATCAGGATGAGCTTCGGGTTCATGGCGAGCGAACGGGCGATCGCGACGCGCTGCTGCTGACCGCCCGAGAGCTGTGCGGGCAGCTTCTTCGCCTGGTTCGCGACCCCGACGCGATCGAGCAGCTTCATGGCCTCGGCCTCGGCGGCCTTGCGCGACATCCGCTTCACCCTGATCGGGGCGAGGGTGACGTTCTCGAGCACCGTCTTGTGCGCGAACAGGTTGAACGACTGGAAGACCATGCCGACGTCGGCGCGCAGCTTCGCGAGCGCCGCGCCCTCGTCGGGCAGCGTCTGACCGTCGATCGAGATCGATCCGGAGTCGATGGTCTCGAGCCGGTTGATCGCCCGGCAGAGCGTGGACTTGCCCGAGCCGCTCGGCCCGATGACCACGACGACCTCTCCGCGGTTCACGACCGTGTTGATGTCGTTCAGCACGTGGAGCTCGCCGAAGTGCTTGTCGACGTGCTCGACGACGACGAGCGGCTCGCCGCGGCGCACCGAGATGTTGGACGTCGGCGGCGCTGGCTGGGTCGGCTCCATACCCCCCAAACTAGGGGCTGCGACGAGGTGAACACAGGGGGGCCACGTCGTTGGTTACCTTTTCGTGACCGTCGCCGTGACATTCACCGCGACCCGGCACTCGCCCGGCTCAGCTGCTGCGGTGCGCGAAGGCGCTCTCGTACAGGCAGACGGATGCCGCGGTCGCGAGGTTCATCGACTCGGCATGCCCGTAGATCGGCACCGTGACGACCCGGTCGGCGAGCTCGAGCTGCTCATCGGTGAGGCCGCGCGCCTCGTTGCCGAACAGCCACGCCGTGGGCTTCGCGAGGACGCCGTCGGTGCGGGCTTCCAGCAGGTCGTCGCCCTTGACGTCGGCCGCGAGCACCGTGAGCCCGGCCGCCCTGGCGCGCACGAGCACGTCGGCCAGGTCGGCGCCGACCGCGACCGGCACGTGGAAGATGGATCCGGTCGAGCTGCGCACGACCTTGGGGTTGTACAGGTCAACCGCGCGACCCGTGAACACGACCGCGTCGGCGCCCGCGGCATCCGCTGCCCTGACGATGGTGCCCGCGTTGCCGGGATCGCGCACCTCCTCGAGGATCGCGATGAGTTTCGGGGCGGCCGCGAAGACGTCTTTCACCGCGGTCGGGAACTGGCGGCACACGGCGACGAAGCCCTGCGGCGTCACCGTGTCCGCCATGGCCTCGAGCACCTCCTCGGTGACGTACTCGAGGTCGACCTCGGCGTCGGCCGCCGCAGCGGCGATCTCGGGGTGGCGGTCGAGCGCCGTCGGGGTCGCGAACAGCTCGATCACGAGTTCGGGGCGGAAGGCCAGCGACTCGGACACGGCCTGCGGGCCCTCGAGCAGGAAGAGCCCGCTCTCGGTGCGCGACGCCTTCTTCGCGAGCTTCGCGACCGACCGGACACGGGGAGAGCGGGGGTTCTCGAGCATGAGGCGATTCTAGGGCGGGAACGCCGAACGGCCCGGCACCGCTTGCTGCTGCAGGGGTGCCGGGCCGTTCGACGTGGTGAAGCTGCTGCTTACGCGGCGGTCTTCGGGGCCGAGGTGTCGGCCGGGAGCGCCTTCTTGGCCGACTCGACGAGCGCGGCGAAGGTCGCGGGCTCGTTCACGGCGAGCTCGGCGAGGATGCGGCGGTCGACCTCGATGCCCGCGAGGCCGAGGCCCTGGATCAGGCGGTTGTAGGTCAGGCCGTTCGCACGCGAGGCCGCGTTGATCCGCTGGATCCAGAGGCGACGGAAGTCGCCCTTCTTCTTGCGGCGGTCGTTGTACGAGTAGACGAGGGAGTGGGTGACCTGCTCCTTGGCCTTGCGGTACAGACGCGAACGCTGGCCGCGGTAACCCTCGGCGCGCTCGAGGATGACGCGACGCTTCTTGTGGGCGTTGACCGCCCTCTTCACTCTTGCCATTGCTCTGTTTCTTCCTTAACGGGTCTCGCGGCTCAGTGGCCGAGAAGCTTCTTGATGACCTTGGCGTCGGGGGCCGACACGACCTTGTCCTGGTTCAGACGGGCCTTGCGCTTCGAGGCCTTGACCTCGAGGTTGTGGCGCATTCCGGCCTGCTGCTTCTTGATCTTGCCGCTGCCGGTGATCTTGAAGCGCTTCTTGGACCCGGAGTGGGTCTTCTGCTTCGGCATCTCGTGTGTCTCCTTGGTTCTGCCGCCAACTCGTGGCGGACGTGGGTGTCTGGCCTACGCCTCGGCGGTTTCGGCCGTCTGCGACTCGGTCTCGCCGTCGGCATCCGCCGCCGGCCGGGCCTTCGCCGCAGCACGCTGTGCATTCGCCTCGGCCTTGGCCTCGGACTTGTTCTTGAGAGGGGCGATCACCATGACCATGTTGCGGCCATCGATCGTGGGGTTGTGCTCGACCGTGCCGAACTCGGCGACGTCTTCGGCGAAGCGCTGCAGCAGGCGGACGCCCATCTCGGGACGCGACTGCTCGCGGCCGCGGAAGAGGATCATCGCCTTGACCTTGTCGCCGGCCTTCAGGAAGCCGATCGCGCGCTTCATCTTGGTCTCGTAGTCGTGCTTGTCGATCTTGAGGCGGAACCGGACCTCTTTGAGGATCGTGTTCGCCTGGTTGCGCCGGGCCTCTTTCGCCTTCTGCGCAGCCTCGTACTTGAACTTGCCGTAGTCCATGATCTTGGCGACCGGCGGCTTGGAGTTCGGAGCGACCTCGACGAGGTCGAGGTCGGCTTCCTGCGCAAGGCGCAGGGCCACCTCGATCTTCACGACGCCGACCTGCTCTCCGCCGGGACCCACGAGGCGGACCTCGGGAACGCGGATACGGTCATTGGTACGGGGATCGCTGATGCGGGTACTCCTCTACTCAAGCTTCTTCACTCGACGGGAGACCGGATGCCGCCCATCGTTCCGAGAGCGAAGATCCACGCATGCCGCACGGAATCACACCGTGCAACTCTGCGGCCCCCTGTGCCTTGCGGCTTCTACTCCATGCCGTTGCCGGCGATGAAGCGGAGGGCAAACAACCCGGTAACCTTGATGAAGCGGTAAGCGCGGGTGGGAGAATCTCCACTTTCGCACTGGGACAAGCCCAGCCGTACCGGGGACGAGCCCCGGCAGACCGGAGCAGTGCTCCGGACCGAACGAGTCTAGCAGAGGATGTCTGTGAGCAAGAATTCAGACGAGTCCACCTTCGTCGACGGGGGCCACGATGCCCATCTCGACGGCCACGACGACGATCAGCGCGAGCTCGTCGACGCCGTCGACGACGCCACCCGCGACATCGCCGATGTTCCCGCCGTCGAGATCATCACCACGGCCGCGGTGCACCTCATGAGCGCCGCCGCGGTGAAGGTCGGCCTCGCCGACGACCCCGAGTCGCAGATCGACCTCGACGAGGCGCGGAAGCTCATCAACGCGCTCGCCGGCCTCATCACGGCAGGCGCCCCCGAGATCAGCGACATGCACGCCCGGTCGCTCCGCGACGGCCTCCGCTCGCTGCAGCTCGCGTTCCGCGAGGCATCCGTGATCGCCGACCCCATCGGCCAGGGACCCGGCGAGAAGTGGACCGGTCCGGTCAACTGACCGCGCTTCACGGAGGGGTCGTCGCTTCATGCGGCGGCCCCTCCGCCGTGCTCAGCGCTGGCAGTTCGGACACCAGAACGCGATGCGCTGCTCGAGTTCGCTGCGGCCGAGCTCGCCCCGTTCGATGCGCGTGCCGCACCGACGGCACGGCTCCCCGGCGCGGCCATAGACCCAGAGCCGCTGCCCGCGCCGGTCGACGCCCGTCGTGACGCGCGCGGCGCGGTCGCGGTTGGCGACGATGAGGCGCCTGCCGAGTGCGACCACGACCGGCACGTCGGGCACGGTCGCGACCTCGCGATCGGGGCGGATGCCGCGGAGGAAGCACAGCTCGTTGACGTAGACGTTGCCGAGCCCGGCGAGGTTGCGCTGGTCGAGCAGTGCGACCGCGATGGGCACGTCGGCGTGCGCTCGGAGGCGACGCACCGCCTCGTCGGCGTTCCAGTCGGGTCCGAGCAGGTCGGGCCCGAGGTATGCGAGTGCGGCCTCGTCGTCGCCGCGCGCGAGCACCTCGACGAGTCCGAGCTCGAAGCCGATGGCCGTGGCCGTCGGCGTCTCGAGCACGACGCGGGCCAGGTGCGCGGGCTTCGGCCACCGCTCGCCGGGTCGGAGCACGCGCCACTCGCCCTCCATCTTCAGATGCGAATGGATGCTCCACTCCCCCGTGCGGATGAGCAGGTGCTTGCCCCGGCTCACCACCTCCTCGACCACCTCGCCCGACAGGTCGGCAGCCGCGTAGCGCGGAACGCGGAAGTCCGTGCGGACCAGCTCGGACCCCGCGAGCGCCGCGCGGAGTCGGCCGGCCGCCCGGAAGACGGTGTCACCCTCTGGCATCGAGCCGGAGCCCCTTCGGGGTCTCGCCGAAGCCCGCGGCGCGCAGCGCGTCTCCGAACGGCGTGCCGAGCACGAACGCGCCGTTGACGCTCTCGACGGCGAGGCGGCGCACCCGGCCGGTGCGCACCAGCGCGGCGATCGCGTCGGCGGCCGCGCGCAGCACGACCGGGTCGTCGTGATAGGCCAGCATCGTCTTGCCGCCCCGCTCGACGTACGCGACGAGCTCGCCGTCGGAGACGACGACGAGGGCCCCGGCCTTGCGGGCGGCGCGATGCGAGCTCTCACCCGGCGGATCTGGCCACGCCAGTGCCGCGCCGTACGCGTTCGCCGGGTCGGTCGCCGCGAGGGCGTGCACCCGAGGCGGCTCGCTCGGGCGATCATCGCGATCCGCGAACCCGCGCAGGCGGTCGACGGCTCCTGGACCGGCGAACTGCGCGGCGCCGAGGCCCTCGACGAAGTAGCCGCGCCGCGCTCGACCCGACTCCTCGAACCCGCTGAGGGTGCGGTAGAGCAGCGCGAACCCGCCGAGCACGCCCTCGGCGACGACGGTGCCCCGCGTCACGAGCCCGTGGCGGTCGAGCATGGTCTCGGCGAGCGCGTGGGCCCTGCGCGTCGCGTCGTCATCGGGCACGGGGAGGATCGACCAGCGACCGGCGACCGACGGCGGCCCCGACCGCAGCACCGCCGAGGAGGCCCTGGGCAGCGAGCGGCCCCGCATCATGCGCGACCGCGGAGCGGGTCTCGTCGCCCGGTGCGCGCTGCGCCCGCCCGCGATGAGCGACCGCACCGGGGCGAACGTGTCGTTCGTGACGAGCCCCGCCCACACGAGCCCCCAGAGCGCCTCGACGAGCTCGTCGTCGACGATCGGGGCGTCGAGCGTGCCGAACCGCCCGACCGCGTCGGAGAGCTGCCGGAAGAAGTAGGCCCCGCCCGACCCGAGCGCGACGAGCACCTCCCGCTGGAGGGCGGTCGTCTCGACTCCGACGGGCGGATCGAGCGTCAGCGGCGCGGACTCGGCCAGGTGCAGCGTGATCCAGCCGTCGTCGCCCGCGAGCGAGCCGGAGCCCGCCCAGAGGACCTCGCCGGCGGCCATCAGCTCGTCGAGCATCGCCGGGCTGTAGTCGGACACCCTCGCGGGCAGCACGAGCGACTCCCACGCCGACGCCGGCAGGCGCACTCCCTCGAGCTGCTCGACCGCCGAGAGCACCCCGTCGATGCCGTGCAACGGTCGCCCGATGCGCTGCCACTCCGGCAGGAACCGCGCGAGCACGGCCTGCGGCACCGGCTCGACCTCGTGCCGGAGGGCGGCGAGCGAACGCCGTCGGATCTTGCGGAGCACCTCGGCGTCGCACCACTCAGTCGCGGTGCCGTGCGGGCGGAACTCCCCCTCGACGACGCGGCGCTCGTCGGCCAGCCTGCGGAGCGCGCCCTTCGCGACCGCGACGCCGATGCCGAACCGGTCGGCGGCCTCCTCGGCCGCGAACGGCCCGTGCGTGCGCGCGTAGCGGCTCACGAGATCGCCGAGCGGGTCGCCGACCTGCTCGGCGAACGCGACGGCGACCCCGGGCGGCACGGGCACGCCGAGCGCGTCGCGAAAGCGCCCGACGTCTTCGATGGCCGCGACGTGCTCGCGACCCGCGAAGGTCAGCCGCACCGCACGACGCGCCGCGACGAGCTCGTCGACCGCGACCGCGGGATCGGTCTCGGCCTGCACGCGCTCGGCGATCTCGTGCACCGTCAGCGGACCGAGCCAGCGGAGCAGGTCGGCGACGCCCTCGGTGCCGCGCACCCGGCGATCGTCGGCGAGCCGCTGCAGCTCGCGCTCGGTCGCCGCGATGACGCCGGGATCGAGGAGCTCGCGAAGCTCGACCCGCCCGAGCAGCTCGCCGAGCAGCGCGGTGTCGATCGCGAGCGCGGCCGCGCGGCGTTCGGCGAGCGGCGAATCGCCCTCGTACATGAACGCGCCGACGTAGCCGAACAGCAGCGAGCTCGCGAACGGGCTCGGCGAGTCGGTCGTCGTCTCGACCAGGCGCACGCGCCGCGCCGCGACATCGCGAGCCAGCTCGATGAGCGCCGGCACGTCGTAGACGTCTTGGAGCACCTCGCGAACGGTCTCGAGGATGATCGGGAAGGTCGGGAACGCACTCGCGACCTCGAGGAGCTGGGCGGAGCGCTGCCGCTGCTGCCACAGCGGCGAGCGCCGGCCCGGCTGGTAGTTCGGCAGCAGGAGCGCCCTCGCCGCGCACTCCCGGAACCGGCTCGCGAACAGCGCCGAACCGCCGACTTCGTCGGTCACGAGCTGTTCGAGCTCGTCGGCCTCGAACACGAACAGGTCGGCGCCGGGCGGATCGACGCCCGTGTCGGGAATGCGCACGATGATGCCGTCGTCGGCCGCGACGGCGGCCCCGTCGACCCCGTGCCGCTCGCGCACCCGTGCCGCCACGGCGAGCGCCCACGGCGCGTGCACGGGCATGCCGAACGGCGAGTGCAGGATGACCCGCCAGTCGCCCAGCTCGTCGCGCGTGCGCTCGACGACGAGCGTGCGATCGGAGGGCACGTGGCCGGTCGCCTTCGCCTGATCGGCGAGGAAGCCCACGAGATTGCGCGCCGCGAACGCGTCGAGGCCGGCCGAGGTCACCCGCTCTCGCGCTTCGGCCTCGTCGACGGCCGAGATCTCGCGCATGAAGGCGCCGAGGGCCCGCCCGAGCTCGGCCGGCCGGCCGAGCCCGTCGCCCTTCCAGAACGGCACTCGGCCGGGTTGCCCGAACGCCGGCACCACGTTGACGCGATCGAACGTGATCTCCTGGATGCGCCAGCTCGTGGCGCCGAGCGCGAACACGTCGCCGACCCGGGACTCGTACACCATCTCTTCATCGAGCTCGCCGACCCGGCGCCCGCCGGACTCGTCGCCGACGAGGAAGACGCCGAACATGCCGCGATCGGGGATCGTGCCGCCGCTCGTGACCGCGAGCCGCTGCGCGCCGGGCCGCCCGACGAGGGTGCCGGCCTCGCGGTCCCACACGAGGCGCGGACGCAGCTCGCCGAACCGGTCGGACGGGTAGCGGCCCGCGAGCAGGTCGAGCGTCGCCTCGTAGGCCGACCGAGGCAGCACCGCGAACGGCGCGGCCCTGCGCACGGCGTCGAACCACGCATCGACGTCGAGCTCGTCGACCGCGGCCGCCGCGATCGTCTGCTGCGCGAGGATGTCGAGCGGGTTCGCCGGCACGCGCATCGTCTCGATCGCCCCGGCGAGCATGCGCTCGCTCGTGACGGCCGCATGCACGAGGTCGGCGCGCTGCTTCGGGAAGATCACGCCGCGCGACACCTCGCCGACCTGGTGGCCGGCGCGGCCGAGCCGCTGCAGCCCGCTCGAGACCGACGGCGGCGACTCGACCTGCACGACCAGGTCGACCGCGCCCATGTCGATGCCGAGCTCGAGGCTCGAGGTGGCCACCACGCAGCGCAGCCGCCCGCTCTTCAGGTCGTCTTCGATCTCGGCGCGCTGCTCCTTGCTCACCGACCCGTGGTGCGCGCGGGCGAGCACCGGCGGCGCACCGGAGGTCTGCCCCGACTGAGCCATCACCGCCGCCGGCGGGCCGCTGCCGGCCGCCGCGACGACCAGCGCCTCGCGCTCGGACGCCTCGAGCGCGAGCTCGTTGAGCCGCGCCGTGAGCCGTTCGGCGAGGCGCCTCGAGTTCGCGAACACGATCGACGAGCGATGCGCGAGCACCTGATCGAGGATCGCCTCCTCGACGTGCGGCCAGATCGAACCCGTCGCGTCGTCGCTCGCGGGCAGCTGCGCCATGTCCTCGACGGGCACGACGACCCGCAGGTCGAACCGCTTCTCGCTCGGCGGCGCCACGACCTCGACCGGCGCACTCGCGCAGAGGAACCGCGCCACCTCCTCGACGGGGCGCACGGTCGCCGAGAGCCCGATGCGCTGCGCGGGCTTCGGCAGCAGCGCGTCGAGGCGTTCGAGTGAGAGGGCGAGGTGCGCGCCGCGCTTGGTCGCGGCGACCGCGTGGATCTCGTCGACGATGACGGTCTCGACCGTGCGCAGCGTCTCGCGCGCCTGGGAGGTGAGCATGAGGAAGAGCGACTCGGGCGTCGTGATCAGGATGTCGGGGGGCGTGCGCAGCAGCGCCCGGCGCTCGTTCGCGGGGGTGTCGCCCGACCGCACGCCGACGCTCACGTGCGGAGGCTCGACGCCCAGGCGCTCGGAGACCCGCGCGATGCCCGTGAGCGGAGCCCGGAGGTTGCGCTCGACGTCGACGCCGAGCGCTTTCAGCGGGGAGAGGTAGAGCACCCGGGTGCCGGGTGCGGTGGGCGCGGGCCCGCTGTGCAGCCGGTCGATGGCCGAGAGGAACGCCGAGAGCGTCTTGCCCGAGCCGGTCGGTGCGACGACGAGGGCGTGCGCGCCGCGACCGATGGCCTGCCATGCGGCGGCCTGCACGGCGGTGGGCGCGCGGAAGGACTCCGCGAACCAGGTTCGCGTGGCGTCGGAGAAGGCCTCGAGCGCATCCACCCCTCCATCCTGCCGTCGACCGCCGACACGCGTCAGCCCCGACCGACGGGAAGGTGCGCCAGGGTGGTGCGACAGGTGCGACGGGGAGGTGCCGCCGTCAGCCGGCCAGCACCCGCCGGACGGCGTCAAGCGTCGCCGCGGTCGCCGCGGCATCCGTCGACCGATTGCTGACCGAGAACCGCAGCACGTCGCGGCCCCGCCACCGCGACGGGTGCGCGAGCGCGACGCCGTCGTCGTCGAGCGCCCGTGCGAGCTCGGCGACGTCGTGCCCGTCGAACGCGGCGCAGACCTGGGTGAAGACGACCTCGTTCAGCACCTCGACGCCCTCCATGGCCCGCAGGCCCTCGGCGAGCGCGGTCGCGGCGTCGGCGAGACCGTCGACGAGTTCGGCGACCCCGTCGCGCCCGAGCGTGCGCAGCGCGGCGTAGGTGGGGACGCCGCGTGCGCGCCTCGAGAGTTCGAGCACCCGGTCGGCGGCGTCGATGCCGGTCGCCGCCGCCGGCAGGTACGCGGCGTGCATCGTCATCGCCGCCACGAGCGGCGCCGGGTCGGCGACGGCGACGATGCCCGCGTCGTACGGCACGTTCAGCGTCTTGTGCGCGTCGGTGGCCCACGAGTCGGCGAGCTCGACCCCCGCGACCAGGTGCCGGAGCCGCCCGCTCGCGGCAACCCAGAGCCCGAACGCGCCGTCGACGTGCGCCCACGCGCCCGCCGCGTGCGCGACGCCCACGCACGCCTCGAACGGGTCGGATGCCCCGGAGTGGATGTTGCCCGCCTGGAGGCACACGATCGCCGGACTCGGCCGGTCGTCGCCCGATCCGTCGTCGCCCGATCCGTCGTCGCCCGCCCCGTCATCGCCCCGGCCGTCTTCCCCGGCGGCCGAACCGGCGCCCACCGCGAGCGCCGCCTCCAGCGCCTCGGGCAGCATGCGTCCCTGATCGTCGGTCGCCACGTCGACCGGCCGGCCGAGACCGAGCCACCTGAGCGCGACGTCGACCGACGGATGGTGGTCGTCGCCGGCGAAGACGCGGATGCGCGGCGCGCCCTGGATGCCGTCGACGGCGTCGTCCCACCCGACGCGTTCGAGCACGGCGTGGCGGGCCGCCGCGAGTGCGACCAGGTTCGCCGTCGTCGCGCCCGTGGTGAACCCGGCGACCGTTCCGCTTGGGAGCCCCAGCAGGTCGCACAGCCACTCGGCGGCCAGTTCCTCGGCGCCGTTCACCCCCGGCGTGACCTCGCGGAGCGCCGCGTTCTGGTCCCACGCGCTCACGAGCCAGTCCGCAGCGAGGGCCGATGGCGCGGTGCCGCCGATGACCCAGCCGAAGAAGCGGGGCGACTGCATGGCGATGAGCCCCGGCTCGACGGCCGCGCTCAGCGACTCGACGACCTCGACCGGATCGACGCCCGCATCGGCGAGGTCTCGCCCCAGCGCGTCCTTCACCTGTTCGACGTCCGCGCGCGCCACGATCGACCGGGTGGGCATGCCGTCGAGCCACTCGCGCGAGAGCCTCGCCGCTGCATCGAGCGGGTCGTGGAATTCGTCTTCGGGTCCGGGCACCATCGCTCACCTCGGCGCGATTCTCCACCCACCCGCCACGCGCGGCAACCGGTGAGACGAGGAGCGGGCGGACGGATGCCGCGTCAGGCCGTCGGGCGCAACCGCACCTTGAGCGAGTCGACGCCCGTCGCGATGACGTCGTCGGCCGCCCAGCGCTGCGCGAGGCGCGCCAGCACGGCGTCGAGCTCCGTGCGCTCGAGTCCGGAGACGAGTTCGAGCTCGACCACGAGCTCGGGGCCGACGAGCCTGGCCCCCGGATCTCCGTCGACGAGTCCGACGCCGAGCACCGCCAGCTCGGTCGCCACGGACCGCTCGAACGCGGCGCGGACCGCGTCCGACTCCCCCGCCGGGCACCAGTCCAGGCCCTGGGCGACCGCCCACACGGCCGCACGACGCAGGCCGAACTCCGTCTCCGACCCGGGATCGAGGATGACCCGGTCGGTGCCGTCGTCGGCCGCGGCCAGCGCGACCCTGACGCCGTCGGCCGGCACCGGGCGTGCGACCGGGTTCCACCGCTGCATGGCCTCGACCGAGCTGAACACCGGCAGCACCGGATTGCCGTCGGGCCCCTGCACGGTCACGATCGAGAGCTCCTGGCTCTTCTCGATCGCGTGGCCGTGCTCGCCGATCTCGGTGCCGCCGTCGCCGAGCTGCGCGAGCAGCGGGATGAGCAGGCGCGAGGTCGCGAACGCCTGCACCACATCGGTCGGCCCGCCGTCGCCAGAGCGGAAGCGCGCGATCGCGGCGAGCAGGTGGGGCGGCGCGCTGCCGTCGTCGTGCGCGTGGGCGTTCTGCTCGAACGAGCGGCCCGCCCAGGGCGTGCCCGCCGAGTCCGTGCGACCGCCCGGCATCCGATGGTCGTCGGTCACCGGCGAGGCCTCGAGGTCGCGCGCGCGGTCGCCCGGCTCGGCGCCGGACGGAGCTGCCGGGTCAGTGGGATGCGACATCCAGCGCCTCGGGCAGCGTGAACGCGCCCGCGTACAGCGCCTTGCCGACGATGGCGCCCTCGAGGCCGAGCGGCACGAGCTCGCGGAGCGCGGCGATGTCGTCGAGGTTCGAGATGCCGCCGGAGGCGACGACCGGCCGGTGCGTGCGGTCCATGACCTGGCGCAGCAGGTCGAGGTTCGGGCCCTGCAGCGTGCCGTCCTTCGTGACGTCGGTCACGACGTAGCGGGCCGCCCCGGCCTCCTCGAGGCGGTCCATGACCTGCCAGAGGTCGCCGCCGTCCTTCGTCCAGCCGCGTGCGGCGAGCGTGGTGCCGCGCACGTCGAGGCCGACGGCGATGGCCTCGCCGTACTGCGCGATGACGGATGCCGCCCACTCGGGGTTCTCGAGCGCGGCCGTTCCGAGGTTGATGCGCTTCGCGCCGATCTCGAGCGCGTGCTCGAGCGACTCGTCGTCGCGGATGCCGCCCGAGAGCTCGACGTTCACGCGCCCGCGGACCTGGCGGATCGCCTTCTTCAGGATCGCGCCGTTCGACCCCCGGCCGAACGCCGCGTCGAGGTCGACGAGGTGGATCCACTCGGCGCCCTGATCGGCCCAGTCGACGGCCGCGTCGATGGGGTCGCCGTAGTTCGTCTCGGTGCCGGCTTCGCCCTTCGTCAGGCGGACGGCCTTGCCTCCCGCCACGTCGACTGCCGGCAGCAGCACGAGACGGGGGGTCTTGTTGAACTCACTCATCACTGTCCTCGGAATCGGATGCCTCGGGAAGGCGGCATCGGCACAGTCACAGAAGCTTAGTCCGCGCCGCCGCGAGCGGCTGGATCGTGTGACGCGGCGCGGCGCTCAGTCGAGCGAGCCGAGCCAGTTCGACAGCAGGCGGATGCCGGCGTCGGCCGACTTCTCGGGGTGGAACTGCGTCGCCGACAGGGGGCCGTTCTCGACCGCGGCGAGGAACGGGCCGCCGTGCTCGGCCCACGTGAGGCGCGGCTTCGGGAACGGCGGCATGACGTCGAGGCTCCAGCTCTGCGCGGCGTAGGAGTGCACGAAGTAGAAGCGCTCGTCGGCGATGCCGTCGAAGAGCACCGAGCCCTCGTCGGGCGTCACGGTGTTCCAGCCCATGTGCGGCAGCACGGGTGCGGGCAGCTCGGTCACGACGCCGGGCCATTCGCCGAGGCCCTCGGTGTCGGAGCCGCGTTCGACGCCGCGCTCGAAGAGCACCTGCATGCCCACGCAGATGCCGAGCACGTGACGCCCGCCCGCGAGGCGGCGGTCGATGATCTCGTCGCCGCGCACGGCCCGCAGCTGATCCATGACGGCCTTGAACGCGCCGACGCCGGGCACCAGCAGGCCGTCGGCCTCCAGCGCAGCCGAGCGATCGGACGTGACCTCGACCTCGGCGCCCGCACGCTCGACGGCCTTGGCCGCGGAGTGCACGTTGCCAGACCCGTAATCGAGCACGACCACCCGTCGTGTGCGGGTCACAGGGCGCCCTTCGTCGAGGGGATGCCCGACACCAGCGGGTCGTACGCCTTGGCCTGGCGGAACGCACGCGCGAACGCCTTGAACTCGGCCTCGGCGATGTGGTGCGCGTCGCGGCCGCCGAGCACGTTGACGTGCACCGTCAGCCCGGCGTTGAAGGTGATGGCCTCGAACACGTGCCGCACCATCGAACCCGTGAAGTGCCCGCCGATGAGGTGGTACTCGAACCCGGCCGGCTCCCCGGTGTGCACGAGGTACGGCCGCCCCGAGATGTCGACCACGGCCTGCACGAGCGCCTCGTCGAGCGGCACGAGCGCGTCGCCGTAGCGAGAGATGCCGCGCTTGTCGCCGAGCGCCTGGCGGATCGCCTGGCCGAGCACGATGCCCACGTCTTCGACGGTGTGGTGCACGTCGATCTCGATGTCGCCCTTGGCCCGCACGGTCAGGTCGGTGAGCGAGTGCTTCGCGAACGCCGTCAGCAGGTGGTCGTAGAACGGCACCGAGGTCTCGATGTCGCTCGTGCCCGTGCCGTCGAGGTCGATCGACAGGTCGATGCTCGACTCGCTCGTCTCGCGCTGCACGCGCGCGGTCCGAGGTGCGTTCGTGGTGGTCATGCGTCCATCCTATTCAGCCCGGGTTCGTCGGGTCGGGCGCGGTCGTGCGGCTCAGACGGCGGTCGCCGGCGCGAACGCGGCGATCGCCTCGAGGAAGGCCGTGGTCTCGGTCTCGGTGCCCGCGGTCACGCGCAGGCATCCGGGCAGGCCGATGTCGCGGATCAGGATGCCGCGCTCGAGCAGCGCCTCGAACACGGCGTGGGGGTCGTCGACCCCGCCGAAGAGCACGAAGTTCGCGCCGCTGCGGTACGGAGCGAAGCCGAGGCGCCCGAGTTCGGCGACGATCCGTTCACGCTGCCCGCGGATCTCGTCGACCATCGCGAGCATCTCGTCGGAGTGGGCCAGCGCGCCGAGCGCGGCCGCCTGCGTCAACGCGGAGAGGTGGTACGGCAGGCGCACCAGCCGCAGCGCGTCGACGACGGCCGGGTCGGCCGCGAGGTATCCGACGCGGGCGCCGGCGAAGGCGAACGCCTTGCTCATGGTGCGCGAGACGATGAGGCGCGGGCGACCCTCGAGCAGGGTGAGCGCACTCGGCGTGCCCGGGTCGGCGAACTCGTGGTACGCCTCGTCGACCACGACGATGCCGCTCGCCGCATCGGCGACGGCCGCGATCGTCTCGATCGAGAGCGGGGTGCCCGTGGGGTTGTTCGGGGCGCAGAGCAGCACGATGTCGGGGTCGAGCTCCCGCACGGCGGCGACCGCGGTCTCGGGAGAGAGCTCGAAGTCGTCGTCGCGGGCGGCGGCGATCCACTCGGTGCCGGTGCCGGCCGAGAGCAGGCCGTACATGGAGTACGTCGGAGCGAAGCCGAGCGCGGACCGGCCGGGCCCGCCGAACGCCTGCAGCACGTGCTGCAGCACCTCGTTGGAGCCGTTCGCCGCCCAGATGTTCGACTCGTCGAGCCCGTGGCCGAGGTACGCCGCGAACGCGCGGCGCAGGTCGGTGAACTCCCGATCGGGGTACCGGTTCAGGTGCAGGATCGCCGCGGCGACCCTGGCCACGATGTCGTGCGCGACGGCCTCGGGGATGGGATGCGTGTTCTCGTTGACGTTGAGCGCGACGGGCACGCTCTTCTGCGGGGCGCCGTACGGCGCGCGGCCGCGAAGGTCTTCGCGGATGGGCAGGTCTTCGAGGGAGGTCACCCGATCAATGCTAGCGAGCACCGATGAGCGCCCCGTCCGCCCGTGACGCCGCACGACGGCTGCCTTCGCCCTGGTCGGAACCGGCCTGGCGCCCGGCCGGGACGGCCGCCGGACGCCCGCGCTACCCCTTCAACCGGACCGCCGCCGCGTGCAGCCGTCGAGGTCTTACGGATGCGCCGGGAGGGCGAGCCGCTGACCCGGCTGCACGACCGTGCCGTCGAGCCCGTTGAGACGGATGATGTCGTCGATGATGTCGCGGGGGTCGGCCTGCGGAGCGAGCGACTCGGCGATGCTCCAGAGCGACTCGCCGTCGGCGACCGTGAGGTAGGTGAGCGCCGCACCCTTCGCGCCGTCGACATCTGCCGCCGCCCCGCCGCTGCCCAGCACGAACGAGATCGCCAGCAGCACGAGCGGAATGGCGGCGAGCGCGGTGAACACCGCGCGGCCCCGCCTGGTGAGTCGGAGGTGACTGCGCGCGGTGGCGGGCTCGCGCCCGGCCTCGACCGCGACGGCGGGGTCGGCGTACGACCCGAACGGACCGGCTACCAGCACTGCACTCATCTCGCACCTCCTGGGGTGATTCGCACTCGGCCCACGGTCGGGAGGACCGAATGCGAAACTCTGTTCCGAACATACCTTCGAATTTCGAACTCCGCAAGAACCCGGTACCGGAGAACTTCGGCTCCGGATCTCGCGACACACTCGAACAGATGTTTGCCGCACCCCTTCGGGCCGGATACAGTTTCGAATGTCCGACGACAGTCGATCAGACACCACCGACATTCGATCGGTCCGGCATCGGAACGGTCAGCAAGAGGAGCGACGACGATGAGCACCGAACTCGACGACCAGCGCGAGTCCGGCCGCAGCCGTCGGCGCAAGAGCCTCAGCGCCAAGCAGATCTCGATCCTCGAGGTCATCCAGCGTTCGGTCTCGGGCCGGGGCTACCCGCCGAGCATGCGCGAGATCGGCGACGCGGTCGGCCTCTCGTCGCTCTCGAGCGTGACCCACCAGCTCAACCAGCTCGAGCTCGCCGGCTACCTGCGCCGCGACCCGAACCGGCCCCGTGCGCTCGAGGTGCTCATCGAGCTGCCCGGCACCGAGAGCCGCACGCCCTCGAACGCCGAGCCGACCCCGGTCGGCGACGCGGCGATGGTCCCGCTCGTCGGCCGGATCGCCGCCGGCGTGCCGATCACCGCGGAGCAGCAGATCGACGAGGTGTTCCCGCTCCCCCGGCAGCTGGTGGGCAAGGGCGAGCTGTTCATGCTGAAGGTCGTCGGCGACTCGATGATCGACGCGGCCATCTGCGACGGCGACTGGGTGGTCGTGCGATCGCAGCGCACCGCCGAGAACGGCGAGATCGTCGCGGCCATGCTCGACGGCGAGGCGACGGTCAAGGTCTTCCGCCAGCGCGACGGCCACACCTGGCTGCTCCCCCGCAACAGCGCGTTCGAACCGATCCTCGGCGACGCCGCAGAGGTGCTGGGCAAGATCGTCGCGGTGCTCCGCGCCGTCTGAGCACGCAGCTCCGACGGTGCGAGCTCCGGGCCGGCCGTGACGGCCGAGTCCGCGGGGTCCTAGCGCGATCGCGGCACGTACTGCATGGCCACCGCCCCCGAGCGGTACTCCTCGCGGCCCACGAGCTCGAGATCGAGCGGCTCGTCGAGTCCGGCGAGGAGCGTCGGCCCGTGCCCGACGCCCCTCGGGTGCACCACGAACTCGTACTCGTCGATGAGCCCGAGCCGCGCGAGCTCGGTCGGCAGCATCACGCCGCCCGTGAGGATCGGGCCGCCAGGTGCGCGCTTGAGCTCCCGCACGGCCGCCTCGAGCCCGCTCCGCACGAGCTCCGCGTTCCAGTCGACCGAGTCGAGCGTGCTCGAGACCACGACCTTCGGCGCCGCGTCGATCACGCTCGCGAACGGCTGCGTCCACTCCGGCATGCCCGGCGCGAGCGGCGGCCGCCACGCCTCCTCCATCATGAGGTAGGTGACGCGCCCGAACAGCAGCACGCCCGCCTGCGCGAGCAGGTCGGCCGAGCGGCGATGCAGCTCCGCGTCGACGAGTCCGACGCGGTGGTCGACGCATCCGTCGAGCGTGACGTTGATCGAGTACTTGAGCGCGCGCATGGGGCACAGGCTACGCGGCCCCCGGCGGGACGGCGAGGGTCGGATGCCGCGTGGTCCGCGACATCCGCCCCTGACGGAGTCCGGCCCGCGCGGGCCGGTCGCGACGCCGTCTGCACGACCGCCGACTCGCGCACCGCCCTGGCCGCCGGGATGAGGTGCTCGAGCGCGGACGGCCTCGTCGTGGCCGTGGGCCCTTCAGGCTTGGACGCCGACGAGCGTCCCGGTGGGGACGGCGCGTACGGTCACCGTGCGGCGTCGCGCTCGTTCGCGAGCTGGTGCGGGGTGGCGAGTCCGAGTCGCCCGACGACGTCGAGCACGGCCTCGTGGCGGTTGTAGGTGTAGAGGTGCAGGCCGGGCGCACCGCCCGCGATGACCTCCGCGGCGAGGCGCGTGGCGAAGTCGATGCCCAGTTCGGTCTGCGCGGCGGCGTCGGGTTCGACCTCGAGCGCGATGGCGAAGGCATCGGGCGGCCGCACGCCGGTGAGCTCGGTGAGCCGCGAGAGCCGCTTGGGCGTCGTGGTGGGCATGATGCCGGGCAGGATCGGGATCGTGACCCCCTCTGCACGCGCGCGCTCGACGAATCCGAGGTAGTCGGAGGCCTCCCAGAACAGCTGCGTGATGGCGAGGTTCGCGCCCGCGACCTGCTTCGCGAGCAGGATGTCGACGTCGCGCGAGAGGTCCCTCGACTGCGGGTGGCCCGTCGGGAACGCCGCGACGGCCACCCGCGTGGTGCGCGTGCGCTCCTGGATTCGGCTGGCACGCGGGTTGCCCGCCACGGCGACCTGGTCGAAGGGTTCGCGCTCCTGCTGCACCCGGTGGATCAGCTGCACGAGCTCGGCCGCCGACGCGAGGTCGCCGAGCGGGGCATCGGGATCCGCCCCGACGGGAGGATCGCCGCGCAGGGCGAGGAAGCTCCGGATGCCGGCGTCGAGGAACCGCCGCACGAGCTCGTTCGCCTCGGCGTGGGACGAACCGACGCAGGTCAGGTGGGCCATGGGCTCCACGACGGTGCTCTCGAGGATGTAGCGCAGCACCGTGAGCGAGCGGTCGCGCGAGCTCCCGCCCGCGCCGAACGTCACCGAGATGAATGCCGGGTCGACGTCGGCCAGCCGATCGATCGTTCGGCCGAGCGCGAGGGCAGCGGCATCGGTTCGGGGCGGATAGAGCTCGAACGACAGCGGCGTGCGTCGGCTCGGTGCCGTCGCGGGGTCGGGCTCGGTCGGTGCCATCTCGCTCCAGGGTCGGTCAACCGTGGGCGGGACGGGCACACGGGCCGCGCACCTCGGCCGTCACGGCTGGTGGTTCGCGGGCGGGTACCGGGCTCGGCTGTCGCTCCAGATGATCGGCATCCGGCCGGTCACGTTCGTTCAGGGGCGACGATACGCGGGTTTCGCGACATCCGCCGCACCTGTGACGATCGGTGACGCGCCGGGCCGGGACGCCTCGCGACGAGGTCGCGACGACCTCACGACGAGACGGAGGCGGATGCCGCGGCGAACCCCGCGAGCTGCGCAGCCTGCTCGGGCGAGGCGAACGCCTTCACCCTGGTGCCCGCGTCGACGTACTCGACCGAGACCACCCGGCCCGACTCGTGCAGCAACGAGACGATGTCGCCCCGGTCGTAGGGCACGAGCAGGTCGATCTCGACGGCCGGATCGGGCAGCATGCGCGTGATGGCCGAGAGCACTTCGTCGATGCCCTCGCCCGTGCGCGCGGAGGCGAACACCGCGTCGGGGGCGAGGCCGCGCAGCACGAGGCGCTCCTCGGGTCCGACGAGGTCGGCCTTGTTGAAGACGATGAGCTCGGGGATGTCGCGGGCGCCCACGTCGCCGATCACGTCGCGCACGGTCGCGATCTGCCCGGCGGGATCGGGGTGCGCCGCGTCGACGACGTGCACGATGAGGTCGGAGTCGCCGACCTCCTCGAGCGTCGAGCGGAAGGCCTCGACGAGCTGGTGGGGCAGGTTGCGCACGAATCCGACGGTGTCGGCGATCGTGTAGACGCGTCCGTCGGCGGTCGTGTTTCGTCGCACGGTGGCATCGAGCGTCGCGAACAGGGCGTTCTCGACGAGCAGTCCGGCACCCGTGATGCGGTTCAGCAGGCTCGACTTGCCGGCGTTCGTGTAGCCCGCGATCGCGACCGAGGGGATCGCGTTGCGCCGTCGGTTCGCACGCTTGGCGTCGCGGGCCGGCTTCATGCCCGCGATCTGCTTGCGGAGCTTCGCCATGCGCGAGTGGATGCGACGGCGGTCGAGCTCGATCTTCGTCTCGCCGGGACCGCGCGAACCCATGCCCGCACCGGCGCCGCCGACCTGGCCACCGGCCTGCCGCGACATCGACTCGCCCCAGCCGCGCAGTCGCGGCAGCAGGTACTCGAGCTGCGCGAGCTCGACCTGCGCCTTGCCCTCGCGGCTCTTCGCGTGCTGGCTGAAGATGTCGAGGATCACCGCGGTGCGGTCGATGACCTTGACCTTGACCACGTCTTCGAGGGCACGCCGCTGGCTCGGCGCGAGCTCGGTGTCGGCGATGACCGTGTCTGCGCCGACGGCCGCGACGATGTGCCGCAGCTCCTCGGCCTTGCCCTTGCCGAGGTAGGTGCTGGGGTCGGGGTGCGGACGCCGCTGCAGCAGCCCGTCGAGCACGCGGGCTCCCGCGGTCTCGGCGAGGGCCGCGAGCTCGCGCATCGAGTTCTCGGCGTCGGCCTGCGATCCCTGCGAGTACACGCCGATGAGCACGACGTTCTCGAGCCGCAGCTGGCGGTACTCGACCTCGGTGACGTCTTCGAGCTCGGTCGACAGTCCGGCGACGCGGCGGAGTGCCGCGCGGTCTTCACGTTCGAACTGGTCGCCGTCGGTGGTCGAGGTGCCCGAGGCATCCGTTCGCATGATCGACGTCGCGTCGTCGGCGCCGAACCGCGCCACGCTCGCGGACGAGTCCGCGGTACGCAGCACCCGGTCGACGGCGTCGTCGGTGGGGCGGTCTTCGGCTTCGTTCATTCTGTCAACCCTACTTCGCTCTTCGTGCTTCTGGCTCCGTGCCATCGGCTTCGTCCTTCCGCGCCGTGCTTCTGCGTTGTGTTCTGCGCCGCCGCGTCGTGCTGCTGCCCCCGCCGTGCGGCGGGCACCCATGCGGGGTGCGCTACCGTGCTGCCATGGGCTCCGATTACTACTTCTCCGCGACCCCTCGGAGCAACGCCAGCACCCGCACCATCCGCGTCCGTCTCGCCGGACGCGACCTCGAACTCTCGACCGCGGCCGGGGTGTTCAGCCCCGAGCACCTCGACCAGGGCACCAGGGTGCTGCTCGACTCGGTTCCCGAGCCGCCCGCGACCGGTCACCTGCTCGACCTCGGCGCCGGGTGGGGGCCGATCGCGCTGTCGCTCGCGCTGCAGGCGCCGGATGCCACGGTCTGGGCCGTCGACGTCAACGAACGCGCACTCGACCTCGTGCGCGGCAACGCCGCACGTCTCGGCCTCACGAACGTCAACGCCGTGCTGCCCGCGGATGTTCCCGACGACGTCGTGTTCGGCACGATCTGGTCGAACCCGCCGATCCGCGTCGGCAAGCAGGAGCTGCACGCCATGCTCGCGCAGTGGCTCCCCCGACTGCCCGACGACGCGACCGCGTGGCTCGTCGTGGCCAAGCACCTCGGCGCCGAGTCGCTGCAGCGCTGGCTGGGCGAGGAGCTCGGGCTCGACGTCGAACGCGCGGCGAACTCCAAGGGGTTCCGCGTACTCGCGGCGGAGCGCCGGCCCGCCTGACGGGCGACTTCGCGCGGACCGCGTGCCGCGGCATCCGCCCGACGTCCCGGCAGCACCGTCTGGTGAGGGGCCCGATGAGCCGGGCCGCGGATGCCTCGGTTCAGGCGAGCGCGAGCACCCCGTCGAAGACGAGCTCCGCCGGGCCCGACAGGGCCACGTGCTCGCCGTCGGGCGCGTCGAGCATGCGCACGCCGACGACCCCGCCGGGCACCTGCACGCGCCACTCGTCGGGCGCCCCCGACCCCGCCCAGTAGCGCACCGCGAGCGCCGACGCCACGGCACCGGTGCCGCACGAGAGCGTCTCGCCGGAGCCGCGCTCGTGCACCCTCATGCGGATGCGGCCGACGCCCGCCTCGACGAGCGGCTCGGCGGGCACCACGAACTCGACGTTCGCACCCGCTTCGGGCACCGGATCGAGGATCGGCAGGTAGGCGAGGTCGAGACCCTCGAGCTCGTCGTCGTCGGCGAGCGCCACGACCACGTGCGGGTTGCCGACATCGATGCCGAGGCCCGGCCGGGCCACCGGCAGGCCCTTGGCCCGCACGAGCGGCTCGCCCCCGGCGCGACGCCAGAGGCCCATGTCGACCTCGAAGCCGTTGTCGGCGAGGCTGACGCACCGCACGCCCGCGCGTGTGCCGATCGCGAGCTGCTCCCCGGGCGCGAGGTCGACGAGCCCCTGGTCGATGAGGAACCTCGTGAACACGCGGACACCGTTGCCGCACATCTCGGACACCGAGCCGTCGGCGTTCCAGTAGTCCATGAACCAGACGGCTCCAGGATCTTCGTCGAGCGCCGCCGCGCCGTCGCCGAGGTTCTCCGAGCGTACGGCGCGGATCAGCCCGTCGGCACCCACTCCGAAATGGCGGTCGCACACCGCGGCGATCTGCGCGGGCGACAGCACCGTGCCGCCGTCGGGATCGGCGAACAGCACGAAGTCGTTTCCGGTGCCGTGGCCCTTGGTGAAGCGCAGGTCGAAGGACATCTGCTCAGTCTATGGCCGCCTCGAGCGCCACCCGTTCGCGCCGGGCGACCGGGTCGGAGGCGTCGAGCTCGACGGCCTCCCGATACCGCCGGAACCAGCTCACCTGGCGCCGCGCGTAGGTCCGGGTGAGCTGCTGGGTGCCGGCGATCGCCTCCGAACGGGTCATCCGACCCTGCAGCTCGGCGAGGGCCTGCGCGTAGCCGATCGCCCGCCGCGCGGTCACGCCGCGCTCGAGGCCGAGCGGCACGAGGTCGCGCACCTCGTCGACCAGGCCGTCACGCCACATGCGCTCGACGCGGGCGTCGAGACGCGCGACGAGCTCTTCACGCCCGGTGCGCAGGTGCACGATGCGGTGCGGCCGCCAGGGAACCGGCTCGTCGGGCAGGCGGGCGGCCTTCGGCTCCCCGGTCACCTCGATGACCTCGAGGGCGCGGACGATGCGGCGCCCGTTCGCCGCATCGACTCCGGCCGCCGTCTCGGCGTCGAGCTCGCGGAGGCGCTGGTGCAGCAGGCCGGGACCGAGCTCGACGAGCTCGGCCTCGAGGCGCGCCCGGATCACGGCATCCGTGCCGGGGAACCTGAAGTCGTGGATCACCGACGAGACGTAGAGACCCGAACCGCCGACGAGCAGGGCGACGCCGCCCCGGTCGACGATGTCGTCGATCGCGGCTCGCGCGTCGCGCTGGTAGGCGGCCACGGATGCCTCGTCGGTGACGTCGAGCACGTCGAGCAGGAGATGCGGCACTCCGCGGCGCTCCTCGAGCGTGAGCTTCGCCGTGCCGATGTCCATGCCGCGATAGAGCTGCATGGCGTCGGCGTTCACGACCTCGGCCGTCCGGCCGGCGCGCGCGATCGCCTCGGCGAGGTCGAGCGCGAGGTCGGACTTGCCGGTGCCGGTCGCGCCGACGATCGCGATGAGCGTCATTCCTGGTCGATCCTGTGCCTGCCCCGCCGCGTTCAGCGGAGGTCGTCGTCGACGTCGTAGATCGGGAACGTGCCGAACCCGGGCTTGATGAGCGGCTCGGCCGTCGGGGGCAGCACGCGCACGGTCGGCAGCCCGAGCGAGACACGGGCGGTGCCGCCGCTCGACGTGCCCGCACCGGGTGCCGCCGGCACGCCGCAGCTCTCGGCCTGCGACCGGTCCCACGCGTCGCCCGAGCGGGTGCGCCGGATGACGAGCGCCGCACCGTCGACCGAGTCGGCGATGAGGTGGAACGGCGCGGCTTGGGTGATCGTGACGCTCACGACGTCGCCGGGGCGCGGCTGGTCGCTGCCCGCAGGGACCTCGAAGTGCACGAGGCGGCTGTCTTCGGCCCGCCCGCTGAGCCGGTGGGTCTCGGCGTCCTTCTTGCCCTCGCCCGTGGAGACGAGCACCTCGACCGACCGGCCGACGAGCTTCTGGTTCTCCTCCCACGAGATGCGCTCCTGGAGCGCGGTCAGGCGCTCGTAGCGCTCCTGCACGATCTCCTTCGGCACCTGCTCCTCCATGGTCGCCGCGGGCGTGCCCGGACGGATGGAGTACTGGAACGTGAACGCCGACGCGAAGCGCGCGGCCGCGACGACGCGCAGGGTCTCGAGGAAGTCCTCCTCGGTCTCGCCGGGGAACCCGACGATGATGTCGGTCGAGATCGCCGCGTTCGGGATCTTCGCGCGCACCCGATCGAGGATGCCGAGGAACTTCTCGGAGCGGTACGACCGGCGCATGGCCTTGAGGATGCGGTCGGAGCCCGACTGCAGCGGCATGTGCAGCTGCGGCATGACCGCGGGGGTCTCGGCCATGGCGTCGATGACGTCGTCGGTGAAGGCCGCCGGATGCGGGCTGGTGAAGCGGATGCGCTCGAGGCCGTCGATCTCGCCCGCCGCGCGCAGCAGCTTGCCGAACGCCTGCCGATCGCCGAACTCGACGCCGTAGGAGTTCACGTTCTGGCCGAGGAGGGTGACCTCCATGGCGCCGTCGTCGACGAGCGCCTGCACCTCGGCGAGCACCTCGCCGGGGCGGCGGTCCTTCTCCTTGCCGCGGAGCGACGGCACGATGCAGAACGTGCAGGTGTTGTTGCAGCCGACCGAGATCGACACCCAGCCGCTGTAGGTCGAGTCGCGCTTCGTGGGCAGCGTCGACGGGAACACTTCGAGCGAGTCGAGGATCTCGAGCTGGGCCTCGTCGTTGTGCCTGGCGCGCTCGAGCAGGCTCGGGAGCGAGCCCATGTTGTGCGTGCCGAAGACCACGTCGACCCATGGCGCCTTCTCGAGGATGACGTTCTTGTCCTTCTGGGCGAGGCAGCCGCCCACCGCGATCTGCATGCCCGCGTGGCGACGCTTGATGCCCGCGAGGTGCCCGAGGTTGCCGTAGAGCTTGTTGTCGGCGTTCTCGCGCACGGCGCACGTGTTGATGACCACGATGTCGGGCTCTGCGCCGTCGTCGGCGGGCACGTAGCCGGCAGCCTCGAGCGAGCCGGAGAGGCGCTCGGAGTCGTGCACGTTCATCTGGCAGCCGTAGGTGCGCACCTCGTAGGTGCGCGGAGTGACGGCGTCGTCGGCTGGCATCGTCGCCTCGACGGAATCGGCGATCGCGGGCTCGTGAATGGTGCTCATGGTCGCACCAGTTTACGAGCCGTCGGCTGCGAGCACCTCCGTCACGACCTGCCGCACGACGTCGCCGCCGTATCCGCGGCGCTGCAGGAACGCCGACAGCCGTCGCTCCGCGGTCTGGCGGTCGAGCCCGCGGAGCTGGCGGGCCCGCCGCTCGGCGGTCGTGCGCGCGTTGTCGAACTCGGTCTCGGGGTCGAGGTCTTCGACCGCGTTGCGCGCGGCCTCGGCCTCGATGCCGCGCCGGGAGAGCTCCTGCAGGATCGCGCCGCTGCCCTTGCCCTTGCGCGTGGCGTTCACGTGAACGAGCTGTTCGGCCAGCCGTGCGTCGTCGAGGTACCCGAGGCGCTCGTATCGCGCGATCCACTCATCGACCTCGAGCTCGTGCAGCCCGTGTTCGACGAGTACGACCCGGACCTCGGAGATCGAGAGCGCCGAGCGCCTCAACCTCGAGACCACGAGCCGGTCGATGCGCTCATCGCGTTCGGCACCCGTCTCGAGCGGGCCCTCCTCGTGCGCCGCACCGCGCCCGAACGAGCGCGATGGGCGTTCGTCGCCGCGACCGGAGGGCGAGAACTCGTCGACAGGCGCACCGGTCGCGGCACCGCGGCTCGCCGCCGTGCCGGGCCGCTCGGGTGACCCGTCACGATCGGACCGACGACCGCGACGGAAGTCGCTGACCCGGGCTCCGCCGTCACGGCGGGTCGAGTCTTCGCGCTGCGAGGGGCGCGGCCGACGCGCGACCGCCGCCTCGCGCTCCGGCACCCCGGCATCGACGTGGTCGGCATCGGCCCGATCTACGTCGGCCCCGACTGCGCTGGCCCGATCTGCGTCGGCCCCGTCTGCGCCGACCCGATCAGCGCCGTCGGCCTCAGCGTCGTCGGGGCGGGCGCCCGTCACTCCGGGCACCGCCCACGGGAGGTACGAGACCGGGGCGAGGTGCTCCGATGCGTCGTCATGCATCACGGCGGCTCTCCCCGGTCTCGTCGATCACGGCTTCTCGCTCAGGCGCCCTTGCGAACCTGCTTGGGCGCGATCGGCTCGACGTTGGCCGGTGCACCAGCCTCGGCGCCCGCCTTGCCGATGCCGAGCTTCACGAGGATCTTCTGCTCGATGTCGGCCGCGATGTCGGGGTTGGAGAGCAGGAAGTTGCGGGCGTTCTCCTTGCCCTGGCCGAGCTGGTCTCCGTCGTAGGTGTACCAGGCGCCGGACTTCTTGACGATGCCCTGGTCGACGCCGTAGTCGATGAGGCTGCCCTCGCGCGAGATGCCGACCCCGTAGAGGATGTCGAACTCGGCCTGCTTGAAGGGCGGCGCCATCTTGTTCTTGACGACCTTGACGCGCGTGCGGTTGCCGACCGCCTCGGTGCCGTCTTTCAGGGTCTCGATGCGACGGATGTCGAGTCGGACGGACGCGTAGAACTTCAGAGCCTTGCCGCCCGCGGTGGTCTCGGGGCTGCCGAAGAACACGCCGATCTTCTCGCGCAGCTGGTTGATGAAGATCATCGTGGTGTTCGTCTGGTTGAGGCCACCCGTGAGCTTGCGGAGCGCCTGCGACATGAGGCGGGCCTGCAGGCCGACGTGCGAGTCGCCCATCTCACCCTCGATCTCGGCACGGGGCACGAGCGCGGCGACGGAGTCGATCACGATCAGGTCGATCGAGCCCGAGCGCACGAGCATATCGGCGATCTCGAGCGCCTGCTCACCCGTGTCGGGCTGCGAGACGAGGAGCGCATCGATGTCGACGCCGAGCTTCTTGGCGTACTCGGGGTCGAGCGCGTGCTCGGCGTCGACGAACGCCGCGATGCCGCCCGCGCGCTGCGCATTGGCGATCGCGTGGAGCGTGAGCGTGGTCTTGCCGGAGGACTCGGGACCGTAGATCTCGATGATGCGGCCGCGGGGCAGGCCGCCGACGCCGAGCGCCACGTCGAGGGCGATGGAGCCCGTGGGGATGACCTCGACGGGGGCGCGGTCTTCGCTGCCGAGCCGCATCACCGAGCCCTTGCCGAACTGGCGGTCGATCTGGGCGAGTGCGGTCTCGAGGGCTTTCTCGCGGTCTACTGCGGATGGCATGTGGGGCTCCTTCGGTGGATGATGCGGCTGCCTCTAGGCTGTCGTTGCTCGTGCGGGCCGTGACCCGCGCGTCTGGCGACAAG
Organism: Agromyces sp. NPDC058110; assembly: GCF_042884735.1. NCBI lineage: Bacteria > Bacillati > Actinomycetota > Actinomycetes > Micrococcales > Microbacteriaceae > Agromyces > Agromyces sp. NPDC058110. The sequence goes on along the minus strand of NZ_JBHVTI010000002.1, from coordinate 610,024 downwards.
GCGGTTGCGGTGTGTTCCGACGCATCGACCGTATGGCCGGCCACCGACATCCGACACGATGATCGTGACCGATGTGGAGAGCCGCGTCGTTCCTCCTGCTGTTGAGGAGCCTACCCCCTGAACCGAACGGATGTTCGAACGCCGCGCCGCGTGTCGAACACGTGTTCACCCGAGCGGCGCGCCGCCTCCGGGCGCCGGACGCCCGACGCCGTGACGCCTCGCCTCGGGAACGTCTGCCGCCTCGCAGAGCGCGAGCCACACCGTTCGCGCGGCGACCCCGTCGGAGAGCGCCTCCTTGGCCGTGCGGCCGCCGACACCGGACAGCGCGAGGTCGTTCACGACGACGGCTCCGTAGGCCGAGCCGAACTCCTGCTCGACGGCGAACTGGAACTCGCTCAGCTTCACGGCATCTCCTCGAATACTCTGGCGGCGGGCGCACAGAGGCTCGCCGCACTGCGGGAACGCACGAACGGCCGGTCTCGCGACCGGCCGTTCGGCATACGGATGTCTTGGGTCAGCGCACCATCAGGCCCGCGTCGAACTCGGCCACGAGCTCGTCGGGAAGGCTGTCGGGCACGACCGAGAGGCTCTCGAGCACCGCGAGGCGGTCTCCGACCTCGTGCATGATCACCGAGATGGGCGTGTCGAGCGCTTCGGCGACCGACGCAAGGATCTCGGACGAGGCCTCCTTCTGACCGCGCTCCACCTCGCTGAGGTAGCCGAGCGCGACACTCGCCTTGGACGCGACCTGACGAAGCGTGCGGCCCTTCTGCAGTCGGAAGTCCCTCAACACATCGCCGATCTCCTGTCGAACCAGAACCATCGGGAACCTCCTTCAATCTGCCTGCGGCTCCCCCGGAGCCGGAAACGGGAGCGTCAGTCTACCTGAAACTCGGTGCTTCCAACTTAGCGTCGCACACTGGGGCTTTCTTGTGAACCTGCTCGATGTAACAGGGTCTTCACACGCCGTATTCCTGCATCGCGGACTTCTCGTTCGACGGGTCCGAGCGGTGCTGCCCGACGCACGAGACACCCGTGGACGACCGGCCACGGCCTCGCGGTGCCGCTCGGACGCGCCAACGCCCGGGACCGCGCCACCACTTCAGCGCGCCCGCTGCTGCGACTGCGGCTGCGACTGCGGCTGCGGCTGCCCACGCGCCCGCGCCTACGCCTCGGCGAGCACCGACGCGAGCACCGCGACGATCGCGGCCTCGACCGTCGCCCGACGGATCTCGTCGCGATCGCCGTGCAGGTCGAGCTCGAACGCCTCGACGCGCTCGGCAATCGCGACGCCGACGAAGACGACGCCGGGCGGGCGGCCGTCCTGGGGATCCGGCCCGGCCACTCCCGTGGTCGAGACCCCGATCGCGGCGGGCACGCCGTCGACGGCGAGCGCCCTGCGCACGCCGTCGGCCATGGTGCGGGCGACCTCGGGGTGCACGGCGCCCTCCTGTTCGAGGAGCGCGGCCGACACGCCGAGCACCGAGTGCTTCACGGGCGTCGCGTAGGCGACCACTCCCCCGCGCACGACGGCGGAGGCCCCGGGGATCCTGGTGAGCTCGGCGACGACGAGGCCGCCGGTGAGCGATTCGGCGACCGCGATCGTGAGCCCTCGGGCCACGAGGAGCGCGATGAGCTCGGCCGCCGGATCGGCGCCGGCACTCGGATCGGCGTCGGCCGGCGGCATCCGCTCGCCCACGGCGTCAGCCCCCGGTGCGCTCGCCGCGCGACAGCCGGATGGCGTCGCGCACGTAGAGCAGGCCCGACCACAGGGTGAGCGCGAGCGCGAGGCCCATGAAGATCCAGTTCACCCAGAAGACCCAGTCGCCGAAGACGGTCCAGAGGGGCACGAGCGCGAGCGAGATCGCCGCGGCCTGCACGACGGTCTTGAGCTTGCCGCCGGATGACGCGGGCACGACGTTGCCGCGGCGCAGCTCGACGAGCCGCCAGACCGTGATCCCGACCTCGCGGACGATGATGAGCAGCGTCACCCACCACCAGAGCTCGCCGAGGATCGAGAGGCAGACCAGGGCGCCGCTCGTCAGGAGCTTGTCGGCGATCGGATCGAGGATCTTGCCGAGGTCGGTCACGAGCCCGCGCGAACGCGCGATGTGCCCGTCGATGCCGTCGGTGGCGATCGCCACGATGAAGAGCACGGCCGCCCACCACCGGAGCGCGCCGTCGGCTCCGTCGTCGACGAGGAGCATCCAGAAGAACAGCGGTGCGAGCAGGATGCGGACGATCGTGATCGCGTTCGGCAGGTTCCAGTTCGCCGATCGCGATGGGCTTCCGGCGGAGGAGGTCATAGGGGCAAGGATAGCCCGATGCCGCCTGCCGAGGTGGCGCCCAGGCGCGCGGCGGCGCGTCAGTCGCGGCCGGTCAGGCCCCAGGCGTCTTCATCGGAGTCGCCCTCGACCTCGGGCAGCCCACGGGTCGCCCGGTCGACGGGGTCGTCGTCGTAGCGGTCGTCGGGGTCGAACCCGTCGGCGACGGCGGGTGCCGGCGCCGGCGCGGCGGGTGCAGCGGGCCCGCCCGGCGCGCCCGGTGCCGGCGCCGGTGCGGCCGAACCCGCGGGCTCCTCGCCGCGCAGGCGCGCCATGACGCCGGGCAGCTGCTCGGCCGTCACGAGCACGTCGCGCGCCTTCGAGCCCTCGGAGGGCCCGACGATCTCGCGCGACTCGAGCAGGTCCATGAGCCGCCCCGCCTTCGCGAATCCGACGCGCAGCTTGCGCTGCAGCATCGAGGTCGATCCGAACTGCGTCGACACGACGAGCTCTGCGGCCGCCAGCAGCAGCTCGAGGTCGTCGCCGATGTCGGCGTCGATCTCCTTGCGCTCGACCGCCGCCGCGACATCCTGGCGGTACTCGGGCCGCGCCTGCCGCGTGACGTGTGCGACGACCTTCTCGATCTCGGCCTCGCTGACCCACGCGCCCTGCACGCGGATCGGCTTGGAGGCGCCCATGGGCAGGAACAGCCCGTCACCCTGGCCGATGAGCTTGTCGGCGCCCGGCTGGTCGAGGATGACGCGCGAGTCGGTGACGCTCGTGACGGCGAACGCGAGGCGCGACGGCACGTTGGCCTTGATCAGGCCCGTGACCACGTCGACCGACGGACGCTGCGTCGCGAGCACGAGGTGGATGCCCGACGCACGGGCGAGCTGGGTGATGCGCACGATCGAGTCCTCGACGTCGCGCGGGGCGACCATCATGAGGTCTGCGAGCTCGTCGACCACGACGAGCAGGTATGGGTATGGCTTGAGCTTGCGCTCGCTGTCCGGCGGCAGCACGATCTCGTTGTTCACGACGGCCTTGTTGAAGTCGTCGATGTGGCGGAAGCCGAACGACGCGAGGTCGTCGTAGCGCATGTCCATCTCTTTCACGACCCACTGCAGCGCCTCGGCGGCCTTCTTGGGGTTCGTGATGATGGGCGTGATGAGGTGCGGCACCCCGGCGTAGGGCGCGAGCTCGACGCGTTTCGGGTCGATCAGCACCATGCGCACGTCGGACGGCTTGGCCCGCATGAGCAGCGACGTGATCATCGAATTCACGAAGCTCGACTTTCCGGAACCCGTCGAGCCAGCCACCAGCAGGTGGGGCATCTTGGCCAGGTTCGCGACGACCTGGCCGCCGCCGACGTCTTTGCCGACGCCGATGGTCATCGGGTGCTTGGCGTGCGCCGCCGCGCCGGATCGGAGCACGTCGCCGAGCGTCACGATCTCGCGGTCGGCGTTCGGGATCTCGACGCCGATCGCGCTCTTGCCCGGGATGGGCGAGAGGATGCGCACCTCGTTCGAGGCCACCGCGTAGGCGAGGTTCTTCGAGAGCGCGATGACGCGTTCGACCTTGACGCCCGGACCGAGCTCGATCTCGTACTGGGTGACGGTCGGGCCGCGGCTGAACCCGGTGACCTTCGCGTCGACGCCGAACTGGTCGAGCACGCCCGTGATCTGGCGCACGACCTCGTCGTTCGCGGCCGAGCGCGACTTCGCGGGCGCACCCGCCGCGAGGGTGGAGGCGGCCGGCAGGTTGTAGGGCCGGTCGGGCAGGTCCTCGTCGGGCTCGAACTCGCCCTGCGCGGGGGCGACGGATGCCGCGGGGCCGGCGTCGCCGGCCGCGAGCGCGGCTGCGTCGACGCCCGAGATCACCCCGGTCGCCCCGGCGTCGTCGTCTTTCAGCGCCGTTCCGCCGGGATGGACCTCGCCGGTGAAGCCGCGGAGGGCCGTCTCGGCGCGCTGCAGGTCGTCGAGCACTTCGGCGCCGTAGGCCGTGCCGCCGCCCGCGCCGTCGATGGGCGAGTCGAACGCACCGGCCCCGGGGGCCTCGCCGAACACGGCGGTGAGCCCGTCGGCGCCCGGCTCCTGGAACTCGGGGTCGACCTCCCGATTGGAGTCGTTCCGGCGCCACCAGGGCAGCATGCCCGACTTGCCGCCGGCCTCGTCGACGTCGCCGTCGACGTCGAGCGACTCGAGGCCGTCGAGTTCGACCGGCACCGACTTGCGACCGCGTTTGGGCTTCTCGGCCGCGCGCTCGGCGCGCTCCGCGACCTCGGCCTCGTCGGGCTCGGGGGCGCCGAACAGCCAGGCGTAGAGCTCGCGGAACCGCGCGGGGATGCGGTTCGGCGGGGTCTTGGTGATGATGAGCAGCGACAGCAGCAGCAGCACGATGACGACGATCGTCGCCCCGACCTGCGTGATGAGCAGCGCCAGCGGCTCGGCGAGCATCCACCCGAGGATGCCGCCGGCACGCGCGAGCACCGGCATGCCCTCGCTCGGTGCGGGCCTGCCGCCGAAGAGGTGGCAGAGCGCCGAGATCGTGAGCAGCAGGAGCGAGAGCCCGATGCCGATGCGCGTGTTGTCGTGCACCGAGCTCGGGTGGCGGAACAGCCACACCGCGAACACGAGCAGGATCACCGGGAGCGCGAACGCGACCCGACCGAACAGCCCGCCGAAGGTCCAGGTGTCGAAGGCCTGCGCGACGGGTTCGTTGATGAAGAACCACTCGACCACGGCGCCGGCGACGGCGAGCAGCACGAGGAAGAACGGCAGGCCGTCGCGGCGCTCCTCCTTGCTCAGCGTCTCTGGGCCGAGCGCGCGCGCAGCGCCGCCCGTGACGTGGGCGAGGCCCATCCACATGCGCACGATCGGATTCGGACGATCGGATGCCGCGGCCGCCGCCTTCGCTGAGGTCGCGCGCGTGGTCGTGGCGGGCAGCTTCTTCGTCGGCGCGGTCTTCGCGCTCGACGCCTTCGCACTCGTCGACCTCGAACCCGCGCGCGCAGGCGTGCCGGAGGCGCGCCCGTTCGACCTGGTGCTCGTAGCCATGCGTCTACGTTAGGGCCGACCGCCGACGATGGCCGCGAGGAGACCGCGAGTGTCCGCGATCCGCGTACTCACGGGCATCGATGCGGAAGCGTACGATGCCGGGCCGCGATCAGCCGAGCAGGCGGACCATCGTGTCGCGGTTGCCCCGCGAGGCGACCACCGAGAACCCCTCGCTGCGATAGAGGCTCTCGGCGAAGTTGCCGTGCTCCACGCTCAATGCGAGGCGCGCGTAGCCCGCCGTGCGCGCGGCATCCGTCAGCGCCCGGATCAGCGCCCGCCCGACGCCCTGGGCCCGCCACACCGGCCGGACGCCGATGATCAGCTCGGGCACGCCCGCCGCGACGAAGCCGTGCGCGGGCACGTCGGAGGCGAGCAGCCGGTACCACGCGGCGCCGATCGGCCTGGCCTGCTCGTCGACGGCCACGAAGCCGCGATCGGCCGGACGTTGCCAGCCGGCGATGTAGTTGCGGTAGACCGGGTCGCTCAGCACGGCCGGGCGCGGCCGGATCGAGTCCGCCCGCCAGTTCGCCGCCTCGACCACCATGTCGGCGAGGAAGGATCCGTCGCTGACGACAGCCGGGCGAATCGTGAAGTCCGCCATGGCCGGATGCTAGGCCACATCCGTTTCGGGCGTGTTTCGCGGCATCAAGCCCCGCCCTGGCCTTCGGCCCGGTCAGAACCGGATCGCGTCGATCACGCGCACGCGCACCGCGGTGAGCGCCGGCAGCAGCCCGGCCAGTGCCCCGACGAGCACCGACGCGCCGATGCCGATGAGCGCCGCATCGATCGGGAACGGCGGGAAGTCCTCGACCATCCCCTGCCCGACCAGCTGCTCGAACAGCGGGCTCTTGACGGCGACGATCGCCAACGCGACCCCGATGCCGCCCGCGACGGCCGTGCCGACGACGCTCTCCATCATGACCGAGAAGAACACGCGACCGCTCGTCGCGCCGAAGCTCCGCCTGATGCCGATCTCGCGGATGCGGTACTTGACCGTCACGAGCGAGATCGTCACGAGCCCGAGAGCACCCAGCAGGAGAATCACCACCGCGACGCCCGCGACCACGAGCTTCAGCACGAGCAATGGGTCGTCACCGCCCCAGGAGAGGTAGTCCTGCCGGTAGACCTCGGCCTGGGCGCCTGGCACGGCGGACTGCAGCTCGGCCCGAAGGCGCTCGGTCAACTGGTCGCCGACCTCGACCGGCACCCAGGCCTCGTACTGGTAGCCGTTCTCGTTCGGGCCCACGAGCCCGAGCCGCTCGACCGCGTCGGCGAGCACGAACGAACGCGGGTACGTCTCGTAGTCAGACGTGCGCACGACGCCGACCACGACCGCCGTCACCGGCCCGTCGGCTCCGCGCAGCTCGACCGTCGGATGCGTCGCGAGCGCCGGCGACCCGAGGTTCTGCCAGAACGGCACGTTCACCACGACCGCCGGGGCGAGCCGCTCGGCGTCGCCCTCGTCGAACCACACGCCCTCCTGCATCGGCGTGCGGTGCATGATGCCGTAGTCGGCGTCGACGATCGTCGAGTCGACCTGCGTCACGCCGTCGACGAACTGCACGGTCAACGCGCCGTAGCCGACACGGGACTCGTACTCGATCCCGTGGCGGGCGACGACGTCGCGCCACGCCCCGGTGACGCCCTGCGGGTCGACGACCGCGCCGTCCATCGACGTCGAATAGACGTTCGCGCTCAGCATCGCGGGCCGCCCCGAGTTGCGTTCGTTGCTCTCGTTCAGCGCCTGCTGGGCGACCGCCGCCGCGCCGAGCACGGTCGTGAGCGCGAACACGGCGATCGCCACGCCCACGAGCGACAGCAGCACGCGGGTGCGATGGATGCGCAGCTCCTCGGCCGACTCGACGAACGTCGACACGATGCCGGTCAGCGTGCGTCCGAACCAGGACATCATGCGGGCACCTCCGCGGGTTCGCGATCGGCTTCGGTTCCGGATGCCTCCGGCGAGCCGGTCGGCGCGGTTCCGGATGCCTCGTGCCCGCCGGCTGCGGTGTCGTGCCCGTCGAGCGGCACCAGCCGCCCCGCCTCGAGCCGCAGGTGCCGCACCGCGCGCCGCGCGATCGCCGGATCGTGCGTGATCGTGACGAGCGCCGCACCCGTCTCGCGCGCGACCTCCTCCATGAGCTCCATCACGACCCCGCCCGTCTCGAGGTCGAGCGCGCCCGTCGGCTCGTCGGCCAGGATCAGCCTCGGGCGTCGCACGAGCGCACGGGCGATCGCGACGCGCTGCTGCTCCCCGCCCGACATCCGATCGGGCATGGAAGTCAGGCGCTCCCCCAACCCGACGCGCTCGAGCATCGCCGTCGCCAGGCGCTCGCGGCGCCAGAACGCCGTTCCCCGGTCGTACAGCAGCGGGGTCATCACGTTCTCGATCGCGGTGCGCCCCGGCAGCAGGTTGAACTGCTGGAACACGAACCCGATCGACGCGCCGCGCAGACGCGCGAGGCGCCCGTCGGAGAGCCGACGCACGTCGGCGCCGTCGAAGCGGATCTCGCCGTGCGTCGGCCGGTCGAGCAGCCCCAGCAGGTTCAGCAGGGTCGACTTGCCCGAGCCCGAGCGCCCCACGACCGACACCCGGTCGCCGTCGTCGATCGAGAGGTCGACGGCCGAGAGGATCTGGAGCGGTGCCGCATCGGGCAGCTCGACGGTGCGGCCGACCCCCTCGAGGGCGATCAAGGTCACTTGCCGACGCCCATCACCAGGTCGTTGCAGGCCATCGGGTCGATCGAGCAGTCCGGCTGCGCCGGCGCGCCCGGCACGAACTGCAGCACGGCATCGCCCTCGGCGAGCCCCTCGACGATCTCGACGTTCGCACCGTCGGTCAGTCCCAGCTTCACCGGGTGCTCGGCACCCTCGCCGTCATCGCCCACCAGCCACACGACGCCCGACTCCGATCCGCCCTCGACCGCGGTCGTCGGAACGGTGAGCACGTCGTCGGCGCTTCCGGCGGCGATGGTCACCTGCGCCGTGAGACCCGAGAAGACCTTGACGTCGCCCGGAACGGCGCATCGAACCGTCGCGCCCGAGCCCCCGCCCGCCGGCTCGGCGCCCGTGTCGGAATCGCCGGATGCCGCGGCATCCGTGGTCGAGATGGTGAGCCCCGTGCACGCGAACGGCGCAGGGCCGCCCGCGATGACGATCTCGGCCTCGGCCGGGAGCTGCGTGAGCCGGTACTGCTGCTCCGGACTGAGCTGCGCCGTCACCTGGAACGACGGCGGAGCCACGCGACCCGCCGCCTGCCCGACCGTCACCGGCTGCTCGGGCAGCACCTCGAACCCGGTCAGCGTCCCGGCGATCGGAGCCAGCACCTGCTCGAAGTGATGGGTCGGTTCGCCGATCGTCACGACGGGCTGCCCGTCGGGGCCCGTCGTGGTCGTCTCGACCGGTTCGTCCTCGACCTTGACGTCGAACAGCACGTCTCCGGCGCCGACCTGCTGGCCCGTTTTCACGAACACGTCGTCGACCGTGCCGTTGGCCGTCGCCTTGATCGCGATCGCCGGGTCGGGCGAGACGGCTCCCGACAGCACCACGTCGTTGCGGATCGACGCCCGGGCGACCTGCACCTGCGGCTCCTCGATCGTGCCCGTGGGCTGCAGCGCGGCCTCGGCCTGCGGCGCGTCGGGGAAGAACGCGAGCTTCACGAGTGCGACGGCGATCGCCGCCACCAGGACCATGCGGAGGATCGGGAAGATCCACTTGCGCCAGACACCCACGGCTGCGCCTCCATCGGTAGGGTTCGGAAGGGTCGCCCGATGCTATCGGCGTGCATGCCCCCGATGGAATCCGCCGGGAGGATGAATCAGGGGCGGATCGGGGATGACCCCGACCCGCCCCTGCGAATCACCCGGCTGCGCCTCGACACGCGGCCGGACGCTCGGCTACGCCTCGATACCCTGCCGGTCGCTCATCCCGGCTACGCCTCGATGACGAGCGGCACCAGCATCGGACGGCGGCGCAGGCGACGGTTCACCCACGTGCCGACCGTGCGACGCACGATCTGCTGGAGCGCGTGCGGGTCGCGGATGCCGTTCTGCGCGGCCTCGAGCAGCGCGTTCGAGATCTTCGGCTTCACGTCTTCGAAGACCGAGTCGTCTTCGGCGAACCCTCGCGCGTGGATCTCGGGGCCGACGATGATGCGGCCCGTCGTGGCATCCACCACGACGATGACCGAGATGAAGCCCTCCTCGCCGAGGATTCGGCGGTCCTTCAGGTCGGCGTCGGTGATCTCGCCGACGGTCGAGCCGTCGACGTAGACGAAGCCGAGGTCGAGCTGCCCCGACACGCGCATGTCGCCGTCGAGCAGGTCGTAGACCGTGCCGTTCTCGCCGATGAACGTGCGCTCCTCGGGGATGCCCGTGTCCTGCGCGAGCTTCGCGTTCGCGAAGAGGTGACGGTACTCGCCGTGGATCGGCAGCACGTTGCGCGGCTTCAGGATGTTGTAGCAGTAGAGCAGCTCGCCCGCGGCGGCGTGGCCCGAGACGTGCACCTTCGCGTTGCCCTTGTGCACGACGTTCGCGCCGAGCTTCGTCAGGCCGTCGATGACACGGTACACCGCGTTCTCGTTTCCGGGGATCAGGCTCGACGCGAGGATCACCGTGTCGCCCTCGCCGATCTCGATCTGGTGGTCGCGGTTGGCCATGCGGCTGAGCACCGCCATCGGCTCGCCCTGCGAGCCCGTCGACATGTAGACGATCTTGTCGTCGGGGATGTCGCCGGCCTTCTTGTAGTCGACGAGCACGCCCTCGGGCACCTTCAGGTAGCCCAGTTCGGCCGCGATGGTCATGTTGCGCACCATGCTGCGACCGAGCAGCGCCACCCGGCGGCCGTTCTGGTGCGCCGCGTCGAGCACCTGCTGCACCCGGTGCACGTGGCTCGAGAAGCTCGCCACGATGACCCGTCGAGGGGCCCGCGCGATGACCTCGTCGAGCACGGGGCCGATCGCACGTTCGAGGGGCGTGAAGCCCGGGACATCCGCGTTGGTGGAGTCGACCATGAACACGTCGACGCCCTCCTCGCCCAGGCGCGCGAACTCGCGCAGGTCGGTGAGGCGGCCGTCGAGGGGCAGCTGGTCCATCTTGAAGTCGCCGGTGGCGAGCACCGTGCCCGCATTCGTCTTGATCGCGACCGCCAGCGCATCGGGGATCGAGTGGTTGACCGCGATGAACTCGAGATCGAACGGGCCGATCTGCTCGTCCTGACCCTCGCGCACCGTCAGGCTGTAGGGCTTGATGCGGTGCTCCTTCAGCTTCGCCTCGACGAGCGCGAGGGTCAGCTGCGACCCGATCAGGGGGATGTCGGCGCGCAGGCGCAGCAGGTACGGCACCCCGCCGATGTGGTCTTCATGGCCGTGCGTGAGCACGACGCCGACGATGTCGTCGAGGCGCTCCCTGAGGAACCCGAAGTCGGGCAGGATCAGGTCGACCCCGGGCTGGTGCTCCTCGGGGAAGAGCACGCCGCAGTCGACGATGAGGATCTTGCCGTCGATCTCGTAGCTCGTCATGTTGCGGCCGACCTCGCCGAGGCCGCCGATGGGGATGATGCGAAGCGTTCCCGCGTCGAGCGGGCTCGGTTCGATGATGACGTCGGGCATGGGCCCTCCTTCACGTTCGGTGTTCAGTTCGGTGCCGGCCCTGTGACCGGCGGATGTCTCGGGACGGAGGTCGGTGCGCACGGCGGCGCGTCGCGACATCCGCTCGTCTATCGGGTGGTGCCTGCGACCTTCGGCAGCGCGCCGCCGGCGGCGGCGTTGCGGTCGGGTCGGAAGTTGCGGAAGTCGACGCCCTCGATGCCGCGCACGAGGTCGATCTCGTCTTCGATGAGCGCGGCCTCCCACTCTTCAGGGCCGACGAGCGGCAGGCGCACGCGCGGGCTCGAGATGCGGCCGAGGCCGTGCAGGATGTACTTCGCCGCGACGGTGCCGGGCACGTGCGTCATGACCGCGCGCACGAGCGGCTCGAGTTGCTGGTGCGCGGCCGTCGCGGCGACGAGGTCGCCCCGGTTCACGGCGTCGACCATGGTGCGGTACGGCGCGGGCGCGATGTTCGCGGTGACGCCGATGAGCCCCGTCGCACCGATCGAGAGGTGCGGCAGCGCGTTGGCGTCGTCGCCCGAGAAGTACATGAGGTCGGTCTGGTTGAGCACCCGGCTGACCTCGGAGAAGTCGCCCTTGGCGTCTTTGACGGCCAGGATGTTCGGGTGCTTGGCGAGCCGCAGGATCGTCTCGTACTTGATCGGCACGCCCGTGCGCCCCGGGATGTCGTAGAGGATCACGGGCAGGTCGGTCGCGTCGGCGACCATGCGGAAGTGCGTGAGGATGCCCGCCTGGGTGGGCTTGTTGTAGTACGGCGTGACGATCATGATGCCGTCGGCGCCGGCCTGCTCGGAGTGCTTGTAGAGCTCGATCGCGTGCGCGGTCTCGTTCGAGCCGCCGCCCGTGATGATCTTCGCGCGGCCCGCGGCCACGTCTCTGCCGACCTCGACGAGGCGGATCTTCTCGGGGTCGGTCAGCGTGCTGGTCTCACCCGTGGTGCCCGTCACGACGATGCCGTCGGCGCCGCCCTCGATCAGGTGGTCGATGTGCTTCTCGACCCCGGGCCAATCGACCTCGCCGTCAGCCGTGAACGGCGTGACGAGCGCGACGAGTACCTGTCCGAAGGGGTTTTCCTGAGTCACGCCCTCAAGGCTATCGGGTCGGGCGGATGCCGCGTGGCGCCGTGTCGCCGGGCGTCGCGTTGGGCGGGCGGCGCTACGCGGGCTCCGGAATGTCGCCGATCGACCGGGACACGCCGCGTGGATCGGCGATCGTCCGGCGCGGCGGAGCACCGTGACGACATCTCGGAGTCGGCTCACCCCGCCGCTGGCCGCCGCGACCGATGCAGTCCCAGGTCGATCGTCGTGAGGATCGCGGAGAGCACGGTCGGCCAGTCGTGCATGACGAGTGCGTAGTCGAACCGAAGGGTCGTGAAGCCGAGGCCCGCGGCGATCGCGTCTCGGACGAGATCCTTGTGCCGCATCGAGGGCCCGTCGTGGTTCGCCCTGCCGTCGACCTCGAGGATGACCCGATCGCCGAGCAGGAAGTCGACCCGACCGACTCCTGCGATCGAGACCTGGGAGCGCAGATCGATGCCGTGCTCGCGAAGCCGCAACCGCAGCAGCGACTCGAGGCCGCTGTCGGCGTCGTCCCTCGCCACGTCGAGCATCCACCGAGCACGCGCGGGGAGCCTCCGCTGCAGATCCTCCAGCATCGCCGGCGGAACCAGCCGCTGCCGGAGCGCCGACTCGAGCGCCACGAAGAAGGCCTCGTCGCCACGGCACGCGAACAGCTGCAGGAGGGTCCTCACGCACGTGGTCGTGCGGCCGAGGCGCACCCCGCTCACGCGGTGGGTCACGCAGCGGCATCCGTCGTGCGCGTGGACGCGGTCGCCTGCGGCGACGGCGATGTGCGGAACGTCGTCGACGTCGAGCACCCACAACCCGAGCAGCCTCGCGGCGGTGACGCACCCGGGCACTCCCCCGTGCGCTGCCGCCACGACGAGTTCTCGCGGGGCACCCGCGACGGCGTAGACGCCCTGCCGCACGCGATCGATCGTTCCGCTTCGGAGGGCAAGGCGGATCGCGTGCTGTCCGATGCCGCGTCGGTGCAGGTCGGCGGTGCGGGCGAGCGGAAGGTCATGGAAGGCTCGGCGGACCGGATGCATGTCTGCACTGTGGCAGCCTGCCGCCGAACCGCGCCGAGTTGCGCACGAATCCGTGGGCTGTCGAGACGCGGTCGGGTTCGGGAGGATGAGTCGCCGGTCTCCGAGCTGTCATCCCGATCCCGTGCCACGCCGACTACGCCTCGGAACACACGGCGTGTCTCGCCCGACCCGCGACATTTCGGAGGGGACCCCGGGCTCGGTCAGGCCCGGGCTCGGTCAGGCGCGGGTGTACGTGACGAACCGGTAGCGGATGCCGCTGGCAGACGTCTGCTCGTCGCCGCGCGACGCAGCGAACTCGGTGCCGACGGGCGGCGCCAGCACGTCGCCCGGCGCGGGCGCGAAGCCGCCGTCGGAGTGGCGCAGCTCGGTCACCTCGAGGCGGTCGGCCAGGCCGATGAACGCGCGGAACAGCTCGGACCCGCCGATGACCCAGACCCGCTCGACGTCGCCCGCCGCGGCGAGCGCGGCATCGATCGAGGCCGCGACCTCTGCGCCGTCGGCGAGCCAGTCGGCCTGCCGGGTCACGACGAGGTTGCGCCGCCCGGGCAGCGGCCGGTAGCGCGGGTTCAGCGAGTCCCAGGTCTTGCGCCCCATGACGACGGGAGCGCCGAGGGTCACGGCCTTGAAGTGCGCGAGGTCTTCGGGCACGTGCCACGGCATGCCGCCGTCGCGGCCGATGACGCCGCCCTCGGCCTCGGCCCAAACGAGCCCGATCGCGGGACGGATCGGGCCGGCGGCAGCGCCGGCACCCGTGGAGACCGAGTGCTCGACGGGCGACGCCGACCCCGCGGCATCCGCTGCGCTCATACGGCGACGGCGCCGCGGATGGCGGGGTGGTGCTGGTAGTCGACGACCTCGAAGTCGTCGTACTCGTAGTCGAAGATCGAGTCGGGCGTGCGGGTCAGTCGCAGCGTCGGCGGCGCGAACGGCTCGCGCTCCAGCTGGAGCCGCACCTGCTCGACGTGGTTGTCGTAGATGTGGCAGTCGCCGCCCGTCCAGACGAAGTCGCCGACCTCGAGCCCGGTCTGCGCGGCGATCATGTGCGTGAGCAACGCGTACGACGCGATGTTGAACGGCACGCCGAGGAACAGGTCGGCGCTGCGCTGGTAGAGCTGGCACGACAGCCTGCCGTCGGCGACGTAGAACTGGAAGAGCGCGTGGCAGGGCGCGAGCGCCATGTCGGGGATGTCGGCCGGGTTCCACGCCGAGACGATGAGGCGGCGCGAATCGGGGTTCGTGCGGATCTGCTCGACGACCTCGGCGATCTGGTCGATCGTCTCGCCGTTCTCGGTCGGCCACGATCGCCACTGCACGCCGTAGACGGGCCCGAGCTCACCGTCGGCGTCGGCCCACTCGTCCCAGATGGTGACGCCGTGCTCGCGCAGCCAGCCGACGTTCGACTCGCCGCGGAGGAACCAGAGCAGCTCGTACGCGATCGACTTGAAGTGCACGCGCTTGGTGGTCACGAGCGGGAACCCCTGCGAGAGGTCGAACCGCAGCTGGCGCCCGAACACGCTGGTGGTGCCCGTGCCGGTGCGGTCGGTCTTGCGCGCGCCGTGCTCGAGCACGTCGCGCAGGAGGTCTTCGTACGGGGTGCTGATCGTCTCGGACATCGCATCGATGCTATCCCGGCCGGCCGACATCGCGGCCGCGACTCGAGGGTTCGGCGAGCGGATGCCGCGGGGCGGCGCCGTGGGCGCAGCGACCGCGCGGCGGGCGCGGCGGGCGCGGCGCGCGAGCGGCGGGTGCCGCGACATCCGCCGTCATCCGTCGTCACACTCGCCGCCCGGCTCCGTGGGCGCTCGTAGCCTTGGCGCATGGACTGGCAGGCGGCGCTCATCGCGGGCCTCGGCCTGCCCGCGATCGCCACGGTGCTCGGGCTCGTCTGGAAGGCCCGCACGGGGCGCGTCCGAGCCGTCGCGGCGCCGCCCGTGCCGGCTCGCGTCGACCGAGCCACCTCCTCGGTCGCGGAGACGGATGCCGCGGCCACCCGCCGCACGTCTGCCGCCGCGCTCGGACTCGACCACGACGAACTCGGCGCCGACGCGACGCTCGTGCAGTTCTCGACCGAGTTCTGCAGCCGCTGCCCGGCGACGGCCCGGCAGCTCGCCGGCATCGCCGACGACTACGCCGGCGTGCGCCATGTCGAGATCGACCTCACGCACCGCGCCGATCTCGCCGACCGCTTCCACGTGCGGCAGACGCCGACGACCCTGATCCTGCGCGCCGACGGAACCACCACCGCGCGCATCGGCGGCGTGCCGCGACCCGCGGCCGTGCGCACCGAACTCGAGACCCTCATCGGGAGCCCCCATGTCGCATCCTGACCCCGTCGACGCCGATCGCGCCGCAGCCGCCCCCGGAGCGCCGGCCGGCATCGACCCGCGCGCGCCCCGGTTCTCGGCCGCGATCACGGCCGTGCTGCTGCTCGCGGTCGTCGTGCTCTCGGTCGCCGGCCTCGACGTCACCGCGTGGGCCCTGCTCACCGCGCTCTCGGCGCTCTTCCTCTGGGGCGCGGTCGCCGGGGTGAAGCGGCATCCGTTCGGCGTGCTCTTCCGCACGTTCGTGCGCCCGAGGCTGGCCCCGCCCGCCGAACTCGAGGACCCCCGACCGCCGACCTTCGCGCAGCTCGTCGGCTTCATCGTGACGATCGTCGGCGTGGTGCTCGGCCTCGTCGGCGTCGAGTACGCGGTCGCGATCGCGGCCGGCTTCGCGTTCGTCGCGGCGTTCCTGAACGCGGTCTTCGACTTCTGCCTCGGATGCCAGGTCTACCTGCTGCTCGTGCGCGCCCGCCTCGTGCAGCGGGCCTGACCCCGACCGTTCGACCGCCGCCCGACCGACGCGCGCCGCCGACGCGAGATCGCCCTGCCGTTCGGCGAGGCACCCGGGCTAGGCTGAAGGCTCCGGCTCGACGAGGAGGACCCATGGCCGTCACGAGTGAATCGACCACCGTCTGGACCGGCACGCTCGCCGGTGGTTCGGGCACGACGAAGCTCGACTCCTCCGGAGTCGCCCAGTTCCCGGTGAACTGGAAGGCGCGCTCCGAGGGCGAAGCCGGCACCACGAACCCCGAGGAGCTGCTCGGAGCCGCGCACTCGTCGTGCTACTCGATGGCGCTCGCGCACGCCCTGACCGGTGCGGGGCACGCGCCCGAGTCGATCCAGACGACGGCCGCGGTGACGTTCGAGGCCGGCCGCGGCGTGCTCGGCAGCCACCTGCTCGTGAGCGCGCGCGTCCCCGGCCTCACCGAGGCGGAGTTCGAGGCGTTCGCTGAAGACGCCAAGGCGAACTGCCCGATCTCGAAGGCCCTCGCCGGCATCCCGATCACGATCGAAGCCGAGCTCGCCTGACGTGCGGGTCCTGATCGCCGGAGCGTCCGGCTTCATCGGCACGGCGCTCGTCGAGCGCCTCGCCGCCGATGGGCACGACGTGCTCCGCCTGGTGCGCCGCCGGACCACGTCGCCCGACGAGGTGACCTGGTCGCCGGCGGCGGGCATCATCGACTTCACGGTCATGGACCGCGTCGACGCCGTGATCAACCTGTCGGGCGCCTCGCTCTCGCACCTGCCGTGGACGAAGTCCTATCGCGGCGAGATCCTCGAGTCGCGCGTGACCGCGACGCGGACGCTGGCCGACGCCATGCGCAAGGCGCGCACGCCGCCCGCCGTCTTCCTGAGCGGCTCAGCGGTCGGCTACTACGGCAACCGGCCTGGCGAGCTGCTCGCCGAAGGCTCCCCGGCCGGCAACGGGTTCCTCGCCGACATCGTCGAGCGATGGGAGAAGACCGCCGCGCTCGCGCCGCACGAGACGCGCACGGTCAACCTGCGCACGGGCCTCGTGATCGGGCGCGGCGGGGCGATGAAGCCGGTCGGCCTGATGACGAAGCTCGGCGTCTCGGCACGGCTCGGCACCGGCGGACAGCACTGGCCGTGGGTCGCGCTCGACGACGAGGTGTCGGCGATCGTGCACCTGCTCGACTCGCCGCTCGTCGGACCGGTCAACATCGTGGGGCCGACCCCCGCGACCGCCGACCGCGTCATGGCGGCCATGGCCGAACGCATGCACCGGCCCTATGCGCTCGCCGTTCCCGAGCGCATGCTCAACCTGGCGCTCGGGCAGGCCGCCGACGATCTGCTGCTCGCGAGCGCGAAGGTCGTGCCGCAGCGGCTCGCCGACGACGGGTTCGTGTTCGCGCACGGGACCGTCGAGTCCGCGATCGACGCGATGCTCAGCGCGCCCGCTCGAGCTCGATAGCCCTGCGCACCGCACGGCGTGCGCGGCGGCGGTCGCCTGCGGCGTCGTAGGCCATGCCGAGCCGCATCCAGGCGCGCCACGAGTCGGGCTCGGCCTCCGCCTCGGTGCGGAACCGGTCGAACTCGGCGTCGGCCGATGCCCGATCGGCGCGCCCGCTCGGCGTGGTCGCGATGCCGAGGTCGGTCGCGCCCTCGGCCTCGAGGGTCTGCACGAGCCGCTGCGAGCGGACGCCGAACGAGACCTCGCGCCAGATGGCCCACGCCGCGATGATCGGCAGCACGAGGAGCGCGACGCCCATGACGATCGCGATCGGCTCGCCCGTGCCCACGAACTGCACGGCGCGCCATCCGACGAGGGCCACGTAGATCGCGAGCAGCACGACCATCGAGATGGCGCCGATCTTGGCGCTCATGCGCGGCATCCGTTCGTCATGGGGGTCATTCGGATGCCGCGGCCGACGCCTCGGCCCCGGCCGGCGCGGTCGCCGGCGTCGGGGTCGGGCCGGCCGCGGGGAGGTCGAGGCCGAGCAGGGCGCCGAGGCCCACGGTCACGCCCGTGGCCTCGACGGCGCGGCGGAGCGCGAGCAGGATGCCGGCCTCGTAGGAGCTCGGCGACAGGGTCGAGTGCGCGATGGTGAGGGTCTCGCCGTCGCCGCCGAGCACGACGCGCTGCTCGGCGAGCAGGCCCGACATGCGCAGGCTGTGCACGGGCACGCCCGAGACGAGCTGACCGCGTGCGCGCTGGTCGGCGTGGGGCGCTTCGACGGGGCCTGCGGCGGCGCGGGCCTCGCCGATGAGCTCGGCGGTGCGCACCGCGGTGCCCGAGGGCGAGTCGACCTTGCCTGCGTGGTGGGCCTCGACGATCTCGATGGAGTCGAACCACGGCGCGGCGAGGGCGGCGAACGCGGTGCCGAGCGTGCTGCCGATCGAGAAGTTCGGGACGAACAGCACCGCGCCGGCCTCGTCGTGGCCCTTCACGAAGCGCTCGATCTCGGCGATGCGGTCGGCCGACCAGCCCGAGGTGCCGACCACGATCGGGATGCCGGCGCCCGTGGCGAACTCGACGATGCCCGCGCTCGCGGCCGGGTGCGTGACGTCGAGCACGACGTCGGCGCCGAGCAGCTCGTCGAGCTCGGACTTCGACGACAGCGCCGCGTGCAGTTGCATGTCGTCGGCCGCCTCGATGAGCGAGAGTGCCAGTTGCCCCATCTTGCCCGTGGCCCCGGCCACGGCGACCCGTTTCGTCACGTGCCTCACCCTACCAACCGCCGATTAGGCTGACCTGCATGCAGTCAGGAACGGTGCCGGCCTACCGAGCGGTGAACGTCAGCGGTGCGGAGGCGCACGGCATGCTCGAGGCGTACTTCGCCGAGCGGGCGGCCGGATTCCCCGTCGAGCAGGGCGAGTACCGCCCGACGTTCCCGACCGACGCCGCGTTCACCCCGCCCGACGGCGTGTTCCTCATCGTCGACGGCGAGCCGGCCGCATCCGACGGCGGGGCTCCGGATGCCACGGGGCCGACGGCCCTGGGCTGCGGCGGCATCAGGCGCATCGACGCCGACCCCGCCACGGGCCTCGTGCGCTACGAGGTCAAGCACCTGTGGCTCACGGATGCCGCGCGGGGCCGTGGCACCGGGCGTGCACTGCTCATCGAGCTCGAACGCCGCGCCCGCGCGTTCGGCGCCGAGGAGCTCGTGCTCGACACGAACGCGAGCCTCGCGGCCGCGGGCGGCCTCTACCGCTCGAGCGGATTCGTCGAGATTCCCCCGTACAACGACAACCCGAACGCGACGACCTGGTTCGCGAAGCGGCTCGTCGGCTGAGTCGGGCGACGCGACCGCGGTCGCACCGACGCCGCGCGGAGACATCCGGCATCAGACATCCGGCATCGGGCGGACGGACTGACGCGAGGCGACACACCGGCGCGGGAAGCCGCGTCAGACCGCGAACGGCTCTGGCAGCCCCGTGCGCAGCTCGAAGGGCAGGTGCGCCAGGTCGTTGTGCACGACGAGGTTCCACGGGCGGCCGGACTTCTGGGTGAGCACGGTGAGGCCGCAGTTCGCCTGGTTGATCGAGAGCCAGCGCCAGTCGGGGGCGCCGAGCACCTCGCGCACGAACCAGCCGATGACGAAGTTGTGCGTGATGAGCAGGTCGTGGCGGTCGTCGCGGTGCGAGCGCAGGAACTCCGAGGCGGCGTCTTCCATCTGGGCGGTGCCCGCCTCGATCTCGGCCTCGGTGACCGAGCCGAAGAACGCGTCGTAGGCCTTGGGCGTCGCGGGCGCGGGCCCCGACGGGATGCAGTCGAAGAGCAGGGCCGACGGCTCGGGCGAGAGCGCGGGCATCTTCGCCGCGATGATCTCGGCCGTCTCGGTCGCGCGCTGCAGCGGCGAGTGCCAGGCGTTGTCGAACGGGATGCCGCCGAGCCGCTCGGCGAGGAGCTCCGCCTGACGGCGGCCGCGCGGCGAGAGCGGGCCGTCCTGCAGCCCGTGCTCGGCGTCGAGCTGTTCGCCGTGGCGGACGAGGTAGAGGTGGTGTGGCACGATGCGCTTCCTGTGGTGGTCGGGTCGGCGGCCTAGGCTGCGTCAGAGGTCGGTGGAAGGTCGATCGTGTTCGCGAAGTCGGCCTCGTCGGCAGCGCCGACGGCGACGAGCGAGAACGGCCGGGAGGCGAGGTCGGCGGCGAGCTCGCGCACGTCGTCGGCGGAGACCCTGGCGATGCGCCGCAGCGCCTCGTCGAGGTCGACGAACTCGCCGAGCGTGAGCTCGGCTCGGCCGAGCCGCGACATCCGCGTGTCGGAGTCCTCGAGCGCGAGGGCGGATGCCCCGGCGAGCTGCCCGGAGGCGCGGCGCAGCTCCTCGGGCGTGATGCCGTCGCCCGCGAGGCGTTCGAGCTCGGAGCGCATGAGCTCGGCGACCGTGGGCGCCTTCGACGGCGCGCATCCGGCGTACATGCCGAAGAGTCCGGCGTCGGAGTACGCGGGCGCGAAGGAGTACACGGCGTAGGCGAGCCCCCGCCGCTCGCGCACCTCCTGGAAGAGGCGCGACGACATGCCCGAGCCGAAGACGGTGTTGAGCACGCTCATGGCGGAGCGACGCTCGTCGGTCGCGACGAGGCCCTGCGTGCCGAGCATGAGGTTGACCTGCTCGATGGGGCGCTGCACGACCGTGAGCTCTCGGGGCGCGGCCAGCACCCCGACCTCGACCGCACGGCGCTCGACCGGCACGGCCTCGACCGAGAGATCCCACCCGCCGGCCGTCAACGCGACCTGCAGCGCGGCGACGAGCTCGTCGTGGTCGACCGCGCCGGCGGCCGTGACCACCAGGTCGTTCGGCCGGTAGTTCGCGGCGTAGTGCTCGAAGACGGCCTCGCGCGTCGCCCGGTTGATCGTGTCGGGGCTGCCGCCGATCGGCCGGCCGAGCGGGTGCTCGCCGAGCACCGCCTCGAAGAAGCGCTCGTTCGCGACGTCGCCCGGGTCGTCGCCCGCCATCGAGAGCTCCTCGAGGATCACGCCGCGCTCGTTGTCGAACTCGACGGGGTCGAGCAGCGACGACGTGAACATGTCGGAGAGCACCTCGACCGCCATCGGCAGGTCGCGGTCCTGCACCTTGGCGTAGTAGCAGGTGTACTCCTTGGCCGTGAGCGCGTTGTGCTCGCCGCCGACGGCGTCGAAGGAGATCGCGATGTCGAGCGCGGTGCGCGTGGGCGTGCCCTTGAAGAGCAGGTGCTCGAGGAAGTGCGTCGACCCGAACGTGGCCGGGTGCACCGGGCCGGCCGCGGTCTCGTCGCGCGACCCCACGGCCACCCAGAACCCGATCGTCGCGCTGCGGCTGCCCGGCATGTGCTCGGTGAGCACGCGCACGCCCGAGGGCAGGATGCTGCGTCGCACGAGCGCGTCGCCGGCAGCGGTGAAGGAGAGTTCGGCAGTGCCGAGCGGGAGGTCGACGGCGCCGGTGTTCATCCCTTCCACCCTAGGCCACCGCGTCTCGGTTCGCTCGGCGACCCGCGCTGCCGACCGCCCCCGGCCCCCGCGGGCGCTCGAGCCGGGGCGATCGCGCCGATCCCGCCGGCCGGCGGTCGTCAGTGCGAGGCGCGGTCGAGCTCCACGAGCTCCGATCGGTGCAGCTCGACGGATGCCGCGGCGATGAGCGCGTCGACCTGATCGGCCGACGTCGCGCTCACCACTGGGGCGACCACGCCCGGCTTCGCGAGCAGCCACGCCAGTGCGATGGTCGCGGGCGCGACGCCGTGGGCCTCGGCGATCTGGTCGAGCGCGGCGAGCACGCGCAGCCCGCGTCGGCCGAGGTGGGCGCCCGCGCGCTCGCCCCTGGCGTCGTGCCGCACGTCGCTGCGGCGACGGATGCCGCCGGCGAGGAACCCGTTCGCGAGCGCGAAGTACGGCATGAGCGCGAGGCCCTGCGCGTGCGCCACGAGCTCGGTCGCGCCCTCGAATCCGTGGCGCTCCATGAGGCTGTACCTGGTCGTGAGCGCCTGGAACCTCGGCAGCCCGTTGGCCGCGAGCACGCGCGCCTCGATGAGGCGCTCGGGCCCGAAGTCGCTCGCGCCGACGGCGCGCACCTTGCCGGCCTCGACGAGTGCGCCGACCGCGCCGAGCGATTCCTCGAGCGGGATCTCGGTGTCTTCGCCGTGCAGGAACAGCACGTCGATCCGGTCGGTGCCGAGCCGCTGCAGGCTCGCGTCGACCGCGGCGCGGATGGCGAGCGGAGCGAGCCCCGGCAGATCCTGGTTGCGGCCGACCTTCGTCATCACGTGCATGCGGTCGCGCGATCCGCGCGAGGCCATCCACGCGCCGATGATGGATTCGCTGCGCCCTGCGGCGTAGCTGTCGGCGGTGTCGATGAGGTCGCCGCCCGTGCCGGCGAACCGGTCGAGCACTGCGAACGCGTCTTCCGAGCCGAGGGTCCAGCCGAACGTGCTGCCCCCGATCGCGAGCCGGTGCACGCTCATGTCGGTCTCGCCGAGCCGCGCCCGGAGCGGAACGTAGATGGGGCCGGAGAACATGTTGCTCGACACGACCTCCGCGCGATGCGCCGGCGTGCGGGGCTCGTCGATGAGCGCCGTGCCGTGCGCATCCGCATGCTGGAATGCGTCGTGTTCCGCGATCGCGACCGTCGAGCCGTGATCCGATTCACGGTGACCGTCGCGCCCCCCTGCCAAGTGCCGTCTCGCCACTTCTCCTCCTCCCCAGGATTGCAATGAGAATACGTTGACTTCCGCGTATTTCCGGGGAACTCGGGGTGAACCGTTACCGAATCGTTTCGGCGGGTCCCCCGAACGGATGACAAATGATGCCTCCGCAGGTATGGTTCGGAGCCGCTGCCCCGATCGGATCGGATGCCGCGTCAGCTCGCCGGCGGCGTCTCGGCGCGCCGCACCAGGGCCTCGGCCTGGCGCAGCACCGGCCCGTCGACCATCGTGCCGCGGAAGGCGAAGACCCCGTGCTCGCCGTTCGCGGCGGCGAGCACGGCGCGCGCCCACTCGAGCTGCTCGGCATCGGGCCGGTAGGCGTCGCGGACGGTCTCGACCTGCGACGGATGGATGCAGGCGGTGGCCGCGAATCCCAGCGCGGCGGCGTCGCGGGCTTCGTCGGCGAGTCCGTCGAGGTCGGCGATGTCGAGGTGCACGGCGTCGACGGCCGCGGCCCCGTGCGCCGCGGCGGCGAGCTGCACGTGCGCCCTGGCGTGCGCGGCGACCCCGCGATAGGCGCGCCCTGCACCCTCGTGCCTGCTCGACGATCCGCCGAGCGAGGCGACGAGGTCTTCGGCGCCCCACATGAGCGCCGACACGTTCGGCAGGGCGGCGACGGCCTCAGCGGCGAGCACGCCGCGGGCCGTCTCGCAGAGGGCGATCACCTCGAACGGCTCGAGCTCGACGAGGTCGGCCGTGCCCTCGCACTTGGCCAGCATGACCGTGCGGTACGACGTGCCCGCGAGCATGGCGACATCGGCGGCGAACGCCTCGGTCGACGCCGGGTTCACGCGCACGATCACGCGTTCGGGATCGAGGGCGGATGCCGCGACCGCGCGTCGCGCGTCGGCCTTCGCCTCGAGCGCCACCGCGTCTTCGAGGTCGAGGATCACGGCGTCGGCGCGTTCGACGGCCTTCGCGAATCGGTCGGGCCGGTCGGCCGGGCAGAAGAGCAGGGCCGGGCCGAAGCGGAACGGCGGCCGGGTCATCCGCTCGCCCCATCGCTCGACCTCGCCGGTGCGCCCGTCGCACCGCGCTGCCCGGAGCCGCGCTCCCCAGCCTCGCGCGTGTGCACCAGCATCGTGCGCGAGGCCGTCGCGACGACGACGCCGTGCTGGTTGCGCGCGGTGTGCTCGAGCACGACGACGCCCTCGCCCGGGCGCGAGTTCGACAGCCGCTTCGAGGCGACGACCGACTCGCCGTACAGGGTGTCGCCGACGAAGACGGGGTTCGGGAAGGCGACCTCGCCGAATCCGAGGTTCGCGACGAGCGTGCCCTGGGTGAGCTGCCCGACCGACTGGCCGACGAGCGTCGACAGCGTGAAGAGGGAGTTCACGAGGATGCGGCCGAAGGGCTGCGTCGCCGACCACGCCGCGTCGAGGTGCAGCGGCTGCGGGTTCATCGTGAGCGTGGTGAAGAGCACGTTGTCGGCCTCGGTCACGGTGCGTCCGGGGCGGTGCAGGTAGCGCACGCCCTCCTCGAACTCCTCGAACCAGAGCCCCCGCTGCACGACCTCGCGCATCGGCTGCGCCTCGCCCGCGGCATCCGTCATCGCCTGCTCCTAGCCCACCGGCACGAGCTGCTCGGCGCCGATGCCGAGCTCCCGCGTGATGATCATGAGCTGCACCTCGGTGGTGCCCTCGCCGATCTCGAGGATCTTCGAGTCGCGGTAGTGCCGCGCCACGGCGTTCTCGTTCATGAAGCCGTAGCCGCCGAAGATCTGCGTCGCGTCGCGCGCGTTGTCCATGGCCGCCTCCCCGCACACCATCTTGGCGATGGATGCCTCGAGCGTGAAGGGCTTGCCGGCATCGAGTTTGCGCGCGGCGTCGTGCCACGCGAGACGCGCCTGGTGCACGCGGGCCTGCATGCGGGCGATCTTGAACGCGATGTGCTGGTTCGACCCGATCGACGTGCCGAACACGCGTCGCTCGCCCGCGTAGCGCAGCGCCTCCTCGAGGCACCCCTGCGCGGCGCCGGTGGCGAGCGCGGCGAACGCGACCCGCCCCTCGTTCAGCGTGCGCAGGAAGTTCGCGTAGCCGCGTCCCCGTTCGCCCAGCAGGTTGCCGGCGGGCACGCGCACGTCGCGGAGCGTGAGCGGGTGCGTGTCGGAGGTGTGCCATCCGACCTTGTCATAGCTCGGCTCGACCGTGAAGCCCGGCGTGTCGTTCGGGACGATGATCGTCGAGAGCTCGGGCTTCGGCTCGCCGTCGCGGCCGATGCGCTGCCCGGTGACGGCGGTGATGGTCACGAATCGCGTGATGGGGGTGCCGGAGTTCGTGATGAACTGCTTCGAGCCGTTGATGATCCACTGCCCGCCGACGAGGTCGGCGGTGGTCGCCGTGGCGCCCGCATCGCTGCCGGCCCCCGCCTCGGTCAGCCCGAACCCCGCGAGCGCGCGGCCCGACACGAGGTCGGGCAGGTACTCGGCCTGCTGCTCGGGGGTGCCGTGCCGGTAGATCGGCATGACGCCGAGGCCCACGCCCGCCTCGAGCGTGACGCCGATCGACTGGTCGACGCGGCCCAGGGCCTCGACCGCGAGGCACAGCTGGAAGTAGGACTTGCCCTGACCGCCGACCTCCTTCGGGAACGGCAGCCCGAACAGCCCCATGTCGCCCATCTGCGCGATGATCTCCATCGGCAGGCGGCGCTGAGTGTCGTACTCGTAGGCGGCCGGGGCGACGACTCGGTCGGCGAAGTCGGCGACGTCGTCGGAGAGGCGCTGCTCCTCGTCGGTGAGGTCATACTGCATGCGTTGGCTCCTGTTCGTGTGCCTCCCGGGTCGCGGGAAGGGCGGATTCGGGTTCGGATGCTGCGTCGCGGGTCTCGCTCGCAGGTTCGATGCGCGCGACCGACTGGTCGCGCGAGACCAGGTCGCCGACGGATGCCGCGAGGCGCACGGTCCCGTCGGCGGTGGCGGTGATGCGGTGCTCCATCTTCATGGCCTCGATAGCGACGACAGGGTCGCCGGCCGCTACCCGGTCGCCGTCGGCGACGAAGACGGCGGTCACCGTGCCGGGCATCGGCGCGCGCAGTTCGGGGCTGAGCGCGACGCCGCCGCGCTCGGCGAGCGCCCGACGGGCCTCGGCGCGCGCTCGACGGTCGACGGGCGTGAACGCGGTCGTGCCCGCTCGGTCGTGCACCCAGACCGTGCCGTCGGCGGCGATGCGCACCACGGGCTCGGCCGCGCCCTGGTCGCGGTCGCCCGACGGAGTGGTAACGGCACCGGCACCCTCGGCGACCGCCGAGGCCTCAACGGCCTCGGCAGCCCCCGCCACCTCGACGATCTCGGACGGGTCGTCGCGCAGGGCGAGCAGCACGGTCGGCGGGCGATGCGCGCCGACGCGCCAGCCGGCGGCATCCGCCCAGGCTTCGGGGCCGTCGGATGCCGACGCGAGCGGCGCGCGGTCGCCGGCGGCACGGGCGGCGGCGGCACGGGTACGGGCGGCGAGCACGGCGGATGCGGCGGCGGCCAGCTGCTCGGGCCGCGGAGGCTCCGCGGCGGCCGGAGGCATCCGCTCGATGAGGTTCGTGTCGAGCGCGCCCGCCTGCACGTCGGGCTCGGCGATCAGCCGCCGCACGAACGAGAGGTTCGTGTCGACGCCGAGCACGACGGTCTCGGCGAGCGCGGCGTCGAGCCGGTCGAGCGCCCGGGCCCGATCGTCGCCGAACGCGATGACCTTCGCGAGCATGGGATCGTAGTCGGCCGTGATGCGCTGCCCGGTGCGGATGCCCCCGTCGACGCGCACGCCCTCGCCGGTCGGAGGCGCCCACTCGAGGAGCTCGCCCGTCGACGGCAGGAACCCGCGCTCGGGCGACTCGGCGTAGACGCGCGCCTCGATCGCGTGCCCGGTGAGGCGTACGTCGTGCTGCGCGAAGCCGAGCGGCTGGCCCGCGGCGATGCGCAACTGCTGCTCGACGAGGTCGATGCCCGTGACGAGCTCGGTGACGGGGTGCTCGACCTGCAGGCGGGTGTTCATCTCGATGAAGAAGAACTCGTCGGGGGCGACATCCGAGACCAGGAACTCGACCGTGCCGGCGCCGAGGTAGTCGACGCTGCGCGCGGCGTCGCAGGCCGCGCGGCCGATGCGCTCGCGCGTGGCCTCGTCGAGGAGCGGCGACGGAGCCTCCTCGACCACCTTCTGGTGGCGGCGCTGGAGCGAGCACTCGCGCTCGCCGAGGTGGATGACGGTGCCGAACGCGTCGGCGAGCACCTGCACCTCGATGTGCCTGGGCCGTTCGATGAGACGTTCGAGCAGCAGCGTGCCGTCGCCGAACGAGGTGCGGGCCACGCGCCGGGCTGCCGGGACGGCCGCGGCGAGCTCGGCCGCGTCGCGGGCGATCTGCATGCCCTTGCCTCCGCCGCCGGCCGAGGGCTTCACGAGCAGGGGGAAGCCGACGCGCTCGCCGGCGGCGAGCAGTGCGGCGTCGTCGGGCTCGGCGTGGTCCGCGGCCCGGGCGTCGCCGGGATCGCCGAGGTCGGCGTCGGAGACGCCGGGCACGACCGGCACGCCGGATACCGCGACGTGCGCCTTGGCGCGGATCTTGTCGCCCATGACGGCGAGCGCCTCGTCGCCGGGGCCGATGAAGACGATGCCGGCCTCGCGGCAGGCCTGGGCGAACCCGGCGTGCTCGGAGAGGAACCCGTAGCCCGGGTGCACGGCCTGCGCGCCGGTCTCGAGTGCGGCGGCGATGAGTCGGTCGGGGTCGAGGTAGCTCTGCGCCGCGGGCGGCGGACCGATGCGCACGGCCTCGTCGGCGAGACGCACGTGCGGGGCGTCGGCATCGGCATCGGAGAAGACGGCGATCGAGCGGATGCCGAGGCGACGCAGCGTGCGGATGACCCGGACCGCGATCTCGCCGCGGTTGGCGACGAGCACGCGCTCGAACGGACGCGCGCCGGCGTCGGTCGTGCCGGGCCGGGGATCGGAGTGCATGCCCATCTGCGTGCCGTCTGCCTCTCTGCAGGATGCACGCCGTCGAAACCGGTTAGCGTGCACTAACTGGATTCGATGTTAGTGACCACTAACTGAAATGGCAAGGACACGCCGGCGCTGCGTCGAGGAGGGAGCTCGGCGCGGACGGGGCTAGCGCTCGGCGCGGACGGGGCTAGCGCTCGGCGCGGACCTGACCGGCGACCGCCGCGACCAGTGCCTCGACGCCGAACGCGAACGCGCGGTCGACGTCGCCGCCGAGCCGGAATGCGCCGGCGAGCTCCATGCTCGCGAACCCGGTCGCCCAGGCTGTGAACGTCCGTGCCGCGTCGAGCGCGTGCTCCTCGCCCGCGAGGTCGCCCGCCGCACTCAGCACCGCGGCGCTCGACGCGCGCAGCGTCTCGCCGTCGAGGTGGAGTTCGGCGCCCGGCGCGAACACGATGCGGAACGCGACCGGTCGACGGCGCGCGAAGGCGCGGAGCGCATGGGCGAGCGCGACGAGGCGGGCACGCGGGTCGTCGCCCGCCCGCTCGGCCGCACGCCCGGCATCGTCGCCGAGATCGCGGAGCGTGGCGTCGACCACGAGTGCGATGAGCGCGTCGCGCCCGCTCACCCGCTTGTACAGCGACGGGGCCCGCACCCCCACCCGGTCGGCGACGGCCTGCATGGTGAGGCCGTCGAGACCGCCGAGCTCCAAGAGCTCGCGGCCGGCCTCGACGATCGCGGCGAGGGAGGTGCGTTCGGGCGTCGGCATGGAACTCCTTCTCGGTGCGGTGCGGATGCCGGCGCTGAGCGACATCCGATTCCGTATGGCTATTGACGTTAGCCATGATAGCTATGTATCGTAGCCATCGCTACCCCGGATCCGGCCGCACCGGCCGGGACCGCTACGAAGACCGGAGCATCGCATGCGACTCGCACCCTCACTGCACCGCGTCGGCAACGACATCGTCGCCGTCTACCTCGTCGACGCCCCCGAGGGCGTCACCGTGATCGACGCCGGGCTCGCCGGCCAGTGGAAGGAGTTCGTCGCCGAACTCGACGCCATGGGCCGCACGCTCGACGACGTGCGCGGCGTCGTGCTCACGCACGGCGACAGCGACCACATCGGGTTCGCCGAACGCCTGCGCCGCGACCACGGCGTGCCCGTGTTCGTGCACGAGGCCGACGCCGCCCGCGCGCGAGGCGAGACATCGACGAAGCCCGAGTGGGGGCACGTGAAGCTCGGCGCGACCGCGCGATTCCTCTGGTACGCCATGCGCAAGAACGGCCTGCGAACGACCCCGCTCACCGAGGTCGTGCCGGTGCACGACGGCGACGTGCTCGACCTGCCGGGCTCCCCCGCGGTCATCGGGCTGCCCGGGCACTCCCCCGGCAGCATCGCGATCCACGTGCCGGCGGTCGACGCCGTGTTCGTCGGCGACGGCCTCACCACCCGGCACGTGCTGACCGGGTCGACCGGGCCGCAGCCGGCGCCGTTCACCGACGATCCGGCCGAGGCGCTGGCGTCACTGCACCGCATCGCCGACCTCGGGGCGGCCTGGGTGCTGCCCGGGCACGGGTCGCCGTGGCACGGCGGGGTCGAGCAGGCCGTGGCCGACGTCGAACGCGCGGCAGCGGCATCCGGAGCCTGAGACCGCCCTCGGTCGTGCCGGGCACTCGAGCGCCCCCTGGGGGCTCGTCGCGAACGGGCTCAGAAGCTGCCGATGCCCTTGCCGACCAGCGAGATGCCGATCACGAGCAGCAGCACGGCCATGATGACCGCGTTCTCGTGCGCGAGCCACACCCGGAGCGCGTCGAGCGGACCCCTGAGCTTCGCCGACGCGAGCAGGTACGCGATCACGGGCACCGCCACGGTCGAGGCCGCGATGAGCACGTAGATCGCGGCGACGAGCACGATCTCGCCGGTCACGAGGCCCGCCGACCCGATCTCGGTGCCCGCCCCGGCGGCCATGAGGAGGTTCTTCGGGTTCACCGCCGAGAGCAGGAATCCGAGGCCCAGCGCCCCGCCGAACGAGACCTTGTCGATCGCCTGCATCCACTTCGGCAGCACGGGCTCCTGGCCGGACTTCGGCCGCTTGCGCCACTGGCCGAGCGCGAGCACGAGCAGTCCGAGGCCGAGCAGCAGCCGGATCACGCCCTGGATCGGCCTCGACGCATCGGGGTCGCCCTCGGGGAGCACCGAAGCGAGCAGGGTGAAGACCGTGACGGCCACGACGATTCCCGCCAGCCAGCCCAGCAGGAACCCGACGCTCGTGACCCGCGCCTTCGGCGAGAGGAGCATGAAGATCGCCGCGATGATCGGGATCGGGCTGATCGCGACACCGAGTGCGAGCGGCAGGACGGCGCCGATGGTCTGATTCACGAAGTGCCCTTCTCGGTGGTCGCGGGGTCGGTCGCCGTGGTCGCCGTGGTCGCCGTGGTCGTTGAACGGTCGGGCGAGAGCGCCGCGATCGCCGCACGGTTGGTCTCGAAGACCCGCTCGTCGTGGAACAGCCCGAGCTGCACGAGGCGCAGGCGAGCCGGGTCGCGCATGCGGCTGAACGAGAGCGCGACGCCGCCCGACGCGAGCCAGAGCTTGAGCGCCTCGAACTCCTCGGCACCCGTGACGTCGACGTCGGTCACGGCCTCCATGTCGATGATGACGTCGCGCACCGGGCCGCCCTCGGCGGTGCCGGCCGACGAGACGGCGCGCTTGACGGCCTCGGCGAAGACGCTGCCGTTGGCGAAGAAGAGCGGCGCCGCGAGACGCACGACGACGACCCCCGGCGCCGTGGTCGTGCCGACCGGTGCGTCCTCGAGCAGCGACTCCGCCGGGTCGCCCGTCGCCTCGAGCACGTCGATCGCGGGATTCGCCGCACGCTTGGCGAGGTTCACGAGCGCGAGCACGAAGGCGACGAGGATGCCCGGGATCGCACCCACGAACAGCGTCACCAGGAAGCAGACCGCGCCGACGAGGAACTCGAACCGGTCCTTGCGCCAGAGGTCGGCGAACTCGCGGATGCCGAGCAGCGGGATGATCGCGACGCCCACGACCGCGCCGATCGCGGGCGACGGGATGTCGGCGAGCAGCGCCGTGCCGAACAGGAGCAGCAGCAGCGTGCCGACGGCGAGCACGAGCGAGGGCAGCTGGGTTCGGGATCCGGCCTGGTCCATGGCGGCCGTGCGCGAGGTCGAGGACCCGACCGAGAAGCTGCCCTGCGCACCGGCGGCGACGTTCGCGAGGCCGAACGCGAACAGGTCGCGGTTCGCGCGGAACGGGTAGCGGTGCTTCTCGGAGTAGGAGCGGGAGACGAGCAGGCCCTCGGCGGTCGTCACGAGGGTCAGCGCCATGGCCGACGGGATGAGCGCGGCCCAGACGGCCCAGTCGAGGACGGGCCACGTCAGCGCCGGCGGCCCGGCGGGCACCTCGCCCAGCACGTCGACGCCGGCGTCGTCGAGGTTCGCGACGACGACCACCACCGTCGTGAGCACCAGCACGACGAGCGCCCACGGCACGGCCCGGAGGAACCGCTTGCCGAGGAGCAGCACGGCGACCGACGCCGCCGAGATCGCGAGCGACCACGGGTTCGTGCTGCCGAGCCCCGTGACGAGGCCGACGAGCTTGTCGACGAACTCGCCGCCCGAGTCGATCTTCACGCCGAGCATCTTCGCGACCTGGCTGACCATGATGTCGAGCGCGAGTCCGCCGACGAACCCGACGAGGATCGGCTTCGACAGGAAGTTCGCGAGGAACCCGAGCTTGAAGACCGAGAGCAGCGCGAACATGACGCCGCAGAGGATCGCCTGCGCGAGCGCCATCGTCGCGTAGTCGGCGCTTCCGGCGGCCACGAGCCCGCCGATCGACGAGGCGACGAGCGCCGCCGCGGCGGCGTCGGGCGAGGCCACGACCTGGCGCGACGAGACGACGAGCGCGTACACGATCGTCGGCACGATGAGCGCGTAGAGGCCCGCGGTGGGCGGAAGCCCCGCGATCTGCGCATACCCGATGTTGAGCGGGATCGCGATGGCGATGAGCGTCACGCCGGCGGTCAGCTCGGTGACGAGGTTCCTCGTCGTCAGCCCAGCCAGTGGTCGTTGCATGCCCCGCCTCCCGGTCGCACGCGCGAACGCCTCGCGTACCCGAACACTCTGGCACGCGGCCTCGGGTCAGCGGCGGATCCCGTGCCGTGTCCGGCGGCCGATCCGACGGCTCACGCGCGGATCCGACGCCTCACATGCGGAACAGCCCGAAGGCCGGCTCGGGCAGCGGCGTGCGGCTCGCCAGCTCGAGCGCCATCGCGAGCACCGTGCGCGTGTCAGCCGGGTCGATGATGCCGTCGTCCCAGAGCCTGGCGGTCGAGTGGTACGGGCTGCCCTGCTGCTCGTACTGCTCGCGGATCGGGGCCTTGAACGCCTCGGCCGCGGCATCCGACCACTCCTCGCCCCGCACCGCGAGCTGATCGCCCTTCACGGTCGAGAGCACGGATGCCGCCTGCTCGCCGCCCATGACCGAGATGCGCGCGTTCGGCCACATGAACAGGAACCGCGGCGAGTACGCGCGCCCGCACATGGAGTAGTTGCCGGCGCCGAAGGATCCGCCGATGACGACCGTGAGCTTCGGCACCCGGGTCGTGGCGACCGCGGTGACCATCTTCGCGCCGTGCTTGGCGATGCCGCCGGCCTCGGCGTCGCGGCCCACCATGAAGCCGGAGATGTTCTGCAGGAACACGAGCGGGATGCCGCGCTGGTCGCAGAGCTCGATGAAGTGGGCGCCCTTCATGGCCGATTCGCTGAACAGCACGCCGTTGTTGGCGACGATGCCGACGGGGTGGCCGTCGAGGTGCGCGAAGCCAGTGACGAGCGTGTCGCCGTAGTCGGGCTTGAACTCGGTGAACTCGCTCGCGTCGACGAGCCGCGCGATGACCTCGTGCACGTCGTAGGGCTGCTGCACGTCGACGGGCACGGCTGCCGTGAGGTCCGCCGGGTCGACGGCAGGCGGTCGGGGCTCACGCACCGCCCACGCGCGCGGCGCCTGGGCGGGCAGCGTCGCGACCATGTCGCGCACGGTCTCGAGTGCGTGCTCGTCGTCGTCGGCCAGGTGGTCGGTGACCCCCGAGATGCGGGAGTGCAGGTCGCCTCCGCCGAGCTCCTCGGGCGTGACGACCTCGCCGATCGCGGCCTTCACGAGCGGCGGGCCGCCGAGGAAGATCGTGCCCTGGTCGCGCACGATGACCGACTCGTCGCTCATCGCCGGCACGTAGGCGCCGCCCGCCGTGCACGAGCCGAGCACGGCCGCGAGCTGCGGGATGCGCATCGAGGAGAGCTGCGCCTGGTTGAAGAAGATGCGGCCGAAGTGCTCGCGGTCGGGGAACACGTCGTCCTGCATGGGCAGGAACGCGCCGCCCGAGTCGACGAGGTACACGCAGGGCAGGCGGTGCTCGCGCGCGACCTCCTGGGCCCGCAGGTGCTTCTTGACCGTCATCGGGTAGTAGGTGCCGCCCTTGACCGTGGCGTCGTTGCAGACCACGACCACGGGCCGGCCGTGCACGAGGCCGATGCCCGTGATGATGCCCGCGCCGGGCGAGTCGCCGCCGTACATGCCGTCGGCGGCGAGCGGCGAGAGCTCGAGGAACGGGCTGCCCTCGTCGAGCAGGCGGTCGACGCGGTCCCGCGGCAGCAGCTTGCCGCGCGCGACGTGGCGGTCGCGGGATGCCTCCGGCCCGCCGAGCGCGGCCTCTGCGAGGCGTCGGCGCAGCTCGCCGACGAGCTCGGCGTGCGCGTCGGCGTTGCGCCCGGCCGCGTCGCCGGATCGGTCGATCGCGGTCGTGAGTGTCGTCATCGGCCCTCCGCCTCGTCGCGTGTCGCGCCGGTTCGGGCCGAAGAGGACCGACCCTTGTGCGACGTCGCGATTTTCGGTTAGTGTTCACTAACTCGATTCCCGAGGTTAGCGAGCACCCATCGAAATGGCAAGCACACCCGCACAGGCCCCCGCGGCACCGGCTCACCCGGTCGCCGCGCACCCGGCACCGGCGCTCACCGAGCGCGGCCGGCAGAAGGCCGACCGCCGCGCGGCGATCCTGAGCGCTGCGGCGCGCCAGTTCGCCGAGCGCGGCTACGCGGGTGTGACCATCGAAGACCTCGGCGCCGCCGTCGGCGTCAGCGGGCCCGCCGTCTACCGCCACTTCTCGGGCAAGTCGGCCGTGCTCGCCGCGATCCTCGAGGACGCCAGCCGTTCACTGCTCGACGGCGCCGAACGGGTGCTCGTCGAAGCGCCCGACGCGGCGGCCGCGCTGCGCTCGCTCATCCGCTTCCACGTGGACTTCGCGCTCGGCCAGGCCGACGTCATCGCCGTGCAGGACCGCGAACTCGAGCACATCGACGTCGCGGTGCGCCACGAGGTGCGGTCCCTGCAGCGGCGGTACGTCGAACGCTGGGTCGCCACCCTCGCAGAGCTCAGGCCCGACCGGGCCGAGGTGGAGCTGCGGTTCCGGGCACACGCCGCCTTCGGACTGCTCAACTCCACACCCCACAGCGCCCGCACCCCTGGGCGCAGACCCGCCGACGGCACCGTCCGCGGCATCCTCGAGGAGATGGCATGGGCGAGCCTCATGTCGTGAGCCTGCGCGCGACCCGCGACACGGATCTCGACACCCTGTTCCTGATCGGGCACGACCCCGTCGCCGTGCGGTCGACCCGACCGGCCCCGCCCGGCACCGACGATCGCGCGACGGTCGAGGCGCGCTGGCGCGTGCTCATGGCCGACCCCGCGATCGACCTCCGAACCGTGCGCGCCGACGGCGAGATCGTCGGCAGCGTCGCGCGCTGGTACGAGCAGGGCGCGCCCGAGGTCGTGACCTGGATCGACCGCGCGCACCGGGGGCACGGCATCGCCACGCGGGCCATGCGGATCTTCCTCGAGGTGCTCGACGAACGGCCCGTCCGGGCGCATGCGACGAGCGACGACGCCGGGTCGGTGCGCGTGCTCGAGCATCTCGGCTTCGAACCGGTCGGCACCGAGGGCTCGTCTGCCGGCCCGGCAGGCGGCACCGACGTCGAGGAGCTCCTCTACCTGCTCCGCTGACCCGGGGGTCGCGCGCGCAGGAGAGCCCCGCTACTCCGCCCGCTGCGCCCCCGCCGCGACGGCGAGCACGTCGATGCGCTGGGCGAGCTCGAGATCGCGGGAGGTCACGCCTCCCACGTCGTGCGAGCTCAGCTCGAACACGACTCGGCCCCACCCGAGGCGCACGTCGGGATGGTGGTCGAGCTCGTCGGCGACCGGGGCGACCGCGTCGAGCACGCGGACCGCGCCGGCGAAGTCGGGCGTGCGGTAGGCCGCCTCGAGCCGGTCGCCGTCGTGCACGAAGGCCGTGCGCGCGAGGGCGTCGGCGGTCTCGGCGGGTGCGAGGATGCGCTTCGGGTCCATGGCCCCATCCTCCTCCCCCGACGCGCCAGCGCGACCGTCCGGCGGACGAACGTCGCGGAATCCGCCGGTTCGGCTCCGATCCGATCCGATCGCGGCATCCGGATCGCCGGGCGAGCAGGCAGCCGGAACGGGCCGACCGAGGTCGACCCGTTCCGGCGGCGGGGTCAGATCATGGTCAGCGCCCGCGCGGGGTCGCGCAGGATCGCCCCGACGTCGGTGAGGAAGGCCGCGGCCTGCTGCCCGTCGACGAGGCGGTGGTCGAACGACAGGCTCAGCGTCATGACCTCGCGCAGGGCGATCTCGCCGCGGAACTCCCACGGCTGCCGGCGTGCGGCGCCCGTGGCGAGGATCACGGCCTCACCGGGGTTCAGGATCGGCGTGCCGGCGTCGACGCCGAAGACGCCGACGTTCGTGATCGAGAGGGTGCCGCCCGTCAGATCCGCCGGACGCGTGCGCCCCTCCCGGGCGGTGACCGCGAGCTCGCCGATCGCGTCGGCGAGCTCGATGAGCGTCAGGCGCTCGGCGGCCTTCACGTTCGGCACCACGAGCCCGCGCTCGGTCGCCGCCGCGATGCCGAGGTTCACCGAGCCGAACTGCACGATCTCCTGGGCGTCCTCGTCCCACTTGGCGTTGACGTCGGGGGTCCGCCGGGCGGCGAGGCAGACGGCCTTCGCCACGACCGCGAGGGGGGTGACGCGGTGCCCGGCGAACGCGGGGTCCTCGCGGAGGCTCCGCACGAGGTCCATGGTCGAGGTGACGTCGACCGTGAGGAACTCGGTGACGTGCGGCGCCGTGAACGCACTCGCGACCATCGCGGCCGCCGTGTGCTTGCGCACGCCCTTGATCGGGATGCGCACGTCGGCTGCCGCGGGCATGTCGAGACGCTCGCGCGCTGCGGAGCCGGAGACGGCCGGCGTGTCAGCGTCGACGGGCGCTCCGACTCCGGATGCCGCGGCCTCGACGTCGGCACGCGTGACGAGTCCGCGCTCGCCCGTGCCGCGCACGAGTGCGAGGTCGATGCCGAGGTCGTGCGCGAGCTTGCGCACGGGCGGCGTCGAGCGCGGGCGCTCGGACGGCATCGCGGGCGCATGATTCGTCGACGACGGTGCGACCGCGGACTCCGCAGCGACGCCCGCCCCGGCCGCTGCTTCCGGCAGGGTCGGCACGAGGTCGGCCGCGAGCGCGGCACGCCTGGCGCGGCGTTTCGGGCCGGACTCGGCACGGGCACCGTAG
Source organism: Agromyces sp. NPDC058110 (assembly GCF_042884735.1). Classification (NCBI taxonomy): domain Bacteria; kingdom Bacillati; phylum Actinomycetota; class Actinomycetes; order Micrococcales; family Microbacteriaceae; genus Agromyces; species Agromyces sp. NPDC058110. The sequence continues at coordinate 573,962 of NZ_JBHVTI010000002.1, read as the reverse complement.
CCGACCAGGTTCGGGCCCGACGCGGCATCCGTCGACGCCTCCACGACCGGCGCGGCTGCGACCGGGGCGGCCGCGGCATCCGTCGGCGCCGTCGCCGGAGCAGCGGAGTCGCCCTCGCCCGTGTCGCACGAGAACAGCGGCTCCCCCACGTTGACGGTCTCGCCCTCGCCCGCGTGCAGCGCGGTGACGACGCCGGCGAACGGCGACGGCAGCTCGACGACGGCCTTGGCGGTCTCGACGTCGGCGATGATCTGGTTGAGCTCGACGCGGTCGCCCACGGCGACGCGCCAGGCGACGATCTCGGACTCGGTCAGTCCCTCGCCGAGGTCGGGCAGCGGGAAGTCGCGGATCATGGTCATGCCTCCACTCCGCTCAGCGAGTTCGGGCGGCCGAGCACGCGGTCGACGCCGTCGAGCATGCGGTCGAGGTCGGGCAGGTGGTGCCGTTCGAGCTTCGCGGGCGGGTACGGGATGTCGTGGCCGGTGATGCGCACGGGCGCGGCCTCGAGGAACTCGAAGCAGCGCTCGGTGATGCTCGCCGCGATCTCGGCGCCGAGCCCGAGCTGCTGCCCGGCCTCGTGCGCGATGACGAGGCGTCCGGTGCGGCGCACCGAGGCGGCCACCGTCGTGAGGTCCATCGGCGAGAGCGAACGCAGGTCGATGACCTCGAGCGAGACGCCCTCCTCGCGGGCGGCGGTCGCGGCGTCGCGGGCGGTCTGCACGAGCGCGCCGTAGGTCACGAGCGTGACGTCGGTTCCGGATGCCACGACCGAGGCGACGCCCATCGGCTTCGCGTCGGCGAGGCTCGCCGTCTCGTCGACCTCGCCCTTGACGTGGTAGCGGCGCTTCGGCTCGAAGAAGAGCACGGGGTCGTCGCTCGCGATGGCCTGCTGGATCATGACGTAGGCCTCGGCGGCATCCGAGCAGGCCACGACCCGGAGGCCCGCGGTGTGCGCGAAGTACGCCTCGGGCGACTCGGAGTGGTGCTCGGCCGCGCCGATGCCGCCGCCGAAGGGCACGCGGATCGTGATGGGCATGCGCACGTTGCCGCGCGAGCGGTAGTGCAGCTTCGCGACCTGCGCCACGATCTGGTCGAACCCGGGGTAGATGAACCCGTCGAACTGGATCTCGACGACCGGGCGGTAGCCGCGGTACGCGAGGCCGACCGCGGTGCCGATGAGTCCGGCCTCCGACAGCGGCGAGTCGACGACGCGGTGCGCGCCGAACTCGGACTTGAGGCCGTCGGTCACGCGGAACACGCCGCCGAGCGTGCCGATGTCCTCGCCCATGAGGACGACGCGGTCGTCGCCCGCGAGGGCGCGACGGAGGCCGGCGTTGATGGCGCCGCCGAGCGTGAGCGTGGTCATCGTGCGCCTCCCTCGGTCGTGGCGGAGGCGCTCGAGGCGTTCGCCGGGGCATCCGTCGCCTGGTCGTCGAACTGCGCGAGGTACCTCGCGTAGTGCTCGCGCTGGCGCTCGAGGTGGGAGTTCGGCTCGGCGTAGACGTGGTCGAAGACGCTCATCGGCTCGGGATCGACCATGGTGGCGATCGAGGCGCGCAGCGCACCGGCCGCGCGCGCGGCCTCGGCCTCGACCTCGCGGTCGAGCTCGTCGCGATCGACGCCGGATGCCGCGAGCAGGGCGCCGACCCTCGCGATCGGGTCGCGCGCACGCCAGTCGGCGAGCTCGTCGTCGGTGCGGTAGCGCTTCGGGTCGTCGGCCGTCGTGTGCGGACCCATGCGGTACGTCACGGCCTCGATGAAGGTCGGGCCGCCCCCACGGCGGGCGCGATCGAGTGCGACCCTGGTCGCTGCGAGCACGGCGAGCACGTCGTTGCCGTCGACGCGGATGCCGGGCACGGCGAAGCCGTCGGCGCGGTTCGCCAGCGGCTGCTTGGACTGCAGCCCGACGGGCTCGGAGATCGCCCAGCCGTTGTTCTGGCAGAAGAACACGACAGGTGCATCGAAGCTCGAGGCGAACACCAGGGCCTCGTTCACGTCGCCCTCGCTGGTCGCGCCGTCGCCGAAGTACGCGACGGCCGCGGCATCCGATCCGTCCCAGGCCGCGCCCATCGCCCAACCGGTCGCGTGCAGCGACTGCGCGCCGATGATGATCTGGGGCACGGCCATGCCGAAGTCGGAGGGGTTCCATCCCGACGACGCCGCGCCGCGCCACACGCGCAGCACGTCGGCCGGGTCGATGCCGCGCACCCAGGCGACGCCGTGCTCGCGGTAGCTGCCGAACACGAAGTCGTCGGAGCGCAGGGCGCGGGCGGAGCCCACCTGCGCGGCCTCCTGCCCGAGCAGCGGCGGCCAGAGGCCGACCTCCCCCTGGCGCTGCAGGGCGATGCCCTCGGCGTCGATGCGACGCAGCACCGACATGTCGCGGTAGAGCCCGCGGAGCACCTCGGTGTCGACGTCGACGACCCAGCGGTCGAGTTCGGGATCGGGGCGGCGCTCGCCCTCGGGCGTGATGAGCTGGGCGAAGCCTGCCGGGCGGGTCAACAGCCCGGTCGAGGTGGGTTCGGATGGGGTCATGGGTGGATCCTCGCTCTCGACGACCGCCTCGTGGGCGGTCGCACCCGGCGGCACTGCCGGATCCCGCGAGCGTACGTCGAGATGGCACAGCGCTCAAGCATTCGAGATTCCGTTGAGCATGTTGCTCAACCAGACCCGTCGAACGAGTGCTATCGTCTGGCGGTATGACCGGTTACGACGATGTCGACCGAGCCCTCCTCGAAGCGATGGGCCGCGACCCGCGCGCGACGGTCGTCGCGCTCGCCGATCGCCTCGGGCTCTCGCGCAACACCGTGCAGGCCCGCATGGCGAGGCTCGAGGCATCCGGCGCCTTCCTCTCGTTCGAGCGGAGCATCGACCCGACGCCGCTCGGCTACCCGCTCGAGGCGTTCGTCTCGGTGCACCTGCGGCAGAAGCAGCTCACCGAGGTCATCGACCGGATCGCCGAGATCCCCGAGGTCATCCAGGCGCACGGGCTCTCCGGCACCGTCGACCTGCTCGTGCGCGTCGTGTGCCGCGACGCGCACGACCTGTTCCGCATCGACGGCGAGATCCTCGCGATCGACGGCGTCGAGCGCACCGAGACCTCGCTCGCGATGGGCGAGGTGATCCCCTACCGCCTCGGTCCGCTGCTCGAGCGTCCGAGCTGAGGGCGACATGCGGGTCGCGGTGCTGCGCTGCGGGCGACTGCCGAGCTTCGTCACGTGGGAGATCGCCGACGTGGAGTCGCTCTTCGACGACGATCGACGCCTGATCGACGCGCTCCGTGATCGCGGCGTCGACGCCGAGCCGGTCGCATGGTCGGCCGACGGGGTCGACTGGGATGCGTACGACGTCGCCGTGCTGCGCAGCACGTGGGACTACGTGGATCGCACCGAGCTGTTCCTCGAGGTCATGACGACGATCGACCGCTCCGGATGCACCCTGCTCAACCCGCTCGATGCCGTGCACTGGAACGTCGACAAGCGCTACCTCGACGACCTGGCCGACTGGGGCGTGCCCATCGTGCCGGTCGTCAGAGGGCTGCCGGCCGAGGCGGCCGCGCTGGTCGCCGAGGTGGAGAGCACCGGGTGGACCGAGCTCGTGCTGAAGCCCTCGGTCGGCGTCGGCGGCGCCGGGGTGGTGCGAACGGATGCCGCGGGACTCCCCCGGCTGCTCGCATCGCTGCCGCGGGCGGCCGAGGTGATGGTGCAGCCGTTCGCGCCCTCCGTGCTCGACGAGGGCGAGCTCTCGTTCGTGTCCATCGGCGGGAGCCAGAGCCACGTGCTGCGCAAGCGTCCGGCCCCGGGCGACTTCCGGGCGCACGGCATCTACGGGGGCTCGGTCGAACGCTCGGTCGCGTCTCCCGGCGATGTCGCCGAGGTCGAGGCGATGCTCTCCCGGCTGCCCTTCGACCTCCACTACGCGCGGGTCGACGTCGTTCGCCTCGACGGCCGGCTCGCGGTGCTCGAACTCGAACTCGTGGAGCCGATGCTCTACCTCGACCGCGCGACGGGCGCCGCCGAACGCCTCGCCGAGGCGACGATCGCCCGCTCGAGCCGATCCTGAGGGCGGGCCGACGAGCGCACGCTCGCGACGCGCTTCGGAGGCCGGCCGACGATCGTGGACGGCATGCAAAGATTCCCTTGCAAAGAAATCCTTGCAACATATTCTTTGCAGAGGTATCTTTGCAATATGGCGAACAACGACCCCGCAGATCTCGGCGCACAGCCCAGCAGCACGCGCCACCCCGGCATCGACCACGTGCTGCCGTCGGCGAGCCTCAAGTCGCTCGCCCACCCGCTGCGCGTGCGCATCTACGACGAACTCTCGGCGTACGGCCCCATGACCGCGAGCGGGCTCGGTGAGCGGCTCGGCGAGTCGAGCGGCGCGACCAGCTACCACCTGCGCCAGCTCGAGCGCGCGGGCCTCGTTCGCGAAGACACCACGCGGGGCAAGGGCCGCGAACGCTGGTGGGAGCGCACGCCCGGCTCGGTCGCCATCCCCGACGCGCGTTCGCTCCCGGCCGGCAGCGCCGAGCGCCTGGCCGCCAAGCTCGTCGAAGACGAGTGGTTCCGCTCGCGCGAGACGAACTTCCGCGAGTTCCTGCTCGAGGGCGACCAGGTCTTCGGCGACGAATGGCTCGACATCGCGACGAGCGACACCATCAACCTGCGGCTGACGCCCGAGCAGCTCGCCGCCCTCGTCGCCGACATCGACGTCGTGCTCATGAAGTACATCGACGCGCACAAGCGCACGCCGACGCCCGGTTCACGCCCGGTGCAGATCCACATCAACGCGTTCCCGCTCATGCGCGGCGAACCGACCGACGACACCACGAAGGAGCTCTGACATGACCGCCGCACTCCTCTCCCCCGGTTCCGGAGCCGTCGCCGCACTCGCCGTGCGCAGCGGCTTCGGCCTCGCCGAATGGGGCCTCCGCCGGGCGGCCCGGCGCAACGACCGCGACCGCCTCGCGGCCAGGGCCGAGGCACGCGCACTCGCCGCATCCGCGCTCGCGGAACGCGACGCCGTGATCCGCAGCAGCGTGCAGTACCTGTCCTGACGGCCGCACGCGGCATCCCTCGACGGATGCCGAGCACGACGGATGCCGCGCCCGAGTCGATCGGGCGCGGCATCCGCCATTCCGGGGCCGGCGTCGGGCGGCTCAGCGGGCGAGCACCCGATCGTTCGCGAGCGCCCTCGCGTAGCCGAGCCCGTTGCCGAGCGCGTTCGGGTGGAAGTTCGCGGCGGCGAGGAGGTTCGCCGGGTCGAACGCGATGAACGGCAGCTTCGACCCGATGCCGTGACCGGCGAATTCCTGGGTCACGTCGACGAGCGTCACGCGAGGATTCGCCGTGGCCGCCACGGCACCCGCGATCACGGCGTTCAGCGCATCGCTCGACTGGTTGACGAGATCGCCGAGCGGCGCGACGCCGGGGTTGAACAGCCGCGGATAGTTCAGCACCACGACCTTGGCGTTCGGCACTGCGACGGCGATCGCGGAGTACAGCCCGACGAGCTGCGGCCCCAGCGCGGCGAGCTTCGCAGCGCTCGACGCGAGTGCCGACTTGCACGGGTCGACCGTCGGATCGGGATTCAGCGCGCAGGCCGCGAGCAGTTCGTTCGATCCGGCGTCGATGCCGCCGACGGTGAGCGTGACGAGCCTGGTGTCCGCGCTCACCCCCACGAGCTGGGCCGCCGTGTCGGCCACCGTCGCGCCCGAGCAGGCCCGGTTGGCCGTGAGCCGATAGAGGCTGAAGGCCGCGGCGATGGTCGGATAGCTCGCGTATCGGCTCTGCTTGCAGTCGTCGGACCGATAGGGCGGCGCCCCCTGGCCGGCGGTGAACGAGTCTCCGAGGGCGACGTAGCCGCGCGGCGCCGGAAGCCAGCCGGCCTGCGCGCTCGAGGCACTGCCCGCCGACACGTCAGTGGGCAGTGCCGCAGCGGGCGCGGCAGCGAGTCCCGCGACGAGCGCGGTCGAGATCAGGGCGAGGGCGCCCAGCCGTGACACGAACCCTCGACGAACATGAGCATTCTTCGACATGGCGCGGAAGATACTCCCGCTCCCCGGGCGCAGCCATCCCCCACTTCGTGTGACGGCCTCGGCTGCGCGGAGGTCGCGCCCGTGACCCGCACCGGCCCGGCCCGCAGCGGGCCCGCCAGCTGAGTCCGGCATCGAAGGTGCCGGCCCCTCCCCGGAACGACGGATGCCCCGCCCGAACGGATCGGGCGGGGCATCTGCCTGCGTCAGAAGCGTGACTACGCGTCGGCGCCCTCAGCGGGCTCCTCGGAGTGCGTGCCGGCGGTCTCGCGACCCTCGGTGTCGGCTTCGTCGGCGATGACCGGAGCGAGCGAGAGCTTGCCGCGGTCGTCGATCTTGGTGATCTCGACGAGGATCTTCTGGCCGACGCCGAGCACGTCTTCGACGTTCTCGACGCGCTTGCCGCCGGCGAGCTTGCGCACCTCGCTGATGTGCAGCAGGCCGTCCTTGCCGGGCAGCAGCGAGACGAACGCGCCGAAGGCGGCGATCTTCACGACGGTGCCGAGGAACTGCTCGCCGACCTCGGGGTTGGTCGGGTTCGCGATCGCGTTGACCTGGGCGCGGGCGGCCTCGGCCGAGGGGCCGTCGGTCGCGCCGATGTAGACGGTGCCGTCCTCCTCGATGGAGATGTCGGCGCCGGTCTCGTCCTGGATCGCGTTGATCGTCTTGCCCTTGGGGCCGATCAGCTCGCCGATCTTGTCGACGGGGATCTGCACCGAGATCACGCGGGGCGCGGTCGGGGCCATCTCGTCGGGGGCGTCGATCGCGGCGTTCAGCACGGCGAGGATCGTCGTGCGGGCGTCCTTCGCCTGCGTCAGCGCGCCGGCGAGCACCGAGGCGGGGATGCCGTCGAGCTTCGTGTCGAGCTGGATCGCGGTGACGAACTCCGAGGTGCCTGCGACCTTGAAGTCCATGTCGCCGAGGGCGTCTTCGGCGCCGAGGATGTCGGTGAGCGCCGCGTAGCGGGTCTCGCCGTCGATCGTGTCGGAGATGAGGCCCATGGCGATGCCGGCGACGGGTGCGCGCAGCGGCACGCCCGCGTTCAGCAGCGACAGGGTCGAGGCGCACACGGAGCCCATCGACGTCGAGCCGTTGGAGCCGAGCGCCTCGGACACCTGGCGGATCGCGTAGGGGAACTCCTCGCGCGTGGGCAGCACGGGCACGAGGGCGCGCTCGGCGAGAGCGCCGTGCCCGATCTCGCGACGCTTCGGAGACCCGACGCGACCGGTCTCACCGGTCGAGTAGGGCGGGAAGTTGTAGTTGTGCATGTAGCGCTTCTTGGTGACCGGGCTCAGCGAGTCGATCTGCTGCTCGAGCTTCAGCATGTTCAGCGTGGTGATGCCCAGGATCTGGGTCTCGCCGCGCTGGAAGATGGCCGAGCCGTGCACGCGGGGCACGACCTGCACCTCGGCGTCGAGCGGGCGGATGTCGGCGAGGCCGCGGCCGTCGATGCGGACGCCCTCTTCGAGCACGCGCGTGCGCATGACCTTCTTGGTGACCGACTTGTAGGCCGCGGAGACCTCGGCGTTGGCCGACTCGGGCAGCTCGCCCGCCTCGACCTTGGCCGCGACGTGCTCCTTGACGCGCGCCTTGAGGGCGTCGTCGGCGTCCTGACGCTCGACCTTGCCGGCGATCTGGTAGACGTCCTTGAGCTCGGCGGCGGCGAAGGCCTCGACGGCCCCCTTGACCTCGGCCTGGTAGGGCGGGAACGTCGGGTAGTCGGCGACGGGCTTCGCGGCGGTCTTCGCGACCTGCTGCTGCGCCTCGACGAGCTGCTTGATGAAGGGCTTCGACGCCTCGATGCCCTGCGCGATGACCTCTTCGCTCGGCTTGACGGCGCCGGCCTGGATGAGGTTCCACGCGTTGTCGGTGGCCTCGGCCTCGATCATCATGATCGCGACGTCCTGCGAGCCGTCGGCCTCGGTCACGACGCGACCGGCGACGACCATGCTGAACACGGCCTCGTCGAGCTGCGAGTGCTTCGGGAACGCGACCCACTGGCCGTCGATGAGCGCGACGCGCACGCCGGCGACGGGGCCGGAGAACGGCAGGCCCGAGAGCTGCGTCGAGAGCGACGCGGCGTTGATGGCGAGCACGTCGTAGAGCTCGTCGGGCTCGATGGCGAGCACGGTCACGACGACCTGCACCTCGTTGCGGAGGCCCTCGACGAACGAGGGGCGCAGGGGGCGGTCGATGAGACGGCAGGTGAGGATCGCCTCGGTCGAGGGGCGGCCCTCGCGACGGAAGAACGAGCCCGGGATGCGACCCGCGGCGTACATGCGCTCTTCGACGTCGATGGTCAGCGGGAAGAAGTCGAAGTGATCCTTCGGCTGCTTCGAGACGGACGTCGCCGAGAGCAGCATGGTCTCTTCGTCGATGTAGGCGACGGCCGAGCCCTGCGCCTGCTGGGCGAGGCGGCCGGTCTCGAAGCGGATGGTGCGGGTGCCGAACTTGCCATTGTCGATGACGGTCTCGGCGAACGTGATTTCAGGACCTTCCAAGAGGTCTCTCTCCTTTGTTTTTCGTCGCACCCCGTATGGGCGCGACTCGTACGTCAGGAGCAGGAACAGGCAATACGAATCGCATCAGGTCGATGCGTTCACGCTGGCCACCAGTAGAAGTCCACCATTCGAGTCGCTGTCGATTGGTGATCCACCACAGGGGACCAGCTTCCTGCCGGCCTGCTCCGTCAGCCGCCTCCGGCACCGCGCACCTGCGCGGCGACCCTTCGGCAACCTCGTCAAGCCTAGCAGAGGGCCTGTTTTTCACCCGTGAACAGCGGATGTCGCGTCGGCGCCGCGCTCGCTCGGGACACTAGGTTCGTGGAATGACCACGCCCCGCACCGGTGCCGACTCGACCTCCCGGCTCCGGCCGGCCCCACTCGCAATCGTCGGCGGCATCGCCGGCATCCTCTGGCTCGGCGTCGGCGCGCTGAGCTGGTCCGCGATCTCCGCGGCGAACCTGCACGGCCTGGAGGGGGCGATCCTGCCGGCGACCGTACCGCCGTCCGTCTGGATGTGGCCGATCGTCTGGACCACCCTGTTCGCTCTCACGGCGGCGATCGGCGTCGGGTTCGCGTATGCAGCGCTGCTGCGGCTCACCGCGCCCACCGGCGACACCGCAGGAACGGCCGCGCCGTGGCGGGCGTGGTTCCTCGCCGTCGCCGTCGGTGCCGCGATGGGGCTCGCGACCGACGGCCTCACGATGATCGGCTCGTTCTTCACCTACGGCGCCGTCCTGTGGAGCAGTGGGATGGGCGCGTTCGCGGCTGCCGGCGCCTATTGGGGCCTGCTGTACGGATGGATCCCTGCAATCGTCGAAGGCCGAATGCGCCGCCGAGCCCTCGCAGCCGACACACCGGCCGAGCTCGCCGCGGCTGCCCCCGTCGGTGCCCCCGCGTACGGCCCCGACGCGCACCGTCCGCTCGCCGCGACCGACGCCGTCTCAGCGCCCGCGATGGGGCCTCGCCCCGGAGTGCCGACGAAGACCCTGGCCTTCGCCGGCGTCGCGGTGGCGGTCGTGATCGCGCTGGTGACGATCGGCGTCCTCGGCATGCGGGAGGCGCGGGTGGCGGATGCTCAGGACGTGGCGATCGCCGAGGGCGCGGATCCGTCCCGCGGCGCGCTTCCCGATCCGCTCGCCGAGGGCGTTCCCGTCGCCGACCGCGCCGAGCCGACCGACGCCGCTCAGACCGCCGCCGATCCCGACCGGTGCACGCCGGAGCAGGCGATGCTGCTGTTCGGCGAGAAGGACGCCGCGACCGGCCACCGCGTGCAGTCGATCCGCCTGATGAACTTCTCCAACCGGCCCTGCACCGTCGAGGGGTACCCCGACGTCGCGTTCGGCGACCAGAACGAGCACGCGCTCAATGTCCTGATCGAGCACGGACATTCGTTCATGGCGGACGATCCCGGCGTCACGCGGGTCGAGGTGCCCGCGAACGGCTACGCGATCGCCTACCTCGGGTGGGATGCCGGCGTCACAGCCGACGCGCTCGTCGCGACCTCGCTTCACGCCGCGATGACTGCCGGCGACGAGCGCGGAAGCTGGCCGCTCGAGTCCGACATCGTCGAGGGCTCGACGATCTCGGTCACCGCGTGGGAGCCGGCGGTCGTGCCGACCTCGTGAGCGCCTGATGCGCGTCGAGCACGGGGAGCAACGCGGGGCGCTTGGCATCCAGTCCGTCGCCCGCCGTGCGACCCCGCACGCGCCTGGCCACCCACGGCACCGCGTGCCGCACGATCCACTCGGCGTCGCCGACCTGACGATCGGTGTCGATCTCGGCCGCGACGTCGGCGCCGGGCTCGTGCGCCGCCTGCTCGAGCTCGGCGAGCGCCGCGGCATCCGGTACGCCGAGCCGTCTGGCCGCCTCGTAGGCGAGCGCGCGATGCCCGGCGGAGTTGAGGTGCACCCGATCCTCGGCCCACATGCCCTTGACCGTCAGCGCGGGCAGCGCCGCCACGTCGAGCACGATCGCGCCGGTGTCGTGCCCGATGCCGACGATGCGGTCGGCGAACGCGGCGACCCGCCGTTCGTACAGTCGCGAGGCGGGTCGCTGCGGCATGAACGGGGTGACGAGCAGCACGTCGGCGCCGGTGGCGCGCAGGCCGGCGACCGAGGCCGCCAGCCGGTCGGCGAGCCCGTGCACGTCCGGCCTCGGACCGACCAAGTCGTTGCCGCCGATGAGCACGCTGACGAGATCGGCGCCGAGGTTGATCGCACGCGGCGCCTGCTCGTCGACGACGTCGTCGACCTTGCGGCTGCGCACCGCGAGGTTCGCGTACGCCACGCGCTCGCCGGCCGGGCTCGCGAGCGCGAGCAGCATCGCGAGCCGGTCGGCCCAGCCTCGGTACTCCCCCGCGGCCATGCGCGAGGTGTCGCAGAGGCCCTCGCTCAGCGAGTCGCCGACGGCGACGTACCTGGTCCAGCGCGGCGGCGCGGTCGGGGCGGGCTCGGCAGGGGCGACTTGCACGGACGGCGCGACCTGCACGGTCGGCGCGACCGCGACGGGCGGTGCGGATGCCGCGGTCCAGCGTCCGAGGGCACCGACACGAGGCCCGGCCGTCGCGCCCCCGCTCGCGGCGACGGCCTCCTCGTAGTGCCCGAGCAGCTCGTCGCCGAGCACGTCCCACCCGCGCCCGCGCACGGCGGCCCGCGCATTGACGGCGAACGCCCGGCGCTTCGCATCGTCGCCGACGAGGTCGCGCACGCGCTCGCGGAACTCCACGAGGTCTCCCGGCCGATAGAGCCACCCGTCGACGCTGTTCTCGACGAGGTCGAGCGGCCCGCCGCGGCCGGTCGCCACGACGGGCACGCCGCTCGCGAGCGCCTCCTGGATCGTCTGGCAGAAGGTCTCGCTCTCGCCGGGGTGCAGGAACACGTCGAAGCCGGCCATGGCCTCGGCGAGCGCGTCTCCGCCGAGGAATCCGGTGAACACTGCGTTCGGCAGCATGCGTTCGAGGACCGTCCGCGAGGGCCCGTCGCCGACGATGACGAGCCTGGTGCGGGGCAGGTCGGCGATCGCCCGGAGATCCTCGACCTGCTTCTCGGGGGCGAGCCGCCCGACGTAGCCGATGACGACCTCGTCGGCAGCGGCGCCCGCGATGTCGCGCCGCCAGGCCGCGGTGCGACGGGTCGGCGCGAATCGCTCGGTGTCGACGCCGCGCCGCCAGAGGGCGATGCGGTCGGCATCGACGCCGAGGCCCGTGAGCCGGTCGACGGCCGAGGTCGAGGGTGCGAGCGTCACGGTCGCACGAGTGTGCAACTTCGCCAGGTGGCGGGCGAGCGCGGGCGCGGCACCGGGCACGCCGTAGCGTTCGGCGTACGAGGGGATGTCGGTCTGATAGACCGCGATCGACGGGATGCCGAGCGCCTCCGCGGCGTGCACGCCGCGCCACCCCAGCACGAACGGCGACGCGAGGTGCACGACGTCGGCCTCGTGCTCGCGCAGGAGCGCGGCGAGCCGGTGCGCTCCAGCGAGCGTCACGCGCACGTCGGGGTAGGTCGGCAGCGGCACCGAGGGCAGCAGCACGCTCCTGGCCCCGTGCAGCGACCCGTCGAGCGACGGATCGGCGGGCCCGGAGCGGGGTGCGATGACGAGGGCGTCGTGGCCGCGGCGCTCGAGGTGGCGGAGCACCTGGAGCAGGGAATGCGTCACGCCGTTCATGTGCGGGAGGAACGATTCTGCGAGGAGTGCGACCTTCACACGACCAGCGTGAGGCCTGATCGGACGCGGTTTCGCCGATCCGGGCCGTGGTCGGCGAAGGTTCACCTGCTCGTCGCCGGGGGTTGGGTCGCCGTCCCTCTGGACGTCGGTTATACACGCGTGTAGCATCCGATACATGCGTATAGCCGAGCACGAGCGCACCGCCGCCGCAGCCGACGCGACCGACCTCACGACGCGCGCCCGCCTTCGTGACGCCGCCATCGAATGCTTCGCCGCAGAGGGCTTCGGGGCGTCGGTGCGAACCATCGCCGCCCGGGCGGGCGTGAGCGCCGGACTCATCCGCCACCACTTCGGGTCGAAGGAGGCGCTGCGCGCCGAGTGCGACGACGCCGTGCTCGAACAGCACCGCACGCTCAAGACCGACGGGCTCGCCTCCCCCTCCGCCGCCATGGCCCAGCTCGCCGAGGCCGACGAGTACGGGGTCATGCTCGTCTACATCCTGCGCAGCGTGCAGGAGGGCAGTCCGGCCGGTCGGGCGTTCGTCGAGCGCATGATCGAATCGGCGCTCGCGTACTCCGAGCAGGCGGTCGCCGACGGTGTCCTGCGCCCGAGTCGCGACCCCGAGGGCCGCGCACGGCTCATGGTGACGCAGTCCGTCGGCGGGCTCATCGTGCTGCTCTCGATGCACCCCGAGATCTCGCTCACCGACTTCAAGACCGTGCTCGCGAAGACCTTCGAGCAGATCGCGCTGCCCTCGATCGAGCTCTACACGTACGGCGTCTTCGCCGACAGCTCCTACCTCGACCAATACCTCCTCTACATCGGCGATCCGCCCGCGGCCGGCGCCTGACGCATCCCGCGCACGATCACCGCACACACTTCGAAGGAGTCACCATGTCAGCATCAACCCCGGCGATCGAGGTCGCCGGCCTCGTCAAGCGCTTCGGCGCGGTCACCGCACTCGACGGCCTCGACCTGCGCGTCGAGCAGGGCCGGGTCATGGGCTTCCTCGGGCCGAACGGCTCGGGCAAGTCGACCACGATCCGCATCCTGCTCGGCATCGCCAGGGCGGATGCCGGGTCCGCACGCCTGCTCGGCGGCGACCCGTGGCGCGAGGCGGTCGAGCTCCACCGTCGCATCGCCTACGTGCCCGGCGACGTGAACCTCTGGCCGAACCTCACGGGCGGCCAGGCGATCGACATCCTGTCGCGCCTCCGCGGCGGCATCGACCGCGTGCGCCGCGACGAGCTCGTCGAGCGCTTCGACCTCGACCCGTCGAAGAAGGCCCGCGCCTACTCGAAGGGCAACCGGCAGAAGGTCGCGCTCGTGGCCGCACTCGCCTCCGACGCCGAGCTGCTGATCCTCGACGAGCCCACGTCGGGCCTCGACCCGCTCATGGAGGGCGTGTTCACCGAGACCGTCCGCGACCTCGCGAGGCAGGGTCGCAGCGTGCTGCTCTCGAGCCACATCTTCGCCGAGGTCGAGAAGCTGTGCGACGAGGTGACGATCATCCGGGCCGGCCGCACGGTCGAGGCCGGCTCGCTCGCCGACCTCCGACACCTGCACCGCACCTCGGTCTCGGTGCTCCTGCCCGACGGCGCGGGCACGCTCGCCGAGCGCACCGACCTGCACGACCTCGCCGCAGACGGCGAGCGCGTGAGCTTCACGGTCGACGACGCCGACCTCGGCGGCGTGCTCGCCGACCTCGCCGCCCGTTCGCCGCGGTCGCTCGTGACGACGCCGCCGTCGCTCGAGGAGCTCTTCCTGCGGCACTACGGCGTCGGCCTGCCCGCCGACAGCGCCGACGAGGTCGCCGAGGGGGTGCGCGCATCATGACCGCCGTCGCCCAGGCGCCCTCGCGCCCGACCTCGTCGACCCCGGGGCACACGCCCCCGGTCGCCGCCTTCACCGCGTTCCCCGAGCTCACCCGCTTCATCCTGCGGCGCAACTGGCTGCGCCTCGCGCTCTGGGTGGTCGTGCTCGTCGGCATGGTCGCGATGGTCTACGAGTCCCAGCGCGTCGCGTTCCCCACGCAGGAGTCGCGCGACGCCTACGCGGCGGTCGCCAACACCCCGGCGGTCGCCGCGCTCACGGGCCTCCCCTACGGCGCAGGCACGCTCGGCGGCATCCTGAACATCAAGATCTGGATGACCCTCGCCGTGTCGATCGGCTTCGCCTCGATCTTCCTCGTCACGCGAAACGGGCGCGCCGAGGAGGAGAACGGGCGCACCGAGCTCGTCCGCGCCGGCGCCGTGGGGCACCACGCCTACAGCCTCGCCAACCAGCTCGTCGTCGGCGGCCTCAGCGTCGCGATCGGCCTGCTCATCGGGCTGACGTGCATCGGGCTCGGGCTGCCGGCCGAGGGGTCGCTCGCCATGGGCGCCTCGATCGCCGGCGTCGGCATCGCCTTCCTCGGCATCGCCGCGCTCGCAGGGCAGCTGACCTCGACGAGTCGCGCGGCGAACTCGCTCGCGTCGATCGTGCTCGGCGTCTCGTACCTCGTGCGCGCGATCGCCGACGTGCAGGCCGAGGGCGACACCCCGAGCCCGCTCAGCTGGGCCTCGCCCATCGGGTGGGCCCAGAACATGCGCTCGTTCGGCGAGAACGTCTGGTGGCCGCTCCTGCTGCTCGTCGGCCTCGGCATCGGCGGATGCCTCGTGGCGGGCGTCGTCGAGTCGCGCCGCGACGTGGGCGCGGGCGTGCTGCCCGACCGGCCCGGCCGCGCGGCCGCGTCGCGCGCGCTCGCCACGCCCCTCGGCCTCGCGGTGCGGCTCGAACGCGGGCCCATGATCGGGTGGCTGCTCGGCGGACTCGTCGGCGGACTGTTCTACGGCGGCGTCGCCTCAGCCATGAGCGACCTGCTCGACTCGGGCAACGCCTTCGCGAAGGCGTTCACCGGCCAGGCCGACTCGATGCTCGACGGCATCGTGGGCCTCTTCGTCATGGCCACCGCCATGGTCGCCGCGGCGTTCGCCGTGCAGAGCTCGACCTCGGTGCGCCTCGAGGAGGCATCGGGGCGGCTCGAACCGCAGCTCGCCGGCGCTGTGTCCCGCATCGGCTGGGCGCTCACGCGGTACCTGCTCGCGAGCGTCTGGGGCATCGTGATCCTCGCGACGTCGGGGCTCGTCTTCGGGCTCGCGTTCTCGGTCACGCAGGGCGACCCCGACCAGGTGCTGCGCATCTTCACGGCGTCGCTCGCCTACATCCCGAGCCTCCTGCTGCTCGTCGGCGTGACCGTGCTGCTCACGGGGTGGCTGCCGCGCCAGGCGATCCTCATCACGTGGATCGTCTACGGCGCGAGCGTCGTCATCGCCATGTTCGGCCCGCTGTTCTCGCTCTCGGAGGAGCTCATCGACGCGACGCCCCTCGCCGCGACGCCGCGCGTGCCAGGCGTGGAGTTCGACGCGGCACCGCTCGTGGTGCTGGGTGCGGTCGCGCTCGCGTGCTGGGCGCTCGGTCTCTGGCGCTTCCGCACGCGCGACCTCACGCAGGCGTGAGCCTGGCCGCCCGCCCGACCGGCGCGCATAGACTCGACCCATGAGTACCGACGACGACAAGGCGACCACCGGCCCCTCCGACGACGTCAAGCGCAAGTTCCGCGAGGCCCTCGAGCGCAAGAACAACCAGCAGCGCGGCGGCGAGGCGCACCTCGACGGCCGCGGCGCCGTCGACCACGCCCACGGCAACGCCTCGACCAAGCAGGAGTTCCGCCGCAAGAGCGGCTGAGCCCCGGGCCCCGCCCGCCCGCGGCATCCGGCCCGCCTGCGGCCACCCGGCCCGCGTGGCGGGTCGGTGCGCGCCCTGATGCCGGTCCCGCGCGCGGCTCGCTAGCATGTGGGCGACCGATGCAGGTCTTCCGCGAGGGGGCGACCGATGTCCGAGCCGTTGGTACCGCACGACTACGTGATGCTGCGGTTGGACGCCCCCGTGGGCGGGCAGGGCGGCGCGCCGGCCCCGCGCGAGTACGGCACGTTCCCGGAGCCCGCCGGCACCGATCCCGCGCCCGGGTTCGCCGGCGACGTGAACCCCAGGGTGTTCCTGCCCGAAGGGGGGCGGCCGTACGCGGCACGCGGACTCCGCGTCGCGCTCGCGATGAAGGGCGGCGTGAGCCTCGCGGTGTGGATCGGCGGGGCGGTCGCCGAGCTCGACGTGCTGCGTCGCATCCGGGTGTTCCGCGTCGGCGAGGGGCCGGCCCAGGCGCTGCTGATCCGTCCCGCGCCCGACGGCGCCGGGGGGATCGCCCCCGACGAGGAGCTGCTGCTGCGCGCCGACGCGTACGCTCGCGTGCTGCACCGGCACGGATACGACCGCGTCGAGTTCGACGTGCTCGCGGGCGCGAGCGCGGGCGGCCTGAACGCGGTCATGTACTCGGTCGCGCAGCGCTCGGGCGTCGGCCTCGACGGGATCCTCGGCACGTGGCTCACGACCGGATCGGCGTGGGGCCTGCTGCAGACTGGCAACCCGGCGCAGTTCGACTCGGTGCTGCGCGGCGACACGTACTTCTGGCCCGAACTCGCGAGCGCGCTCGAGCGCATCGCGGCCGGCGACGTCGGCGGCGGCTCGGGCGACGGCCGCGGCGGGAACGGCGACGGGGCGCCCCGTGCCGAGACGGCGGCCGCGCGGGCGGCGCTCGCCTCGCCGCACGTCGTGGTCGACCTCTCGGCGACGCTGATCGACGCCACCGACACGACCGAACGCGCCACGGCCGAAGGGCGCGCGCACTTCCGGTTCGTGGGCGACGACACCGACCCGGTGCCCGACCGCGGCATCCCGGGCCGCTCCCCCGATGCCGACGCGCCGGCCGCGTGGTCGCGCCTCGCGTACGCCGCCCGCACGACCTCGTCGTTCCCGGGAGCGTTCGAGCCGGCGCTCATCTACTCGGGCACCGAGGCGCTCGACCAGTCAGGTGCGGACGGGACGCCCGACATGCGGAACGTCTTCAGCGCCCATCGGCAGGATGTCGCGAGCCGCCCGTTCCGCGTCGTCGACGGCGGCGTGCTCGACAACATCCCGATCGACCGGGCGCTGCGGGCCGTGCGCAACGTGCCGGCGAACGAGCACGTCAACCGGGCGCTCGTCTACCTCGACCCGTCGCCGAAGGAGCGCGCGAAGGCGCTCGTGCGCGCCACGGAGTACGACGGCGACGGGCCCGTTCGCCCTCCGCAGCGCGCGAAGGTGCGCGACGACCGGCTCTCGCGCATCCTCTACGCCGTGCCGACGGCCCTGCGCAAGCGCACCAGCGAGTCGGGCGAGGACGAGATCGACCAGGTCTACGCCGACCGCACGACCGCGCTCGTGCGCAAGGGCCGCGACGAACTGCTCGCCGTACGACTCGACGCGACTCCGACGAGCGACGAGCATCCGGCCGACCCGGCCCTCGGCTCGCTCGCCGCGTACACCCGCATGCGCTCCACGACCGACGCCGAGCTGCTCGGCACGGTGCTCGCCCGCCCCGGCGAGTGGACGCTCACCACGAACCTGCAGTCCCGGCCCCGGCGACGAGCCCTCGACCGACTCAGCATCCAGCGCGTCGCCGCGGCGCTGCGACGCGTGCTCGACGACCTGAGTCGCGACGGCGCGCTCGGATCGATGCCCGGCGAGCCCGACCTGCCGCCCATCGCCGACGACGTGATCTCGCAGGGCTCCCAGACCCTCGTCGACACCTCGTTCTGCGTGCTCGCGTGGGTGCGGGCGCTCGAGGACCAGGCCTTCCGCACCGTCGGGCTCCACGCGTTCGACGATGCGCTCGCCGCCGGACAGGTCGACGACGCGCAACGCACGCGCGCCGCGGTGCGCGAGGAGCTCTACGCGGCGCTGCGCCGTTCGCGGGACCTGCGCGACCGCAGCATCGCGGCCGCGCTCGACCGCGTCGACGCCATCGCCCCGGCGGACGCGCCGCTCACGGCCGCGCGCGCCGAGTCGGTCGCCCGAGTGTGGATCGCCGCGAACGGCGACGACCCGACGACCCGGGCCGCCCAATGGGACCGGCTCGACGCGATCGTGCGATGGCTCCAGCGGGCGAACGCCGTGCTCGCCGGCATGCCGGGCCAGGCGGAGTGGGCGGAGTCGCCGTGGCACCGAATGCCGGCGGAGGGTTCGCCCCTCCCGGCATCCGACCTGCCCATGTTCTTCGGCGGCAGCGGAATGCCGACCGCGTCGTCGCTCGTGCGGTTCCACGTGATCGGCTCCGACACGCAGCCCGCCGACGTCGCCGGGTACCGGACCCTGCTCGACGCGCAGGTGCTCGACGGGTACAAGGCGGCACTCGCCAAGCCCGTGGAGGACCTCGCCGACCCCGAGACGCTGCGCCGACTCATCGACGACCGGGTGCTGTACTCCTCGTCGAAGCTCGCGGGCCTGCGGGTCGCGAACTTCGCCGGATTCCTCAGCACCGACTGGCGCCGCAACGACTGGTGGTGGGGCCGGCTCGACGCCGCGGCGGGCATCGTCGAGTTCCTCGAGTCGATGGATCCGGCGCCCGGTTCGACGCTCGTCGCGGGTTCCGAGGTCGGCGGCGTGCAGGCCGCGCTCCTCCGCGAGATGAACGCGAGCGACGAACGCCCGTACGGCTCCGCGGTCGCAGCGGATCCGGGGCGGATCCGGGAGCAGATGGTGCGCGGCACGCAGGACCTCGAGTCCCTGCGATCCGGCTATCGCATCGCGCTCGCGTCGCGGGTCGCACGTTCCGCCTCGGCGGCGCTCGTGCGCGGGACGCGCAGGCTGTCGCCGATGCGAGCGGGCCAATGGCTGCTGCGCCCGCTGCTCGTGTTCGCGCCGCTGCTGCTCTCGACGCCGAGGCTCATCCTCGCGCTGATCGTGATCGCGTGCGGACTCATGCTCTCGGTGCGCCAGCTGACCGGCCAGCTCGACGAGTCGGCCGGGTTCTCGCGGAGCATCGTCTGGGCCGGGCTCGCCACGCTCGTCGCGGCGGTCATCGTGATCGTGCGGCTGGTCACGGCGGCGAACGCTGCACGGACCCGACGGCTGCGCATAGACGCGTTCCTGCGCGACGACGCGGAGAACCGGCTCGTCGACTCGACGCGGGCCCGTCGGGTGGCGGCGACGGCGCAGGAGCGCGCCCGGGCGCCCCGCATCACGCTCGTGGTCATCACCCTCGCCCTGCTCGGAGCGCTCTTCATCGTGTCGTGGCGGTTCGGCCTGTGGACGCTGCCGTTCTGGGTCGCGCTCGTGACGCTCGTCGGCATCACCGAGCTCACGCACCGGCAACTCCAGACGGTGGCCGTCGCGCGCAGGCGCCGCCCGATGCGGTGGGCGGTGCTGGTGGGCTTCACGGCACTCGCGCTGGCTGTGACGAGCGTGCTGCCGCCATGGCTCGACGGCGTCGCCGAGACGGCCAGGTCGCCGCTCGCGTTCGTCACCGACGAGGTGTGGGGCGAGCTGCTCTGGCGCCTGATCGCCGCCGCGATCGTCGTCGCGGGCGTCACGGTCACGTCGTTCGCGACGACCATGCGGCTGCGCCATCTGCTCGTGGTGCTGGTCGCCGCGGAGCTCACGATGCTGCTCGCCGTCACGGCGACGACCCTGCTCGCCGCGCTCGACGACACCGCGAAGGGCACCGATCCGGTCGCCGTCGCCGTCGCCGCGGGCATCACGACCGCGCAGGGCTGGGCCGCCTACCTCGTCACGGCGTGGGCCGTCGGCACCGTGCTCTGGTGGGCGCCGTGGTTCCGCGGCTTCGAGACGCAGGCCCCGCCGCCGACCGACGCCGTGTGGGACCTGAAGCCCGGCTCGCTCGTCGACGACTAGGGCTGCGCCGGGCGCACGGCGACGGATGCCGCGGCGGGCCGCCCGCGGCATCCGGAACCTGCCGTTCACGTCGGCGGGGTACAACCGACGCGTGGACCTCGACGCGATCGCCGCCTCGCCGTGGGTGCTGCCCGTGCTGTTCGGGTTCGTCGTGGGCGACGCGTTCCTCGTGGTGCTGCCGAGCGAGACGCTCGTGGTGGCGCTCGGCGCCCTCGCCGCGTCGACGGGATCGCCGTCGCTGTGGGCCGTCGTTCCGGTCGCGGCGGCCGGGGCGGTCGTCGGCGACCTGTGCTGCTACCTGATCGGCCGGCGAGTCGGACTCGACCGGTGGGCGTGGCAGCGCCGTGGCCGTGTGAGCCGGGCGCTCGAGCGAGCCCGCACGACCGTGCACCGCCGCACTGCCGTGCTCGTGTTCACGGCGAGGTACGTGCCGTTCGCGCGCATCGCCGTGAACCTCGCCGCCGGGGCCGGCGGGGTGCCGCTTCGGCGGTACCTGCCCCTCTCGCTCGCCGCCGGGCTCGCGTGGGCCTGCTACAACGTCGGGGTCGGCGCGGTGATCGGCGCCGCGTTCGGCGATCAACCGCTCGTCGCGACGCTCGTGTCGATCCCCGTGGCGATCGCGTTGGGGCTGCTCGTCGACCGGATCGTCGCGGGGCTCGGCCCCGGTGGTCGGAACGGGGGCTTGCGGGAACCGTCGTGACCTCAATATGTTAACGACGAATCACATGTGACGGACGGACTGCACGTGCTGGACACGACCTCGACGACGAGGCCGCGGCGGGTCCGTCCCCTTCGAGGAAGCAGGTGGCCACATGCCAGAGATGAACCGACGAACCGTGCTGACCCTCGGGGCCGCGCTCGGCCTCGGCGGCGTCGCGACCTCCGGCGGTGCCGCCTGGTCGTGGTCGCCGTCGGGCTCGGTCGCAGGCGCGGCCCGCACCGCGCTCGGCGGCGGATCGACCGTCGACCCGCAGTGGGTGTGGGACGACGACATCGACCGCATCATGGCGAACGTCATCACCTCGGGGCAGGTTCCCGCGGTGAACCACGCGATGCGCAACTGGACCTACAACAGCCAGGCGGTGCCGATCGGCCTGCCCGCTGAGCTCCGCTCCTTCCTGCAGGCGAACACGAAGCTGCCCGAATGGGCCGACAAGTGGAAGCTGCGTCGGGCGGCCGACTTCAACCGCCGCAAGGACACCTACCTGTTCCTCATCTACGGCATCGGCGGCGGCATCATGTCGACCGTCATCCCGAGGGAGGCGCGATCGGTGTACTGGTCGAAGGGCGGCGCCGACATGCAGGATCGCGCGGCGAAGACCTTCAGCTTCGGCTACGACCTCAGCGACATCGACGCGTTCGAGTGGACGGGCGAGTTCCTCGTCACCTCCAACCGCACCCGCATGGTGCACGCGGCCGTGCGCCACCTGCTGCCGCAGTCGCCGCACTGGCAGGCGAGCGGCCACGACGAGCAGATCCCGATCTCGAACCACGACATCCTCGTGACCTTCCACAGCACGGGCACCTACGCACACAAGAAGCTCAAGGACTGGGGCGTGCCGATGTCGACCGCCGACCAGGACGCCTTCCTGCACTCGTGGCAGGTCGCGCTGCACATGCTCGGCGTGCGCGACGAGTACATCCCGGCAACGTGGGACGCGGCGCACGCGCAGGCCGACCAGATCCTCACCCCGAAGCTCCAATGGACACCGGAGGGCCAGGAGCTCGCCGAGGTGCTGCTCGGGCTCACGGCCCAGGTCGACCTCGGCGTCACGCGCGGGTTCCTGAACGAATTCGTGCGCTACCAGCTCGGCAACGAGGTCGGCGACTGGCTCGGCCTCGAGCGCGACCCCGCGTCGGAGGTGATCATCCGCGAGGGGTGGCCGCTGTACATCAGGTTCCGCGAGTCCATCATCCCGATCGCACCCGCGAGCTTCTACATGTTCGACCAGTTCGTGCGGGCGCTCGCGATGGTGTTCCTGAACAAGGGGCAATCGCTCACCACGACGAAGATCACGGTGCCCGACATCAACCGCCCGAGCTGAGTCCCATCGGCCCGCCGAAGCGGAGGCGGAACAGCGGATGCCGCGGCGACACGTGGGGCGAACCCCGACGTGCCACCGCGGCATCCGTCATGTGAATTTGAATTCACACGGCTCGCAAAGGGGGCTGCGCGCCGCTACTCCCCCGCGAGCCCCCCGATGAGGTGGCCGCCCTGCCGGTCGAGCGCGAACGGGTCGTTCACCAGGCCGGTGCGGTCGGTGCGCTCGACGAGGTCGGCGAACTCCTTCGCCCCGCGGAAGATGCGGTCTGGCAGCGAGCGCACGCCGTCGCCGCCGTCGCCCCAGTCGCTCGTCGCGGCGTAGACGCCCATCGTCACGGGGATCGCGTGCAGGTAGGTGAAGAGCGGGCGCATCGCGTAGTCGATCGCGAGCGAGTGCCGCGGCGTGCCGCCGGTCGCTCCGAGCAGCACGGGCAGGTCGGTCAGCGCCTGCGTGTCGATGACGTCGATGAACGACTTGAACAGGCCGGCGTAGCTCGTGGTGAAGATCGGCGAGACGGCGATGAGGCCGTCGGCCGCGGCGACCGCCTCGAGGGCGGCCTCGAGCTTCGGCGGCGCGAAGCCGAGCAGCAGGTTGTTCGTGATGTCGTGGGCGAGGTCGCGCAGCTCGAACGTCTGCACCTCGACCTCGATGCCCCGCTCGCGCAGGATGCTCGAGGCGTCGGCCGCGAGCCGGTCGGCGAGCTGGCGGGTCGAGCTCGGGGTCGACAGGCCCGACGAGATGACGACGATGCGCTTGACGGCCGTGGCGCCGGTGGTGTCGGTCATGATGGGATCCTTATCGCGTCGCGGCGGGGCCGAAGGCCGAGCCGGTCTTGACGGGTGCGGCGGGCGTCGCGGCCGTGGCGCCGGCGTCCTGGTAGGGCGAGGGCCCGGCGAGGTTGTCGCCGCGGTTCGCCTTGGGGGTCGCCTGGCGGGGCGCCTCGTCGCCGTACTTCGCGGCGACGAGCGAGGCGTGCGTCGGGGCATCCGGAACCTCGGCGGGGCGGTCCTTCGCGAACTCGCGTCGCAGCACCGGCACGACCTCCTCGCCGAGCAGGTCGAGCTGCTCGAGCACGGTCTTGAGCGGCAGGCCCGCGTGGTCGATGAGCCAGAGCTGGCGCTGGTAGTCGCCGACGTAGTCGCGGAAGCCGAGCGTTCGGTCGATGACCTCCTGCGGGCTGCCCACGGTCAGCGGGGTCTGCTGCGTGAAGTCCTCGAGGCTCGGGCCGTGCCCGTAGACGGGCGCGTTGTCGAAGTACGGACGGAAGTCGCGCACCGCGTCCTGCGAGTTCTTGCGCATGAACACCTGGCCGCCGAGGCCGACGATCGCCTGCGCGGCGGTGCCGTGCCCGTGGTGCTCGAAGCGCTGACGGTAGAGGGCGACCATGCGCTGGGTGTGCGACGCCGGCCAGAAGATGTGGTTGGCGAAGAAGCCGTCGCCGTACATGGCGGCCTGCTCGGCGACCTCGGGCGTGCGGATCGAGCCGTGCCAGACGAACGGCGCGACGCCGTCGAGCGGGCGGGGCGTCGAGGTGAAGCCCTGCAACGGCGTGCGGAACCGGCCCTGCCAGTCGACGACGTCTTCGTTCCAGAGGCGGTGCAGCAGCTCGACGTTCTCCGTGGCGAGCGGCAGGCCCTGGCGGATGTCCTTGCCGAACCACGGGTAGACGGGCCCGGTGTTGCCGCGGCCGAGCATGAGGTCGGCGCGTCCGCCCGAGACGTGCTGCAGCATCGCGAAGTCCTCGGCGATCTTCACGGGGTCGTTCGTAGTGATGAGCGTCGTCGCGGTCGTGAGCTGCAGGGTGTTCGTCTGCCCGGCGATGTAGGCGAGCGTCGTCGTGGGCGAGCTCGACCAGAACGGCGGGTTGTGGTGCTCGCCGAGCGCGAAGACGTCGAGCCCGACCTCCTCGGCGTGCTTGGCGATCGTCAGCGTCGCCTGGATGCGCTCGGCCTCGGTGGGGGTGCGCCCGGTGGTCGGGTCCTCGGTGATGTCGCTGACCGTGAAGATTCCGAATTGCATGGCGCCCCTCCTGGGTGTCCGTCTGATCCTTCAACTATATGCGTTTGCATACATCAGGTCCAACGGATGTCCCAGCCAGAGTATTCCCGAGCGCCCACGACGAAAGCGGGGGCGCCCGAAGGCACCCCCGCCCGGCCGCCTCGACGGCGGCGTTCCCGATCGTCAGGCCGCGTCGAGCGGCCCGTGCGAGTGGCCGTGATCGGGCGCGAGCCCGCCGCCACCCGGGTTGTTGACGGTCAGCTTCGGGCCGGCCGGGTTCTTCGGCAGGAAGTCGCCGATGCTGAGCCACTGGCCCTTCACGCCGTTGACCGCCTCGGTCGACGCCCCGAACTCGAGCACGGCGGTCGCCACCGCACCGAGGTTCGTGTAGAGCGCCTTCTTGTCGATATTGGCGATCGTGTCGCAGACCAGGTGGTAGCACGGGTCGTACTGTGCACCGGCGGTGCCGCCCCAGATCGCCGCCTGCTGCTCGGTCTTGACGACCTCGGCGCCGGTGAAGAGCCCGCCCGACGGGATGCCCGCCAGGATGAACGCCTCGTAGTCGCTGCGGCCGCTGAACTCGGCGTCGTCGTACGGGGCCTTCACCGCGGTGTAGTAGCGCTCGAAGAGCCGCTCGATCGCCTCCGAACCGGGCGGCACGTCGACCGGGGCCGGCCAGCTCGACTGGTTCGCGTCGTACACCATGTAGATGTAGTTCGGCGAGGCCACCATGTCGAAGTTCATGTAGAGGGCGATCTTGTCCAGCTCGGGCTGCGGAAGGCTGTCGACCCACGCCTGCGAGCCGAGCAGGCCGTCCTCCTCAGCACCCCACCACGCGAACCGGATGGTGTTCTGGGGCTTCAGCTTGCCGAGCTTCTGCCCGATCTCGAGGAGCGCCGCGGTGCCGCTGCCGTTGTCGTTGATGCCGGGTCCGGCTGACACCGAGTCGAGGTGCGCGCCCGCCATCACGACGTTGCCCGTGTTCTTGCCAGGGAGTTCCGCGATCACGTTGATCTGCGGGCGCTGCTCGGGCAGCGGCACGAACACGGTCGCCGTCGAGCCCGCGGCCGCGAGTGCCTCACCGGCGGCGTAGGTCGTGCCGACCACCGGAACGGCGAGCGGTTCGGTGTTCTCGCCGAACAGGGTGCCCTGCAGCAGACCGGAACGCTCGGGCGTGTTGCCCTGGTTGAACTCGATGACCGCCTCGGCGCCCGCCGCCTGCGCGTTCTGCGCCTTGACGCCGAACTCGCAGGTTCCACGCTGGATGAGCGCGATCTGCGAACCGGACGGGTCGTCGAAGCCGAGACCCGCGAAGTCCTCGGGCTCGCAGCCGCTCGTGACCGGGTCGGGCAGCGGCTGGCCGAGCACGACGTCGACGGGGATGACGGTGCCGGTCACGGTGCCGTACCCCGTGCCGGTCATCGACTCGGACTCGTGGGTGGTCGCGGTCGGAGTGAGCTGCTGGAGGTTCGCCGGCCCGACGTAGGTGTAGTCGAACTGGTGGGTCGTGACCTTCCAGCCGGCCTTCTTCATGACCTTCTGAACGTACGCAGCACTGGCGTCGTAGCCGGGAAGGCCTGCGGCCCGGTTGCCGCCGTTCGCATCGGCGATCTTCTGCAACTCCTGGAGGTGCCCCACGACGCCGTTCGCGCTCACGCACTGCATGAGTTTCGAGACGCTGTCGTTGGACCGGACATCGCACGCCTTGGATGAGGGTGCGGCCACCGCGGCGCCCGCGGGGACGAGGGCCAGTGCCAGGACCGCAGATGATGCGGTCGCGAGCAGCTTGGCCCGACGGGAAAGCCGTGCAGATCGATACATGCTTCTCCTCTCGGGGACGGGTGTCGGCGTTGACACCCTGGGGCGTCGACATCGACGCCCATGGGGCCAGAGAGTACCCAAGCTCGGCCCCCGAAGACAGGGTTGACTCCGCACTGCTTTCGGGGTAATAGTGATGGATTCTCAGCTTGCCCTGCGGCTCCGATCAGCGGTCGCAGGGGCGAACGCTCATCCCGCGCCCGTACGCTGGAGGCATGGCTACCGTTCCCCTGACACTTGAGACCTTCGAGAAGACGATCCTCGAGGGCGGCACCGTGTTCGTCGACTTCTGGGCCGGCTGGTGCGGCCCCTGCATGCAGTTCGCGCCCAACTACGAGGCCGCGTCGGAGGCGAACCCCGACATCGTGTTCGCCAAGGTCGACACCGAGGACCAGCAGCAGCTCGCCGCCGCGATGAACATCACGTCGATCCCGACGATCATGGCCTTCAAGGACGGCATCGGCGTCTTCGCCCAGGCCGGCGCCCTGCCCCGACCCGTCTTCGACGACCTCGTCTCGCAGGTGCGCGCGCTCGACATGGACCTGGTGCGCGAGCAGATCGCCGCCGAGCAGTCCGGCGCCGAGCCCGAGAACGCCGGCACCCCGACGTCCTGATCGGGCGGATGCCGCGGCGGGCCGCCTAGGCCGTCGCCGACGCCAGCGCCTCCGCGAGTCCGCTCGCGTCGAGGTCGACGCCGTGCGGGCGCGAGTCACCGGTGATGCGCGCGGGCACGCGCACGAACGCACCCTCGGCCCGCAGCGCGTCGAGCCAGTCGAGCCACGGCTCCGCCGAGGCATCCGAGAGGAAGCCGGCGTGACGCGGCCGATCGCCGCCCACGAGCTGCACGCCGACCCGGTAGCGCCGCGAGAGCCAGCGGCTCGCACGGGGCACGAGCACGGCGTGCTGGTCGGCTCCGCCATGGATGCGCGCGAGGTCGATCTCGGCCTGGTGCCGGTGCACGTCGACCACCGGGATCACGCTGCGCACCTCGCGTTCCCGGCCGGGCGCATCGACGATCTCGAGCCCGTCGAGCGTCGTGAGCCCGCCCCACTGATCGGGATTCGAGCGCGTGCGGGCGGCCCGGACCAGCGCCACGACGAGCCAGGCGAGCGACGCCACGAGTGCGACCTGGAACGGCCAGAACAGCCAGGCGGGCGAGCTCGGACGCACGAGGCCCGTGAGCACGAGCAGCACGAACACGAGCAGGTACGGGGTCGGCTCCCACGCGAGCAGGGACTTCGAGCGGGGTGCGGGCATGCCTGCCAGCGTAGCGAAGCGAACCTGTGCCGAAGCCCGCAGCGCAGGCGTCGTCAGCGCCTCGCCGGCGTCACCGGAGCCCGGGCAGTCGCGAGGCCACCTCGTCGAGCACCGCTTCGCTGCCCGCGTAGATGCCGTCGGCCCGCGGCCAGTGCACGACGACGTCGGTGAAGCCGAGCTCGGCCGCGCGGCCGACGGCGTCCTCGAAGGCGCCGACGCTCTCGAGCGCGTACCGCGCCGACGAGTCGAGCAGCAACGTGCGGGACATGCCCGCGGCATCCCGCCCGGCGGCCTCGCACGCGCCGTCGAGCCGTCGCGAGAGCTTCGCCGCATAGGCCCACCACTCGTCGGTGTCGTCGATCGACCCCGCCGTGGTGACCCAGCCGTCGCCGAGGCGCACCGCGAGCGCCATCGCCTTCGGCCCGTCGGCGGCGATGAGCAGGGGCATCCGGGGCGACTGCGCGGGCGCGCCGACCATGCGCGCGTCGACCGCGGTGTACCAGTCGCCGTCGAACGAGATTCCCGGGGAGTCGGATGCCGCGGCATCCGTCGCTCCCCCGGCGCCGTCATCGACCGTCTCGTGCCGCAGCAGCACGTCGAGCGCCTCGGTGAACTCGGCGAACCGCTCGAACCGCTCGGTCGGCGTCAGTTCGCGCTGGCCGAGCACGAAGGCGTCGAAGCCCGTGCCGCCCGAGCCGACGCCGAGCAGCACCCGCCCGCCGGCGATCTGGTCGACCGTCGCGATGTCCTTCGCGAACGGCACGGGATGCCGGAAGTTCGGCGAGGCGACGAACGTGCCGAGCTCGATGCGCTCGGTGACAATCGCGGCAGCCGTGAGCGTCGGCACGGTCGCGTGCCAGCGTTCGCCGGCGAGCGAGCGCCACGAGAGGTGGTCGTAGGTCCAGGCGTGGTCGAACCCGTACGCCTCGGCACCGCGCCACAGGCGGGCGGCCTCGGGCCAGTCGTACTGGGGAAGGATGCAGATGCCGAAGCGCATGTCGGAAGCCTACGTCGCGGGCCGCTCGGCCGGCACGGGGTCGGGATCGAACGACAGGTCGGCCTCGATCGCGGGCGTCGCGCCCGGCACGAGATCGGGTGCGACCGCGAGGGCCGGGCGCTCGAAGCGCACCAGCACGATGCCGCCGAGGATCAGCAGGCCGCCGAGCATCTGCACCGGGCCGATCGCTTCGCCGAGCAGGATCCACGCGACGATGCCTGCGAACACGACCTCGGACAGCCCGAGGAACGAGGCGAGGCGGGTGCCGAGGATCTGGATCGCCATGATGCCCGAGACGTAGGCGAACGCCGTCGAGACGGCTCCGACCGTGAGCACCGGCACCCACCAGGGCGCGGTGCCGCCGAAGTAGGGCATGCTCGTGAAGTTCGCCTCGAACGGCACGAGGCCGACGAGGAGCGAGAGGCCGAGCACGAGGCATCCGATGAACAGGCCGACGGCCGCGAGCGAGATCGGCGGGATGCCCGTGTCGCTGCGTTCGCCGAGCACGTAGTAGACGGCGACGCCGATCATAGCGATGGCCGCGAACGCGATGCCGAGCGGGTCGAGCGCGCCGCCGGCCGGGCCGATGACGAGCACGAGGCCGACGATCGCGACCACCGAGCCGGCCAGCACGACCACCTGCGGCATGTGCCGGGTGCGCACCCAGGCGAGCGCGACGAGCGCCACCGGTGCGAGGTACTCGATGAGCAGCGCCGTGCTCACCGGGATGCGCGAGATCGACATGTAGAACGCGAGCTGCACGCCGGCGACCGCGATGACCGAGTACGTGAGCACGGTCCACTTGGCGCGCCAGAGCGGGCGCAGGTCGAACCGGAGCGCGAACAGACCGGGCACGACCAGCAGCAGCGCACCGACGAGCACGCGGAAGAACACGGCGGCGCCCGGCGACCAGCCCGACTCGAGCAGCGGTTTCACCACGGCCCCGCCCGCGCCGAACGCGAGGCCCGACCCGAGGCCGAGTGCGATGCCGAGGATGCCGCGTGAAGCGCGCATGGCTGTTCCGTTCCTGTTCGTGCCGTGATGCTGCGAGGTGCGCGTGCGGTTGTGCCGATCCTGCGCGAGCCGAGGGCACTGTCATGCCCGAAACTCGTTATGCTCGTGACAGTACTCGTGCACCAGGTCAGGAGTCAAATGTTTTTCACCCATGACACGGAGTCGGCGCTCGCCTTCGTCGCCGCCCTCACCGACACGGATGCCGCGGCATCCGATTCCGGCGACGACGAACTGCGCACCGTCGCGCAGCTGAGCGCGCTCATCACCGCCTGGAAGTACTCGGGCCGCCACGACCGCGACGCCCGCGAGCTCGCCGAGGTTCGCGACGCCCGCGAGCAGCTGCGCGCGATCTGGCTGCTCGACCGCGACACCGCCGCCGACGCCGTCAACGCCCTGCTCGCCGACGCGCACGCCCTCCCGCGGCTCGTGCGCCACGACGACCTCGACTGGCACATCCACGCGACCGCTCAGGAGGAACCGCTCGCCACGCGCATCCTCGTCGAGGCGGCGATGGCGTTCGTCGACGCCATCCGCTCCGACCAGATGGAGCGCCTGCGCATCTGCGACGCCGACGACTGCGAGAGCCTCTACGTCGACCTCTCGAAGAACGGCTCGCGCCGCTTCTGCACCACGCGCTGCGGCAACCGCATGGCCGTGCGCGCCTACCGCGCCCGCGCGGAGGCCTAGCGAGGCCGCGGGCGACCTCAGGCCGGGCAGCCCTCGTCGACGCGCGCCATGGCCGCGAGGTCTTCAGGCGCGACCGTGAGGCCGTACGCGAGCAGCACGCCGGCGAACCGATCGACGTAGGTGCAGGCGTAGCCCGCTGCGGGAGGCATCCATTCGGCCGGGCCCGAGTCGGACTTGGACTGGTTGGCCGGACCGTCGACCGCCGAGAGGTTCGCCGGGTCGTTCGCGAAGTCCTCGAGCCGCTCGGGCGCCCAGGTCGACGCGCCGTGCTGCCACGCGTACGAGAGCGGCACGACGTGGTCGATCTGCACGGCCTCGGAGGTCTCGGGCCCGCGCACGAACGAGATCGAGGCGCCCGTGTAGGGGTCGTGCAGCGTGCCGGTGCGCACGATGCAGCCGTTGCTGTCGGCCCGGAAGGCGATGTCGACGAGGTCGCGGATCAGCACGTCGTTGCGCGTGTCGCAGCCGTTGCCGTCGACGTCGGCCCACGCGTCGCCGAACCGGTCGCGGTCGTAGGGCGCTGTCGACGAGGCAGCCGCGACGACGAGCGCCGCGAGGTCGGGGTCGGTCGGCACGCCCGCGGGTGCGCCGGAGGCCGAGCCCGTCGCCGGCGGGAACCACCAGTCGCCCGCTTCGGACCTCGTGCCCTCTGGGCCGTAGAGGTACACCCAGACGGCGACCGCGAGCACGATCACGAGCAGGGCGGGCAGGGAGAGGCGTCGGGAACGGCGGCGTCGGGGCATCCGATCATTCTGTCGTGCCCTGGCGACACCCGATGACGCCGGGCGGCCGCGCAGCGCGAGCCGCCCACCCGCGGCACCCGTCGCCGGGAATGACGAAAGCCCCCGGCGTGCTCCGAGGAGCAGGCGGGGGGCTTTCGCAAGAAGCTCGCGGAATCAACGAGAGCCGCAGCGCCGCACGAATGCGGTGTGATGCTGCTTAGCGGCGCAGGCCGAGACGCTCGATGAGCTTGCGGTAGCGGTTGATGTCGACGTCGGCGAGGTAGCCGAGGAGACGACGGCGCTGACCGACGAGGAGCAGCAGGCCACGACGCGAGTGGTGGTCGTGCTTGTGCTCCTTCAGGTGCTCGGTGAGGTCCTTGATTCGCTTCGTGAGGAGCGCGATCTGGACCTCGGGGGATCCAGTGTCACCGGGGTGCGTCGCGTACTCTTCGATGATCGCCTTCTTGACGTCTGCTTCGAGTGCCATAGATGGGATCCCCTCTCTCTTCGTTGCGCGCTGCCCGGGGCCGAATGCCTGGGCTCTCTTGATGCGCGGCCGTTTCACGGCAACCTGAAGAGCTTACCAGTTCCCGGATGCCGCGGCGAATCGTCGTGGGCACGGGGCGGTGCCGCCGCGTCGTCGCCGGCGGCGTGAGCCGGTGCGTCGCGACGGGTTCGGGGAACCGGGCGGGGGCGCGGCCTGGGGGAAGGAGGGTGCGCCCGCGCCGCCCGGTCTGCGGCACCCGACCCCTGGGGGACGGGGAGTGGTGCCGCACGTCGTCGATGACGACTCGGACCGCCGCGCGAAACCGGGGGGTGGATCTCGCGGCGCTCCGGATCGGAACCTTCCGGACGCTGCTCCCGGAGCCGTTCGGCTCGACGGGATCGGCGCGGTCCGTTCCTGATGAATCCACCGTACGACGGATCCGACGGACGCGCTCGAACTCTGTGGTCTGACCACACAGAAGCGCCTGATCCGGGGCGAAACCTGTGCGTCGACCACAACGACGCACAGGTACCGCACAGCATCACGGCCACAGCGTCCGGCGCGTTCGGAATCTCGGGGCGCTGCGGCCCCCGATTGGGGGCGAGATGGGGCGATCCGGTCGTCGCTATGGTGTGAGGATTCCTCATATTGCTCGAGACGGGGCGACATGAACACCAAACCTGCCGGGACGGTCATCGCCGTCATCGCCGTCGTGATGCTCCTGTTGTTCGCCGGAATCTGGACCTGGATCCTCGTCCTCTCGCTGATCGATGCCGCTGCCGGGAACCCGGCCTCGATCGGCAACGAGTTCGTCGTCGCGGCGGGAGCACTGAGCACGCTCCTTGCGAGCCTGACCTCGGCGTCGATCGGATCGGCGATCGCCGACGTCAAGGGCCAGAAATCGGATGGGAAGGGCGGCTCCCCCGCATCTTCGGTCATGACGGTCGAGAAGGTCGCCGCCGAGTTGAGCTGGCGGTCCAAGGCGGCGATCGTCGTGTACATCCTCGTCGGGCTGGGCGTGCTGGGCGTCTGGCTCGTGATGGACACGCTCAGCCCAGAGGTCGTGACCGCCTTCGCGCTGTCGCTCGTCGGCTGGCTCATCGGCGCCGCCGGAATCGTGTTCGAGAGCCCGCCGACGTCGAGTCCGCTGACCAAGGCTGAAGCGGCCCCAACCGCGGAGGCGACCAAGGCGAAGCCTCGGAAGTCGGCGAGGAGGTTCAGCATATGAGCACCGTCCAGGTCCCCCGGACCACGCTCGACTTCATCGCGGTGGCGATCCTGCTGGCCTTCATCGGCATCTGGACCGCCGTGATCATCCGTTCGTGGCTCCAGATTTCCGGCGACGGCGAAACGCAGGTCACACTGAGCGACGGCCTCACTGCGGCGGCCGGCGCGATCACGACGCTGATGACGACGAGAACGGCGTCGGTGCTGGGATTCACGATCACGCGGATCGAGGATCAAGCCGGCGTGGACCTCAATGCCTCCACGCTGACCGCAGGGCTCAACTGGGCCACGCGCTGGGCGATCTACGTGTACCTGTTCGTCGGGGTCGGCGTCGTGGTCAACTGGCTCCTGCTCGGGGCGCAGTCACCGGAGGTCGTGGCGGCGTACTCCCTCGGCATCCTCGGTTGGCTCGGCGGCGCAGCAGGCGTCGTGTTCTCGACGAAGGCGACGACCGACGGGTCCACCCGATCCGCCGACGGCGGAGGGGTGTCAGACTGACGCCATGCCGTTCACCGTCAAGCGCATCTACGACCCGGCCGAGGCATCCGACGGGTTCCGCGTGCTCGTCGACCGGCTGTGGCCGCGCGGCGTGAGCAAGGAGCGCGCCGAGCTCGACGGGTGGATGAAGGATGTCGCCCCCTCGCTCGATCTGCGGAGCGAGTGGCACCACGCCGCCGACCGCGACGCGACCTTCGACGGCTTCGCCGCACGGTACCGACACGAGCTCGACGAGAATCCCGCCGCCGACGCGCTGCTGGTGCTCGGGCGAGAGCGGGAGTCCGAGCGCGTCACGCTCCTGTTCGGCGCGCGCGACGAGCACGCGAACCACGCGCTCGTGCTGCTCGACTGGCTGCGCGAGCACGGGGCATCCGTCGAGTCACCTGCATGACCGTGCGATCGGTCAGCGGAGCCGCGACTCGGCGAGCGTGAGGCCCGGCTCCGGCTGCTTCCACAGCTGACGCGTCACCACGAGCACGGCGATCGCCGCGGCGAGCAGGATCCAACCCGACCACCCGAGCACGCTCCCCCAGAGCGCCCCCGGGTCGGCCAGCGAATCGGCGTCGACGAAGATCATGAACTGGGTCGTGGCCGTGTTGATCGCGCCGTGCGCGACGACCGCGGGCCAGACCGACGCCGAGCGCAGCCGCATCCACCCGATGACGACGCCCGTGAGCACGCAGAACACGACCATGCTCGCGAGCCCGAGCAGGTCGGTGCGCTGGTAGTTGTAGCCGAGCAGGATCAGCGGCGCATGCCAGAGGCCCCAGATCGCGCCGGAGAGCAGGAGCGCCCAGATGGTGCCGAGCGGTCGCAGCACCGGCAGCAGCCAGCCGCGCCATCCGATCTCCTCGCCGAACGCGGCCACGCTGTTGACCGCGGTCAGGAACGGCAGCGACACGAGCGTCAGCAGCACGACGACGGATGCCTCGATGGGCACCGCCTGCCCGCCCGCGTTCCCGTTCAGCGCGTCGATCATCGCCTGCACGCCGCTCAACCCGACGAAGTCGACACGGAGCAGTCCGATTGCGTGCCCGACCAGGAGCGCGAGCAACGGCAGCAGGGTGAAGGTGACGAATGCGAGCGCGATGAAGAACCAGGTGCGACCCGCCGGCCGGATCGGCGTGAGGCCGAGCGAACGCGGGATGCTCGCCGGACGCCGCACCCACAGCACGACCACGAGCGTCGCGAGTGCGGGCGTGAACATCATGGCCGGCGCCAGCAGACCGAACAGCGGATGTGCGAGGCCTTCGTCCGAGGTCCACAGCGGCAGCGCGACGAGCCACGCCCCGACGAACGCGATCACGACGAACACGCCGACGGCGACCCAGGGCACGCGCACCGGGATGATCGGGGCGGCGGCGACGTTCTTCGCACGCTGGCGATTCGCGGCCTCCTCGCGCCGCGACGGCAGCGCGGAGGCCCCGACAGCCGGAGCGACGTTCGCATGGGCGGAGGCACGCATCGGTGCTGCGGCGTAGTCGGGTACGGCAGGTGCCTCGATCGGCGCGGGCGCCGGGGTACCCGGAGCGGGCGCAGGGGCGGGCGCGGGAACGATCGGCGTGGAGTGCTCGGTCATGCCTCAATGCCATCAGGAGGGGCGGCACGGGCGCGTCCGTCGTGCGGTGGATTCCGCTCGTGCGGATGCCGCGGCATCCGTCCCTCGACGGAGACTGCGTGTGCAGCGACGGCACCCGAGCCGGCCGACCCGCCGCGCCGGTGGAATACGCCCCCGCACGGCGTCGTTTCCATACATGTGCATGAGCCTGCGATCCCGGTCGACGTCGTGGTGATCGGCGCGGGCCAGGCCGGGCTGTCGGCCGGGTATCACCTCCGGCGGCGCGGGTTGACGCCCGTCGGCTCGCCCGAGGCATCCGCTCGCACGTTCGTCGTCCTCGACGGCGAGGCCGCACCGGGCGGCGCGTGGCAGCACCGCTGGGCGTCGCTGCGCATGGCCACCGTGAACGGCATCCACGAGCTGCCCGGGTTCGCGGTGCCGCCGGCCGACCCAGCGGCCTCCGCCATGGATGTGCTGCCGGCCTACTTCGCGGAGTACGAACACCGCTTCGACCTGCAGGTCGAGCGCCCGGTCCTCGTCCGCGCCGTGCGACGGGCCGACGACGACCCGAACGGTCGGCTGCTGGTCGAGACCGAGACAGCCGACGGCTCCCGCACCTGGGCCGCGAGGTTCGTGGTCAACGCGACGGGCACGTGGACCCGCCCGTTCCTGCCGTGGGTTCCGGGGGCCGACCGCTTCCGCGGACGGCAGCTGCATGTCGCCGACTACGTCTCGGCCGACGCCTTCGCCGGGCGTCGGGTCGTCATCGTCGGGGCGGGGGTCTCGGCCGTGCAGCTCCTCGACGAGATCTCCCACGTCGCCGACACGTTCTGGGTCACCCGCCGCGAGCCCGAGTGGGTCGAGGCGGACTTCGACCTCCCCGCGCGCACCGCCGCGATCGCGGGCGTCGAGGCGCGGGTGCGCCTAGGCCTGCCGCCCGGCAGCGTCATCTCGGTCACCGGCATGCACTGGACGCCGTGGGCGCGCGCGGCCGAGGCGCGCGGCGTGCTCGTGCGGCACCCGATGTTCGCGTCGATCGAGGAGCACGGCGTGCGGATGCCCGATCGCAGCTTCGAGCCCGCCGACGTCATCCTCTGGGCGACCGGGTTCCGGCCGGCGGTCTCCCACCTCGCGCCGCTCGGGCTGCGCACCCCGCAGGGCGGGTTCCGGGTCGCCGACACGCGTTCGCTCGACGATCCGCGGTTGTTCCTCATCGGGTACGGCCCATCGCAGTCGACCGTCGGGGCGAACCGCGCCGGGCGCGAAGCCGTGCGGCGGATCGTCGCCGAGCTCGACGCGCCCGAGGCATCCGCGGCCTGAGCGCGCCGGCGGGTCGGCGCTACGGCGCGAGCAGGAAGATCGCCGGCCACCCGGTGTGCGCGTACACGATGACCGCGAACACGACGGCGTCGAAGAGCATGTGCACGGTGAAGACGTAGCCGAGCGACTTGGTGAGCTTGAACGTGTAGCCCTGGATGAGCGCGAACGGGATCGTGAGCAGCGGGCCCCACGACTGGTACCCGAGTTCCCACAGGAACGACACGAACACGATCGACTGCAGCAGGTTCGCCTGCCACGTCGGGAAGTGCCGCCGCAGCAGCACGAACACCGTGCAGATGAAGAACAGCTCGTCCCACGTGCCGACCGCGATGACGCCCACGAGCAGCCGCCCGATCTCGTCGGGCTCGGTCACGGTCGGCCAGTTGAGGTACACGCCCGAGGTGATGAAGTAGAACGGCAGGATCAGCCAGCCCGCGAGCGTCACGAAGATCAGGTAGAGCCACTGGGTGCGGGTCCAGCGGTTGCCCGTGCGCCACGGGAAGCGGATCGTGCGCTCCCGGTACAGGAACCGCGAGATCAGGAACGGCACGAGCACCGCGAGACCCAGCACGACCGCGAAGCGCACCATGCCTGCATCACTGAGGTCGGCCTTCATCGACGCCGTCGAGATGATCACCTGGCCGACCGCGATGAGCGCGAGGTCGGCGAGCAGCCGCTCGGTGCGACCCGAGCGGTCGCAGAGCCACGCGGCGACGAGCCCGACGGCGAGCATCGCGTAGCCCGCGATCGGCAGCAGGAACCCGAACAGCAGCACCGCGGCACCGCACACGAGCAGGGCGGGAACCAGGGCGAGCGGATGCTGCCGCAGCGCGGCCGGCTCGATCGCACGGTCGGATGCCGCGGGCCCCGCCTCCGGCGCCGGGTCGTCGTTCGTGCGCGGCATCCGCCCGCTCCTACTCGTCGTCGGCGAGCGCGCCGCGGGCCACGGCGGCGACCCAGCGGCAGAGGAACACCGCACCCGCCTCGTCGTGGATGAGGTCGCCGGCCGTGAGCACGGGGTATGCGGTGGCCGGCACGCCGTCGGCCGGTCGCACGTCGACGTGGCGCACCTGCTCGCCGCGCTCGTGCAGCCAGGTCGCCATCGCGTAGTCGCCGCGCGAGTCGCCCACCGTGCGCCAGTGCTGCGGGCGGATGCCCCGCTCGGCGAGCAGCGCGACCGCCCGCTCGGCGCCGAGGTCCTTGCCGAGCCGCACCGACTCGATGTCGGTGGAGATGATCGTGGGGTCGATGCGCCAGTGCACGCGGCCCGCGCCATCCGGTCGCTCGTGACCCTCGCGCACGGTGCCGAACCCGCGCTCGGCGAGCGCCTCGTGCGCGTGGTCGTCGAAGCCCGGCTGGGCCGCGAGGTAGTCGGCGTTCTCGACGTGCACGTGCTGCTCGACCGAGACCATGGCCCGCTTGGTCTCGTCGAAGAAGCCGAACTCGTCGAAGTGCGCCGCGACGTACTCGCGCATCGCGTCGGAGAAGTCGGTCGGCATCGCGAGGTCGAGGTCGACGAACACCTCGCCGAGGCCGTCGGTGTCGATCGAGGCCCAGACCGCCCCCTTCTCGCAGATCGCCCACACGGGCGCACCGGGTTCGAGGCCGGCGGCCAGCAGCGGCGGCACGACCTGCTCGGCGATGAAGGCATCGGAGCGGCCGGTGTTGAAGATGACCGGGACCCCGGCGTTCGCGAGGGTCGCGAGGTCGCGCGCGATCGACGGGATCGCGATCGAGCGGGTCACGGGGCTCGCGATGGGGCCGTCGACGTCGAGCAGGAGGCCGAGGAGCGGGGTGGTGGTCACCCGTCAAGCCTACGAGGAACGGCGGAGCGCCGCTCCGGCGCGGCGGCGGGCGGATGTCGGGGGCTGCTGCCAGCATCGACGCATGCCGACGATCGTTCCGCCCTACCTGCTCGACCGCATCGCCGAGGCCGCGGGTGCGCGGTACCCGCTCGCCGCCGAGGCCGCGAGGCGCGCCCTCCTGCGCGAGCCGCCCGCCCGGCTCGGCCCCGACTCCCCCGGGCTCCCGCTCGGCCGGGACTCCGACCAGCCGAGCGCCCTGCCCGACGCGCCTTCGGCACCCGAACGGCGTATCTCCGACGCCGAGGGCACCGAACGGCTGCCCGGCCGGCTCGTGCGGCGCGAAGGCGAGCGGGCGACCGGCGACGAGGCCGTCGACGACGCCTACGACGGCCTCGGCGACACCCACCGCATGTTCGACCGCGTCCTCGGCCGCGACTCCATCGACGGGCGCGGCATGCCGCTCGAGGCCACCGTGCACTTCGGCGACAAGTACGACAACGCCTTCTGGGACGGCGAGCGCATGGTGTTCGGCGACGGCGACGGCGAGATCTTCCGCGGCTTCACCGATTCGCTGAGCGTCATCGGGCACGAGCTCGCGCACGGCGTCACCGAGCACACCGCGAAGCTGCGCTACCAGAACCAGTCAGGTGCGCTCAACGAGCACGTCTCCGACGCGTTCGGAGCGCTCGTCGAGCAGTACGCGCTCGGTCAAGACGCCGAGGCGGCGACCTGGCTCATCGGCGAGGGCATCTTCACCGACGAGGTGCAGGGTCGAGCCCTGCGCTCGATGCTCGAGCCCGGCACGGCCTACGACGACGACGTGCTCGGACGCGACCCGCAACCCGGGCACATGCGCGACTACATCGAGACGACCGACGACAACGGCGGCGTGCACCTCAACTCGGGCATCCCGAACCGGGCGTTCGCGCTCGCGGCCCGCAGACTGGGCGGCTTCGCCTGGGAGCACGTCGGGCGCATCTGGTACGACACGCTCACCGCAGGGCGGCTCGACGAAGACGCCACCTTCGCGCAGTTCGCCGACGAGACCGTGCGGCAGGCAGGGCTCCGCTTCGGCGAGGCGTCGCGCGAGGCCGAGGCCGTGCGCGAGGGATGGCGCGAGGTCGGGGTCCTGTCCGCGTAGGCGAACGAGGGGTACCGTGGGCGGCATGGACGTCTTCGTGGCGCGCAGCGGCGGCCTTGCCGGCATCCGACTCACCTGGCATGTGAAGGTCGACGATCAGCCCGACGCCGACGACTGGTTCGTGCTCATCGAGGAGCTGCCCTGGAACGACGTGCCCGAACCGCCGGCGCAGCCCGACCGGTTCACGTGGGACATCCGGTGCGAGCCCGACGAGCCCGCTTCGACCTCCGCGAGCCCCGCCGAGCCGGAGCCCTCGGCGGGCCAGCCGCCCGCCGAGTCGGCGACGCTCGCCGAGGCCCAGCTCACGGGGCCGTGGCGGCAACTGGTCGATCGGGTTCGCGAGACGGCCGAGCCGAAGCGCGAAGCGCCGCGAGCACCCCGATCGCGATGAGCAGCTGCGCCGCCAGGTAGGTGGTCATGACCGTGAGGTCGTGCAGCGCGAAGTCGTACCCGGGCAGGAACCGGCCGAGTCCCAGCACGGAGTCCGACGTCACGAAGAGCGCGCCGCCGATCGCCATCACCGGGCCCCGGGCCGCGGCGAAGGCCGCCATGAGCCCCAGCACGAGCCCATAGAGCGCGACCGGCACGAGGAGCGCGCCGGTGTGCGGACCGAGCAGCGCGATGAATCCGCCGAACCACACGACGTAGACGAGCGTCCAGAGCGGCGGCCGCCGCCGGGTCGACGCGGCGATGCCCGAACGGACGGTGCCCCGGTCCTGGCCGTCGCCCGACCGGCCGTCGTCCGACCGGCCGCCGCCGCGGCCCGGCAGGCGCACGAACACCGTGATGTACGCGACGTGCGCGAGCAGGAACGCCCCCAGCCCGACGACGAACATGCCCGGGAACGAGAGGGCGACGTCGCCCGCCCACGACAGCGCGATCGCGGCCAGGAGCATCCACGGCAACGCGAGCGGCACGGGCCGCGTGCGGCGGGCAGCGAGCACGACGCCGAGCGCGAGCAGCGGCATCAACAGCGCCTTGGTCGCCGTGATCGACCAGCCCGGCCCCGTCTCGAGGAGCACGAGGTGGACGGCGCACAGCACGAGGTAGGGAGTGAACGTCATCGGCACCCGCCGATCGTAGCCGAGCGGATGCCGCGTGCCGCACGCCCGCCCATCCGCGCGCACGACGAAGGCCGCCGGCGTGCGCCGACGGCCTTCGGGTGGTTCAGTGGTGCGGGTCTCGGGCGCTCAGCTCACGCCGAGCAGGTCGATCACGAAGATCAGGGTCTGGCCCGAGAGGCGGTGTCCGCCGCCGGCGGGGCCGTAGGCCTTGTGCGGCGGCACGATCAGCTTGCGGCGACCGCCGACCTTCATGCCCGGGATGCCCTCCTGCCAGCCGGCGATGAGCGCCTGCAGCGGGAAGTTGATCGACTGGTTGCGGCTCCACGAGGAGTCGAACTCGTCGCCGGTGTCGTACTCGACGCCGAGGTAGTGCACGTCGACCGTGGAGCCGGGCGTCGCCTCGGCGCCGTCGCCCACCACGATGTCCTCGATGACGAGGTCTGCGGGGGCGGGGCCCTCGGGCGCGTCGATCTCGGGCTTGCTGTTCGTGTCAGTCATGGGTTCCATCCAACCCGACGCGGATGCCGCGGACAACCGTCCACACCCTCTTGCGCTGACTGCGAACATGTCGCAGTCTTGAACCCCTAAGAACTCGTCGTCCCGCAGAGTCGTCGGCATTGCCACACCGCAGGGCGGCGAGTTTCTTTGCGTCCGGCGGCCCGGCTCATTCCTCCATGAGCCGCGACCTGATCATGAACCGCACCCCCTCAGGCGCCTCCACCGAGAACCCGCTCCCCCGCCCCTTCACGACGTCCACCGTGAGGTAGGTGTGGCGCCAGTAGGCGAACTGCTCGGCCGACATCCAGAACGGCACGACGCGCGACGCGCCGGCATCCGCAGCCCTTCCGTGTTCGCCGACAGGCCCGCCCGCGGCATCCGCCCCGCCTTCGCCGCCCGACCCGCCCGCGGCATCCGCGCCGTGTTCGCCGCCCGACCCGCCCGCGGCATCCGCCCCGCCTTCGCCGCCCGGCCCGAGGTCGAGCTTGCCGAGCAGCACGTCGGCGTCGCTCGTGATGAACTCGCCGGCTGGGTAGCACATGGGCGAGCTGCCGTCGCAGCATCCGCCCGACTGGTGGAACATGAGCGGCCCGTGCTTCGACCACAGCATCGCGAGGAGCTCGGATGCCGCGGGGCTCAGTTCCACCCGCGGCATCCGATCCCCCGCGACCGTGATCGAGGCGACGACCCTGCCGAGCGCCCCCACGCCCGGTACGTCAGTGCTCATCGCGGTCCCCCGGATCAGAAGAACCCGAGCGGGCTCTCGTTGTAACTGACGAGCAGGTTCTTCGTCTGCTGGTAGTGGTCGAGCGCGGCCTTGTTGTTCTCGCGGCCGATGCCCGAGGACTTGTAGCCGCCGAACGCCGCCCCGGCGGGGTACGCGTGGTAGTTGTTCACCCACACGCGACCGGCCTGGATGTCGCGGCCGGCCCGGTACGCCTCGTTGCCGTTGCGGCTCCAGACGCCGGCGCCGAGCCCGTAGAGGGTGTCGTTCGCGATCTCGATGGCGTCGGCGTAGTCGGTGAAGCTCGTGACGGCGACGACCGGGCCGAAGATCTCCTCCTGGAAGAGCCGCATGCGGTTCTGGCCCTCGAAGATCGTCGGCTGCACGTAGTAGCCCTCGCTGAGGTCGCCGCCGAGGTCGGCGCGTTCGCCGCCGAGCAGCAGCTTCGCGCCCTCCTGCTTGCCGATGTCGATGTAGCTCAGGATCTTCTCGAGCTGGTCGTTCGAGGCCTGCGCCCCGACCTGGGTCTCGGTGTCGAGCGGGTTGCCCTGCTTCGCCTGCTTCGTGCGCTCGATCGCGTCGTCGAGGAACGTGTCGTAGATCGACTTCTGGATGAGCGAGCGGCTCGGGCAGGTGCACACCTCGCCCTGGTTGAAGGCGAACAGGCTGAAGCCCTCGAGCGCCTTGTCGTAGAACGTGTCGCGCTTGTCGGCGACCGACTCGAACACGATGTTCGGGCTCTTGCCGCCGAGTTCGACGGTCGACGGGATGATGTTGTTCGACGCGTACTGCAGGATGAGGCGGCCCGTCGTCGTCTCGCCGGTGAACGCGATCTTGCGGATGCGGTTCGACGAGGCGAGCGGCTTGCCCGCCTCGACGCCGAAGCCGTTCACGACGTTCACGACGCCGGGCGGCAGGATGTCGGCGATGAGCTCCATGAGCACGAGGATCGACGTGGGCGTCTGCTCGGCGGGCTTCAGCACCACCGCGTTGCCCGCGGCGAGCGCCGGCGCGAGCTTCCACACGGCCATGAGCAGCGGGAAGTTCCACGGGATGATCTGGCCGACCACGCCCAGCGGCTCGTGGAAGTGGTACGCCACGGTGTCGTTGTCGAGCTGCGTGAAGCTGCCCTCCTGCGCGCGGATGAGGCTCGCGAAGTAGCGGAAGTGGTCGCTCGCGAGGGGCAGGTCGGCGTTCAGCGGTTCTCGGATCGACTTGCCGTTGTCCCAGGTCTCGGCGACGGCGAGCAGTTCGAGGTTCGCGTCGATGCGGTCGGCGATCGCGTGCAGCACGCGGGCGCGCTCCGTGGCGCTCGTGCGACCCCACGCGGGGGCGGCCTTGTGCGCGGCGTCGAGCGCGGCGTCGATGTCGGCCGCGGTGCCGCGGGCGACCTCGGTGAACGGGCGGCCGTTCACGGGCGAGATGTTCTCGAAGTAGGCGCCCTCCTTGGGCTTCACCCATTCGCCGCCGATGAAGTGCTCGTAGCGGGGCTTGAACTCGATCAGTGCGCCGGTGGTGCCGGGCGCGGCGTACACGGTCATCGTGTCTCCTTGACGTCGTTGTCTGATTGACCAGTGGCTGGTTCCCCCGCACCGCGCAGGCGCACGGCGCGGGGGTTGCAGATCACGGTAGGAGCGCGGCCGTTGCGACCGGGTTGCCCGAGGGTTGCAGGTGCGTTGCAACGCGCCAGCAGAGGCGTGGGCGCAGGCGCGGCTGGCGCAGGCGCGCGCCCGGGCTCGGGCTCGGGCTCGGGCTCGGGCTCGGGCTCGGGCTCGAGCTCGGGCTCGGGCTCGGGCGAGCGGATGCCGCGGCTCGGGCGATGCGGTCGGGTGGCCGTCTCGAAATTCAGGACATCCGCGGAGACGGGTCGCGGAGAGCGCCCGTGGTGGCCGATCTCCTGAATTTCGTGACGCCGCGGCTCAGCGCTGCGCGTCGGAATCCGCCCGTTTCGGGTCGGCGATCACAGCTCGCCGCTCGCTGTCGAAGTCGGCGCGATCGTCGCTGCCGCCGCCTCGATCAGCATCGTCAGCACCTCGGTGTACTCCGCGTCGCTGACCGGCATCAGCCACGGCGAGGAGAGCTCGACCGGGACGATGCCCAAATGGTAGGGGCGGCCTCGCTCCTGCCCGGAGATCACGATGGCACGCTCGGCGAAGTCCGCGAATCCGGCCGTGCCGACGGTGATGCTCTCGATGCGATCGAATCTCAGCTTCGCGCCGGCCGAATGGCCGGCGCGTGGAACCGCGTGGAGCGTGATGGCGCGGTCCGAGATCTCCATCACCTGATACGTGCGCCTCGCGTGCGTGTACGACTCGATGAGCCCGATCTCCCTCGGGGGAAAATGCGAGAAGGCCGCAGTCGTGCGCACGATGAGCCCTTCCCCCGCGAGTCCGCGTGCGTCGCGAAGCGCGCGGACCCTCCGGCGGGCCAGTCCGAACCCGACGATCTGGCCGACCACCGCCACCGCGATGAAGAGCAGCACGACGGTGAGCTCGGTGCTGCCGCTGCGCACCACGACGCTGAC
This sequence comes from Agromyces sp. NPDC058110, assembly GCF_042884735.1. Classification (NCBI taxonomy): domain Bacteria; kingdom Bacillati; phylum Actinomycetota; class Actinomycetes; order Micrococcales; family Microbacteriaceae; genus Agromyces; species Agromyces sp. NPDC058110. The sequence continues at coordinate 530,607 of NZ_JBHVTI010000002.1, read as the reverse complement.
GACGTACACGGCGACGACCAGCCAGACGGCGAGCAGAACGAGGCCCGGAAGCCGACGCCGCGGCAGACCCGGCCGGGCACGGCGAGCGAGCAACATGCTCTCCTGCTCCCTCGAGGCCAACGGGGCTCCATCCGTTCGGCGCGATCATGCGCATGGCTCGGACCCTCGCGCACGGGGAGGCGCCGGTTCCGCGGATCGATCCTGACATAGGGCGCCGCCGGTGCCATGCACGCCGAGCGGATGCGGCGGCTCAACCGATGCGGTCGGGTGGCCGTCACGAAATTCAGGAGATCTGCGGAGATGGGTCGCGGAGAGCGCCCGTGGTGGCCGATCTCCTGAATTTCGTGTCGCCGCGGCTCAGCGCTGCGCGGCCTCGAGCCGTTCGAGGTGGGCGACCACCGAGGCCCGGCGTGGGGATCGCGGCGGCAGCACGCCGAGCAGGGCGCGCCACACGTCGGCGTCCTGCCGGTTCTCGTCGCGCTCGGCGAAGGCGGCCAGGAGGTCGGGCGCGGCATCCGACAGCATGGATTCGCGCAGGCGACCGGCGAGCTCCTCGCGGATCTCGACGATGCCGGGGGCGGTCGACGCGGGCAGCACCGGGCCGACGTACCGGTCGAAGGCCCGGCGCAGCGACCCGCGCGCGAGCAGGTTCGCGACGGATGCCGCGTCGAGGTCGACCTCGCGCGCGAGGCGGTACGGGCGGGACTCGAGGGCCGGCTCTCGCGCGGCGTCGAGCACGCGGCGCAGGCGCACGAGTTCGGCGCGCACGGTGACGGGCGAGACATCCTGTTCGGACAGGAGCGAGGCGAGGCGCTCGGCTCCGAGTCCGCGCGGATGCCACGCGAGCAGGGCGAGGATCTCGGCGTGGCGCGGGCTCAGCTCGGTCGAGCCGAGTCTCGGGCGATGCTCGCCGAGCACGCTGAGCGGTGTGCGGACGGCCTCGGCGGCGGAGACCGGGCGCGCCCGTGCCCGACGGATCGTCGCCTTCACGGCCGACTCGAGCCGGGCGATGCGCAGCTCGGCCTCGACGGCGGCGACCGTCGCCGACACGAGCGACAGCGCGTGCGGTGCGACCGCCAGATCGGTGCCCGTGATGTCGATGACGCCGAGGATCTCGCCGGTCGCGGGGTCGTGCACGGGAGCGGCGGTACAGCTCCAGGGGTGCACGATGCGGTTGTAGTGCTCGGCGCCGCGGATCTGCACGGCGCGGTCGAGCGCGAGGGCGGTGCCGGGGGCGCTCGTGCCGACGCTCGCCTCCGACCAGTCGGCGCCGGCGACGAAGAGCATGTCCTCGGCCCGACGTCGCAGCCCCGCGTCGCCATCGACCCAGAGCAGGCGACCCTGCGCGTCGCCGATCGCGATGACCAGTCCCGATTCGTCTGCACCTTCGACGAGGAGACGACGGATGACGGGCATGACGGGCGCCAGGGCGTGGCCCGCGCGGTAGTCGCGGAACGCGTCTTCATCGAGGTCGAGGCGCGGCAGCGCCCGATCGGGATCGATCGCGCCGCGGATCGCGCGCTCCCACGACTCGCGCACGACCGGCCGCAGCACGGGCGGCGCGGATCCGGCGGCGATCGCGTCTTCCTGGAGGTGCAGCAGCCGATCGCGCAGCATCGGACTCTGCGGGTACTGCGGCACGGGCATGCCGACTCCGATCGCCGTCAATCTGGATGCGGCAATCCTACGTGCCGAGCGCCGGGAACGGCAGTGCGCTCAGGCGCCGGACCGGTCGGCGCTCAGGCGCCCGGCCCCGCGATCGCACGCCGGTCGGCGGCGACGAGGTCGAGCAGCTCGCGCTCGTCGGCGATGCGTCGGGCGTCGGCACGCCCGGTCACGATGGCCTGCCGGGTGAACGCCAGCCGCGTGGCGTCCGCGATGAAGCGCTTGACCTGCTCGGTGCGCGGGGGCACCTGCGACCGGCCCCACGCGAGCGCCGCGCTGCGGCCGGCCGGCGAGGCGAGCCCCTCGACCTCGTCGGGGTTGAACCACCCCGCTGCCGCGTACTCGAGCAGCCTGGCGCGCGTGATCGAGCGTTCCTGGCGACGGAGCAGCACGGTGATGACGATCGCCGCGATGAAGATGGGCACCTGCACGAGCAGGTACAGCGCGACCGCGTCGGTGGCGAAGGTCAGCGACCCGTTCCAGAGCGCGTGCAGCGCGATCGCGCACGCGAGGCCGCCGAGGAACCAGACGAGGATGCCGGGGCCGCGCGTGCGCCGCGCGCCGAGGCCGATCGCGAGCCCGGTGCACGCCGTGAAGAGCACGTGCGCGAACGGCGAGAACAGGCCGCGCACGACGAACGTCGCTCCGAGCGCCGCGCTGCCGCCCTCGATGAGCGCCGATCCGAAGTAGAGGATGTTCTCGGTGAACGCGAATCCGGCGGCGACCGTGGCGGCGTACACGAGCCCGTCGACCGGTCCGTCGAAGTGGCTGCGCGAGAACGTGAAGAGCAGCAGCACGCCGAGGCCCTTCGCGACCTCCTCGACGATGGGCGCCTGCACGACGGCCTGCATCGCCTCGTCGGGCCCGGTGTTGAGCGCGAACGCCATGGCGAGCTGCACGCCCGTGTCGACGAGGAGCGCGATCGCGACCGAGACGGCCGCACCCCACAGGAACGCGAACCACAGCGCCCAGCGCGGCTCGGGCTCCCAGCGGTCGATCCAGCGCACCGCGAGCAGCACGATCGCGAGCGGCGCCAACGCGAGGAGGCTGCCGATCAGGAGGGTCGGGATGCCGAGGGCGACCGCGAAGTACGCGATGACGAGCACACCCACGAGTACCGCGACCGCGATGCCGATCGGCGCGAACGCCCCCGCGCCGCGCCGGGTCGGCACGATGACCGGAGCCGGGGGCGGCATGAACGACCGGGGCGACGGCCCCGGGTTCACGACGGGCCCGGTCCGGTAGGCCTCGGGCGACGATCGGTACGCGTCGGGCACGGGATCGGTCATCGGTCCTCCTCGGGAACGGCGGGCTGCGGCGTCGAACGGACGGGCTGCGGCGTGGCGAGCCCTGGCTGGCGCGTGGTCGGCGCCGTCGTCGCGCCGGCCTCGAACATCACGCCCGGACTCAGGATGCCGGTCGGGTCGAACAGCGCCTTGATGCCGCGCTGCAGCTCGAACTGCAGGTCGCCGAGCTCGTCGGCCAGCCACCTGCGCTTCAGCACCCCGACGCCGTGCTCGCCCGTGAGCGTGCCGCCGAGGGCGACCGCCTCGCGGAACATCGCGTCGGCCGCCGCCCACACGTGCTCGGGCACCTCGCCCGGGTCGCCGCCGTCGTCATCGGCGCCGAACACGAAGTTCGGGTGCAGGTTGCCGTCGCCGGCATGCGCGAGCGTCGGGATCTCGAGCCCGTGCTCGCGGCCGATGCGCTCGATCGCGCGGAACATCTCGGGCAGCCTCGAGCGCGGCACGGCGACGTCCTCGATGAGCACCTGCCCGCGCGAGGCGAGCGCGCCGTGCCACGCACGACGGATCGCGACGAGACGCTCGCCCGACGCGGCATCCGTCGACCGGCTCACGCGCCCGCCGGCGGCGGCGAAGGCCGCCTCGATCACGTCGGCCTCCGCAGCGGCACCGGCCTGGTCGGTCTGCGCGAGCAGGAACGCCTCGCCCGGCGCGAGCGTCGCGAGGGGCGTGCCCGCGAGCGCACCGGTGCCGAGGTGCTCGGCCACGCGGGCGATGCCCCCGGCGTCCATGAGCTCGAGCATGGCCGGCCGCACGCGCGAGGCGGTGACGGCTGCGGATGCCGCGGCCGCCGTCTCGACGTCGGGGAACGCCGCCGCGATCGTGACGACCTCGCCGGCGGGCAGCGGACGCAGGCGCACCGTGGCCTCGACGATGACGCCGAGCGTGCCCTCGGAACCCGTGAGCAGTGCCGTGAGGTCGTAGCCCGTGACACCCTTGACCGTGCGGTGCCCGGTGCGCAGCAGACGCCCGTCGGCGAGCACGACGGCGAGCGCGAGCACCGACTCGCGCGTGACGCCGTACTTGGCGCACAGCAGGCCGCCGGCGTTCGTGGCGATGTTGCCGCCGATGGAAGAGATCGCGCGGCTGGCGGGGTCGGGCGCGTACCAGAGGCCGAGCGGGGCGACCGCGGCGGCCAGGTCGCCGTTCAGCACGCCGGCCTCGACGACCGCGAGCTCGTCGGCCTCGCTGATCTCGAGGATGCGGTTCATGCCCGCGAGATCGAGCACGAGGCATCCGTCGCTCGAGATGGCGCCGCCCGCGAGGCCGGTGCCCGCGCCCCGCACGACGACGGGGGTGCCGCTCGCGTGCGCGAGGCGCATCACCTGCTGCACGTCGTCGACGGATGCCGCGTGCACGACCGTGATCGCCCGGTGCGCACTGCGCCAGCCCGAGCGGTCTTCACGCAGCGCGTCGAGCTCGGCCGGCGCCGTCGAGACGCAGGAGCCGAGGGCGGCGGTCAGCTGGGCGAGCACATCGGAGGGCATGGGCCCAGCATATGGGCGACCGCTGATGTCCGATTCCCGCCATCGGATGTCGGTGGCGCGTGTCAGGGTTGAGGCATGCCCAGCACCGCAACGACGTCGCGAACGCTCAGCGAGCAGTCCGTCGACGACCCCGTCTTCGCCGAGCGCTACCGCGCCATGCAGGCGCGCGACGCCCGCTTCGACGGGCAGTTCATCACCGGCGTGCACTCGACGGGCATCTACTGCCGACCGAGCTGCCCGGCGGTCTCGCCCAAGCCCTCGAACGTGACGTTCTACCTCACGGCCGCGGCCGCGCACGAGGCCGGGCTGCGCGCGTGCAAGCGGTGCCTGCCCGACGCCGTGCCCGGCTCCCCCGAGTGGAACCTGCGCGACGACCTCGCGGCCCGCGCCATGCGGCTCATCGCCGACGGCGTGGTCGAGCGCGACGGCGTTCCCGGGCTCGCCGCGCGCCTCGGGTACACGCCGCGGCACCTCACCCGGGTGCTCACGGCGGAGCTCGGCGCAGGTCCACTCGCGCTCGCGCGCGCGCACCGTGCGCAGACCGCGCGCACGCTGCTGACCTCGACGTCGCTGCCGGTGGCCGACGTGGCGTTCGCGTCGGGGTTCGGCAGCATCCGGCAGTTCAACGACACGATCCGCGAGGTGTACGAACGCAGCCCGCTCGAGGTGCGCGCCTCGGCGCGGGTGCACGAGCGAGGGCGCCCCGACCGCATCGGACCGGCCGACCTCACCCTCGTCGATCGGCGCGACGCCGAGCGTGCGAGCGCCGAGTCGCCCGACGAGACGAGCACCGCCGCGGGTGCCGGCGCCGGTGCCGGGGTCGTGCGCTTGCGGCTGCCCGCGCGTGCGCCCTTCGACGCTGCGGGTGTCTTCGCCTGGCTCGCCGCGCGCACCGTCTCGGGCGTCGAGCACGCCTCGGTCTCCCCCGACGGCGCCCCGCGGTTCGCACGCACGCTGCGCCTTCCCGGCGGGCCCGCGCTGCTCTCGCTGGAGCCCGGCGGCGACGCCGCCTCCCCGAGCATCGAGGTCGAGGCCCGGCTGGCCGGGCTCGGCGACCTCCCGCCGCTCGTCGCGCGTGTTCGGCGCCTGTTCGACCTCGATGCCGACGCGCAGGCCATCGACGCCGCGCTCGGCGCCGAACCGGCGTTCGCCGCGTCGGTCGCCGAGGTGCCCGGCATCCGGCTCCCCGGCTGCCTCGACCCGCACGAGCTGGTCTTCCGTGCGCTCATCGGCCAGCAGATCTCGGTCGCGGCGGCCCGCACGGCCCTCGGGCGGCTCGCCGCCGAGCTCGGCGAGCACCTTGCCGAAGCTTCCGACCTCGCGCTGCTGTTCCCCACGGCCGAGGCGATCGCCGAGCACGGCGCGGAGGTGCTCCGAGGGCCTGCGGCGCGCATCCGCACGATCGTCGACGTCGCCAGACGACTCGCCTCGGGCGAGCTCGTGGTCTCGTCCGACCGCGAGCGGCACGACCTCGAGGCGAAGCTGCTCGAGATCCCGGGCATCGGCCCGTGGACCGCCGGCTACGTCGCGATGCGCGTCACGGGCGCGCCAGACGTGCTGCTCACCGGCGACCTGGCGCTCCGCAACGGCGCCGTCGCACTGGGGCTGCCCGGCGATGCCCGCGCACTCACCGCGTACGGCGCCCGGTGGGCACCGTGGCGCAGCTACGCGTCGATGCACCTCTGGCGCCACGCCTGATCGCGGGCGCTGGTCGCCCGTCGCACCCTGCCTTCGGCACCCCGCCGAAAGATCGGATGTCTGCGCCGATTTCGGCGCCCCGCCGCGCTACGATGCACGAATGGCCGTCACCGACGAAGCGATCCTCAAGATCAAGGAGATGATCCTCACCGGCGAACTCGCTCCGGGTGAGCGACTCCCGCCCGAGAAGGAGCTCAGCGACCGGCTCGGCCTGTCGCGCTCATCGCTCCGCGAGGCCGTCAAGGCCCTCGAGGTCATCCGCGTCCTCGACGTGCGGCGCGGCGACGGCACCTACGTCACCAGCCTCGAACCGCGCCTGCTGCTCGAGGCGATGTCGTTCGTCATCGACCTGCACGACGACCAGTCGGTGCTCGAGATCTTCGCCGTGCGCCGCATCCTCGAGCCGGCCGCCGCCTCGCTCGCGGCCCGCAACGCCGACGAGGCGACGATCGAGCGACTGCGCTCGGTGGTCACGAGCGTCGACGAGGCCACCGACGTCGAGGGGCTCGTGACGCACGACCTCGAGTTCCACCGCGGCATCGCCGAGGCCACCGGCAACGCCTACCTGGCGAGCCTCATCGACTCGCTCTCGGGGCACACCGTGCGGGCGCGCGTGTGGCGCGGCATCACCGAGGAGAACGCGGTCGACCGCACCCTGCACGAGCACCATGCGATCCTCGACGCGATCGCCGCGGGCGACGCCGACCTCGCGCAGGCGCTCACGGTCGTGCACGTCAGCGGCGTCGAGCAATGGCTGAGATCTGCCCTCTGACCGGGCATCCGACCCCCTCACTCGACGACGAGCCGAGCACTGACTGCTCGCCCGAACTCGGCTGCACGCCCGAACGCGACTGCACGTCGCAACCCGAAGGCATGCAGAAGGGGCGCCGACTCCCGTCGACGCCCCCGGCTGCTCGGTCGGCCTACTCGTAGAGCACGGCCTGGATCTCGTCGTCGTCGATGTTCGTCGAGTCGTACCAGTAGAAGCCCGTGTCGATGGTCTTCGGCAGGTCCTTGCCGTCGATGGCCTCGACGGCCGCCTTGACGGTCTCGTAGCCGATGCCGACCGGGTTCTGCGTGATGGCGCCGATCATGAGCCCGTCGCGGATCGCGTCCATCTGCGCCTTGCCGGAGTCGAAGCCGACGACCGCGAGGGTCGCGGGGTCGATACCGAGCTCCTTGACGGCCTGCACGACGCCGATCGCCGAGCCCTCGTTCGAGCCGTAGATGCCCTTCAGGTCGGGGTTCGCGGCGATGATCGCCTTGGCGAGGTCGGCCGACTTCGCCTGGTCGCCACCGCCGTACTGGATGTCGACGATCTCGATGTCGGGCTCGTTCTCCTCCATGTACTGCACGAAGCCGTCGCGGCGCTCCTGGCCGGTGACCGAGGTCTGGTCGTGCACGACGAGGGCGACCTTGCCCGTGTGGTCGATCGCGTCGGCCATGTGCTTGGCGGCCTCGGCCGCGGCCGCGAGGTTGTCGGTCGCCGCGGTCGTCACGGGGATGTCGCTGTCGACGCCGGAGTCGAAGGCGATGACGGGGATGCTGCTGTCCTTCGCCTGCTGCAGCAGCGGGCCGGCGGCCTGGCTGTCGAGCGCGGCGAAGCCGATGGCGGCGGGGTTCTTGTCGAGCGCGGTCTGCAGCATCTGGATCTGCTGGTCGACGTCGGCCTCGGTGTCGGGGCCCTCGAACGTGATCTCCACGTCGAACTCCTCGGCGGCCTGCTCGGCACCGGCCTTCACGGCCTGCCAGAACTGGTGCTGGAACCCCTTCGAGACGAGGGCGACGTACGGCTTGTCGCCGCTCGCGTCGTCGCCTGACGAGCCGCTGTCGGCGCAGCCTGCGAGTACCAGGGCTGCGGCGACGAGACCGGCGACGGTGCCGATCGTGCGCTTCTTGAACATGATCACTCCTTGTTCTTTCGGATTTCGGTGATGCGGGTCGGTGCGGGACGAGTGGTGCGATGGTGCGGATGGTGCTCCCGTCGGGCGGATGCCGCGGTCGACGGTCGTTCGGTCAGGCGCGCCGGCGGCGCAGCATGTCGAGGTAGACGGCCACGAGGATCACGACGCCGACGGCGACGGACTGCCATTCCTGCGGCACCGAGATGATGCGCAGGCCGTTCGTGAGCACCGCCATGATGAGCGCGCCGATGACGGTGCCGACGATCGACCCCTTGCCTCCCTGCAGCGAGGTGCCGCCGATGACGACCGCGGCGATGGCCTCGAGCTCGAGGCCCATGCCGCCGGTGGGCTGCGCCGACGAGAGCCGCGAGGCGCTCAGCACGCCGGCGAGGCCCACGAACAGGCCGGCGAGCGTGTAGATGATGATCTTCCAGCGGCGCACGTTGACGCCCGAGAGCGCCGTGGCGGCCTCGTTCGAGCCGATCGAGAAGGTGTACCGGCCGAGGATCGTCTTCGACAGCAGCACCGCGGCGATGACGATCATCACGATGAAGATCGCGACGCCGAGCGGGAACCGGATGCCGGGGATGATCGACAGGTTCATGATCGACTGGAAGTCGGGGTGGTCCTTGAAGTAGATCGGCTTGGTTCCCGAGATCACGAGCGAGAGCCCCGCCGCGATGAGCATCATGCCGAGCGTCGCGATGAACGGCGGGATGCCGAGCACCGAGATGTTGACGCCGTTGATGAGGCCGATGAGCCCGCCGAACAGGATCGTCGCGATGACGCCCGCCCAGAGCGGCCAGCCCAGGTAGGTGAGGAACACGCCCGCCATGACGCCCGACAGCACCATGCCCGTGCCGATCGAGAGGTCGATGCCGCCGGTGATGATGACGAAGGTCGTGCCGAGGGCGAGGATGCCGGTCACGGTCGCCGCGGTGAGGATCGAGACGAGGTTGTTCGCCGTGAAGAAGTGCGGGCTGGCGAGCGAGAACACCACGACGATGAGGATCAGGCTCGCGAATGCCAGCAACTGCTGCAGCGAGCCGCGCAGGCGTGCGAAGCGCGGGGTTCCCCGGTCGATCGCGGCGAACGCCGTCGTCGATGGATCCCGGTCGGGCTTCGGCGGGGTCACGGTGGGGCTCGTCATGCGATCGTTCCTTCGCTCGAGAATCGGGTTGCGTAGTCCATGAGGTTCTCCTGCGTGGCATCCGCGTTGTCGAGGATCGCCGTGAGGCGGCCCTGTGCCATGACGGCGATGCGGTCGGAGAGCCGCAGCACCTCGGGCAGTTCGGAGGAGATCATCACGATCGCCTTGCCCTGCTCGGCGAGGCCCTTGAGCAGCGCATAGATCTCCTCCTTCGCGCCGACGTCGATGCCGCGCGTCGGTTCGTCGAAGATGAGCACGTCGCAGTCCTTCGCGAGCCACTTCGCGATGACCACCTTCTGCTGGTTGCCGCCCGAGAGGTTGCGCACGAGCTGGGCGCTCGAGGGGGTCTTGATGCGCAGCTTCTCGATGTAGTCGCGGCCGGTCGACTCGATGCGGGCGTCGTTGACGAACCCGAGGGCCGACGTGTAGTCGCGCAGCGCGGAGAGCACGATGTTCTCGCGCACGCTGCGCTCGAGCAGCACGCCGAGGTGCTTGCGGTCCTCGGAGAGGTAGCCGATGCCGTGCTTGGAGGCCTCGGCCGGGTTGCCGATCGACACGGGCGCGCCGTGCACGCGGATCTCGCCGGACTCCTTCGGGTCGGCGCCCACGATCGCGCGGGCGACCTCGGTGCGACCGGCGCCCATGAGCCCGGCGAAGCCGAGGATCTCGCCCGCGTGCACCTCGAAGCTCACGTCGCGCAGCAGCGAGCGGGTCGACAGCCCCGAGACCGCGAGCACCGGTTCGCGCGTGCGTTCGGGGGCGCGCGGGTTCGGTCGCTGCTCCCCCGAGATCTCGCGGCCGACCATGAGCGAGATGACCTCGCGCTGGTCGGTCTCGGCGGTGATCCGGGTGCCGACGTTGCGGCCGTCGCGCAGCACGGTGATGCGGTCGGAGATGCGGGTGAGCTCCTCCATGCGGTGCGAGATGTAGATCACACCGGTGTCGGGCCGCTTGAACCGGCCGATGAGCTCGAAGAGCACGTCGACCTCCGCGTCGTTCAGTGCGGCGGTGGGCTCGTCCATGATGAGCACCTTCGCGTCGAACGAGAGGGCCTTCGCGATCTCGACCATCTGCTGCTTGGCGACCGTGAGGTTCTCGACGCGTTCGCTCGGGTCGAGCGCGAGCCCGAGGCCCTCGAAGAGCTTGCGGGCACGTCGGTTGAGCGAGCGCTCGTCGAGGAAGAACCCCGCCGATCGCTGTTCGCGGCCGATGTAGATGTTCTGCGCGACCGTGAGGTCGGGCATGAGGTTGAACTCCTGGTGGATGATCGAGATGCCCAGTTCTTGCGCATGCTTGGGGCCCTCGATGGTGATCTGCCGGCCGTTCAGGCTGAACGACCCGGCATCGGGCACGTAGATGCCCGCAAGCAGCTTCATGAGCGTCGACTTGCCCGCGCCGTTCTCGCCGACGAGCGCGAGCACCTCGCCGCGACGCAGCTCGAGGTCGACGTCGTCGAGCGCCTGCACGCCCGGGAAACCCTTGCTCACGCCGTGCAGGTCGAGCAGCGGGGCGGATGCCTCGGCCGCAGTCATGCCCGGACCTCGCCGGCGTGCGCGCCCCGCCAGGCGTACTCCTCGATCGAGGAGGCGTGCATCTCGGTGCCGGCGCCCGGAGCGACCGGGGCGAGGTATCGGCCGCGCTCGACGACGACGGGAACCGTGAAGTGCTCGTGCAGGTGGTCGACGAACTCGATCATGCGGCCGTCCATGGTCGTCGACACGGCGACGTAGTCGAACATCGACAGGTGCTGCACCGCCTCGCAGAGCCCGACGCCGCCGGCGTGCGGGCAGACCGGCACGCCGAACTTCGCCGCGAGCAACAGGTTGGCGATGTTCTCGTTCACGCCGCCGACGCGCGTCGCGTCGATCTGCATGACGGCCATGCCGCCGGCCTGGAGCAGCTGCTTGAAGACGACCCGGTTCGCGACGTGCTCGCCGGTCGCCACCCGGATCGGTGCGACGCCGCGGGCGATGGCGGCGTGGCCGAGGATGTCGTCGGGGCTCGTCGGCTCCTCGATCCAGGCGACGTCGAACTCGGCGAGTTCGGTGACCCAGGCGATGGCGTCGGCGACGTCCCACCGCTGGTTCGCGTCGATCGCGATCGGGAACCCGGGGCCGACCGCCGCCCGGGCGATGGCGAGGCGCCGCCGGTCGTCGGCGAGGTCGCCGCCCACCTTGAGCTTGATCTGCGGGAACCCGTCGGCGACGGCCTCGCGGCAGAGGCGGTCGAGCTTCTCGTCGGAGTAGCCGAGCCAGCCGGGGCTCGTCGTGTAGGCCGGGTACCCGACGGCGAGCAGCTCTGCCTCGCGGGCGGCGCGACCCGGAACCGCGGCGCGGAGGATCTCGAGCGCCTCGTCGCGGGTGATCGCATCGGAGAGGTACCGGAAGTCGACGGTGTCGACGAGCTCTTCGGGGGTCATGCGTGCGAGGAGCTGCCAGAGCGGCAGGCCGGCGCGCTTGGCCTTGAGGTCCCAGAGCGCGTCGATCGCGGCGCCGATCGCCATGTGCATGACGCCCTTCTCGGGGCCGAGCCAGCGCAGCTGCGAGTCGTGCGCGAGCAGCCGCCATGCGGCGCCCATGTCGTCGAGCAGCGCCTCGACGTCCTGCCCGACGAGGTGGCCCCTGAGCGCCTCGAGCGCGGCGACCTGCACGTCGTTGCCTCGCCCGATCGTGAAGACGAACGCGTGCCCTTCGTGCCCGTCGCCCGCGTCGGTGCCGATCACGAGGTACGCGGCCGAGTAGTCGGGGTCGGGGTTCATCGCGTCCGACCCGTCGAGCTGGAGGGAGGTCGGAAAGCGGATGTCCGTGGTGTCAACGCTGACGATCGTGCTCATGAGGTCCTTTCGTGGGCAGGACGAGCATAAACATCCGATGTCTACGGCGTCAAGCCTTCATCCGCAGTCGATTTCGGAGATTTTGACCGGAATCAGGCCCGAGACTTCGGATGTCCACGTGCGACCCGCGCTCTCGGGCCGCGGCGGGCCCGCAGACCGGGGTCATCGACATCGTGTCGGATGCCTCCGATGATCTTGTACGTCTCGCACAGGTCGGAGGCGATTCGGCCCGTTAGCCTAGACAGGTGAGATTTGCGCACCTCAGAGTCGACGGCCAGACGACCCCCCGACTCGCGGTGGTCGACGGCGAATCCGCGATCTTCCTCGACGAGGTGATGCGCCGTGCGCCCCGCGACCTGCAGGACCTCATCGAGCAGGGCCCCGAGGGGCTCGCCCGGGTGCGCGCCGCCGTCGGCGCCCCCGACCCCGCGGTCAAGACCGCGAGCGACGACGCGCTCTCGACCGCCGAAGCGGCATCCGGCGAGGCATCGGCATCGGCATCGGGCGGCGCATCCGCCGACGCGGCCTCCGAGGGTCCGGCATCCGTCGACCCCCGCACGCTCCCGCAGCACCGCGTCGCGGATCTGCGCTTCTCCTCCGCCGTGCTGCGCCCGGCCCAGGTCATCGCGATCGGCGCCAATTACGCCGCGCACGCCTCCGAGCTGAAGCTCCGCTCCGAGACCGCGATGACGATCTTCTCGCTCTGGCCGAACTCGCTCACCGCCCACGGCGCGACGACCACGTGGCCGGCCGACCTCTCCGAGGAGGTCGACTACGAGGCCGAGCTCGGGGTCGTCATCGGCCGCCCCGCGCGCGGCGTGCACGCCCGCGACGCGCTCGACTACGTGTGGGGCTACACCGTGGTCAACGACATCACCGCGCGCAACATCCAGTTCAGCGAGGCCCAGTGGTCGAGGTGCAAGTCGTTCGACGGCTTCACGCCGACCGGGCCCGTGGTCGTCACCGCCGACGAGATCCCCGACCCGCAAGACCTCTGGCTCACCACGAACCTCGACGGCAGCATCATGCAGGACGCCTCGACCGCCGAGATGGTGCGCAGCGTCGCCGAGATCATCGCGCTGCTGTCGCGCTCGGCCACGATCCCGCCCGGCACGCTCATCTCGACCGGCAGCCCGGGCGGCGCGGGCTACTCGCGCAAGCCGCCGGTGTTCATGCGCGACGGCTCCACCGTCACCGTGAGCATCGAGGGCATCGGGTCGCTCACGACCCACTGCCGCGTCATCTGACGCCCGTCCACTCCGACGCCGCCGAACGCACGGGCGGATGCCGCGGCATCCGTGTCGCGCGGCGTGCGCGCCGCTGCACGAACGCCGCGGCGCGCCCGAACGGTGCGCCGCGGCATCCGCGGATCACTCCGAGGGCTCGCCCTGCAGCTCGATCACGGGGATGGCCTGCGTGATCGGGCCGATGCCCGAGAGCTTCGACGGCACGAGCTGCGCCTCGACGGCCTCGCGCGTCATGAGGCCAGCCTCGACGACGAGGTCGGCGACCGGTCGCCCGGTGTGCAGCGCCAGCTTCGCCAGGGCGGATGCCTCGGCGTAGCCGATGAACGGGATGAGCGCCGTGATGACGCCCACGCTCGACGCGACCATGTCGGCGAGGCGCTCGGTGTTCGCCGTGATGCCGTCGACGCAGTTGACGCGGAGCGTCCAGCAGGCCTGGCGCATCCAGGTGATCGACTGCAGCAGCGAATGCGCGATGACCGGCTCGAACGCGTTCAGCTGCAGCTGCCCGCTCTCGGCGGCCATCGTGACCGTGAGGTCGGCACCGGCGATCGCGTAGGCGACCTGGCTCACCGCCTCGGGGATCACGGGGTTGACCTTGCCCGGCATGATCGAGGAGCCGGCCTGCTTGGGCGGCAGGTTGATCTCGCCGAAGCCCGCCTGCGGGCCCGACGAGAGCAGGCGCAGGTCGTTGCAGATCTTCGAGAGCTTGATCGCGCTGCGCTTGAGGGCGCTCGAGAAGGTCATGAACACGCCCGTGTCGCTCGTGGCCTCGATGAGGTCGGGCGCGGTCACGAGCTGGTGGCCGGTGATGACGCCGAGGTGGGCGACCGCGCGGCCCGCGTAGCCGGGGTCGGCCGTGATGCCCGTGCCGATCGCGGTCGCGCCGAGATTCACCTCGCCGAGCAGCTTGATGGTCTCGCGCAGGCGCTCCAGGTCTTCGCCGAGCGTGGTCGCGAACCCGTGGAACTCCTGGCCGAGCGTCATCGGCACGGCGTCCTGCAGCTGGGTGCGACCGACCTTCAGCACCTCGTGGAACTCGCGGCCCTTGGCGCTGAACGAGCGGCGGAGCAGCTCGAGCTCGTCGAGCATGGTGGTCAGCGAGTAGGTCATCGCGACCTTGAGCGCGGTCGGGTAGGTGTCGTTCGTCGACTGGCTGCGGTTGACGTCGTCGATCGGGTGCAGGATGTCGTAGCGACCCTTGGCGTACCCGGCGAGCTCGAGCGCGACGTTCGCGATGACCTCGTTCGCGTTCATGTTCGTCGACGTGCCCGCGCCGCCCTGGATCACGCCGACGACGAACTGCTCGTGGTAGGCGCCGTCGATGATGCGCTGACAGGCCTCGTCGATCCACGCGGCCTTCTGGTCGTTCAGCACGCCGACGTCGTGGTTGGCGCGAGCGGCGGCCTGCTTGACGGCGGCGAGCGCGATCACGAGTTCGGGGTAGACCGAGATCGGCCGCTTCGAGATCGGGAAGTTCTCGAGGGCCCGCAGGGTGTGCACGCCCCAGTAGGCGTCTGCGGGGACCTCCACCGTGCCGAGCGAGTCGGTCTCGGTTCTGGTCGGGGTTGGATTGCCTGACGTCGTCGTCACGAACACCTCCGGGTCGGTTCGTGATCGAGCCTACTCGCGGTGTCCCGACCGGTTCCTGAGTGCGCCGTCGATCGCGATCGATCGTCCGGACGCGACCGTCGGCCGGTCGATCCGACCGGCCGACCGCGGGGCGGCAACCCCGCTCAGGCGAACGCGAACGGCAGGAAGGGGAGCATCGCGAGGCCGAAGAGCAGCGCGCCGAACGTGACGAGCACGGTGCCGGCGAGCATGACGCCGTTCAGCACGATGCCCCAGATCGCCATCGTGCGCGAAGCCGGCTCGCGCTTGAGCGCCATGATGCCGAGCACGAGGCCGACGGCGGGCACGAAGAACGTGAAGCTCGCGAAGATCGAGACGATGCCGAGCACGAGGCTCGAGATGCTGAAGCCGTTCGACTCCTGCACGGCGGCGGCCGCGGTGGGAACCTCGGCGAACGGGGCCGGTGCGGTGGTCGTGGCGGTGGTGGTCATGGGAACTCTCCTGTTCGTGATGATGCTCCAACGCTACGAGCCGCGCCGACGGCACGACATGGGGCAAACCCCCCGATACGCTCTCAGGGATCCCCGACGGGTCGTGATCGAACGGAGCGACATGAACTTCACCTGGACCCTGCACGGCGACGGAAAACGCGTGCTCCCCGGGCAGGTGGTCGCGCCCGGCGAACGCCTCAGCTGGCCGCGCACGATCGGGCTCGGCGCGCAGCACGTCATCGCGATGTTCGGCTCGACCTTCCTCGTGCCGATCCTCACCGACTTCCCGCCCGCGACCACGGTCTTCTTCTCGGGCATCGGCACGATCCTGTTCCTCGTCATCACGCGGAACCGCGTGCCGAGCTACCTCGGGTCGTCCTTCGCCTTCATCGCCCCGATCACGGCAGCCCTTGCGGCCGAGAACGTCGCCGACCCGATGGGCGCCGCCCTCTTCGGCATCGTCGTGGTCGGCGTGCTGCTCGCGGGCATCGGCCTGATCGTGCAGTGGCTCGGCACCGGCTGGATCGATGCCCTGATGCCGCCCGTGGTGGCCGGCGCGATCGTGGCCCTCATCGGCTTCAACCTCGCGCCGACGGCCCGCGACAACTTCATGAAGGAGCCGCTGACGGCGCTCGTGACGCTGACGGCGGTGATCGTCGCGAGCGTGCTGTTCCGCGGCATGCTCGGGCGCATGTCGATCCTGGTGGGCGTCGTGCTCGGCTATCTCGTCGCCGCCCTGCTGGGGCAGGTCGACTTCGGTCCGATCGAGGACGCCGCGTGGGTCGGCCTGCCCACGTTCCACCTGCCGTCGAATCCGTTCGCCGACGCCGCGATCTGGGGCTACCTCCCGGCGTTCCTGCCGGTCGTGCTCGTGCTCGTGGCCGAGAACGTCGGCCACATCAAGGGCGTCGCCCAGATGACGGATGCCTCGATCAACCGCTCGACCGGCCGCGCACTGTTCTCCGACGGGCTCGCGACGACCCTCGCGGGCTTCTTCGGCGGATCGGGCACGACCACCTATGGCGAGAACATCGGCGTCATGGCGGCGACCCGCGTGTACTCGACGGCCGCCTATTGGGTCGCGGGCGCGGTGGCGATCCTGCTCGGCCTCTCCCCCAAGTTCGGCGCGGTCATCAACACGATCCCGCCGGGGGTGCTCGGCGGCGTCACGACCGCGCTCTACGGCCTCATCGGCATCATCGGCGTGAAGATCTGGGTCGACAACCGGGTCGACTTCTCGCGGCC
This sequence comes from Agromyces sp. NPDC058110, assembly GCF_042884735.1. NCBI lineage: Bacteria > Bacillati > Actinomycetota > Actinomycetes > Micrococcales > Microbacteriaceae > Agromyces > Agromyces sp. NPDC058110. The sequence goes on along the minus strand of NZ_JBHVTI010000002.1, from coordinate 514,014 downwards.
CGTGAACCAGTTCACGGCCGCGACCGCCCTGATCATCGGCATCGCCGACTTCACGTTCGCCGTCGGCGGCGTCTCGTTCAACGGCATCGCGCTCGGCACGATCGCGGCCATCGTGATCTACCACCTCATGACGGCCATCGGCCGGGCGCGCGGCACCGACGACGCCCGAGAGGCCGCGACTCCCGATGGAACCGAGGCAGCCGACCGCGCGGGCTGACCCGGGCTCGCCGCGACAACACGGATGCCCCGTGGCCGGTCGGCCACGGGGCATCCGTCGTTCGAGCGGTCGGCTCAGGCGCCGAAGAGCGCCTCGATCGGCCCGCGCGCGAAGTACAGCACGAAGCCGGCGGCGACGACCCAGAGCAGCGGGCTGATGGTCTTCGCCTTGCCCGACAGCGAGCGCACGACGACCCAGGCGATGAAGCCCGCACCGATGCCGTTCGCGATCGAGTAGGTGAGCGGCATCACGATGACCGTGAGGAACACGGGCAGCAGCACCGAGAAGTTGCTGAGGTCGAGGTCGCGGATCTGGGCCATCATCATGGCACCGACGATGACCAGGGCGGCCGCGGCGACCTCGCTCGGCACGATCTGCGCGAGCGGGGTGAGGAACATCGCGAGCAGGAACAGCACGCCCGTGATGATGTTCGCGAAGCCCGTGCGGGCGCCCTCGCCGATGCCGGAGCCCGACTCGATGAAGACCGTGTTCGACGAGCCGGAGGTCAGGCCGCCCGCGACGGCGCCGACGCCCTCGACCACGAGCGCGCTCTTCAGGCGCGGGAAGTTGCCCTTCTCGTCGGCGAGCCCCGCTTCCTTCGAGAGGCCGGTCAGGGTGCCCATGGCGTCGAAGAAGTTGGTGAAGACCAGCGTGAAGACCAGCATGACGACGGTCAGGATGCCGACCTTGCCGAAGTCGAAGCTCACGTCGCCGACGAGGCTGAGGTCGGGCACTGCGAACAGGCTGCCGTTCAGCGCGGGCACCGACAGGCCCCAGCCGCCCTCGTTGTCGACGCTCGAGCCGAGGTGCCAGATCGCCTCGATGACGACCGCGAGCACGGTGCCGGTGACGAGGCCGATGAGCAGCGCGCCCTTGACCTTGCGGGCGACGAGCACGCCGGTGAGCAGCAGGGTGACCACGAAGACGAGGGTCGGGACGGTCGCGATCGATCCGCCGATGCCGAGCCCGACGGGCGGCGAGTTCTGGCCGGTCGCCGTCACGAGGCCCGCGTCGACGAAGCCGATGAACGCGATGAACAGGCCGATGCCGACCGTGATCGCGATCTTCAGCTCGTAGGGCACGGCGTCGAAGATGAGGCGGCGGAGGCCGGTCGCGGCGAGCAGCACGATGATGAGGCCGTTGATGACCACGAGGCCCATGGCCTCGGGCCAGGTGACCTGACCGACGACGCTGAACGCGAGGAAGGAGTTGATGCCGAGGCCGGCCGCGAAGGCGAACGGCAGGCGCGCGACGAGGCCGAAGAGGATCGTCATGACGCCCGCGGTGAGCGCGGTCACGGCGGCGACCGCGGGGAACGCGAGCTGGTTGCCGTCGACGTCGACACCGGCCGACAGGATGATCGGGTTCAGCACCACGATGTAGGCCATCGTGATGAAGGTCACGAGGCCGCCTCGCACCTCGGTGCCGATCGTCGAACCGCGTTCGGTGATCTGGAAGAAGCGGTCGAACGCGCTGATTGGCTTGGCGCTCTCGGGTCGCGTGTCGGGGGCGGTCTCTGTGGTCATCCGGGAACCTTCGATGAGGGACGGGCGCTCGGGTGCGCCCGACGGGTGGACTGTCGGGAATTGAGTTATAGCAGGAGTGTGCCGGCCGGCAGAAGGGCCGGTCAGCTGAAGATCTTGAAGAGGTGCTCGCCGATGATGAGGTAGACGCCCACGAGCACGGCGAGCGCGCTCAGACCGAAGCTCGCGTAGGCGCCGACGAGTGCGAGGCGCTTCTGGCCGTCGGTGAGCGGGCTCTTGCGGGCCGCCTTCGCGGCCTGCTTCTCGGCCTTGCGGATCTCGGCGGGGGTCACGATCGTGATCGCGTCGGTGAACTCGGCCGGCGTCACCACGGGCGTGCGCCCCGAGATGGTCAGCAGGCGGATGCCGAGGGAGTACGCCGACACGACGACGCACGCGCCGACGAGCGCCGACACGAGCACGAGCACGAATGCGAGCCAGTCGATCACTTGGACACCTTGCCCTTCGGCTTCGGGTTGCGCTTGATCTTCACCGCGCGACCGGAGTCGGCGACCTCGCTCGTGACGTTCGAGGCCGAGACCTCGCTGCGCTGGGAGAGCAGGAAGATGCCGACGATCACGCCGGCGCCGACCACGGCGTCGAGGATGACGCCGACCGGGCCGAGCAGCGCGATGAACGCCGCGATCGCGCCCACTGCGCCGGCCGCGGGCAGCGTGAGCAGCCAGCCGACGCCGATGCGACCGGCCGTGCGCCAGCGCACCTTCGAGCCGCGACGGCCGAGGCCCGAGCCGATGACCGAACCCGAGGCGACCTGCGTGGTCGAGAGGGCGAAGCCGACGTGGCTCGAGGCGAGGATCGTCGCGGCGGTGGCGGTCTCGGCGGCGAAGCCCTGCGCGGGCTTGACGTCGGTGAGGCCCGTGCCGAGCGTGCGGATGATGCGCCACCCGCCCATGTAGGTGCCGAGCGCGATGGCGACGGCGCAGGTCACGATGACCCAGGTCTGCACCTCGCTGCCCGCGGTCTGCAGGCCGGCGGCAACGAGCGTGAGCGTGATCACGCCCATGGTCTTCTGCGCGTCGTTGGTGCCGTGCGCGAGCGCGACGAGCGACGACGAGAAGATCTGCGCGAAGCGGAAGCCGGACCGGCCGTCGGGCTTGCCGTCGTAGCGACGAGTGATGCCGTAGGCGAGCTTCGTCGCGAGGTAGGCGATGAGTCCGGCCGTGAGGGGCGCGAGGATCGCGGGCAGGATGACCTTCGAGACGACCACCGCGAAGTCGACGGCGCCGATGCCGGCACCCACGATCGCGGCGCCGATGAGGCCGCCGAACAGGGCGTGGCTCGACGAGGACGGCAGGCCGAGGAGCCAGGTCACCATGTTCCAGACGACGGCTCCGATGAGGCCGGCGAAGATCAGCTGGGGCGTGATGAGCACGCCGCCGTCGCCCTCCTTGATGATGCCGCCCGAGATGGTCTTGGCGACCTCGGTCGAGAGGAAGGCGCCGACGAGGTTGAGGATCGCGGCGAGCGCGACCGCCACCTTCGGCCGCAGGGCGCCGGTCGCGATGGGCGTGGCCATCGCGTTCGCGGTGTCGTGGAAGCCGTTGGTGAAGTCGAAGAAGAGGGCCAGTGCGATGACCAGCACGACGATGAGGGTGAGATCCACCGGCATCTTTCTTGGATCGGACTCGGATCGGTGCAGAGAGTCACCGGATGAACAAGGCGAGCGCCGACAACGATGAGGAAACGGCGAACGCCGGGTAAATCCTACGCGACGCCGTTGCGCTCCTCTACCACGCTCGCGAGGTCGGCTCCGAAGACGAACGTGCGCCGCACCGAACCGCCCGCGAGCACGCCGGGCAGCCAGAACCGCGCGTCGTCCCACATGGTCGCGTAGGGCACCTCGTCGAGCGCGAACCACCGCGGTTCGAGCTCGTCGGATGCCTCGGGCTCGCCGCTCCAGCGGCGCGCGACGAACACGCTCGACTCCTGGCTCCACGACTCACGGTACGGGAACCGGTACGTCAGGAGTCCGCGCGGCTCGAGGTCGTGCGCCTCGACGCGAATGCCCGTCTCCTCGTGCACCTCGCGCGCCACGGCGTCGATCGCGGACTCCCCCGGCTCGAGCTTGCCGCCCGGTCCGACGAAGTTGCCGACCCCGAGGCCGTGGCGTTTGCGCCCCAGCAGCACCTCGGTGCGACCGTCGTGCTCGCGGAGCAGGTAGCAGACGCAGACCTGTGGCAGCGGCATCCGTTCGCCTCGATTCCCGGCGGGCTCAGCCGAAGAGGATCTTCGCCTCGTCGTAGCGCGCCTGCGGAACCTGGTTGAGCGAGCCGACGGCCTCGGCGATCGAGACGGTCTCGATGTCGGTGCCGCGCAGCGTGACCATGGAGCCCCATGCGCCGTCGTAGACCGCGTCGACGGCCGCCATGCCGAGACGGGTCGCGAGCACGCGGTCGAAGGCGGTCGGCTCGCCGCCGCGCTGGATGTGGCCGAGCACGGTCGCCCGCGACTCGATGCCCGTGCGCTCCTCGATCATGGGGGCGATGAGCTCGGCGATGCCGCCGAGGCGCGGGCGATTGAACGCGTCGAGGCCCTTGTGCGAGTGCGCCTCCTCCATGCCCTCGAACTTGAAGCCCTCGGCGACGACGACGAGCGGCGCACGGCCGCGGTCGCGCACCGACTCGACCCACTCGGTGATCTGCTCGATGGTCTGCGGCTGCTCGGGGATGAGGATCGCGTGGGCGCCGCCGGCCATGCCGGAGTGCAGGGCGATCCAGCCGACGTGGCGGCCCATGACCTCGAGCACCATGCAGCGGCCGTGCGAGTCGGCCGTGGTGCGCAGGCGGTCGATCGCCTCGGTCGCGATCTGCACCGCGGTGTCGAAGCCGAAGGAGTAGTCGGTGGCCGCGAGGTCGTTGTCGATGGTCTTCGGCACGCCGATGACCTTGATGCCGCCCTCGTCCCACAGACGACGGGCCGCGGTGAGCGTGCCCTCGCCGCCGATGGCCATGATCGCGTCGATGCCGTTGCGGTCGAGCATCTGCTGGATCTTCTCGGGGCCGCCGCCCTCGCCCTCGAACGGGTTGGTGCGGCTCGACCCGAGGATGGTGCCGCCCTGCTTGGCGAGGCCGCGCACGTCGTGGCGCACGATCGGCATGAGGTCTTCCTCGACGACGCCGCGCCAGCCGTTGCGGAAGCCCACGAACTCGGTGTCGTACGAGATGACGCCCTTCAGCACGGAGCCGCGGATGACCGCGTTCAGTCCGGGGCAGTCGCCGCCAGAGGTGAGGATTCCGATCTTCATGACGCCAGGGACTCCTTGTGTTCGGTGGATCGTCGTTGGAGCCGCTTCATCGGGGCACGACGTTCGGAAGTCTAGCGAACCTCGACTCTCCCGCCATGCCCGTGAACGGGTCGCGAGCCGAGGTCGCCAGATGCCGAAAGCATCGCGCCAGAATCGCCCCCGGAGCGCCCCTAGAGCGCCCCGTCGAGTGCCGCGCGCAGCAGGTGCTGCAGCGCGTCGAGCTGCACCGAGTCGGCGGATCCGGGCTCGACGTCCTGACCGTCGAGCGCGCGTGCCGCGAGCCCCTGCTTGGAGTCGATGAGCTCGGCGATGCGCGCGTCGATCGTGTGCGCGGCGATGATGCGCCACGCGGTGACCGGCTCGTCCTGACCGATGCGGTGCACGCGGTCGATGGCCTGCGTCTGCTCGGCGGCCGTCCAGCTGAGCTCGGCCAGCACGACGTTCGACGCGGCCTGGAGGTTCACGCCGACGCCCGCCGCGGTGAGCGAGCAGACCGCGACCGCGACATCCGGGTCGTTGTTGAACGCGTCGATGGCGGCCTGGCGCTGCAGAGCCGTCTGGTCGCCGCGCAGCGAGACCGTGCGCAGGTCGCGTGCGGCGAGCGCCGACTCGGCCTGGTCCATGACGTCGATGTGCTTGGCGAAGAACACGACCTTGCCGACCGAGCGTGCGAGCTGCGCGGCGTAGTCGGCCGCGAGTCCGGCCTTGGCCTGGCCGATGCGGCGCACCATCGTGAAGACGTTCTCGCCCGACTTCGCCGACTTCGACTCCTCGAGCTCCGCGCTCGCGACGGCGCGGATGAACTGGTCGCGCAGGTCGTCGTCGAGGTCGCCGACCCGGAGGTTGCGCGACTCGACGAGCGCGCGGAACCGGCCGACGAGGCGGTTGCCGAGCTCGCGTTCGGCCGCGCGCACCGAGCGCCCCAGCTCGTCGTCGAGTTCGACGGGCAGGTCGGCGATGCGCTTGGCCGGGAGGTCGGCGGCGACGTCGACCTTGCGGCGACGCACGATGCCGAGGTCGATGACGGTACGGCGGGCCGACGCGTAGAAGCCGGACTCGGCGGGGGTGAGCCCGTTCTCCTCGAGCAGGCCCAGCAGGCGCGGCGACGGCTTGTCGCCGTCGATCCAGCCGAGGAACTGCCAGATCGCGCGGAAGTCGTCGACGTCGTTGATGAGCGGCGTGCCGGTGAGGGCGAGCAGCAGCGGGTCGCCGCCCGGGGTGCCGCGACGGATGCGGTCGGCGAGCGCGAGCACGTTGCGCGAGCGCTGCGACTGGAGGTTCTTGATGAAGTGGGCCTCGTCGACGACCATGCCCTTGAAGCCGAGGGTCGACAGCCACGCCATGTGGCGGTCGAGCACGTCGTAGTTCACGACCACGACGTCGGCGAAGGCGTCGAGCGTGTCGCCGTCGCCGTGGATGACGGTCGCGCGGCGGTGCGGGGTCCACCGCTCGACCTCGCGGGCCCAGTTCATCTTCACGACGTTCGGCACGACGGCGAGCAGCGGGTACGCGTCGGCGACGGATGCCGCGAGCACCGACTGCGCGGTCTTGCCGAGGCCGGGCTCGTCGGCGAGCAGGAACGTGCGGTGCCCGTCGCGGGCGGACTCGATGAACCGGGCCTGGTGCTTCATGAGCTCGAGGCCACGGGGCGCGAGCCGGTCGATCTTCGGCGCCTCCGGAAGCTCCATCGAAGCGGCCTGGCCGCCCGAGCCCTGCTCGAAGGCCTTGAACAGGGGGCCGAGCAGCTCCCAGTTCGCGAGTCGGCGCACGGGAGCCGCAGGCGCGACGGGCTTCGAGAAGTCGGGGGCGAGGAACGGGTTCGCGAGCTGGCGCGACTTCACCGAGGCGGGGATCACCTGGTTCTCGGCGAGCACGGGCTTGACCTCGGCCTCGCGCGTGATGATGAGCTCGTCGGGGCTGAGCTCGGCCCCCGACTCGAGCAGCCAGTCGCGGCGGAACCGCTGCGCGACCGTCGAGATCGAGGCATCCGGTTCGAGCAGGGTGATGAGGCTCGTGTCGCGCGCCGCAGTCTTCGCGAGGATCTGCGCGATGCCGTCGAGGCGCTTCAGCAGCTCGGCGCGGGCGTTGTCGGGCACGTCGGAGTCGGACTTCACCCTGGCGCGCTCCTCGCGCATGAGCAGCGCGATGACCTGGAATTTCGTCCGGTTGGTCGGGCCGAGCTTGCCCTTCTGCGCCTTCTGCTCGACCTCGCGCACCTTGCGCGCGAGGATCGGGATGATGGGTGCGTCGTCGTCGCGCGAACGCGTCCGCTGACGCTGCCTCGTCTGGGCCATGATCCTCCGGGGTATCGGGGCTCGTCTCCTGGGCGCCTGCCCGTCGCCGATCGCGGCGGCCGGCACCGCTCGACGCATCGGCGGATGCCGTCGGTGCAGTTCGGGCGAACCCCCGCTCGAGGAGGAGACCTGATCGAGCAGGAACACTGCTGGTGGGTGAACACTGCAGGAGGTTGAACACTGTTCGAATGAACACTGACCGAGCAGCGTGCGGGCGGGGCTCGCACGGTCGGACGAAGAACGGTTCGCCTGGGCGCAGGCTCCATTCTAGCCGCAGTGCGCCGGATGCCGCGAAAACACGCGGCAACGCGCGGAGCGAGGGCCGCGCGCGATGCTCGTTCCGCGCCCGTCGCCGCTCAACCCGCGACGTGCACGGCGTAGCTCAGCAGGAACCCGGTGGTCGCGAGCAGGCCCGTGAAGGCGTGCGTCGTGCGGAACGCCTCGGGGATCATCGTGTCGCAGATCATGGCGAGGATCGCGCCGGCGGCGAGCGCCGTGATGAACGCCGTGAGGCCGCCGCTCGCACCGTCGAGCAGCACGAAGCCGAGGAGCGCCGCGATCGCGCTGGCGACGGCGATGCCCGTCCAGAGCAGGAAGACGTACCTCGCGCCGCGCCCCTCCTGCTTCAGGGCCGCGGTGCTCGAGAGCCCCTCGGGCACGTTCGAGATGACGATGGCCACGAGCACCGGCACACTGACGCCGGTGCCGCCGACCATGCTGAGGCCGAGCACCGCCGACTCGGGCACGCCGTCGAGCAGGGCGCCGAGCGCGATGCCGACGCCCGTGCCGCTGTCTTCTCCCTTGCCGCGCGGATTGCGCTGGTCGAACCGGTCGAGCAGGGTGTTCGCGAGCACGTACACGACCGCGCCGACCGCGAACCCGCCGACCGTCGGCCAGAATCCGCCCTCGTCCTGCGCCTCCAGCACGAGGTCGTACGCGAGCGCCGAGATGAGCACGCCGGAGCCGAACGCCATGACCGAGGCGACGATCGTCGCCGGCACCTTGACGAACCACGCGATCGCCGCGCCGACGACCAGCGCGCCGCCCGCGACGAGTCCGGCCATCGCGGCCCAGAACCAGTCCCCCACGATCAGACCCCTCCGCCGCCTCCGCCGCCTCCGCCGCCGCCCGACGACCCCCCGCCGCCGGAACCCGACGACGACGAACTCGACGACGACCCCGACCACGACGTGGTCGACGTGGTCGTGAACGCGGAGACCGCGACCGCGAACCTGGCCGCGTCGAAGGCCGAGGAGCCGGCGTACCAGCCGGGCTCCTGCCCGGTCACCTCGTAGAGCGACGCGAGTTCGCGCAGCCACTGCTTCTCGAGGCCGAAGAGCGCGGCGTACGGCAGCAGGCGCTCGGTGAGGCGGAGCACCTCGGCCGGGTCGGCCGAGCCGACCGGCGCGGACGCGGATGCCGCGGCATCCGTCCCCGGGGGCACCCCGGCGGCCGGGGCGGCGCGCACGGGGTCGCGGAGCGCGCCGGTCGGGCTCTGCAGCATGCGGATGCGGTCGGCCTCGGCGAGCCGGATGAACAGTCGCAGGCCCTCGAGGTGGTCTCGGAGCCTGCGGCCCTCGACCGTGAGCGGTCGCACGCCGACGACCGTGACGATCACCGCGAACGCCGCGAAGCCTGCGGCGAAGAGCGTGAGGAACGGCCATCCGCCGCCCATGACCTGCTCGAGCGCGATCACCGCGGCGATGAACGCGCCGACCGCCGCGAGGCCCGCGAGCACGGCGAGCAGGATGCGGGTGCCGACCATGGGGCTGCGGCGGAGCCCGGTCTCGACGACCCGGTGCGCGATCGCCGAACGTATCGCGAGCAGCCGCTTGCCGAGCGCCGTCGACTTGGAGTCCAGCGCGCGCTCCTGCCCGACGGTCGGGTAGTCGCTGAAGAGCGCCCGCACGACCGACTGGGCGTCGAGGTCGCCGAGCGGACCGCCCAGGAACTGCACCGAGTACTTCTTGCCGCCGCGGTCGAGGATGCGCACCTCGCGGGCGACCGCCCGCTCGAGGATCGTCGCGGTGACCCCGCGCGACGGCTGGCCGACGAGGTCGGCGGCCACCAGCGCGCTGACGCCCTCCGGCGGTTCGTACTGCGCGATGATCGTGCCGCGGGGCGCGCTGCGCCACCTCGTGAGCCGGAGCACCAGGGCGAGCACGAACATCGCGAGCGCGATGGCCGCGAACACGGCCGAGGCGACCGCGGCGGGCGACGAGGTGAAGGCCTCGTCGCGCGGCTCGAAGGTGCCGGGCTCGAAGGCGGCGGCGATCGTCAGGTTCTCGTACGGCCCGACCGCGTCGGCCTGCGCGACGAGCAGGGGCTGCTCGGCGGTCTCGCCCCGCTGCAGGGTCTCGCACGGCGTGCCGCTGCCGGCACTGCCGCGGTAGCACGCGGCACCCCCGGTGAATGCCGCGGCGAGCGACTCGTCGACGCGGAGCTCGGCGCGCACGACGCCGAACGGCTGCGCCCACCCGGTGCCGTTCACGTCCCAGTAGAACTCGTCGACGACCGCGTCGTCGGGCTGGAGGGTGACGTTGTGCTGGCGATAGGCGATGACGTAGGTCTGCTCGCCGTGCACGTACGCATCGCCGGCGATCGTGACGAGCAGGAACTCGCCGTCGTCGTCCTCCTCAGTGCTGAACGCGCGCGGATGCCCCGCGGCATCCGTCACCGTCTGCACCTGCACGTCGACGGGGTGCCCGTCGTAGTCGAGCGGGATGGCCCGCCGGATGCCGCGGTTCTGGTCGAACTCGGGGAAGACCGCGACGAGCGTCTCGGTCGTGTCGAGCACCGACCGCCCGTCGACGTCGCGCCCGAGCTCGTACACGGCGTCGAACGACGCGAACGTGAAGTCGTCGACCCCCGCCGGCAGTGCGGCGACCGCGGAGGTCGCGGCGGTCGCGGATGTCGCGGATGTCGCGAGCGCCGGCCGACCGGAGTCGACCGCGGTCGTCGATCGGGGCGCAGCTCCGGCCGCGGTCGCCGGGGCGACGGCCACGGACAGGGCGAGCAGCGCGGCCGCCGCACCGCGGAGCAGGCGGGTCGTCATGCGCCAACGCTAGCGCCTCGCGCGCGAACGGGGCACGGTACCCCCCGGGGTACGGCCGCCCCGGGATACCATGGAGAGGTGATCGAGGACATCAAGAAGCGCGCACTGCACCGCACGAAGATCATCGAGGGGCAGCTCCGAGGCATCGAGAAGATGATCGAGAACGAGGACTACTGCGTCGACATCATCACGCTCTCGCTGGCCGTGCAGAAGTCGCTCGGCTCGCTCAACAAGCTCCTCGTCGAGAACCACCTGCGCACGCACGTCAGCGAGATGTACGACGCCGGCGGCGAGCAGCGCGAGGCCGCGGTCGCCGAGCTGATCCGCATCTTCGAGCTGTCGAACAACCGTGGGTGACGAGGGCGTCGACGGCGCCGACGCGCTGCTCGACGGCCTCGCCTCGCGCCCGCTCGTCGTCGACGGCGGCCTCGGCACGCTGCTCGCCGGCCGAGGAGCGGATGTCTCGGCGCCGCTCTGGAGCGCGCAGACCCTGATCGAGCAGCCCGAGGCGATCCTCGCCGCGCACCGCGACTACTTCGCCGCCGGCGCCGACGTCGCCGTGACCTCGTCGTACCAGGTGTCCGAGAGCGGGTTCGCCCTCGCCGGTCGCGACGCCGCGGAGGCGAGGCGCATGCTCGCGCGGAGCGTCGAGCTCGCCGCGCGCGCCCGCGACGAGGCGGGCGCCGGCTGGGTCGCCGCCTCGATCGGCCCCTACGGCGCCTCCCTCGCCGACGGCTCCGAGTACCGGGGCGACGACCGGCTCTCGGTCGCCGAGCTGCGCGCATGGCACCACGACCGCCTGCGGATCCTGGCCGACTCCGGCGCCGACCTCGTGGCGGTCGAGACCATCCCGTCGCTCCGCGAGGTGGAGGCGTTGCTGCACGAGCTCGACGGCGCCGCCGTACGTGCCTGGCTCTCGGTCACGCCCGACGGCGAGCGCCTGCGCACCGGCGAGCCGCTCGCCGACGCGTTCGGGCTGGCCGCGGCATCCGACCGGGTCGTCGCCGTCGGCGTGAACTGCTGCCCGCCCGAGCAGGTGCTGGCCGCCGTCGGGATCGCCCGCTCAGTGACCGGCAAGCCCGTCGTTGCCTACCCGAACAGCGGCGAGACGTGGAACGCGACGACGCGCACCTGGCACGGCACCTCCGGGTTCGACGCCGGGCTCGTGCGGGCCTGGCGCGACGCCGGTGCCGGGCTCGTCGGCGGATGCTGCCGCACGACGCCCGCCGACATCGCCGCGATCGCGGCCGCCCTGGCCTGAGCCGGGCCGGCCGCCGCCCGGTCGACGACGCGAGGGCTCACGTGCCCGGCGCCGTCACCGCCAGCCACTCGTCGAGCTCGCTCGGTTCGTCGGTGATGATGCCGTCGACGCCGAGCGCGCCGACCTCCTCCCACTTCTCATGGGAGTTCAGCGTGTAGCAGAGCACGGCCACCTCGGCCTCGTGCAGCTCCTCGAGCGCCTGGGGCTGTGCGACGACGGACTTCGCGGTCGTGCCGAACCCCACGAGGCCCAGTCGCTGGGCGAGCGGCACCGGGTCGGCCGGCAGCTCGCGGATCAGCATGATGCGCGGCGTCGACGGCGAGATCCGCTGCAGCGCGAAGAGGGTCTCGAGGCTGAAGCTCTGCAGCACCACGCGCCCGCGCAGTCCGTGGCGCTCGATCCGGTCGACGACGGTGCGCACCTCATCGCCCGTCCAGTCGGCCTTCAGCTCGACGAGGGCGCGGGCGTCGGGGCGCTCGGCGAGGGCGGTGAAGAATTCGTCGAGCGTCGGCATCCGCTCCCCCGCGAAGGCCGGGCCGTACCAGGCGCCGACGTCGAGGGCGCGGAGCTCTGCCGCGTCGAGGTCGCCGACCGAGCGGTGGTCGCCCGTGATGCGCTCCAGGTCGGTGTCGTGGAACAGCATCGGCTCGCCGTCGCGGCTGAGCTGCACGTCGGTCTCGACGTAGGCGAGACGGTCCATCGCGAGCTCCAGCGAGGTCATCGTGTTCTCGGGGGCGCTCGCGCGATCGCCGCGGTGGCCGACGATGAACGCGGGCTCACCCGGGCCACGAAGTGCGCCGAACACGTCGCGCGCCGTGGCGCTCGTGGGGATGCCGATGACGATGAGCAGGGCGGAGACGGATGCCACGCCGACGGCGCCGAGCAGCACGCGGACGGGGCGCCTCGGCGGGTGGGCGAGGCGGTGCAGCAGGCGGGTCACGGGTTCGGGCCTTTCCACCGATCGCGCCTCCTTGCGCGATGGTGCCCGTTACTCTAGCAAACGGCGTTACCGTTTCGTTATCTTTTTCTGGCGCGCTCGTCGGCCTCCGCCTCGGCCGTGATGCGGTTCGCCATGCCCGAGAAGATGACGCCGTGGAACGGCAGGATGCCCCACCAGTACAGCCGCCCCGCGAGCCCTCTCGGGAAGAAGACGGCGCGCTGGCGGTAGCGCGAGCCGCCGGGCGTGCTGCCGCTCGACCAGTGGCTCGACGCGTCGCCCGGATCGCCGGGCCGGCCGGTCGCCTCCGAGGCCGACAGCTCGAGCCACGCCCGGCCCGGAACCCGCATCTCGGCCCTCAGGCGCAGGAAGGAGCCGCGTTCGATGGCCTCCACGCGCCAGAAGTCGACGGCGTCGCCGACGTGCAGCGTGTCGGGGTCGAGGCGACCCCGGCGCAGTCCTACGCCGCCCGTGAGCTTGTCGATCCACCCCCTGAGCGCCCACGCGAGCGGGAACGAGTACCAGCCGTTCTCGCCGCCGACGCCCTCGATGACGCGCCACAGCGCAGCGGGGGCCGCCCGCGACATCCGCTCGCGCTCGTCGACGAACACCGTGTGCCCCGCCCATTCGGGATCGCTCGGCAACGGGTCGCTCGGCGCCCCGGCGACCTCGGCGTTGCGCCAGCTCGTCTCGACCTCGCCCGCCCGCTCGCGCTCGAGCGCGAGGCGCACCGCCGTGCGATACGGCAGCAGCCCCTCGGCGGGCGGCGGGATGACCGCGTCGATGTCGTGGTCGTGCATGACGCAGTCGAACTGCAGCGACTCGATGATCGGCACCGCCAGGCGCCGGGGGATCGGCGTCACGAGGTTGACCCATTGCCCCGCGAGCCACGGCGTCAGCACGGGCAGCGCGGCGATTGGTCGCTGCGGCAGCCCGGCCTCGACCGCGTAGCCGTTCATGAGCTGTCCGTAGCGGTACACGTCGGGGCCGCCGATGTCGAAGGCGCGGTTCACGTCGGGCGGCACGTCGACGGCCGCGATCAGGTAGTGCAGCACGTCGCGGACCGCGATCGGCTGGATGAGGCTGCGCACCCACCTGGGGGCCGGCATGTACGGCAGCACCTCGGTGAGGTGCCGGATCATCTCGAACGAGGTCGACCCCGACCCGATGACGACGCCCGCCTGCAGCACGATCGTCGGGACGCCCGACGCGAGCAGGATCTCGCCGACCGCGGCGCGCGACCGCAGGTGACGAGAGAGCCTCCCCTCCGGATGCAGCCCGCCGAGGTAGACGATGCGTCGGACGCCGTGCCGGAACGCGGCATCGCCGACGCCGCGGGCGATCTCGAGCTCGACCGCCTCGAAGTCGCCGCGACCGCCCATCGAGTGCACGAGGTAGTAGACGGCCTCGACGCCCGCCATCGCGCGATCGACGGCGTCGGGATCGGCGAGGTCGCCGGCCACGACGTCGAGCGACGCGGCCCACGGCACGTCGCGCAGGCGCTCGGGGCGCCGCACGAGCACGCGCACCTCGTGGCCCGCCGCGAGCAGCCGCGGCACGAGCCGACCGCCGATGTACCCGGTCGCGCCCGTCACGAGGATCCGCACGTCGCCCCCTCGATTCGTGGCGCGCGGCCCTCGGCCGCGCTCGTGGCGCAGCCCTCAGCCGCGCTCGTTCCCCCGACGATAGTTGCCGCTCGCCCTGGCCAACAGGTGCTGCACCCGGGAATCGTCTGCACGTTGCAGCGCGTCGATGAGTCGCGCGGCGTCGCCGCCACCCACCGTCATCACGGGCCGGCCGCCGCGATACACGATCACGCCGCCCCGGCCCGTGAGCCGGTAGTCGAACGGGTCGGACTCGAGCCTGCCCCGTTCGTCGGACGCGCCCCTCCGCCCCGACATCGAACGCCTACTTCATGCTCTTCGTGTGCCAGACCGTCTTCGTCTCGGTGAACGCGGTGATGCGCCCGAGCGCCGGCGCCGCGGCATCCGTGCCCTGCTCGGGACGCAGCACGCGCTTCAGCGTGTCGGCCGCGGCGATCTCGAGGTCGACCCAGTCGAGGTCGCCCGCACCGACGAGGTCGAGCGCGTTCACGTCGGCGTGGCTCGCGAGCCACGGTGCGATCTCGGCGGGCGAGCCGGTGAGCACGTTGACCACGCCCTTGGGCACGTCGCTCGTGGCGAGCACCTCGGAGAGGCTGATCGCCGACAGCGGGTACCGCTCGCTCGCGACGACGACGACCGCGTTGCCCGCGACGAGCGCCGGGGCGACGGCCGAGACGAAGCCGAGCAGCGACGAGTCCTGCGGCGCCACGATCGCGACGACGCCGGTCGGCTCGGGCACCGAGATGTTGAAGTACGGGCCCGCGACCGGGTTCGCGTTGCCGGCGACCTGGGCGAACTTGTCGGCCCAGCCCGCGTACCAGACCCAGCGGTCGATGGCCTCGTCGACCTGGGCGGATGCCGCGGCGCGGGTCGCGCCCTCGGCCTCCTCGATCTCGGCGACGAACTGGGCGCGACGGCCTTCGAGCACCTCGGCGATGCGGTACAGCACCTGGCCACGGTTGTAGGCGGTCGCCCCCGCCCATGCGCCGACGCCCGACCTGGCAGCGACGACCGCGTCGCGGGCGTCTTTGCGCGAGGCCTTCGCGGCGTTCGCGAGGAACGACCCGTCGGCGGCGAGGATCTCGTAGGTGCGCCCCGACTCGCTGCGCGGGAACGCGCCGCCGATGTAGAGCTTGTAGGTCTTCGGCACGGCGAGGCGGCTCATCGCTTCGTTCCCTTCGTGGCGGCCTGTTCTGATCGGCGCTGTGCAGGTCGTGCGGCACGCGTGCGGCGCGGCTTCTTCTCGGGCTCGGATGCCGGCGCGGCTGCAGCCGATGCCGCGACCGCGGCACGCGACGAACCCCGCGAGACGGCCGCCTGGCCGCCGATGGGGGCGGGTGCGAGGTACGCGGCGAGTCCGTGACGGCCGCCCTCGCGGCCGTAGCCCGACTCCTTGTAGCCGCCGAAGGGCGACGCCGGGTCGAACCGGTTGAAGGTGTTCGCCCACACGACGCCGGCGCGCAGCTGGTCGGCGACGGCGAGGATGCGGCTGCCCTTGTCGGTCCAGACGCCGGCCGACAGGCCGTACGGGGTGTTGTTGGCCTTCGCGATGGCCTCGGCGGGCGTGCGGAACGTGAGCACCGAGAGCACCGGGCCGAAGATCTCGTCGCGCGCGATGCGGCTCGAGGTCTGCACGCCCGTGAAGATCGTGGGCGCGTACCAGAACCCGTTCTCGGGGATCTCGCACGGCGCGGTCCAGCGCTCGGCGCCCTCGGCCTCGCCGATGTCGGACAGCTCGCGGATGCGCTCGAGCTGCTCGCGCGAGTTGATCGCGCCGATGTCGGTGTTCTTGTCGAGCGGGTCGCCGAGGCGCAGCGTCGACAGTCGGTTCTTCAGCCGGTCGACGACCTCGTCGTGGATGTTCTCCTGCACGAGCAGGCGGGAACCGGCGCAGCACACGTGGCCCTGGTTGAAGAAGATGCCGTTCACGATGCCCTCGATCGCCTGGTCGATGGGCGCGTCGTCGAAGACGATGTTCGCCGCCTTGCCGCCGAGCTCGAGGGTGACCTTCTTCTCGGTGCCGGCGACCTGCTTGGCGATCGCACGGCCGACGGCCGTCGATCCGGTGAAGGCGACCTTGTCGACGCCGTCGTGCGCGACAAGTGCCGCGCCCGTGTCGCCCGCCCCGGTGATGATGTTCACGACGCCGGCGGGCAGGTCGGCCTGCTGGAGGATCTCGGCGAAGATGAGCGCCGTGAGCGGCGTCGTCTCGGCGGGCTTCAGCACGACCGTGTTGCCGGCGGCGAGCGCCGGGGCGATCTTCCAGGCGAGCATGAGCAGCGGGAAGTTCCACGGGATCACCTGCGCGGCGACGCCGAGTGCGCGGGGGTTCGCGCCGAGGCCCGCGTGGTCGAGCTTGTCGGCCCAGCCCGCGTAGTAGAAGAACCACGCGGCGACGAGCGGCACGTCGACGTCGCGCGACTCCTTGATGGGCTTGCCGTTGTCGAGGGACTCTGCGACGGCGAGCTCGCGGGCCCGCTCCTGCACGAGGCGCGCGATGCGGAAGAGGTACTTGCCGCGGTCGCGCCCGCTCATCTTCGACCAGACGCGGTCGTAGGCGCGGCGGGCGGCGGCGACGGCGAGGTCGACATCGGCCTCGTTCGCGTTCGAGACGGTCGCGATGCGGGCCTCGGTCGCGGGCGAGATGGTCTGGAACGGCTCGCCGCGGCCGTCGACGAACTCGCCGTCGATGAAGAGGCCGTACTGGTCGCGCAGGTTCAGCAGCGCCGTCGATTCGGGCGCGGGTGCGTATTCGAGGAAGCTCATGGTTCGGTGTCTCGTCTCAGTCGATTGTGACGTAGTCGGGGCCGGAGTAGTGCGAGGTGGTCAGCTTCTGGCGCTGCAGCAGCACGTCGTTCAGCAGGCTCGAGGCGCCGAAGCGGAACAGGTGCGGCACGAGCCACTCCTCGCCCACCGTCTCGGCGACGGTCACGAGGTACTTGATCGCGTCCTTCGAGGTGCGGATGCCGCCCGCCGGCTTCACGCCGATGCGCTGGCCGGTCGCGAGGTGCCAGTCGCGCACGACCTCGAGCATCAGCAGCGTCACGGGAAGGGTGGCGGCCGACGGCACCTTGCCCGTCGAGGTCTTGATGAAGTCGCCGCCCGCGAGGATCGAGAGCCACGACGCGCGCCGCACGTTGTCGTAGGTCACGAGCTCGCCGGTCTCGAGGATGACCTTGAGGCTCGCGCTCGTGCCGTCGGCGCGACGGCACGCCTCCTTCACGGCGGCGATCTGGTCGAACACCTGGCCGTAGCGGCCCGCGAGGAACGCGCCGCGGTCGATGACCATGTCGATCTCGTCGGCGCCGGCGGCGACCGCCTCGGCGGTGTCTGCGAGCTTGATCTCGAGCGACGAACGGCCGCTCGGGAACGCCGTCGCGACGGCGGCGACGGAGATGAGCCCGTCGTCGGGGTCGCCGTGGGCGCCGCCCAGCGCGTCGACCGCGGAGGGCACCATGTCGCCGTACACGCAGACCGCGGCGACGCGCGGCGTCGTGGCGTCCGCGGGGTCGGGGTTCAGCGCCTTCGCGACGAGCGAGCGCACCTTGCCGGGCGTGTCGGCGCCCTCGAGGGTCGTGAGGTCGATGAGCCGGATGACGCGGTCCAGCGCCCAGGCCTTCGAGGTCGTCTTGATGCTGCGGGTGCCGAGCCCGGCCGCGCGCTGCTCGAGGCCGACCGCGTCGACGCCCGGGATGCCGTGCAGGTACCTGCGCAGCGTCGCGTCGTCGGGTTCGCCGCCGAGCACGGCGAGCGCGCGCTCCCTGGCGGTGATGAGGGATGTGCCTGTCATGGTGAGGACCTGGCTTTCGAGAGTTCGAGGTGCGGGAGTGGTCGGCGTGCGCGCGCGGCGCGCGTCAGCCGTCGAGGAGATGGAGGGCGGTGGCCTCGTCGGTGACGAGCACCGAGCAGAGGCCGCTGCGCACGACCGCGTCGGCGACCGCGTGCTTGGCGCGGCCGGCGATCACGGCGATGCCGAGGGATGCCTCGCGCAGCTCGTCGAGCGTGAGCCCGACGGTCCGTGCGTCGAGGGCGGGGTCGACGATGTTGCCGTCGGAGTCGATGTAGCGGCCGACGACGTCGCCGACGGCGCCCTTGGCCACGAGCAGGTCGACGTCGGATTCGGCGAGGTAGCCGCTCTCGACGTGCACCGAGGTGTGGTCGGCGGCGCCCGCGCTGAACAGGTAGGCGTCGGCCGAGCGCGCCAGGTCGATGACGCCCGCGACGACGCGGTCGGACTCGATGGCGTGCTTGGTCTCGAGGCGTTCGAGTATGGCGGGGCTCGGCAGCAGCGTGGCGCTGCCGCCGCCCTTCTGCGCGATGCCCACGGCGGTCGCAGCAGCGGTGCCCGGGCGACGGTTGAGGCTCACGCCGCCGTTGATCTGCACGACGTTGACGCCGGTCGCCCACCCGTTGCGCAGGTGCTGCGAGATCTCGAACAGCGTGCGGCCCCAGCTCACGCCGAGCGTGCGCGGAACCGGTCGCAGGGCGGTGAGGTAGTCGGCCGCCGCCTGAGCGGTGCGCGCCTGCAGTTCTTCGGCGGAGGCGACTCCGGCCGAGGAGACCACGACGGCGTCGGTGAGCCCGCGCTCCTCGCGGAGGCGGCGCTCGATGGGCAGCCGCCGGGCGCGCGGGTGCAGGATCTCGATGCGGATGAAGCCCTCCTGCTTCGCCTGCGCGAGGAGTCGCCCGACCTTCCACCGGGTCAGCCGCAGCGCCTGCCCGATCTCGTCTTGGGTCTTGTTCTCCTCGTAGTAGAGCTCGGCCGCCCGGATCGAGAGGAGTTCGTCGATCTCGTCCACACCTGTCCTTCCGCTCCCTCCAAGGGTAGGCAGCCCGGCGCTCATCGGCAACACTCGCGTGCAATCGTGCTCAGATGAGCAGCAGGGCGGCGGATGTCGCAGCCTATGCTGATGGCCATGCCCACGTCTCTCGCGCTGGCCGTCGACTTCGGCGGCACCAAGGTCGAAGCCGCCCTCGTCGACGACCGCGGCACCGTGCTGGCCGCGTCGCGGCACCGTCGGCCCACCGGACCGACCGCGACGAGCGGCGAACTCGAGCAGGCCGTGCGCGAGGTCGTGCTCGGCGCCCGCGACGCGCTGCCCGCCGATGCGGCCCTCATCGGCGTCGGCATCGGCTCGGCCGGGCCCATCGGCGTCGCCCAGGGCACGGTCTCCCCGCTCAACGTGCCTACGTGGCGCGAGTACCCGCTCGCCGCGCTGGTCCGCGGGCTCGTGCCCGACGCACCGGTCGTGCTTCGCATGGACGGCGTCTGCATCGCCCTCGCCGAGCACTGGATCGGCGCCGGACGGGGCGCGCACAACCTGCTCGGCATGATCGTGTCGACGGGCGTCGGCGGCGGGCTCGTGCTCGGCGACCGTGCGGTGCCGAGCCCCACCGGCAACGGCGGCCACATCGGCCACATCGAGGTCGGCGGCTTCGACGACCCCTGCCCCTGCGGCGGACGCGGATGCCTCGAGGCCGTCGCCTCGGGTCCCCGCACCGTCGCGTGGGCGCGCGCGCAGGGATTCACCGGTGAGACCGGCGAGGATCTCGCCGCCGCGCACGCCGCGGGCGATCCGGTCGCCCTCGCGGCGGTCGAACGCGCCGGGACCGCGATCGGCCGCGCCGCGGCATCCGCCTCGAGCCTGCTCGACCTCGACGTCGTCGCGATCGGCGGGGGCTTCAGCCGGGTCTCCCCCGCGCTCTTCGAGCACGCTCGCGCCGCGCTGGCCGAGCGCGTCACGTTCACCTACGTCACCCGCACGCGCATCGTGCCGTCGGCGCTCTCCGACGAGGGCCCGCTCATCGGCGCGGCCGCGCTCGTGCACCGGCCCCACCTGGTCGTCTGAGCCGGTCTCGACCGATCCGGCAGCGACTTGACACGTGATCACCCGCCTCGCGATGCTGATCGCGCGAGAGTCGATCGTCGTGAACGTCGGCCTCGCACTCCACCCGAACGCACCGCAGGAGTTCTCCGATGGCCGACACCCGGGCCCGCCCTGACGCAACCGAGCCGACTCCACCGGTGTCGCTGGAAGGCCACGTCGCTGCGAATCCGGCGAACCGTGCGGCGTCGAGTGCGAACCTGACCCGGCACACCGAGAAGGTGTTCACCGTCGCGGTTGCATTGGCACTGACAGGCCTCACCTGGTGGGGCACCAGTGCCCCGATGCTGTTCCGAGCGCCTGCGACGAGCACGACGGGCGGCCCAGCCGAGTCGGGCGCCTACGTCTACACCGCATCCGACCTCGACTTCGAGATCACCTTTCCGGGTCGCCCCGATGTGCTGCGGACGGAGATTCCCCTCGGGGACGGCGAGATCGCGAAGTACACGGTGTCCTGGTCGGACCCCTCTGGCATCTACGCGCTCGCCTATGCCAGCCATCCCACCGACGACGTCATCGACTCCGGGGCCGAGATCGGGCCGTCTGCACGCACGGTCCTCGAGGACAGCGTCGACGACATGGTCGCTGCCGCAGGTGGCGTGCTCCAGGAGTCGGTGGAGAGCACACTCGGCGGCGAACCGTCCCGAACGGGGATCATCGTCGTCGAGGGCGGCGAGATTCGCTTCACCGTGACCATCCGCGACGGAAATCCGATCGTCCTCACCTCCGGCGGCCGGTCTGCACAGTCGCTCGAACCGTTCGCCGAGACGCTGCACTTCATCGACTGAACCGGACCCGGGCGCCCGAGGCGACCGATTCCGGGAGCGCCGCGGGTCAGCGTTCGTCTTCGAGGTAGCCGGGCCTGGCCGCGAGGAAGCCGGCGATCGCCGCCGGCACCGCGGTCGCCGCGAGGATCACGAGCGGCACCGTCCAGCCGTCGGTCGCCTCGTGCACGAGGCCGATGCCGATCGGCGCGACGGCAGCGATCAGGTAGCCGACCGACTGCACGACGCCGCTCAGCGCGATCGATCCGTCGTGCGTGCGCGTGCGCAGGTTGATGAGCACGAGCGCGAGCGGGAACAGCAACGGGCCGAGCCCGACGAGCGCGATCCAGAGCCAGACGGCCGCCCCTGGCGCGAGCAGCAGCCCGCCGTAGCCGAGCAGGAACGAGAGCACCGAGACGACGACCAGTGGGCGGACCATGCCGAAGCGCGCCGCGAAGATCGGCACGAGCAGCGCGGCCGGAAGCCCCATCGCGGCGAAGAGCGACAGCAGCGCACCCGCCTGCGCACTGGTCACGCCCGCGACGTCGACGACGATGCGCGGCAGCCAGGCGAACATGACGTAGGCGTTCACCGACGACACCGCGAAGATCGTCGCGAGCGACCACGCGATCGGCGAGCGCAGGGCGCGCCGCACTTGCCCGCCCTCGGCCTCCTCGGGCATCTCGGCGGGAGCGCCGGCACGCGGGTGCACCAGCAGCGCGATCCACGGCACGAGCGCGACGAGGGCGACCACCGCCCACTCGCCGAGCGAGACGCGCCAGCCCGCGGCATCCGCCACCGGCACGGCGATGAGGGGCGGCACGAAGGTGCTCACCGAGATGATCGACACGTAGAGCGTCGTGACGAGCCCGACCCGATCGGAGAAGTACCGCTTGACGAGCGGCGGCAGCAGCACGTTGCCGACCCCGACCGCGGCGAAGACGACGACGCTCGCGGCGATGAGCGTGACCTGCTCGGGCGCGAGCCCGCGCCCGAGCAGCCCGATCGCGAGCAGGGCCAGCGCGAGAACCGCCAGGCGCTCGAGCCCCAGGCGCTTCGCGATGATCGGGGTCAGGATGCCGAAGAGCGCGAAGCACAGGGGCGGGAGCATGCCGAGCAGCCCGACCAGTGCGGGTGGCAGCGGGATGTCGGCGTCGATCTCGGCGATGATGGGCGACAAGGAGGCGACGCCCGTGCGCAGGCTCGCCGCCACCAGCAGGATGCCGAGCAGCGCCAGCGTGCGCCCCGGCCACAGCGGCCTCGGCGGCTCACCCGACGGGATCGCCGGGATGGCCCCGGTCACGCGAGGATCTGCTTCGCGCGCTCGACGTCGCCGCGCATCGTCTCGATGAGGTCGGGGATGCTCGTGAACGCGACCATGCCGCGGATGCGCTCGACGAACTCGACGTCGACGACGTGGTCGTACAGGTCGAGGTCGCGATCGAGCACGTACGCCTCGACCTGCTTCGGCGCGACGCCCTCGAACGTCGGGTTGTCGCCCACCGAGATCGCCGCCGGGTACCTGGTGCCCGCATCGGTCAGCCAGCCCGCGTAGACGCCGTCGGCGGGCACGAGGCCCTCTGACTCGGGTGTGAGGTTCGCCGTCGGGAAGCCCAGTTCGCGCCCCCGCTTGGCCCCGTGCACGACGATGCCCGACACGGTCGGCGTGTGCCCGAGGAGCGCGGTCGCGTGGCGCACGTCGCCCTCGGCGAGGATCTCGCGGATCCACGTCGACGACACCCGGCGCTCGCCCTCGGGCCGCACGTCGTCGACCACCTCGACCTCGAAGCCGTAGGTGCGGCCGAGCTCGATGAGCAGGTCGACGTCGCCCGCGCCCTTGGCGCCGTAGCGGAAGTCCTTGCCCACGAGCACGACCTTCGCGTCGAGCGCGTGCACGAGCACCCGCTCGACGAACTCGGTCGCCGGCACCGACGCCAGCGCGCGGTCGAAGGGCAGCAGCAGCGTCGCGTCGACGCCCGTGGTCGCCAGCAGCTCGAGCTTCTGCCGGTTGCTCACGAGCGGCTCGGGGCACTTGTCGGGGGCGAGCAGCGCGAGCGGGTTGCGGTCGAACGTGACCGCCGCCGTCACGAGCCCGCGCTCGTCGGCGATCGCGCGGATGCGCTCGATGAGCGCGCGGTGCCCCTGGTGCACGCCGTCGAACTTGCCGATGGTGACCGCGCTCGGCCCGAAGCCCGCGGGAACGCCGTCGATGCCCTTGAAGGTCTTCACGCGGCATCCGTTCCCGAGCGGTCGGCGGAGGGCTTCGATGCGGTCGCGGCGTCGCCCGGCTGCTGAGCGCCCGGCCGGTGCGTCGCGAGCCACCACATGCCGAGCACCGGGAGCACCAGCGGGATGAACAGGTACCCGCGGCCGAACCACGTCCACACCGTGTCGTGCGGGAACAGCTCGGGATCGAGGATGCTCAGAGCTCCGACGACGAGCACTCCGGTGAACTCGAACACGAGCGTCGCCCACGCGACGCGGTACCAGACCCGCCCCTGTCGCACGAGCGCGACGGTCGCCACGATGTACACGACCGCCGCGAGCGCCGAGAGGGTGTACGCGAGCGGCGCCTCGTCGAACTTCGTCGCGATCTGCAAGAACGACCGGCCCGTCGCGGCCAGGGCGAGCACGGCGTACACGGCCACGAGCACGCGGCCGACGCCGCTCATGCGCGACCGGGTCGGCGCGCCGGTGGCGGAGGAGTCGGCGGCGGCGGCGTTCACGGAGTTCGCGGTGTTCGCGGGCGATTCAGACATGTCGTTCGATTCTCTCAGACGCCGGTCAGGCCAGCTGCACGGTCCAGATCTGGAACATGCGGTACAGCATGACCGCCACGGCGAGCGCCCCGACGCCCAGCACGACCGTGCTCCACCTGCTGCGGTCGAGCAGCGCCCAGAAGATCGCCGCCGGCGGCACGAGCAGCGCCGCGAACAGGTACACGCCGAACTCGAGCGCATTGCCCGTCGGCACGTTGCCGAACGCGGGCGCGGCGATCGAGATCACGACCTGCACGATCAGGAGCAGCTCCACGAGCACGAGCGAGCCGTTCGACAGGTCGCTCGGCACGCGGCCCGCGAACCCGAGCACGATGCAGAGCAGCCCGGCCGCGATCGCGACCGCGAGCTGCACCCACATGAACCACTCGATCACGAGGCGTCCTCGGCCGGGAACCCGGCGACGACCTTGAGCGTCTCGCCGCGCCGCTCGACGATCGCGACCAGACGGCGGGCGCCGCTCTCCGCGACGGCGATCGCCGCGATCGGGGCGCCCTTCGCGGTCTCGGGCGCACCGGCCGCGTCGATGCGCTTGCCGTGGCCGAGGTCGATCGCCTGCTGGGCGTCGACGTGCACGACCGAGAGCGCCCGCTCCGCGGCATCCGCGGCACCGATGAGCGCCGATGCCACGTCGAGGTCGTCGAGCACGGATGCCTCGGCGACCTGGAACCGGCCGACGCGGGTCCTGCGCAGGGCCGTCAGGTGCCCGCCGACGTCGAGGTCGGCGCCGAGGTCGCGCGCGAGCGCCCGGATGTAGGTGCCCGAGGAGCACTCGACGCGCACGTCGACGTCGACGAACCCGTCGGCCTCGCCGCCCCGCCGCACGGCGAGCACGTCGAACGCCGAGATCGTGACGGTGCGGGCCTTCAGCTCGACCTGCTCGCCCTCGCGGACGCGCTGGTACGCACGCTTGCCGTCGACCTTGATCGCGCTCACCGCGCTCGGCACCTGCTCGATGACGCCCGTCAGCTCCGCGACGCCCGTCGCGATGCGCGCGTCGTCGACCGCGTCGATCGCGTCGGCGGATGCCGCGTCGGTCAGTTCGCCCTCGGCGTCGTCGGTACTCGAACCCGCGCCGAGGCGGATCGTGGCGACGTACTCCTTGTCGAGGCCGACGAGGTACGTCAGCAGTCGTGTCGAGCCGTTCACGCCGAGCACGAGCAGGCCGGTCGCCATCGGGTCGAGTGTGCCGGCGTGCCCGACGCGGCGGGTTCCGGCGAGCCGGCGCGTGCGCGAGACCACGTCGTGGCTGGTGATGCCCTGCGGCTTGTCGACGAGGAGGATGCCGCTGTTCACGCCGTACAGGCTAACAGCCGGGAGTGTGCGGAGCCCGGCGCTCCCGACGTGACGGATGCCGGACGGACGACGGATGCCTGGCGGATGCCTGGCGGATGCCTGGCGGATGCCTGGCGGATGCCGCAGCCGGCGACCGTGCTGGCTGCGGTCCGCCGCGGCATCCGCTCGCCCTACGCTTGACGGGTGAGGATCGGGATCATCGGGGCCGGCGCGCTCGGCGGCACGTTCGCGGCGCTGCTCGCACGGGCCGGCCACGACGTCGAGGTCGCCGCGCGCCTTGCCGTGCTCGACGCGATCCGCGCGAACGGCATCCGGCTGAGCGGCGGGTACGGCGACGTGATCGCCGAGGTCACCGCCTCGGAGCGCTTGACGGTGCACCCCGAGCTCGTGCTCGTGTGCACCAAGGCCCAGGACGCCGAGGCCGCGATCGCGGCGAACCGCGGCCTCATCGACGGCGCACCCGTCGTCGTCGTGCAGAACGGCCTGGAGGGCGTCGACACCGCCGCGCGCCTGCTCCCCCGCTCGGACTGCTTCGGCCTGCTCTCGCTCATCGCGGCCGACCACTCCGAGCCCGGCGTCGTGCGTGTCGCGGCGACCGCCGAGAGCCGTCTCGGCCGGGGCGACGGGCCGGCCGACGCCGAGTCGATCCGGATCGCCGAGGTGCTGTCCGCCGCGGTGCCGGTGCATGCGGTTGACGACTTCCGTGGGGCGCAGTGGACCAAGCTCGTCGTGAACATGGTCAACGCGATCCCGGCGATCGTCGGCGGCACCCTCGGCGAGGTCGTCGCCGACCCCGGGCTGCTCGGCGTCCTCACGGCGTCGATGCACGAGTGCGTGCAGGTCGGCATCGCGAGGGGCGTGCGTTTCGGTGAACTGAACGGATTCGATGACGCGTCACTGCGCGAGTTCGCCTCGACGCCCGTCACCCGGGCTGCCGCGGTGCCCGCCGACCTGGTGGCGCGCATGGGGTGGGAGTCGAATCGCGGTTCCACCCAGCAGAGCCTGCGCCGAGGTCAGCAGACCGAGATCGACTTCCTGAACGGCGCCGTCGTGCGCGAGGCGACCATCGCCGCGCTCGACGCCCCCGTGAACGCGGCCTTGATGGCGCTGGTGCACGAGGTCGAGCGGTCGGGGCACTGGCTGCCCGCGTCGCGGGTGGTCGACCTGCTCGACGAGCGCTGACCGACTCGAGCGAGCGTCGCGCCCGCGCACGTCGCTCACTCCGGGTCGTGCCCGCGCGCGCCGTGCCCGCGCGCGCCCGTCGCGCACGCCGTCGGAGCCGTCTCAGAACGCGGAAGGGGGCCCGGCGAACCGGACCCCCTCCTCACTGCGCGATGTCGCTACGCGCGCTTGCGGCGCACGCGCGCGATGACCACGAATGCCGCGCCGGCGAGCACGATGATGCCCGCGACGATCGCGATCGTGGTTCCGGCGAAGCCGGTGCTCGCGAGACCGGTGCCGGTGCCGCCGCCGGTGTTCGCCAGCGGCACGCCGCCGTCGCCGCCGTCACCGTCGCCGCCGCCCGGCGGCACGACGGTCGGGCCGTTCGCGCAGTCGGGGGTGGCCGGCGGGTAGGCCAGCTCGACCGACATCTCGGGGTTGACGACGAGCGTCGCCGAGGTCACCGTGCGGGTCCACGCGAAGTTGCCGTCGGTCTCCTGCCACGTGCCGTCGGCGAGCTGCTCCCAGCCCGGCCATCCGGTCGGGGTCACGCCGTCCTCGGCGACCGAGGCGCCGGGCCAGAGCTGCTTGCCCGACAGTTTGCCGTCGACGAGTTCGCCGAGCTCGATCGTCTCGGTGTTCGTGCCGTCGCTCAGCACGAGCGACACGACGTCGCCCGTCGACTGGTGGTCGGGGTCGGTCAGCGCGACGTCGTAGAAGATCCACGGGGCGTCGGCCAGGCAGACGCCCGTCGCGACGGACCCGTCGAGCGTCGGCTGGATGCAGTCGGCGTCGTCGAGTGCGAACTCCCACACCGTTTTGACGTCGGCGGGGAACGCGAAGCCGGCCTTCGGTGCGGCGACCACGGTCACGACGCCGTCGGTCTCGCTCTGGCTCCAGTCGACCGTCTCGGTGTCCTCAGGAACGACGAGCACCTCGTTGTCGGGGCCGCACGCGTCGGCGAACGCGGGCTCGCCCTCGAGTTCGGTGAGGCAGGGCTCATCGTCGATCGTGAAGACCCAGGTCGTCTTCGCGCCCTCGGTGAACGTGGAGCCGGGCTTGGCCGTGGCCGTGACCGTGATCACGCCGTCGGCCTCGACGGAGGTCCACTCGATCGTGTCGGTGCTCTCGGGCACCGTGAGCTCGTGGTTGTCGGCGCCGCACTCGTCGGCGAAGGTGGGCTCGCCCACGACCTCGATGACGCAGGGCTCGTCGTTCACGTCGAACGTCCACGACGTCTTCGTGTCCGCCGGGAACGCG
>NZ_JBHVTI010000002.1:0-486622 GCF_042884735.1 Agromyces sp. NPDC058110 | reverse complement strand
GAACGCGAAGCCGGGCTTCGCGGTCGCGGTCACCGTGATGACCGAACCCTCGCGCGACGACGCCCACTCGACCTGCTCGGTGCTCTCGGGAACCGTCAGCTGCTCGTTCTCGGGACCACAGGTGTCGGAGAACGACGGAACGCCCTCGAGCCCGATGACGCACGGCTCATCGTTCACGTCGAACGTCCACGACGTCTTCGTGTCCGCCGGGAACGCGAAGCCGGGCTTCGCGGTCGCGGTCACCGTGATGACCGAACCCTCGCGCGACGACGCCCACTCGACCTGCTCGGTGCTCTCGGGAACCGTCAGCTCCTCGTTCGCCGGACCGCAGGTGTCGGAGAACGACGGAACGCCCTGCAGGGCGATCTCGCACGGAGCGTCGTCGATCGGGTAGACCCACTCGGTCTGCGCGCCGACGGGCAGCACGTAGCCGGGCTTCGCTGCGAGCTTCACCGTGATCGACGTCGCAGTGTAGGTCGTGGTCCAGTCGAGCGTGTACGTGTCGACCGGCTCGGTGAACACCTCGTTGTCGGGACCGCACGTGTCGGAGAAGGCGGGAGCCGGAGGTGCGGGCACCTCGGTCGGCGGCTTGGTGCAGTCGGGGTACTGGAGCAGCGACTGGTCGCCCTTGGCGGGCACGGTCTTCTGGACCGGGAAGATGATCCACCAGTCCGTGTACGTGAACGTGGGGTAGATGTCCTTCGCGTGCGTGTCGTGCTTGCCGCTGAGGAACGACTTGACCGAGATGGTCTCCTTGTCGTACCCGTTCGTCGCGTCCCAGTGGCACACCGTCACGGCGTCACCGCAGTCGACCTTGCCCTGCCAGTGGTAGTTGGTGCCGCCGACCTGCACCCAGACGACCGACCAGACGTCGGGGTCCGGCCACTTCGGGTGCTGGTCGAAGGTGAACACCTTCGTGCCCGACCAGGTGCCGGTGTTGTTGTGGAAGTTGAGCGTGAGCTCCTTCCCGTCGGCGATGACGCGCACGTTGACGTCATTGGCCTGTCCCGCGGGGATGTTCGACGGGTAGACGACCGTCAGCGCCTTGCAGGTCGGTGCCGCGTACTCCCAGTTCCAGTCGAACGGCTTCGCGCAGTCGGCGTACTGGAGCAGGCTCTGGTCGCCCTTCGCGGGCACATTGACCGGGTAGCCGTTCTTCTTGTAGCTGAAGGCCGGGTAGATGTCCTTCGCGTGGTCGATGTGCCCCGAGTTCACGAAGGCGTTGATCGACGTCGTGATCTTGTTGTAGGGGTTCGTGTCGCTCGAGGTCGCGTGGCAGTACGTGATCTTGTTGGAGTCGGTGTCGCAGTCGCCCTTGAGGCCCTCGATGCGGCCGTCGGACCCCTTGCCGTAGTTGTCGCTCCACTTGGTGTACGCGTACACCCAGGGTCCGTTGCCCACGGTCGATCCGGGCAGCGACTCGGTGCCGAGCGTCAGCGTCGTGTTGCCCGACGAGGTGATCGGCCCGCGGTCCATGCCGTTGGCACTGCTCGGCGTGCCGGTGAACGAGGTCGTGCCGACCTTCCACTTCGTCGTGCCGGTGAGGCCGTTGCCGACCTGCGTGAGCGCGAGCGTGTAGGTGACGTCGTACTGGCCGGTCGTCGTGTTGCAGACCGCATTCGCCTTGAGGTCGCCGGTGTGCGCCGACGCGGGTGCGGCCGTGCCCACGACGGCGAGTCCGCCGGCGAGCGCGAGGGTGGTCAGCACTGAGGCGACGCGCCGCCACAGGCTCGGTGAGTCGGGGCGAGTGCGTGCGCGGCGTGCGCGCAGGGCACCTCGGACCGAACCTCGGGGGTTGGGCATTCGGGTTCTCCATCGATCGAACCGGCGTCGGCGAACCCGCGAAGAGCCGCGGGGCGCGCGCGACAGCACGCCATCGACCGCCGCACCTGGGTGGGCGCAGCGGGAGAATCGGGTCTTCGGATGGTGCGGGTGGGGCTCACGCAGCCGGGGGCAAAGGGCTGTGAACTTTCAGTATGGCCTCTTCGCCGCGCCCACGTCCACCGAGCGGCGCGCCTTGGCCGACTTGTCCCCCAAAATGGGGTCTTTCGGCGCTATTCCGGGGTGCTTCCAGCGCTGATCCGCCGTCGCCGCTGACGTCGGCGGATGCCGCCGTCAGCCGTGTTCGACCGCCGCGAGGCGCGGGTGCGACGGGTCGCGGTCGTCGACGACGACGGCATCGCCTAAGCGCGGGTCGGCCTCGGCGTAGGCGAGCACGTCGGCCGGGTCGACCGGATCGCCGTCGAGCACGATCGGCACGTCCCACAGCTCCGCGAGACGCGGACGCAGCACGAACCGGCCGTCGAGCACCAGGATCGCGTCGGCCGGGCCCGTGATCCACTTCGGCTGCACCCAGGCGTCGCGGGCCGGATCGAACACCGCGGTCACGAACGCCGTCGACCCGCCCATGCGGAACGGCTCGACGAGCACCCGCCGGAGCGCCGACTCGTCGAACCCGTACCGGAAGTACCGCTCCGGCGTGTCGTCGCCGAAGGCGTCCTGCGCGTCGCGCGAGCGATGGAAGTCCTCCATGCTCGCCCGGAACACGCGATGCCCGCGCTCGCGCAGCACGGCCGCCAGATCGTCGCCGAAGGCGGTCTTGCCGCTCCGGAGGGGTCCGTCGATCGCCACGATCATGCGCCCGCGCCCGTACCGGCGCAGGATCGCGCCGGCGAGTTCGCGGAGGAAGCTCACCCGAGGCGTCGTCACCAGCTGCATGCGCTCATGGTAGCCGCGCGGCCTGTCGGAGACATCCGTGATCCTAGGCTTGGAGGATGCCCGCCATGCCCCGAACCCTCGCCGAGGGCCTGAACGACTGGTTCGCGGATGCCGCGCGCCCGCTGCCGTGGCGAGCCGCCGACGTCTCGCCGTGGGCTGTGCTCGTGAGCGAGTTCATGCTGCAGCAGACGCAGGTCGCTCGCGTGGTGCCCCGGTGGGAGGCGTGGATCGAGCGCTGGCCGACCCCCGCGGCGATGGCCGCCGCTCCCCCGTCGGAAGCGGTGCGCGCGTGGGACCGGCTCGGGTACCCGCGCCGCGCGCTGTGGCTGCACGCCGCGGCGACCGAGATCGTCGAGCGCCACGGCGGCGAGGTGCCGGTCGATCTCGACGACCTGCTCGCGCTGAAGGGCGTCGGCCCCTACACCGCTCGAGCGATCGCGGCCTTCGCGTTCGGTGCGCGGCACCCGGTGGTCGACACGAACACACGTCGCGTGATCGCACGCGCGGTGCTCGGCCAGGGCCATCCCGGTCCCCCGTCGACCGCGCGCGACCTCGCGGCCATGGAGACGCTGCTTCCCGGGTCGGATGCCGCGGCGCGCGTGTTCAACGCGGCCGCGATGGAGCTCGGGGCGACCGTCTGCACGGCTCGCGCGCCGCGCTGCGACGAGTGCCCGATCGTCGCGCAGTGCGCCTGGGTGCTCGCCGGACGGCCGGAGTACGACGGTCCGCGCACCGCGAGGCAGGCGCGCTTCGAGGGGTCCGACCGGCAGGTGCGCGGACTCGTCATGCGCGAGCTGCGCGGAGCCCACCGACCGCTCGCACGGGCCGACCTCGCCGACGTGTGGGCCGACGCCGCGCAGCTCGACCGCGCGATCGAGACGCTCGTGGGCGACGGGCTGGCCGTGTTCGACGGCGACGGGTTCGCACTGCCTGAGTCCTGAGCGCCGCAACCCCGAGCGCTGTGCGTCACCCCGGCGCGCTGTGCGCGTCGCCCCGGCGCGCGAACGACGACGGGCGCGCATCCTCGTGGATGCGCGCCCGTCGTTCGGGAGGCCGGCTCAGCGCGCCGAGGCCGCCTCGTCGTCTTCGAGGTCGTCGTCGTCGAACTCGGCGTCGACGTCGGCCTCGCGCGGCTTGACGTACGGGTCGGCGTCGCCGGCGTACTCGGCCGTGCTCGCGAGCGCCTCGGTCTCGGCATCGCGCGCACGCGCCTCGCGGAGCAGTGCGGCGATGTGGTCGGCGTTCTCGGGGATCGCGTCGAGGATGAACTCGAGCGTCGGCGTCAGCCGTGCGGTGATGTTGCGCCCCACCTCGGAGCGCAACATGCCGGTCGCGGCCTTCAGCGCGGCCGCCGAGTCGCGACGCTCCTCATCGGTGCCGTAGACGGTGTAGAAGATGCTCGCGTGCTGGAGGTCGCCCGTGACGCGCACGTCGGTGATCGTCACGAAGCCGAGGCGAGGGTCGCGAAGGCCCTTGTCGAGGCGACGGGCGACGATCTCCTTGATGCGGTCGGCCATCTTGCGGGCGCGTGCCGGATCTGCCATGGATCGGTTCCCTTCGGGTGGGTCGAAGGCGGGGCGGCGGCCAGGCCGCCGCCCCGCTCACGACTACGCGCGAGGCTTCTCGCGCAGCTCGGTCGTCTCGATCTCGTCGCCGACCTGGATGTCGTTGTACTTGCCGAGGCCGATACCGGCTTCGAAGTCGGTGCGCACCTCGGTGACGTCGTCCTTGAAGCGGCGCAGCGACTCGATGGCGAGGCCATCGGCGATGACGACACCGTCGCGGATGACGCGTGCCTTGGCGTTTCGCGTGATCGTTCCCGACCGCACGATGACACCGGCGATGTTGCCGAACTTCGAGGAGCGGAACACCTCGCGGATCTCGGCGACACCCGACTGCACCTCTTCGAACTCGGGCTTGAGCATGCCCTTGAGCGAGTTCTCGATGTCGTCGATCGCGTTGTAGATGACCGAGTAGAAGCGCACGTCGACGCCCTCGCGGGCGGCGCGCTCGCGCGCCTTGACGTCGGGGCGCACGTTGAACCCGATGACGATCGCGTTGTCGATCGTCGCGAGGTCGATGTCGGACTCGGTGATCGCACCCACACCGCGGTGGAGGATGCGCAGCTGCACGCTGTCGTCGACCTCGATCTTCATGAGCGACTCTTCGAGCGCCTCGACGGCACCCGACACGTCGCCCTTGATGATGAGGTTGAGCGCCTCGACCTTGCCCTCTTCGAGCGCACGGGTGAAGTCCTCGAGCGAGATGCGCTTGCGCGCCTTGGCGAGCTGCGCGTTGCGCTCGGCGGCTTCGCGCTTCTCGGCGATCTGACGGGCGGTGCGGTCCTCCTCGGTGACGAGGAAGGTGTCGCCCGCTCGCGGGACGCTCGAGAGGCCCTGCACCTGCACGGGGCGCGACGGGGTCGCGGCCAGCACGGGGTCGCCGTTCTCGTCGGCCATCGCACGGACGCGGCCGTAGGCCGTGCCCGCGACGATCGCATCGCCGACGCGCAGCGTTCCGGACTGGATGAGCACCGTCGCGACCGCACCGCGGCCCTTGTCGAGCTTCGCCTCGATCGCGACGCCGCGCGCGTCCTTGTTGGGGTTCGCGCGCAGGTCGAGACCCGCGTCGGCGGTCAGGAGCACTGCGTCGAGCAGGTCCTGGATGCCGATGTTGTTGCGGGCCGAGACGTCGACGAACATGACGTCGCCGCCGTACTCCTCGGCGACGAGGCCGAACTCGGTGAGCTGCTGGCGCACCTTGGCCGGGTTGGCGTCTTCCTTGTCGATCTTGTTGACGGCGACCACGATCGGCACGTTGGCCGACTGCGCGTGGTTCAGCGCCTCGATCGTCTGGGGCATGATGCCGTCGTCGGCCGCGACCACGAGGATCGCGATGTCGGTCACCTGCGCACCACGCGCACGCATGGCGGTGAACGCCTCGTGACCCGGGGTGTCGATGAAGGTGATCGCACGCTCGATGCCCTCGTGCTCGGTGTGCACCTGGTACGCACCGATGTGCTGCGTGATGCCGCCGGCCTCGCCCGCGACGACGTTGGCGTTGCGGATCGCGTCGAGGAGTCGGGTCTTACCGTGGTCGACGTGGCCCATGACGGTCACGACCGGCGGACGCTGCTCGAGCACGTCGTCGCCCTCGTCTTCGAGCTCGGCATCGAGGTCGATGTCGAAGCCCTCGAGGAGCTCCTTGTCCTCGTCTTCGGGCGAGACGACCTGCACCTTGTAGCCGAGCTCGGCGCCCAGCACCTCGAAGGTGGCCTCGTCGAGCGACTCGGTCGCCGTGGCCATCTCACCGAGGTGGAAGAGCACGGTGACGAGCGAACCGGGGTTCGCGTCGATCTTGTCGGCGAAGTCGGAGATGGAGGAACCGCGACGCAGGCGGATGACGGTGTTGCCGTCGCCGCGGGGCACGCTCACGCCGCCGAGCGACGGAGCCTCCCGCATCTCGAATTCCTGCCGCTTCGTGCGCTTCGACTTGCGGGCCTTGCTCTTGCCGCCGCCGCGACCGAACGCGCCGGCCGTGCCGCCGCCGGGGCCGCGACCGCGACCGCCGCCGCCCGCCGGACGCGGGCCGCCGAAGCCGCCTGCACCGGGAGCGCCGCCGCCGGGGCGCTGGAAGCCGCCGCCGCCGGGACGTGCGCCGGCACCGGCGCCTGCGCCGCCGGGGCGCTGGAAGCCGCCGGGGCGACCGCCTGCGCCGGCCGGACGCGGGGCGCCCGGACGGGGCGAGCCCGGACGGGGCGCCTGCGGGCGCGGGATGTTGCCGGGGCTCGGGCGCTGGCCCATGCCCTGCGCGCTCGCGAAGGGGTTGTTGCCGGGGCGCGGGGCGGCCGGCTTCTGGCCCATGCCCTGCGCGCTCGCGAAGGGGTTGTTGCCGGGGCGCGGGGCTCCGGGGCGCGGTGCCGAACCGCCGGGCTTGGGCGCCGAGCCACCGGGCTTCGGCGCGGAGCCGGGCTTTGCGACGTCGGATGCCGCTGCGGCGGGCGCTTCGGCGGCCGCGGCCTTCTCGGCGGCCGCGTGCGCGGCGCGCTCCTCGGCCTGGGCCTGGCGCTCGGCCACGGTGAGCGGCGCGTCGGCGGGCGCGGCAGCGGCCGGCGTCTCGGCCGGAGCGGCGGGCGCGGGTGCTGCAGCGGGCTTCGGGGCCGGCTTCGGGCCGGGCTTCGCCGACGTCGGACGGGCCGGCGCGGCGGGGGTCGCTGCAGCGGCGGGGGCGGCGTCCTTCGCCGCGGCGCCCGCTGCTTCGAGCGCGGCCTTCAGGCGGCGCGCGACCGGGGGTTCGATGGACGACGAGGGTCCCTTGACGTACTCGCCCATCTCCTTGAGCTTCTCAAGGGCGATCTTGCTGTCGACACCGAGTTCGGATGCGATCTCGTGTACGCGTGGTTTGGCAGCCACTTCTCTCCTGTTCCGGGTCCGACCCCGGACAGGGGCGAACCATCAATGGCGGACGGGACTCATTTCGAGCCGCTCATCAGTTGTCACTCATTGGTCATCACTTGTGGGTTCAGCCTGTTCTCTACGTTTCCGGTGTCCACCTCGCCGCGAATGCGGAGCGCTCGCCCGAAGGCGCGCTTCCGAACGGCGAGCCGGTAGCACTCGGGTGTCGGATGCAGCCACGCACCCCTGCCCGGAAGCACGGCCATGACATCGGCCACGACGTGGGAGTTCTGGGAGACGACCCTCAGAAGTGAGGATCGAGGAGCGCGCGAACGGCATCCGATGCACGTTCTGACGGGTTCCATCCTACACCTCCGAGGCTGGGCGCCCACCGACGCCGAGAGCGGGCACGTCGGAGCCGATCGCGCGGACCGGCCCCGACGCCCGATCAGTTCGACTCGAGGACCGAGTCGGGCTGGATGTCGATCTTGGCGCCCGTGAGCTTCGCGGCCAGGCGGGCGTTCTGCCCCTCCTTGCCGATCGCGAGCGACAGCTGGTAGTCGGGCACGAGCGCGCGCACCGCGCGCGTCGCCTCGTCGATGACGAAGGCGCTCGTGACCTTGGCGGGCGAGAGCGCGCTGGCGACGAAGGTCGCGAGGTCGTCGGAGTAGTCGACGATGTCGATCTTCTCGGCACCGAGCTCGGCGGTGACCGCGCGAACGCGCTGGCCGAGCTCGCCGATGGCGGCGCCCTTGGCGTTGATGCCGGGCTGGTTGGCGCGCACCGCGATCTTGGTGCGGTGACCGGCCTCACGGGCGAGCGAGACGATCTCGACCACGCCGTTGGCGATCTCGGGCACCTCGAGTGCGAAGAGCTTGCGCACGAGCGCGGGGTGCGTGCGCGACACCGTGATCGAGGGCCCCTTGGCGCCCTTCGCCACGCTCGTCACGTAGACGCGGATGCGCTGGCCGTGCGGGTACTCCTCGCCGGGCACCTGCTCCTCGGGCGGCAGGATCGCCTCGACGGTGCCGAGGTCGATGTGGATCATGCGCGGGTTCGGACCCTGCTGGATGATGCCGGCGACGATGTCGCCCTCCCGACCGCGGAACTCGCCGAGCACCGCGTCGTCGGCCAGGTCGCGAAGCCGCTGGTTGATGACCTGCTTCGCCGCGAAGGCCGCGATGCGGCCGAAGTCGCTCGGGCTGTCTTCGGCCTCGCCGATGACGTTGCCCTCGTCGTCGAGCTCGGGAACGTAGACCGACACGTGGCCGGTCTTGCGGTCGAGCTCCGCACGCGCGCCCTCGGGGTTCGCGTGCCCGTGCTGGCCGGGGTTCGTGTGCTTCAGGTAGGCCATGAGAATGGCCTGTTCGATGATCTGCACCAGTTCGTCGAACGGGATCTCCTTCTCGCGCTCCATCATGCGAAGCACGCTGAGGTCGATATCCATCGCCGGCCTCCTCTATTCAGCTCTCAGTGCCGCTCCCCACGTGCGGGCGACTCTCTAGATTAGCGGATGTCGCGACCGCGCGACATCCATGCGACTGGCATGCTGACGGCATGGATGCCGTCAACGAGTTCGTCCTCGCCTCCGGTGATCTGCTCTGGAGCTGGATCGTGCTGCCGCTCGTGGTGGTGCTCGGCCTGTACTTCACGTTCCGCTCGGGCGTGGTGCAGTTCCGCCTCATCCCCGAGATGTTCCGCACGCTGACCGACAAGACCCCGCGCGACGAGTCGGGCGAGCCGCAGTCGGTCTCCGCGTTCCAGGCGTTCACGATCTCGGCGGCGTCCCGAGTCGGCGTCGGCAACATCGCGGGCGTCGGCACGGCGATCGCGATCGGCGGCCCCGGCGCGATCTTCTGGATGTGGCTCATGGCGTTCGTCGGCGGGGCGTCGAGCTTCGTCGAGTCCACGCTCGGGCAGACGTTCAAGGTGCGCGACGCCGACGGGTTCCGCGGCGGCCCGGCGTACTACATCGAGCGCGGCCTCAAGGCCCGCTGGGCCGGCGTCCTGTTCTCGGTCATCCTGATCGTCTGCTTCCCGTTCGCGTTCTCGTCGCTGCAGGCGAACACGATCAGCGCGACGGTGTCGTCGACGGTCGCACCCGACGGCGGCGCGACGTGGATCCCGTGGGTCGTGGGGGTGGTGCTCGCGGCGCTCACGGCGCTCGTCGTGTTCGGCGGCGTGCGACGCATCGCGTCGGTGACGCAGGCGGTGGTGCCACTCATGGCGCTCATCTACCTGCTCATCGGCCTCGTGATCGTCGCGATGAACATCACCAGGCTCCCCGAGGTCTTCGCCTCGATCTTCACGCAGGCGTTCGGCTTCAACGAGGTCGTCGGCGCGACGATCGGCACCATCATCCTGACCGGGGTCAAGCGCGGCATGTTCTCGAACGAGGCCGGCCTCGGCTCGGCGCCGAACGCCGGTGCGAGCGCGGCCGTGACGCACCCGGTCAAGCAGGGCCTGGTGCAGACGCTCGGCGTCTACTTCGACACGTTCCTGATCTGCTCGATCACGGCCTTCATCATCCTCGTCTCGGACCCCGACCTCGAGAACGCGACACGGGGTATCGGGCTCACCCAGGACGCGATCGTCGCGAACCTCGGCTCGTGGTCGAGCATCCTGCTCTCGATCGTGATCTTCCTGCTGGCGTTCAGCTCGATCCTCGGCAACTACTACTACGGGGAGTCGAACATCGAGTTCATCACCCCGCGGCGCGGGGTGCTGACCGCGTACCGCAGCCTCGTCGTGCTCGCGATCCTCGTCGGCTCGGTCGCCGGCGCCGACCTCATCTGGAACTTCGCCGACGGCATCATGGGCCTCATGGCGGTCGTCAACCTGATCGCGATCGCGCTGCTCTCGGGCATCGCGTTCACGCTCCTCCGCGACTACACGCATCAGCGGCGGCAGGGCCGCGACCCCGTCTTCACGCGCGACCTGCTGCCCGGCGTCAGCGGCATCGAGTGCTGGGTCGACGAGGCATCCGTCACCGGTCCCATCGACCTCCAGACGTCGAAGCGCCAGTCGTCGAAGCACCGCGACCACCTGCACCACGACGACTGACCTCGGAGCCTCCGACGAACACTCTGGCCGCCGATGAGCAGTCGCGCGGCGATCGCGGCCCGGTGGCCCCATATCCGCACCGGAGGGGCGGCGCAAGGGGCCGCGATCGAGCCGATGCCGTCGTTACGCTGTGCCGATGAGTTCCGACACCCTGAAGTCGACCGCGAGCGCGGCCCGGCAATCCCGTGCGTTCCGTCTCCTGGCCCGATCCGGCTTCGCCGTGCTCGGCCTCGTGCACGTCGTGATCGGTGCGATCGCGATCTCAGTGGCGATCGGCGCCGGCGGCGGCGAAGCCGACCAGAGCGGCGCCATGCAGCAGATCGCACGCGTGCCGTTCGGCATCGTGGTGCTCTGGGCGATCGTGCTCGGACTCGCGGCGCTCGGGGTGTGGCAGGTGGCCGAGGCCCTCCTCGTGCAGGAACCCGACGCGAAGAAGAAGTGGGGCAATCGCGTCAAGGAGCTCGGCACCGCGCTGGCCTACTTCGCGACCGGCGCGACGGCGCTCGTCTTCGCCCTCGGCGGCAGCTCCGACTCGTCCGAGTCCTCGACCTCGCTGAGTGCCA
The DNA here is from genome assembly GCF_042884735.1 of Agromyces sp. NPDC058110. Lineage (NCBI taxonomy): Bacteria > Bacillati > Actinomycetota > Actinomycetes > Micrococcales > Microbacteriaceae > Agromyces > Agromyces sp. NPDC058110. The sequence goes on along the minus strand of NZ_JBHVTI010000002.1, from coordinate 475,884 downwards.
CGCTGCTCGCCACCCCCGGCGGCGTGTTCCTGCTCGTGCTGATCGGGCTCGTGGTCATCGGCATCGGCATCGGCTTCGTCGTGAGCGGCGTCCGCAAGACCTTCGAGAAGCAGGTGTCGCTTCCGGCTGGGGCGGTCGGCCGCGGCATCCGCACGCTCGGCGTCGTCGGGTACCTCGCGAAGGGCATCGTGCTCGGCGTGGTCGGCGTGCTGTTCGTCGTCGCCGCGCTCACGCACGATCCCGAGCAGGCCGGCGGCATCGACGCCGCGCTGAAGAGCCTGGCCGCGCTCCCGTTCGGCCAGGTGATCCTCTGGCTCGTCGGCGCCGGGCTCATCGTCTACGGCGCCTACTGCTTCGCGCGCGCGCGCTACGCCAAGGTGTGAGCGAAGGCGCGTGGGCGGGCGACCGCTCGCCGACGCGACGACTACACGCTCGGCGGCGTGGCCGCGCCCGGGGCCGACGCCAACCCGTTGATCGCCCGGATCAGGCGATGCAGGTCGCCCACCCGGTGCCGATCGAGCCGGAGCACGAGCCGGGCCTTGTCGAGCGCATCGTGATCGCTGCGCTCGGGCCCGAGCGGGCCGGTTCGTTCGATGCGGCCCGATGCGGCGAGCTGCCCGAACTCCGCGTTCAGCGCCTCGACCTCGGCGTCGCCCGGCTCCGCGTTCAGGCGCAGCACGAGACGGTCGCCGACCCACCGCAGCGAGTCGTAGTTGCGCCAGAATCCCGTGATCTCGGCGACGGCGACCTCGACCGAGTCGGTGATCACCACGCGATCGAGGTCATCGGGCGCGATGAATCCGCCCCCGCCGAGTTCTGCGTCCACGAAGGCGCCGAGCGCGCTCCAGTACGTACCGCCGGGCGCGTCGAGCAGCACGATCGGCACGGGTTCGGCCTTGCCGGTCTGCTGCAGCGTGAGCAGTTCGAACGTCTCGTCGAGCGTGCCGAACCCTCCGGGCAGGCAGACGAAGCCCTTGGACTCCTTCACCAGCATCAGCTTGCGGGTGAAGAAGTACTTCATCGCCACCCGGTTCGGCTCGGCGAGGGACGGCACGGGGCCCTCCTCGAACGGCAGCCGGATCGAGACGCCCAACGACTGCCTCGGACCGGCACCCGATCCCGCGGCCTCCATGATCCCCGGCCCGGCACCGGTGACGACCATCCACCCGTCGCGGGCGAGCGCTGCCGCGACCTGGTTCGCCTGCCGGTAGCCGGGATCGGTCGGACCGGTGCGCGCCGAGCCGAAGACCGTGACCTTCGGCACGTCGTCGTAGGGCGCGAAGAGGCGGAACGCGTGGCGCATCTCCTCGAGTGCGGCCGCGGTGATCTTCAGGTCGAGGCGGTCGGTGCCGTCGAGCCCGAGATGCACGCCCGCGGCGAGGATCCGTTCGATGAGCGCACGACTGCGCCCCGTCGCGGATGCCTCGCGCGCGAGCTGCTCGATCATCGCCTCCTGCTGCGGCGGAAGCGGTTCCCGCCCGCTCCCCGGCATCGTCTCGCTCATGCGGCCAGCCTCGCACACCCTCGTGCGGGCGGCCGCACCGCGAGCGGCCGGGGCGCTACGCCGTGAGCTGCGCGACCGCGTCGACGGCCGAGAGCGTCTGGCGCTCGCCCGTGCGGCGGTCCCAGAGCTCGACCTCGCCGTCGGCCGCGCCGCGACCCACGATGAGGATGCGCGGTACGCCGATGAGCTCGGCGTCACCGAACTTCACGCCGGGCGAGACCTTCGGGCGGTCGTCGTAGAGCACGTCGAGGCGCGCGGCCTCGAGCTCGCCCGAGAGCCGCTCGGCGAGGTCGAAGGCGACCTGGTCGCGGCCCGTGGCGACCACGTGCACGTCGAACGGCGCGATCGAGGCCGGCCACACGAGGCCCTTCTCGTCGTTGTTGCCCTCGGCGATGATCGCGAGGATGCGCGTGACGCCGATGCCGTACGAGCCCATCGTGACGGTCGCGAGCTTGCCGTTCTCGTCGAGCACCTTGAGCCCCAGCACCTCGGCGTACTTGCGACCGAGCTGGAAGACGTGGCCGATCTCCATGCCGCGGGCGAGCTCGACCGGGCCCGACCCGTCGGGGGCGGGGTCGCCGGCGCGCACGTTCGACGCCTCGATCGTGCCGTCGGCGACGAAGTCGCGACCGGCGACGAGTCCGAAGACGTGCTTCTGGTCGATGTTCGCGCCCGTGATCCACTCGGTGCCGTCGACGACGCGAGGGTCGACGAGGAACCGGATGCCGGTGCTCGACTCCTCGCCGAGCACGGCGCCCTCGGGCGACCACGGTCCGATGTAGCCCTTCACGAGGCCGGGGTGCTTGGCGAAGTCGGCCTCGGTCGCGGGCTCGACCTCTGCGGGCGCGAACGCGACCTCGACGCGCTTCATCTCGATGTCGCGGTCGCCGGGCAGGCCGACGACGACGATCTCGCGGGTGCCGTCGAGGTGCGTGAGCGCCAGCACGACGTTCTTCAGGGTGTCGGCCGCGGTCCAGTCGCGGCCGTCGGGCCGGGGGTTGTTCGCGTTGGCGAGGTCGACGAGGGTCGCGATCGTGGGCGTGTTCGGCGAGTCGAACACCTCGGCCTCGGGAAGTCCCTCGATCGTGGTCGCCTCGGGCACGACGGTCGTGAAGGCCTCGACGTTCGCGGCGTAGCCGCCGGCCGAGCGCACGAACGTGTCTTCGCCGACGGGCGTCGGGTGCAGGAACTCCTCGCTCTTCGAGCCGCCCATCGCACCGGCATCCGCCTTGACGATGACGTACTCGAGGCCGAGCCGGGCGAAGATGCGCTCGTAGGCGTCGCGCTGCGCCTGGTAGCTCGCGTCGAGCCCCTCGTCGGAGACGTCGAACGAGTAGGCGTCCTTCATGGTGAACTCGCGGCCCCGCAGGAGGCCGGCGCGGGGGCGCGCCTCATCGCGGTACTTGTCCTGGATCTGGTAGATCGACAGGGGCAGGTCCTTGTAGGAGTTGTAGAGGTCCTTCACGAGCAGCGTGAAGACCTCCTCGTGCGTGGGCGCGAGCAGGTAGTCGGCGCCCTTGCGGTCCTGGAGACGGAACAGGCCGTCGCCGTACTCGGTCCACCGGTTCGTCGCCTCGTAGGGCTCCCGGGGCAGCAGCGCCGGGAAGTGCACCTCGTGCGCGCCCGCGTTCGTCATCTCTTCACGGATGATCTGCTCGATCTTCGCCTTCACCCGGAGGCCCAGCGGCAGCCACGCGAACACGCCCGGCGCCTGGCGGCGGATGTAGCCGGCGCGCACGAGCAGCTTGTGGCTCGCGACCTCGGCATCGGAGGGGTCTTCACGGAGCGTTCGGAGGAAGTAGTTGGAGAGGCGTGTGAGCACCAGACGATTCTAGTGAGAGTCGGATGCCGCGACCGAAACCGTGCTGCGACGGCGGTGGCGGCGGCCGCGCGGTGCGACACGCCGGGCGAGGGGCAGGCGCCGCGCCCGGAGACGCCGATGCGCGGCGACCCGATGGGGCCGCCGCGCATCGCGGGATCGCGCCGGTCCTACTGCTCGGCCAGGATCAGGTAGAGCGCCTTGCGCGTCTCGTCGAGCTTCGCGGTCGCCGCCGCACGCTGCTCGTCGGTCGCGCCGTGCCGGAACTGGCCGACGACGCCCATGAGCTTGCCGACCGCCTGGAAGAGCTCCGTGGCGGACTCGCTGGGCTTGGGCACCGAGGCCCAGGCGCCGGCGATCTCGTCGTCGTGCTCGGCGACGTAGGTGCGACCCTCGTCGGTGAGTTCGAACTCGGTCTTGCGGCCTTCGCCGACGGCGACGATGAGGCCCTCGTCGACGAGCTGCTGCAGGGTCGGGTACACCGAGCCGGGGCTCGGGCGCCAGGCGCCCTCGGTCTTGTCGGCGACCGCCTTGATGATGGCGTAGCCGTTGCTCGGGCTCTCGGCGAGCAGCGAGAGGATCGCCGCTCGCACGTCGCCCTTCGAGCGGCGACGCCCGCCGCGGCCGCCGGGGCCGAACCCGAATCCGGGTCCGAATCCGCCGGGGCCGCCCGGGAAGTCGCCCCAGGCGCCGGGTCCGCGGTGCGGACGGCCGAAGCCGGGGTCGTGGTGGAAGCGGCCCTCGCCGCGCTGGGGGTACTGGTGGGACATCCGGTCGTGTCGACGTGCGGCACCGCGGAAGTCTGCTTCGATGAAGTGTTCGCGTGACATGTGCGAACTCCTTTCCGTTCGGTTGGAAGATGATTCACAGAAGTTCTGTGATGCGTCAACGATATATCGCTATCGACGGAAAGTCAACCGGCGACCCGACACGTCGGTCGACCGTTCCGCGGCCGGGCTATCGTTGGCGCGTGCCACGACGCCGCAGCCCCGCCGAACCGAGCCCGCGATGAGGGTGGGCGTCGTGGGCGGCGGCGCAGCCGGACTCGCGACGGCGTGGCTGCTCGACGAGGAGCACGACGTCACCCTCTTCGAACGCGACCATCGGCTGGGGGGCCACGCCGACACGCGCACGATCGACGTCGACGGGCGGCGGGTCGAGGTCGACGCCGGCTTCCAGTTCTTCTCCCCCGGCCCGGCGTACGCGACGTTCAACCGGCTGCTCGACGCCCTCGGCGTGACGCGCGAGACGTACGCCGCGACGCTCACCCTGACCGACACGCGATCGAGCCGATCGCTCGCGATGCCCCCGATGCGGGGCGGGCGCCTCGCCTGGCCCTCGCTCGCACCGGACGCGATCGGCACCCTCGTGCGTTTCCGGTCATTCCTCGACGCGCTGCCCGCGTTCCTCGACCAGCACGACACGACCGTGACCGTCGCCGAGTACCTCGAACGGGCCCGCCTGCCGAAGTCGTTCATCGACGGGTTCCTGGTGCCCCTGCTGCTCGCGTTCTGGTGCGTCGAACGCGACGAATTCCTCGATTTCGCGGCGGTGAACGCGTTCCACTACCTCGGCGTCAACGCGACGAGCGGCATGCGCGCACCCGTGCAGAGCGAGATCCCGGGCGGGCTCCGCGTCTACGTCGACGCCCTCGCGGCCTCGCTCGAGCGCACGACGGTGCGAACGGATGCCGCGGTCACCCGCATCACCCGCGCCGACGGCGCCTACCGGGTCGAGGCCCACGACGGCACCGCGCACGAGTTCGACCGGGTCGTGCTCGCCTGCAACCCGCGGCTCGCTGCAGAGCTCGTCGCAGAGCTGCCCGGACTCGAGCGCACGCGGACCCAGCTCGAACGGTTCCGCACGTTCGAGACCCGCATCGCGATCCACGGCGACGCCCGCTTCATGCCCCCGCACGAGGCATCCTGGTCGGTCGTGAACGCCAGGTGGGACGGCACGCACAGCTCGCTCACCGTGTGGAACCCGCGGCGTGGACTGCCCGTCTTCAAGAGCTGGGTGACCCACGACGGGCGCCTGCCTGATGACGTGCACGCGCTCGCGACCTACGAGCACGGCATGATCACGCCCGACTACTTCGACGCGCAGGCGAGGCTCAAAGGGCTGAACGGCGCCGACGGGCTCTGGCTCGCCGGGCTGTACATGCACGACGTCGACTCGCACGAGAGTGCCGTGAGGTCGGCCGTGACCGTCGCGCACGCGCTCGCGCCGGGAACGCCCCGTTTGCAGGCACTCCTCGGCTCGACCTGACCCGGGGCGCCGCCCGGTGCCGACGACTAGGGCGTCAGCACCTGCGGGCTGCCGACCGGGGCGTCGGCCCCCATCTCGTCGGCGATGCGGTTCGCCTCGGCGATGAGCGTGGCGACGATCTCGGCCTCGGGCACGGTCTTGATGACCTCGCCCTTGACGAAGATCTGCCCCTTGCCGTTGCCGGATGCGACGCCGAGGTCGGCCTCGCGCGCCTCGCCTGGGCCGTTCACGACGCAGCCCATGACCGCGACGCGCAGCGGCACGGTCATGCCCTCGAGCCCGTCGGTGACGTCGTTCGCGAGCTTGTAGACGTCGACCTGCGCGCGACCGCACGACGGGCACGAGACGATCTCGAGCTTGCGCTCGCGGAGGTTCAGCGACTGCAGGATCTGCAGGCCGACCTTGACCTCTTGGGCCGGCGGCGCCGAGAGCGAGACGCGGATGGTGTCGCCGATGCCCTCGCCGAGCAGGATGCCGAACGCCGTCGCCGACTTGATGGTGCCCTGGAACTCGGGGCCCGCCTCGGTGACGCCGAGGTGCAGCGGCCAGTCGCCGCGCTCGGCGAGCAGGCGGTAGGCCTTGACCATGACGATCGGGTCGTTGTGCTTGACCGAGATCTTGAAGTCGTGGAAGTCGTGCTCCTCGAAGAGCGACGCCTCCCAGACGGCCGATTCGACGAGCGCCTCGGGCGTGGCCTTGCCGTACTTCTCGAGCAGGCGGGGGTCGAGCGAACCGGCGTTGACGCCGATACGGAGCGAGACGCCGGCGGCCTTCGCGGCAGCCGCGATCTCGCCGACCTTGTCGTCGAACTTGCGGATGTTGCCAGGGTTCACGCGCACGGCGGCGCAGCCGGCGTCGATCGCCTGGAAGACGTAGTTGGGCTGGAAGTGGATGTCGGCGATGACCGGGATCTGGCTCTTCTTCGCGATGATCGGCAGCGCCTCGGCGTCGTCGCGGCTCGGAACGGCGACGCGCACGATGTCGCATCCGGATGCCGTGAGCTCGGCGATCTGCTGCAGCGTGGCGTTGATGTTCGTGGTGGGCGTGGTCGTCATCGACTGCACGCTCACGGGGGCGTCGCCGCCGACGAGCACCTTGCCCACCTTGATCTGGCGGGACTTGCGTCGCGGGGCCAGGACTTCGGGGACTTTCGGCATTCCGAGATTCACAGCAGGCACTCTGTCAGTCTAGTTCCGGCCTGCCGACGCGTTCCCCATCGATCGGATGCCTCAGCCGACGTTCAGGCTCGCTCACCCGTCATGCGCAGCCGTCGGCGATCGCGTACGGCGCGCCGACCCAGATCACGACGGCGCCGTCGGCGGGGGCAGCGGCGCCGACGGCATCGCGCAGCACGACGCCGTACTCGTGCTCGACCATGCCGCCCTCGTGCTCGCTGTACTCGGTGACCGTCTCGGTGTCGACGCCCGGGCCCGAACAGGTCCAGTCATCGGGGTCGAGCCCGGCCTCGAGCGCTCCGAACTCGTCGCCCACCTGGATTCCGGAGGGCGTGGTCAGCTCGACACCGTCGTACGAGGGCGCGTCGAAGTACACGGCGAACCGCGGCCAGGACAGGCCGATGCCCTCGGCCTCGCGGCGCGCCTCGTCGTACGCTCGCACCTCGATCTCGACATCGCCCCACACGTGCGCCCTCGAGGGCGGGTAGTGGTTCGACCCCGGTCGGTCCTCGGTGACCGGGTCGCCGTCGAACACGGCGCTCAGGGCGCCGAGCACCGACTCCGGATCGTCGAGGTACGCGTAGCGCTCGACCAGGCCCCCGTCGGCATCGACCAGGTCGAGCGACGTCGCCGTCGCCACGAGCTTCGTAACGCTCGTCAACGGATCGACCGGTTCGGTCGGCTCGGTCGGCGGAGCGGGAGTCGGAGTCGGTGCCGCGGCCGCGGCGGTCGTCTCAGCCGGGACCGAGGGCTCTGCCCCGGTCGCGCTCGGCGCGCACCCGGCGAGCAGCGCCACCACGGCCGAAGCCGCGAGGATCGAACCAAGTGCCTTCGCACCGACCAATGTGACACCACGCTTCCTCGGGCATACGGAGCCTCGTCTCCATATCCTGCGGTACGCGATCACCGAGCGCGAGGCACGGTTCGATAACGGGCCTCGTCGGCCGCCGCTACCCGATGAGCGCGAGCAGCGCCTCCCGGAACGCCTCGGGGTGCTCGAGGTGCGGCGAGTGCCCGCATCCGTCGAGCTCGACCTCGGTGACGGCACCGCCGCCCGCGGCGTAGCGGGCCAGCACGGCCCTCGTCTGCGACACCATCGGCTGCGGCGGCGCGACCTCGGCGCCCGGCCACCCGGGGATGATCCCGGCCGCTCCGAGCTGGTTGAGGTCGAAGTACGACGCGTCGCCGACGATGGCGTCCTGCGCTCCGTGGATCCACAGCAGCGGCGGCTTGACCGCGAGGTCGGCGATGCCGCTCGTGTCGAACACCGTGGGCGCCATGGTGTTCAGCACGCCCCGCCCGCCAGGCGCGAAACCCGGCCAGTGATCCGAGGCCGTCGAGTCGCCCGGGTAGTGGTCGGGGCCCGTCGCCGTCGAGAGCATCGACTCGACCCACACGTCCTCGTGCTCCGAGACGAACCCGGGCGCGACGTAGCTCGAGCGGTACACCGCGCGCGGCGATCCGGGCTCGTCGCCGCGGTCGCCCGCCGCGAGGCGCGCCACGAAATCGGGGTTCGCTCCCCCGCCGCCCGTGCCCGCGGCATCCGGAACCAGCAGGGAGCCGTCGAGCGCGGTGCCGCCGAAGCCGTACGGCGACACGGGCGACTGCAGCGTCAGGCTCGCGACGAGCTCGGGCCGGTCGAGCAGGAGCTGCATGGCGACGCCGCCGCCCATGCTCCAGCCGACCACGTGCACGGCCCCGAGGCCGAGCTCGTCGATCACCGAGGCGACGTCGTCGGAGAAGTCGCGCACCCCGCGGGTCGCGTCGACGGGCAGTGCCTCGCTGCCGCCGAATCCGCGCAGGTCGACGGCGAGGGCCCGGATGCCGGCGGGCAGGCCGAGCATCGTCGGCTGCCAGAAGAGCGACGACGACACGTTGCCGTGCACGAACAGCACCGTGCGCTCGGCGGCGGAATCGGCATCCGCGACCCGTTCGAGCACGTTGGCGGTCAGGCGAGGCGTGTCGACGGAGCGCGCGCGGATGCCGGGCAGCAGCGTCTCGACCATGTCAGGCGACCGCCGAGGTGTCGAGCGGGGGCTCGGTCGCGGCGACGACCTCGTCGACCGTGACCCCCGGCGCGCACTCGACGAGCACGAGCCCGTCGGGCGTGACGTCGATGACGGCGAGGTCGGTGATGATGCGGTCGACGACGCGCCGGCCCGTGAGGGGCAGCGAGCAGTCGTGCACGATCTTCGGCGAACCGTCTTTCGCGACGTGCTCCATGAGCACGATCTTGCGGCGTGCGCCGTGCACCAGGTCCATCGCGCCGCCCGGTCCCTTGACCATCTTGCCCGGGATCATCCAGTTGGCGAGGTCGCCCGTGGCGGACACCTGCATGGCGCCGAGGATCGCGGCGTCGATCTTGCCGCCGCGGATCATGCCGAAGCTCGTCGCCGAGTCGAAGTACGCGGCGCCCGGCAGCACGGTGACCGTCTCCTTGCCGGCGTTGATGAGGTCGGGGTCGACGGCGTCGTCGGTCGGGTAGGGGCCGACGCCGAGGATGCCGTTCTCGGACTGCAGCAGGATCGTCACGCCCTCGGGAACGTAGTTCGGCACGAGGGTCGGCAGGCCGATGCCGAGGTTCACGTACGAGCCGTCGGAGAGCTCGCGAGCAGCCCTCGCGGCCATCTCGAAACGCGTGAGCGCCATGTCAGTTCCCCTCTCGCACGGTGCGGCGCTCGATGCGCTTCTCGATGTCGGAGCCGACCACGACGATGCGGTCGACGAAGATGCCCGGCAGGTGCACGGCGTCGGGGTCGAGCTCGCCGGCGTCGACGACCTCCTCGACCTGGGCGATGCATACCCGACCCGCCATCGCGGCGAGCGGCGAGAAGTTGCGCGCCGACTTGTCGAACACGAGGTTGCCGAACCGGTCGCCTTTGAGTGCGTGCACGAGCGCGAAATCTGTCGTGATGGCCTCCTCGAGCACGAACTCGCGCGAGACGCCGGCGACGTCGAAGGACTGCACGGGCTTCGACGGGCTCGCGACGGCGATCGTGCCGTCGGGGTGGTAGCGGCGCGGCAGGCCGCCGTCGGCGACCTGAGTGCCGACGCCGGTCTGCGTGAAGAAGGCGGCGATGCCGCTGCCTCCGGCGCGCAGCTTCTCGGCCAGCGTGCCCTGCGGCGTCAGCTCCAGCTCGAGCTCGCCCGAGAGGTACTGCCGTTCGAACTCCTTGTTCTCGCCGACGTACGACGAGGTCATCTTCGCGATGCGGCGGTTCGCCAGCAGCACGCCGAGCCCCCAGTCGTCGACGCCGCAGTTGTTGCTGACGACGCGGAGCCCGTCGACGCCCGAGTCGAGCAGGGCCTGGATCAGCACCATCGGGATGCCGCAGAGGCCGAATCCGCCGACGGCGAGACTGGCTCCGGATGGGATGTCGGCGACCGCCTCTTGAGCGGACCCGACGACTTTGTCGAGTGTCACGATGCACCTTCCTGTGTTTCCGCCGCCTCGATGCGGGCACGGATCACTGGGATCACGCTACCCGCGCCTCGGTCGGACATGACGATCGTGTAGTGGTTGACGTCTGGGATCTCGTGCACGGCGAGCTGCGGCATCCGCTCGGCCCATGCGCCGACGAGCCCGTCGGGGTAGAGCGGAGCGGCGTCGAGCAGTCCGCGGGGCGCGCGGAACACGTCGATCGGCCCCGGCAGTGCGGCGAGCGCGGCCGTGTAGCCGGCCGACCCGTCGAGCTCGACGGCGTTCACGGCGACGGCGGCGGCGTTCGCCGAGCTGCGCAGGTCGGGTTCGGCCCCGTCGACGTCGTACTCGACGTACTCCTCGATCGCCTCGCTCCAGTACGGCCCGAGCGCCGGATGCCGCCGCCAGAAGGCGACGTAGTCCGCGCGGGTGCGGAACGTCATCGACAGCCGCTCGAGCGCAGGTCCGAGCAACGCTGCGGGCAGGTCCTCCGGCGCGATGCCGTCGGGGTTCGGCACGGGCAGCCCGCCGTCGACGAGCGAGAGGCCGGCGACGCGGTCGGGATGGCGTTCGGCGAGGCGCACCGAGACGAAGGCGCCCATCGAGTGCCCGACGACGTGGGCGCGGTCGACGCCCAGCGCGTCGAGCACCGCGACGAGGTCGTCGGCGTGCTGCACGAGCGTGTACGGCGCCGGGAGCGCGTTGCTGCGCCCGCGACCGCGCAGGTCGGGTGCGATGACCCTGCGGCCCGGCAGCCCCTCCGCGAAGACGTCCCAGCTGCGGTGGCTCGCGGTGATGCCGTGCACCGCGAGCACGGGCGTGCCCGCGGCATCCGGTCGCCACTGCCCGCCCGCGAGGAGGCCGCCGGCCACGGGGGCCGCGAACGAGGTCGACGCGATCGTGGCGGTCATCGTGCGCTCCATCCGCCGTCCATCGTGTAGCTCGCGCCCGTGACCATGCCGGCGTCGGAGCCCGCGAGCCAGAGCGCGAGGCTCGCGACCTCGGTGGGTTCGACGAGGCGCTTCACGGCCGACTCGGTGAGCATGACCTTCGGCAGCACCTCGGACTCGGGGATGCCGTGCGCGATCGCCTGGTCGGCGACCTGCTTCTCGACGAGCGGCGTGCGCACGTACCCGGGGTTGATGCAGTTCGAGGTCACCCCGTGCGGACCGCCCTCGAGCGCGGTCACCTTCGAGAGTCCCTCGAGCCCGTGCTTGGCGGCGACGTAGGCCGACTTGAAGGGCGAGGCGCGCAGCCCGTGCACGCTCGAGAGGTTGATCACCCGGCCGAAGCCGCGCTCGTACATGCCGGGCAGCACGGCCCTGATCAGCAGGAACGGCGACTCGAGCATCAGCCGCATGATGAGTGCGAACCGCTCCGGCTCGAAGTCCTCGATGGGTCGCACGTGCTGGATGCCCGCATTGTTCACGAGGATGTCGGCCTCGAGGTCGAGGTCCGCGAGCGCGGCCGTGTCGCCGAGGTCGACCTGCCACGCCTCGCCGCCGACGTCGTCGGCCACTCGCGCGGCCGCCTCGCCGTTGAGGTCGGCGATCACGACGTGGGCTCCCGCGCCGGCGAACGCCCGGGCGCAGGCCTCGCCGATGCCGCTCGCGCCTCCGGTCACGACGGCGCGCCGTCCAGTGAGGTCGATCACGATGCCCCCTCCTCGGGCGCGTCCGAGCGCCCCGTCGTCGTGCGGTCGGCGGCCAGGTCGGGCCGGCCGAGCGCTCCCCCGATGAAGCGCATCATCTCGTCGAGCACGTGCTGCGGAACCTCTCGTGTTCCGCTCGCGGTCGGGTCGGCGTCGTCGCCCGGCTCGGCGTCGGGGTCGCCCCAGAGCACCCAGCGCATGCCGATCATCTCGCCGATGCCCATGAGCGCCCAGGCTGCGACCGTCGGGTCGATGTCGCCGATCTCGCCGTCGGCGGCGGCCTCGCGGAGGCCGTCGATGTACCCCTCGACGATGCGCGTGTAGTGCAGGCGCAGTGCGTCGGGCGAGACGAGCTCGGCCTCGCGCACGACGCGGTAGAGCGCCGGATGCTCGGCCGTGAAGCGGAAGAACGCCTCGAAGCCCGCGCGCTCGGCCTCGAGCCGGTTCGCGGCGCCCCGCGCACCCTCGCTCATCGCCTGGCGCACCCGCTGGTTCAGGTCCTCGACGAGCTCGTCGAAGATGTCGAGCTTCGTCGCGAAGTACAGGTAGAACGTGCCCTGGCCGACGCCCGCGCGGTCGGTGATGCGCGAGACGGATGCCTCGTGGTACCCGTGGTCGCTGAACACGCGCTCGGCGGCGGCGAGCAGCTTGCGGCGCGTCTGCTCGCCGCGGGCGGTGCGCGGTTTCGCGCTCATCGGCGGGCCTCCTCGTTCGATGCGGTGGATGGGGCGGATGGGGCGGGTGGGGCGGATGCGTCGGGTAGGGCCGACGCCGCGGAGGGGCCCTCGCGGTGCGCCGCATCCCGGACGGCGAGCTCGCGGCGCAGCACCTTGCCCGCCGTCGAGCGCGGGAGCTCGTCGATCACGTGCACGCGCCGCGGCACCTTGAACCGGGCGAGCGACGCCGTGGCGAACTCGAGCAGCTCCGCCGCATCCGTCATGCGGCCCCGGCCGAGCACGACCCATGCGACGCCGACCTCGCCCCAGCGTTCGTCGGCGACGCCGACGACGGTGGCGTCGGCGACCGCTGGGTGGGCCATCAGCACGGCTTCGACCTCGGCCGGCGCGACGCCCTCCCCGCCGGAGATGTAGAGGTCCTTGATGCGGTCGACGATCGTGTAGTAGCCGTCGGCATCGCGGCGCACGAGGTCGCCCGTGCGGAGCCACCCGTCGACGAGCGCCGCGTCGGTCGCCGCGGGATCGCGGTGGTACCCGGCGAACACCGAGGGCCCGTGCACGAGCAGCTCGCCCTCGGCCTCGCCGTCGAGGTGCTCGCCGGTGACCGGGTCGGCGACCGCGACGTCGACGTGGGGGTAGGGGCGCCCGGCCGACCCGGCGTGCGAGCGGGCGTCCTCGTCGGGCAGGCAGAGCACGTTCGGCGACGCCTCGGTGAGGCCGTAGCCCTGCGACAGCGCGACGCCGCGGGCGTGCCACGTGCGCAGCAGCGCGGGCGGCATCGGCGCACCCCCGACGATCGCGTGCTCGAGGCTCGAGAGGTCGGCGGCCGCGAAGTCGGGGTGCTGCGCGAGGAAGAGGTAGTTCGCGGGCACCCCCATCATGGTCGTGATGCGCCGGTCCTCGATGAGGTGCAGCACCCGCCCCGGGTCGAACGTGCGCTCGAGCACGACCGTCGCCCCGGTCCACCAGGCCAGCAGCGGCTGGATGTTCCATCCGCCCACGTGGTACTGCGGGAGCACCGCGAGCACGGTGTCGGTCGCCCGGATCTCGGCGATGCGCGAGAGCGAGAGGTTCGTCCAGAAGCAGTTGAGGTGCGTGAGCACGGCGCCCTTGGCGCGGGCCGTCGTGCCCGACGTGAAGATGATGAGCAGGGCGTCGTCGTCGGCGACCTCGGTGCGCAGCGCCGCCGCGGCCCTGGCCGCTGCCGCATCACGACCGGCCGGGCCGGCGGGCGCCGGTACCTCGGCCTCGACGCCGTGCGCGCCGAGCGGCGCGTTCGGGACGCGTCGGGCGAGACGGGCGAGCGTGGCCCTGGCGAGCGACTCGAACTCGCTCTCGACGAGCAGCAGCGCGGGCTCGGCGATCTCGAGCTGCTCGGCGAGCTCCCGCGGCGCGAGCCGCCACGACAGCGGCACGAGGGTGAGGCCGGCCTTCGCGCAGGCGAAGAACAGCACGACGTGGTCGGCGCTGTTGCCCGTGATGGTCGCGATGCGGTCGCCGATCGCGTAGCCGGCGGCCCGGAAGGCGTCGGCGAGGCGTTCGGCCCTCGCGTCGAGCTCCCGGTAGGTGAGTGCGACGCCGCGGTCGTCGATCGCGACGCGCTCCGGCGTCGCGCGGGCCCGGTCGCGGGTCCAGCGTCCGAGGGTGTGCAGGCCGTCAGGCATCGGTGGTCTCCTCGGCTTCGACGGGGTGCTGCCTGCGACCCGTCCGGATGCGCTGCGGGATGCCCGCGATGCCGCCGGGCAGGAACAGCACCACGAGGATGAACAGCGTCCCCAGGATGAACAGCGGCTCGGACAGCGGCACGCGGAGCACGGCGGGCAGCCCGGCGATGAAGTCGGAGCCCGCGAGCGCCGTGAGCCGCTGGTCGAGCAGTGTGTAGACGATACCGCCGACGATCGCGCCCCATCGATAGCCCACCCCGCCGAGCACGACGATGACGAGCAGGGTGAGCGTGAAGTCGGCCGTCGCGACCCGCGGCGACGCCCCCGACTGGAGCAGCAGGTAGCCCATGCCCGCGATCGCGGCGAGCACCGAGGCGACGATGAAGACGAGCAGCTTGACCGTGTACGGACGGATGCCGAGCACCCGCACGCGCAGTTCGTTCTCGCGGGTCGCCTCGGCCACGTGTCCGGCGCGGCTCTTCTCCACCCAGAGCACCACGAGGTAGACGAACACGAGCACGCCGAGCGCGACCCAGTAGAGGTTGCGCGTGTTCAGCACGCCCACGAGCGCGTCGGGCACGTTCGCGATGTCGAGCGAGAGCCCCTCGTCGCCGCCGGTCGCGCCGCCCGGGTTGCGGCGGATGAGCACCGACCCGGCCTGGGCGAACGCGAGCGTGACCATCGCGAACGAGATGCCCGTGACCCGCAGCGCGAGCGCGCCGACCGAGGCCGCGAGCACGAGTCCGAACACGAGCGTCACGCCGATCGAGGTCACGAAGATCAGCTCGCTCGGCCACGAGGCCGGCGCGAAGGCCTCGAGCGACATGCCGAGCCCGTAGGCACCGGCCGCGAAGAAGAGGGCGTGCCCGAACGACAGCAGCCCGGCGAGGCCGAACATCATGCGGTAGCTGAGCGAGAGCGCCGCGATGAGCATCGCGTAGGCGAGCAGCTGCAGGGTTCCGGGCGTGTAGGTCGGGCCGGGCAGCACGCCCGGGATGTCGATCGCGAGCAGCGGCAGCACCGCGAGCAGCGCGACGAGCGCGATGCCGCCGGCGAGCAGCCAGCGAGGTCGCCTGGCGGATGCCGCGGCGCGCGCCCCGGCTCCGGTCGCCGTCCCAGTGGGGCCGGTGGCCGCCTCCACCGGGCCGTGCGCGGTGCCCGGCGCCGTGCCCGGCGCCGCGGCGGTCGTTCCGGGCTTCGCGGTCGCGGATGCGGCGGCATCCGTCGTGGATCGGGATGCCGCGGCATCCGTCGTCTGCCGATCGGTGTCGGGCGTGTGCATCATGCGACCTTCCCCATGAGTCCGCGCGGGCGGACGAGCAGCACCGCGGCGAGCGCGACCACGACCACGAGGTCGCCGGTGCCGCCGAGGTAGAAGTTGGCGAACTGCTGCAGCACCGCGACGAGCACCGACGCGATCGCCGCGCCCGTGAGCGAGCCGAGGCCGCCGATCACCGTGACGATGAACGCGAAGATGAGCAGGGTCGAACCGAGGTGCGCCGAGACGTAGCCGTAGTAGACCGAGGCGAGCACGCCGCCGAGTCCGGCGGCCGCACCGCCGATCGCGAAGACGAGCGTGAACGAGCGGCGCACGTCGATGCCGAGCGCGGTGACCATCGAGCGGTTCTCGACCCCCGCGCGGATGATGAGGCCGTACCTCGTGCGCTTCAGGAAGAGCACGATGCCGCCGAGCACGAGCACCGCGCACGCGATGAGCAGGAACCGGTCGTTCGGGATCCTCGCGCCGAGGATCTCGGTGGTCTGGCCGAGCCAGTCGGGCTTCTCGGTGTAGATCGGATCGGTGCCCCAGATGCCCTCGAAGAGCGCGACGGTCGCGAGTGAGAGGCCGACGGTCACGAGCGCCTGCTCGATGTGCCGCTCGTAGAGGCGGCGGATGAGCAGGTACTCGGTGAGCGCCGCGACGATCGCGCCGACCGCGATGCCGACGAGCGCCGAGAGCGCGAGCCCCCACCAGGTGCCGTCGGAGACGCGGCGGCCGACCTCCCAGCCGAGGAACGCCGCGATCGTGAGGAACGAGCCGTGCGCGAAGTTCAGCACGCCCATGAGTCCGTAGATGAGCGACAGGCCGCTCGCGACGAGGAAGTACAGCGCACCGAGCCCGAGTCCGGTGATGACGAGCAGGAGCAGGGTGCTCATCGGGTCTCCTCCAGGGTCTCGGCGGCCGGGGTGCCTCCCGGCGCGTCGGCGGCGTCGTGCACGCCCAGGTAGCGGTGGATGCGCTCGTCGTCGTCGAGCAGGTCGCCCGCGGCGCCCGTGAACACGACGCGCCCGCCCGAGAGCACGACGACGCGGTCGGCGAGTCTGCGGATCACGTGCAGGTTCTGCTCGACGAGCAGGATCGGCACGGTCTTCGCCGCTTCGGCGAGCGCGTCGGCGACCTCGTCGACCAGCTTGGGCGCGAGGCCCTTCGTCGGTTCGTCGACGAGCAGGATGCGGTTCTCGTTCACGAGCGCCCTCGCGAGCGAGACCATCTGCTGCTGGCCGCCCGAGAGCGTGCTGGCGCGCTGCGCTCGTCGCGCGACGAGGTCGGGGAAGAGCTGCGCGATCAGCTCGCGCCGCGGTGCGGCGTCGCGCTCGGCGAGCCGGAGGTTCTCGGCGACCGTGAGTGCGCCGAAGACCTCGCGGTCCTCCGGCACGTAGCCCACCCCGCGCTGCACGATGCGGTGCGTCGGCAGCCGGTCGATGCGGTCGCCGTCGAGGCGCACCTCGCCCGTGCGGTCGATGAGGCCGAGGATCGACTTGATGGTCGAGGTCTTGCCGACGCCGTTGCGGCCGAGGAGGGCCGTGACGCCGGTCGCGGGCACCTCGAACGAGACGTCCTCGACGACCTGCTGGCCGGCGATGCGCCCCGAGAGGCGGTCGACGACGAGAATCGGCTCGCTCATACCGCCTCCCCGAGGTAGGCGGACTGCACGAGCGGGTTCGCCATGACGGCCTCCGGGGTGTCTGCGGCGAGGAGCTCGCCGTGGTGCATGACCGCGACGCGGTCGACGAGGCCGAGCACGACGTCCATGTGGTGCTCGACCATGAGCACGGTGCGGCCGCCGCGATGCAGGCCCCGGATCACCTCGGTGATCGCCGGCACATCGCCCGAGGCGACGCCGGCCATGGGCTCGTCGAGCAGCACGACCTTCGGGTCCATCGCGATCAGCATCGCGATCTCGACCTTGCGCTTCTCCCCGTGCGCGAGTCCGGCGGCCTCTGCGTCGGCCCGGCCGGCCAGGCCGACCTCGTCGAGCGCGGCCAGCGCGGCTCCGGTCGCGTCGTCGGTGCGCCGCGGCATCCGGAGCACGGATGTCGCGCCGCCGGCGTGCGCCTGGGCCGCGAGGCGCACGTTCTCGAGCACGCTGAGCGCGGGGAACAGGCTCGAGGTCTGGAACGTGCGCCCGAGCCCGGCGGCGGCCCGGCGGTGGATCGGCTCGCGCGTCACGTCGTGCGCGTCGAGGCGCACCGTGCCCTCTGTGGGCCTCAGCACGCCCGAGATCACGTTGAACAGCGTCGTCTTGCCTGCGCCGTTCGGGCCGATCACGCCCAGCATCTCGCCGGGACGCACGGCGAGCGAGACGTCGTGGAGGATGCGAGCGCCGCCGATGCGGAGGCCGACGTGCTCGAGCTCGAGCATCGGATGGTCGGTCATGGGTGGTTCCCTCTGTGGATCGGGGTTGGGTCGGGGTCGTGCCCGAGGTCGTGCGGGCGAGCGGGCCTCGGGCGGCCGCGCCGGATGCGGTCGGCCGCCCGAGGAGTCACCGGCCCGGGCGGGTCACTCGCCGGCGACCGGCGGTGCGACCTGCTCGGCGTCGATCGTGTCGACGAGCTCGGGCACCCACGTGTCGCCGTCCTTCACGAGCTTGGCCTGGTACATCGGCTGGATCATCGCGTGGTCCTCGGCGCGGACCGTGATCTCGCCCTTGACCGAGTCGAAGGTCCAGCCCTCGAGCGCGTCGATCATGCCGTCGACCGTGTCGCCGCCCTCGCGCACGGCCTGCACGATCATCTGCGCGGCGACGAACCCGTCGGGCGAGAAGAGGTCGGGCTCGGCGCCCGCGGCCTCGAGGTGCTCGATCATCGCGGCCTCGGCGTCGGTGCCGGCGGCACCGCCGAAGTAGTGGTTGAGGAACGAGATGTCGGAGGATGCGTCGCCATAGGCGCCGTACGTGGCGACATCGCCGAGGCCCGTCACGACGGGAACGGCGTCGAACACGCCCTGCTGCGAGAGCGAGGTCCACATGGCGCCCGACGACGCACCGGCCCACGCCACGAAGACGAGGTCGGGTTCGGCCGCGATGAGCTGCTGGGCGAACGGCGTGAACTCGGTCGCGTCCTCGGCGACGAGCACGCCCTCGACGGTCGCGCCCTGCCCGCCGAGCACGGCCTGCACGCCGGCGAGGTTGCCCTGGCCGAACGCGTTGTCCTGTGCGAAGACGACGACCTTCTTGCCGGCGGGGTCGCCGATGAACGTGCCGGCGGTCGCGACGTCCTGATAGGTCTGGCGGCCGGAGCGGAACGTGTACTCGTTGACACCCGTGATCGCGTCGGCCGCGGCCGGACCCGAGATGTAGAGGATCTTGTTCTGCGCGGCCTGCTCCGCGAGCGCGGTCGCGATGCCCGAGGCGGCCGTGCCGGCGAGGATCTGGTAGCCCTGGCCGATGAAGTCCTTGGCCTTCGAGACGGCGGTGTCGGGGTTGCCCTGGTCGTCGCCCCACTCGATGTCGAGCTCGCGGCCGTCGACCGTGCCGGTGCCGTCGGTGGCGTAGTCGAGGCCGGCCTCGAAGCCTGCGGTGTACGCGGCGCCGTATGCCGCGAGCGGCCCGGTCTGGCTCGTGAGCATGGCGACCTTGACCGGCTCGCCGGTCGCTCCGGAACCGGCGTCGCCGCCGGCTTGCGCGGTGGGTGCGCATCCGACGAGTGCAATGGTCGCGGCGGCGATGACGGCCGTCGCGAGGTACTTCTTCGTAACCCGCATTGGAGTGCCTCTCAACAGTGAACGGCTGGGACTGGTGCAAGAACCTGACAGGTGGTTCAGGTCTCAGGAAAGTACAATAGGCTCGACCCCCGAGCGAACGCAAGCGGTATCGATCCGAGCGGACGCACCCGAACGAAGGAGTTCCTGGAATGCCCACCACAGACGTCGTCATCATCGCCGGCGCGCGCACGCCGTTCGGCCGCATCAGCGGCAACCTCGCCGGCCTCTCGGCCGTGGAGCTCGGCGCCGTCGCGATCCGCGGTGCGCTCGAGAAGGCCGGGGTCTCGCCCGACGACGTCGACCAGGTGCTCATGGGCCAGGTGCTCCAGGCCGGCGCCGGGCAGAACCCCGCCAAGCAGTCCGCGGTCGCCGCCGGCATCCCCTGGCGCGTTCCCGCCACCACCATCAACAAGGTGTGCCTCTCCGGGCTCGTCGCCGTCACCGACGCCGCGCGCCTGATCCGCCTCGGCGAGGCATCCGTGGTCGTGGCCGGCGGCCAGGAGTCGATGACCAACGCACCGCACCTGCTGCCCGGGTCGCGCCGGGGCAAGGCCTACGGCGCCTGGGAGCTGCTCGACCACGCCGCGCACGACGGCCTCACCGACGCGTTCGACCGCGACTCCATGGGCGCCTCCACCGAGCGCTTCAACGGGCGGTACGGCATCGAGCGCCTCGAACAGGACGAGATCGCCGCGGCTTCGCACCAGCGCGCGGGGCGGGCGCAGGCCGAGGGCCTCTTCGCCGACGAGATCGTCGCCGTCGAGATCCCGCAGCGCAAGGGCGACCCGGTGGTCGTCGCCGAAGACCAGGGCGTCCGGCCCGACTCGACGGCCGAGACCCTCGCGGGCCTCCGCCCCGCGTTCGATCCGGCCGGCACCATCACCGCGGGCAACTCGTCGCCGATCTCCGACGGCGCGGCGGCGGTCGTCGTCGCGAGCCGCGACTGGGCGGAGTCCCGCGGGCTCCCCTGGCTCGCACTCGTCGGCGCCTCGGGCCAGGTCGCCGGCCCCGACAACTCGCTGCACTCGCAGCCCTCGAATGCGATCGCCGCCGCCCTCGAGCGCGAGGGCCTCGCGGCATCCGACCTCGACCTCGTCGAGATCAACGAGGCCTTCGCCGCCGTCTCGCTGCAGTCGATGCGCGACCTCGACCTCGACGCCGACCGCGTGAACATCCACGGCGGCGCCATCGCGCTCGGGCACCCCATCGGCGCCTCGGGCGCCCGCCTGGCCCTGCACGCGGCGCTCGAGCTGTCGCGCCGCGGCGGCGGGCGGGCGGCCGTCGCGCTGTGCGGCGGCGGCGGGCAGGGCGAGGCTCTCCTGCTCTCGCGCTGACGCGCCGGTCGGCACGACCCGACGGGGCGGATGCCTCGCGGCGGCGTCGATACGACGGGCGGATGCCGCGGCATCCGCCCGTCGTCGGCCACGGCCGTGTCACGATAGCGCCATGACCCAGGCCCCGCCGCCACCGTTGCACCACCGCCTGCGCCGCTTGGTCGGCCGCGACCCGAACCAGCCGCACCGCGCCGCGACGCCGCTCGAGCTGCTCTACGACCTCACGTTCGTCGTGGCGTTCAGCCAGGCCGGCACCCAGGCCGCGCACCTGCTCGAGCTCGGGCACTTCGGCACGGCCGCGATCGCGTTCGCGTTCGCCGTGTTCGCGATCTGCTGGGCGTGGATCAACTACTCCTGGCTCGCCTCCGCCTACGACAACGACGGCATCTACGTGCGCATCGCGACCATGGTGCAGATGCTCGGCGTGCTCGTGCTGGCCCTCGGCCTGCCCGACTTCTTCCACTCGATCGACGAGGGGCACCACGTCGACAACGCGGTCGTGATCGCCGGCTACGTCGTCATGCGCATCTCGACGATCGCGCTGTGGCTGCGCATCGCGCACGACGACCCGTCGGCACGGCGCACGGCGCGCGGTTACGCCATCGGACTCGGGGCCATCCAGCTCGCCTGGATCGCGATGATCTTCCTCGACCCGCCCCTCGTGGTCGCGCTCGGGCTGATGTTCGTGCTCGGGGTCTGCGAGATGATCGTGCCGCCGATCGCCGAGCGACGCGGCGGCGAGACCCCGTGGCATCCGCACCACATCGCCGAGCGGTACAGCCTGCTCGTGATCATCACGCTCGGCGAGATCGTGCTCGGCACGATCCTCGCGATCTCGGCCGTGGTCGAGGAACAGCAGTGGTCGACCGAGGCGGCGGGCGTCGCCCTCGGCGGCACGCTGCTCGTCTTCGGCCTGTGGTGGAGCTACTTCACGGTGCCGTCCGGGCGGCTCCTCGCCGCGTTCCGCTCGCGTTCGTACGTCTGGGGCTACGGCCACCTGATCGTGTTCGGGTCGCTCGCGGCCACCGGGGCGGGCCTCCACGTCGCCGCGAACGTGATCGCCCACGAGGCCCACATCGACGGCGTGCAGGCGCTGCTCACGATCGTGGTGCCCGTCGCGGTGTTCCTCGCCATGCTGTTCCTGCTGTACGCGTACCTCCTGCGGCGGTTCGACCCGCTCCACGTCATCGTCTACGCCCTGAGCCTCGCGGTGCTCGCTGCGGCCGTGGTCGCGGTCGCGGCGGGGGCGAGCCTGCCCGCCGGCATCCTGATCGCGGCGTTCGCGCCCGTCGTCGTGGTCGTCGCATTCGAGACGATCGGGCACCGGCATCAGGCCGAGGCCCTGCGCGCGGTGCTGCCCGACTGACGCGGGCACGACGAGGGGCGGATGCCGCGGCATCCGCCCCTCTCGTGAACGGCCTGTTCCGGCGACCGACGCGGAACACCCGTGCGGTGCCGCACGGGTGCTCGCCGGGTCAGGCGCCCGGACGGTTCGCGCGCAGCACCTCGAGCCGGGCGCGGTACTCGGTCTCGTCGATGTCGCCGTTCGCGAAGCGCTGGCCGAGGGTCTGCTCGGCGCTCGCGCCGCGCGCCCACGGCGGGCCGTAGCCGTCGGGCCCGCCGTTCGCCCAGTAGCGGCGGCGTCCGCGGCTCACGCCGAAGATGATGAGGCCGACGACGAGCAGCCAGAAGAGCGGAATGAGGAAGAAGACCCAGCCGAAGCCGGCCGCCCATGGGCCGGCGTGCGCGACCACGGTTGCCGTGGCGAGGGTGGAGAGCATGATGGTGTTCCCTTGATCGTGGCCCGCTGGTCGGGCCGTCGATCAGAGTCTCGTCGTGGCGAGGCCCCGGCGGATCCGCCCCCGGGAGGCACTTCGGCTGCTCCCCGGGGAGCACGTCGCGGCCGGGCGCGTGCGCGGTCGCCGGTCCGCTACTGCCAGCCGGGGGCGACGAGCCCGGTCTCGTAGGCGGTCACGACCAGGTGCACCCGGTCGCGCGCGTGGAGCTTGGCCATGATGCGCGACACGTGCGTCTTGGCCGTGAGCGGCGAGAGCACGAGCTCGGCGGCGATCTCGTCGTTCGTGAGGCCGAGCCCGACGAGCCGCAGCACCTCGCGCTCCCGCTCGGTGAGCGCGCCGAGCCGTTCGCGTTCGGCGTCGGGGGCGTCGCGGAGGCCCGTCGACATGCGCTCGAGCAGGCGCTTCGTGACTCCCGGGGAGAGCAGCGCCTCGCCCTCGGCGACGACCCGCACCGCGCGGATGAGGTCGACCGGCTCGGTGTCCTTCACGAGGAACCCGCTCGCCCCGGCCCGCACCGCCCGCGCGACGTACTCGTCGAGCTCGAACGTCGTCACGATCACGACGTGCACGCTGGCGAGCGCGGGGTCGGCGGCGATCTGCTCGGTCGCCCAGAGCCCGTCGCCGCCCGGCATGCGGATGTCCATGAGCACGACGTCGACCGGATGCCGCCGCACGACCTCGAGCAGCTCGGCGCCGGTGGAGGCCTCGCCGACCACCTCGATGCCGGGCTCGGCCGCGAGCAGCGCACGGAACCCCGCGCGCACGAGCAGCTGGTCGTCGGCCAGTGCGACCCGGATCACGGCGTCGCCCGCCACGGAAGGTGAGCCTCGACGCGCGTGCCGCGGCCGTCGGGCAGCGGAGCCACCTCGACCGTGCCGCCGAGGAGGGCCGCGCGTTCGCGCATGCCGAGGATGCCGCTGCCCTCGCCCGAGGCGGCGGGCAGGCCGCTGCCATCGTCGTCGACCTCGAGGCGCAGCTCGTCGCCGACGCGCTCGACGGTGACGATCGCCCGCGTCGCGCGTGCATGCCGCACGATGTTGGTGAGCGCCTCCTGGATGATGCGGTAGGCCGCGAACTGCACGGCACGCCCCGGCGCGTCGCCGCCGAGGCGGTCGTCGAGCGTCGCCGCGAACTCCGCCGTCGCGACCCCGGCGACGAGCCGCGGGAGCTCGGCGAGCTCGGCCTGCGGCGAGAGCGGGGCGTCGGCGTCGCTCCGGATCGCGCCGAGCACGCTGCGCACCTCCTCGAGCGCCGTCTTCGACGTCTGCTTGATGTTCGCGAGCGCGGTGCGGGCCTGTTCGGCGTCGCGGTCCATGAGGTGCAGGCCGACGCTGGCCTGCACGTTGATCTGCGAGAGCGCATGCCCGATGACGTCGTGCAGCTCGCGGGCGATGCGCACGCGCTCGCGCTCCTCGGCCGTGCGGCGCCGTTGCAGCGCCTCGGCCCGGTAGTGGCGCATGCGCTCGTCGCGCGTGCGCACGAACGCGCCGATGCCGAAGCATGCCGCGAGCGCGAGCGTCGTGAATGCGACGCGCACCGGATGCCACGGCTCGCCCCAGACCGACACGAGCACCACCGCCGCGACCCAGCCCGTCGCCACCGCTGAGACGGCCCACGCCACGGCGCCGTGCGCGACGGCGATGACGATGGCGAACGCCAGGGCGATGTACGGCGGGCCGGCCACCGGCACCAGTACGACGTCGGCGAGCGCGGCGGCCGCGACCACGGCGACGGTCACGCCGGGCCACCGCCGTGCGCCGAGCAGTGCGACCGGCCCGGCTGCGGCGAGCAGCACCTGGAGGAGGCCCTGGCCCCAGCCGGCGTGCGTGACGATCGCGATGCCGATGGCGGCGGGCACCTGCACGAGGAGGCTGATCACGACGGGCGCGAGCAGGCGGAACCGCGCCGACGCGCGGAAGCGGCGGCCACCGCCGCCCATGCCGTCCGCCGCGTCGGCCCAGCCGCCGTCGGCCCGGCCGCGGGCCCAGGGCGGGCCGTTCCAGCCGGAGCCGGCTTCCCAGGGAGGCATCCCCCGATCGTATCGATCGGATGCCGCGCCGGGATCCTCCTCGCGGAGGCTCATCGGCTGCTCCTGCGGGAGTACCCCGCCGTGGTCGACGGGGCCTGGACGGTGCGCGGCATCACGATCAGAACAGCTGCACCGGCTTCACGAGGTCGGCGTAGATCAGCAGCGCGCTCATGGCGCCGAGCACGACGACGACCGCGAGCGTCACGGGCATGAGCTTGGCCATGTCGACGGGACCGGGATCGGGGCGCTTGAACAGCTTCGCCCAGCCGCGCCGGATCGCCTCCCACAGCGCTCCGGCGATGTGGCCGCCGTCGAGCGGCAGGAGCGGGATCAGGTTGAACACGAACAACGCGATGTTCAGCGACCCGAGGATGCCGATGAGTCCGGCGACCTTGTCGCCCATCGCGAGCTGGTCGGTCGCGGCCACCTCGCCGGCGACGCGGCCGACGCCGACGACGCTGATGGGGCCGTTCGGGTCGCGCTCGTCGGGGCCGAACGCCGCGTTGGCGACGTCGACCATGCGCTGCGGCAGGTTCACGACGATGCCGGCGACGCCGGCGATGTTCTCGCCGACCGTGGGCAGCACGGCGGTGACGGGCTGCTGCACGCGCGCCGACGTCGGGCCGATGCCGACGAAGCCGACCTTGGTCGTGACCGGGTCGCCGTTCTCGTCTTCGACGACCTGCCCGTTCTCGTCGGTCACGTACCGCTCGCTCAGCGCGGGCGTGACGGTGAGCGTCTGCTCTGCGCCGTCGCGCGTGACGACCACCGCGAGCGGGTCGCCGGGGTGCGAGCGGATGATCGCCGTCGACTGCTCCCACGAGGTGATCGGCTCGCCGTCGATCGACACGATCACGTCGCCGGGCTGCATGCCGGCCTCGGCCCCCGGCGCCGCCGGGTCGTCGGCCTCGCAGGTCTGCCGCTCGCTCGTCGCGGGCAGCACGCACTCGTTGACCGAGGCGACCGTGGTCGTCGTCTGCGGCACGCCGAAGCCCATGAGCAGCACGCCGAAGAGCAGCACCGCGAGCACGAGGTTCATGAACGGACCGCCGAACATGATGATGATGCGCTTCCAGACGGGCAGCCGGTAGAAGGCGCGCTCCTCGTCGCCCGGCGCGATCGACTCCTGGCTCGCGTCGCGCGCGTCCTGCGCGAGGCCCTTGAAGAACCCGGTGGAGTCCTCGTGCACCTGCTCGCCCCGCTTGGGCGGGAACATGCCGATCATCGAGATGTAGCCGCCGAGCGGAATGGCCTTCACGCCGTACTCGGTCTCGCCGCGACGCCTCGACCAGACGGTCGGGCCGAAGCCGATCATGTACTGCGTGACCTTGACCTTGAAGAGCTTCGCCGGCACGAGGTGGCCGATCTCGTGCAGCGCGATCGAGACGGCGAGGCCGAGTGCGATGACGACCACGCCGAGGATGAACGGCAGCACGGAATCCATCCGATGAGCGTACTGCGAGCGGCCGGGTGTCGCCTGACGCTCCGCTGTGAGGCGGCTTTCACCCCGCTGCGAGAACGCGCCGATCGTCGACGCCGCCTCGGCCGCCCGGCTTCAGGAGTCGGATGCCGCGGCTCAGGCCTTCGCGATGCGCGCGTTCGCGGCGGCGCGTGCCGCCCGCTCCGACTCCCCGAGCGAGGCGAGGGTGAGCTCGCGCTCCGGCGGCTCGTGGGCCTCGACGACGGCCTGCACGGTGTCGACGATGTCGAGGAACCCGATGCGGCCCGCGTGGAAGGCCGCGACGGCCTCCTCGTTGGCGGCGTTGAACACGGCCGGGTAGTCTCCCCCGGCGCGCCCGACCTGCTTGGCGAGCGAGATCGCGGGGAACGCCTGGTGGTCGAGCGGCTCGAACGTCCACGACGACGCGACGGTCCAGTCGAGCGGACGCCCGACCGCGGCGACGCGGTTCGGCCAGTCGAGCCCCAGCGAGATCGGCAGGCGCATGTCGGGCGGCGAGGCCTGCGCGATCGTCGACCCGTCGACGAACTCGACCATCGAGTGCACGATCGACTGCGGGTGCACGGTCACGTCGATGCGGTCGTACGGCACGTCGAAGAGCAGGTGCGCCTCGATGACCTCGAGGCCCTTGTTCACGAGGGTCGCCGAGTTCGTGGTCACGACGAGGCCCATGTCCCAGGTGGGGTGCGCGAGCGCTTCAGCGGGGGTCACGTCGACCAGCGACTCGCGGCTCCGGCCGCGGAACGGACCGCCCGAGGCGGTCAGCACGAGCCGGCGCACCTCGTCGTCGGTGCCGGAGCGCAGCGCCTGCGCGATGGCCGAGTGCTCGGAGTCGACCGGCACGATCTGCCCCGGCTTCGCGAGGCGCGTCACGAGGTCTCCGCCGACGATGAGCGACTCCTTGTTCGCCAGGGCGAGCGTGGTGCCGCGCTCGAGGGTCGCGAGCGTCGGCCCGAGCCCCACCGAGCCTGTGATGCCGTTCAGCACGACGTCGGCCGCGACATCCCGCACCAACTGCACGGCCTCGTCGATGCCGACCGCCGTGTGCTCGACGCCGAACTCGGCGGCCTGCGCCTCGAGCGCCGCCCGGTTCGACCCGACCGCGAGGCCGACGACCTCGAAGCGGCCGGGGTTCGCCCGGATGACGTCGAGGGCCTGGGTGCCGATCGAACCGGTGGAGCCGAGGATGATGACTGAACGCACGTGACCACTGTAGGCCGCCGAGCGAACGGCGACGCGGTTGCTCCGCCGTCGGCGCTCAGCCGATGACGGCGACGGATGCCGCGTGCGGCCCAGGCACGGGCAGGTCGTGGAACGCCACCCGCTGCCAGAACGACCCGAACTCCGGCACGCTGCGCTCGATGCGGCCGTGGCCGCCGTCGGATCCGGGGATCGACAGCGCGAGGCGCGACGGCTCGATGAACTCGGTGTGCCCGAGCGCCCGCAGCAGCGCCGTCTTGCGGGCCCAGAGCGCCGCGCGCACGACGGCGCTCCGATCGGCGTCGAGGTCGCGCAGGGCCGCACGCTCGTCGGGGTGGAACGCGGCCTGGTCGAGGCGCTCGCCCGGGTCGGCGTCGGCGGGCACGACGGGCTCGACCGCGACCCCGAGCGGATGCCGCGTGCCCGCCGCCGCGACGATGGTGTCGCCGTGCGTGGCGACGTCGGCGAACCACGGCCCGCCCGACGGGGTCAGCGGATATGCGACGAGCACGCGCCCGTGGCGCGCCCCGCACTCGGAGCAGGCGTGCACGAGCTCGACGTCGTCGGCCGGAACCGACGCGGCGTGCGCGATGAGGCCGCGGAGCGCGAGATCGACACCGGGCTGGCGCCGGCCCCCGGCGAGCACGAGGGCGCGCGCTCCCGTCTGCCCGAGCTCGATCAGCTCGCCTTCGGCCGTCACGTCCACGTTCCCCATCCTCCCGTACCGATCCTGCCGCGACGACGCGCCATGGTCCATATTCCGGGCGCGGAATGACGGCGCGCCTACTGTCGGAGGGTGACAGAGCACGACGAGCACGAGCCTCAGCGCGCCCCGGCGACCGCCGAACCCGTTCGGCAGGGCCCGGCATACCGCGTCTTCCGCGGCATCCTGAGACCCTCGACCCGGCTCATCTACCGCCCGACGATCACCGGCACCGAGCACGTGCCGGCGACCGGGCCGGTCATCCTCGCGAGCAACCACCTGTCCTTCATCGACAGCGTCGTGATCCCGATCGCCTCACCCCGCCCGGTGCAGTTCCTCGCCAAGAACGACTACTTCACGGGCACGGGCTTCCGCGGATGGGTCTCGCGCACCTTCTTCACGGCGATCGGCGCCGTCGGCGTCGAACGCGGCGCCGGAGCCGACGCCCAGGCGGCGCTCGACGCCGGCCGATCGATCCTCGAGGCCGGCAACGCGTTCGCGATCTACCCCGAGGGCACCCGCTCGCTCGACGGCCGGCTGTACCGCGGCCGCACGGGCGTCGCCTGGCTCGCCCTGACGACCGGCGCACTCGTGGTGCCCGTCGGCCTCATCGGCACGCAGGAGATCCAGCCCGTCGGCGCGAAGATGCCCAGGGTGCGCCCGGTGACGGTGCGCTTCGGCGAGCCCATCGACGTCTCGCACCACGGCCCCGCGACCTCGGGCCGCGCGCGCCGCGCCGCGACCGACGAGATCATGGCCGCGATCCACGCGCTCTCCGAGCAGGAGCTCGCGGGCGTCTACAACGAGAAGCCCGTCGAGGGCACGCTCGCGAAGATCGCCGACCGCATCGCCCCGCGCGAACGGCGCTGATCGCCGCCACGCGGCATCCGGTCGATTCCCAGCGCCCGCGGCATCGGGGCCGGTAGGGTCGAGCCGATGAGCTCACTCGCGCGCCTCGCGCGCCTCACCGCTGCGGCCGCGGCCGTCCTGCTGCTGGCCTCGTGCGCCCCCGCCGACTCCGCGCCGCTGCGGGTCGACCGCACGCTGCCCGAGCCGCCGACGACCGAGTTCGACCCGTCCCTCATCGTGAGCGACGACGCGTTCTTCGACAGCGGGGCCATGAGCGAGGACCGGATCCAGGCGTTCCTCGAGGGGGTCACGTGCCGCGTCGACGAGGGCGTGCCGTGCCTGGCCGAGTACACCGAGACCACCACGACCCAGCCGGCCGTCGGTGGAGCGCACTGCGGCGAGTACCGGGGCGGCGTCGAAGAGCCGGCGAGCCGCATCATCGCGAAGACCGCCGTCGCGTGCGGTATCAGCCCCCGCACGCTGCTCGTGCTGCTGCAGAAGGAGCAGTCTCTGCTCACGCGGCCGACCGTCGCGGGCTACGAGCGCGCGACCGGGTACGCCTGCCCCGACACGGCGGACTGCGACCAGAAGTACTTCGGCTTCTTCAACCAGGTCTACAACGCGGCCTGGCAGTTCCGGCAGTACACCGAGCATCC
This sequence comes from Agromyces sp. NPDC058110, assembly GCF_042884735.1. NCBI lineage: Bacteria > Bacillati > Actinomycetota > Actinomycetes > Micrococcales > Microbacteriaceae > Agromyces > Agromyces sp. NPDC058110. Next base: position 446,692 of record NZ_JBHVTI010000002.1, on the reverse strand, counting down.
CGAGCGCCGGTACATGATCGGCGAGACCTCGATCGGCTACAACCCCGACGCCGCGTGCGGCGCGAGCACCGTCGCCATCCGCAACCAGGCGACCGCGAACCTCTACAACTACACGCCCTACCAGCCGAACGAGGCCACCCTCGCCGACCCGTCGGGCGGCGACGCGTGCGGCGCGTACGGCAACCTCAACTTCTGGCGACTCTGGAACCGGTGGTTCGGCGACCCGACCCTCGAGCGGTTCCCCGCCTTCTTCTCGCCGTGCACGCGCCTCGTGGGCGGGCACGCCTGCCCCACCGAACCGACGCTGCCCGCGGTCGCCGTCACGCCCTGACCGACCGCAGGCGGATGCCGCGGCATCCGCTCGACGCCCCTCGACGCGCTCGGCCGGTCAGCTCGCGACGACCTCGACCGGCTCGTGGTGCACCGGGAAGGCGACGGATGCGGCGATGAAGCACTTCGAGGAGGCCTCGGCGTGGATCTCGTGGGCGAGGTCGAGCATCGAGGCGTCGGCCACGACGACCCGCGGACGCAGGGTCGCCTCGCGGAACGCCCCGCCACCGCGGCCGTCTTCGACCATGACCCCGCTCGGGGCGTCGGAGTAGGCCGTGACGACGACGCCGTGCAGGGTGGCGACGTGCAGGTACGAGAGCATGTGGCACTGGGCGAGCGCCGCGAGCAGCAGTTCCTCGGGATTCCAGCGCTCGGCATCGCCGTGGAACACCCGGTCGCTCGACCCCGCGAGCTCGTGCGCCTTGCCCGCCGCGCGCACGACGTGGTCCCGGCCGTACGACCGGTACGAGGTCGTGCCGCTCTCGCGCGCGCCCGTCCACTCGACCTCGACCGTGTACGCGTGTTCGCCGAGCCTCACCGATGCCGCCTCCCTGCCGCGCGTTCCGCCGCGGTCGGCTCCACGCTAGCCGACCGGGGCGACGTGGGAGCCCGCGGGGCGAACTCGGGCGGCGCTAGTCTGGAACGCATCATGACTGACACCCAGACACCCGCAGAGACCGCTGCCGCCCCCGTCTACACGGTGCCGCAGGAACGCCGCATCGTGACGGCGATCCCCGGGCCCAAGTCGCAGGCCCTGCACGAGCGACGTGCCGCAGTCGTCTCGGCGGGCGTGTCGTCCGCCCTGCCCGTGTACATCGAGCGCGCCAACGGCGCGGTGCTCGTCGACGTCGACGGTAACCAGTTCATCGACTTCGGCGGCGGCATCGGCGTGACCACCGTCGGCCACACCGAGGCGAACGTCGTGCGCGCGGCCGCGAGCCAGCTGCAAGACGTGATCCACACGCTCTTCACCGTGACCCCCTACGAGGAGTACGTGCGCGTCGCCGAACTCCTCGCCGAGCACACGCCGGGCACGCACGCCAAGCGCACCGTGCTCGTGAACTCGGGCGCCGAGGCCGTCGAGAACGGCGTCAAGATCGCCCGCAAGTTCACCGGCCGCCGGGCCGTCGCCGTGCTCGACCACGCCTATCACGGGCGCACGAACCTCACCATGGCCATGAACTACAAGGCGCATCCCTACGCGACCGGGTTCGGCCCCTTCGCGGGCGACGTCTATCACGCGCCCAACTCCTACCCCTACCGCGACGGTCTCTCCGGGGCGGATGCCGCGGCGCGCACGATCGCCTACCTCGAGAAGGTCGTCGGGGCGAGCGACCTCGCCTGCCTCGTCGTCGAGCCCGTCCAGGGCGAGGGCGGCTTCATCGTGCCCGCCGACGACTACCTCCCCACGCTCCAGACCTGGTGCACCGAGCACGGCGTCGTGATGATCGCCGACGAGATCCAGTCGGGCATGGCCCGCACTGGCGCGTACTTCGCGAGCGAGCACTTCGGCTGGGTGCCCGACCTGGTGCTCTCGGCCAAGGGCATCGCGGGCGGCCTCCCGCTCGCGGGCGTCACCGGCCGTGCCGAGATCATGGACGCCGCGCACGCTGGCGGCCTCGGCGGCACGTTCGGCGGCAACCCCGTCGCGTGCGCCGCGGCGGTCGCGGTCTTCGAGTCGATCGAGGCGCACGACCTGCTCGGCGAGGCGAAGCGCATCGAGACGACCCTGACCGCGGGCCTCGGACGCCTGGCCGAACGCTACGACGTGATCGGCGACGTCCGCGGCATCGGCGCGATGATCGCGATCGAGCTCGTGCAGCCGGGCACCGCACGCACCACGAAGGCGCCGAACCCCGAAGCGGTGACCGCGCTCGTCGCGTACGCCGCCCAGCACGGCGTGCTCCTGTTGAACGCCGGCACGTACGGCAACGTGCTCCGATTCCTCCCCAGTCTCGCGGTGAGCGACGCCCTCATCGACGACGCCCTGCGGGTGCTCGACGACGGCCTCGCGGCACTCGGATGACCGGCACCATCTCCGCAGCAGACGCCGTCGAACTCGCCGTGGTCGAACGCAATGGTTTCACCGAGTCCAGGCACGCCGGTTCCGCCGTCGTGCTCTCCCCCGAGGGCGAGGTGCTGCGCGCCCTCGGCGACGTCGCCTCGCCGGTCCTCCCCCGGTCGGCGCTGAAGCCGTTCATCGCCGTCGCGGTGATGGCCTCGGGCGTGACGCTCCGCGGCGAGGACGCCGCGATCGCGACCGCGAGCCACTCGGGCACCGCCGCGCACGTCGCGCTCGTGCGCGGCCTGCTCGCGCGCGCCTCGCTGCCCGAGTCCGCGCTCGGCTGCCCGGCCGCGCGGCCCGGCGACCAGACCGCCCGCGACGACCTCGTCCGCGCAGGCGGCTCGCCCGAGCGCGTCTACATGACCTGCTCCGGCAAGCACGCCGCGATGCTCCTGGCCTGCGTGGCCAACGACTGGCCGCTCGAGGGCTACCTCGATCCCGCGCACCCGCTCCAGCGCCGCATCCTCGACGTGCTCGAGCGGCTCACGGGCGAGCGCGCGACCGCGACCGCGATCGACGGATGCGGCGCCCCGGTGCACGCGATCAGCCTCACCGGCCTCGCCCGGGGCATCCAGAAGATCACGACCGCGGCCTCGTCGTCGCCGTTCGCGCTCTTCCGCGAGGGCGCGGCGCTCACCGAGGCGGTCCGCGAGCACCCGTGGGCGATCGCCGGCCCCGGACAGCCCGACACGATCGCGATCGAGCGCGTCGGCGTGTTCGCGAAGTTCGGCGCCGAGGGCGTCATGGTCATGACCGCGCCCGACGGCACGACCACCGCGCTGAAGGTGCTCGACGGCTCCGCCAGGGCCTCGACGATCATCGGCCTGCGCCTGCTCGCGAGCACCGGCGCGATCGACGATGCGGCGGTCGACCGCGTCGCCACCGAGCTCGACCTGTGGGTCATGGGCGGCGATCGCCGCGTCGGCGAGATCCGCGCGACGGTCTGAGCCGCGGCTGATGGCGCGGCGCGTCCGTCGCGCGGCCCGTCCGTGGCGCGGCGCGCGCCCCAGCGCCGCATGCCCCAGCGCCCGCGTGTCCACCCCCGCGTTCGCATCGTGGACACACGGATGCCGCACCGGAACGTTCCGGTGCGGCATCCGCAGGGTGCTCGGTTCGGGTCAGCCGAGCTTCGCGATCCGTTTCGCGCGCGCCGCACGGGACACCTGTGCGCCGATCACGAGAACGAGTGCGAAGAGGAACACCGCCGAGGCGATGACGTTGGCTTCGGCGGGGATGCCGCGCGAGGCCGAGATGTAGATGTACTTCGGGAACGTCGAGACCGAGCCCGAGTTGAAGTTCGTGATGATGAAGTCGTCGAAGCTCAGGGCGAACGACAGCAGCGCGGCCGCCACGATGCCCGGGGTGAGCAGCGGGAACGTGACGCGCCAGAACACCTGCGCCGGCGACCCGTAGAGGTCGCGCCCCGCTTCTTCGAGCGCCGGATCGAGGCTCGCGACGCGCGCCTTGACCGTCACCACGACGAAGCTGATGCAGAACATCGTGTGCGCCAGGATGATCGTCGTCATGTCCTTCGGCACGCCGACCGCGAGGAACTGCGCGGCGAGGCCGGCGCCGAGCACGACCTCGGGCGTCGCCATGGGCAGGAACAGCAGCAGGCTGATCACCGAACGGGCCCGGAACCGGTAGCGCACGAGCGCGATCGCGATCATCGTGCCGAGCGTGGTCGCGATGACCGTCGCCACGACGCCGATGATGACGCTGTTCGCGAAGGCGTGGCAGACGGCGCCACCCTCGACGTTGCAGACGTTGAGCCACTTGTCGAACGTGAATCCGCGCCAGGCGATGTTCGACTTCACCGAGTCGTTGAACGAGAACACGAACGTGTAGGCGATCGGGATCAGCAGGAACACGAAGGCGATGACCGTGTAGGCGGGCAGCAGCCACGACCCGAGCCCGAACCGCGAGGACCGCGGTCGGCGCGGCGGGCGGCGGTCCTCGAGCTCCTCGCTCTCGGCGAGCCCGCCGAGCACGGCGGCGGCCTGGACTTCTCCGCTCACAGCAGGTCCTCCGTTCCGGAACGCTTGACGTAGACGCCGACGAGCACGAGGATCGCCGCCATCAGGATGATCGAGAGGGCGGCCGCCGCCGGGTAGTTGAGCAGCACGAGGAAGTTCGCCTCGATCACGTTGCCCATCATCTGCGTGTCGGGTCCGCCGAGGAAGTCGCGGCTGGCGTTGACGTAGTCGCCCGCTGCCGGGATGAAGGTGAGCAGGGTTCCGGCGACGATGCCCGGCATCGACAACGGGATGGTGATCTTGCGGAAGACCGTGAACGGGCTCGCGTACAGGTCGCTTCCCGCCTCGAGGTAGCGCAGGTCGAGCCGCTCGAGCGCGGTGTAGAGCGGCAGCGTCATGAACGGGATGAAGTTGTACGTCAGGCCGAAGATGACCGCGAACGGGGTGCCGGTGAAGTGCGCGTCGGGCCCCAGCAGCGAGAGCGCCTTGAGCGACGTGATGATGAACGACTCGTCGGAGAGGATCTGCTTCCAGGCGAGGGTGCGCAGCAGGAAGCTGATGAAGAACGGGGCGATCACGAGCACGAGCATGAGGCTCTGCAGCAGCGGCCAACGGCGCGCCTTGACGCCGATGAAGTACGCCAGCGGGTAGCTGAACGCCAGCGCGAACACGGTCGCCGCGAGCGCGTACCCGAACGACCGCAGGATGTGCGGCCAGTAGGTCGTCATGACGTCGACGTAGTTCTGCCAGTTGAAGGCGTACTGGTACTGCCCGATGTCGCCGTACTCGAGCGGAGCCTGCAGCGACGTGAGCAGCAGCGAGATGAGCGGCGTCAGGAAGAACAGCACCAGGTAGAGGATGCCGGGCAGCAGGAGCAGGAGCGCGATGCGGCTCGTCTTGCGTGGTGCCTGTGGCTGGGCCTCCGCGGTCGCGAACGCTGCGAAGGCCATGCTCAGCCCTCCTCGAGCTCGGCGACCAGGTCGTCGCGACGCTGGGCGGCGATGGCGGTCGTCGAGTCGTCGGCGGTGAACCGCTCGGCCGGGGCCGCGGCGTCGTCGAGACCGAAGCCGTGCTCGACCGACCAGCTCGTGTAGACCTCCGCACCGACGCCCACGCTCGGGCCCGACCCGGTGTTCTGGGCGAACACGAGCATGGTGCCCTGACCGGGCACGTCGACGAGGTACTGGGTGCTCACGCCCGAGAACGACACGTCGAGCACCCGGCCGGGGCCGACGACGTTCCGCTCGGCAGAGGCGACGGGCGCCTCGGTGTGCAGCGAGACCTTCTCGGGGCGCACGCCCACGGTGACCGCGCCGTTGTGGCGGCGGGCCCTGGCCTTCGGCACCACGAGGCGGGCGCCGCCGACGTCGACCGAGACCGCGGTGTCGGTCGCACCGACGACCTCGCCGGAGAAGAGATTCGACTGCCCGAGGAAGTTCGCGACGAACGCGGTCTGCGGCAGGTCATAGAGCGCTTCGGGTGCACCCATCTGCTCGATGGCCCCCTTGTTCATGACCGCCACGGTGTCGGCCATGGTCATGGCCTCCTCCTGGTCGTGCGTGACGTGGAGGAAGGTGAGGCCGACCTCCTCCTGGATCGTCTTCAGCTCGAGCTGCATCTGACGGCGCAGCTTCAGGTCGAGCGCACCGAGGGGTTCGTCGAGCAGCAGCAGCGCCGGACGGTTGACGATCGCGCGGGCGAGCGCGACGCGCTGCTGCTGACCGCCCGAGAGCTGCTGCGGCCGACGCTGCGCGAGGTGGTCGAGCTCGACCAGCTTGAGCGCCTCGTGCGCCTTCGCGAGCGGGTCGCCGATGCGTCGTCGCTTCAGCCCGAAGGCGACGTTCTCGATGATGCTCATGTGCGGGAAGAGCGCGTAGCTCTGGAACACCGTGTTGACCGGGCGCTCGTGCGATCGCGTCGCGGTCACGTCTTTGCCGCCGATGAGGATGCGGCCCTGGGAGGGTTCCTCGAGGCCGGCGACGAGCCGGAGGGTCGTCGTCTTCCCGCAGCCCGACGGCCCCAGGAGGGCGAAGAACGAACCCGCCGGGATCTTGAGGTCGAGGTTCTGGATCGCCGTGAACCCGGGGAAGCGCTTCTGGATCCCGACGAGCTCGAGGTCTGCGCCGCGCTCGGCGAACTCGCGTACTGCCATGATCGATCCCTCTCAGGCGCCGAGCAGGATGCTCTGGAACTGCGCCTGGTACTTCTGCTCCTCGGCACCGGTGAGGGTGCGGAAGATGTGCGCGTTGGACAGGGTCTCCTCGTTCGGGAAGATGAGTTGGTTCTCGGCGAGCTCGGGATCGATCGCCTCGGCGGCCTCCTTCGCCCCGACCACCGGCGTGATGTAGTTGACCCACGCGGCGACCTCAGCCGCGACCTCTGGCTCGTAGTAGTAGTTCATGAGCATCTCGGCGTTGGTCTTGCGCGTCGAGCCGACCGGCACCAGGAAGTTGTCGTTCCAGAGCGTGCCGCCGGCGTCGGGGATCGCGAACTCCCACTTGTCGCCGGCCTCGGCGTTGATGACCGTGATGTCGCCCGACCAGCAGATGGCCGCGAGCGTGTCGCCGCTCTTCAGGTCTTCGAGGTAGGCGTTGCCCTTGATGTTGCGCACCTGGCCGCTCTCGACCTGCTCGGTCAGCACGTCGATCGCGGCGTCGAACTCCGCGTCGCCCCAGTCGCCGGCGATGTCGACGCCGTTCTGCAGCATGATCAGGCCCATCGTGTCGCGCATCTCGGAGAGCACGCCGACCCGTCCCTTGAGCTCGGACGACCAGAGGTCCTCGACCGAGGCGATGCCGTCGGGGAACGCCTCCTTGTTCCAGCAGATGCCGGCGAAGCCGCCCTGCCACGGCAGCGACATCGTGCGGCCCTTGTCGAAGTCTGGATCGCGCAGCGCGGGGTTGAGGTTCGCGAGGTTCGGGATGTTGTCGTGGTTGAGCTCCTGCGTGTAGCCGAAGCGGATCCACCGGCCGACCATCCAGTCGGTGAGGCACACGGCGTCGGCCCCGATGTCCTGCCCGAGCGCGAGCTGGTCCTTGACCTTGCCGTAGTACGTGTTGTTGTCGTCGACGGCGACCTCGTAGTTGACCTTGATGCCAGTCTGCTCCTCGAAGGCCTGCAGCGTCGGGTAGTTGCCCGCGTCGTCCTCGTCGATGTAGGCCGCCCAGTTCGCCCAGTTGAGCGTCTTGTCGGTGGCCGACTTGTCGGCGGCAGGAGTGGGCTTCGCCGCGGCGCCGCCGGTGGAGCACGCCGCGAGCGCGAGCGCCGAGGCGCCGGCTCCGGCGCCGGCCAGCATCGTGCGGCGGGTCATCTGCGACGCTCGGGCGCGCGCGATGAGCGAACGGATCATCGGATCCTGGGGAAGGGGCCGAGAGGTCACGGGTGCTCCATTCGGGTTCAGCGACGTTGCCATGGGTGCGTCGATACTGCCACACTGCGGGTGCCATTTCACGAATCGATGTCCGAATCATTAATTCTTGGGAACAGAACGTTCGGATTCAGTGCCGTTCTTCGTGATATGCAAGTGTTTCCGTCGTCGGCCAGCTTCGACGGAGCGCCCATTCCCCCGGCTCGACGACCCAGCACTCCCTGCCGTCTCCGGCAAGCAGCGGCGGCAGCGGAACGGGCCCGGTGCACCCCGCTCCGGGCGGTGCGAGGGCACGGAACTCGCGGAGCCCTCCGTGCACGATGACCGTGCCGGCCTGGCGAACCCTCGAGGCGATGCCGAACGACGCCGACCACGCGTCGGCGTCGCCGATGACGAGCACCCGCTCGTCGCGCTCGAGCGCCGCGAGCACCTCCCGCTCGCCTCCGGCCAACAGCCTCGTCGGCGTCAGTCCGCGTGCGTGCAGCGTCTCGAGGTCGCGCTGCACGGTGCTCGACACCACCGCGACGACAGCGCGGTCGAACCGGGCCGCCGGAGCAGTTGAGGCAACGGGTACCGGTGCGACAGGTGCCGCCTCGACGACCTGTAACCGTCGCCCCCGCCATTGGCCTCCGCCCGCCGGGCAGTCCCGCTGCCACAGGTCGGCGAGACCTCCGGCGTGCGCGAGTTCGGCGCGGCTCTGGTGCCGAAGGTGCGCGACCGCACCGAAGAGGTCTCGCAGGCCGCCGGGGAGCCGGTGCCCGAGCGCTGCCGCCGCCGCGACGGCGAACCCGTGACGGCGGCCGTCGCGCATGAGCTCGCCGAGCATGGTGACGGCCGCGTTCCGGTACTCCTCCGGCCAGTCGAGCAGGCAGGCATCGAGGTCGTCGACGACGAGCAGCCGGGCCATCGGGGTGCCGCGCCTCGACGCGACGACCAGATCGGCGAGCGCCTGCCAGTCCCCGGGGGCATCCCGCCCGACCCGCAGCATCGCGGATGCCGCGACTCCGCTCGCGGCGAGGTCGGATTCGAGCGACCCCAGCAGTGTCGACCGTCCGCTGCCTGGCGCGCCGAGCACGAGCAGGTGGCCGTCCTCCGCTGCGGTCCAGGTCGCGAGGCTGCGCCGTTGCAGGTCGGGCTCGTCGAGCAGGCCGAAGACGACGGGCGGGAGCGTCGCGTCGGCGTCCACTCCCGTTCGGGCCGGGCCGGCAGCGGCGACCGAGGCATCCGACGGGTCGGCGGCCGCACGTCGTGCCGCCCGGAGCTCGGCTCGCGTGAGCGGCGACGGCAGCGGATCGGCCCACGGCCTCCGGACGGGACCGGAGGAGGCGAACCGAAGTCGCACCGCCTCTATGTCGGCGACACCGACGAGCGCGGCCTGGAACGGCACGGGGGCACCGTCTCCCCGGTCGGCCACGCCCCGGCCCGGCCGGTCGGCTCGGATCTCGGCCGCCGCGTCGGTGCCGACGACGGCCGCGCTGTCTGCCCTGGTCATGACCCGGAGCGAGACCCTGATCGGCGCGTTCGCCAGGATCTGCTCTCCGAGCACGCCGTTCGGCCGCTGCGACGCCAGCACGAGATGCACGCCGAGCGATCGGCCGCGGGCGGCGATGTCGGCCACGACCTGGCCGAGTTCCCGGAAGCGGTGGATCATCGCCTGGAACTCGTCGACGACCACGACGAGCCGCGGCAACTCGATGTCGTCGGGGAGGTCGGCGATGTCGCGCGCGCGGGCGAGCCGGAGCACCCGCTCGCGGTGCCGGAGCTCGGCGGTCAGGCTCTGCACGGCCCGTTCGGCCTCGGTCTCGTCGAGGTCGGTCACGATGCCGGCCACGTGCGGCAGCCCGGCGACGGGCTCGAACGCCGCGCCGCCCTTGAAATCGACGAGGAGGAACGACACGCGCTGCGGCGGGTGGAGCGTCGCCATCTGCAGGATCCAGCCGAGCAGGAACTCGCTCTTGCCGCTCCCGGACGTGCCAGCGACGACCGCGTGCGGGCCGTCGGCCACGAGATCGAGCTCGAGCACGCCGTCGGCGACGAGGCCGACGGCCGCCCGCAGCGTTCCCCGCCCCCGGTCGACCTGGTCGTGCGCACGGACGGGCACGAGGTCGCGGACGCCGACCAGCGCGGGCAGGTCGGCGGAGTGTGCGCCGAGGCCGGCCCGACGGGCGATTCGTGCGGCCTCCTCGCTCCAGCCGCCGGCCTCGGCCTCGCCGAGCAGGTCGGGTGCGAGCGGAGCGCCGACGGCCTCGCCCCGGCGCAGCAGCGTCGCGGTCTTCGGACCGTCGATGCGCACGACGAGCGCGAGCCCGGGCGGGAGATGATCGAGCCGGCCGGCGAGCGCGATCGTGCATTCGGACGCGCCGGACGATCCGTGCGCGACGACCGGCTCCGGGGCGGACGTCGTCCGGGCGGACGCGCCCGTGAGATCGGCGACGACGACGGTCGCGCCGCGACCGTCGTGCGGCAGCGCCATGGCCCATCGCCACTCAGTGCCCGCCGGCACCTCGAACCTGACGGCGTCGGGCCGCACGGAGTGCGCGCACTGGACGAGCACCGACCGTGCCGCGGCGCGCGCGAGCAGTGTCGGCCCGACGATTCCGAGCCCGCCGAGGAGGTCGACGACGACCGGGGCTCCGTCGAGTCGCCGTGCGAGCTCGAGCACCTGCCGATCGAGGTCGTCGGCGGGGTTCCCCTCGATGCGGAGCGTGCTCTCGACCGCGGCCGTGCCGACGACCACGGCACCCGGCGTCGTCGTGCACCAGGCCGGCGGTTCGCCGCCGGTCACCAGGTCGACCGACGATGGATGCCTGGCCTTCGCGGCCTCGCGCTCGAGCTCGTGCCGATCGCCGATCTCCGCCCTGAGCCGAACGAACGCCGCGTCGCGCTCGAGCCCGCCGCGGCGGCGCGATCGCCGCGCCTGCCTGCGCCCGTCGAGCACGGTCGCGATCGCGAGCAGGGGTCCGAGTGCGGCGAACCCGAGCGAGAGCATCGACCCGGTGACCAGCCAGAGCACGATCGCGCCGGCCATGGGCGCGACGGCCGCGAGGAGCGGGAATCCGGGCGGGGCCGGATCGGGCACCGAGGGCGGCAGCGCGAGCGGCAGCCGGACGGCGTCGGGCGGCGCGAAGAGTCTGGGCGGCATCGCGCCATGCAAGCACGTCGGCCGGGCGACGGGCGGCACCGGTGCCGATCGGGCTCGCCCGCGGCATCCGCTGGGCCCTGTGGAGGGCGAGTGTCGAGCTGGGCGGGTCGGTCGCCATCACAGCCGGGCGCGGCACCGCGACGACCGCACCGAGCCCCTGTCGCGCTCAGCCGACGGTGAACGACTGCTCGGCGAGCTCGACGACCGATCCGGTGCCGACGAGGTACCTCCGGCCGGGCTCGCAGCGCACGACGTCGTCGGCGCGGCGGATCACGGTGCCGTTCGCCGAGAACCGGTCGGCGACCCAGAGCATGCCGTCGTGCGTGCCGAATTCGAGGTGGGTCTTCGAGACCGATCGGCCCGGATCGTCGACGTGCACGAGATGGTCGAACGCCTCGCTCGGCTGCGGGAGGGGGCGACGCCCGATCAGCCCGGTGCCGAACACGACGCGCACGTCGCCCGTCGCGAACCGCAGCACGAACCGGGGACGCTCCCCCGGGGCTGCATCGATCGCCTGCGATCCGGCCCCACCGGCATCGGGCCCTGCAATACCGCCGCTCGACTCGACGTCGGTCGTCGACCCGTCCTGAACCGGGGCGACCCGGTCGGCGTCGGCCCGTTCGGCGGCCGACCGGTCGGGCTCCCCGGTGGCGGACGTCGGAGGCACGTCGTCGGGGCTCCCGATCTGCAACCCCACCGGCACGCTCACGACGCCGCTGCGACGGAACCCCCGGCCGAGCGAGGTCGTGTCGCCGGGCCTCGGATCGGGGCGACGACGGGACTCGGGGGTCGCGCTCGTCGACGACCCGCAATGCCCGCAGAACATCGCGCCGTCGGGCAGCGCGGCACTGCAGATGCGACATCTCATCGTCGACCCCCTCTCCGGCTGACAGCGTACCCGCCGAGCGAGGTGAGCGAGATCGCCGCCCGCCATCGCTCGCGGCGCGTGCGGGGGGCGGCGAGGCGCTCCTGCAGTTCGTCGACCGACCGCCAGACGCGCTCGTCGTCGCCCGTCTCGGGGCCGCCGGGCGCGAACACCGCACGGTCCACGACCGCTGCGAGCACCAGCGCCGACAGCCCGCCGACGGTGGCGGCCTGCTCGGCCCTCGTCGAATTCGCGCGGATCGGATAGCCGTAGTCGGCGGCCGTGTCGGCGAACTCCAGCCATCCTCCTTCGATGCGCTCCACCGGGCTGCCCTTCGTTCGACGGACCCGCCTGCGCCGGATCTTCGCCACGATCACCGCGAGGAACGGGCTCGCGAGCAGGGCGAGCACGAGGATGCTGAGCCCGCCGATCGTCCCGACGGTCGCGAGCACGCCGAGCAGGCGTCCGAGGTCGTCGGGCTGGCGTTCGTCGGAGTGCTCGGCGGGGGTGTCCTGCTCGTCGACCTGCGTGCGCTCCGGCGGCGGCGGGAGGGCCGATTCGGGGCGCGAGACCTCCTCGGGCTGCTCAGGGGCGGGTTCGGGGATGTCGCGGGGCGTCGGGTTCGGGTTCAGGGCGATCCATGCCCCGTCGTCGCCCTGCACCTCGATCCAGGCCTGCAGGTCGTCGCGGTGGAAGACCGTGGTCGTGGCGGCTGCGGCCGAGCCGGTGGAGGCCGTCGCAGCCTCGGACGCGGCGCCGTCCGCGGCATCCATCTCCAGGTAGCCGACGACGACCCGCGCCGGGAAGCCGATCTTCCTGGCCATGAGTGCCGCGGCGACGGCGTACTGCTCGCCGTCGCCGACCATCGGCTGGTCGGTCGCGAGCTGTTCGAGCCGATCGAGCGCGTGCCCGGAGCGGCTGGGCGCCTCATCCTGCTCGGCGCCGTGGCTCACGAAGCCCGTGCGCCGGAACCCGTCGATGACCGCCGCGAGCCGCTCGCCCGGAGCGTCGGAGATCGGCGCCCAGGAGTTGAGCAGCGCGGTGAGCTCGTCGGGCAGGTCGGGTGCCGCGGGTACCACGCTCGTGCCCGGCTGCATCGCGCCCAGTCCCGTCGGATCGAGCATGGCCACCGACCACGCGGCGTAGGAATCGCCGCGGGTGAGGCCCGAGACCACCGCACCGGTGCCGGTCGTGTCGTTGTAGACGAACCCGTCGGCGAGCGTCTCCGCGCGCGGTCCGCCGAAGTCGATGCGCTCGAGCTGGCCGACCCCGGGAACCCAGATGTCCTCGTACGCGTCGACCGCGACCGTGATCTGCAGCGGCTCGCCCGGCACGCCGGTCTGGTCGAGCCGGTACGGAAGCCGCGTGAAGCTGCCCGACACCGAATTGCCGTCGGAGCCGCCGACCGAGTAGACGACCCCGTCGTAGGTGTCGAGCGTCGCGACGGCCAGCCCCGCACCTTGCGGCAGACCGACGACCTCGAGCATCACGTCGTCTTTCGCAGCGGGGGCGAACGACGCACGGAACGCCGCGAGCGGGCTCTCGTAGTCGTGGGGCTGGAAGGGCTGCTGCACCTCCGATCGGACGACCGTGCGGACCGGGGCGGGCAGCACGACCGCCGCCGCGGTGGCACCGATGAGCGCGACGGCGAGGATGGCGGATGCTCCGAGCACCCGCCGTGCATCGGTGAGGGCGCGCTCGACCGACGAGCGCACGCCGAGCACCTGCCGATCGAGGATCGCGATGTTTGCGAGCCATGCCACGACGGCCAGCAGGAACGCGAGTCCGGCGGGCAGTGCGAGGCCGCCGTGCACGACGCCCAGCAGGATCCCGGCCGTCAGCAGCAGCGCGGGCGGCAGTGCCGCGGCGACCGGATGCCGCGTGCGGAACGCCAGCGTGACCGCGAGCGTCGCCGCGAGCAGGCCGAGCAGGAATGGCGGCACCAGGAGCGCCTGGTACGACCCGACCGGCACGGCGATGGTCACGAGCTGCTTCCAGGAGAGCGCCGTCGCCGCGATGAGGTCGAGCATGCCGGCGGGCGTCGGCAGCACGCCGGCGACCGCCCGCGAGGGCACGGCCGCCGGGACGCCGAGCAGCAGGTAGGCGACCGTCACCGCGAGGAGCACGGCCCAGGCCGGCCAGCGACGCCACGCCCCGAAGAGGCCGATGCCGGTACCGGCGACGATCGCGACTCCGGCCGCGATCAGGAACTCGCCGCTCTCGTAGACGGGCCACCACGGGATGCACGCCGTGGCGAGCAGCAGCCAGATGAGGGCGACCGACACCGCGCTCGACCACGGCGACCGGCCGACGCCGCCCGAGACGCCGATGACGACCTCGTCGCGGTCGGGTTCCGGCCGGGCGGGTCCGGCGCGTCCGTCCGCGCCCCGTGCCGGCTCGCGCAGACCGACCCCGGATCCGGACGCCCCGACCGCCGGCCGCGCGGCCGGCCAGGCGCCGCGCTGCCCGCTCATGCGACCGATGCCGTGCGCGCGAGCATCGCACGCAGGTCCTCGAGGTACCCGATTCCGAACACGGTGAGGCCTGCGACCGTTCGCACGGTCGCGTCGCCCTCGGGCGAGCACTGCACGGCGATCGCGTCGACCCCCATCGGAAGGCGGGATGCTGCGGCACGCACCGGCGCCGAACCGCGCCCCGTGCCCGTGACGAGGAAGGCGAGCGAGACGCCCGGCAGCGACTCCGCCGCGGCGGCCGCCACATCGGGCAGCATCGCCGCGCGCTCCTCGCGTTCGATGAGGCACAGCGCGTCGAGCAGGCGGTCGCGCGTCACGGTCGGCAGCTCCCGGACGAGCCCCGCCTGTCCGAGTCCCTGCGGGCGCCGCACCGGGAGGCCGCGCCGAAGCGGTGCCCCGGGCCGCGCCGCCGACGCCGGCCCCGACGCACGAGCCACGGATGCCGCGGGTCGTGGAGACGCATGCGCCGGGACGACGCCCGACACGGCGAACGACACCGTCCGCGCATCGCGGATCGCCCTCGCCCCGACGGAGGCGGCGGCGCTGACCGCCAGTTCGAACTCCCCGTCGTCGCGATACGCCTCAGGATCGAGGTCGAGCACGACCATGAGCCGGCTGCGCCGGGTCTCCTCGAACTGGCGCACCATGAACGTGCCCGTCTTGGCGCTCGACTTCCAGTGGATGAACCTCCGGTCATCACCCGGGAGGTATTCGCGCAGGGCGTGGAACGAGATGTCGCTCGCGGTGAGGTCCCGCGTCGGCGACCCCTCGAGGTCGCGCACGAATCCCGAGCTGAGCGCAGCGATCGCGACCGTCCGAGGATGCACGTGGAGTTCGGCGACCTGCGACCACACGATCTCGCGACGCACGAGGCCGAGCGGATCGGCACGCACGGTGCGCGCCGGTCCGACCGGGACGATGCCGCGACGATCGGTCGGCACCCGGAACGACCGGTCGAACGATCCGCCCCTGGCGAGCCCCGGGAGCACCCATTCCATGACCCGCCGGCCGACCGGCACCTCCAGCTTGACCCCGCCCCATCTCCGACGCCCCGGGTTCTCGGCGACGAGCCGCGCCTGCGCCGGTTCGCCGACGACGACGCGCGGGATCGGCAGCGACAGGGCGATCGTCGACGCCCCCCGGCCGAGGAGCCAGAGGGATGCCACGGCGGCGACGATCGCGAGTCCGGTGCCGAGCGCGATGAGCTCCATCCAGCCGAACGCCGAGCCGACCGCGAGCGAGAGCACCGCGCCGAGGATCACCGCCCATCCGCGCGCCGTGACGACGGAGACGATCGCCCGTCGCCAGTCGTCGAGCACGCCCAGCGCGCGCCCGACGGCCCGCACCAGATGCGCGATGAACGCCGCGAGGAACCCCTCCCGACGGGCGTCCTCGGGCATCGTGGTGCGGGTCTCGGCGAAGCTCACACCACCTGCCTCGACGACGGGGGCGGGGTCTCGATGAGCACCTGGGCGATCAGGTTCGACGCGGTGACCCCGTCGAACTCGGCCTCGGCGTCGAGGATGAGCCGGTGCGCGAGCACGGGCTCGGCGAGCGCCTTGACGTCGTCCGGCACGACGTAGTGCCTGCCGCGCCCCGCCGCGTGGGTCTTGGCCGCCCTGATGAGGGCGAGCGCGCCGCGGACGCTCACCCCGAGGCGGACCTCCCGGGTCGTGCGCGTGGCGTCGACGAGCCGCGAGACGTAGTCGTGGATCGTCGGGTCGACGTGCACCGTGCGCGCGGCGGCCGCCATCTGCACGATCTCCTCGGCCGCGAGCTGCGGCTCCACCTGGACGCCGTGCGCGCGGTGGTCGGCCCCCTCCAGGATCCGGATCGTCGAGGCGTGATCGGGGTAGCCGATCGAGGTGCGCATGAGGAAGCGGTCGAGCTGGGCCTCGGGCAGTCGGTACGTCCCGGCCTGCTCGACCGGGTTCTGGGTCGCGATGACCATGAACGGATGCCCGACCGGGTGTGTCTGGCCGTCGACGGTGACCTGGCCCTCCTCCATGACCTCGAGCAGGGCCGACTGGGTCTTCGGGCTCGCCCTGTTGATCTCGTCGGCGAGCACGATGTTCGCGAACACCGGACCGGGGTGGAACTCGAAGGCCCCGCTCCGCTGGTCGTAGACCGTCACCCCGGTGATGTCGCCGGGCAGCAGGTCGGGGGTGAACTGCACGCGGTTGCTGGTGCCGTGCACCGACTGCGCCATGGCCCTCGCGAGCGAGGTCTTGCCCGTGCCCGGCACGTCGTCGAGCAGCAGGTGGCCCTCGCTGAGGAACGCCGTGAAGGCGAGCCTGATCACGAGGTTCTTGCCGAGCAGCACGGTCTCGACCGCGCCGACCAACCGGTCGAGGTTCGCGGCGAAGCGCGCGGCCTCGTCGGGGGTCATCGTCATGCGGGCTCCATCGGCATTCACGGGTTCGGATACCTCACTTTCACGCCGGCGACCTCAACATCCAACCAGACCCGATCGTCGGGGCGCGCGCCCGGCACTTCGCAACTCCGCGGGCGCTGCGCGGCGACGCCGACGTCATCGCCCTCGATGCCGCATCGGAACGAGGCCGGGATGCCCGAGTTGTCGGGCTCGGAGTCCCACGTCCACTCGGCACGCGCGGGGTCCCACGTACGCGACGGCAGCGCGAACGTGAGCGAGGGCTCCGCATCGGCGGGCAGGATCGCCGACCACGGCCCGCACGTGCCCCACGGCGAGCACGTGCGGATCTGGAATCGGGCCGTCTCGCCGAACGGCCGCCCGAGCACCGCGCGGAGCCACCCCGTTCCGGAGAAGTCCCTCGGCGACCCGATCTGGGCGCCCTGCTCGTCGACGGCGACGATCTGGAGCCGCTTGTCGGGGTCGACACGGGAGATGTAGCGATCCCAGGCGTCCGACGTCATCCAGTCCATGCCCGAGTCCACCGACGCGATCGGGCCGGGGGCCTCGCGCACCACGAGTGTTCCGACGCCCGTGCTCGCGCAGGCCGCGCGGTTGTACCCCCAGACCACGAACGAGTAGCGCGCGGACTCGGTCGTGGCGCCGGAGAACTGCACGCTCGAGGCGTCGGGCCCGACTCCCACCATGTCGACGACGGTTCCGCCGCGCGACGGCGGGACGACCGTGCCGGGCGCTGGCGAGGTCACGGAGCAGCTCTGCGGTCCGGTCGGGATCGAGGTCTGTCCCTCGGCCAGGCGCTGCACGAAGTACCCGCCGACGGTGTCGCCGTTGCCCGAGAACGGGGTCCAGCTCACCGTGACCGTGCCGGCCACCGCGTCGCCGACGACGCTGATCGATCCGGCGGCGGGCGGACCGAAGGGCGTGCCGCTGCCTCCGGCCTCGGCCCAGACGGCCATCGCGGGGTACGCCTCGTTGCGCGCGCTGACCGTGAACTCGACGAGGCTGCCGTTCTCGAGCCCCCTCGACTCGATCTGGCATCGCGAAGCCGTGCAGACCGCGGCGGCGTCGACCTCGATCGGCACGCCGCCGACGACGAGCACGTAGGAGTGCACCGGGCTACCGGCACCGCTGGGGACCGGCGACCACGAGATGCCCAGGCGGCCGTCGAGCGGGCTCGCACCGACATCGACGGGCGCTGCGGGCACGACGTCCGACCAGATGGGACCGGGGGCGTCGACCGGGTCGGACAGCCCGATGCCGTTCCGTGCCTGGACGCGCAGCACCACCGCGTCGGCCCGCCCGTTGCCGAGAGTCGGCACGCGGCAGGTCGTCGCGGCGCACGGGACCTTCGAGAGCACCTCCGACGACCCGGGAGCCAGCAGGCTGACCTCGTAGCCCGTGATGGGCGAGTTGTTGAACGCGCCGGCGCCGAAGACCAGGTCGAGCGTGCGGTCGCCGAATCCGGTGACCCTCGGGGCGCTCACGGGGTCCGGTCGATCCTGCACCGAGACCGTGACCGTGCCCCACGCGAAGCGATCGGGGTTCTCGGTCGCGTCGGCGACCTGGTACTGCAGCGTCGTGTTCACGGGCTCCGCATCCTGGGCCACCTCGACGACGAGGGTCGACCCGGAGGCATCCGGGGTGATCGTGACGCCGTCGGGCACCGCTTCGAGCCCGCGCAGCGCGACCACCCTGAGCGGGGTCTTCGGGAACGGGTTCGTGGCGTCGTCGTTCGCGAGCACGTCGACGCTCGTGGTCATGCCGCGTTGCACGACCGCGCGGTCGGCCACCGGTTGCGCCAGCGGCCTCGTCGAGGGCACGACGCGGAGGTCGATCCGGCCGGGGTCGCCCTCCCCCGACTGGTCGGTGACCTCGATGGTCGCCGAACCGCGGGTGCCGGCCTTCGCCTCCGGCGAGGGCGTGACCGTCAACCGATCGCCGTCGAGCTCGAGGTCGAAGGCGTCGGGCAACGGGTCGAGGATCCGGTATCGCAGGTCGGACTTCGGCCCGGGGTAGGTCACCAGCCGGTCGAGCTCGATGGTCTTCGCCTCCCCGGGCTCGAAGTCGATCGCTCCGCCCGCGAACACGGGGGCCTGGTCGGTGGTCGGATCCACCCTGATCGGGATCACGATGGTGCCCGTGCGGGCGGTCGGGTCGTTCGCCGACTCGCCGTCGGTCACGATGAACGAGATCGACGCGGGCCCGAAGTACCCGGTCTCGCTCCGGAACCGCAGCGTGTCCTCGTCGACCCACGGATCGGTGCCGTCGCCGTGGGCTGCGCGCACGGTCGCGGCATCGGCGATGCGGACCGGGCGGCCGGAGGCGGCGATCACGAAGTCCTCGATCTGGAGCACCACGCTCTCCCCGCTCCGCACCGAGACCGTGGGCGCGTCGCTCCGCAACTGCGGGATCGCGTCGTCGCGCCCCGGCACGCGGATGAAGGCGTAGGAGACCACCCGGGCGTCCTCTGGGTGCGTCAGGGAGAACGGGATGATCCGGCTGCGGTCCTCGACGGTCACGCGGATGCGGCCGTCGCGCAGCACCTCGGCACCGTCGTCGAACTCCGGCAGCAGCCCGACCTCGAGGTCGTCGACGTCGGCGTCGGCGAGGAATGCATCGGCGAGCACGTCGACGTCGACGCGCTCCCGGTCGAGCACGTCGTCGAGGTTCAGTGCCACGTCGCCGACCTCGGGCCTGGCGAACGGGGCGTCGTCGCTCGCCTGCACCCTGATGAAGGCCGTGGCGGTGCCGAGGCGATCGTTCGCGACGGTGTACCGGAACCCGTACTCCCCTTCCGCATCCGGCAGCACGATGTCGACCTGGTCGCCCGAGATCGAGGCGGTGGCGGCCTCGGCCTGCGAGACGACACCGGTGAGTTCGAGCAGGCCGCCGTCGGGATCCGAGTCGTTGTCGAGTACTCGCACCGAGATCGTGCGACCGGGCCGCACCTCCACGACATCCTCGACCGCGACGGGCGGCCTCGCGCCGTCGGGCCGCTCGGCGATGCCCACCCTGACCGTGCCCGTCGCGCGCGCACCGAGCGCGTCCACGACGGAGTAGGTGAACGAGTCGGTGCCCGACGCGTAGTCGCCCGCCTGGTACTCCAGCCAGTCGGGGCCGGTCTCGAGCACCGTGCCGCGCTGCGGATTGGACTCCTGGCCGACGAGCTGCACCGAGTCGCCGTCGGGGTCCGTGCCGCCGAGCGCGACCGAGATGCGCACGGTGTCGCCCGCGAGCGCACGCGCGGTGACCTCCGGCGGCACGGGGGACGCGTTGGTCTCGGGATCGGCCTCCCTGACCGAGAAATGCACGGCGGCCGAGGCGGACTGGCCGTCCTCCGCCGTGATCCGGTACGTGGCCTCGTACTCGCCGGGCGTCTCGGGTGCGAAGTAGCGGAGACGGTCGCCGCTCACGAAGAGCAGGCCCGCCGTGGGCTCGACGTCGAGCGCCGGATCGAGTTGGAACGGGCTCCCGTCGGGGTGCTCGTCGTTCGCGAGCACGGGCACGTCGATGACGTCGCCGGTCCGCACCGACGCCGTGTCGGGGTTGGCGACCGGTGCCTGCGCGATCCCGGGGTTGGGCACCTCGACGATCGTGACCGACCCCTCGGCATCGCCGAGCCCGTTGCTCACGCGATATCCGAAGGTCGTCGATCCGAGCGGCAGGGGCGCGACCAGCTCGACGCGGAGGATCCGGTGGTCGATGACCGCGATCCGCAACTCGGGCGCGTCGGCGTCGACGAGCTCGGTGAGCACGAGCACGCCGCCGGTGGGATCGATGTCGGTCGCGAGCACGTCGATGTCGAGCGGGACGTCGTGCCGGAGGAACGCGGTGTGGGGCACCGTGATCGGCGTCGTCTCGCGGTCGGATCCGGCCTCGACCTCGACGCGGATCGTGCCGGTGACGGGCGCGCCCGACTCATCCGTCACGACGTACTCGAGGTAGTGCGTGCGCTCGGCCACGCTCTCGAACCGGAACGTTCCGCCGTCGTAGTCGGGCGTGATCAGCACGTCCTGCTTCGCGGGCACGCTCGTGAGCACGACGTTGCCGGTGCCGCCGTGCACGTGCCGCAGCGGGTCGATGCGCACCTCCTCGCCCGCCGTGGCGAGCACGACGAAAGGCTCGGCGATGAGCGGCACGGCGCCCGTCGGACGCACGTCGATCTCGAGGGCGCCTGCTCCCTGTTCGCGCCCGTCCGAGGCGATCAGGGCGACCTGGCGGCTGCCCGTGCTCTCGCGACGCTCGTCGAACACGACCGAGCCGTCGGCCGTGAACGACACGGCGTCGGGTTCCGACACCGTCGCCGACACCAGCGAGAAGGGGTCGCCGTCGGGGTCGACCCAGTCGCCGAGCACCGCGGTCGTGGATCGTCCGAACGTCGCGACCGCCGTGCTGCGGTCGCGCACCTGGGCCGGCGGCCCGTTCTCCTCCGGCAGGCGCACCTGCACGGCGACGGATGCCGTTGCGGAGCCGCCGCGGCCGTCGTCGACCGTGTAGCCGAACGTGAACCCGTCGGTCACGGTGTCCTCGAGCGTGACCTGCACCTGTTGGCGGTCGGCGACGAGGTCGAGCCGCACGCCGGGAGGCGGCACCACGTCGAGCGCCTCGATCACGAGCACGTCGCCGTTCGGGTCGTAGTCGTTCAAGAGCACGGGAAGGGTCGACGAGCGCCCAGGCCGTGCGCCGAAGGTGTCGTCCGCCGCCTTCGGCGCGACCTGGCTGCGCTCGAGCGGAGCCGGCCGGTCGGCGTTCGGACGCTCGACGACCTCGTCCTCCGATTCGGTCGCGAGCAGCTCGGACCAGTTGTCGATGACGCGGTAGTCGGTCGCCGCCGCCCAACTCCGGCCCGTGGCCCGATCGTTCAGCACGAGCGACCGTCCGTTGGACATGAACGCGAGGTCGGCCTGACCGTCCATGTCGAGCGGGAACGTCGTCGGCTCCTCGCCGCTGCACGCCCGCCACGCGATGCCGTTCCACGCCGCGTGCAGGCAGTCGCCGTGCCGCACCGGCGCCGCGGGAACCCCGACCGGCCCGGGCACCGACTCCTCGCGAACCGTGCCGTCGTCGAGCCGGACGGTCAGCAGCCCGGCCCTCGAGGCGACGGCGAGCACGTTTCCGTCGGCAGAGGGCTCCTGGAGCACCGGCGAGTCCGACTGCGCGAGGTACCCGCCGAGGTCGACGGTGCGGTCGCTGAGGTGCAGCATCAGCTCGCGTTCGTCGAGCAGCGCCCAGGTGCCGCCGACGGAGGTGATCTGGTAGTCGGTCGCGTCCTTCGGCATGCGGGACTGCCACTGCTCGACGACGGACTCCGACTCGTCGACGTCGACGCGCTGCACGATGCCGGTGCCGGGTGCGAATGCGAACAGGCTCCCATCTGGTGCGACCGAGACGGCCGCGCCGACGCCGAAGTTGAGGTCGGGGTCGGCATCGACCTGGAGGTCGGCGAGTTGATCCGCCGGCATCGTCCACACCGCCCCGTCGGAGACGACCACCACACGGGAGTCCGTCAGCACGAGGTCGCTGGCCGGCGGCACGGCGACGGTCTCCGCGACGGTCGACGTCGTGGGGTCGATCACGGCGACCGTCGCCCGGTCTGCGTCGAGCGCGAGCACGGTCTCGCCCCGCTGCGCGATCCGGGTCGTCGATCCGCCCGTCTCGACGATCGAGTTCAGTTCGTGCACCGCGGTGTTCGCACGCCCCACCGACGAGAGTTCGTCGTTCGCGACCCAGACCGCGGCGTCGCCGAGGTCGACGCGTTCGGCCGAATAGCCTCCGGATGCCGCTGAGACGGCCACGATCGTCGCCACGACGGCCATGCCGACCGCCGCGGTCGCGGTCGCGGATCGATGTCTGGAGACGATCGTGGGCAGCCTCATCAGCCCTCCGTGTCGACGTCCACGCAGCGCTCCTCGCTCGAACGGCCGGTCTGGCCGTCGCGCGTGACGGCGACGCTCGCGCACACGTGGTCGCCCTCGGCGGACGGAACGTCGAGCCGGCTCTCCCGCTGCACGGGTCGCGCACCGCCGTCGACGGTCACGATGTACGCGTCGCCGCCCTGGAGGCCGGGGTCGTCCCACGTGAAGGTCACCGTGGTCTCGGCGACGGCCGCCCTCACGTCGGTCACGACGGGGATCGACGTCGTCGCCGTGGCCACGAGGTACGCCCCGGCGAGTGCGGCGCCCACGAGCAGCACGGCGACCGCGGAGAACGCCCAGAGCGTGCGCCGGGTCGAGCGAGAGGCCCCGGGGTTGCCGCTCGGCGCACCGGGTTCCGACTCGTCGCGCTGCGTCGTCGCAGCCGTCCGATCCGGCGCGCGGCGAGAGCGACGCACTCGGCGGTCGGCGGCGACGGGCGGGGCCACGACGATGCGGGTGCGCTCGTCGACGTCGACGGCCACCGCCAGCGCCCAGTCCTCGGTGACGACTTCGAGCGGGGTCTGCGGCAGCGCGAGCTCCTCCTCGACCGACTGCAGGTCGCGGACGAATTCGAGGGCGCTCGCCTGGCGATCTGCCGGCCGCTTCGACATGGCCCGCGCGAGCACGCGTTCGAGCGAGTCGGGAACGTCGTCGCGCCTCGTGCGCGGCACGCGCGCGGTTCGGATGCGGCTCGACACCTTCGCGACGGCGTTGTCGCCGCCGGGTTGCTCGAAGGGGCTCCGTCCGGCGAGCAGCGAGTACACGGTCGCGCCGAGCGACCAGACCTCGCTGGCGACGGTGCCGGAGTCGTCGACGAGCACCTCCGGGGCCGACCACGGCACCGAGAGGCCGACCGCGTCGGCGGTCGAGTGCGCCCCGAGCCTCGCGGCGATGCCGAAGTCCGAGAGCACGGGGTGCCCGTAGGCAGTGGTCAGGATGTTCGACGGCTTGATGTCACGGTGCAGCACCCCGTTGCGATGGGCGGTCTCGACGGCGCTCGCGATGCGCACCCCGGTCGCGAGCACCTCGGCGAGCGGGAGGCTCGTCGTCCGGTAGCGCTGCCCGAGCGTGGCCGGGCAGAACTCCATCACGAGGTACGGTCGGCCGTCGGCGGCGACGCTCGCCTGGTACACGGTCAGGATCGACGGATGCGACGACAGTTGCGCCATGACGTCGGCCTCTGCCTGGAACATGCGCCTGGCCTGGTCGTCGACGACCTCCGCCAGCAGCACCTTCACGGCGACCAGTCGCCTCGGCATGTTCTGCTCGTACAGGAAGACGTCGGCGAACCCGCCCGACCCGAGCATGCGCACGAACGAGAATCCGGGCAGGTTGGGCGGAGTTGACGGCAGTCGTCTCGACACGATCCTCCCTGACCTCGATGCCTGTTCGGATGCGGCCGCGGCACGTCGCCGGCGCCATCCGTCTGCTCATTGTAGGTCGCCCGTACCACTCGAGGACGGGGCGGAGCACGGTCGCAACCGGTCTGTGATGCAGGTCGCGACCTCGGGCAACGACGGGGTTCAGGATGCCGCGGGCGAGTCGAGCGAGCCGTCGGCCGCCGAGGTGTCGGGGCGGACCACCTCGAGCACGTCGACGACGAGCACCGTGACATTGTCGCGACCGCCGTTGCCGAGCGCCGCGTCGAGGAGGTGCTCGGCGACCCGTTCGGCCGAGCGGTCCGCCATGAGGAAGTGCCGGATGCCGTACGACGTGAGTTCCTTGGTCAGTCCATCGGAGCAGACCAGCAGGCGCATGCCGGGCTCGACGGAGATGGCCCGGTAGTCGGGGATCGGGGACTCGTGGAATCCGACGGCCCTGGTGATCACGTTCGAATGCGGGTGCGTGTCCGCTTCGTCGCGCGTGATCTGGCCCGCGTCGACGAGCTCCTGCACGATCGAGTGGTCGACGGTGAGCTGTTCGAGCACGCCGCCGACGAGGCGGTACACCCGGGAGTCCCCGATGTTGAACACGATCCACGCCGGTTCGTCGGAGATGAGTCCGAGCGCGACCCCGGTCACGGTCGTGCCGCTGCCCTCGTCGGTGACGCCGGTGCCTCGGTGCATGTCCTGCACGGCGAGGCGAAGCGCGTGGTCGATGTCCGAGGTGCCGACGATGGTCTTGCCGCCGTGCTCGGCGAGCCTGGTGACGACCGCCGCGCTCGCGAAGTCGCCTGCGGCGTGGCCGCCCATGCCGTCGGCGACGGCGAAGAGCGGCGCCTGCGCGACGTAGCTGTCCTCGTTGACCTGCCTGCGGTGCCCGGTGTCGGTGACCGCCGCCCACGACAGCGTGATCCGGGTGCCGTCGGGCAGCACGACCGGATGACGTGAGATGCCGTTTCCGATCTGAGTCACGAGTGGGGCCTGTCGGTTCGGGTCGGGCGTGGAGTGTCGTCATCGGCTGGGAGGACCTCGATGATCGTATCGTCTCCGAGGTCGAGGAAGCAGCCCGGTCCGACGACGATCGACTCCCCCGCCCGCAGGCGGCGCACGCCGGCCGGGGTTCGGAGCACCGTTCCGTTCGTCGATCGCAGGTCGGTCGCGACGAGGCGCGCACCCTCGACGCGCAGCTCGAGGTGGGTTCCGGAGACGACCCCCGTGGCCGAGCGCACGGGCACGAGCTCGGGTGCGGTCGCGGCGGCGGCGGGCGCCCTCGGAGCGAGCGGGCGCCGGCCGACGAGGATGGGCACGGTGACCGTCCGCACGCCTTCCGAGCCGATCCGCACCCGTGGCGCCGCGCCGGGAGCGAAGGTGCTCGCTCCGCCGGCGAGCAGGTCGGCGTCGTGTTCGGCGAAGTCCGCGACGGTGTCCTCGAGCACGAGTTCGTCGGTCCGCGTGCCGTGCGAGCGGTCGTCGACCTCACGACCGGGCCGGGAACCGTTCGGGGACCACGCCACGTCCGTCGCCCGGAACGACACGCGAGCCGGTGCCGCCGCCTCGGTCGTTTCGGTCGAGGGGTGCAACGGGGCGCCGGTTGCCGCGATCCGGATGCCGGTCACGTCGCGGAACTCGGCGAGGTGCCAGGGTCGGATGCCGCGCGAGTCGAACCGGCGCGACCCACCGGGGGAATCGAGATCGACGACGGCTTCGCCGCGCACGACCGCGGTGATCGCGTGGCCGGATGCCGGCGCCTGCACCGGCCCGCCGGCCGCGTCGGCCGCGTTGGCCGCGTCCGTCTCGGCGCGGGATCGCGACCACCACACCACGGCGAAGCCCTGGTCGGCGCCGTCGTCGTCGCCGGGGATGCCCGGGATCACCTGGATGAGCTCTTCGATGCCGACTCCGTCGTCGGCCGTGAGCGCGGCGAGCGCAGCGAGCGCCTCGGCATCGGCGGGCGCCCCGAGCGCCGCGATGAATCGGTCGCCGACCACGACGTCCCAGCCGGCTGCCCCGACCCTGGATGCGCTCGTCACGGTTCCTGCGACCATGTGATCAGTCTGCACCAGCACGGTCGGTCCATCGCATCCCTCACGGGCGGATGCACTGGCGAAACCGAGTCAATCGGCGGGAATCCGTTGCAGATCGAATGATTTTCGACGGATTCCCTTGCCGAAGGCGTTTCCCACTGACACAATCGATCGCATGACGAACACGGCACGACCTGCCTCGCCGCGGCCGGTTCACCTCGACGAGGTCTCGAAGGCCATCATCGAGCAGTTGCAGGCCGACGGCCGACGCTCCTATGCCGACATCGGCAAAGCGGTCGGCCTCTCCGAGGCAGCCGTGCGCCAACGCGTGCAGCGACTCACCGAGTCGGGCGTGATGCAGATCGTGGCCGTGACCGATCCGATGCAGCTCGGGTTCACTCGCCAGGCGATGATCGGCATCCGCGCCTCGGGCGACACCCGCGAGCTCGCGACGAGCCTCGCCGAGCTGCCCGAGATCGACTACGTCGTGCTCACCGCCGGGAGTTTCGATGTGCTGGCCGAGGTGGTGTGCGAGGACGACGACGAGCTCATCACGCTGCTGAACTCCCGCATCCGCAACCTTCCGGGCGTGCGCTCGACCGAGACGTTCGTCTACCTCAAGCTCCAGAAGCAGTTCTACAACTGGGGCACTCGCTAAGAAGGGAAGATCATGACCGACACGGTCTACGACAACGCCGCTCTGCAGCAGAAGGCGAAGGACCATCTGTGGATGCACTTCGCCCGGCAGTCCACGATGGAGACCTCGGGCGTGCCCATCATCACCCGCGGCGAGGGCCACCGCATCTTCGACATCAACGGCAAGAGCTACATCGACGGCCTCGCGGGCCTCTTCGTGGTGAACGCCGGCCACGGCCGATCGCGTCTCGCGCAGGCCGGCGCCAAGCAGGCGGAGGAGCTCGCGTTCTTCCCGATCTGGTCGTACGCGCACCCCAAGGCGATCGAGCTCGCCGACCGCCTGGCCGACTACGCGCCGGGCGACCTCAACCACGTGTTCTTCTCCACCGGCGGCGGCGAGGCGGTCGAGACCGCGTACAAGCTGGCGAAGAACTACTGGAAGCTCATGGGCAAGCCGAGCAAGTACAAGGTGATCTCGCGCGCCCTCGCCTACCACGGCACCCCGCAGGGCGCTCTCGCCGTCACCGGCCTGCCCATCAAGGCCCCGTTCGAGCCGATCACCCCCGGCGGCCTCCGTGTGCCGAACACCAACTTCTACCGTGCCGCCGACATGGGGGCGCCGACCGAGAGCGAGGAGGCCTTCGGCATCTGGGCGGCGAACCGCATCGAGGAGCAGATCCTCATGGAGGACCCCGACACCGTCGCGGCCGTCTTCCTCGAGCCCGTGCAGAACTCGGGCGGCTGCTTCCCTCCGCCCCCCGGCTACTTCCAGCGCGTGCGCGAGATCTGCGACAAGTACGACGTGCTGCTCGTCTCCGACGAGGTCATCTGCGCGTTCGGCCGCATCGGCCACATGTTCGCGTGCGACGAGTACGGGTACGTGCCCGACATGATCACCTGCGCGAAGGCCATGACTTCGGGCTACGCCCCGATGGGTGCGACGATCATCAACGAGCGCGTCTACGAGCCGTTCTCGAAGGGCGACACGACGTTCTACCACGGCTACACCTGGGCAGGTCACCCGGTCTCGGCGGCCGTCGCTCTGGAGAACCTCGACATCTTCGAGGAGGAGAACCTCCTCGGTCACGTGCGCGAGAACTCGCCGCTCTTCCGCGCCGAGCTCGAGAAGCTCAGCGACCTCCCGATCGTCGGCGACGTGCGCGGCGCCGGGTACTTCTTCGCGGTCGAGCTCGTGAAGGACAAGGCGACGCGCGAGACCTTCAACGAGGAGGAGTCCGAGCGCCTGCTCCGCGGCTTCCTCTCGACGGCGCTCTTCGATGCCGGCCTGTACTGCCGTGCCGACGACCGCGGCGACCCCGTGATCCAGCTCTCGCCGCCGCTCACCATCGGCCCGAGCGAGTTCCGGGAGATCGAGCAGATCCTCCGCGGCGTCCTCACCGAGGCCTCGTCCAAGATCTGACCGATCTCCGTCCTGCCGCCGTCGTTCGCCCGTTCGGGGGCGGCAGGACCAGCCGGACGACGTCACAGCCCGCCGACCGCGAAGCCGTGCACCTCGTCGGCCGCAGCCCTTCGGGCGAACGCCCACTCCGGGAGCGCACCTGCGCCGATGAATCCCTCGAGCAGTCCCGCCATCGAGTGTTCCGGGGCGATCGCGAGCGCCGCGTCGAGGAATCCTCCGGCTTCCGACCCGCGACCGAGCGACCAGGCCAGCCAGGCTGCCATGCAGAGCGGCCCGGGCCGAACGTCCTCCGGGGCATGCGCGACAGCCCTGCGCAGCTGCTCGATGCCGCGCTCGGCTCGGGCCGAGTCGGGCCGGAGCATCGAACGGCCGAGCATCAAGTTCGCGAGCACGTCGTCGCGTTCGTCCGCACGGCGCTCGACACGATCGCCCACGAGGGCGATCGGCTCGCTCCCCGGATCCGGCAGGTCGAGCGCGATCTCCCCCAGCGTGCGACCGAACGCCATCTGCAGCATCATCGCGTCGCGGTACGGGGGCCGCGCAGCCAGGTGCAGCAGCCACGCGACGCGGCGGGCGTCGAGCGGGCGTCGCCTCGGGCGTGCCACCAGCGTCTCCACGAGCTCGACCGGATCCGCATCGCGCGCGAGGCCGGCCACCGCTCGCTCGACCCGCCGCAGGTCGGCGAACTCCTCGAGGATCCCGGCGACCTGCAGTGCTATCGCCGGATCAGCATCCGGGAGACCGCCGCGCGGTTGCGAGGACCCCGGGCGATCGGACTCCGGCACGTCGAGCAGCACGGGGCTTGACGCGACGAGGTCGAGCGGATGCCCCGTGGCCGGCGACTCGGGGTCGAGCAGCGAACTCCAGGCGTCGGCCGCCTGGCACAGGGCGTCCCGCACGTGGAACCCGGCACGCCCCGCGCGTTCGACGACGAGTTCGAGCAGATCGCGATGAGGCATTCCTCCCGATTCTCCGTAACACTCCGAGCTGTAGACGACCGGCACGACGGCATCGACGTCGGGGATCCGGCAGATCGTGCCGATCACCGCGGTCACGAGGCGTTCGTGGTCGGTTGCCTCGGGTGGCAGGTCGTGTCGCAGCACGCCGACGCTGCGGTTGCCCGAGAAGGCGACGCAGACGAGCGAGCGCTCGGGCACGAATCCCGCGAGCACGGGGACGAGGGCGAGGAAGTCGTGCGCGGCTGTCGCGCGGATGATTGCGGTCATCCGCACAGCGTCGGGCACGCTTCCGTTCGCCCTACGGCGCCCGGCGGCGCAGACGACACCCGGCTCGGGCCCCTCGGCTGTCGAGGACCACTCGGCGTCTCGCCCTCGACAGGGCGCCTCGGCGCCGAGTTCCACCCATGTCCGATTCCCGCGAGTCCATGTCGGATGCCGCGGCTACGCTCGAATCATGACCGAACGCTTCCTTGCTCGGCTCGAGAGCCCGATCGGGCGCATCGAGCTCCTCGCAGACCACGAGGCCCTCACCTCTCTCACGATCGAGCGCGACGGCTCGCTCCCCCACGACGACGAGCCCGAGCACCGCAACGCCGTGCTCGAGACCGCCGCGATCCAGCTCGACGAGTACTTCGCGGGCACCCGCACCGACTTCGACGTGCCGGTGCACCTCCAGGGCACCGAGTTCCAGCGCGCCGTCTGGGGCCGGCTCCAGCAACTGCGGTGGGGCGACGCCACCTCGTACGGGGCGCTGGCCGCCGCCGTCGGCAAGCCCGGATCTGCTCGGGCGATCGGCGGAGCCGTCGGCGCGAATCCCGTGCCGATCATCGTCGGGTGCCACCGCGTGCTCGCCTCCGACGGGCGCATCACCGGGTACTCCGGCGGTGAGGGCGTGCCGACCAAGCTCTGGCTCCTCGGGCACGAGCGCATCGGCTTCGCCGCGTGAGCGTCATCCCACGTCCCGAACTCATCCGTGGCGATGACGGCATCGACCGCTGCGGATGGAGCGGCGACGACGCCGAGTACCGTCGATATCACGACGAGGAGTGGGGCACGCCCCAGCACGACCCGGTGCGTCTCTTCGAGAAGGTCTGCCTCGAGGGATTCCAGGCCGGACTCTCGTGGATCACCATCCTGCGACGCCGTCCGGCCTTCCGCGAGGTCTTCCACGGATTCGACGCGGAACGGGTCGCGTCGATGACCGAGGCCGACGTGGTGCGGCTCCTCGACGACGAGCGCATCATCCGCCATCGCGGCAAGATCGAGGCCACCATCCAGAACGCGCGAGCCACGCTGGCCCTCGATCAGCCGCTCGACGAACTCATCTGGTCGTTCGCTCCCCCTCGCCGCGAGGAGCGGCCGACGGGGTTCGGCGCGGTTCCCGCCATCACGGCCGAATCGACGGCGCTGAGCAAGGAGCTCAGGCGGCGCGGGTTCCGGTTCGTCGGCCCGACCACCATGTACGCGCTCATGCAGGCCGCGGGTCTCGTCGACGACCACCTCGTCGGCTGCTTCCGCGCAGAGGCGGCAGACGCGCAGCCGAATCCGAGCGCCGCCGCGGCGGTCGCGGGCTGACGCTGAGCCCTGGGCGGACGCGGGCTGACGCTGACCCCTCGGCGGACGCGGGCTGACGCTGACCCCTCGGCGGTCGCGAGTTGACGCTGAGCCCTCGGCGGACGCAGGCTGCGGCAGAGCCCTGTACCGCTCGCAGCTGACGCCCCCGCCGTGTGCCGGCAGGCGCAGGCGCGACCCTCGGGCAGCGTGGTCAGGCGACGAGATCGAGTTCAGCCGGGCCACGCCCGGCTGGTGCGCCGGCCGAGAGTTCGAAGCCCTCGGAACCAGCCCAGTCCAACAGCTCGTCGACCGAGCCGAGCGCCGGACGCGTCTCGAGCAATCGCCTCGTGAACCGCCCCTTCGCCTGCTTGTTGAAGTGGTTCAGCGCTCGTCGCCGCCCGCCCTCGTCGACGGCGACCACCCGCACGAAGACGCTGGCGGCGTGCACCGGCGCCGGGCCGAGCTCGGCGTAGGCCTCCGACCGCAGGTCGATGATGAGCCCGTCGTGCGCGGCGATGCGATCGGCGATCGCGTCGCGCCAGAAGCGCTTCAACGGCAGCCCGGGCACGCGCGAATCGTGCGACAGGCGATAGGCCGGAATCGGATCCATCGCCCCGACGAGGCCGAACAGTGCGGAGTGCACGAACACGTTCTGTGCGGCATACGCACGGGCGCCCTCATCGAGGGTCTCGGCGTCGAGCGCGTCGAAGAGCACTCCCGTGAACCGGTCGAGCGCCGGCATGGTGGCCGACGACCAGAGCGCACGATTGTGCTCGACTTCGGTCGCAAGACGCGGACCCAGCTTGAGGGCCCGCAGCGCCGACTCCTCGTCGGCGCTCAGCGCCACGAGTTCGTCGGCGAGCTGCATGCGGAGCGGCTCGAGATCTGCGAACGAGAGCGACGACAGATCGAGCGGCGCACCGTGGCCGCCCGCCCGCTTCGTCTCGGAGGGCGGCAGCAGGACCAGCATCTACGACGCGAGGAACGCGAGCGTCGCGTCCACGTTGGAACCGAGGGACTCGATGCTGTCGATGGTCACGCGCGGAAGCGCCGACGACGGGCCCGTCCAGGCCGCATAGCCCTCGAGGCTCTGCTCGACCGCACGCCAAGTCGTCTCTTCGAGGTGCGGAAGGTTGCGCTCCCGCTTCGCGAGGCGCGCCCGGTGCAGCTCTTCGTCGGAGCAGACGACCTCGACGACGCGAAGCCGAACCTCGGTGCGCACGGCGAGATCGCGCCACTGAAGGCGAGCCGCCTCTCCGGCGTTCACCGCGTCGACGATCACCGTTCGGCCGGACAGGAGTTCCTTCTCGGCGATCTCCTCGGCCACGAGGTACGCGGCGAGCCCGGTGGGCTCGTCCGCGTCGATACCGGCCCGCAGGATCGCGGACTCGATCGGGTCGACCGACACGACGGTCGCCCCGAGCCGGGCGCCGACGATCTCAGCGATCGTCGACTTCCCGGCTCCGGGCAGACCCGCCATGACGACGAGTTGGGTGATCGACAGTTCTCCGAACTGCCGATCCAGCGGCTGCTCCCCCTGCATCCGCCGAGCCCTCAGACCAGTTCGGCGCGCGAGGCGACGATCTGGACGGTGTTGGACTGCACCGAGAGGAAGCCGTCTTCGGCGTTCGCGGAGATCTTCTCACCGTCGGGCAGGGAGACCCGGACCTCGCCGGCAGCCAGGACCGCGAGCATCGGCTCGTGGCCCGGCAGGATGCCGATCTGGCCCTCGACCGTGCGAGCGACGACCATGGACGCCTCGCCCGACCAGATCTCCCGGTCGGCCGAGACGACGCTCACGTTGAGTGCGGCCATGTTCAGCCGTTCTCCTTCTGGATGCGAGCCCACTGCTCTTCGACGTCGGAGATGCCGCCGACGTTGAAGAAGGCCTGCTCGGCGACGTGGTCGAAGTCGCCGCGGGCGATCGCGTCGAACGACTCGATCGTCTCCTTGAGCGGAACCGTCGAACCCTCGACACCCGTGAACTTCTTGGCCATGTAGGTGTTCTGCGAGAGGAACTGCTGGATCCGGCGCGCGCGGGCCACCGTGATCTTGTCTTCCTCGGAGAGCTCGTCGACACCGAGGATGGCGATGATCTCCTGGAGTTCCTTGTTCTTCTGCAGGATCTGCTTGACCGTGGTCGCGACGCGGTAGTGGTCGGCGCCCAGGTAGCGGGGGTCCATGATGCGCGACGTCGAGGTCAGCGGGTCGATGGCCGGGTAGAGACCCTTCGACGCGATCTCACGCGAGAGCTCGGTGGTCGCATCGAGGTGGGCGAACGTGGTCGCCGGAGCCGGGTCGGTGTAGTCGTCGGCGGGCACGTAGATCGCCTGCAGCGAGGTGATCGAGTGACCACGCGTCGAGGTGATGCGCTCCTGGAGGATGCCCATCTCGTCGGCGAGGTTCGGCTGGTACCCCACGGCGGACGGCATGCGGCCGAGCAGCGTGGAGACCTCGGAACCGGCCTGCGTGAAGCGGAAGATGTTGTCGATGAAGAGCAGCACGTCCTGCTTCTGCACGTCGCGGAAGTACTCCGCCATCGTGAGCGCGGAGAGGGCGACGCGCAGACGCGTTCCCGGCGGCTCGTCCATCTGGCCGAAGACGAGGGCGGTCTTGTCGAAGACGCCCGCCTCCTCCATCTCGTGGATCAGGTCGTTGCCCTCACGGGTGCGCTCGCCGACACCGGCGAACACCGACACACCACCGTGGTCCTGCGCGACGCGCTGGATCATCTCCTGGATGAGGACGGTCTTGCCGACACCGGCGCCGCCGAAGAGGCCGATCTTTCCACCCTGCACGTACGGCGTGAGGAGGTCGATCGACTTGATGCCGGTCTCGAAGAGCTGCGTCTTCGACTCGAGCTGGTCGAAGGCCGGGGGCTTGCGGTGGATCGGCCAACGCTCGGTGATCTCGAGCTGCTCGCCGGGCTCGCCGTTCAGCACCTCGCCGATGACGTTGAAGACCTTGCCCTTGGTGACGTCGCCGACGGGCACGGAGATCGCCTCGCCGGTGTCGGTGACCTCCTGGCCGCGAACGAGGCCGTCGGTGGGCTTCAGGGCGATGGCGCGCACGAGGTCGTCGCCGAGGTGCTGGGCGACCTCGAGCGTCAGGACCGAGGACTCGTCGCCGATGGTGACGGTGGTCTTCAGCGCGTTGTAGATCTCGGGGATCGAGTCGTGCGGGAACTCGATGTCGACGACGGGGCCGGTGACGCGGGCGATGCGTCCGACGGCGCCGGCGGCACGCGCGGCGACCGGCGCGGTTGCGGTGTCAGTCATTCTGCTCTCTCTTTTCTGAGTTGCTACTTGGCGGCGACGAGCGCGTCGGCGCCGCCAACGATCTCGGAGATCTGCTGCGTGATCTCGGCCTGGCGGGCGTTGTTCGCGAGGCGGGTGTAGTCGGTGATGAGCTTGTCGGCGTTGTCGCTCGCCGACTTCATCGCCTTCTGGGTCGCGGCGTGCTTGGCCGCGGACGACTGCAGCAGCGCGTTGAAGATGCGGCTCTCGATGTAGACCGGAAGCAGCGCGTCGAGCACCGTCTCGGCGTCGGGCTCGAACTCGTAGAGCGGCTCGATCTCGGTGTTCGCCTCGGCGACGCCTTCGACGACCTCGAGCGGCAGGAGCCGCACGACCGAGGGCGTCTGGGTCATCATGCTGACGAACTTGTTGTAGACCACGAAGATCTCGTCGACGCCGCCGTCGGATGCATCGCGGAGGAAGGCCTCGAGGACCGCGTCGGAGATCTCCTTCGCGAGCTCGAACTCGGGGTTCTCCGAGCTGCCCGTCCACTGCTGCTCGAACCCGCGGCGACGGAAGGCGAAGTAGCCGACCGCCTTGCGCCCGACGAGGAAGTAGCTCACTTCCTTGCCCTCGGAGCGGAGCAGCTCGCTGAGCTGCTCCGCTTCACGAAGCACCTGCGAGTTGAACGCGCCGGCGAGACCGCGGTCGGACGTGAGGATCACGACCGCCGCGCGCTCGATGCGCTCGGGCTCGCTGGTCAGCACGTGCTCGACGTTCGAGTGCGTGGCGACCGCCGAGACGGCACGAGTGATCGCCCGCGAATACGGCGTCGATGCGGCCACCCGCGCCTGCGCCTTCTGGATGCGCGAGGCGGCGATGAGCTCCATCGCCTTGGTGATCTTCTTCGTCGTCTGGGCGGACTTGATCTTCTGCCGGTAGACCCGAAGTTGCGCTCCCATGTCTCTCCTGTAGTCCTAGGGTCGGTCGTTCAGTCGTGTCGAGGCGCTCAGCGCTTCGACTTGACGACCTGCTCCTGGTTGACCGACTCGGCGGCGATGGGCTCGAACTTCTCGGAACCGACGGATGCGAGCGGCTTGCCCTCGCCCGTCTGGAACTCGAGCTTGAACTTGTCGACCGACGACTCGAGCGTCGCGACCGTCTCGTCGGAGAGCACGTTGGTCTCGCGGAGGTCGGTCAGCACCGAGGTGTTGCGGCCGAGGAAGTCGAGCAGCTCGCGCTCGAAGCGCAGCACGTCTTCGACGGGAACCTCGTCGAGCTTGCCGTTCGTGCCGGCCCAGATCGAGACGACCTGCTCCTCGACGGGGTACGGCGAGTACTGCGGCTGCTTGAGCAGCTCGGTGAGGCGGGCGCCTCGTGCGAGCTGACGGCGCGATGCCGCGTCGAGGTCGGACGCGAACATCGCGAAGGCCTCGAGCGAGCGGTACTGGGCGAGCTCGAGCTTCAGCGTGCCCGAGACCTTCTTGATCGACTTGACCTGGGCGTCACCGCCGACTCGAGAGACCGAGATGCCGACGTCGACCGCGGGACGCTGGTTGGCGTTGAACAGGTCGGACTGGAGGAAGATCTGGCCGTCGGTGATCGAGATCACGTTCGTCGGGATGTACGCCGAGACGTCGTTGGCCTTGGTCTCGATGATCGGCAGGCCGGTCATCGAACCGGCACCGAGCTCGTCGGAGAGCTTGGCGCAACGCTCGAGCAGACGCGAGTGCAGGTAGAAGACGTCACCGGGGTACGCCTCGCGTCCCGGCGGACGGCGGAGGAGCAGCGACACGGCACGGTAGGCCTCGGCCTGCTTCGACAGGTCGTCGAAGATGATGAGGACGTGCTTCGAGTCGTACATCCAGTGCTGGCCGATGGCCGAGCCCGTGTACGGCGCGAGGTACTTGAAGCCGGCGGGGTCGGAAGCCGGAGCCGCGACGATCGTCGTGTACTCCATGGCGCCGGCGTCTTCGAGCGCGCCCTTCACCGAGGCGATGGTCGAGCCCTTCTGGCCGATCGCGACGTAGATGCAGCGGACCTGCTTGTTGACGTCGCCGGACTCCCAGTTGGCCTTCTGGTTGATGATCGTGTCGATCGCGATGGCCGTCTTGCCGGTCTGGCGGTCGCCGATGATCAGCTGGCGCTGGCCGCGACCGACGGGGATCATGGCGTCGATCGCCTTGATGCCGGTCTGGAGCGGCTCGTGCACCGACTTGCGCTGCATGACACCGGGAGCCTGGAGCTCGAGGGCGCGGCGGCCCTCGATGCCCGTGATCTCGCCGAGGCCGTCGATCGGGTTGCCGAGCGGGTCGACGACGCGGCCGAGGAAGCCCTCACCGACGGGGACGGAGAGGACCTCGCCCGTGCGGGTCACCTCCATGCCCTCTTCGATGCCGGTGAACTCGCCGAGCACGACGACGCCGATCTCGTCTTCGTCGAGGTTCAGCGCGAGACCGAGCGTGCCGTCCGCGAAGCGGATGAGCTCGTTGGCCATGACCGAGGGCAGTCCCTCGACGTGCGCGATGCCGTCTGCGGCATCGGTGACGTATCCGACCTCGGTCTTCTGCGCCGTGCCCGGCTCGTAAGCCGAGGCGAACTCCGTGAGAGCCGTACGGATCTCATCGGGGCTGATGGAGAGTTCTGCCATTGCCATTTCCTTTTCTGAAGGGCCTCGGCCCTTTTCTGTGCCGGTTGACCAGCTACTGGTGTGTCACGGCGCAGGACGCCGGTCGATGTCGTCCGGCGTCAGCCGGCAAGCTTCTGCCTCAGCGAGCTGAGGCGCGAGGCGACGCTGCCATCGATGACGTCGTCGCCGATCTGCACGCGGACCCCGCCGAGCACGGCGGGATCGACGATGGTGTCGAATCGGATGCGGCGACCGGCCTGAACGGCGAGTCCCTGCTCGAGTCGTGCCAGCTGGGCCTCGCTCAGCGGCACGGCGGTCGTGACCGTCGCCACCTCGAATCCGCGCTGGTCGGCGATGACGGCGGCCGCAGCGCGGAGCATCTCGCCGATGCGGCGACCGCGCGGCGAGAGCACCAGGTGACGGATCACCACGAGGGTCGCCGGGTCGGCCTTGCCCGTGCCGAGCAGTCGCTCGACGAGGCGGGCCTTGGCGTCGTTCGCGCCGAGCTTGGAGCCGAGCGCGAGCTCGAGCTCCGAGTCGGACGCGACCGTGCGCTCGAACGCGAAGAGCTGGGCGTCGAGTTCGACGCCGGCCCCGGCTGCGCCTGCGGCGATGCGCAGACCCAGCTCCTCGACACCGTCGAGGAAGTCGGCCTGGCTCGACCACCGCTGCGAGGCGGCAGCCGTGAGCAGCGACACCGCACCGGGAGCGATGCGGCCGCCGAACACGCCGGTGACCAGCGCGCCCTTCTGCGCCTCATCGGCTTCGTTGTCGGTGAGCGCCGTGCGCAGCTGACCGGTGGCGGCGATGAGTCGAACCGCGGCGAGGAGGTCCTCGGCGACCGACACGTCGGCCTGGCCCGACGACGCGAGCGCAGCTCGCGACGCCGCCAGGGCCTCTCTCGTAGCGCTACCCATGGGTTACTTCGTCTCCCCTGCGGCGGCCTTCTCGGACGCCTCGAGGTCGGCGAGGAACCGGTCGACCACGGCCTGGGCCTTCTGGTCGTCGGTCAGCGACTCGCCGATGACGCCGGAGGCCAGGTCGATCGCGATGGTGCCGACCTCGGAGCGGAGCGAGACGAGCGCGGACTGGCGCTCGGCCTCGATCTGCGCCTGGGCGCCGGCCGTGACGCGAGCAGCCTCGGACACCGCGGCGTCCTTCGCCTCGGCGACGATCTTCTTGCCGTCTTCACGCGCGGTCTCGCGGATCTGACCGGCCTCGGCGCGCGCGTCGGCGAGCTGGGCGGTGTACTCCTCGAGAGCGGCCTCGGCCTTGCGCTGGGCCTCGTCGGCCTTCGCGATGTTGCCCTCGATCGCCTCGGCGCGCTCATCGAGCATCTTCTGGACGCGCGGCAGCACGTACTTCCAGAAGAAGATGAGGATGATGACGAAGCAGACCGACGACCAGAGGATGTCGTAACCCTCGGGGATGACCGGGCTGTGCGTCTCGCCACCCTCGGTTGCAGCGCTCAGTACTGCATGAAGCACGTTGGCCTCCTCAGTTGCGGCGGGTGGATCAGACGAAGATGAAGTAGGTCGCGATACCGATGAAGGCGAGCGCCTCGGTGAAGGCGATACCGATCCACATCAGGACCTGGAGGCGGCCGGCCAGCTCGGGCTGACGAGCGACGCCCTCGATGGTCTTGCCGACGACGATGCCCACGCCGATGGCCGGGCCGATGGCTGCGAGGCCGTAGCCGACCGTCGCGATGTTGCCGTTGATCTCAGCGAGAACGGTGGTTGCGTCCACGTTGGGTTTCCTTTCCTAGGGATGTTTCTGGGCGGGTGCCCGGGCTCAGTGCTCTTCGGCGACCGCGAGCTGGATGTAGACCGCGGTCAGGAGTGCGAAGACGTATGCCTGCAGAACGGCGACGAGGATCTCGAACAGCGTGAACGCGAAGCCGAAGGCCAGCGTTCCGGCGCCGAGGAGAGTCCACCAGCCGCCCATCGTGAAGACGAAGAACTGCGTGGCTGCGAAGAAGAGCACGAGCAGGAGGTGACCGACGATCATGTTCATCATGAGTCGCAGGGTCAGCGTGATCGGGCGGATCACGAAGGTCGAGATGAGCTCGATCGGCGTGACGATGATGTACACCGGCCACGGAACACCCGAGGGGAAGAGGGAGTTCTTGAAGAAGTTCTTGGGGCTCTTCTTGACGCCCGCGTAGATGAACGTGATGTACGCGACGATCGCGAGGACCAGCGGCACGCCGATGACGGAGGTGCCGGCGATGTTCAGGAACGGGATGATGCCCGTGATGTTCATGAACAGGATCATGAAGAACATCGTCGTGAGGATCGGCAGGAAGCGCTTGCCGTCCTTCTTGCCGAGGAGGTCCTCGGCGATGTTGACGCGCACCACGTCGAGACCCATCTCGACGAGGCTCTGGAATCGACCGGGCACGACGCGCAGTCGGCGCGTGCCGAGCCAGAAGACCAGGAGCAGTGCGACGACCGCGACGAAGCGGACGAGCATGATGCGGTTGATCTCGAACGGGGTGTCTTCGAAGAGCAGTGCTCCCGGGAAGAATTCGTCGATCGACGGCCCGTGGAACTCACCATCGTTGGTTGAAATCGGAACCAGCAGGTTCAGAGCGTTAGCTAGCAGCGCTATCTCCTGTTTCGGGGCGTGGAGCTCTGCTCTCGCGACGACGAACATCGGAACGGTGACGTGCACATGCCGAAGCAGGCTCGTACCGGGGGGATCCCCATTACTCTAGCAAGAGTTCGGGCATCGGACGAATCGCCGAGCGAGTCTCAGGCGATATTTTCGACAACGCGTCGAAATTCAGTCTTCACGGGGTGCGGGAGGCAGTTCGACGTCGCTGACGTGCGGCATCCGGGACTTCGTGATGACGACGACGTCGACGACGAGCGAGGCCAGCACGCCGACGACCAGGCTCAGGAACAGCACGGTCGTGTCGAGCCAAGCGGCGTCGCGCAGCAGCACCACGAGCACGATGAAGACGATGAACTTCAGCAGCCATCCGCCGAGCACGATGCCGAAGAACGCACCCACGAACAGGTCGCTCGACGAGAAGCGATTGGCGATGAGGATCGTCGCCGCTGTGATGCCCATGAACACGACCGCCATCGCGGTGCCGATGAGCGCGCCCACGAGGCCCTCGCCGCCGGCGAACACCCAGCCGAGCACGCCGCTCACGACGAGCAGGGCCGCGGCGACGATGCCGCCCCAGATCAGCGCCTGCCGGAGGACGGGGTTCGAGGTCGGGGTGTTATCGGCGGTGTCAGGTCGTGCGTCGTTCATCAGGCTCCAGTCGTGGGTCGCCCGATTCTACCGACGGCGTCTGGGCCGCAGCCGTGCCCGCTCCCGCGGCTGCGCCCTCGAGCTCGTCGAGGTGCGGGGCGACCGGCGCATAGGTGGTGGCCTCCGCCGCCACGGTCAGGCGCTTGCGGCGTCCGAGCGGCGCGAGCGTCACGACCGCGCACGCCACGAACCCGACGCCGAGGATCAGGAACGCCCAGCGGGCGCTGATGCCGAGGTAGACGGGGAACACGTACGTCAGGAGGCATCCGATCGACGCGACCGCGGTCCAGCCGTAGAAGATCAGCACCGCGTTCAGGTGCGAGTGGCCCATGTCGAGCAGGCGGTGGTGCAGGTGCTTGCGGTCGGCCGCGAACGGCGACTTGCCCGCGCGCAGGCGCCGCACGACCGCGAGGCCGAAGTCGAGCAGCGGGATCAGCAGCACGATGACCGGGAGGATGATCGGGATGAACGCGGCGAAGAGCTGGTTGAACCCGACGCCGGCGGGGTTCAGCTGTCCCGTGACCGCGATGGCGGAGGTCGCCATGAGCAGGCCGACGAGCAGCGCCCCGGCGTCGCCCATGAACAGCTTCGCGGGTCGCCAGTTGAGCGGCAGGAACCCGGCGCACGCGCCGACGAGGATGATCGCGATCATCGATGCGAGGTTGAAGTAGTTCGTCGGCGACGTCTGCTGCACGAGCAGGTACGTGTAGACGAAGAACACGCCGTTGGCGATGAGCGAGACGCCCGCGACGAGGCCGTCGAGGCCGTCGATGAAGTTCACGGCGTTCATCACGAGCACGATCACGAAGACCGTGAGCGTGGCGAACATCCACGACGAGCCCACGAGGATGCCGCCGATGGGCAGCGAGACGATCGAGACGCCCTGCCAGGCGATGAGCCCCGCGGCGATGAACTGGCCGGCGAGCTTCGTGGTCCAGTCGAGGTCCCAGATGTCGTCGGCGACGCCGATGAGCACGATGAGGAGCGCGGCGCCCAGGATGGCGAGCACCTGCGTCGGGTCCTGGAAGATGATCGCGACGTTCGCGAAGCGCGTCGGCCCCAGGCTCGACACGAACCAGGCGGCGCCGAAGGCGACCAGGATGCCGATGAACATCGCGATGCCGCCGAGCCTCGGAGTCGGCCGGGTGTGCACGTCGCGCTCGCGGATCTTGGGGTAGAGCCGGTACTTGAGGCTCAGCTTCCAGACCACGTACGACCCCGCGAGGGTCACGAGCGCGGCGACGATCGCGAGCGCGAGGAACAGGGTCATGAGGCGGCGGCACCCCGGGAGTCGTCGGATGCCGCAGGCTGCGGCTCGTGGTCTGCAGGTGCGGTGGCGGGCTCGGCGTCGTCGGCCTGCGCAGCGGCCGGCTCCGCGCCGTCGGCCTGCGCGGCAGCCGGCTCGGCGCCGGCAGCGGACTCCCCCGCGGCGGCGGCGGGCGCGAGCAGCTCCTCGCCGACGACCGCCGCGATGCGCTCGCGCGAGATCACGCCGGCGCGCACGATGCGGATGGTGCCGCTCCCGCCCGTGAGCCCGATCGCGTCGATGATGGTCGAGCTCGTGTCGCCCGGGCGCTCGCCGATCGCGTCGTAGACGGTGCCGGCCGCTCCGCCGTCGAGGTAGACGGCGACCGACTCGCCGAGCATGTCGGCGGCCTCGGCGGCGGTCGTCGCCGCGGGCAGCCCGCTGAGGTTCGCCGACGAGACCGCGAGCGGGCCGGTCTCGGAGAGCAGTTCGAGCGCGATGCGGCTGTCGGGCATGCGGAGCGCGACCGTGCCGCGGGTCTCGCCGAGGTCCCAGGTGAGGGAGGGCTGGGCGTTCAGGATGACGGTGAGCCCGCCGGGCCAGAACTCGCCGACCAGCTGCCTCACGGGTTCGGGCACCTCGCTCGCGAGCGCGTCGAGGGTCGGGATGCCGGGGATGAGCACGGGCGGCGGCGACGTGCGCTCGCGACCCTTCGCCTCGAGC
Source organism: Agromyces sp. NPDC058110 (assembly GCF_042884735.1). Classification (NCBI taxonomy): domain Bacteria; kingdom Bacillati; phylum Actinomycetota; class Actinomycetes; order Micrococcales; family Microbacteriaceae; genus Agromyces; species Agromyces sp. NPDC058110. Next base: position 405,090 of record NZ_JBHVTI010000002.1, on the reverse strand, counting down.
AGGCGCCCGACCGCGGCCGGGTCGAACGCGTCGGCGGCGACGCCGTAGACGGTGTCGGTCGGGATCACGACGAGCTGGCCCCGACCGATCGCCCCGCGCGCGAGTCGGAGGCCGGTGAGCAGCTGGGATTCGACCGAACAGTCGTAGATGGCAGTCATGACCGCTCGATTCTAGACCAGCCGGCAGGGCGGTTCGGGGCGGTCGCCGAGCGCGGACGGCGGATGCCGCGAGCCGCGCCCGGCCCGCGGCATCCGTCGTCCTGATCATCGTTTGGGGCGAAGCTCAGCGGCGCCCCGCCTTGCGCGCGAACAGCGCCGCGCCCCACACCGCCGCCACCGCGATGATCACCAGGCACCAGCCGACCGCCCACCACGCCTCGGCACCGACCGAAGTGCCGTCGAGCAGCGCCCGGATGGTCTCGATCACGGGCGTGATGGGCTGGTTGCCCGCGATGGGCTGCAACCACTCGGGCATGGTGTCGACCGGCACGAACGCGCTCGAGATGTACGGGAGGAAGAGCAGGATGAAGCCGTACCCGGTCGCCGCCTCGGGCGTGCCCGCCGCGAGGCCGATGGCTGCGAACAGGTACGTGATCGCGAGGATGTAGAGCGCGACGATGCCGAAGACGCCGACCCACTCGAGCGGGGTCGCCGACGGACGGAACCCGACGAGCACGCCGACCACGATCACGAGCGCGGTGGCGAAGAGGTTGCGCACGAGGCTCGCGACCACGTGGCCGGTGAGCACGGCGCCGCTGCGGATCGGCATGGTGCGGAACCGGTCGATGATGCCGGTGGTCATGTCGTTGGCGACCGAGACCGCAGTGGACGCCGAGCCGAACCCCGCGCAGAGCAGGATGATGCCCGGCACGACGTAGTCGACGTAGCCGCCCGACGGGTCGATCGCGTTGCCGAAGATCCATGTGAACATCAGCATGAGCATGACCGGCAGCAGCACGGCCATCAGCAGGGCCTCGACGTCGCGCACCGAGTGCCGGAAGCTGCGGCCGATGAAGACCGCCTCGGCGGTCAGCGCGCCGATGCGCGGGCGCGCGGCGATGGGTTCGGCGGCGGCCGTCGCGGACCGGCCCCTGGTACCGAGGGTGGTCGTGGTCATGGTGGTCACTTCGCTTCCTGCAGTTCGCTGCGGCGGCCCGGTTCGGCCTGGTCTTCGGTGTCGGATGCCGCGTCGCGGCCGGTGATCGCGAGGAACACGTCGTCGAGGCTCGGGCGCCTGATCGCGACCGTCGCGCCGGGGTCTGCCGAGGCGGGCAGGCGGTCGACCTGCTCCACTGCGGCGCGGAGCCCGTGCACGGTGCCGTCGGTGGGCAGCTCGGCGACCACGGCGCCCGCCCCATCGCGCAGCTGCACGACCTCTCCGCCGATGCGCGCCTTCAGCTCGTCGGCGGTGCCCTCCGCGACGATGCGGCCCCGGTCGAGGACCGCGATGCGGTCGGCGAGGCGGTCCGCCTCCTCGAGGTACTGCGTCGTGAGGAACACCGTGGCCCCGTCGTCGGCGAGCGAGCGGATGACCGACCAGAGCTCCTGCCGGCTGCGGGCGTCGAGTCCGGTGGTCGGTTCGTCGAGGAAGATGACCGGCACCGGCACGACGAGGCTGAGCGCGAGGTCGAGGCGTCGCCGCATGCCGCCCGAGTAGGTCCCGACCCGGCGGCCCGCGGCATCCGCGAGGTCGAACCGTTCGAGGAGCTCGGCGGCCCGGGTGCGGGCGCGCCGCGCGGAGAGGCCGGAGAGCCGGCCGAGCATCACGAGGTTCTCGGTGCCCGAGAGCACCTCGTCGACGGCAGCCGACTGCCCGGTGAGGCTGATGCGGCGACGTACCTCGTCGGGGTGCGAGCCCACGTCGTGGCCGGCGACCGATGCGGTGCCCTCATCGGGCCGCACGAGCGTGGTGAGGATGTTGATGGTCGTGGTCTTGCCCGCCCCGTTGGGCCCGAGCAGGGCGAAGATCGTCCCGACGGGCACGGCGAGGTCGAGCCCCGCGAGCACGTCGTCGGAACCGAAGCGCTTGCGGAGCCCGCGAGCGTCGATGGCGAGTGGCATGGTGTCCCCGATCTCCCGGCCTGCGACCGATTTCTGCGTGCGGCGCAAACTGTTTATGACATACATGGTGGTTTCAGTAATACACAGTTCTAGACTGTCGTCAAGACCGAGCGAACGGACGTCCATGGCCGAACAGGGTGCAGCACAGCGACCAGACCCCGAACTCCCCCGCGGCGTCGCGCTCGCGTGGGGGGTCGCCGCCCATCCCCAGCGCGGGCCGAAGCGCGAGCTCTCGATCGAGCGGATCGTCGAGGTCGCCATCGAGATCGCCGACGCTGAGGGACTCGGGGCGGTCTCCATGAGCCGGGTCGCGACCACGCTCGGCTTCACGACGATGTCGCTCTACCGCTACGTGACGAGCAAGGACGACCTCGTGCTGCTCATGCAGGAGGCCGCGAGCGAGCTGCCCGTGCCCGACGCGAGCCTCGAACGCGGGTGGCGCGACGGCGTCACCGCGTGGGTGCTCGGCATCAGGGCCGGCTACCAGCGGCATCCGTGGCTGGTCGACATCCCCGTCTCGGGCGCCCCGCTCACGCCGAACTCGCTCATGATCGTGGACTGGTTCCTCCGCGAGGTGCGCGCGCTGCCGCTCGACGACGGCGAGAAGATGGCCACGCTCCTCCTGTGCACCAGCTACGCCCGCGCCACGAGCGCCCAGGATCGCGACATCGCGGCCGCGGCGGCCACCGGTGCCATCGCCGAGGCGACCGGCGAGCAGTCGCTCAGCGCCCTCATGGAGCTCGTCACGCCCGAGCGGTTCCCCGACCTCGCCCCGCTCTTCCAGGCCGGTTCGTACGCGGAGCCGAGCGGCGTCGGCGACCCTGCGCCCGACACGGCCCCCGACTTCGTGTTCGGCCTCTCGCGGATCCTTGACGGCATCGAGACCTACGTCGAGCGCCACGGCGGCGAAGGCCGGATCGGAGACGCCGCGCCGGCCGCCGACGCCGCGGTCGCCGACGCCGCGCTGCTCGCGCTCGAGCCTCCGCGCGATCCGGAGGTGCGAGAGGCCGCCAAGGCCAGGCGCGAGGCCGAGAAGGGCGTTCGCGAGGCCCAGAAGCTGCTGCGCGAGGCGCAGAAGCGCGAGCGCGAGGCCATCAAGCGCGCACGCGAGCGGTCGGAACGCGACCTGGAGCGAGAGGCCCGCGAGCAGGAGCGCGCCCAACGACGCGGGTGAGCCCGCCGGATACCGTGTGCCCTGCGCCCCGCGTCGAAAACCCGTGATCCGCGTCGCCGACGGGTCGTGCTCGGCGGTCGCGGGTCAGCGGGTCGCGGGTCGCGGGTCGCGGGTCAGCGGGTCGCGGTCGTCGCCCGATCGCGCCCTGTGAGGTCGCGGTGGTGCGAGATCGCCCGCCAGCCGTCGGCGCGAAGCAGCTCCGCGATCGCCTCCGACTGCGTCTCGAAGTGCTCGAACACGAGCGTGCCGCCCGGATGCAGCAGGGCCAGCGCGCGCACCGAGAGCGCACGGATCACGTCGAGCCCGTCGTCGCCGCCGTAGAGCGCGACATCGGGATCGTGCACGAGCACCTCGACGTCGCTCGGCAGCTCGGCCACGGGCACGTACGGCGGGTTCGACACCACGACCGAGACGCGGCCGTCGAGCTCGGGCAACGCGTCGACGAGGTCGCCCACGACGAGGTCGACGTCGGCGCCGACCTCCGCGATGTTGCGCTCGGCCCAGTCCGCGGCCTCCGGCGAGAGCTCCACCGCGTGCACGCGCGCATGCGGCACCTCCGTCGCGAGCGCGAGCGCGAGCGCACCGCTGCCCGTGCCGAGGTCGACCGCGATCGGCGCCTCGGCGGGCACCGCGCGCAGTGCGTCGATCGCGAGCTGCGCGACGACCTCGGTCTCGGGCCGCGGCACGAGCACCCCCGGGCCCACCTGCAGGTCGAGGAGGCGGAACGGCGCCCTGCCGGTGATGTGCTGCAGCGGCTCGCGCGCGGCCCGGCGCCCGACGAACGCCGCCAGCGCCGCGACCTCCGCCTCGTCGAGGTCGGCGCCGACGATCAGCCGGGCCTGCACGCCCCCGCGCGTGAGCCCGAGCACGTGGCCCATGAGCAGCTCGGCGTCGACCTCGGCGTCGGGCACGCCCGCCGCCTGCAGCCGCGCCACCACGGTGTCGCGCACGGCCCGCGCCGAACGATCGTCGGCGGGCCGCGGCATCCGTTCATCCATGAAATGGAATGTAATGCACGTGACCCCGGGGAACCCCCGTCCTAGGCTTGGCGACGGCGTCCGACGCCGCACCCACACCCGAGAGGAAGCCCACCCATGGCCCAGATCTTCGACAACATCACCGAGGCCTTCGGTCGCACCCCGCTCGTGCGCCTGAACCGCGTCACCGAGGGTGCGGGCGCCACCGTGCTCGGCAAGCTCGAGTTCTACAACCCCTCCGCGAGCGTCAAGGACCGCCTCGGCATCGCCATCGTCGACGCCGCGGAGGCCTCGGGCGAGCTCGCTCCCGGCGGCACCATCGTCGAGGGCACCAGCGGCAACACCGGCATCGCCCTCGCCATGGTCGGCGCGGCGCGCGGCTACAAGGTCATCCTCGCGATGCCCGAGACCATGTCGGCCGAGCGCAAGGCGCTCCTCAAGGCCTACGGCGCGCAGCTCGTGCTCACGCCCGGCTCCGAGGGCATGAAGGGCGCCGTCGCGCGCGCCGAGCAGATCGTCGCCGAGACCCCCGGCGCGGTGCTCGCCAAGCAGTTCGCGAACCAGGCCAACGTCGAGATCCACCGTCGCACGACCGCCGAGGAGATCTGGGCCGACACCGACGGCGGCGTCGACATCTTCATCTCGGGCATCGGCACCGGCGGCACCATCTCGGGCGTCGGACAGGTGCTCAAGGAGCGCAAGCCCGAGGTGCAGGTCATCGGCGTCGAGCCCGAGGAGTCGCCCATCCTGAACGGCGGCGCCCCCGGCCCCCACAAGATCCAGGGCATCGGCGCGAACTTCGTGCCCGAGATCCTCGACCGCGAGGTCTACGACGAGATCTTCGACGTGAACATCGACCAGGCCGTCGCCACCGCGCGACAGCTCGGCACCGAAGAGGGCATCCTCGGCGGCATCTCGTCGGGCGCCACGGTCTACGCCGCGATCCAGGTCGCCAAGCGCCCCGAGAACGCCGGCAAGACGATCGTCGTGATCCTCGCGAGCTACGGTGAGCGCTACCTGTCGACCGTGCTCTACGAAGGTCTGCTTGACTGATCGGGTGAGCATCTTCTCCCGACTGAGAGAAGACCTCGCGACCGCCCGTGCGCACGACCCTGCCGCACGCAGCGATCTCGAGGTCTTCTTCGTGTACTCGGGCCTGCACGCGGTGTGGGCCTCACGACTGGCCCATCGACTCTGGGCGGCCGGGTTCCGATTCCCGGCGCGGGTGATCTCCCAGCTCACGCGATTCCTCACGGGCATCGAGATCCACCCGGGTGCGACCATCGGGCGACGCTTCTTCATCGACCACGGCATGGGCGTCGTGATCGGAGAGACCGCGATCGTCGGCGACGACTGCATGCTCTACCACGGGGTGACGCTCGGCGGAAAGGCGCCGCGCAACACGCCTCCCGGCACGAAGCGCCACCCCACCCTCGGCGACGGGGTCACGGTCGGTGCGGGCGCCAAGGTGCTCGGCGACATCACCATCGGGGAGTGGAGCGCGGTCGGCGCGAACGCGGTCGTCACGCGCAGCGCTCCCCCGCACTCGCTGCTCGTCGGCGTTCCCGCCGTGCCGCGTCCGTTGAGCGCCGCCGCGGCGGACTCGTCGCGCGGCGTGCACGACTGGCACATCTGAGCACGATCGAGACGACGAAGGGGCGGATGCCGCAGCATCCGCCCCTTCGTCGTGTCGGCACCCGGGCGCCCGGCCCGGTCGCCGAGCCGGTCAGTCGTCGCCGAGGCCCGCGAGCTGGGCCTCCTCGTCGGCCTGGACGGCCGACTCGATGATCGACTCGAGTGCGCCGTTCATGACCTGGTCGAGGTTGTACGCCTTGTAGCCGGTGCGGTGGTCGGCGATGCGGTTCTCGGGGAAGTTGTACGTGCGAATGCGCTCGGAGCGGTCCATCGAGCGGATCTGCGACTTGCGGGCGTCTGAGGCCGCGGCGTCGAGCTCCTCCTGCTGGCGCGCGAGGATGCGGGCGCGGAGCACGCGCATCGCCGCCTCGCGGTTCTGCAGCTGCGACTTCTCGTTCTGCATCGACACCACGATGCCCGTGGGCAGGTGGGTGATGCGCACCGCGGAGTCGGTCGTGTTGACCGACTGGCCGCCGGGCCCCGACGAGCGGTACACGTCGATCTTGAGGTCGTTCTGGTTGATCTCGACCTCTTCGGGCTCGTCGACCTCTGGGAAGACGAGCACGCCGGTGGTCGACGTGTGGATGCGGCCCTGCGTCTCGGTGACGGGCACGCGCTGCACGCGGTGCACGCCGCCCTCGTACTTCAGGTGCGCCCAGACGCCCTGCGACGGATCGGTCGCATTCGACTTGATCGCGACCTGCACGTCTTTGTAGCCGCCGAGGTCGGACTCGTTCTGGTCGAGGAGCTCGACCTTCCAGCCCTTCGACTGCGCGTACTGCATGTACATGCGCAGCAGGTCGCCCGCGAACAGCGCGCTCTCGGCGCCGCCCTCACCGCCCTTGATCTCCATGATGACGTCGCGGCCGTCGTCGGGATCGCGCGGGATCAGGAGTCGCCGGAGCTTCTCCTGAGCCTGCGCGAGCTCGGCCTCGAGCGCCGGCACCTCTTCGGCGAAGGCGTCGTCCTCCTTCGCGAGTTCGCGGGCGGCCGCCAGGTCTTCCTGCGCCTGGAGCCAGGCCGTGTTCGCCGCCACGATCCGGCTGAGCTCGGCGTAGCGCCGGTTCACCTTCTTCGCGCGCGCGGCGTCGGCATGCAGCGCCGGGTCGGCGAGCGCCTCCTGGAGCTCGGCGTGCTCGTCGAGCATGCCCTTCACGGATTCGAACACGGGAGCCTTCAGCGGTGGTCGTGCTCGTTCGCGTGCGAGGCGCCGTGGCCGTTGGCCCCGACCGGCATCGACTTCTGCATGAGCATGAGGAACTCGACGTTGGACTGGGTCTCCTTCAGGCGACCCAGCACGGCCTCGAGTGCCGGCTGCTGGTCGAGGCCGGCGAGCGCCCGACGGAGCTTCCAGGTGATCTTGACCTCGTCGGGGCTCAGCAGCATCTCCTCGCGGCGGGTGCTCGACGCGTTCACGTCGACGGCCGGGAAGATGCGCTTGTCGGCGAGCTGGCGGCTGAGGCGCAGCTCGCTGTTGCCGGTGCCCTTGAACTCCTCGAAGATGACCTCGTCCATCTTGGAGCCGGTCTCGACGAGCGCGGTCGCGAGGATCGTGAGCGAGCCGCCGTTCTCGATGTTGCGCGCAGCACCGAAGAAGCGCTTCGGCGGGTACAGCGCCGACGCGTCGACGCCGCCGGAGAGGATGCGGCCCGAGGTCGGAGCGGCCAGGTTGTACGCGCGTCCGAGGCGGGTGATCGAGTCGAGCAGCACGACGACGTCGTGGCCGAGCTCGACGAGGCGCTTCGCGCGCTCGATGGCGAGCTCCGCGACCGTCGTGTGGTCCTCGGCCGGGCGGTCGAAGGTCGAGGCGATGACCTCGCCCTTCACCGTGCGCTGCATGTCGGTGACCTCTTCGGGGCGCTCGTCGACGAGCACGACCATGAGGTGCACCTCGGGGTTGTTGATCGAGATGGCGTTCGCGATCTGCTGCAGCACGATCGTCTTGCCCGCCTTCGGGGGCGCGACGATGAGGCCGCGCTGGCCCTTGCCGATGGGCGCGACGAGGTCGATGATGCGCTGCGTGAGCTTGGTGGGCTCGGTCTCGAGGCGCAGACGCTCCTGCGGGTAGAGCGGCGTGAGCTTCTGGAACTCGACGCGGGCGCCCGACTCCTCGATCGTCTGGCCGTTGACCGAGTCGACCTTGACGAGCGCGTTGTACTTCTGACGGCTGTTGGACTCGCCGTCGCGCGGCTGCTTGATCGAGCCGACGACCGCGTCGCCCTTGCGCAGGTTGTACTTCTTGACCTGGCCGAGCGAGACGTAGACGTCGCTCGGGCCGGGCAGGTAGCCGGTGGTGCGCACGAACGCGTAGTTGTCGAGCACGTCGAGGATGCCCGCGATGGGCACGAGCACGTCGTCGTCGAGGATCTCGGGCTCGAGCTCGTCGCCGCCGGCCTGGCCGCGACGCTTGCGGTCGCGGTAGCGGTTGCGGCGTCCGCCCTCGGCGTCGAGCGCCTCGGCGTTGCCGCCGCCGCGGTTCTGCTGGCCCTGCTGCTGGCGGTTCTCGCCCTGCTTGGCCTCGTCGCCGCCCTGACGCTCGCGCTGCTGGCGACCGCCCTGCTGCTCGTCCTTGCGCGCGTCGGCGTTGCCGCCCTGCTGGCCGTTGCCGTTCTGGCGGCCCTGGGCGTCGCCGCCCTTCTGCTCGTCGCCGGCTGCACGGTCGGCGCGGTCGCGCTCGCCGCCGCGGCGGCCGCGGTTGCGGCTGCGGCCCTGACGGGGCTGATCGGAGGACTGCTCGCCCTCGCCCTCGGGCTGCGCCGAGCGGCCGGCTTCGCCGGTCGCGGCCGCGAGCTCCTCGCGAACGGCGGCGCGCGCCGCCTCACGGGCCTCGTCGGTGTCGGCGCCGGATGCGGCGGGCACGAGCTCGACGCCGGAGGCGCCGGCGTTCGCGTGCTGCGCCGCGGCGGTGGTGGCGCTCGTCGCGCGGCGCGGCTGGCGACCCTGACGGGTGCGGGCCGGGGCGGCGGGGGCCTCGGCGGGAGCCGCCTCGACGGGGGCGTCGACGGCCTCGTCGGCGCCCACGGCGGGGGCCGCGGGCTCGGCCTGGATCTCGACGACGGGCGCCTCGACGACGGGCGCCTCGACGACGGCCTGAGCCGCGTCGCCCTCGGCCGCGGTCTCGCCCGCCTGGTGGTCGGCGATGAGGTCGACGAGCTCGCCCTTGCGGCGCTTGGAGGCGCCGGCGATGCCGAGCGAGGCCGCGAGCTCCTGGAGCTCGGCCACCTTCAGGGCGGACAGTCGGGTGCGGTTGGCCGCGCTCTGATCGGCGTGGTCGGTTGCGTTGGTCACTGGGTATGTTCCTTTCCCCTGGTGGCAAGAGCTGCCGACCCAGGAGAGCTGGTCGCCGGCGCGTCAGCGGTCATGCGCGAAGCGCAGACGTGCGCGAGTGCGAAAGCAATGGGATTGCGGGAATTGCACGATGCGACGTTGAACGCAAACGGTGCGTCGCTCGTCGGGTGCTCTTCCATGCTATCACCCGACGAGCGCTGCGCCGACTCGCGACGCACCTGTGGAGAACGGAAACGGAGAGCGGGCTCCCCGCGGTCAGTCAGCCGCCGGCGCGACCGTCGCCCCGAGGAAGTCGACCGCCAGGGGCAGCGGCTGCCATGCCGTCTCGGCCTCGTCCTCGACGAGCCGGATGGCGTCGGCCCGTGCGCTCGGATCGCTCGCGAGCACCAGGATCGACGGCCCGGCACCCGACACCACGGCCGGGTGGCCAGCGGCGCGGAGCACGCGGATCAGCCGGTCGGTCTCGGGCATCGCCTGTGCGCGGTAGTTCTGGTGCAGCTTGTCTTCGGTTGCCTGGAGCAGCAGCTCGGGGCTCTGGATGAGGGCGGCGATGAGCAGCGCCGAACGCGACACGTTGAACACGGCGTCTTCGTGGGGCACCGACTCGGGCTGCAGCGAACGCGCGAGCGCCGTGGACATCTCGTGCTCGGGCACGAGCACGAGCGGGGAGACGCCGCGGTGCACGATGAGCTTCTTGTGCCGCGGCCCCTCGGGGGTGACCCACGCGATCGTGAGCCCGCCGAAGAGCGCGGGCGCGACGTTGTCGGGGTGGCCCTCGAGCTCGGTCGCGATCTCGAGCAGGTCGTCGGCGCTGAAGTCGACGACGCCCTCGAGCAGACCGGATGCCGCGACCACGCCGGCGACGATCGCCGCACCCGACGAGCCGAGCCCGCGCCCGTGCGGGATGCTGTTGTGCGCCACGAGGCGGATCGAGGGGAGCTCGACGCCCGCGCGGGCGAACGTGTGCGCGATGGCGCGCACCACGAGGTGCGTCTCGTCGAGCGGCACCTCGCCCTCGCCGACGCCGTGCACGTGGATCTCGTGGGCCGCCGCATCGGTCGCCTCGACCTCGAGCTCGTCGTACCGCGCGAGCGCGAGGCCGAGCGTGTCGAACCCGGGGCCGAGGTTGGCGCTCGTCGCGGGGACCTTGACCTGCACCCGACGACCGACGAGGTCTGCGGGGCCGGTCGCCGTCGACGCGGCCGACATGCTCATGAGGTGAGTCCGAGCACGGCGGCGACCTGGGCCGTGTCGACGGGCACGATCGTGGGCTGCACGTCGGAGCCGTCGGCCGTGCGGAGGGCCCACTGGGGGTCCTTCAGGCCGTGGCCGGTGACCGTGAGCACCACGCGCGCGCCCGCGGGGATGACGCCGGCGGCGGAGCGCTCGAGCAGGCCGGCGACCGAGATGGCCGACGCGGGCTCGACGAAGATGCCGACCTCGGCCGAGAGGATGCGCTGCGCCTCGAGGATCTTGTCGTCGTCGATCGCGCCGAAGTAGCCGTCGGTCTCGTCGCGGGCCGAGAGCGCGAGCTCCCAAGAGGCCGGGTTGCCGATGCGGATCGCACTCGCGATGGTCTCGGGGTTCCGCACCGGCTCGCCGCGCACGATCGGCGCGGAGCCCGAGGCCTGGAAGCCGAACATGCGGGGCATGCGCGTGGCGTTGCCCGCCGCGATGTCTTCACGGTAGCCACGCGTGTACGCGGTGTAGTTGCCCGCGTTGCCGACCGGGATGAAGTGGAAGTCGGGCGCGTCGCCGTGGGCCTCGACGATCTCGAAGGCCGCGGTCTTCTGCCCCTCGATGCGGTCGTTGTTGACCGAGTTGACCAGGTGCACCGGGTAGTTCGCCGCGAGGTCGCGGGCGATGTCGAGGCAGTCGTCGAAGTTGCCCTGCACCTGCAGGAGCTCGCCGTTGTGCGCGATGGCCTGGCTCAGCTTGCCCATCGCGATCTTGCCCTCGGGCACGAGCACGGCGGCCTTGATGCCGGCGTGCGTCGCGTAGGCCGCGGCCGAGGCCGAGGTGTTGCCGGTCGACGCGCAGATGACGACCTTCGCGCCGCGCTCGACCGCCTTCGTCACGGCCATGGTCATGCCGCGGTCCTTGAACGAGCCGGTCGGGTTCATGCCCTCGTACTTGACCCACACGTCGGCGCCCGTCCGGCGCGAGAGCGCCGGTGCCGGCAGGAGCGGCGTGCCGCCCTCGCCGAGCGTGACGACCGGCGTGGCCTCGGTGACGTCGAGGCGGTCGGCGTACTCGCGGATGACGCCGCGCCACTGACGCGAATCGGCCTTGGGGGTGATGGGGGTGTTCACAATGCTCCTTCGACTCGGAGGACGGACGCGACTGATGCGACGACGGGGTTCTCGGCGAGGGAGGTGACGGTCTCGGCGAGCGCGGACTCCGTCGCCTCGTGCGTCCCGATCACCAGCGTAGCCCGCTCGGAGCCTCCGCTCACCGTCTGCTGGAGTTGCTCGACGGACACGCCGTGCTCGCTGAAGACCCGGGCGATGCGCTCGAGCACGCCGGGCTCGTCGACGACCTCGAGCGTGATCGCGTACCGCGTCGTGATGCGGCCGATGTCGAACATCGGCAGCTCGGCGTGCGTGGACTCGGCCATGCCGGGGCCGCCGATGACGTGCCGGCGGGCGATGGCCACGAGGTCGCCGAGCACGGCCGAGGCGGTCTGCACGCCTCCGGCGCCGGCGCCGTAGAACATCAGCGGGCCGGCGGCGGATGCCTCGACGAAGACGGCGTTGTTCGCGCCGCGCACCGAGGCGAGCGGGTGCTCGCGCGGTACGAGTGCGGGGTAGACGCGTGCGGAGACGCCCTCCTCGCCGGTCTCGGCGTCGACGAGGCGCTCGCAGATCGCGAGGAGCTTCACGACGAAGCCGGCCCGACGGGCCGAGTCGACCTGCGCGGCGCTCACCTCGGTGATGCCCTCGCGGTGCACGGACTCGACCGGCACGTTCGTGTGGAAGGCGATGCTCGCGAGGATCGCGGCCTTCTGCGCGGCGTCGTAGCCGCCGATGTCGGCCGTGGGGTCGGCCTCGGCGTAGCCGAGCTCGGTGGCCGTCGCGAGGGCGTCTTCGAGGGACGCGCCCGTGGTGTCCATGCGGTCGAGGATGAAGTTCGTCGTGCCGTTCACGATGCCGAGGATGCGCTCGACGCGGTCGCCGGCGAGCGACTCGCGGAGCGGCCGGAGGATCGGGATCGCACCGCCGACGGCGGCCTCGTACGAGAGCTGCGCACCGACCTGCTCGGCAGCCGCGAAGAGCTCGGGGCCGTGGGTCGCGAGCAGCGCCTTGTTGCCGGTGACCACGTCGGCGCCCGAGGCGATCGCGCGCAGCACGAGCGTGCGCGCGGGCTCGAGGCCGCCCATGAGCTCGATGACGATGTCGGATCCGAGGATCAGGGCGTCGGCGTCGGTCGTGAGGAGCTCGCGTGGCAGGTCGACGTCGCGCTTCGCGTCGACGTCGCGCACCGCGATGCCGACGAGCTCGATGCGCGCGCCTATGCGCTGGGCGAGCTCGTCGCCGTGCTCGAGGAGGAGCCGGGCGACCTGCGAGCCGACCGAGCCGGCTCCGAGGAGGCCGACTCGGATGGAGCGGTACTCGATCATGCGGTGGTTCCTCCGGTGGAGTTCGGTGCGGAGTGCGGTGCAGCGTGAGGTGATGCGGGCGGTGCCGCGAGTCCGGCGTCGCGCGCGAGCAGGTCGTCGACCGTCTCGCCGTGCACGATCACGCGGGAGGCTCCGTCGCGCACGGCGACGACGGGCGGGCGGGGCACGTGGTTGTAGTTGTTCGCGAGCGACCAGCAGTAGGCGCCGGTGGCCGCGACGGCGACCAGGTCGCCGGGGCCGACGTCGTGCGGCAGGTAGTCGGCGTCGACGACGATGTCGCCCGACTCGCAGTGCTTGCCCGCGACGCGCACGAGCGACGGGCGTTCGTCGGAGATGCGGCCCGCGAGTCGCACCGTGTAGTCGGCGCCGTAGAGCGCGGTGCGGGCGTTGTCGCTCATGCCGCCGTCGACCGAGACGTAGTGGCGCCAGCCGCCCTCGATCGGCACGGGCTTCACGGTGCCGACCGTGTAGAGCGTGATGCCGGCCGGGCCGATGATCGAGCGGCCCGGCTCGAAGGCGAGCTTCGGCACGGGCACGCCGTGGTCGCGGCACGCGCGCGCGACGGCGTCGGCGATGCCCTGCGAGATCTGCTCGATCGGCGTCGGGTCGTCGGCCGACGTGTAGGCGATGCCGAAGCCGCCGCCGAGGTTCAGCTCGGGCAGGGGCGCGACGCGCGCGAGCTCGGCGTGCGCGGCGAGCAGGCGTTCGGCGGACTCGGCGAAGCCGGCCGAGTCGAAGATCTGCGAGCCGATGTGGCAGTGCAGGCCGAGGAAGTCGAGCGACGCGTGCGAGCGGATGCGCGTGCCGAGCTCGACCGCACGGTCGAGCGAGACGCCGAACTTCTGGTCTTCGTGCGCGGTCGCGAGGAACTCGTGCGTCGAGGCGTGCACGCCGCTGTTGACGCGCAGGCGCACGCGCTGCACGCGGCCGGCGCGTTCGGCGGCCTCGGCGACGCGCTCGATCTCGATCTCGGAGTCGAGGATGATCGCCCCGACGCCCGCGCCGACGGCGCGTTCGATCTCGGCGAGCGACTTGTTGTTGCCGTGGAACCCGATGCGGGCGGGGTCGGCCCCGGCTGCGAGGGCGACCGCGAGCTCGCCGCCGCTGCACACGTCGACCGCCAGGCCCTCGCCCGTGACCCAGCGCACGATCTCGCTCGAGAGGAAGGCCTTGCCCGCGTAGTAGACCGCGGCCGAGGTGCCGACGGATGCCGCGGCCGCCTCGAATGCGGCCAGCATGCGCCGTGCGCGGGCCCGGGCGTCGGCCTCGTCGACAACGTAGAGCGGCGTGCCGTAGGCGGCCGCGAGCGTCTCGGCGTCGACGCCGCCGACGACGATCCGGCCTGCGTCGTCGCGGTGCGCGCCGATGGGCCAGACCTGGTCGGCGAGCGCGTTGGCGTCGGCTGGCGCGTGCAGCCATCCGGGGACTGCGGTGGTCGTTGCCACGGGGAACCTTCGGGGACGTGGTGGATCGTGAGCCTCGCTCGCGGCGAGCGAACCCGGATCGATTCGGCGAAGCCTGCTGCGAACCGCCCTTGTGGAGCGGCCTCCGGCGAGTCTACCGAGTGCTCAGGCCGCGGCCGAATCGCGTGACGCCGACGTCAGTCGCAGCTGCCGGTGACCTCGAGCGACTCCTCGTCGAGCGCGAGATCGCGCGCCTGGAACGAGATGACGGCCTGCCCGGGCGTGACCTCGATGCCCGAGACCTCGGCCCCCTGCGGCAGGCGGTCGGCCACGCACACGTCGAGCGGGTTGCGGAGCAGACCGGGCAGGTCGTCGAGCACGAGCGAGCGGTCGCCCGACCCCAGCTCGACGCCGACGGGCGTCAGCAGCACCGACGTGCCGGCGGCCTCGGCTTCGGCAGTCACCGAGTAGCCGACCTCGATGCCGAGGAGCTCGATGCTGCCCCGATATCCGACGACGCCGTCGCCGAGCGTGATCTCGCCGTCGACGCCGGGCACGTCGACGAGCGCGTTGAGGGCGGCCTCGTCGGCGGTCACCGTGCCCTCGACGAAGTCGATCGTGCCGCCCTGCTGCACGGGCACGCCGTTCGCGACGAGGTGCACGGCGATCGGCGAGCCGTCGACCTGCAGGTCGGGCGCATCGGCGGTGATCCGGCCGATCGATCCGGTGAGCAGCTGCGCGAGCATGGAGAACCCGCCGATCTGCACGTCGACGTCGCCCTCGACCTGCTCGGGGAGTCCGGCCTCGGCCTGCTCGGAGATGCGCTGCTCGATGGCCGAGCGGGTGACCAGGTCGGCGATCACGAGGAGCGCCGCGACGACGAGCACGATCGCGCCGGCGATGATCCAGCCGCGCCCGGTGCGACGTCGACCGGCGCCCGACCCGGCGGCGGGGCGGCCGGTGTCTCGCGGCGCGGCGTCCCCGCCCACGCCCGCGCCAGCGCCGGCCGCGCCAGGAGCGCCGGCCGCGGTCGAGGAGGCAGCGCCCGCGGTCACGCCGTCAGGGATGACCTCGGTCGGCTGGTGATCGGCCGACAGCGGCTCGAGCACCGCGGTCGGCTGCAACTGCTCGTCGGGCTCGGGGGCCGCCCCGTCGGGCTCGGCCGCATCGGGCGCCCGGCCCGCGACCGCGGCGTCGTCGGACGCGCGGCCGCCCGCGGCATCCGTCTCGTCGAAGTCGTCGCGGGGTGTGCTCACGTGAACCTCCGTGCTGATGGTGCCTGGCGTGCGTGCGTGCCGGAGCAGCGTACCCGGGTCACATGCGCTCTGGCGCGGAGACCCCCAGCAGGTCGAGGCCGTTGCGGATGACCTGGCCGGTCGCGTCGTTCAGCCACAGGCGAGTACGGTGCAGGTCGCCGATGGGCTCCTCGCCGAGCGGCAGCACGCGGCAGTTGTCGTACCAGCGGTGGTAGAGACCCGCCAGTTCTTCGATGTAGCGCGCGACGCGGTGCGGCTCGCGCAGCTCGGCCGCCTGGGCCACGATGCGCGGGAACTCCTGCAGCGCGCCCAGCAGGGCCGACTCGGTCTCGTGCTCGAGCAGCTCGGGCGCGAAGCTCGAGCGATCGACGCCGACGGATGCCGCGTTGCGATCGACCGCACAGGTGCGGGCGTGGGCGTACTGCACGTAGAAGACGGGGTTGTCGTTCGTGCGGCGCGTGAGGATCTCGGGGTCGATCGTGAGCGGCGAGTCGGCCGGGTAGCGCGCGAGCGTGTAGCGCAGCGCGTCGGTGCCGAGCCAGGCCTGCAGATCGTCGAGCTCGATGATGTTGCCCGCGCGCTTGGAGAGCTTCGCGCCGTTGATCGAGACGAGCTGCCCGATGAGCACCTCGATGTCGCGCTCGGGGTCGTCGCCCGCGGCGCCGGCGAGCGCCTTCAGGCGGTGCACGTAGCCGTGGTGGTCCGCCCCGAGCAGGTAGATCTTGTGGCCGAAGCCGCGGTCGCCCTTGTCGAGGTAATAGGCGGCGTCGGCCGCGAAGTACGTGTACACGCCGTTGCCGCGGCGGATCACGCGGTCCTTGTCGTCGCCGAAGTCGGTGGTCTGCACCCAGACCGCGTCATCCTTGTCGTAGACGTGCCCCTGCGCGCGCAGGCGCTCGACGGCGGTGTCGACGTCGGACAAGCCGTCGTCGTTCTTCGCGTGCAGGCGGCGCTCGCTGGTCCAGATGTCGAAGTGCACGTTGAAGCGCTCGAGCGACGCCTCGATCTCCCCGAGCTGCAGCTCGTAGGCGATCTCGGTCGCGGTGTGCAGCGCTACGTCGTCGGCGAGCGAGAGCAGGTTCGGCTCGCGCGCCAGCACGCGCTGCGCGAGGTCGGCGATGTAGCTGCCCGGGTAGCCGCCCTCGGGCGTCGGCTCGCCCTTGGCCGCGGCCAGCACCGAGAGGCCGAAGTTCTGCATCTGGTTGCCCGCGTCGTTGATGTAGTACTCGTTCGCTACGTCGGCGCCCGCCGCGCGCAGCACGCGCGAGATGGCGTCGCCGAGGGCGGCCCAGCGGGTGTGGCCGATGTGCAGCGGCCCGGTCGGGTTGGCCGACACGAACTCGAGGTTGATGCGCGAGCCGGCCAGCTTGTCGGTGCGTCCGTAGGCGGCGCCCGCGTCGACGATGGCCTTGGCCAGCGCACCGGCGGCGGCCGCGTCGAGGCGCACGTTGATGAAGCCGGGGCCGGCGACCTCGGCGCTCGTGATGCCGTCGACCTCGGCGAGGCCCTCGGCCAGGTCGGTCGCGATCTCTCGCGGGTTGGAGCCGAGCGGCTTCGCGAGGCGCATCGCGATGTTCGACGCCCAGTCGCCGTGGTCGCGGTTCTTGGGGCGCTCGAGCACGATCTGCTCGGGCGTCAGGGCCACCTCGACCTCGGCGCCGGCGTGCCGACGTCGCTCGACCATGGCGGTCACGAGGTCGAACAGGGCGCGCGAGAGGTCGTCGGGAGTCACCCGCAAATCCTACCGTTCGACGTTGTACAGTCTGTCCATGCCCCGCCCTGCCGTGCTCCAGCCCGCCCGCCGACTCCGTTCCGCGCTCGGAACGACGCTGCTCGTCGCGGCATCCGTGGCGCTGCTGGCGGGGTGCAGCCCCTCCGGCGCAGACCCGAGCACGACGGCGGAGCCCGGTGCGTCGGGGGCACCGGCGGCGACCGAACCCGGTGCGACGACGGAGCCCTCGCCCGTCGAGACCGTCGAACCGCCGACGCCCTTCGAGATCGCCTGCGACGCGCTGGTCACGCCCGACCAGCTGTACGCGTTCAACCCGAACTTCGGCGCCGCGCCCGACTACGAGCCCGAGGCGGCCACGGTCGTGACGGTGGCGACGGATGCCGCGGGCACCGCGTGCGGCTACCTGAACCAGACGAGCGGCGAACTCGTCGAGGTGGCCGTGGCGACGCCCTCCGCCGACGCGCTCACCGGCTACGCGAACGACGCCGCGACGAGCAGCAACGCCGTGCCCACGTACGGCACCCCGCCCGAGGTCTCGGGCTACTTCGAACAGGGCGGCAGCCACGGCCAGGTGCAGGTGTTCACCGGCGACTACTGGGTCGTGCTCGACTCGACCGACTTCTTCGAGCCCGGCGACGCGCAGGGACTCGTCGAGGCCGTGATCTCGAACCTGCCGACGAGCTGACCCGCAACCCGACCCGCAGAGGAGCGACGCATGGCGGCCAACACGCCCGGTACCCCGTCCTGGCTGGGGGCCGTCAACGACCGGGCGGGCCTCTCGGTGCTGCTCGACCACGGTCCGCTCACGCGCAACCGCATCTGCGAGCTCGTCGGCGTCTCCAAGCCGACCGCGTCGCAGATGATGAGCCGCCTGCTGCAGCTCGGCGCCGTCGAGGAGCAGGGCCTGCTCGCGGGGTCCGCCGGGCGCGCCGCCGTCGTGTACGCCGCCCGCACCGACCGGCGCGTGGGCGTCGCGCTCGACCTCGACGCCTTCGAGCTCCGGGCGACCGTCGTCGACGCCGCAGGCACCGACCGGCCGGTCGTGCGAATGCCGCTCCCGCGCGACCCCACCGCCCGCTCGGCCGTCGAGGAGGTGCGTCGGGCCATCGACGCGGCGAGCGAGGCCGCGGGCACCTCCCCCGACGCGGTGCACACGGTGTGCCTCGGGATCCCCGGGTACGTCGACCCGGGGGCGGGCGGCGAGCTCTTCAGCGAGACCCTGCCCGGATGGCCGGTGCGCGGGCTCCGCACGATCCTCGAGGACGACCTCGGACGCACCGTGCTCATCGAGAACGACGTCAACCTGGCCGCCCTCGCCGAGCGCGAGTTCGGCGCCGCCGTCGGCGGCGACGTGTTCGCGCTGCTCTGGCTCGGCAACGGCGTCGGCGCCTCGTTCGACGTGGCGGGCGACCTGCACCGGGGCTCCTACGGCGGCGCCGGCGAGATCGGGTTCCTCCCCGTCTCGAGCGAGGCGAGCGCGCTCGACCCCGCCGCGCGCACCGTCCAGGACCTCGTGGGCGGCCGCGCGGTCGCCCTCCTCGCCCAGCGGCACGGCATCGACGCCGACGGGTTCCACGCCGCACGCGAGGCGCTCGCCGATCCCGGTGCCGACGACGCGCGCCGGGCGGTCTTCGACGACCTCGCCGAGCGCGTCGCCCACATCGCGCTCCCCGTCATCGCGACGCTCGATCCACGGCTGATCGTGCTCGCCGGCCCGACCGCCAACCTCGGCGGCGACGCCTTCGCGCAGGCGGTGGCGGGCGGCATCCGACGCATCAGCCGCTGGTACCCCGAGGTGCGCGCGACGAGCGTCGAGGGCGACGCCGTGCTGCGCGGGGCGCGGAGCCTGCTCGGAAGCCGGGTGCGCGAGGAACTGCTCGACTCGGTCGCGGCGCTCGGGCGCGTCTGAGCCCGCGCAAACGGTGCTAGTGTTGACGGCTGTGCGCCTCCGTAGCTCAGGGGATAGAGCGCCGGTTTCCGGTACCGTAGGTCGGGGGTTCGAATCCCTCCGGGGGCACAGATCCCGTCGTCGTTCGACGGTCACCCAACGAAACGCGTCGTTCGTTCGTCTCTTCAGGTGACGGCGGATCCTCCGCCGTCGGGAGGAGCCCCGATTGGCCCGCACGTGGGACGCCGTCGCGACCAGACTCGTCGCCGAACGCGGTGATGCGCTCACGCGCTACGCGTTCCTGCTGACGGGCGACGCCGACGACGCGTCCGACCTCGTGCAGGACGCGCTGGTGCGCACGTTCGGCACCCCGCGCGTGCGGCTCGACCTGCCGCGCGCCGACGCGTACGTGCGCCGGGCCATCCTGAACGCGGTCATCGACCGGTCGCGGCGCGACAGCACCTGGCGTCGCGTGCGCCACCTCGCGGTCGCCCCCGCGTCGGCCGACCCCGAGTCGGAGCGCACCGACGAGCGGCTCGACCTCATGCACCGCATCCGCGCGCTCGCGCCCCGTCAGGCCGCCTGCATCGTGCTGCGGTACTACGAGGACCTCACGGTCGACCAGGTCGCGGCGACGCTCGGGCTGAGCTCCGGTGCCGTCAAGCGCTACCTGAGCGACGCGCTGCGGGCGCTCTCCTCCTCGATCCGAGCCTCCGACGCGCCCGCACCGCGCCCGGCTCCGACCCGAACGGAGGGCGATCATGTCGCCTGACCCAGACCCCCGGTTCGATCCCGACGACCTCTCGAGGGCGCTCGCCCGCGAGGCGGATGCCGCGGGCGGCCGCCCCGTCGACCTCGACGCCGTGCTCCGCGGCAGCCGGGCGCGGCGGCACCGACGTCGTCGGGCCGTGATCGGCGTCACGGCGTCGGTCTCGGGCCTCCTGGTCGTCGGTGCGCTCGCGTTCGGCGTCGCATCGCTCGGGGACGTCTCGACGACCGCGGGGTCGAGCGCCGAGTCCGCGTCCGCCCCCGCCGAGTCAGCCTCCGAGTCCGCCTCTGTCCCCGCCGACGGCGGCGAGGCGCAGGGGCAGGCGCCGGAGTTCGTCGCGCCGCAGGACGGCGACCAATTCGGCACCGACGGCCTGGTGGTCTCCCCCGACGCCCTGAACCGCTGCGGCGAGCCGGTCGCCCGCGCCACCGAGACCTCGACGAGCCCGCTCACGGCGACGGTGCTCGAGCCGACCGACCCGGTCGCGCCCGGCGCCCAGGGCGTCGTCCGGGTGCGCGTGGCCAACACGGGCACGACGGTCGTCGAGGGCTCGGTTCGCGCGGCACCGTCGATCACGGTCTCGGATGCCGGGACCACCGTGTGGCACCCGGCGCTCTCGATCGGCGACGCGCTCGTGCCCGTGCGCCTCGCGCCGGGCGAGCACGTCGACCTCGACGGACGGTTCACCGCGGCATCCTGCACCTCGGCCGACGAGCAGGACGGCACCATCGCCGCCTCGCTGCCGCCGCTCGCCCCCGGTTCGTACGACCTCTCGGCGGTGGTGCCGTTCGTCGCCTCCACCGGTGACGAGGCGATCCTCGTGGTCTCCCCGACCGCCCCGCTGACCGTCCGCTGAGAGCGCAGCGCCGCGGCATGGACGACGTCACCGGGGGCCCATAGACTCGGATCCGGTCCGTTCCCGGGGTCTGGAAGGCATTGGTGCATGACGTCGAACCGTCGTAGTCCGGCGATCATCGCGAGCGCGCTCGGCATCGTGCTCGCCCTCGCGGGGGTCGCCCCGGCGTGGGCCGAGACGCCCGTCGAGTTCGGGCAGAGCCCGATCGTCGACACCGTCGGAGCGCTCGACGGCCGCACCGACGACGTGCTCGCCGCCATCGAGCGCACCGCCGACGACACCGGGCGGCAGCTCTTCGTGGCGTACGTGAGCGAGTTCGAGAGCCCCGCGCAGGCCGACACCTGGGCGAACGACACCGCGGTCGCCAACAACATGGGCGACGAGGACTACCTGCTCGCCGTCGCCGTCGACGGCCGCGCCTACTACCTGTCTGCCGCCGACAACGCGCAGGTCTCCGCCGAGGAGATCCAGCGCATCAGCCTCGAGGAGATCGAGCCAGAGCTCGTCGACGGCGATTGGGCCGGCGCCGCGATCGCCGCGGCCGAGGCGCTCGACACGGGCGGCTCCGGCTCGGGGGGTTCCGGCTGGGGCTGGGTCTGGTTCCTCGTGGCGGCCGCCGCGATCGTCGCCGTCATCGCGATCGTGCTCTCGCGGCGTTCCAAGCGCTCCCGCACGACGGGTGGCCAGGGCAGCGGCCCGTCCGGTGCTCCCCCTGTTCCGCTCGACGACCTGCGCCGCACCGCGGGCTCGGCGCTCGTGCAGGCCGACGACGCCATGAAGACCAGCGAGGAGGAGCTCGGCTTCGCCACCGCCTCCTACGGCGACGACGCCACCTCCGCGTTCCGCGCGGCGCTCGCCGAGGCGAAGGCGAAGGTCGCCGACGCGTTCGGCCTGCAGCAGCGCCTCGACGACGACACGCCCGACTCCGATGCCGACCGGCGTGCCGCCTACGAGGGCATCATCCGCCTCACGGGCGAGGCCGACGCCCTCCTCGACGCGCAGGCCGAGGCGTTCGACGCGCTTCGCGACCTCGAGCGCAACGCGCCGGCCGAGCTCGAGCGCGTCGCCGCGGAGGCCGCGACCGCGGAGGCCGCCGTCGCGCCGGCCGCCGAGCGGCTGCGCGCACTCGGCGAGACCTATGCGGCGTCGGCGCTCGCGGCCGTGGCCGACAACCCGACCCAGGCGACCTCGCGCATCGCGTTCGCGACGGAGGCGCTCGCGCGGGCGCGCACCGCCGTCACGGCCTCGGAGACGGCGGATGCGGCCGTCGCGATCCGCGCCGCCGAGGAGTCCGCCGACCAGGCGGCGCTGCTGACCGCCGCCGTCGAGCGGCTCGCCGCCGACCTCGCGCAGGCCGATCGCGCCGTCGAGGCCGGCGTCGCCGACCTCGAGGCCGACGTGGTCGCCGCCCGCGCCCTCGGCGGCGACGCCGCGCAGACCGCCGAGCGCACGGCCACCGCCGCGGCCGAGCTGCGCGCGGGTGCGGGCGCAGCCCGACGCGACCCGCTCGCCGCCGTCGCGAGGCTGACGCAGGCGAACCAGGAGATCGACGCCGTCATCGCCGGGGCGCGCGCCGCAGCAGAGCAAGCGGCCAGGGCCGACGCGCTCCGCGAACGCGCCATCGGCAGCGCACGTGCGCAGGTGCAGACGGCCGAGGACTACCTCGTGGCGCGACGCGGCGCGGTCGGCACCGAGGCCCGCACACGGCTCGCCTCGGCGGCCCAGCTGCTCCAGCAGGCCCAGACCGCCGCCGACCCGTCGCCCGCCGTCGAATCGGCGCAGCGCGCCGAGCGGCTCGCCGCGGAGGCCCTCTCGCTCGCACGCAACGATGTCGAGGGCTTCGGCGGCGGGTTCGGCGGCATGGGCGCCGGCGCGGCCGGCGGCGGGTCGCGAGGCGGGTCGGGCGGCGACCTCATGGGAGCCGTGCTCGGCGGCATCCTCATCGACTCGATGCTCGGCGGCGGCCGCGGTCGCTCCGGCGGGTCCGGCGGCTTCGGCGGCTCGGGCGGCGGGTTCGGCGGATTCGGCGGCTCGGGCGGCGGCAGGTCCGGCGGCGGCCGCTCGGCCGGCAGCTTCGGCGGCAGCTCGACGCGAGGCCGACGCGGGAGCGGGGGCCGATTCTGAACCACCAGCGCCACGAGACGGACGACCGGCGCGGCATCCCGCACTCGGTCGCCGCCGGCGAACCGGGCAACACGTGCAGTACCTGACGATCACCTGACGAAAGGAACCACCATGACCAAGCAGTCCATCTTCGGGAGGATCTCGACCCTCCTGCGCGCGAACATCAACGCGCTCATCGACCAGGCCGAAGACCCGCAGAAGATGCTCGACCAGATGGTGCGCGACTTCACCAACAGCATCGCCGACGCCGAGGCCGCGATCGCCGAGACCATCGGCAACCTGCGCCTGCTCGAGGACGACCACCGCGAAGACGTCGAGGCCGCCCGCACCTGGGGCGAGAAGGCGATCGCCGCAAGCCGCAAGGGCGACGAACTGCGCGCCTCCGGCGACGCCGCCGGGGCCGACAAGTTCGACAACCTCGCCAAGGTCGCGCTCGGCCGCCAGATCTCCTCCGAGAACGAGGCCAAGGCCGCCGAACCGCAGATCGCCTCGCAGACCCAGGTCGTCGAGCAGCTGAAGTCCGGCCTGAACGGCATGAAGGAGAAGCTGGTCCAGCTGAAGAACAAGCGGTCCGAGCTGCTCGCGCGCGCCAAGACCGCCGAGGCGCAGCGCCAGGTGCACGACGCCGTCAAGTCGATCGACATCCTCGACCCCACGAGCGAGCTCGGTCGCTTCGAGGACAAGATCCGTCGCGAGGAGGCCGTCGTCCGCGGACAGGCCGAGCTCGCCGCATCGAGCCTCGACGCCCAGTTCAACGAGCTCGACGACCTCGGCGAGCTGACCGAGGTCGACGCCCGCCTGGCCGCGCTCAAGGCCGGCGGCAGCCAGGGAGCGATCTCGGGCTGACCTCCGCACGACCCGTCCACGGCGGGGTCGGTCGCGTCTGCGATCGACCCCGCCGCGGTCGTTCCGGCCCGTGCCGGTCGCGCAGCCCGAGTCGATCGCGCGATACTGGGCTCATGCCCGCTACCTTCGTCGTCGTCCCGCTCTGGCAGGGCTCCGTCTCCTCCCGCGCGATGAGCCTCGCCGACGGCGCCGCGGCGATCCTCGGCGACCTCCCCGCCGCCGCGACGGTGAGCGTCGACGTGCCGATCGAGGCGGGCGAGGCGCTCGGCACGGGCATCCGCCGCTACAGCGCCGTGCGGCGCACGCGCGAGCGCACCGAGGAGGCCCTCGCGGGCATCGCCGGCACCGCGATCACCGTGGGCGGCGACTGCGGGGTCGCCCTGCCGGGGGTCGCGCACGCGTCCAAGCGCTGGAGCGGCGAGCTGGCGGTGCTCTGGCTCGACGCGCATCCCGACCTGAACACCCCCGACTCGTCGCCCTCCGGCGGATTCGGCGGCATGGCGCTCCGGCACATCGCGGGCGACGGGGCCGACGGCCTCGCGCTCGACGACGACAGCCGGGTCGCCCCGAACCGGCTCGTGCTCGGCGGCGTGCGCGCGATCGACGCAGAGGAGCACCGGTTCATCGAGGAGCACGGCATCGACGTGCTCACCGTCGAGGACCTCTCCGACCCCACCGTGGTCATCGCCTCGCTCGAGGCCACGGGCGCCTCGCGGGTGTTCGTGCACATCGACCTCGACGTGCTCGATCCGTCGGCGCTGGCCGGCCTCTCGTACCCCATGCCGTTCGGCGTGGATGCCACGACGCTGGTGGCGCTCGTGAAGGCCGTGGTCGAGCGGTTCCCGTTGGCCGGGGCCGCGATCACCGGATTCGCGCCCAGCTCCCCCGAGGCCGCCGACGACGACCTGCCGACGATCCTGCGACTGCTCGGAGCGCTCGCGAGCGGTGCGCCCGCCGAGGGCCGCGCCGGCGACCCCGCGGCATCCGCTTCCGCATCGCGCTGACCGAGGGCCGGCCCGAGGCCGGAGGCCGCAGACGGCCCACCCGCGTTCGCACCGGCGCCACTGGCATCGGACCCGCCGGAGCGCAAGGGGTGCCCCCGGCGCTCCCCGCTGCCTAGGCTTGGGCCACTGGCCCGCACCCGCGGGTGCGAGAGGAGACCGATGCAACGCGAAGTCGACGTCGTCGTACTCGGGGCGGGGCCGGTGGGCGAGAACGTCGCCGACCGGGTGCGCGCCGCCGGACTCGACGTGGTGGTGGTCGAGCACGAGCTCGTCGGCGGCGAGTGCTCGTACTGGGCGTGCGTGCCCTCGAAGGTGCTGCTGCGCAGCGCCGCCGCCCTGCGCGCCGCCAAGCGCGTGCCCGGTGCCGCCGACGCGGTCACCGGCGGCCTCGACGTCGAGGCGGTGCTGCGCCGACGCGACTACTGGGTGTCGGACTGGAGCGACCACGGCGCGGTCGAATGGCTCGAGGGCGCGGGCATCGGGCTCGAGCGCGGCCACGGCCGGCTCGACGGCGCGCGCCGCGTCGTCATCGCGCACGACGACGGTCTCGACGATGCCGACGGCGCAGGAGGCTCCGACGCGGGCACGGCCGACGGCGCAGGAGGCTCCGACGCGGGCACGGCCGCCGGCGCCGTGACGCTCGTCGCACGCCATGCCGTCGTGGTGGCGACCGGCAGCGACCCGGTGATCCCGCCGATCCCGGGTCTGGCCGAGTCTGCCCCGTGGACCAGCCGGGAGGCCACCAGCGTCGAACGCGTTCCCCGCAGGCTCGCGATCATCGGCGGCGGCGTGGTCGCGTGCGAGATGGCCACCGCCTACGCCGGATTCGGCACCGAGGTCACGGTGCTCGCGCGCAGCAGCCTCCTCGGCGGCATGGAGCCCTTCGTCGGCGACGCCGTGGCCGAGGGCCTGCGCGGCCTGGGTGCCACCGTGCGCACCGGGGTGCAGGCGACAGCGGTCGAACGCACCGACGGCGGCGAGGTCGTGCTGACGCTCGACGACGGCAGCACCGTGTCCGCCGACGAGGTGCTCGTCGCGACCGGGCGCAAGCCGCGCACCGACGCCATCGGGCTCGAGACGGTCGGGCTCGTGCCGGGCGACTGGCTGCGCGTCGACGACAGCCTCAGGGTCGAGGGCGTCGAGGGCGTCGAGGGCGTCGAGGGCGTCGAGGTGGCCTCCGACGGCTCCGGCGGCGCCTCCGACGCCGAAGCGGCCCCGCCGTGGCTCTACGCCGCGGGCGACGTGAACCACCGGGCGCTGCTGACCCATCAGGGCAAGTATCAGGGTCGCGCGGTCGGCGACCTCGTCGCGGCCCGTGCCACGGGGCATCCGGTCGATCTCGCCGACTGGGGCGTGCACGTCGCCACCGCCGATCACGTCGCCGTCCCGCAGGTGGTGTTCGCCGAACCTGAGGCGGTCGCCGTGGGACTCACCGAGGCCCAGGCCGTGCGGTCGGGCCGTCGGGTGCGCACCGCCGAGGTCGCGATGACGTCGGCGAGCGGCACGGGCATCCTCGCCGACGGCGCGGACGGTCGGGCGAAGCTCGTGGTCGACGACGAGCGAGGCACGGTCGTGGGCGCCACCTTCACCGGACAGGACGTCGCCGAGCTGCTGCACGCGGCGACCGTCGCGATCGTCGGCGAGGTGCCGGTCGACCGCCTCTGGCACGCCGTGCCCGCGTTCCCGACCGTGAGCGAGATCTGGCTGCGGCTGCTCGAGGAGCTCGGCCGGCCCGAGGCGACCGCATGAGCCGGCGGACCCTCCGCCTGACCGATTCACCGATCAGCCGGGCCGGGTTCTGGTGGGCGACCTGCGTCGGGTTCGTCTGGGGCACGCTCTGGAGCACCGGGCGCGTGGAGCGCCGCCACGGCCTGCTCGTGTTCACCGGCATGCCCGGCTGGACCTTCGGCCGCGGCGGCTCGTGCGTCGGCGCCTGCTACCTCACGAACCGCAACGACTCCGACACGGTGCTCGGGCACGAGGCCGTGCACAAGCAGCAGTGGCTGAAGTACGGCATGCTGCTGCCCGTGCTCTACCTGCTCGCGGGGCGCGATCCGCTGAGGAACCGGTTCGAGATCGAGGCCGGGCTCGAGGCGGGCGGCTACCTGCCGAAGCGACGACGACGATCGGATGCCGCGGGGCGGGCGGCCTGAGCGACGTACGCGGTCGCGGGCGGCCGTGCCCGGGGCATCCGCTCGCCGTGCACCGACGACGAAGGCCGGCGCCCCGACTGGGAGCACCGGCCTTCGACAGCCTGCGCGACTACTCGGCGAGCGCCGCGGCGAGCGAGTCCACGAGCGCGGGCATGCCCGCCGGCCAGGTGAAGCTCAGCGCGGTGGGCGGCGAGACCGACGACACCGTGATGGGGTCGTAGACCTGCGCCACGCGACCCGCCTTGACGGCGGGGATCGCCTGCGTCTCGGGCTTCGTGAGCAGGGTCGCCGCCGTCGCCTCGTCGGACGAGTAGTTGACGATGACATCGGCGTCGAGCTTGTCGAGCTGCTCGTAGCTCAGCTCGTAGAAGAAGCCGCCGTCGCTCGTGTCGAGCTCTGCGACGCTCGGGGCGACCTCGAGGCCGAGCTCGGTGAGGATGCCGATGCGCGGGTCTGCGCCGGTGTAGACGTAGACGAGGCCGTCGCCGTCCCAGATGCCGGCGACCGTCTTGCCCTCGAACTCGGGGTGCGCGGCGGCCTGCTCGGCGAGGGTGTCGTCGATGTCGGCGAGCACCTGCTCGCCCTCGGCCTCACGGCCGAGCGCCTTCGCGGTGATCGAGATCGTGTCGTCCCAGTCGGTGGTCCAGGCGGCCTCGGGGTAGGCGACGACGGGGGCGATGTCGCTGAGCGTGTCGTACTGCTCCTCGGTGAGGCCCGAGTACGGGGCGACGATGAGGTCGGGCGCGGCCTCGATGAACTCCTCGTAGGGGATGGTCGCGCCGCCCTCGTCGTCGTTGATCACGACGGGGTGTTCGACGCCGGCGTCGTCGTAGGCCGCCTCGACCCACGGCAGGAGGTTGCCCTCGCCGACGGTCCAGCTCTGCTCGGCGACCGCCACGGGGTAGACGCCGACGGCGATCGCGGCCTCGGTCGAGCCCCAGCCCCAGGTGGCGACGCGCTCGGGCGCCTGCTCGACGACGGTCTCACCGAAGGCGTGCTCGATCGTGATCGGGAAGCCGGTGCCGACGGCCGAGTCGGATGCCGCGGTGGGCTCGTCGGTCGTGCCCGAGGCGCAGGCGGTCAGGGTCAGGGCCGTGGCGGCGATGCCGGCCAGGGCGATGAGCGGACGTCGAAGACGCACGGAGAACTCCTCGTTCGGTGTGTGGGGATAAGGAAAGGCTAACCTAAGTGCACCAGCGGGGCGAACCCGACCGGTCACGGACGCGTCACGATTCGGCGGCGGGCGGCTCTTCCGACGCGTCGGGCCCCGGCGCAGGCGCCGACGTTGACGCGGACGCGGCGGCTCCGAGCGCCGCCGTGTGGAACCGCCCGACCGGCACGATCATCGGCGACCCGGCGACCGGGTCGGGGATCACCGAGGCCTCGAGGGCGAACGCGCGCTGCACGGTCTCGGGCGTCAGGATGTCGCCCGGCCGCCCCTCGGCGATGATCGCCCCCGCCGACATGACGACGAGGTGGTCGGCGTAGCGCGCCGCGAGGTTGAGCTCGTGCAGCACCATCACCACCGTCGTGCCGCGCTCGCGGTTCAGTTGGGTGAGCAGGTCGAGCAGCTCGAGCTGGTGCGTCACGTCGAGGTAGGTCGTCGGCTCGTCGAGCAGCACGATGTCGGTCTGCTGCGCGAGCACCATGGCGATCCAGACGCGCTGGCGCTGGCCGCCCGACAGCTCCTCGAGCCGGCGGTCGGCGAGGTCGGCGATGCCGGTCGCGGCGAGCGCCTCGGCCACGAACCGGTCGTCGTCGCTCGAGTGCCGGCCGAACCAGCCCTGGTGGGGGTAGCGGCCGCGGCCCACCAGCTCGGCCACCCGCACGCCGTCGGGGGCGATCGACGACTGCGGCAGCACGCCGATGCGGCGTGCGAGCTCGCGGCGCGGCATCGCGGCCACGTCGCGGCCGTCGAGCGTGACGCGCCCGGCGTCGAGCTGGTGCAGCCGGGCGAACCCGCGGAGCAGGGTCGACTTGCCGCACGCGTTGGGGCCCACGATGGCCGTGATGCGACCCGTCGGGATCACGAGGTCGAGTCCGTCGATGACGCGGCGCCCGTCGTAGCCGAGGCCGACGCCGACTGCGGCGAGCCCGTCGGCGGCGGTCCCGGTCGCGGTCACGGCGGCGGTCGCGGTCGCGGTCGACGGAACGGATGCCGGCACGGAGGCGGTCATGCGCTGGCCTTTCTCTCGGAGCGGGCGAGCAGCCACAGCATGTACGGAGCACCGATGAGGCCGGTCACGATGCCGACCGGCGCGGTGAACTGGGGCAGGGCGAACTGGCCGACCACGTCGGCGCCGAGGGTGAGCACGGCGCCGGTCATGACCGAGGCCGCGAGCGCCGCTCCCCCGTCGTCGACGAGCCGCCTGGCGATGGCCGGGGCGATCAGCGCGACGAAGGCGATCGGCCCCGCGACCGAGGTCGCGACCGCGATGAGCAGCACCGCGATGAGCAGCAGGATGCCGCGGCGCACGTTCGTGCGCACGCCGAGCGAGCTCGCGTGGTCGTCGCCGAGCGCCAGCACCGGCAGCCCCTTCGCGAACACGGCGACGAGGAGGCATCCGACCAGGACCCCGGCGATGAGCAGGGTGAGCGCGTCGCCGCGCACGTCGGAGACGCTGCCGACCGTCCAGAGCAGCGCGGCCTGAGCCTGCCGCACCTCGGCGCGCGCGAGCTGCCAGGCGATGAGCGAGCCGCAGACGTACGCGAGGCCGACGCCGACGAGCACGAAGCGCACCCCGTGCAGGCCCTGGCGCCACGCGGCCGCACAGATGACGAACGCCACCAGGAGCGCGCCGGCGAGCGCGAAGCCCGACACCACGGCACCGGCGAGTCCGAGTCCGAGGATCGCCCACACCGCGCCGAGGCTCGCACCGGTCGAGACGCCGAGGATGTCGGGGCTCGCGAGCGGGTTGCGCAGCACGGCCTGGAACACGGCGCCCGCGAGGCCGAACGCCGCGCCGACGAAGACCGCCGCGAGGATCCGCGGCAGACGGAGCTTGAACACCACGAGCTGCTCCGTGCGATCGCCCTGGCCGAACAGGGTCGCGAGCACGCGATCGGGCGCGACGCTCGCCGCGCCCGACGAGATCGCGATGAGGGCGAAGACGAGCGCGAGCGCCGTGCCGATCGCCAGGGTCGTGATCAGTCGCCGCCGGTTGCGTCGTCGCACGGAGCCCACGAGGAGGCGGACGTCGTCGGCGGTCGGAGCTGAGGCCCCGGCCGGGGGCATCGGGGTCTTCGTGAGGTCGGCCGTCGTCATCAGAGGCCCGCCACGTTCCGGCTGCGGGCGATCGCGATGAGCACGGGCGCACCGAGGAAGGCCGTGACGACGCCGGCCTCGAGCTCGGCGTTCGGCACGATGAGGCGGCCGATGACGTCGGCCGCGAGCAGCATGATCGGCCCGAACAGCAGCGCGGTCGGCATGATCCACCGGTAGTCGGACCCGACGAGGCGACGGGCCGCGTGCGGCACGACGAGGCCCACGAGCGCGATGGGTCCGGCGAGCGCCGTCGCGGTGCCGCAGAGCAGCACGAGGGCGATGCCCGACACCGCACGGGTCGTGCCGACCCGCTGTCCGAGCGCGTTCGCCACGTCGTCGCCGAGGGCGATCAGGTTGAGGCGGTTCGCGAGCATGAAGGCGACGACGGCGCCCACCGCGATGAACGGCCAGAGGACGGCCGCGACGTCGAGCCCCCGACCGGTCAGCGAGCCGACGGCCCAGAACCGGTACTGGTTGAACGTCTCGGTGTCGCGCAGCAGCACGAGGGCGATGAGCGGGGTGATGAAGGCGGTCACGGCCGCGCCGACGAGGGCGAGCCGCACCGGCCTGCCGCGCCCGAGCGAGAACACGATCGCGGCCGCGGCGGCGGCGCCGGCGAACGCGAACCAGATGTAGCCGAGCGGCGAGCTGACGCCGAGGAGCGCGATGCAGAGCACGACCGCGAGCGAGGCGCCCGAGTTGAGGCCGAGCAGGCCGGGGTCGGCGATGGGGTTGCGCGTGACCCCCTGGATGAGCGTGCCTGCGAGCCCCAGGGCCACACCGGCGAGCAGGCCGATGACGGTGCGCGGCACGCGCAGCTGCCACACGACGTTGTGGTCGGCGTTCGCGGGGTCGGGCCCGATGATCGCCTGCCAGACGACGCCGGGGTCGATCGAGCGGACGCCGAGGGCGAGGCTCGCCGCGACGACCACGAGGAGTGCGAGTGCGCTGCCGACGAGCACGGCGATCGCGCGTCCGCTCCCGACGCGACGGGTGCGCCGCCGCCCGGGCGCGGCGCCGACCGGGTCGACCGGGTCGGCCGCCGGGGTCGCAGCCGTGGTGGCGCCCGCGTCGGCGGGCCGCACGGCGTCGTCGACGGGCATGCCGGTCTCCCGGTTCATTCGAGTTCGGCGCGCCCGCGGCGCCAGTACCCCATGAACGCGACCTGGCGGCGGTCGAGCCCCGCCTCGCGCACGAGGAACCTGCGCAGGCCCGTGATGACCGACGCCTCTCCGGCGAGCCAGGCGTAGCAGGCCCCGTCGAGGCTCTGCCCTGCGGGCACGTCCCAGAGCGGCGTGTCGGGCAGGTCGGCACGCTCGGCCGCGGCGAGCGCGGCGGCGGCCTCGTCGCCTCCGGCGCGGGTCACGCCGAGGTCGGCGAGGTGGCGCACGACCCAGTCGCGCACGGCGGGCGCGAGCAGCGCGCCGTGCTGGGCGTGCGCGTCATCGCCGACGCGGTCGGCGTGGGCACCGGTGTCGCGCGGGAGCCACCGCACGTCGACGCCGTCGGGCGCGCGCACCTCGAGCACGTCGCCCGACTCGGGCACCTCGAGGAACGCCGCCCCGACGGAGTTCTCGGGGAGCGATTCGAGGATCGCGCAGATCGCGGGCGTCGCGGTCTCGTCGCCGGCGAGCAGGAGGGTTCCGACGTCGCCGGGGCGCCAGTCGATACCGACCGTGCGGCCCGCGCCGAACTCGTCGGGGCCGATGAGCACGAGCTCGTCGCCCGGCTTCGCACGACCGGCCCATCGGGACGCCGGGCCGACGTCGCCGTGGCAGGCGAAGACGATGTCGACCTCGCGCCGGTCGGGCCGCACGGCGCGCACCGTGTAGGTGCGGAAGGGGTTGCGCAGCTCGGCGGGCAGTTCGCGCCACTGCGAGTACCAGTCCTCGCCGTCGGGGAACGACGCGAAGCCGTTCGACTCGAGCGGCAGCACGACCTTGACCCGCTGGTCGAGCCCGGCCGTGCCGAAGTCCACGAGGTCGTCCCCGGTGAACGTGACGTTCACGAAGGTCGGCGAGAGGGGTTCGACGCGCGCGACCGTGACGGCGAAGTTGCGGTATGCGGGCCGGTCGCGACGGGGGGCTTCGGCGACTGAGGTAAGCATTACCTAAGTGTCGCACACCGTCCCGCGGCATCCGAACCGGCCGGAGATCACCAGACGATCGGATGCCGCGGCGCACGCCGCAGCCGGCGCTCGAGATGCGCCGCGAGCGAGAACAGCGTCTCCTCGCCGCCCGGTCGGCCGATGAGCTGCACGCCCATCGGCACGCCCGCCTCCGTGAACTCCACCGGCACGGTGATCGCGGGCAGCCCCGCGACGTTCACGAACGACGTGAACGGCGTGACCTGCACCTGCTGGGCGAAGTTGCGCTCGCCGTCATCGGCGTCGTACCAGCCGACGGCGGGCGGTTCGAGCGCGAGCGCGGGCGTCAGCACGGCGTCGTACGACGCGAACCTCGCGATGACGCGCCGCTCGAAGTCCGAGAGCCACGAGAGCGCCTCGGCGAGCTGCCGCGCGGGCAGTGCCCGCCCCCGCTCCAGCAGCCACCGGGTGAGGGGCTCGAGCAGCGCGAAGCGCTCGTCGTCGACGGGGATCGAGGCCGCACCGGCCTGCCAGATCGTGCGGAACGCCCCGGCATAGCCGGGTTCCGGCGCCGGCGGCACCTCCTCGATGCCGTGACGGCCCTCGAGCACCGAGATCGCCCGCTCCAGCGCGGAGCGCGCGGCAGGCGCGATCGCGATGTCGTAGGCGTCGTCCCACGGGGTCTCGGTCATCACGCCGATCTGGAACCGGCCCTCGCCGCGGATCGCCGCGCCCAGGTAGGGGCCGTCGTCGCCGGGCGCCCGCACGGCGTAGGGGTGCGACGCCGGATACCCGGTCGGCGCGATCATGCCGTCGAGCAGCAGCGCCGCGTCGGCGACGGTGCGACCGATCGCGCCGGCCACACCGAGGCCCGCGAGCCCGCCGAGCCCCGACCCCGCAGGCACGCGCCCGCGGGAGGGCTTGATGCCCACGAGCCCGCAGACCGCCGCCGGGATGCGGATCGAACCGCCGCCGTCGGAGCCCGGCGCGAACGGCAGCATGCCCGACGCCACGGCCGACGCCGCTCCCCCGCTCGAGCCGCCCGCTCCGAGCGTCGGCGCCCACGGGTTGCGCGTCGGTCGCCCCACGAGCGCCTCGGTGTACGACGGCAGGCCGAACTCGGGCGTCGCGGTCTTGCCGAGGCTCACCGCGCCCGCCGCGTCGACGGCCCGCACGAGGTCGTCGGAGGCATCGGGCACGAACCCGGCGAACGCCCTCGACCCGTACGCGACGGGCACGCCCTCCCGCTCGTGCAGGTCCTTGTCGGCGAGCGGCATGCCCCACAGCGGAGCGGCCTTCGGCACCGACTCGGTCACGAACCTCGCGCGTTCGAGCGCACGTTCGGGCGTGATGGTCGCGAACGCGCCGAGCTCGGGGTCGAGCCGTTCGGCGCGATCGAGGTAGTGGCCCGCGAGTTCGACCGGCGACACCTCCCCGCGCTGCAGCAGCTGATGGAGTTCGAGTGCGGTGAGCTCGTGCAGTTCCACACCCTCGAGCCTACGACGGCGATCACCCGCGCCGCCCTCGCCGCCCTCGCAGCCCTCGCAGCCCGCACGGCTGCCGCTAGCATGGCGCCCGTGGGCACGAATCCGGGGGGCGCCGCGCTGGCGACGTCGATCACGCGGCATCCGCTGATCTGGGGCGTCGGCTGGAGCGTCGTGCTCGGCGCCGCGCTGGTGCTGTCGGTGGCGCTCGACGCGCACGGCCTGCTCGACTGGCTCCTCATCGCCCTGCTCGTGCTGCCGTCGACGGCGGCGACGATCGCCGTGCTCGTCGCGACGCCCAGGGCACACTTCGAGGCCATGTCGTCGGTGTTCTCGCACTTCTTCGTGCGCTACCTCGCGCTCGTCTTCGGCGTCGTCGCCTGGAGCGCCTCGGTCGTCGTCGGCGCGACGATCTCGCAGGCGATCCAGCTCGCCGCCGAAGGGCGCGAAGACGAGATCGTCGGCATCGGCTTCGACGTCATGCTCGTCATCGTGCCGGTCGTGGCCGCCGTGCTCTGGGGCGCGTTCGTGCTGCGCTGCGCGTGGTTCCTCGCGCGCGTGCGCGGCTGGGCCGAGTCGCCCTCGTCGCACCGGGTGCCCGCGCATCTGCTCGAGGGGCGCCCCGGCCTGCGTCGGGTCGTGGTCGGCCTCGCGCATCCGGCCCTGTTCGCGGCGACGGGCCTCGTCGTGTCCGTCGCCGTGCCGTTCGCGGCGGGAACCGTCGAGATCGCGCTCTGACGCCGGCTACTTCAGCGATCGCTGCAGGAGCACGGTGCCGAGCCAGCGGTCGAACTTGAACCCGACGCGCCCCATGCGGCCGATCTCGGTGAAGCCGAACTTCTCGTGCAGCGCGATCGAGGCCTCGGCGCCCTGGTCGGCGATGACGGCGAGCATCTCCTTCAGGCCCGCGGCCTTCGCGCGGGCGATCAGCTCGCCGAGCAGCGCGCGCCCGAGCCCCTTGCCCGCTGCCGCTGGGCCGAGGTAGATCGAGTTCTCGACGGTGAACCGGTAGGCGCGCTTGGGTTTCCACGGCGCGACGAGCGCGTAGCCGAGCAGCTGGCCGGAGGGCGACTCGGCGACCAGGAACGGCATGCCGAGCTTCGTCAGGTGGGCGAACTTCGCCTTCCACTCCTTCAGGGTCATCGCGTCTTCGTCGAACGTGACCGTGGAGTTCGCGACGTAGTAGTTGTAGATCTCGCGCACCGCGGGCAGGTCGGCGGCGACCGCGTCGCGGATCTCGAAGGAGAACGGCGCCTCGGGTTCGACGGGCTTGCGCAGGTGGCGCGGAAGTTCGCGGCGCGGCTGGTATTCCTCCTCGAGCATGCCGACCACCCTACGCCGCGCAGGTCGCCTGCGGATGTCGCGATCTCGGCCCTCGGGCGGGCAAGGGGGCGGATGCCACGGCATCCGCCCGGCGCATCGTCGAGCCGATCAGGCGATCGACCAGTCGACGGGCGCCGCACCCTGCGCGGCGAGCAGTTCGTCGGCGCGGCTGAACGGCCGCGAGCCGAAGAACCCGCGCCGCGCCGAGAGCGGACTCGGGTGCGCGGACTCGATGACCGGCGTCCCGCCGAGCAGCGGTCGCAGCTGCTGCGCGTCATTGCCCCAGAGGATCGCGACGAGCGGCGTGCCGCGTGCGGCGAGCACACGGATCGCGTGATCGGTGACCTGCTCCCAGCCCCTCCGGCGGTGCGAGCCCGCCTCGCCGGGGCGCACGGTCAGCACCCGGTTCAGCAGCATGACGCCGTTCGCCGTCCACGACGAGAGGTCGCCGTGCGCGGGCGGCTCGACGCCGAGGTCGGCGGCGAGCTCGGCGTAGACGTTCGAGAGGCTCCTGGGCAGTGGGCGCACGTGGCGTTCGACCGCGAACGAGAGGCCGATCGGATGCCCCGGGGTCGGGTACGGGTCCTGGCCCACGACGAGCACGCGGACGTCGTCGAGCGGCGCGGCGAACGCGCGGAGCACCAGGTCGGCCGCGGGGAGCACGCCGCGCCCGGCGGCGGACTCGGCGCGGAGGAACGCCTCGACCTCGGCGAGGGCGGGGGCGACGGGCTCGAGCGCCCTCGCCCAGCCGGGGTCGATGCGCCCGGCCGCGACGAGGTCGTCGAGCGTGCCGAGGCCGTCGAAGGCCGCGGGCACCGCGGTCGCGCCGCGCGCGGTCGGGTCGGCGAGGCCGTCGAACACGCCGAACCCGTCGAGCGGCTCGCCGCCCGCGGACGGCATGTCAGGCGCCGAGCGTCGAGACGAGCACGCCGCCGTCGGCGGGGAGCACGCGCCAGACGCTGCCGGATCCCACGACCCGCAGGCCGCCCTCGCCCACGATGAGCGCCGTGCGCTCGTCGATGCCGAGCGCGCTCTCGATGAGCCCGGCCTCGACCGCGGCGACGAGGCGCGACAGGTTTCCGCGCTGCGCGACATGCGCGTCGACCGCGACGTCGATGAGCCCGATGCCGGCCTCGACCTCGAACTCCTCACCCGGTTCGGAGGGGTCCTCGGGCGACACGACCACGCCGTCGATGCGCGAACCGCCGCCGAGCGAGCCCTCCGCGGCGATCATCGCCCCGGCCGAGACGCCGAGGTACGGCACGCCGGAGGCGACCTGTCGCCTGAGCTCGCCGAACACCGGCTCGATGCCCGCCCTGACCTCCTCGACGATGCCGCCGCCGACCACGATGGCGTCGACGTCGGCGATCGAGGCGAGGTCGACGGATCCGCCGCGCTCGGCAGCGGTCACGTGCGGCTCGAAGTCGCCTGCGGCGCGGAGCACGTCGACGAGCACCTCGGCCTGCTGCACGCCGGCCGGGTGCAGCGAGAGCACCGCGACGCGGGGCCGCTCGCGGCCCGCGGCCCGGCCGCGGGCGGTCGCCTCCGCGAGGAACGGCTCGTAGAGCGGGGCGTGCGCGGCGCTCAGCGCACCGCCGCCGACCAGGTGCACGCTCATGCGACCGACCCCGCCTCATCGGCGGCGTCGGCCGCGCCGAGCAGGTGCACGGGCGGCAGCGCGGACCAGGGGAACACGATCCAGTCGTCGGTGCGCTTGTAGTCGAAGTCGGGCTCGAGCACCGTGTGCGACTTGGTGTACAGCGTGGCGCTGCGCACCTCGGCGCCGGCGTCGCCGAGGATGCCGACGACCTTCGCGAGCGTGCGACCCGAGTCGGAGACGTCGTCGACGAGGAGCACGCGCTTGCCGCTCAGGGCCGGCGCATCGAGCATCGGCGGGTGCAGGATCGGCTCGTCGAGTCGCTCGTCGATGCCCGTGTAGAACTCCACGTTGATCGACCCGCACGCCTTCGTGCCGAGGGCGTAGGCGATCGACCCGGCGAACAGCAGGCCGCCGCGCGCGATCGCGATCACCACGTCGGGCTGGAACCCGGAGGCGAGCACCTCGGTCGCGACCTTTCGCGAGGCGACGGCGAAGTCGTCCCAGGTGAGGATCTCCTTGCGGATCGCATCGCCGGTCGTGCCGGCGTCATTCGCATCGAACGTCATGCGTCAAGGCTAGCCGTCCGGTCGGGGCTCGCGTTCGGCGTGATCCCGGGCGTCCGGTGGCCGCACCGCCGGCCGCCGTCCGCGTCAGCCCCGGGGCGCGTCGGGCGGGCCGCCTGCGTGCGATCCGCCCTCCGACTCGCCCTCGGCGGTGCCGGGGCCGCCGGGCGGTCGACCGGGCCCCGCCTCCTCGTCGGCCTCGGTCGGGTCGAACAGCTCGAGCATCGCCCCGGTGCCTCCGGTGCGCTGCGTGCGCACCTGGTTCACCCGGTCGCCGATGTACGAGATGACCGTCGCCGACGCCGTGCCCACGATCACGACCCCTCCCGCCATGAGGAACACCGCGTAGACGCGGCCCTCGGTCGTGATCGGGTACATGTCGCCGTACCCGACGGTGGCGAGGGTCACGATGGCCCACCAGACCGAGTCGCCGAACGTCGTGATCGTCGCCCCCGGCGCGTCGCGCTCGGCCTGGAGCGTGGCAAGCGAGACGAAGTAGACGAAGACGATCGCATAGGTCGTGCCGTAGATGATGATGTTCGCCCGCACGGCGGCGCCGTTGCGGCGTTGCAGGTACGGCACCTCGCGGAGCAGCGTGAGCACGCGGAAGGCCCGGAAGACGGGGATGACCGCCGAGAGCATGTCGATGGGGTGGGTGCGCACGAATCGCCACCTGCCGCCGCGCGGCGTGAGCGCGATGCGCACGACCACGTCGGTCACGAACACGAGCCAGGCCGCCATGAGCGCCAGGAACAGCGCGGACCCGGGTCCGCGCGGGATCCAGGGCGCGAGCACGTAGACCGTGTAGGCGACGATGAAGACCACGCCGAGCACCACGAGCGGCACCGTCGTGACGCGTTCCCATGCGTCGCGGCGCGGCGCCGGCGCGGGGGGCGCGGCGGCCATCACCCCTCCGAGCGCACGGTCAGGGGCCCCTTTGCGACCAGGTGCGGCGCCGACTGCGCCACGGGCTTCACGACGATCAGGTCGAGGTCGACGTGCCGCGGCTTCGTGATGGCATCGACGATGACCTCGGCGATGTCCTCCGCGACGAGCGGTTCGGGCACGCTGCTGTAGACGGCGTCCGCCCTGGCCCGGTCGCCGCCGAAGCGCACGAGGGCGAACTCGTCGGTCTTCACCATGCCGGGAGCGACCTCGATGACGCGCAGCGGCTCGCCGTTCAGCTCGAGCCGCAGCACCTCGGTGAGCGCGTGCGCGGCGAACTTGGCCGCGTTGTAGCCGCCGCCGCCGACGTACGCCGTGTGACCCGCGATGGAGGTCACGTTCAGGATGTCGGCGACCCCGCGGTCGACCGCGCCCCGGCGGAGCAACGGCAGCAGTGCCGAGATCACGCGCTTGACGGCGAGCACGTTGACCTCGAACATCCACGCCCAGTCGTCGACCGACGAGCCCTCGACGCTGTCGAGCCCCTTCGCGCCGCCCGCGTTGTTCACGAGGGCGTGCACCGGACCGGTGGCCTCGAGGTGGTCCCGCAGCGCGTCGACGTCGGACTGCACGGTGAGGTCGGCGACGAAGACCTCCGCCCCGGTCTCGGCGGCGAGCCCGCGCAGGCGGTCCTCGCGGCGGGCGACGCCGACGACCTGCCAGCCCGCGGCGCGGAACGCGCGCACGGTGGCCGCTCCGATGCCCGAACTCGCACCCGTCACGACCGCACGCAGATCACTCATGCGCCCATTCTGCCGTGCGGAGCGCGCACGCCGCGCGCACCCGCCGCGGAACGCGCCCGTCGGCGCCCGCCCTGCTGCCCAGTCGGCCTCGCCCCGCCGGGCCCGACCCGCCGTCGAGCCGACGCCGACCTGCGGCATCCGCTCCGCTGCGCTTGAATGGACGGATGCAGCCCACCGCCGCGCCGAAGCACCAGACCAGGCGACGGGTGCCCCTCTGGGACAACGCGCGCTGGATCGCCATCGCCCTCGTCGTGATCGGCCACGGCATCCTGCCGCTCATCGCCGAGTCCGACAGCGCGTACAGCGTGTACCTGTTCATCTACTCGTTCCACGTGGCCGTCTTCGTCACGGTGAGCGGGTACTTCGCGAAGTCGGGGCCGCCGAGCGCGAAGGCGCTGAAGCAGATCCTCACCGACATCGTGTTCCCGTACCTCATCTTCGAGACGATCTGGACGGTCATCAAGTGGGCGCTCGGCGGCGAGTTCGCGCTCGACTTCACGACCGCGTCGTGGACGCTCTGGTTCCTGATCGCGCTCGCGATCTGGCGCATCGTGCTCCCCTACCTCGTGCTGCTGCGGTACCCGCTGCTCATCGCGATCCTCATCTCGATCGGCGCGGGCTACACCGAGACGATCGACTCGACGCTCGCCCTCTCGCGCACGTTCGGCATGCTGCCGTTCTTCGTGTTCGGCTGGAAGCTGCGGCAGTGGCAGGTCACCGATCGCTGGCTCGACCTGTCGACGGCCGTCACGTGGCGCTGGCGAGCCGGCGCGATCGCGCTGCTCGGCGCCGTGCTGGTGTTCATGCCCGCGACGATCGAGACGCTCCGCGATCTGAAGCTGCGCAGGTTCATGCTCTACGACGAGTCGTACGTCGCTATCGGGTACGACGAGCCGTGGTCGGGGCTCATCCGGCTCGTGCTGCTGCTGGTCGCCATGGTGCTCGCGGTCGCGTTCCTGCTCCTCATGCCGCGCGGCAAGCACTGGTTCACGGCGTTCGGCGGCGCGACGATGTACATCTACCTGCTGCATCCGTTCGTGCTCTACCCGTTCCGCGAGACGCCGCTGCTCGAGGGCGATCAGCCGTTCTGGGTGCTGCCCGCGATGATGCTCTTCTGCGTCGGCATCTCGATCGTGCTCGCACTGAAGCCCGTCCGGCGGGTGTTCCGCCCCCTCGTCGAGCCCCGGGCGCGCTGGCTGTTCCGCCCCGAGCCGTCGACGGCGACGGGCACGATCGTGCTGCCGCCGCATCCGAACGACCCCTGACCGGCGGGCCGGCCGCCGAGAGCCTGCGCGACCTCGCGCGACCTCGCCGGTCGCGCCGTGACGCCGTGTTTCGCGGGCCGTTGCCGCCCGTGCCCGCCGAACGTAGCGTGTCCTCATCGCGGCGAGCCCGCACCCG
Source organism: Agromyces sp. NPDC058110 (assembly GCF_042884735.1). Classification (NCBI taxonomy): domain Bacteria; kingdom Bacillati; phylum Actinomycetota; class Actinomycetes; order Micrococcales; family Microbacteriaceae; genus Agromyces; species Agromyces sp. NPDC058110. The sequence continues at coordinate 364,896 of NZ_JBHVTI010000002.1, read as the reverse complement.
AATCACGAGCACGCCCCAGAAGGAGAACACGATGAGCGACCGCGCCGCCGACTGGCGTTTCGAGACCAAGCAGGTGCACTCCGGCGCCGCGCCCGACCCGGTGACGCATGCGCGCGCGACGCCGATCTACCAGACCACGTCGTACGTGTTCGACAACGCGCAGCACGCGCAGAACCTCTTCGCGCTGGCCGAGTTCGGCAACATCTACACGCGCATCATGAACCCCACGCAGGCGGTCGTCGAGGAGCGCCTCGCCGCGCTCGAGGGCGGCTCGGGCGCGCTGCTCGTGGCTTCGGGCCAGGCGGCGGAGACCTTCGCGGTGCTGAACATCGCGCAGGCGGGCGACCACATCGTGTCGTCGAGCTCCATCTACGGCGGCACGTACAACCTCTTCAAGTACACCCTCGGCAAGCTCGGCATCGAGACCACCTTCGTCGAGAACCAGGACGACCCCGAGGAGTGGCGCCGCGCCGTGCGCCCGAACACGAAGCTCTTCTTCGCCGAGACGATCGGCAACCCGAAGATCAACGTGCTCGACATCGAGCTCGTCGCGGGCATCGCGCACGAGGCGGGCGTGCCGCTCATCGTCGACAACACGATCGCGACGCCGTACCTGATCCGCCCGTTCGAGCACGGCGCCGACATCATCGTGCACTCGGCCACGAAGTTCCTCGGCGGCCACGGCACGGTCATCGGCGGCATCATCGTCGACGGCGGAACGTTCGAGTGGTCGAAGAACGTCGAGAAGTTCCCGGGCCTGACCGAGCCCGACCCCTCGTACCACGGCGCGAGCTACACGGCCGCGGTCGGCGACCCACTCGCCTACATCATCAAGGCGCGCGTGCAGCTGCTGCGCGACCTCGGCGCGTCGATCGCCCCGGCGAGCGCGTGGCAGCTGATCCAGGGCATCGAGACGCTCTCGCTGCGCCTCGAGCGCCACGTGTCGAATGCGCAGGAGATCGCGGAGTGGCTCGACAACCACCCCGACGTCGCGAGCGTCAACTACTCCGGGCTTCCCTCGAGCCCGTGGTACGCCGCGGCGAACAAGTACGCCCCGAAGGGCGTCGGCGCGGTGCTGTCGTTCGAGCTCAAGGGCGGCGTCGACGCCGGCCGCGCGCTCGTCGACAACCTCGACCTGTTCAGCCATCTCGCGAACATCGGCGACGTGCGCTCGCTCGTGATCCACCCGGCGTCGACGACGCACTCGCAGCTCACGCCCGAGCAGCAGCTCACGACCGGCGTCACGCCGGGCCTCGTGCGCCTCTCGGTCGGCATCGAGAACGTCGACGACCTCAAGTCCGACCTCGAGGCGGGCTTCGCGGCGGCTCGCGCGGCGACGGCGGCCGCGCGCCTCTAGCGCCGACGCGGCCGGCCCCGGCCGGCACGACACGAAACGGCGGATGCCGCGGGCAGCACGCGCCCGCGGCATCCGCCGTTCCCCGTACCGCCCGAATCCGCCGGCGCGGCACCGGCGCACCCGCTCGTGTAACAAAGCCGCGGAGCGCCCCGGCATTCGGGAGAATCGAGAGCATGGACTGGCAGACCACGACCGACGCGACACCGGTGCCGATCATCCCCGAGGCGCAGATGCTCGCGGTCGCCGGTCGCGCGCCCGTGACCGGCGCGTGGCGGGCAGGCGACCCCGTCGGCGACCGCCGGTTCGTGCAGGTCGGCGATCTCGCGCTCGAGTCGGGGCGCACGCTGCCCGGCATCGGCATCGCCTACGAGTCGTGGGGCGAGCTCTCCCCCGCCCGCGACAACGCGGTGCTCGTGCTGCACGCCCTCACGGGCGACAGCCACGTGGTCGGGCCCACCGGGCCGGCTCACGCGAGCGCGGGCTGGTGGCCCGGCGTCGTCGGCCCCGGACTCGCCCTCGACACCGACCGCTGGTTCGTCGTCGCGCCCAACGTGCTCGGCGGGTGCCAGGGCTCGACCGGGCCGTCGTCGCTCGCGCCCGACGGCGCCGAGTGGGGGTCGCGGTTCCCGCTCCTCACGATCCGCGACCAGGTGCGGGCGCAGATCGCGTTCGCCCGCGAGCTCGGCATCGAGCGGTTCGCGGCGGTCGTCGGCGGCTCGATGGGCGCGATGCACGTGCTCGAGTGGGCGATCGAGGCGCCCGCCGCGGTCGAGCGCATCGCGGTGCTCGCCGCGCCGGCCGCGACCACCGCCGACCAGATCGCGCTGAACTCGGTGCAGCTCGAGGCCGTGCGCTCCGACCCCGCGTTCCGCGACGGCGACTACTACGACGCGCCCGACGGCGTCGGGCCCACGCGCGGCCTCGCGCTGGCGCGGCGCATGGCGATGCTGAACTACCGCACCGCAGCCGAGCTCAACGACCGGTTCGAGCGCAGCTGGCAGAGCGACCTCGACCCGCTCGGCGGCGGCGGCAGGTTCGCCGTGGAGTCCTACCTCGACTTCCACGGCAACAAGTTCACGCGCCGGTTCGACGCGAACAGCTACCTCGTGCTCACCGAGGCCATGAACTCGCACGACATCGCCCGCGGGCGGGGCAGTGTCGCCGACGCCCTCGCGCGCGTCGAGGCGAAGAGCCTCGTGCTCGGCATCGACAGCGACCGCTACTTCCCGCTCGCCGGGCAGGTCGAGCTCGCGGCGGGCCTGCCGCACAGCGTGCACGGCGCCGATCCCGTCGTCGTGCACTCCCCGTACGGCCACGACGCGTTCCTCATCGAGCACGAGGTCGTCGGCGCGGCACTGGCCGACCTGCTCGCCCGCTGACCGCGGGCGGCCTCTCCGGTAGGGTTCGAGGTGACGGGCCGTGCCACCCGGCACGGCAGCCGGAGGGGAACGGACGACGACGACCGTCGTGGTCGTGGCGCACACCGACGAGGGGGTGCAATGAAGCGCATCCACAAGGAACGCGATCGCCTGCTGCGGCGGCTCGCGCGCATCACCGGTGCCACGGGCGCCGTCTGCGCCTTCCTGTGCCTGCTCGTCCCGGGCTCGGCGAGCACGCCCGAGCTCGCGATCGCGCTCGCGTTGACGATCGTGCTCACCGGGCTCGTCTTCGTGTTCACCACCCGGGGCTCGCTCGCCGCCGCGGCCGGCGTGGTCGTGGCATCCGTCACCCTCCTGCTGACCCTCGGCTCGGCGCCCGTGGCCGACCCGGCCACCGTGACCGCGCTCGCCGTCACCGGCGGCGTCACGTCGGCGTCCATCGCGGCCCCGCTCGTCGTGCGCCCGCGCGGCGTGCTGCTCGTGTGCATCTCGGCCGCGCTCCTGGTGGTCTCGACCGTGATCGCCTCCGTGATCGCGGGGCACGGCCTCGCCGACGTCGTGCTGACCACGATCGTGGGCTGGTCGGCGCTCGCCGTGCTCGGCGCCTGGCTCGACAACGGCATCGGCATCGCCGAGGTGCGCATCGGCGAGGTCGGGCGCGCGCACGAGGCGGAGCGCATCGCCAGCGAGCTCGAGGCCCAGCAGCGTCAGGACGCGCGCGTGCTGCACGACACCGTGCTCGCCACGCTCTCGCTGCTCGCGCACTCCGGCGTCGGCGTCGGCGCGAACGCGCTGCGCGACCAGGCGGGCGACGACGCGCGCCTGCTGCGCCAGCTGCGCCTCGGCGTGCCGCTCGACAACGGGTCGAACGCGATCTTCTCGCCAGGCTCGCACGACGACCTGCTGAGCACCACCTTCGAGTCGGTGCGCCAGCGCTTCGTGCGCATGGGCCTCGACGTGAACTGGCACGGCGCGGGGCAGCTCATCCTGCCCCGCGAGACGCTCGATGCGCTGGTCGGCGCGCTGGGCGAGTGCCTCGAGAACGTTCGGCGGCACTCGGGCGTGTCCGAGGCCGACGTCACCATCACCGACGACGACCACGCCGTGCGTGCCATGGTCAGCGATGCCGGCACCGGGTTCGCGCCCGACTCGGTCGACCCGGCGCGACTCGGATACGCCGAGTCCGTGGTCGGGCGCCTGAACGCCGTCGGCGGGCGCGCCCGCGTCTTCTCCTCGCCCGGCTCCGGCACGACCGTCATGCTGGAGGTGCCGAAGCCATGAGCACCAGGCCCGGAGCCCTCGCCTCCACGTTCGGCGAGCACTCGTTCCTGCGCCCCGCGCGGTCGGCGCGGGCGGCGAGCAACATCCGCTCGAGCCACGGCGGGCGGCGGCTCGCGGTCGGCGCGACGATCGCGGCCGGCATCATCATCCTGGGCCACCTCGTGCACGCGTCGACCATGGCGCCGTACTTCCCGCCCGGGCTCGGCCCGTGGGCGGGCTGGATCGCCCTCGCGGTGGTCGTCACGGTCGGGTGCATCGGCTGGCAGGTGTTCCGGGGCATGCCCGACTGGCTGTACCTGCTGCTGCTCGCGGGGCTCATCGCGCCGGCCTGGCTCGACATCCAGGCCACCTCGGGCCTGGCGCAGATCGGGGTGCTGCCGACGGCCGCCCCGGCGATCGGCGCCGTGCTCATGCCCGTCTCGACGATCCGCTCGCGCGTGATCCCGATCGTGGTCGCGTGCGGGGTGGCGATCGCGATCGCGGTCGAGGCCGTCGCGCAGATCCCGACCGTGGGCGCGGCCGCCGTGCCGCTCTTCGCGATCGCGGTCGGCACCGTGCTGCCCGTGGCGGTGACGGTCGCGATGCTGCGCGGCTTCAGCCGGGTCGTGCGCCACGAGGCCGACCTCTCGCTCGTGCAGAGCACAGTCGGCACGGCGCGCTCGGCGGTCGGCATGCGCGCCTCCGAGGAGCTCGCCCAGCTCGACTTCGACGCCGAGAACCTGCTCGAGGACGTCGCGGCCGGTCGCATCGGGCTGCCGCTTTCGTCGACCGATGCCGCACGCGCCGGCGAGCTCGCCGCCCGCCTGCGCATCCGGCTCATCGAGGGGCGCAACGACACGTGGCTGCGGCACGCGGTCGCGGAGTCGCAGTACCTCAGCGGACGCGTGCAGGTCGACGACCCGACCGGGCTCGCCGGGCCGCTTTCGGCCGCGCAGCGCGAGGGCCTGCTGCTCGCGCTGTGGCTGCTCGTGGCCGATCCGGCGAAGCCGTCGGCCGTGCCCGCCTCGGTCGAGGTGAGCTGCCGCGAACCCGAGGAGCCCGCGATCGACGACGCCGATCCCGACGCCGACGTGGCGCACCTCGCGACCTCCGTCGACATCACGATCCACGTCGAGGGGGTCACACATCGACGCGTCGACCCCGCAACGTGGGACGCAGTCGCTAGTGTCGGAGTGCACCAGTTGGTCAGCGCTGCCTCGGGGTTCCGCATCGAGATCACCTGTCGCATCGAACCCGAGGCGCACGCGCCGGGCCAGATCCACCCGTCTGGCCGACCGATTGAGGAGAAGTCGAATGGCTGACACCGCTGAACCGATCCGGTTGGCGATCGTCGACGATCACCGCATGCTGCTCGGGGCGCTCTCCGAGTGGCTCCGCGGCACCGCGGCCGACATCGACCTCGTCGCCGCCGTGCCGTCGTGGTCCGAGCTGCTCGCCCACCCCGAGTTCCCGGTCGACGTGGTGCTCCTCGACCTCGACCTGCGCGACAACATCCCGGTCTCCCTCAAGCTGTCGATGCTGAAGTCGGCGGGCGTGCAGACCATGCTCATGAGCACCTACTCCGAGCCCGCCGTGGTGCGCGAGGCGCTGGGCTCGGGCGCGCTGGGCTACCTCGTGAAGTCCGAACCGGTCGAGAACATCGTCGAGGCGATCCGCGCGGCCCGCAACGGCGAGACCTACCTCACGCACGAGCTCGCGGTCGCGCTCGCGGCCGAGGGCACGGTGCCCAAGCTGTCGGCGCAGGAGCGCCGGGTGATGGCGCTCTACGGCGCGGGCCAGCCGGTCAAGGCGGTCGCCTTCCAGCTCGGCATCTCCGAAGAGACGGCGAAGAGCTACCTCAAGCGCATCCGCGAGAAGTACCGCCTGTCGGGCTTCGACGTGGGCACGAAGGTGGCGCTGCGCAAGCGGGCGATCCTCGACGGCATCCTGCTGCAGTCCGACTGAGCCTCACCGAGCGGATGCCGCGTGGCGCCGCCGTGGGCCGATCGACCCGTTCGACCGGCTCGCCGTTCAGGCGTCGACGGCCTCCATGGCCCCCGTCGCATACGGCACGACGACGCCGCGGCGACCGCGCGAACGGTCGATCGCGAACGACGCGAGCGCGAGCACGACGCCCGCGAACGTGAGGCCGAGTCCGATCCAGATGGGTGCCACGTAGCCGAGTCCGCCCGCGATCGCGATCCCGCCGAGCAGCGCGCCGAGGCTGTTGCCGATGTTCAGCGCCGAGTGGTTCAGGGCGGCGGCGATCGACTGGCTGTCGCGCGCGACATCCATGAGGCGTGCCTGGATCGTCGGCGAGAGCGCTGCCGAGGAGCCGCCGATGAGGAACACGCCGACGAAGAGGCCGACGGGGTACGCGGCGGTGAGCCCGAGCACGAACAGCGCGACGGCGAGCACCGCGAAGAACAGGTACATGCTGCGTCGCACGCTCCAGTCGGCGAGGCGCCCGCCGACGAGGTTGCCGATCGTCATCCCGAGGCCGAACGCGACGAGCACGACGGGCACCATCGCCGCGGGAAGGCCGGTGACCTCGGTCGCGAGCGGTGCGACGTAGCTGTACACGGCGAAGAGCCCGCCGAAGCCGATGGCGCCGATCGCGAGGGCGAACCAGACCTGCACGCGCGAGAAGGCCTTGAGCTCGCGCGCGAGCGTGGCGCCGGGGTCGCCCGGCTGCCAGGGCACGGCGATCGAGACGGCGACGAACGTGAGCGCGAAGATGCCCGCGACGGCGAGGTAGGCGGTGCGCCAGCCCTGCACCTGCCCGAGCCAGGTGATCAGCGGCACGCCGATGACGTTCGCGATCGTGAGGCCCGAGAGCACGAGGGCGACGCCGCGTGCGCGCTTGCCCGGGCCCATGAGGCTCGCGGCGACGAGCGAGGCGATGCCGAAGTACGCACCGTGCGGCAGCGCCGAGAGGAACCGCGCGGCGAGCACGAGCTCGAAGGTCGGCAGCACGGCCGAGGCGATCGTGCCGAGCGTGAACACGACGAGCAGGGTCATCAGCAGGCGCTTGCGCGGCCATCGGGCGGCGACGGCCGCGATGGTGGGTGCCCCGACTACGACGCCGAGCGCGTACGCCGAGATGATCCACCCGGCCTGGGCGTTCGCGTCGTCGGGCGAGCTCGCGGCGAGCGCGGGCAGCAGGTCGCGACCGATCTCGGGCAGCAGGCCCATGGCGACGAACTCGGTCGAGCCGATGCCGAACCCGCCGAGGGCGAGGGCGAGCAGCGCGAGGCGCACGCGGGTCGGCGACAGGGTCGACGTCTGGTCGGTTCGGCTACTCATCCGTCGATTGTCGCACAGGAATCGAATCGATTCGATGACGAGACGCGAGATGACGGCTCGGCACGCGGCCATGCCCCTCGCGAGGCCGGCGCGACCGCGTCGCAGACGTCAGCGCAGCTCAGGCGCCTCGGCGGAGGTCGCCGCGAGCTTCGGTCGCACCCGCCCCTTGACGAAGAAGATCGCGAGGAGCGCCAAGAGGATGTAGGCGTAGTTGAACAGCGCCGCCACCGAAAGCAGCCCGTCCGAGCCGCTCGTCGCACCGTGCGCGTCGATGCCGCCGGTGGCGAGGATCGTGGTCGGGTCGGTCGCCGCGTGCAGCAGCATCGCGTAGACGAGGCTGCCGGTGACGCGCATGGACAGGTACATCATGGCGCCGAAGCCGAACGCGTAGACGACGGTGACCACGACGTTCAGCACCGGCTGCCCGCTCAGCACGTTGACCGAGTGCAGCAGGCCGAACAGCAGCGACGAGAGCAGCATGACCACGCGCTCGCTGTACCCGCCCTTGCGGAGCAGGTTCACCCCGACGCCGCGCGTGATCAGCTCCTCGGCGAATCCGATGCAGAGGCCGAGCAGCAGGGTCGTGAGCACCACGGCGACCGAGTATGCCGACCAGTTCGTCGCGAACAGTCGGATCACGATCGGGATGACCACCAGGGCCACCGCGAGCCACATCCACGGGCGTCCGGCAATGGGCTGCCGACCGAGGATGCCCGGCCACCAGCCGACCGACCAGACGAACACGGCCAGCAGCGCGGCCGCGAGGACGATGGGGAGCGCGACACCGAAGAAGATGCTCGACGGATCGCCGAAAAGGTTCTGCTCGTCGATCAGGCCGCCGAACACCGCGCCGACCAGCCGCCCCAGCAATTCGTACACCGCCGCGTAGACGACGGTGATCAGGACCGCCCGCCACCACCCGCCACGGTTCCAGAAGCGCTTCCAAGCGGATCCGTTCTCCACGTGCACGGTCATGCGGGCATCCCTCTCGATCGACTCCGCCCAGTATGGACGGCGCGACGGCGCCGGGTCGAGAGGCGCGGCGGAGCCGGGCCGCCCGGGACTAGCCGGTCGCCTCGTCGTCGATCGCCGCCTCGAGCCGCTCGACCTTCGCGTCGAGCTCGCCCGAGTATCCGGGCCGGATGTCGGCCTTCAGCACGAGCGAGACGCGCGAGCCGTATGCACCGACCGCCTCGGTCGCCCGTCGCACCACGTCGAACACCTCGTCCCACTCGCCCTCGAGTTCGGTGAACATCGAGGTCGTGCGGTTCGGCAGGCCGGACTCCCGCACGATCCTGACGGCCGCGGCGACGGCGTCGTGCACGCTGCCGTCGCTGCGGCCCGTTCCGCTCGGTGCGACCGAGAATGCCACCAGCATGAGTCCTCCTCACGGGGTGCGCTCACCCGGTGATGGGCGCAGGTTCCCGCCTGACCCCAGCCTGCCACAGCGCCGCGACGGCCCACACGAGCAGTGTCGCGAGCAGCGCCACCTTGAGCGTCAGCACCAGCACGAACGCCGGGTCCGCGGCGAGCAGCCACCCGTACCAGTACGGGTAGATCACCTGCGTGCAGAGGGCGATCGCCGCAGCCAGCACGGCGGGCACCGCGAACCGCCTCGGGCGGTAGACGAGTCCGAGCACGACGGGGGCCGCCAGCCAGGCGATGAACTGCGGCGATCCCACCTTGTTCGCGAGCATGAGCACCACGACGAACGCGAGCGCGAGCGGCGGCAGCAGGCGCCCGATCGTCGCGCCCCGGCGCACGGCGCGCACCCCGAGCAGCACGACGGCGAGCACGCCCGCGGCCATGATCGGCGTCGTGAGCCCCGCCGCGGCATCCGCCCCGGGCCCCTCGATCTGGAACGTCAGGATCTCCCGCGAGTACTCGACGTTCACGTCGGGCGAGCCCGCGACGATCTGCCAGAGCCACACGACCGCGAGCGGCGCCTCGACCTGCAGGCCGCGACCGGCCTGCTCCTCGATGAAGCCGAACGCGTTGAGGCCGGCGCCCGCGAGCACGCTGACGCCGAGGATGCCGACGCTCAGGGCGACGGCGATGCCGACGACCTCGAGGCGCCGCCGACCGGCGATCACGAGCGCCGCGACGAGCGCAGCCGGCCACACCTTCACCCACGCGCCGATCGTGAGCAGCACGGCGGCGACCCGCGGACGGCCGGCGGCCATGAGCAGGCCCAGCACGGCGATGGGCACCGTGACCGCGTCGATGCGGCCGAGCGCGATCGGGCCGAGCAGCACGAGGAACCCGAGCCACCACCAGGCCGCCACGCGTCGCGTGCGCGAGAGGCGCGCCGAGCCGAGCAGCACCGAGAACGCGACGGCGTCGAGCACGGCCACGATCACGAGCCAGGTCTGCGCGTACCACGCCGAACCGAGCGCGAGCGAGGCCGCCATCGGCACGAACGCGAGGATCGGGTACACCCAGGGCGTGTCGATGCCCATGCGCACCCAGCCGTTCGCCGCGTTCTCGGCCCACACCCGGTAGACGCCGGTCACGTCGCCGAGCGGCAGGCCGGGCGCCGCGAGGTTCAGCCAGACGAGCAGGGCGTGCACGAGCACGAACGCGCCCCAGAGCGCGGCTCGCGTGCCCAGCAGACGACGGACGGATGCCGCGGGCGCGCCGCGCTCGCTCCCGTCCGTCATGACGGCGAGCCTATCCGAGTGTCACATTCCGCCACGCTCCGAGCGGGCGGGCCGTCGATCGACGAAGCTTGGAGCACGACCCCACCGGAGGCAGCCATGACCCGACGCCCACTCGCCGCGATCCTCGTCGCGGCATCCGCAGCCCTCGCCCTCGCGGCCTGCTCCTCCGGCGGCTCGGGCGACACCGGATCGTCCGACGACGCGTCCGCTTCGGGGTACGTCACCGAGGGCAAGTTCACCGTCGGCACCGGCGAGCCCGCGTACTTCCCGTGGGTCATCGACGACGCACCCGAATCGGGCGAGGGCTTCGAGCCCGCCGTGGCCTACGCGGTCGCCGAGCAGCTCGGCTTCTCGGCCGACGACGTCGTCTGGGTGCGCACGACCTTCGACCAGGCCATCGCGCCGGGCCCGAAGGACTTCGACATCAACCTCCAGCAGTTCTCGATCACGCCCGAGCGCGCCGAGAACGTCGACTTCTCGTCGCCGTACTACGAGACCACGCAGGTCGTCGTCACGATCGAGGGCTCGCCCGCGGCATCCGCCACCTCGATCGCCGACCTGAAAGACCTCCTGATCGGCGCGCAGGTGGGCACGACGAGCTTCGACGCGATCGAGAGCGAGATCGCGCCCTCGGCCGGTGCGCAGGTGTTCAACACGAACGACGACGCCAAGCTCGCGCTGCAGAACGGCACGGTCGACGCGATCGTCGTCGACCTGCCGACCGCGTTCTACCTGACGGGCGCCGAGCTCGACGGCGGCAAGATCGTGGGCCAGCTGCCCGCGACCTCCGGCGGCGACGAGTTCGGCCTCGTGCTGGCGAAGGACTCGCCGCTGACCGCGGATGTCACGGCCGCCGTCGACGCGCTGCGAGCAGACGGCACCCTCGACGAGCTCGCGACCACGTGGCTCGGCGGCGACGCGGCGCCGCTGCTCGACTGAGCGCTCCGGCCCCGATCGACTGAGACGACCGGCGGCGCACCCGGGCGATCGAGTGCGCCGCTACCTTTGCATGGTGGCTGAATCAACGAAGGCGGGCGGCTCGCGCCGCCCGGCCGACCCGGGCGCAGCGGGCGCGTCCGGCGCGTCCGCGTGGCGGCCGAGCGAGCTCGAGCTCTCGCGCCGCGCGTTCCGGCGCACGCAGACGCGACGCTCGGTCCTGGTCAGCGCGGTCTCCACGATCGTGTTCGCCGGCCTGCTGCTCTGGGCCGTCGCGGGCTCCCCCGGCTGGACGAAGGTGCGGGAGTCCTTCTTCGACCCCGAGGTCGCGATCGCGTCGCTGCCCCGCATCCTCGAGGGGCTCTGGCTGAACATCCAGGTGCTCGTCGTCGCGGCGATCGGCGTGGTGATCTTCGCGCTGCTGCTCGCGACGCTGCGCACGCTCCGCGGTCCGGTGTTCTTCCCGCTCCGCGCCCTCGCGGCGGGCTACACCGACCTGTTCCGCGGCATGCCGCTCATCATCGTGCTCTACCTCGTGGGCTACGGCATTCCGGGCCTCGACTTCTTCCCGCGCGTGCCCGTTGCGGTGTGGGGCACCATCGCGCTGATCCTCACGTACTCGGCGTACGTGTCCGAGGTGTTCCGCGCCGGCATCGAGGCGGTGCACCCGTCGCAGCGCCTCGCCGCGCGTTCGCTCGGCCTCAGCCACGGCCAGACCATGCGTCGCGTGGTGCTGCCGCAGGCGCTGCGCAAGGTCACCCCCGCGCTCATGAACGACTTCGTCGCCATGCAGAAGGACGTCGGCCTCATCTCGGTGCTCGGCGCGATCGACGCGGTGCGCGCCGCCCAGATCGAGGTCGCGCACTACTTCAACTTCACGCCGTACGTCGTGGCCGGGCTGCTGTTCGTGCTGCTCGCCTGGCCCATGATCCGGCTGACCGATTGGCTCACGGCGCGCATGCGCGTGCGGGAGCAGGGCGGGAGCATCGTATGAGCGCATCGACGCCGACCGGCGCACCGGCCCCGCAGCAGGCCGCGCCCGGCCTGCTGCGCCTGCGCGGCATCCGCCGCTCGTACGGCGAGAAGCTCGTGCTCGACGGGGTCGACCTCGACGTCGACGCGCACGAGGTGGTCGCGCTGGTCGGCGCCTCTGGCTCGGGCAAGTCGACGCTGCTGCGCACGATCAACCTGCTCGAGACCATCGACGACGGCGTGATCCTGCTCGACGGCGAAGACGTGAGCGACCCGCGCGTCGACGCCGACCGGGTGCGCGCGCGCATCGGCGTGGTCTTCCAGCACTACAACCTCTTCCCGCACCTCAGCGTGCTCGACAACGTCACGCTCGCCGCGCGGCTCGTGCACCGGATGCCGCGGGCGGCCGCCGAGGCGAAGGCGCTCGAGCTGCTCGGCTCGGTGGGCCTGGCCGAATTCGCGAAGGCGTTCCCCGACCGGCTCTCCGGCGGGCAGCAGCAGCGCGTCGCGATCGTGCGCGCCATCGCGACTGGGCCCGAGCTGCTGCTGCTCGACGAGGTCACGAGCGCACTCGACCCCGAGCTCGTCGGCGAGGTGCTCGCGCTGGTGCGCTCGCTCGCCGAGCGCGGCACGACGATCGTCATGGCGACGCATGAGATGGCGTTCGCGCGCGAGGTCGCCGACCGGGTCGTGTTCCTCGACGCGGGTCGCATCATCGAGGACGCGCCCGCGCAGAAGTTCTTCGCATCGCCCCGCGAGGCGCGCACGCGCGAGTTCCTCACGAGGTTCCTGGGCGCGTAGGCGGCCCGGGGGCTCCGGGCGTCAGCCGGCGCGGTGCGCGAGCAGGTCGCCGACGACTCCGGGCACGGCCTGCGCGATGTCGAGCGCGACGACGGGACCGCCGCCGTTCGCGGTGCTGGCGCGCAGCGCCGCCTCGCCCTGGATCCACGCGGCCGTCGCGGCGAGCGCGGTGAGCGGCTCGGCGCTCTCGGCGAGCTCGGCGTGATGGGTCGCCGCGAGCGAGCCGAGGATGCCGCCGAGCACGTCGCCGGTGCCGCCCGACGCGAGCCAGTGCGTCGGCGCCTCGACCCGGTACCGGTTGCCTGCGGGATCGCAGACGTGCGTGGTGGCGCCCTTCAGCAGCACGACGACGCCGAGTTCGCGCGCGGCCCGCTCGGCCCAGGCGGCGGGGTCGGCGCGGATCTGCTCGAGGCTCGAGGGCACCTCGCGCGCGGCCAGCAGCCTCGCGAGCTCCCGGAGATGCGGCGTGATCACGGTCGGGGCCGTGTGCGTGCCCACCAGGTCGAGCGCCCCCGCGTCGAGCACCACCGGCACGCCGTCGGCGAGCGCATGCTGCAGGTCGCCGAGCAGCACGAACGAGCGCCTCGTCGGGTCGATGCCCGAGCCGAGCACCCAGGCCTGCACGCGCCCGCGGCCGACGACCGTCTCGGGCCTGCGCAGCAGCACCGCGGCTCGCACGGTCCGCGGTCCGATGAATCGCACGAGTCCGACACCCGTGCGATGCGCGGCCTCCACGCCGAGCACCGCGGCGCCGGGGAACTGGATCGAGCCGGAGACCAGCCCGAGCACGCCCCGCGAGTACTTGTCGTCGTGGGCGCCCGGCGGCGTGATCCACGCGGCGGCGTCTGCAGCGGACCAGGTTCTCCACTCGGTGGCCATGCTCCAACGATAGGTTGGATGGCGATGTCAGCGACAGCCCTCGAACCCATCAGCCTCTCCCCTCGTGTCGTGGTCTTCGACTACGGCGAGGTCATCTCGCGGGCGCCGAGCGACGACGACCGCGCCGCGCTGGTGCGCCGCGCCGGCGCGACCGGCGGCGAGCCGGAGTTCTGGCGGGCGTACTGGCGCCATCGCGAAGCGCTCGACCAGGGCACCGCCTCGATCGCCGAGTACTGGGCGGCCGTCGCCCACGACCTCGGCGCCGACTGGACCCCGGTCGACGTGCACGAGCTCTGGGCCATCGACCACCGCGGCTGGCTGAGCGTCGACCCCGGCACGCTGGGCGTGCTGCACGCGCTGCGCGACGGCGGCACCCGGCTCGCCCTGCTGTCGAACGCGGGCGCCGACTACTCCGGCTGGCTCCGCTCGGGGTCCTTCGCCCCGCTGTTCGAGCGCGTGTTCGTGAGCGGCGAGCTCGGGCTCGTGAAGCCGGGCGCCGCGATCTACGAGCACGTCATCTCCGAACTCGGCATCGAGCCCGCGCAGTTCGTCTTCGTCGACAACAAGGCCGAGAACGTGGCCGGGTCGCTCGCGGTCGGCGGCGACGCGCACGTCTTCACCGATGCCGCGACGCTCGAGGCCTGGCTGAGGGAGCTCGCCGCATGAGCACCGCACCCCGCCCCGACGTCGCGCCCGAGGCATCCGCCCTCTTCACGCCGCTGACGATCAGGGGCCTCACGATCCGCAACCGCGTGTGGGTGCCGCCGCTCTGCCAGTACTCGGTGACCGAGCGCGACGGCGTGCCGCACGACTGGCACCTCGTGCACCTCGGATCGATGGCCGTGGGCGGGGCCGGCCTCGTGATCGCCGAGGCGACGGCGGTCAGCCCCGAGGGCCGCATCTCCGACTACGACACGGGCCTCTGGAACGACGAGCAGGCCGAGGCCTGGTCGCGCGTGACCCGCTTCATCAAGTCGCAGGGGGCCGCGGCCGGCATCCAGCTCGCGCACGCCGGGCGCAAGGCCTCCGTGTGGCCCGAGACGGTGCGCAAGCGCGGCTCGCAGCCGCTCGACGAGGGCGGATGGCAGACCGTGTCGGCGTCCGCGCAGGCCTTCCACGGCCTGCGCGAACCCGTCGCGCTCGACGAGGCCGGCATCCGCGGGGTCATCGACGACTTCCGCGCCGCCGCACGGCGTGCGCTCGACGCCGGCTTCGACCTGGTCGAGGTGCACGCCGCGCACGGCTACCTCGTGCACCAGTTCCTCTCGCCGCTGTCGAACCTGCGCGACGACGCCTGGGGCGGCGACCTCGCGGGGCGCGCGCGCCTGCTGCTCGAGATCGTCCGCGAGGTGCGCGCCGAGATCGGCGACGACGTGCCCCTGTTCGTGCGCTTCTCGGCGACCGACTGGGCCGAGGGCGGCTGGGACGAGGCGCAGACCGCCATCGTCGCACGCTGGTGCGAAGAGGCCGGGGCCGACTTCTTCGACGTGTCGACGGGCGGCCTCGTCGCCCACGCCGAGATCCCCGTCGGCCCGGGCTACCAGGCCGGGCACGCCGAGTACGTCGGCGAGCACGGCGAGGTCGCCGTCTCCGCCGTCGGCCGCATCACGAACGCCGCGCACGCCGAGCAGCTCGTCGCCTCGGGCGCCGCCGACGCCGTGATGTTCGGCAAGGCGATGATGCGCGACCCGCACTTCGCCCTGCGCGCGGCTCACGAACTCGGCGCGGGCAGCGAGATGTGGCCCGTGCAATACCTGCGGGCCAGGCCCGAGGTGAACGACGGCGAGTGGTGAGCGCCCCGCCGGACTGCTGGCGGTGCGCCCCCGGGCGGATCAGGCCGTTCCGGCGGAGGACTGCCGCATCCGCATCGCCTGCTCCATGCGCTCGGCCGAGAACTGCCCGAGCGCGAAGATGTTGCCCTCGCTGTCGGTGAACCACGCGCTCCGCTCGGTGCCGAAGTCGGCGACGCCGTCGACGGTCTTGAGGCCGGGCAGGTCGTAGTCCTCGAACACGACGCCGTGCGTACGCAGCGCGGTCATGTCGCGATCGAGATCGTCGGTCATGAGGTTGAACGCGGTGTTCTGCGCCGTGCCGGCGTAGTCGGTGCGGTAGACCATCACGATGGTTCCGCCGATCTCGTAGAAGAGCGCCTCGCCCTCCATGTCGTCGTAGACCGGATCGCAGGCCAGCACGTCGTGCCACCACGTCTTGGCCCGATCGAGGTCCGACGCAGGGAGCACGGCCGTCGCCATGAGTTTCTCGAACATGATGATTCCTCGACTCCTCGGGTCGGGCGCGAGTCTACGCCGGGCGCCCCGGCTCCGAACCGCGATCGGAACACGTGGCACTCCCCTGCAGGCATCCCGAGGATCAGCCTGCGAGTCGGTCGGCGAGGTCACGCGACGCGCACGCGAGGCGGGCCGGGCGCACGCGAACGGCCGACCGCGGCATCCGTTCGATCGGATGCCGCGGTCGGCCGTCTCAGCGTCGGAAGGCCCCGCTCGCACGGGGCACCCGATCACCCCCGCCTGGTCGCGTCCTGCACTTCGCCGACGAGCTCCTCGATGATGTCCTCGAGGAAGATCACGCCGGTCGTCGCACCCTGCTCGTCGAACGCCCGCGCGACGTGCGTGCCGAGGCGGCGCATCGTCGCGAGGGCGTCTTCGAGGTCGGTGCCGTCGAAGATCGACACGAGGCGACGCACGCGCTTCGCCGGGATCGGGTCGTCGAACTCGTCGTCGCGCAGGTCGATGACGTCCTTCAGGTGCACGTAGCCCTCGGGGTCGCCGTCGGCATCGACGATGACGTAGCGCGAGTAGCCGCGACGGGCGACGGCCCGCTCGACGTCGGCCGGCGTCGCCGTCTGCGGCAGGCTCACGAGCGTCGACAGCGGGAGCGCGACGTCCGCGACCCGCTTGGCCGTGAACTCGAACGCCGCCGTGAGCGTGCCGCTCGCGTCGGCGAGCACGCCCTCGGCGCGCGACCGGTCGACGATGGTCTGCACCTCGTCGAGCGTGAAGGTCGAGTTGGCCTCGCTCTTCGGCTCGACGCCGAACAGTCGCAGCACGCCGTTCGCGGTCGCGTTCAGGGCCACGATCACCGGCCGGAAGACCCGGGCGATGAACACCAGCGGCGGCGCGAGCAGCAGCACGGCGCGCTCCGGCAGCGAGAACGAGAGGTTCTTCGGCACCATCTCGCCGAACACCACGTGCAGGTACGACACGAGCACGAGCGTCACGATGAAGGCGACCGTCGAGATCACGGCCTCCGACCAGCCCGTGAGGTGCAGCGGCACCTCGAGCAGGTGGTGGATCGCCGGCTCCGACACGTTCAGGATCAGCAGGGAGCAGATCGTGATGCCGAGCTGGCTCATGGCCAGCATGAGCGTGGCGTGCTCCATGGCCCAGAGCGCGGTCTTCGCGCTCCGCCTGCCCTGCTCCGCGAGCGGTTCGATCTGCGAGCGGCGGGCCGAGATCACCGCGAACTCGGCGCCCACGAAGAAGGCGTTGGCGAGCAGCAGCACGACCAGCCAGACGATGCCCATCCAGTCGCTCATCGCTCACCACCTTCCTCCGCGTCGCCCTCGGGCTCGGGGTCGGGCACGTACTTCAGTCGGTCGATGCGGCGCCCTTCGAGGCGCTGCACGACGAGCGTGCCGGTCTCGATGCGCACCTCGTCGCCGATGGCCGGCAGGCGGCCGAGCTCGGAGATCACGTATCCGGCGACGGTCTCGTAGTCGCCGTTCTCTGGCACGCGGATGCCCGTGCGGTCGACGAGCTCGTCGGGGCGCAGGATGCCGGGGAAGGCGACCGAGTCGGCGCGGCGCACGATGCCGGCGCGCGTGCGGTCGTGCTCGTCGGCGACCTCGCCCACGAGCTCCTCGACCAGGTCTTCGAGGGTCGCGACGCCTGCGGTGCCGCCGTACTCGTCGACGACCACGGCCATCTGGTAGCCGCGGGCGCGGAGCTCGCCGAGCAGCACGTCGAGGGTCATCGTCTCGGGCACGCGCAGCGCCTCGGACTGGAGGGCGGATGCCGGGACATCCGCCCGTCGCTCGCGGGGCACCGCGACCGCCTGCTTGACGTGCACGAGCCCCACGACGTCGTCGAGGTTCTCGTCGTAGACCGGGAAGCGCGAGAAGCCCGTCTGGCGCGCGAGCTCGAGCACCGTCTCGGCCGAGTCCTGGCGCTGCACCGCCGAGACCGCCGGCCGCGGCGTCATGACATCGGATGCGTCGTGGTCGGCGAAGCGGAGGGTGCGGCCGAGGAGGGTCGCCGTGTCCTGCTCGAGCAGGCCCGCGCTCGCGGAACGGCGCACGAGCGAGGAGAGCTCCTCGGCCGAGCGTGCTCCGGAGAGCTCCTCCTTCGGCTCGATGCCGAACGCCCGGATCAGGCCGTTCGCGCTGCCGTTGAGCACCGCGATCGCCGGGCGGAAGACCCAGGTGAACGCCGTCTGGAACGGCATGACCACCTTGGCCGTGGCGAGCGGCAGCGCGAGCGCGAAGTTCTTCGGCACGAGCTCGCCGATCACCATGGAGAGCAGCGTCGCGATCACGACCGCCGTGATCGCACCGACCGGACGGATGACCGCCTCGGGCACGCCGATCGCGCCGAGCGGCCCCGCGAGCAGCGAGCTGATCGCGGGTTCCATCGTGTAGCCGGTGAGCAGCGTGGTCAGCGTGATGCCGAGCTGCGCGCTCGAGAGGTGCGTCGAGGTGATCTTCAACGCCGAGATGGTGAGCGAGAGCCTCGTCTCACCTCGCGAACGGCGCGCCTCGAGATCGGCGCGATCGAGGTTGACGAGCGCGAACTCGCTCGCAACGTACAAGCCCGTGCCGACCGTGAGGAGGAGTCCGATTCCGAGCAGGATCCACTCAGACATGGGCACCGCCCCGGTCGATCACGGGCGAGGGTCTATGACTGGGATTGGCAGAGGGAGGATCGTCCATTGTGGGATCGAGTATATCGGCGCCCCGCCGCCGGATTCCCGGCAATCTCGCGGCATCCGCTACCAACTGACCGGCAGTGCCTTGCCCTCCTCGTAGCCGGCGGCGGACTGGATGCCGACGCGGGCCCGCTCGCGGAACTGCGCGAGGTCGCGCGCGCCCGCGTAGGTGAACGAGCTGCGCACGCCGGAGGTGATCATGTCGAGCAGGTCCTCGAGCGAGGGCCGCAGCGGGTCGAGGTAGATCGACGACGACGAGATGCCCTCCGCGAAGAGCTCCTTCCGGGCCAGCTCGTACGGCGAGAGCCGGTCGAAGCGCTCCCGCACGGCCTTCGTCGACGCCATGCCCCAGCTCTCCTTGTAGAGCCGACCGTTCGCGTCGCGGGCCAGCGACCCGGGCGCCTCGATCGTGCCGGCGAACCACGAGCCGATCATGACCGACGACGCGCCCGCCGCGAGGGCGAGCGCCACGTCGCGCGGGTACCGCACGCCGCCGTCGGCCCACACCCTCGCGCCGAGCTCGCGCGCCGCCTCGGCGGTCTCGAGCACGGCCGAGAACTGCGGGCGCCCGACGGCGGTCATCATGCGGGTCGTGCACATCGCGCCGGGCCCGACGCCGACCTTGAGCACGTCGGCACCGGCGTCGACGAGATCGGCGACCGCGTCGGCCGTGACGATGTTGCCCGCGACGATCGGCACGCCGAGGTCGAGGTCGCGCACGATCGACACGGCGCGCACCATGCCCTCCTGATGGCCGTGCGCCGTGTCGAGCACGAGCATGTCGACGCCGGCGTCGACGAGCGCCGACGCCTTCGCGGCGACGTCGCCGTTGATGCCGACGGCTGCGGCCACCCGGAGGCGACCCTCGGCGTCGACGTTCGGCTCGTAGATCGTGCCGCGCAGCGCGCTGCGCCGGCTGAGCGTGCCGACGACGCGCCCGTGCTCGAGCACCGGCGCGAACTCGAGGCCGGCCTCGACCATGAGGTCGAAGGCGCGGCGGGGACTGTCCACATCGTCGGCGTCGAGCGAGGCGAGGCCGCCGTGCACGAGGTCGCCGAGCCGGGCGTCGAGCAGCGCGGTCGCGAGGCGTTCGGCCACGATGCAGCCGACGTACCCGCCGTCGGCGTCCTGCAGCACGATGCCCTGGCCCGCGACCGGCGGCAGCACCGCGAGCGCGTCGGCCGCGGTCGCGTCGGGCGCGAACGAGTAGGGGGTGTCGAAGCGCGGCGACTGCGCCTTGACCCAGCGGATCGACTCCGCGAGGTCCTGCAGGTGCAGGTCCTGCGGCAGCACGCCGATGCCGCCGCGCCTGGCCAGCGACGACGCGAGCCTCGGCCCGGTGATGGAGTTCATGTTCGCCGACACGATCGGCACCGAGGCGCCCGACCCGTCGTCGGGTGCGAGGGAGACGTCGAGGCGACTGGTCACCCCCGACCTGCTGGGCACGAGGAAGACGTCCGAATAGGTGAGGTCGTGGCTGGGTTCGGTGCGGTAGAACTCCATGGGCCTCACGCTACCGCGGCAGGCTGGAAGCCGAGCCCGTGGAAGGGGTTTAGGCTTGTCGAGGCGATCGGCGCTCTGCGAAGGGCAAAGTGTAGCGATCGCGCGAGTGAATCCAGAATCAACGGAGAGAGTGGGCGATCGGCTGTGTCGAGCCAATTGACCGGGTCGGGGTCTGAAGAGACCGCGGCAGGCGAATACGGAGCCAACGAATGGCTCGTCGACGAGATGTACGAGAAGTTCGTCGTCGACCCTGATTCCGTCGACAGGTCGTGGTGGCCGGTGCTCGAGTCCTACCGCGAGGCCAGGTCGGGCGCGGCTGCGCCCGCAGCGCCGACGACGGATGCGGCGCCCTCGCCCGCGCCCGCAGCAGCCCCCGCAGCCCCGGCCGCCGCCGAGGCCCCCGCCGCAGCCGCTCCCGCCGAGCCCGCGGCATCCGCCCCCGCGACGACGCCGAACGCCGTCATCGGCCAGGCGCCCGCCGCGCGCACCACCTCGGTCGCGCCCCGTTCGACCCCGGTGCCCGCCGACGTGCCCGTGACGAGCCCGCAGCAGGTCATCGACGACGGCGAGAAGCACGACGAGGTCGTGCCGCTCAAGGGCATGCCGAAGGCGCTCGCGGCCAACATGGACGCCTCGCTCACCGTGCCGACCGCGACGAGCGTGCGCACGGTGCCGGCGAAGCTCATGATCGACAACCGCATCGTCATCAACAACCACCTGCGCCGCACGCGCGGCGGCAAGGTCAGCTTCACGCACCTCATCGGGTGGGCGCTCATCCAGGCGCTCAAGGAGTTCCCGAGCCAGAACGTCTACTACAGCGAGGTCGACGGCAAGCCCAGCCTCGTCAAGCCCGCCCACATCGGCCTCGGCATCGCCATCGACGTGCCCAAGCCCGACGGCTCCCGCGCCCTGCTCGTGCCCGCCATCAAGCGCGCCGAGACCATGACGTTCAACGAGTTCCTGAACGCCTACGAAGACCTCGTGCAGCGCGCCCGCACGAACAAGCTCACGGCCGACGACTTCTCGGGCGCCACGATCTCGCTCACGAACCCCGGCGGCATCGGCACCGTGCACTCGGTGCCGCGCCTCATGAAGGGCCAGGGCTGCATCATCGGCGCTGGCGCCCTCGAGTACCCCGCCGAGTTCCAGGGCTCGTCCGAGAAGGTGCTCTCGAGCCTCGCCATCGGCAAGACCATCACGCTCACGTCGACGTACGACCACCGCGTGATCCAGGGCGCCGGATCCGGCGAGTTCCTGAAGAAGGTGCACGAGCTGCTCATCGGCCAGCGCGGCTTCTACGAGGACCTCTTCGCAGCCCTCCGCCTGCCGTACGAGCCCATCCACTGGGCGCCCGACATCTCGGTCGACATCGCGAGCGCCGTCGACAAGACCGCTCGCGTGCAGGAGCTCATCAACTCGTTCCGCGTGCGCGGCCACATGATGGCCGACACCGACCCGCTCGAGTACCAGCAGCGCTCGCACCCCGACCTGAACATCGAGAACCACGGCCTCACTTTCTGGGACCTCGACCGCGAGTTCGTGACCGGCGGATTCGGCAACACGCGCACGGCGCTGCTGCGCGACATCCTCGGCGTCCTGCGCGACTCGTACTGCCGCACGATCGGCATCGAGTACATGCACATCCAGGACCCCGAGCAGCGCCAGTGGATCCAGGAGCAGGTCGAGCGCAAGTACGAGAAGCCCACGCACGACGAGCAGATGCGCATCCTCGGCAAGCTCAACGAGGCCGAGGCGTTCGAGACGTTCCTGCAGACGAAGTACGTCGGCCAGAAGCGCTTCAGCCTCGAGGGCGGCGAGTCGGTCATCGCGCTGCTCGACGAGATCCTCCAGGGCGCCGCCAAGGAGAACCTCGACGAGGTCGCCATCGGCATGGCCCACCGCGGCCGCCTCAACGTGCTCACGAACATCGCGGGCAAGACCTACGGCCAGGTGTTCATGGAGTTCGAGGGCACCACCTCGGGCCAGGGCTCGGGCGACGTCAAGTACCACCTCGGCACCGAGGGCACCTTCACCGCCGACGACGGCGCGCAGATCCCGGTCTCGCTCGCCGCGAACCCGTCGCACCTCGAGGCCGTCGACGGCGTGCTCGAGGGCATCGTGCGCGCCAAGCAGGACCGCAAGCCGATCGGCACGTTCTCGACGCTGCCGATCCTCATCCACGGCGACGCGGCCATGGCCGGCCAGGGCGTCGTGATCGAGACCATGCAGATGTCGCAGCTGCGCGGCTACCGCACCGGCGGCACGATCCACGTCAACATCAACAACCAGGTCGGCTTCACGACGGTGCCGGGCGACGCGCGCTCCTCGATCTACTCGACGGATGTCGCCAAGGCCATCCAGGCTCCGATCTTCCACGTGAACGGCGACGACCCCGAGGCCGTCGTGCGCGTCGCGGAGCTCGCGTTCCGCTACCGCCAGGAGTTCCACCGCGACGTCGTCATCGACCTCGTCTGCTACCGTCGCCGCGGCCACAACGAGGGCGACGACCCCTCGATGACCCAGCCGCTGATGTACAACCTCATCGAGGCCAAGCGCTCGGTCCGCAAGCTCTACACCGAGGCGCTCGTCGGACGCGGCGACATCACCGAGGCCGAGTACGAAGAGGCGCACCGCGACTTCCAGGACCGGCTCGAGCGGGCGTTCGCCGAGACCCACGCCGCGCAGACCGGGTCGATCCCGGTCATCGGCGCGACCGAGTCGCTCGACCACGAGGCGCCCGCGACGGGCGAGCTCGAGACGACGGGCGTGTCGACCGAGGTCGTGCAGGCCATCGGCGACGCGTTCGGCAACAAGCCCGCCGGGTTCACCACGCATCCGAAGATCCAGCAGCTGCTCACCAAGCGCGTCGACATGAGCCGCAACGGCAAGATCGACTGGGGCTTCGGCGAGCTGCTCGCGCTCGGCTCGCTGCTCATCGAGGGCACGCCGGTGCGGTTCGCCGGCCAGGACGCCCGTCGCGGCACCTTCGTGCAGCGTCACGCGGTGCTCCACGACCGGGTGAACGGCCAGGAGTGGCTGCCGCTGCAGAACCTCTCCGAGAACCAGGCGCGCTTCTGGATCTACGACTCGCTCCTCAGCGAGTACGCGGCCATGGGCTTCGAGTACGGCTACTCGGTCGAGCGCGCCGACTCGCTCGTGCTCTGGGAGGCGCAGTTCGGCGACTTCGCCAACGGCGCGCAGACCATCATCGACGAGTTCATCTCGTCGGCCGAGCAGAAGTGGGGCCAGCGCTCGAGCGTCGTGCTGCTGCTCCCCCACGGCTACGAGGGCCAGGGCCCCGACCACTCGAGCGCCCGCATCGAGCGGTACCTCCAGCTCTGCGCGGAAGACAACATGACCGTGGCCCGTCCGTCGACGCCCGCGTCGTACTTCCACCTGCTGCGCCGTCAGGCCTACGCCCGCCCGCGTCGTCCGCTGGTGGTGTTCACGCCCAAGGCGATGCTGCGCCTGCGCGGAGCGACGAGCGAGGTCGACGACTTCACGAGCGGCCGCTTCGAGCCGGTCATCGACGACGCCCGCATCACCGACAAGGACGCCGTCAAGCGGATCGTCTTCGTCTCGGGCAAGCTCTACTACGACCTGCTCTCGGAGCTCGACAAGAACCCGAACCCCGAGGTCGCCCTCGTGCGCCTCGAGCAGCTGTACCCACTGCCGGCAGACGAGCTGAAGCGGGTCGCCTACAGCTACCCGAACGCCGAGTTCGTGTGGGCGCAGGACGAGCCCGAGAACCAGGGCGTGTGGCCGTACTTCATCGTCGAGACGAACAAGCTCGGCGACAAGCCCGTGCGCGTCGTCTCGCGCGCGGCGTCGGCCTCGCCCGCGACCGGCTCGGCCAAGCGCCACGCCGTCGAGCAGGCCGATCTCGTGAGCCGCGCGCTCACGCTCTGATCGCCTGAAGACCCGAAGAGGGCGGATGCCGCACGGCATCCGCCCTCTTCGTCTGCCCGGCCGCACGCGCCCACGCGTCGGCGGCCGAGCCGGCGACCCGGCCGCCCCGCTCCGGGGACGGCGGGGTCGGATCAGGCGCGGTGCGCCGGCGTGTGCGACTCGGACGTCGGCCCCGACCCGGGTGCTTCGTCGTCCGCGACGGCCGCCGCGGCATCCGCTCGTCGTTCACCGGCGTCGGGACCGGATCGCCACAGCTTCGACGGCCACCAGATCACCCGGCCGAGGTCGTACGAGAGGGCCGGCACGAGCAGCGAGCGCACGAGGAACGTGTCGAGCAGCACGCCGAACGCGACGATGAAGGCCAACTGCGCGAGGAACAGGATCGGCAGCACGCCGAGCGCCGCGAACGTGGCCGCGAGCACGAGGCCCGCCGAGGTGATCACGCCGCCGGTGACCACGAGCCCGCGCAGCACGCCCTGACGCGTGCCGTGCTTCGCGGACTCCTCGCGCACCCGCGTCATCAGGAAGATGTTGTAGTCCACGCCGAGGGCGACGAGGAACACGAACCCGAAGATCGGCACGACCGGGTCGGCGCCGGCGAAGCCGAACACGTCGTTGAAGACGAGTGCCGAGACCCCGAGCGCCGCACCGAACGAGAGCACGACGGTGCCGATGAGCAGCAGCGGGGCCACGATCGAGCGCAGGAGCAGCATGAGGATCACCAGGATGACGCCGAGCACGAGCGGGATGATCAGGTTCCGGTCATGGATCGACGCGACCTTCGTGTCGAGCGCGACGGCCGTGACGCCGCCGACGAGCACGGGGTGATCGGTCGTCGAGACGCCCTCGAGCCCGTCGCGGAGCGCGACCACCGTCGCCTCGGCCGCATCGGAGTCGCTCGCGTCCGCGAGCGTCGCATCGAGCTGCACCAGGCCGTCGACCACGGTCGGCTCCCCCGCCGGGGTTCCGGGCGGGCCGAGCGGCTGGATGCCCTCTTCGGTCACCGGCAGCGACCCGCTCGGAGAGTCCGCCGACACGACGCTGAGCGAATCGACGCCGTCGGTGGCGAGCACCACCTCGGCGACCGCGTCGAGGTCGCCCTCGGGGGCGATGATCACGGCCGGCGTCCCCGAGCCGCCCGGGAAGTGCTCGCTGAGGAGCTCCTGCCCGTCGCGCGCCTCGGACTGCCCGAGCACGAACTCGCTCGACGGCACGCCGTCGGCCTTCAGCTGCGTCACGCCGAGCGCCATGACGACGAGCAGGAGCGTCGACGCGATCCACGTCACGCGCGGACGGCGCGCCACGAGTCGCGCGACCTTCGGCCAGATGCCGCGGCGCGCGATGACGTCGTCGGCCTCGACGTGCGTGCCGGCCTTCGGCCGCACCGGCCAGAAGGCGGTCCGACCCGCCCAGAGCATGAGCGCCGGCAGCAGCGTCAACGATGTGAGCAGGGCGAACGCGATGCCGATCGCCGAGACCGGGCCGAGCAGCTTGTTCGAGTTGAGGTCGCTCGCGAGCAGCATCAGCAGGCCCGCGATGACGGTTCCGCCCGAGGCCAGGATGGGCTCCCGCGAGCCGCGGAGCGCCGCCCACGTGGCGTCCCACTTACGATCGTGCGTGTGCAGCGCCTCGCGGTAGCGCGCGATGTACAGCAGCGAGTAGTCGGTCGCGGCGCCGATCACGAGGATGAACAGGATGCCCTGGGTCTGCCCGTTGAGCACGAGCACGTCGGCCTTCGCGAGCGTGACGACCGCGAGCACCGAGGCGCAGAGCGCCGTGAGGCTCGTGCCGAGCACGATCACGGGCAGCAGCGGCGAGCGGTAGACGATCACGAGGATGAGGAACACGGCGCTGAAGGCCACGAGCAGCAGCAGGCCGTCGATACCGGCGAACGCGCCGGAGAGGTCGGTCGTGAAGCCGGCGGGGCCGGTCACTGCGGCCTCGAGCCCGTCGCCGGCGGTCTCGGCGACCCGCTCGCGCACCTCGCCGACGACCTCCTTGACCTCGGCGCCCGCGTCGACCTGCACGAAGACCTCCGCGGCTTCGCCGTCGTCGGACTCGACTGCCGGGGAGACGCCGTCGGAGAGCACCCCGTCGATGGAGGCGAACGCCTCCGCGTCGTCGGAGATCGCCGTGCGGTCGGCCTCGGTCAGTCCGCCGTCACGGGCGTACACGACGATCGCGGGGATCGCGTCATCACCGCGGAACTCGGACTGCAGAGCCTGCACCTCGGCCGACTCCGACGACGAGGGCAGGAACTGCGCCTGGTCGTTCTCGACGACGTCGCTGAGGGTGCCGAAGGAGGCACCGCCCGCCCCGAACGCGGCGAACCAGACGAGGATCAGGACGGTGGGCAGCAGCACCCGGAGCCAGGTCGGCACGCGACCGGAGCGGGTGTGGGCGGAAGACTTCTCGTTCATCACCCCCGACGCTACGCGCGCAGTTCTCGGGCGGGCGTCCGTCGAATGGTTGAAACGTCACCGACGCGGTCGGACTCGACCGCGTGCAGGGTCAGTCGGCCGCGACCCCGTGCCCGGCCTGCACGGTGCGGATCTGCGCCAGCACGAGCGTGCGGAGGGTCTCGGGAGCGCTCTCCTTGCACGCCCGCTGCATCACCTCGGTGATGGCGACGCCCACGCGCACCTCGTTCAGGCAGTCGGGGCAGTTCTCGACGTGCGCACGGATGTCGGCCGCATCGGCGCTGGCCAGTTCATGGTGCAGGTACTCCTCGAGCTCTGCACGGGCCTTCTCACAGCCGCAGTCGTTCATTTCGGGCTCCTCGGCATCTTCTGCCTCTTGGGGGTCGACGCTGACGCGGCAGTGGCGATGCCCTGCTCGCTCGCGTACTCGGCGAGGGACTCGCGCAGCAGCCGCCTGCCACGGTGCAGTCGGCTCATCACGGTCCCGATGGGGGTGTTCATCATGTCGGCGATCTCCTGGTAGGAGAAGCCCTCGACGTCGGCGAAGTAGACCGCGAGACGGAAATCCTCGGGCAGCGCCTGCAGGGCGTCCTTCACGGCGCTGTCGGGCAGGTGGTCGATCGCCTCCGCCTCGGCCGACCGGGTCGAGCGGGCGGTCGTCGACTCGGCACCGCCGAGCTGCCAGTCCTCGAGCTCGTCGATCGTGCCCTGGTACGGCTCGCGCTGCTTCTTGCGGTACGTGTTGATGAACGTGTTCGTGAGGATGCGGTACAGCCACGCCTTGAGGTTGGTGCCCTGCGTGAACTGCCCGAAGGCCGCGTAGGCCTTGACGAACGTCTCCTGCACGAGGTCCTGCGCATCGGCCGGGTTCTTCGTCATGCGGAGCGCCGCGGCGTACAACTGGTCGAGGTAGGGCAGCGCCTGCTCCTCGAACAGCTCGCCGAGCGGACGCTCGGACTCAGGTGCGGTGTCGATCTCGTCGCCAGTCATCACGGGCCATCCTAGGCCGTCGGACTGTGACGCCATCCGACGCCGCCTCGCCGATCGGGCCGTCGCCGGCGCGATCACCGACGGGGTGCGCACTTCTGCGACCGGCACGCGCATCAACTCCTTCCGCGTTCGTGAACGCTACTGTTGGTAACCGATGCAGATCTCGAAGTATTCCGAGCCCGAGTTCGATCCGTACGGCGACCGCCGCGAGACCGAACCCGACCCGGGCTGGCTCGCGCCCGTCGCGACCGCGCCGCTCGACTCGGTGCTCGCGCTGCCCGGGTCGAAGTCGCTGACGAACCGCGAACTCGTGCTCGCCGCCCTCGCCGACGGCCCGTCGACGCTGCACGCACCGCTCTGGTCGCGCGACAGCGAGCTCATGATCGACGCATTGCGAGCCCTCGGCACGACCTTCGAACGGATGCCGGGGGCCGGCGGGTTCGGCGACGACCTCCGCGTGATCCCGGCCGACGAGCTGCTCGGCTCCACGACCGTCGAATGCGGGCTGGCCGGCACGGTCATGCGGTTCGTGCCGCCCGTCGCGGCGCTCGCGCTCGGCCCCACGACCTTCGACGGCGACGAGGGCGCCAGGCGTCGCCCCATGGGCGGGTCCATCGACGGGCTCCGCGCGCTCGGCGTCGACCTCGACGACGACCGCCGCGGCGCCCTGCCGTTCACCGTGCACGGCACGGGTCGCGTCGAAGGCGGCGTCGTCGAGCTCGACGCCTCGGCCTCGAGCCAGTTCGTGTCGGGCCTGCTGCTCTCCGGCGCCCGGTTCGAGCGCGGCCTCGACCTGCGGCACACGGGCGAGCGACTGCCGAGCCTGCCGCACATCGAGATGACGATCGAGACCCTGCGGGCGCGGGGCATCGAGGTCGCCTCCCCCGAGCCCGGTCGCTGGGTCGTCGAACCCGGCCCCATCCGCGCGATCGACGTCGCGATCGAGCCCGACCTCTCGAACGCCGCGCCGTTCCTGGTCGCCGCCGTGGTCGCGGGCGGCCGCGTCACGGTCGCCGGCTGGCCCGAGACGACGACCCAGGTCGGCGCCCAGCTCGAGCAGCTGCTCCCCCGGTTCGGCGCGCGCGTCGAGCGCGAGGGCGACCGGCTCACCGTGCACGCGCCGGAGCGTTCGGGCGACGGAGGTCGCGGCATCCGCGGCGTCGACCTCGACCTGTCGGAGGCCGGCGAGCTCGTGCCGAACCTCGTCGCGCTCGCGGCCTTCGCCGACGGTCCGAGCACCATCACCGGAATCGGGCACATCCGCCACCACGAGACCGACCGCCTCGCGGCGCTCGTCGCCGAGCTGAACGGCCTGGGCGGCGACGTGCACGAGCTCGAAGACGGGCTCCGCATCGTGCCCGCGCCCCTGCACGGTGGCCCCTGGCGCGCATACGCCGACCATCGCATGGCCACCACCGGCGCGATCGTCGGCCTCGCGGTCGACGGCGTGATCGTCGACGACATCGGCTCGACGAGCAAGACCCTGCCCCAGTTCACCGCGCTCTGGGAGCAGATGCTCGCATGAGCTGGTGGGACGCGGACGACGACGACGAACCCGAGTTCGACGAATCGAGCGTACGCGTTCGGCCCAACCGACGCGGCAGCCGACCCCGCACCAAGGTCAGGCCGCAGCACGCCGACGCCGTCGTCGGACTCGTGCTGGGCGTGGACCGCGGCCGGTACAGCGTGCTCGTCGACGAGAACGGGCCCGACGAGCGCTCCATCACCGCGGCTCGCGCGAGCGAGCTCCGACGCAAGTCGGTCGTGACGGGCGACCACGTCGACCTCGTCGGCGACACGAGCGGCGACGAGGGCACTCTCGCCCGGATCGTGCGCGTCCGGGAGCGCAGCACGCTCCTGCGGCGCAGCGCCGACGACACCGACGACGTCGAGCGCGTGATCGTCGCCAACGCCGACCAGATGCTCATCGTGGTCGCGGCCGCGAACCCCGAGCCGCGCATCCGGCTCGTCGACCGCTACCTCGTGGCCGCCTACGACGCCCGGATCCAGCCGATCCTCTGCATCACCAAGACCGACCTCGCCGACCCCTCCCAGTTCCTCGAGAACTTCGCGGGCCTCGACCTGCCGATCGTGCGGTCGCGCACCGACGACATGCCGCTCGAGGAGATCGCGGCCCTGCTCGTCGAGCATCGCACGGTCTTCGTCGGCCACTCGGGTGTCGGCAAGTCGACGCTCGTGAACGCGCTCGTGCCGAGCGCGCGGCGCGCGACGGGCGTCGTCAACACCGTGACCGGACGCGGCCGCCACACGTCGTCGTCGACCGTGTCGCTGCGGCTCGAGTCGCCGACCGGGCGCGGATGGGTCATCGACACTCCGGGGGTGCGCTCGTTCGGGCTCGGACACGTCGACCCGTCGAACATCCTCGGCGCGTTCAGCGACCTCGCCGCCGTCGCCGAGGACTGCCCGCGCGGCTGCACGCACCTGCCCGACGCGCCCGACTGCGCCATCATCGAGGCCGTCGACGCCGGAGAGCTCGGCGACACCGGTCGCGCGCGGCTGGACTCCCTGCAGCGCCTGCTCGAGACCTTCCGCTGAGCGACGGCGGCGAAGCGGCCGAGGCCGCGGTTCGCCGACCCGTCCGTGCGCACGCCGCCCGCCCGCGGCATCCGGTGCTCCCCCATCGAAGCCGTGACACCATGGAGGCATGACCGACGCACGACTCGCCCCCGGCGACCTCGCACCAGACTTCACCCTGAACGACCAGCACGGCACCCCCGTCACCCTCTCTGACCTCCGCGGCGAACGCGTCGTGCTGTATTTCTACCCCGAGGCGATGACCCCCGGCTGCACCACCGAGGCGTGCGACTTCCGCGACAACCTCAACTCGTTCGCATCGGCCGGCGTTCGCGTCGTGGGCGTCTCGAAGGACCCCGTCGACAAGCTCGCCCGCTTCGCCGAGCGCGACGGACTGAACTTCACGCTGCTGTCCGACGAGGACCTCGCCGTGCAGCAGCGCTACGGCGTCTGGGGCGAGAAGCAGAACTACGGCAAGACCTACGTCGGCTCGATCCGCTCGACCCTCGTGATCGGCGCCGACGGCCTCATCGAACGCGCCTGGTACAACGTCAAGGCCACGGGTCACGTCGCGCGGGTGCGGCGCGAGCTCGGTCTCGACGGCTGACGCACGCGGCCGACGGCCGCACCGGTCCGCGCGCGCGTGCTTCCGCCCGGATCGGCACGATCACCGGCATCGGCACCTCAGGGGCGCCCACGACGTTCACGCGCCGTGCGGCGCCCGTTCGCCGTCGTCGCGCGAGTACGCGAGGCGCACCGGCGCCCAGAGCAGCAGCCCGATCACGGTGATCGCCGGCACGAGCAGCACCCACCCGATGTCCGCGCGGGCGAACATGCCCTGGAACGCGCCGACCGCGACGGAGACCTGCAGCACCTGCCAGACGATCGCCGACGCGCGCGACCACGGCGCCCGCCGCAGCGACCCGATCGCGATCGCGCCGACCCAGACCGCGGCCAGCACGACGAGCACGAGCAGTGCAACGGCCGTGGCGTACGACGAGGGCGCGAGCGACACCAGGTCGACGACCAGCCAGACGACGACCGCGACGAGCGCGGCAGCCTCGAGCAGGAGCAGGATCGAGACCGTGACCAGCGCGGCCCGCACCCCAGCCGAATCGGATGCGCCCTGCGGCATGTTCACGTCGTTCTCGTCGGTATTCACAGCGATATCCCATTCACGGCTATTGATTCGGTCTCGTCGCTATGCGAACATTTATGAGGCCGAATTGATGCTCACAGGGACGTGAGCCGATCGATACCGATCCTACTTCCCGTAATTCGGCCTTTCCCCCAAGCAGCACAGCCGGCTTCGGCTTGCGCAATCGTGCGCGTCTGCAAACGAAACGCATCAAAAGGAGCATCTTCATGGATTGGCGCGACAAGGCCGCCTGCCTCACGGCTGACCCGGAACTCTTCTTCCCGGTCGGCAACACTGGTCCCGCAGTCGACCAGATCGAGAAGGCGAAGGCCGTGTGCGCTCGATGCACCGTCACCGAGATCTGCCTGCAGTACGCCCTCGAGACCGGTCAGGACTCGGGCGTCTGGGGCGGACTCAGCGAAGACGAGCGCCGCGCCCTCAAGCGCCGCGCCGCGCGCGCCCGACGCGCCGGCTGACCCCAGCCCTGCACCACAGCACCCGGCGACGCCGCGACCTTCGGGTCGCGGCGTCGTTTCGTGCGCACGGGCGACGGCCCGACCGCGCGGCGGTGCGCTGACCGGTGACGCGGTGTCAACCACGGGGGCGCCGCGGAGGGCGCCGCCGGGGGCGACTCCGGCGTCGGACGCCGACCCGCGGCATCCGTTCGTCAGGCCGAGGTGATCCAGCGCAGCGGCACCTCGATGGTGACCTCGGTGCCCCGGCCCACGACCGTGTGCCAGTCGATGGTGCCGCCGAGCTCGCCCTGGATGAGCGTGCGGACGATCTGCGTGCCGAGTCCCTCGCCGACCTTGCCCTCGGGCAGGCCGGAACCGGTGTCGCGCACCTGCACCGTGAGCACGGTCTCGGACCGGTCGGCGCTGATCTCGACATCGCCCTCCTGGCCGGCCAGCCCGTGCTCGACCGCGTTCGTCACGAGCTCGGTCAGCGCGAGCGCGAGCGGCGTCGCGTACTCGCTCGGAAGCACCCCGAACGAGCCCGTGCGCTTCGGGTGGGCCGTCGTGTTGTGCGCCGAGGCGACCTCGGCCACGAGCAGCAGCGCACGGTCGAACACCTCGTCGAAGTCGACGTTCTGCGTCAGGCCCTCTGACAAGGTGTCGTGCACGACCGCGATCGCGCCGACGCGGCGCATGGCCTGGGTCAGGGCTTCGCGCGCCTCGTCGGAGTGCGTACGACGCGCCTGGATGCGCAGCAGCGAGGCCACGGTCTGCAGGTTGTTCTTGACCCGGTGGTGGATCTCGCGGATCGTCGCGTCTTTGGTGATGAGCTCCTGCTCCTGGTGGCGCAGCTCGGTCACGTCGCGGCTCAGGACGATCGCGCCGATGCGCTCGCCGTGCCGGCGGATGGGGATCGCGCGCAGCGAGACGGTGACGCCGCGCGACTCGACGTCGGTGCGCCACGGCGCACGGCCAGTCACGACCAGCGGGAGCGACTCGTCGACGACGAGCTTGCCGGTGAGCAGCCGCGTCGTCACCGCGGCGAGCGACTCGCCCTCGAGTTCGTCCTCGAAGCCCATGCGGTTGAACGCGGAGAGCGCATTCGGGCTCGCGAACGTCGTGATGCCGTCGACATCGAGCCGGATCAGGCCGTCGGATGCCCGGGGAGCTCCGCGACGCGGGCCGGTCGGGGCGCCGAGGTCGGGGAAGTCGCCCGAGGCGATCATCTCGAAGAGCTCGTCGACGCACTCGTTGAACGTGAGCTCCTGGCGGCTCGGCGTGCGCGTCGCGCCGAGGTTCGTGTGCCGCGTGATGACCGCCACGGGCTCGGGGGCGACCTTGGTGCCGGTCGCGGCGAGCCGGCGCATCACGGGCACGGCGCGAACTCGGGTGGGCATCTCCTCGTACCAGTCGGGGGCCGACGAATCGGCGATGCGTGCGCCCGTGAACGCGTCGCCGACGAGTTCACGCCACTGCGACTTGATCGGCTGCCCCACGAAGTCCCGGTAGAAGAGCGTGGCCGCGCTGGACGGACGAGAGTGCGCGACGGCGACGAAGTCGTCGTCGCCCGACGGCACCCAGAGCACGATGTCGGCGAACGCCAGGTCGGAGAGCAGCTGTAGGTCGCCAACGAGCATGTGCAGCCAGTCGACGTCGGCCTGACTGCTGCGGCCCTGGGCGAGGACGAGTTCACTGAGGGTCGACACCCCTCAAGCGTAGTGGTCGGATGCCGTGGCACCGCGTTCCGCGTCGGCTCGCTCCCCTGCACCGCCGCCCTCGCTCGGGAGCGGATCATGGCACCGCGACCGCGGCGCCGGCCCGCACCGGGCCGAATCGTCGCGCCCGCCGAGCCGGCCGGGCCGGCTCCGGCGGCAGGAACCCGTCGAGCGCGAAGTCGCGCAGGGCGGTGCGCAGCGGCGACTTCGGCGCGGCGTCGCGCAGCGTGCGCGCCGTCAGGATCGCCGCGTCGACCGCCCGACCGTCGTGCGGGAGCGTGACGACGTCGGAGAGCCCCGCGAACCGCCGCATGGTCTGCCGCACCTGGCCGTAGGCGTCGATGCCGAGTGCACTCGTGCGCACCCGGTTCACCACCACTCGCACGCGCGCGTCGCCGACGAGGTCGAGGAGCTCGACATGACCCCTGAGCAGGCGCGAGAGGCCGACCGGGTCGGCGAGGCCCACGGCGATCACCTCGTCTGCCAGACCGAGCACGGCGAACGTCGCGGCGTTGCGGCGCGGAGCGAACTGGTCGCTCGTGAGCTCCTCGTCGTGCTCGAGGCTGAACCCGGTGTCGACGACGACGTAGTCGACCCAGTCGCGGATGACGCCGAGCGCGGTCGTGACGCGGTCGCGCGAGAGCTCGGGCCACCTGCTCGGCCCGACGAGGCCCGTCAGCACCTCGAACGAGGCCCGCGACGAGGAGTAGCGCTGCGCGATGCGCTCGAGCTCCGCACGGTCGAGCGAGCCCGCCCCGGCCAGGCGGCAGGCCGATGCGAATCCGGGAGCCTCGTCGAGCAGCCCGAGCGACGGCGCGACGACACCGCCGTACGGATCGGCGTCGACGAGCGCGACCCGATGGCCCGCTGCGGCGAGCTCGGCCGCGACGTTCACCGCGACGGTCGTGCGCCCTGGCGCGCCGGCCGGCCCCCAGACCGCGATCATCGTCGCGGGTGCCCTCCCGGCCGGCTCTCCGGCGGAGTCTGCGGACGCCCGTGCGGGCACGGGCACGCCTCCGCTGACCACGGGCTCGAGCTCGAGCCACCCGGCGGCCACGTCGAACACCTCGTGCAGTCCGAGGTTGCGGGCATGCGCGCGGTCCGCGTCGCTCGCGGCGAGTGCGACGATCCGGATGCCGCGGACGTCGCAGGATTCGATCAGCGCGGGCCCGAGTGCAGTGCGGCCCGCCCCGACGAGCACCACGTCGGGTGCGATCTCGTCGAGGTTGCGCATGAGGGCGTCGCTCGCGAGGGCGCGGGCGACCACGAGGTGCCCGTGCTCGACGGCGTCGGGCAGGAGGCGGTCTTCGACCGACGGATCGAGCGCGAAGGCGAGCCGGCTCATCGCCCGGCCGCCGGTCGCGCCGGGACGAGGTCGATGACGTCGTCGGCGGCGAGCGCCTGGAGCAGCGCCGCGACACGATCGCGAGGCACGAGCAGTTCGACCGTGACACTGCCGTCGTCGACCATGCCGCCGCTGCCGGAGACCGCGGCGACCTCCGCCTCGGGCACGAGCACGACCGGCGGCTCGTATTCGCCGCGTTCGACGAGGCGCGCCGCCCAGACGTCGACCACGCTGCCGCGACTGACGCCCTCGGGCAGTGCCGTACGGCTGGCGACGACCACGGTGGCCAACCCGGCGCGATCGAGGTCGTCGACCGACGCGAGCGGAACGAGTTCGCCCTCGCGCACCGTGCTCGTCACGAGGAGCCCCGCTTCGGGCAGCGCGTCGGGTTCGAGGTAGCGCTGGTCGCCCGAACCGAACCGCACGCGCTCGACGACCAGGTCGGCCGCGCGGATGCGGTCTCCGGGGGTGAACGTCTCGGCTGCCGTGTACACCTCGGTCGCGTCGTCGAGGCCGCTGACCAGGGCGAAGACACCGGCCGTCGACCCGACGACGAGCACGACGCCGATGATCAGGCGCGGGTCGATGCGGACGGATCCGCGCTCCGAACGACGAGGCATGAGCTTCCCTTCGGCGGCGCCCACCGCCGCACCCGGCCCATCGTTCCGGATGCCTGCCGAATCGCCGTGAAGTTATCCACATCGGGTCGCCGCTCGCCCCTCCCGGTCGATAATCGAGCAATGAGCACATCGGATGCGGGCGAGCTGGGGCGTTTCCTGTCGGTGGCCGACGCCGCGCAGCTGCTCGAAGTCGACGCCGCGACCATCAGCGAGCTCATCCGATCGGGCGAGCTCCCGGCCATCCGCGTCGGCGACAGCGGGCCGTGGCGCATCGAGCGCACCCAACTCGAGATCTGGATCGACTTCCGACTCGAGCAGACCCGTCGGGCCGCCCTCTGGGAGCAGGGCGAGTTCGCCGATATCGCCGACTTCTCGAACGTCACCGCGCTGGGGCCGCGTCGCCTGCACAGCTGAGCCGTTCCGCGCCGGCACGGCGAGGCACCGCTCGCGGCGAGCGAGCACGTCGGGCAAGGCGAGCGCGTCAGGCAGGGAGCGCACGTCAGGCGTAGCGATCGCGTCGGGCGAGGCGAGCAGATCGGGCGAGGCGATCTCCTGGGGTGAAGAGCCGGGCTACGCGACGTGTCCGAAGGACACGAGCAGGATGCGGTCGAGCGGCACGATCCGATACCCCTGCACGTCGCGCTCGCGACGCGGCGTGCCGACGGGATGCACCGCGAGGTCGAGGTGGTCGCGCGCGACCCGATCGATCGTGCCGTGCACCCTGCCCGCCTCGGTCAGCACGTGCACCGGGGCCCGGCGGCGGCTCAGGTCGCGCAGGGGGATCGAGATGCCCAGCCGATCGGTCAGGCTGGACCCGGCGGTGCCCTGCGGCTCGAGACTCCGTTCGAGCAGCGTCGGGCCCGCGAGGATCGCCTCGATCGCGTCGATCGGAACGATGCAGTGCCGACCGGTGCGGTCGCCGTCGAGCTGGTCGCCGCTCACCCAGTCGCGGCCGAACGCCGCCGGTCGAAGGGCGAGCGTGGGGCCCGATCGCACCTCGATGCGCACGAAGCCCGCGACGTCGTCGCCGATCGCACGGGCGATACCCGCGAGGCGGTCGCGGAGGACCAGACGACCGAGTCGCAGGCGCTCCTCCTCGAGTGCCAGGGCGCGCTCCTCATCGCGCTGCTCCTGGTCGAGTCGCGCCTCCAGGTCGTCGAACAGGAGGTCCCACCGCATGCCCGCACGTTACCGTTCGTGACGACTCCGGGAACCCCGTTCTCCACAGGTCGAAAGAGCCTCTTGACACGTATTCCGCCGCGCTCATACATTCATCGCAGGGTCGCCCGAATCGACCCCCGTTCGGGGGCAACGCTCCATCGCCCTCGATACCCCTGCCGCCCTCCCGATGGAGCACAGATGCCCGCACGCCCTGCCCTGCTCGCCGACGCTCGCCCTTCCGGCTCCTACCTCGACGAAGACGAGTTCTTCGGGCCTCAGGCCTCCCGCCGAGCCGAACTCCCCGACCCCGAGGCGCTGCTGCAGAGCCTGACGCACTGCGTCGTCGAGGTCATGGCCGGGGCGCGCGACCTCGAGCAGCTCGCCAGGTGGGTCACCGACGACGTCTATCGCAGCCTCTCGATGCGCGTGGTGCTCGCGAACCGCTCACGACGCGCGAAGGGCGTCGCACCTCAGCGTCCGGTCTTCCGGCTCGGCCGGGTGATCTGCACCGAGCCCGCCGACGGCGTCGTCGAGGCCGTCGTGATGGTGCACCAGCCGCACCGGGCGCGCGCGGTGGCCATCCGCCTCGAGGGGCTCGACCAGCGCTGGCGCGCGAGTGCGATCACCGTGCTCTGAGACGACGAACGGCCGGCGGTCCCGCGACGGCGTGCGCGGGCACGCGCCAACATGTCGGTGGCTCCAGTGGGCGACGCCAGCGACCGGCGCCGAAGTCCCCCGACGGCACCGCGGCGCCACGCGCCATCCCCGAACGTGAACGGGCCGGCCATCCGATCGGATGGCCGGCCCGTTCACTGCGTGATCAGTTGCCCTTGCGCTCCTGGGCGCGGCGCTCGGCGCGGTTCTGCGGTGCCGCAGCACCGTCGCCGCGCTGCCCGAACGCACCGCGCGGCTGGTCGGCCGGTTCCTGCGGCTGCGACTGCGACTCGGCGACGGCCCGGCGCGCACGCTGCGTGGCCGCCTGCTGCACCTGCCCGCGCTGGTTGCGCACCTCGACGCCGCCCGAGTCGCTCGGTGCCGTGTAGCTCAGCTTGTCGGCAGGTGCGTCGGACCGCGTGAGCCCCTTCGCCTCGATCGTGCCGGCGCCCTGCGGCGCGACCTCGACCTCGAGGTTGAACAGGAAGCCGACGGTCTCCTCGCGGATCGAGCCCATCATCTGCTGGAACATCGCGTAGCCCTCGCGCTGGTACTCGACCAGCGGGTCGCGCTGCGCCATGGCACGCAGGCCGATGCCGTCCTTCAGGTAGTCCATCTCGTAGAGGTGGTCGCGCCAGCGACGGTCGATCACCGAGAGCACGACACGACGCTCGAGTTCGCGCATGGCCGGGCTGCCGAGCTGCTGCTCGCGGCGCTCGTAGGCGAGCTTGGCGTCGGACATGATCTCGGTGCGGATGAACTGCCGGTTGACGCGGCCCTTCTCGCCGGCCTCGGCCACGACCTCGTCGATGGTGATGCCGATCGGGTAGAGCGTCTTGAGCTCGGTCCAGAGCGCGTCGAAGTCCCACTCGTCGGGGTTGCCCTCGGCCGTGTGCGAGTCGAGCACCTCGTCGATGACGTCTTCGAGGAACCGCTGCGTGCGCTCGTGCAGGTCGTCGCCCTCGAGCACGTGCCGGCGGTCGCCGTAGATGGCCTCGCGCTGGCGGTTCAGCACGTCGTCGTACTTGAGCACGTTCTTGCGGATCTCGGCGTTGCGCGCCTCGACCTGCGACTGCGCCGAGCGGATGGCGCGCGAGACGACCTTCGACTCGATGGCCACGTCGTCGGGCACGCCGCGCGACATGAGGCTCTCGGCCGCACCGGCGTTGAAGAGCCGCATGAGGTCGTCGGTGAGCGAGAGGTAGAACCGGCTCTCGCCGGGGTCGCCCTGACGGCCCGAACGGCCTCGCAGCTGGTTGTCGATGCGTCGGGACTCGTGGCGCTCGGTGCCGAGCACGTAGAGGCCGCCGGCCTCGAGGACCTTCTCGGCCTCGGTCGAGACCTCGGCCTTGACGGCGTCGAACACGCCGTCCCAGGCGGCCTCGTACTCCTCGGGGGTCTCGACGGGGCTGAGCCCGCGCTCGTGCATCTGCTGCACCGCGAGGAACTCGGCGTTGCCGCCGAGCATGACGTCGGTACCGCGACCGGCCATGTTCGTCGCAACCGTGACGGAGCCGTAGCGACCGGCCTGCGCGACGATCGCCGCCTCGCGGGCGTGGTTCTTCGCGTTCAGGACCTCGTGCCGGACGCCCTTCTTCGCGAGCAGGCGCGAGAGGTACTCGCTCTTCTCGACGCTCGTGGTGCCGACCAGCACGGGCTGGCCCTTCTGGTGGCGCTCGACGATGTCCTCGACGACCTGCGCGAACTTGACCTCCTCGTTCTTGTAGACGAGGTCGGGCTGGTCGATGCGCAGCATCGGCTTGTTGGTCGGGATGGGCACGACGCCGAGCTTGTAGGTCGACATGAACTCGGCGGCCTCGGTCTCGGCGGTACCGGTCATGCCGGAGAGCTTGTCGTAGAGGCGGAAGTAGTTCTGCAGGGTGACGGTCGCGAGAGTCTGGTTCTCGGCCTTGACCTGCACGCCCTCCTTGGCCTCGATCGCCTGGTGGATGCCCTCGTTGTAGCGACGTCCGACGAGGATTCGGCCGGTGTGCTCGTCGACGATGAGCACCTCGCCGTTCATGACGACGTAGTCCTTGTCGCGCTTGAAGAGCGCCTTGGCCTTGATCGAGTTGTTGAGGAACGAGATGAGCGGGGTGTTCGCCGACTCGTAGAGGTTGTCGATGCCGAGGTAGTCCTCGACCTTCTCGATGCCGCCCTCGAGCACGCCGACGGTGCGCTTCTTCTCGTCGACCTCGTAGTCCTCGCCCGGCACGAGGCGCTTGGCGAGGTTCGCGAACTCGGCGAACCAGCGGTTCGCCTCGCCGGAGGCCGGGCCCGAGATGATGAGCGGCGTGCGGGCCTCGTCGATGAGGATCGAGTCGACCTCGTCGACGATCGCGAAGAAGTGGCCGCGCTGCACCATGTCGCTCGCCTGCCACGCCATGTTGTCGCGCAGGTAGTCGAAGCCGAACTCGTTGTTCGTGCCGTAGGTGATGTCGGCGGCGTACTGCTCGCGGCGCACCTGCGGGGTCTGGCCGGCCACGATGCATCCGGTCGTCATGCCGAGTGCGCGGAACACACGCCCCATGAGCTCGGACTGGTAGCTCGCGAGGAAGTCGTTGACCGTGATGACGTGCACACCGCGGCTCGCGAGCGCGTTGAGGTACGCGGCCGTGGTCGCGACGAGCGTCTTGCCCTCACCGGTCTTCATCTCGGCGATGTTGCCGAGGTGCAGGGCCGCGCCGCCCATGAGCTGCACGTCGAAGTGGCGCAGGCCGAGGGTTCGGCGGCTCGCCTCGCGCACGGCGGCGAACGCCTCGGGCAGCAGGTCGTCGAGCGACTCGCCGTTGGCGTAGCGCTCGCGGAACTCGACGGTCTCGTGCTTCAGTTCCTCGTCGCTGAGGTCTTTGAAGTCGTCTTCGAGCGCGTTGATGGCCGCCGCGTAGTTGTGCAGTCGCTTGAGGGTGCGACCCTCGCCGACGCGGAGGACCTTCTCCAGAATCGAAGCCACGAATGATCTCCTGTCATTGCGGCGCACCATGTTCTCGGAGGAACGTCCCTCGGGTGGAACGGCCGAAGGCGCACCGGTTTCGCCGTATCGACGGCATCATAGCCATGCTAGCGGGCACCGGGCTGGGCGACCTCGGCGAGCGGGCTGTGACTGCGCTGCTCGGCTTTCGCCCGTCGCGAACGCGGGCGGCCCGGCGGGCGCGTGGCCCATGCACCCGATCCGGCCCGAGCACGGCGAACGCCACCGACGGCGATGGACGGCGTCGGTGGCGTTGCCCGCCCTCTTCGGGGCGACGGATGCCGCGGCTAGGCGCTCGCGCGCTGCAGCGAGACCTCTTCGTCGTCGAACGCGTCGGCGTTCTCGTCGAGGCCGATCAGGCCGTAGTCCCATCCCTTGCGACGGTAGACGACGCTCGGCCGGCCGGTCTCGGAGTCGACGAAGAGGTAGAAGTCGTGACCGACGAGCTCCATGAACGAGAGCGCGTCGTCGACGGTCATGGGCGTCGTCGCGAAGACCTTGCGACGGATGACGACGGGGCAGTAGACGTCGTCGTCCTCATGCGACGCCGCGGTCTCGTCGATGACCGGGATCGACCCGGTGCGCACCTGCTCGAGCACCTCCGGGGTCGCCGCCTGCACACCGACCTCCGCGAATCCGAGATCCGTCGCCTCGCGGATGGAAGTGGGGCGATGCTGTCCTCGATGGACCTTCCTGCGGTCCTTCGCTCGGCGGATGCGTTCGAGCAGTCGGCCGAGGGCGACGTCGAACGCCGCGTACTTGTCTGATCCGTCGGCTTCGGCCCTGACGACGGGCCCCTTGCCGACGAGGGTGAGCTCGACCCGGTCGGGCCCGGTGTTGCCGTTCTTCTCGTGATGACGCGTGAGCTTCACGTCGAGACGAATGGCACGGTCGGCGAGGTGGGCGATCTTCTCCGACTTCTCAGTCGCATATGTACGGAATCGATCGGTGATTCCCAGGTTTCGTCCGACGATGTTCAGTTCCATGACGACCTCCATCCACCGACGTGTCACCCGGTTCTGAAGGGTGGTAGGACCACGCCTGTCCTGCCACCGTAGTCTGCGAACCTCCGGATGTCATCACCTGTTCACCGAGAGGATCCTGAACGCCGACTGTGCCGCAGGGGGGTCTCGGCGAGCACCGCGACGGCCACCACGCTCGCCCCTGCGGCGACGAGAGCACGCCTCGCCTCGCGGAGCGTGGACCCCGTCGTCAGCACGTCGTCGACGAGCAGGTACCGGCGACCGTCGAGGCGACGGGGCGCGACCAATCCGCCCCTGGCGTTCGCCGCACGGGCCTCGGCTCCGAGCCCGGCCTGGTCGTCGCGATCGCGGGCGAGGCGCAGCACGGGGGTTGCCCGCAGCCCGCACGCGGCGAGCAGGGCGGGCACCGGGCTGTATCCGCGGGCACGTCGCGCGGCAGCGGTCGACGGAATCGTCGCGATGAGCACGCCCGGCGGGACGCGCCGGCCCGAGCGAGCCGACCGGCGCCGACCGGCGCGGGCGACGGCGACGGCGTCGGCGTCGGCGTCGGCCCAACGGACGGCGGCGGCGGCGGCGGCGGGAGCCTCGGCCTCCGCGTTCGCCGCGGCGAGCGCCGCCTCGACGGCCGATGCCAGGGCCGGCGCGAGCACCCGCGCGACGTCGGGCCGCCCGCCGTCCTTGAACGCGCCGATGAGCGCGGCGGCCGCCCCGGCGTACTCGAGCCCGGCGTGCACCCGGAGGTCTCCGCGTGCGACGAGGGCCGGGCGGCGGCCTGCGACACCGGCGCGGCACGACGGGCAGACCGTTCGGTCCGGCGCACCGCACCCGGCGCAGTCCACAGGCAGCAGGGTGGCGATCGCGTCGTCGAGCGCCCCGCCGACGACGGATCGCCAGACGTCGATCCTGGTGCGGTTCAGCGGTTCGGGGGCGCGGGCAGGGGATGCATCGGACACGCGCTCGAGCATGACGGCCGCCCGCGGCATCCGACCGTCCGCCCTCCGCCCCGGTCTCGGGCGCGGCCCAGCCCTCGGTGGGGAGGACCGGTCGCCCCGGTCGGGATCAGCCGGGCAACTGCGCCGCGACGAACCGAACGCCGGTCGCTCGCTCCTGCCAGCCGACGCCGCTCTGCACGACGAGTTCGCCCGACTCGAGCCGCACCCGGACGTCGCGCACGCTGTTGGCCGCGTCGAGCTGCGCTCCGCCGTCGGGCCCGTCGCGGGTGGACGCGACACCGCCGAGGAACTGCGTCACGATGCGCGTGGCGTCGCCGCCGGTCCGCGTCAGCGAGGCGACGGTGCGGCCGTCGACCCAGGCCACGTCGAGCGGGACGCCGTCGACCGAGGCGAGCCGCAGCACGGTGCTGCCGAGCTCGACGGGCATGCCGTCGGCGTCGCGGTGGATGGCGGCGACCACGAAGGAGGTCCCGGTGCCGTCGGCGAGCTGGGCGAGCAGGCGCGTGCCGTCTCGCGAGACCTCGATCGCGGCGATCGACGACCCCGACCACGGCACCTCGACCCGCCCGTTCAGCTGGCCGTCGGAGCTGAACCAGGCCAGGTCGCTCGGCGCATCGGCCGGCACCGTCCAGACGACCCCGGCCCGATCGTAGGCGGGGGTGATGAGCCCGTCGCGCGGGTCGAGCAGCAGCGGCTCGTCGTCGCCGACCGTCAGGACCGAGACGCCGTCGGCGTCGAGGATCGCCGTCGACGTCGCATCGGGCCCGATCGCCGCCCCGATCGCATCGGCCCGGACGACCTGCTCCGACAGTCCCTCGATGGGCGTG
This sequence comes from Agromyces sp. NPDC058110, assembly GCF_042884735.1. NCBI lineage: Bacteria > Bacillati > Actinomycetota > Actinomycetes > Micrococcales > Microbacteriaceae > Agromyces > Agromyces sp. NPDC058110. Next base: position 322,223 of record NZ_JBHVTI010000002.1, on the reverse strand, counting down.
ATGCCGTCTCCGGAGGAGGAGAGGTAGCCGAGCGTCTCGCCGTCGAACACGACCGGCCGCGGGTCGACGCGCGGGTCGCGCACGGCAGGGTTCGACGGCACGCCGGCATCCGATTCGACGCCGTTCAGGATCAGCTCGACGCTGCCGACGTTGCGCACGCTGCCGATGAGGCTCTCGTCGAGTTGCAGCTGCATGCGCTGGGCGGCTGCGAGGTCGTCGAATGCGGCGCCGGTGAGCGACACCTCCGCGACGCGCGACGTGACCGGCACCGCGGCCGGCGACAGCTCGGTGCCCTCGGGGAACGCCGTCTCGACGCCGGGATCGAGCCACTCTGCCGGGCCGGAGAGCAGGGCCTGCACGACGCTGGTCTGCGCCGAGTCGCGCCCGGCGAACCACCGCGAATCGGGCACGAGGTACCGGTACGTCGGGTCGAAGAAGTAGAGGGTGTACTCGCGGAAGACCTGCGCGAAGTTCGCCTGGTCGATGACGATGCCCTGCGGTGCGCTCGAGATGCGCCACTGCCCGTCGATCTGCTCGAAGTCGTAGGTGAGCTGCAGCGGCGTCGCCGACGAGGCGACCTCGTACTGCCCCTTGTTGCGCAGCGAGGCCGCGGGAGTCGCGGTCATGCCGATGCGCGTGTCGGAGACCTCCTCGAACTCGCGGTCGGCGAACACGTCGATCGTCGCGCCGTCGTCTGCCCGCCATTCCTCGGCGAACGTCGGGGTGAGGAACTCGTAGGCCCGCTGGTAGTTGTTGCGCGGGCTGAGCGCGGCGGTGAGGAACCCCTGCAGGATCTCCTGCTGCGTGCCGTCGACCTTCGGCGGGTCGACGATGATGTCGAGGTCGAGCGACGAGGCGTCGGTCGGCGCGGGATCGCCCTGCTGCACCTTGCCCGAGCTGGGGATCGCCACGCACCCGGTGAGCAGGAGCGCGAGCACCACGGCGGATGCCGCGAGCAGCCGTCTACGCATCGTGCACCTCTCGCTCGTCGTCGGGCAGGATCGCGCCGACCGAGGCCGTGGGCGGCGGGCCCGACGCCTCGGGGTCGTGCGGCTCGAGCGGCAGCGGGGACTCGACGCCTGCGGCGCCGGCCTCGGTGCGCGCCTTCGACGAACGCGGCAACGTGAGCCGGAAGACGCTGCCCTGTCCGGGGTGCGACCACACGTCGAGGCGGCCCTCGTGCGCGACGGCGTCCTCGAGCGAGATCGCGAGGCCGAGACCGGTGCCGCCGATCGTGCGCACCCGACTCGGGTCGGCGCGCCAGAACCGGTCGAACACGCGCTCGGCGGCCTCGGCCGTCATGCCGAGGCCGTAGTCGCGCACCGACAGCGCGACGGCGGTCGCGTTGCTGTCGACGGCGACCACGATCGGCCGGCCCTCGCCGTGCTCGATGGCGTTGCCGAGCAGGTTCGTCACGATGCGGCGGATGCGACGCGGGTCGACGTCGGCGTCGAGGTGCCCGCCCGGCGCCTCGAGCCGCACCTCCGAGCCGCGCTCGCGTGCGAGCCCGTGCATCTCCTCGATGACATCGCCCGCGAGGTGCACGAGGTTCGTCGGCTCGGTCGCGAGGGTCACGGACCCGGCGTCGTAGCGGCTGATCTCGAGCAGGTCGCCGAGCAGGCGTTCGAAGCGCTCGGTCTGGGTGTGCAGGAGCTCGACGGTGCGCGCGGTCGGTCCGGCGAAGTCCTCGCGCTGGCCGTAGAGCACGTCGCCGGCGAGCCGGATGGTGGTGAGCGGCGTGCGGAGCTCGTGCGAGACATCCGACACGAAGCGCTGCTGCATGACCGAGAGCTCGGCGAGCTCGCGGATGCGCGCCTGGAGGCTGTCGGCCATGCCGTTGAAGGATGCCGCGAGCGAGGCGAGCTCGTCTTCGCCGCGTTCGGGGATGCGCACGCCGAGGTCGCCCGCCGCGAGCCGTCGGCTCGTCGACGCCGTGGTGCGAATGGGCTCGATCACGCCGCGCACGACGACGAGCGTGATCGCGCTGAGCAGCGCGATGAGCGCGATCGCGCCGACGGTGCCGGTGACCTGCATGAACGCCAGCGTCTGCTGCGCCTCGGCGAGGTTGTAGCCGAGGTAGAGCTCGTACCGGCCCACCCCTGCCGGGAACTGCAGGGCGCTGCCGACCACGATGCCGGGGTCCGTGCCGCCGGTGGCGTTCTCGAGCGCGACCGACTGCCAGTACTGGCTCTCGGGGTGCGCCTGCAGCTGCGAGCGCAGATCCGACGAGATGACGCCCGCGAGGTCGGGACTCAGCTGGTCGGGCGGCGCGATGCTGAGGGCCCCGGCTGCGGGATCGCGGAAGATCGCGACGACGTCGGTGCCCGCGATGTTCGTGACGGTGTCGAGCGTCGCCTGCATGAGCAGCTGCAGCGATCCGCGGTCGGCGGCATCGGAGGAGTCGAGGATCAGCTGCGCCGCCGTCGTGGCGTTGTTCGAGGCCGCGAGCACGCGCGAGCGCTGGTCCTGGAACAGGTTCGAGGCGACGCTGAACGAGATGTAGAGGCCGATGACGAGGATCGCGAGGGTCGACAGGCCGATCGTGATGAACACGGTGCGCACCTGCAGCGAACGCCGCCACGTGGACCTGACCCCCGCCCAGAGGCGCCGTGGAAGTTCGCGCCACGAGCCGGTGGCGCGCGATTCGTCTGCGGCGGCCATTCCCGTCAGGTGGTCGCGCCGGCGCGATAGCCGACGCCGCGCACGGTCATGACGATGCGCGGGTTGTCGGGGTCGTGCTCGACCTTGGCGCGCAGGCGCTGCACGTGCACGTTCACGAGTCGCGTGTCGGCCTTGTAGTGGTAGCCCCAGACCTGCTCGAGCAGCATCTCTCGCGTGAACACCTGCTGCGGCTTCGAGGCGAGCGTGAGCAGCAGGTCGAACTCGAGCGGCGTGAGCGAGATGCGCTCGTCGCCGCGGCGCACCTCGTGGCCGGCGGCGTCGATCGTGAGGTCGCCGACCGCGTACGTCTCGACGGAGGACTCGGGAGTCGGGCGGAGCCTCGTGCGGATGCGCGCGACGAGCTCCTTCGGGTTGAACGGCTTGACCATGTAGTCGTCGGCGCCGGACTCGAGGCCCTTGACCACGTCGGCGGTGTCGCTCTTGGCCGTCAGCATGATGATGGGCGTGCCGGACTCCGCGCGGATGCGCCCGCAGACCTCGATGCCGTCCATGCCGGGCAGCATGAGGTCGAGCAGCACGAGGTCGGGGCGGCTCTCGCGGAACGCCGCCACGGCGCTCGCGCCGTCGCCGCAGAAGACGGGGTCGAAGCCCTCGGTGCGCAGCACGATGCCGATCATCTCGGCGAGGGCCGTGTCGTCGTCGACGACGAGTACGCGTGAAGTCATCGGTTCTTCCTGTGATCTGCGCCTTCCGGCACGGTGGACCGGTCACACAAGCGTAGTCGTTCGCCCCGGCAAGGGGGGCGGATGCCGCATCCGGGCGCTGCGGGCGTGCGCGCCCGTCCGCGGGTTGTGAACGCGGCCGGTGCGCCGCGGCCCGATATGCGAGCATGGGAATGCGCAGCGGAAGGAGCTCGACGAGGTGGCCGAACACGACTGGCGAGCGCCCGGAGCGCCCGAGCCGCAGCCCGAATCCGCGACGCCGCAGACCGGCGCGCCGGCACCGCAGCCGCAGGCGCCCTCCGGTTCGCCGCAGTCGCCCTACGGCGCACCGCAGTACGGAGCGCCGCAGTCCCCGTACGGAGCGCCGCAGTACGGCGCACCGCAGCCCCCGTACGGAGCGCCGCAGTACGGAGCGCCGCAGTACGGCGCGCCGGGCAGCCAGGCCTGGACCGCTCCCCCGAAGCCGGGCCTGCTGCCGCTGCGCCCGCTGGGCTTCGGCACCCTGCTCTGGGCCCCGTTCCGCACGCTTCGGCGCAATCCGGCCCCGACGTTCGGCAGCGGCCTGCTCGTGCAGCTCGCGGCGGTCCTGCTCGCCGCCGCGGTCATGGTGCCCGTCTTCGTGTGGATGTTCGGGCGCCTCGATTCGGCGACGCCCGCTCAGGCCGAGGAGCTCCTGCCGGGGTCGATCGCGGCCGTCGTGCTCGCGATGCTGTTCGCCGTAGGCCTGTCGGTCGTGGCCGGCGCCTTCCTGCAGGGCGTCATGGTCGTCGAGGTCGCCACCGGCACGCTGGGCGAGAAGCTCGCGCTCGGAGCCCTGTGGCGTCGCGCGATGCCGCGCATCGGCGCGCTCATCGGGTGGACCCTGCTCGTCACGCTCGCCCTGTTCGTCGTGCTGGCGGCGCTCGTCGGCATCATCGTCGTCGGGGCGGTCACGGCCTCGCCCGTCGGCCTGGCGGTGAGCATCGTGGTCGTCGTGCTGCTCTCGCTCGGCCTCGCCGTGCTCGGCTGGTGGATCGGCGTGCGGCTCTCGCTCGTGCCGAGCATCATCGTGCTCGAGCGCGCGGGCATCGCGACGGCGATGCGCCGCTCGTGGGGACTCACGATCGGCTACTTCTGGCGCACGCTCGGCACGCTGCTGCTCGTCGGGCTCATCCTGAACGTCGCCTCGCAGGTCGTCGTGCAGCCGATCTCCTTCATCGGCGGACTGCTCCCCGCGCTCATCGACCCGACGAACACGGGGTCGGCGGTCGCGATCAGCATCGTGATCGGGGTCGTGACGATCGTGCTGTCGGTCGTCATCGGGGCGATCACGACGGTCGTGCAGGCGGCCGTGATCGGGGTCATCTACATCGACCTGCGCATGCGCACCGAGGGCCTCGACCTCGAGCTCGCCCGGTACGTCGAGCGCCGCGACGCGGGTCAGACTGTGGGCGACCCGTGGGCGGTGCCCGAGCCCAGCCCCGTGCCGTCCGGCGGCATCCCGGCATGATCGCGGTCGCGGCGGTGCGCGCGATCGGCGCCCGGGCGGATCCGCTCGAGCCCGACGCCGACGAAGCCCGCCGCTGGGTGCTCGACGAGCTCTCGAAGCCGAGGTATCGCGCGGCCGAACCGAACGCGCTCGACGTGTTCGCCCGGTCCGTGCGCGACTGGTTCGCCGACCTGCTGAACGGAGCCGGGGCCGTTCCTGCCGAGGTCGTCGCGCTGCTCGTGGTGCTCGTCGCGCTCGTGCTCGTCGTGGTCGGCCTGCTCGTGTTCGGGCTCCCGCGCCTGCGCCGGCGACGGCGCTCCGTCGGATCCCCGGCGTTCGAGGGCGACCTGCGCGATGCCGCGACGATCCGACGTGCCGCCGAGGCCGCGGCACGCGCGGGCGACTGGGCGCTCGCGATCGAGGAGCGCTTCCGGGCCATCGTGCGGCAGCTGGTCGAGCGCGAGATCGTGCACGTCCACCCCGGCACGACGGCGCATGCGGTGGCGGATGCCGCGGCCCGCCCGTTCCCCGACGCGCGCGCCGAACTGGAGGCCGCCGCCGTCGCGTTCGACCGGGTGCGCTACCTCGGCGACGCGGGCGACGCGGCCGCCTCCGACCGCATGACCGCGCTCGACGTGCGGCTCGGTTCGGCGCGCCCCGCGCGGGAGACCGCTCCGATGGCCGGGGCTGCGTCCGGGTCGGGATTCGAGGCGGTCCGATGAACGCGCCCGCCGGCGCCGCTCCCCCGGCCGAGACCGCTGCCGAGACCGCTGCCGAGACCGCTGCCGACACCGCTGCCGCGGCATCCGGTGCCCCCGCATCGCGCTCGACGTCCCTCGGCGACGAGCGGGGCGCTCCGACCGATGCCGCGGCGCTCACGCCGACGCCGCGGGCGCTGCTGCGTCGCGGGCGCACGTGGCTCGTGCTCGCCGGCGTGCTCGCGATCGGGGTGGTCGGGCTGCTCGTGCTCCAGGGCGGCATCGGTGCGCCTGGCGGCCGGCTCGACCCCGGAAGCCCCGGCGCCGCAGGGTCCGGCGCCGTCGTCGAGGTGCTCCGCGCGCACGACGTCGAGGTGACCGTCGCGCGCTCGCTCGACTCGGCGCTCGACGCCGTCGACCGCGCCGGCGAGGCCACCGTGCTCCTCTACGACGAGTTCGGCACGCTCGACGGCGCGCGGCTCGACGAACTCGCCGGCAGCGGCGCGCGCCTCGTGGTCGTCGAACCCGGGTTCCGCGCGCTCGAGGTGCTCGCCCCCGGCGTGCGCCTGGCCGGCGCCGCAGACGGCCCGATCGACGCCGCGTCGTGCGACGTCGGGGCGGCGGTGCGAGCCGTGGGCCTCTCCGACGGGCAGCGACTGCTGACGATCGACGCCGAGGCGCGCGGGGCCGGCTGGCAGGGCTGCTTCGCGCAGGGCGACGGCTTCGCGGCGGCGATCGGTCGAGGCCCGGTCGCCGGGTCATCCGACGCCGTGTCGCTCGTCGCGGCGACCACCGTGTTCGAGAACTCGCGCATCGACGAGGCGGGCAACGCCGCCTTCGCGATCGGGGTGCTCGGCGCGACCCCCGACCTGGTCTGGTACCTGCCGGGCCCCGGCGACACCGAGGCCGTCGACGCGCCCACGCTCGGTGAGCTCACGCCCGGCTGGGTGAGCCCGGTGCTCGTGCTCGCCGTGGTCGTGACCGTGGTCGCCGGGCTCTGGCGGGGCCGCCGGTTCGGTCCGCTCGTCGTCGAACGCCTGCCCGTCACGGTGCCGGCCGGCGAGACCACGCAGGGGCGCGCGCGGCTCTACGCTCGCTCCGCGCAGCGCACGCACGCGCTCGATCAGATGCGCATGGCGTCGATCGGGCGGCTCGCCGCCTTGATGCGACTGCCTCGCACGGTCGACGTGACGGCGGTCGCGCAGGCGGCGGCGACCGCGACCGGCCGCGACGCGGCATCCGTCGTGCACCTGCTCGTCGACGAGCAGCCCGACCGCGACGGCCGGTTCGTCGAGCTCGCCCGCGCCCTCGACGACCTCGAGCGCGACGTGGCCGCGTCGATCCGGCCCGATCCGGCCCGGTACGGCCGGCAGACCCCGGAGACCACCTCAGACGACCCGCCAGGAAGGCAGCGATGACCGACACCTCACCCACGAGCACCACGGACGACGACCCTGCGGGCGGCGGGCAGCAGCCCGGCATCGCCTCCGAGGCCCCCCGCGACGACGCCGGGCTGCGCGACGCGCTGAACCGGGTGCGCCTCGAGGTCGGCAAGGCCGTCGTCGGCCAGGACGGCGCCGTCACGGGTCTCATCATCGCCCTGCTCGCGCGCGGCCACGTACTGCTCGAGGGCGTGCCCGGCGTCGCCAAGACCCTGCTGGTGCGCACGCTCACCCGCACGCTCGACCTCGACACCAGGCGGCTGCAGTTCACGCCGGACCTGATGCCGGGCGACGTCACGGGTTCGCTCGCGTTCGACCCCCGCACGGGCGAGTTCGCGTTCCGCGAGGGTCCGGTGTTCACCAACATCCTGCTCGCCGACGAGATCAACCGCACACCGCCGAAGACGCAGTCCGCGCTGCTCGAGGCGATGGAGGAGCGCCAGGTCTCGGCCGACGGCGTCACGCGACCGCTGCCCGAGCCGTTCCTCGTGGCCGCCACCCAGAACCCCATCGAGTACGAGGGCACGTACTCGCTGCCCGAGGCGCAGCTCGACCGGTTCCTGCTGAAGCTCGTGCTCGACGTGCCGGAGCGCGAGTCCGAGTTCGCGATCCTGCGCCGCCACGCCGACGGCTTCGACCCGCACGACCTCGCCGCCGCAGGTGTCGAGGCGGTCCTCGGCACCGCCGAGCTCGAAGCCGCGCGGCAGGCGGCGGCATCCGTGCGCGTCTCCGACGACGTGCTCGCGTACGTCGTCGACCTGGCCCGCGCGAGCCGCCGCAGCCCGTCGCTCCGGCTCGGCGTCAGCCCGCGCGCCTCGACGGGGCTGCTCGCGGCCGCCAAGGCCTGGGCCTGGCTCTCGGGCTACGAGTCGGTGACGCCCGACCACGTGCAGGCGATGCTGCTGCCGGTCTGGCGGCACCGCGTGCAGCTGCGGCCCGAGGCCGAGCTCGAGGGCGTCTCGGTCGACGCGGTGCTGCGCGCGATCATGCAGCAGGTGCAGGTGCCGCTCTGACATGACGGTCACCGGTCGGTTCGTGCTGCTCGTCGCCCTCGGCGTCGTGCCCGTCGTCGTCGCGGGGCTCTCGGGGGCGGATGCCGCGTGGCTCGCGCTGCTCGGCTGGCTCGCCGTGACGATCGGGCTGGGCGCGCTCGACCTGTCGCTCGCGGGCTCGCCGCGACGGGTCTCGCTCGTGCGCGACCTGCCCGAGCGGGTGCGCCTGGGCGAGGCCGCGACCTCGACGCTCACGGTCGTCAACACGGGCGAGCGGATGCTGCGCGCCACCGTCCGCGACGGCTGGGAGCCGTCGGCCGGGGTCGCCGGGTCGAACCGCACCCGGCTCGACGTCGCTGCAGGCGAGCGGCGGAGCCTGCGGCTGCAGCTCGAACCGTGGCGCCGCGGCGATCGGCGAACGGAGGCCGTGACGATCCGCTCGGCCGGGCCGTTGGGCCTGTGGTGCCGACAGGCGACGCTCGCGGCGCCGGGGCGCCTGCGCGTGCTGCCGCCGTTCCACTCGCGCGTGCACCTGCCGTCGCGGCTCACGCGCCTGCGCGAGCTCGACGGCCGCACGCCCATGCTGGTGCGCGGCCAGGGCACCGAGTTCGACTCGATCCGCGAGTACGTGCGCGGCGACGACGTGCGCTCCATCGACTGGCGTGCCACCGCGCGCCACGTCGATCCGGCGGCCCGTGGCGGCGCGAAGCTCATGGTGCGCACCTGGCGGCCCGAACGCGACCGCCGCATCGTGATCGTCGCCGACACCTCGCGCACGGCGGCCGCGCGGGTGGCCGACGAACCCCGGCTCGACACCGCGTGGGAGTCCACCCTGCTGCTCGCCGCGCTCGCGACGCACGCCGGCGACCGCGTCGATTTCTTCGCGTGGGACCGACGGGCGCGCGCCAGGGTGACCGGGGTGACGGGCCCCCAACTGCTGCCCCGTCTCGTCGAGGCGATGGCCGGCGTCGAGGCCGAGCTCATCGAGGCCGACTGGACGGGCCTACCGGCCCGGATCCGGGCCACGACGAGCCGACGCGCGCTCGTCGTGCTGCTCACGGCCGCCGACTCTCCCGGGGCGACGCGCGGGCTGCTCTCGGTGCTGCCGCAATTGACGGCCAGGCACACCGTGCTCGTCGCGTCGGTGCTGGATCCCGAGTCGGCCGCCTCGGCCGCGCGCCGCGGCACGCTCGACGAGGCGTACCTCGCCGGCTCGGCCGAGCGTGCTCGCCTCGACGTCGACCGCGTGGCGGCGGCGATCCGGCAGTCGGGCGCCCATGCGGTCTCGGCGGCCCCTCGCGACCTGCCGCCGGCACTCGCCGATCGGTACCTCGACCTGAAGGCCGCTGGACTGCTCTGACCCGGCGCCGACGTCCGAGACCGACCAGCGGGTCCGGACATCGAACATCGCATAACGATTCGGTCATGCGACCCCGGATGTCCCGATCGAGCGGCGCGCGCTCGCTATGGTCGCAACGAACCGCGGCTCGGGGGCGCCGCGTTCCACTCGGCACTGCTCATGCACACGCGCTTCGAACCCTCCCTACGAAAGGATCGGTCATGTCCACCACGTCCACTCCCGTCGCCTCACCGTCGACGGTCCAGAAACTCACCTCGGAGGTGCTCGGCACCTTCATCCTCGTCTTCGGCGTGATCGGCACCGCGATCTTCGCGGCCGGATTCGCCGGCGGCGAGGGCGGCCTGAACGTCGGCTTCCTCGGCGTCGCGCTCGCGCTCGGCCTGAGCGTCGTGGTCGGGGCCTACGCGTTCGGCCCGATCTCGGGTGGGCATTTCAACCCGGCCGTGACCCTCGGGCTCGCGGTCGCCGGCCACTTCGCGTGGCGCGAGGTGCTCGGCTACATCGCCGCGCAGCTCGTCGGCGGCATTCTGGCGTCGACGGCGCTGCTCGGCATCCTCGCGACCGGCCCGGTCTTCGACATCGCCGTGTTCCAGGGCGCCTCGACCGGGTACGGCGAACTGTCGCCGGGCGGCTACGGCCTCGTGTCCGTGTTCCTCGTCGAGACGATCGCGACCGCGGTCTTCCTCTTCGTGATCCTCAGCGTGACCAGCTCCGGCCGCGTGGCCGCGAACTTCGCGCCGCTGGCGATCGGCCTGACCCTCACGGTCATCGCGCTCGTCGCGATCCCGGTCTCGAACGGCTCGTTCAACCCGGCCCGTTCGATCGCGACCGCGATCTTCGGCGGGGCAGAAGCGCTGAGCCAGGTCTGGCTCTCGATCGTCGCCCCGATCCTCGGCGCGGTCATCGCGGGCTTCATCTTCAAGGCGGTCTTCGACCGGCCCGCGAAGCTCGCGGCCTAGTCCGGCACCACGAACGGCGGATGTCCCACGCGGGACCTCCGCCGTTCGCCGTCTCCCGCGGGTGCTGTGAGCACCGGAACGGATGCGGGTCAGCCGGCGATGATGCGGGTCGCTCCCGCCTCGAACTCCTCGAGGTCGCCGGTCGCGCTCGCCCGTGTCGCCCGACCGCCGAGCACGAGCATGTATGCGAGGAACCCGCCGAGCGCGAGCACGCCGATGCCGATCTTCACGGGCCACGGCCACGGGGCGGGCGTCACGAACCCCTCGATGAGTCCCGAGACGAACAGGAAGAACACGAGCCCGATCGCGACCGTGAACAGGGCGCGCGCCTCTTGGGCCAGCGCGACGCCGCGCGGACGCCGGCCCGGAGCGACCCACGCCCAGAAGATGCGGAGGCCGGCGGCCGCGGCGACGAACACGCACGTGAGCTCCAGCAGGCCGTGGGGCGTGATGTAGAGGAAGAACGTGTCGGCCTCGTCGTAGGCGAACATGATGGCCGCCGTGATGCCGAGGTTCTGGGCGTTCTGCATGATCACCACTGGCACCCACACGCCGGTGATGCCGAACGCGACGCACTGCGCGGCGATCCACGCGTTGTTCGTCCACACGGCGCCGGCGAACGAGGCCGCCGGGTTCTCCGAGTAGTACGACACGAAACCCTCGTCGGCGAGCTGCTGCAGGTCGGCCTCGTCGCCGAGCGATGCGAGCACCCGAGGGTCGGCGGCGATCCACCACGCATACAGCGCGGCGACGACCACGGTCGCCACGGCGACCGCGAGCGTCAGCCACCGCACCCGGTACAGGGCGGCCGGCAGATCGACCAGCGCGAACCGCGTGAAGAGCTTCAGCGGGTTCTCGGAGGCGCCGGTGAACCGCAGGCGCGCCCTCGCGAGCCCGATCGAGAGCCGGTCGCCGAGCGCCGTCGAGCCGACCGTCGTCTGCACGAGCGAGAGATCGGAGGCGGCGCCCTGGTAGCGCTCGATGAGCTCGTCGGCCTCGGGGCCCGAGAGCCGACTCGCACGCCCGAGCGCGTCGAGCCGCTGCCATTCGTCGTGGCGTGCTGAGGCGAGCGCGTCGAGGTCCATCTGCTTGAATACTAGCCATGGTCGACGCCACGCACGCCCGCAGCGGCGCCGCCCGTCACGACGAGGAGGGCGTGGTCATCGGCGAGGCCGTCGCGCTCGACCTTCGACCGGCATCGGCGCTCATGCGCGGCGGCGGCACCATCATCGACGTGCTCGTCTCGATCGCGCTCCTCGTCGGCATGGCCCTCATCGCCACGGGCGCCGGGCTCACGGTCGACGGCGCGGCGTTCCGGGCGATCGCGATCGGCGGCGTCGTGCTCGTCATCATCGTCGTGCCGACCGCGGTCGAGACGGCCTCGCGCGGTCGTTCGCTCGGCAAGCTCGCGATGGGCCTGCGCGTCGTGCGCGACGACGGCGGCGCGATCGGGTTCCGGCACGCCTTCATCCGGGCCCTCACCGGCGTGCTCGAGATCTACCTCACCCTCGGCGGGCTCGCCGTGCTCGTCGGATTCCTGAACCCCTCGTCGAAGCGACTCGGCGACCTGCTCGCCGGCACCCACGCCCAGGTCGAGCGCACGCCCGCCGTGCCGTCGAACCCCTTCGACGTGCCGACGGCGCTCGTGCCGTGGGCCTCGATCGCCGACGTCGCTCGACTGCCCGACCCGCTGGCGCGCCGCGTCGCCTCGTTCTTCGAGAACGTCGGGCAGCTCTCGCCCGAGAGCCGCGCCCGCCTCGCGGCATCGCTCGCGGCCGAGGTCGCGCCGTTCGTCTCGCCGGTGCCGGATGCCGCGCCCGAGCCGTTCCTGGCCGGCGTGGTCGCCCTCCGCCGCACGCGCGACGCCCGGGCGCTCGAACTCGAACGCGCCCGTCTCGCCGCGCTCGAACCCGTGCTGTCGGCCGCTCCCGCGGGGTTCCCGCGGCGCTGAGCCCGCGAGTCCCCGCACGCCGCGCGGGCTCGTCGGCCGGCCTCCGCACGCGGGTCTCGCCGAGCGCGCAGGACAACCACGGAACGAGAGCGGGGCGGATGCCGCAGGCCTGCGCCCGCGGCATCCGCCCCGCCCATGCGAGACCGACCGATCAGTACCGGTAGTGGTCGACCTTGTACGGGCCCTCGACCGGCACGCCGATGTAGGCGGCCTGCTCGGGGCTGAGCTCGGTGAGCTGCACGCCGAGGGAGTCGAGGTGCAGGCGCGCGACCTTCTCGTCGAGGTGCTTCGGCAGCACGTAGACGCCGACGGGGTACTGCTCGGGCCGGGTCCAGAGCTCGATCTGCGCGAGCACCTGGTTGGTGAACGAGTTCGACATGACGAACGACGGGTGACCGGTCGCGTTGCCGAGGTTCATGAGGCGACCCTCGGAGAGCACGAGGATCGACCGGCCGGTCGGCAGGCGCCACTCGTGCACCTGCGGCTTGATCTCGACCTTCTCGACGCCCTCGAGCGCCTCGAGGCCCGCCATGTCGATCTCGTTGTCGAAGTGGCCGACGTTCGAGACGATCGCGAGGTGCTTCATGGCGAGCATGTGCTCGAGGCGCAGCACGTCCTTGTTGCCCGTGCAGGTCACGAAGATGTCGACCTCGCCGACCACGTCTTCGACGCGCGCGACCTGGTAGCCGTCCATGGCCGCCTGCAGCGCGCAGATCGGGTCGACCTCGCTGACGATGACGCGCGCGCCCTGGCCGCGCAGCGCCTCGGCCGCTCCCTTGCCGACGTCGCCGTACCCGACGACGAACGCGACCTTGCCGCCCATGAGCACGTCGGTCGCGCGGTTCAGGCCGTCGGGCAGCGAGTGGCGGATGCCGTACTTGTTGTCGAACTTCGACTTCGTGACCGAGTCGTTGACGTTGATCGCCGGGAAGCGCAGCTCGCCCTTGGCGTGCAGCTCGTAGAGGCGGTGCACGCCGGTCGTCGTCTCTTCGGTGACGCCCTTGAGCTCATCGGCGATGCGGGTCCAGCGGTCGGAGCTCGCCTCCAGCGACCGGCGGAGCGTGTCGAGCACCACGCCGTACTCGTGGCTGGCGTCGGCGGGCGTCGCGGGCACGGCGCCCGCGAGCTCGAACGCGCGGCCGTCGTGCACCAGCAGCGTGGCGTCGCCGCCGTCGTCGAGGATCATGTTCGGGCCGATCCAGTCGGCACCTGCGGCGGCCGCCTCCGCGCTCCAGTCGAAGATGCGGTCGGTGCACCACCAGTACTCCTCGAGGGTCTCGCCCTTCCAGGCGAACACCGGAACCCCCTTGGGGTCGTCGACGGTTCCCTCGGGGCCGACCGCGATCGCCGCGGCCGCCTCGTTCTGCGTCGAGAAGATGTTGCAGCTCGCCCAGCGCACCTGCGCGCCGAGGGCCACGAGCGTCTCGATGAGCACCGCGGTCTGCACGGTCATGTGCAGGCTGCCCGCGATGCGAGCGCCCGCGAGCGGCTGCGAGGGGCCGAACTCCTCGCGGAGGGCCATGAGGCCGGGCATCTCGTTCTCGGCGAGGCGGAGCTGGTGGCGCCCCGCCGCGGCGAGCGAGAGGTCGGCGACCTTGAACGGGAGGGCGGAGGTCTCGGCGATGGTCATGCGTCCATTGTCGCAGGCGCCCGGCCGACTGGGCAGCCGACCCGATCAGGCGCGGATGAGGGCGAGCACCTCGTCGCGCACGACGGCCATGGTCGAGGCATCCGCACCCTCGACGTTCAGGCGCAGCAGCGGCTCGGTGTTCGACGGGCGCACGTTGAACCACCAGAACGGCTCGTCTTCGGCCGTGATGCCGAACACCGTGAGTCCGTCGAGCTCGTCGAACTCCCCTCGGCCCTGGAACGCCTCGACCACCCGGGTGTACGCCGACGGCACGTCGTCGACGACCGAGTTGATCTCTCCGGAGAGCGCGTACGGCGTGAACCGGTCGGCGAGCTCCGACAGCGGCGCCCGCTGCGACCCGAACTCGGCGAGCACGTGCATCGCGGCGAGCATGCCGTTGTCGGCGCCCCAGAAGTCGCGGAAGTAGTAGTGCGCGGAGTGCTCGCCGCCGAAGACCGCGCCGGTCTCCTTCATGCGGTCCTTGATGAGCGAGTGGCCGACGCGCGTGCGAACCGGGTTCGCGCCCGCCTGCTCGATCGTCTCGGGCACGAAGCGCGACGTGATGAGGTTGTGGATCACGTTCACGTCGGTCTCGCCGAGGGCCGTGACCCTGGCGATCTCGCGCACCGCGACGATCGCGGCGACCGCCGACGGGGTGACCGCCGCGCCGCGCTCGTCGACGACGAAGCAACGGTCGGCGTCGCCGTCGAAGGCGAGCCCGAGGTCTGCACCGTGCTCGACCACCGCGGCCTGCAGGTCGACGAGGTTCGCGGGCTCGAGCGGGTTGGCCTCGTGGTTGGGGAACGTGCCGTCGAGCTCGAAGTACAGCGGCACGATCTCGAGCGGCAGCTCGGACAGGCCCGCCGCGGTGCCGAGCACTGCGGGCACCGTGAGCCCGCCCATGCCGTTGCCCGCGTCGACGACGACCTTGAGCGGGCGGATGCCGGAGAGGTCGACCAGCGAGCGCAGGTAGGCGGCGTAGTCGGCCAGCACGTCGAGCGGCTGCACCGAACCGGTGGCCTCGACGGGGAGGATGCCCTGCTCGAGGTAGTCGCCCGCACGGTCGCGGATCGCCGCGAGCCCGGTGTCGAGCGAGATGCCCTGCGCCCCTGCCCGCGAGAACTTGATGCCGTTGTAGGCGGCCGGGTTGTGGCTGGCCGTGAACATCGCGGCGGGCGCGTGCAGCGCACCCGATGCGTAGTAGCTCTCGTCGGTCGAGCAGAGCCCGATCGCGACCACGTCGGCCCCGCGGGCCGTCGCGCCGCGTGCGAACGCTGCGGCGAACACCGGGGAGGAATCGCGCATGTCGTGGCCGACGACCACCTTGCCGCCGGCAGCGCCGACCTCGTCGACGAAGGCGGCCGCGAGGGCTTCGACCGACTGCTCGGTGAGCGCGTCGCCCACGATCCCACGGACGTCGTATGCCTTCACGATGGAGCTCAGGCGCTCGCGGTCGACCGGGTTCGAGGCGTTCGTCATGCGGTGGAATCTACCCGACCCGGCGTGACATATCGAACGACCTGCCAGCCGACCGGCGCGGAGGTGCGCTCGGCGTGGGTGGCGCAGAGGTCGTAGCCGTGGGGCTCGCGGGTCACCGACAGGGGGCCGAGCACGGCCATCGAGTCGGCGTAGTCGAAGGTGAGGGTCGCGACCGCCTCGGCGGGGCACGCGGTGCGCGAACATCGTCTCTTCATGGCTCGACCATGGTAGCGACGCTGCCGGACATTACGATGGAGGGCATGCCCCGATCCCGTCGTGTCGCCACCCCGCGCTCGCCCCGGCGACTCGCCCGCGACCGGCACGGCCGGGGCATGCGCTCGGCAGTCACCGGCCCCCACCTCGAGCCCCTCACGACCCGCATCGAGGAGTTCGATGCGACGGTCGCGGCGACGGCGTCGTACCTGCGCGGCCTCTGGCCCGAACTCGAGGGCGTCGTCTTCGAGGTCACGCAGGCTCCGGCGGAGGCGATCCACGGCGACCACATCGATCGTTGGAAGGTCGTGCACGACGAGCGGCGCATCACGTTCCACCGGTTGCCGATCGTGCGGTTCCTGCGCCTCCAGGAGGGCGAGGAGCGCGACGAGAAGCTGCTCATCGAGAGCTGCGTGTTCCGCGCCGTCGCCGAGTTCCTCGACCGCGACCCGTGGGAGCTCGCACCGGGGCGCTACCGCCACCTCTGACGTGCGCTGCCGCCCCCGCGGCACGTCGCCTGGCCGGTCCCTGCGCACCGTCGGACGGCGCAGGGCGCAGGCACCGTCGGACGCAACGCACCCGGGACGACTGCCCCGGCCGGCCCCGCGGCATCCGATCAGCGCGGGTACACCCTGATCGGCGAGTCGAGGGGGCCCGGCGGGGCGACGGGGAACGAGGCGAGCGCGTCGGCACCGCGGAACGAGACGGAGGCCCGTACTCCTTCGGCTCCGGTGAGCACCGCGGTTCCGCGTTCGAGCGGCACCGAGACCGCGCCGGACGGCGGCACCTCGACCTCGACCTCGTCGCCGCCGACGGTGACCGTGACGGAGGCCGTGTCCGAGGCATCGGCATCGAGCGCGAGGTGCAGGGCGGGCGACGGTCCGGACGGGATCGCGAGCACCGCGGAGTCGAGCAGGGGCTGCGCGGCGGCGAACCAGGCGAGATCGGCCGGCACCCCGGCATCCGTCGCCGCGTCGTCGTCGCCGGGGGGTGCGGCGACCGTCGACCGGGCGGCGGCGACGATCGGGCCGTCGGCGTCGATGCGCACCGTGTAGGCGCCTTCGGGGAGGTCGCCGAGCGGGATGTCGCTCACCTTGCCCGGCTGCAGGTCGGCGTCGATGGAATCGCCGGCGCCGCCGTCGACCGGCACCACGGAGATCACCGCCTCGACCTCGTCGCCGCTCGGGCTGTAGAGCCGGAGCGCCGGGAACGCATCGCCGTCGGCGTGGTCCTCGTCGGCGGCCACGCCCGTGCCGCCGTCGATCAGCACACCCGGGATCACCTGGGTCTCCGCGGGCGGCGCCGTCGGGCCGGAGATCTCGACGCCCGCAGGCGCCAGCCCCTCGACCACCGACTGCTCGAGTGAGGCGGCGATCGCCCCGCCGCTGCTCGTGACGTGCACGACGGGCGATGCGACGTTGGGCGCGAGGCCCGCGAGCGAGAGCACGCGCTGCGTCTTCGCGGGCACGGTGATGCCGATCGCCGAGCGTGCCTCGACAGGGCCGGCTTCGCCGATCACCCGCACGTCGACCGTCGCCGCGACGTCGCTCGCGTTCGAGAGCAGCACGAGGCTGCTGCGGCCGACGGTGGTCGCACCGGCGACGAGCCATGACTCGGCGGCGCCCTCGGTGCAGGATGCCGCGGCGAACCCGCCGATCGTCTCGGACCGTTCCGTCTGCGACTGGGCGCCCGCGAGCATGCCCGGGTCGACGGCGCCCGCCGCCGCGTCGATCACGAGCGGGCCGGAATCCTCCGCCGCCCCGGGATCGTCGGACATCGCCAGCCACGACAGTTCGAGGTCGACGTCGTCGGGCTGCGTCGCGGTGACGACCGACGCCGTGCCGACCACGTCGATCGCGGTCGCCTCCGCCGCGTCGGCGCCGAGCGCGAGGATCGGGCCGGGGCAGACGCGCTGCTGGCTCACGGCCTCGGGCTGCACGACCGTCGACGGCGGCTCCGCCCGGTGGGCGGGCCAGGTGCCGAGGGTCGCGGCACCGACGAGGCCGACCGCCACGGCCGCGGTCGCGACGGCCGCGAGCGAGCGCACTCCGATCCGAACGAGCTTCCTGCGATCAGCGGGCATCGGGGGCCTCCCCTGCATCGGGTCGGTCGGGAGATTCGGGATCGGGTTCGGACTCGGGTTCGGCTTCGGACTGTGGTTCAGGCTCGGACTCCGGCTCCGGTTCGGACGCCGGCTCAGGGTCAGGCTCGGATACCGATTCGGGCTCCGCCTCGGGCTCCGAATCGGGCTCGGCCTCAGTCTCGGTGTCAGCCGGCTCCACCGGCTCAGCTTCGGGCTCGGACTCAGGTACCGATGCGGACTCCGCCGCGGGCTCCGAATCGCGCTCGGACTCAGTCTCGGCCTCGACCTCGGTCTCGGCCCGCCCCACCGGCTCCCGCCTGGTGCGCCGCATGCGCGACGCCCGCTGGGGCCGCCGATCCAGCTCTCGTCCGGCACCGGTCGGGATCGACAGCAGCAGGGTCACGAGCAGCACGAGCAGCTGCACGGCCGTCACGAGGCCACCGACCCAGCCGGTGTCGGTCGGGATCTGGGCGGCCGCGGCATCCGGCTCGGCGTCGACGAAGCGCCACAGGGTGCCGTAGTCGGTGTCGCCGACCGGGGTGAGCGCCGCATTGCCGTCGAGGGCGACGCGGGCTCGCTCGGCGGTCGCATTCGAATCGCCGTCGGCCGCTCCGGCGAGCAGCACGAACGAGATGCCGTACTCGCCCACCGCGGCGTCGGCGTCGAACCCGCTGCGGCTCGCGAGGTTGCCGGCGATGTCGGCGATCTGCAGCTCGTCGTCGGTGAGCTCGGTGCGCGTCTGCGCGAGGGTCGACTGGTCGTCGAGGGTCTCGCCGAGCCCGTGCACGAGCGTCGCGCGGAGGCCGCCGTCGGGGAGCGGCTGCATCCGGAGCGTCGTGACCCGGGGATCGGCGTCGGCCTCGGCGACCACGTACGCGGGCACGGAGCGCTCGGCCGCAGGCCCCACCACCGCCGACCCCGTGGCGAGGGCCCCGAGCGTGGGCATCACCGCGACGACCGCGCAGAGGGCGACCACCGCGACCACCCAGCCGCGGAAGCGCCGAAGGGCGTCTGCGCCCACCACGACCGCCACGACCAGTCCGAGCCAGGCGAGGCTCAGCCCGGCACCGGCCCAGATCGCGATCGACTCCGACCCTGCGGTCGCGACCGACAGCAGCGTCGCGGCGAACGCGGTCGCGAAGCCCGCGATCGCGGTCGCGACGGCGAGGAGCACCGTGCGGATGCCGCGGGCGAAGAACGCGCCGAGCCCGACGAGCAGAAGCGGCACGAGCAGGGCCGACAGCACGAACATGAGCGTGCGCGCGTCGAGGCCCGCGAGCACCGGGATCGATGCGACGGCATCGGGCCAACCACCCCAGCCCGCCTCGGGCAGGCCGAGCGCGAGCTCCCACGGGGTCGGCGACACGCTGCCGAGCGGCAGCCCCGGGTCGGCGAGCAGGCCGAGCGGGTTGCCCGCCGAGATCTGCTCGAGCACGAGCGGCAGGGCGAGCGCGAGCGCGGGCACCGGGAGCCAGGCGAAGCGCACCGCCGCGCGGCCGCTGGTCGCGAGGGCGACGACCCAGCCGAGCAGCAGGGCGGGCGCGAGGCTCGGTGCCGCGGCGAGCACTGCGGCGAAGAGCAACGACGCGGTCGCGGCCGACGACCACGATCGGGCGGCGCCGAGCATCGCGTAGGCGAGCCAGCCGAGCAGCACGTGCGCCAGCACGGCACCCGGGCGCCCCTCGGCGAGCGCCGCGAGGAACATCGGCGCCAGCATCCAGACGATCGCGGCGAGTGCGCGCACCCACCCGCGTTCCGTCAGCCTCGACGCGGCGAACCACGCGCCGAGCGCGGCGGCGGGCAGCGCGAGCAGCCAGAGTCCGACGAGCGCCGCCGACGGCGCCCAGAACGTGATCGACCCGAGCACGGCGAGCATGCCGGCGAACGGGTCTGCGGCGCCGACGAACCCGGCACCGATGTCGCGCCAGCCGTACGCCGCGTTGCGCCAGAGCTCGGCGAGGCCGTTCGACAGGGGCAGCAGTCCGCCGCCGCCGACGCCTCCTGCGCCGAGCAGCCAGGAGAACAGCACCACGGATGCCACGACCGACACGAGCAGCACCCAGCCGCCGCCCGTGCCGATGAACGCCACGTCGTCGGTGCGTCCGCGCGCGCGGATGCGGCGCGCCTCCACCGCGGCATCGCGGCGTCGCCTGGCCTCGTCGGGCTGCAGCCGGAGCGGCGCGACGGCCGACCATCCGGTGGTCTTCGCCGAAGCGAGCACCCGACGCGACCTGGGCACGCGCATGCCGCCGAACATGGTCGCGAAGGCCGCCGTGAACTCCCCCGGGATCGCGCCGGGGCGCTTGCCGAGCAGCGCGACGACCGAACGGACGAGCGCGAGCGGCAGGAACGTGAGCCAGTGCAGCGGCACCGCGGCGGCGGGCGCGTACACGAGCCGCCGGTGCAGGGCGGCGGCGCGCGCGAGACGGTCCGTCCGACGGCGGGAGGAAGCCCGGTCGCCCGCCTGCGGGCCGGCGACGCCGTCGCGCGCGAAGCGCACGCGCGCCTCGGGCACCACGACGACCCGGTTGCCGGCGAGGCGCGCTCGCACGCCGAGGTCGAGTCCGTCGTCGACGACGGGCAGCGCGGGGTCGAAGCCGTCGAGCGCCTGCCACGCCTGGTGGCGTACGAGCAGTCCTGCCGGGTCGAGCCCAAGCACGTCGCTCTGGTCGTCGTGCTGCCCCTGGTCGAGCTCCTCGGGGACCACGGGCACGGAGCGACCGAGTCGCGTCATGGTGCGACCGAGGCTCGAGAGCCGATCGGGGGCGTCCCAGCGCACGAGCTTGGGTCCGGCGACGGCGATCGAGCGGCCGTTCACGAGCGTCGCGAGCAGCGCCTCGAGCGCGTCGGGCTCGGGGGCCGAGTCCTCGGCGAGGAGCCAGAGCGCGTCGGCCTCGTCGGCCGGGGGCTCGAGTACGCGCTCGCCCGCGCGCACGGCCTCGCCGAACGAGAGCGTCTCGTTCGACTCGACGAGGTGGGTCGCGCCCGCGGAGGCGGCGATCTCGCGAGCATCGGCCTCGGGCCTCGTGAGCACGATGACGAGCGCGTCGGGCGGTCGGCCCTGCGCACGGAGGGCGTCCAACGTGTGCCGTAGGCGGTCGCCGCCGTGGCGAGCGACGAGGACGGCGGTGACTCTGGGGAACATCGGGGCCAGCCTAGGCGGCGCCGTGCGCGTGATCCGGAACTGCCCGGGCGCGCCTCGAATCCGATGGGAGCCCCGGAACGACGAACGCGCCGCCACCCTCAGGTGACGGCGCGTGCTCGTTCAGACCGCCCGTTTGCGGAGCTTGCGACGTTCGCGTTCGGACAGTCCACCCCAGATGCCGAACCGCTCGTCGTTGCCCAACGCGTATTCGAGGCACTGCGCCCGGACCTCGCAGCCCGTGCAGATCTTCTTCGCGTCGCGCGTGGAACCGCCCTTCTCGGGGAAGAACGCCTCCGGATCGGTCTGCGCGCACAGTGCGTCGCTCTGCCATGCCAGCGGATTGTCGTCGCCAGCTCCCGGACGAACCCCAGGAACGCCGAGCCGAACCGGATCGACGAACCAATCGTCAGGTACTCCAGAACGATATTCAGGATTGCTCATATCGTCTCCCACCCAGTTGTACCGACCACCCAAAGGGTGTGTCATGACCAATTACACCGGTGTAGTTCGTGAGAGTCAAGTCGCAGATCGTAAACCCTCGATCGGTCATCGAGGCTTCGACACGCGATCGACACGCCGAGGGCGTTGGCGAGTTGTGATCTGATCCGGAGCGCGGATGCCGCGCGTCGACGCCTAGGCGTCGGTCGCCGCCCGGCGGGCCTCCCAGGCGGTCGTCACCATGTCGGCCAGCGAGTGCCGCATGCGCCAGTCGAGGTCGCGCGCGGCGAGCTCGCCGGAGGCGACGATCCGGGCGGGGTCGCCGGTGCGGCGCGGCGCGGCATCCGGGACGAAGTCGATGCCCGTCGCGTCGGCGACCGCGGTCATGATCTCGCCGACCGAGACGCCGTCGCCTGAGCCGAGGTTGTACACGGGCTCGAGGGGCTCGCCGTCGTCGAGGCGTCGCGCCGCCACGACGTGGGCCTCGGCGAGGTCGGCGACGTGGATGTAGTCGCGCACGCAGGTGCCGTCGGGCGTCGGGTAGTCGGTGCCGTTGATGCGGGGCGTGCGCCCGTCGAGGAGGGCGTCGAACACGAGCGGGAAGAGGTTGTGCGGGCTCGCGTCGTAGACCTCGGTCGTGCCGGAGCCGACGACGTTGAAGTACCGCAGGCTGGTGTGGCGCAGCCCCGTCGCCCGCCCCTGATCGGCGATGATCCACTCGCCGATCAGCTTGGACTCGCCGTAGGGCGACTCCGGGTGCTTCGCGGTCGCCTCGGTGACGAGGTCGACATCGGGCGTGCCGTACACCGCGGCGCTCGACGAGAACACGAGGCGGTCGACGCCCGTGCTCGCCATGGCGGCGAGGAGGGTCGCCGTGCCCGTCACGTTCTGCTCGTACGTGTGCAGCGGCCGGTTCACCGAGACGCCCGCGTACTTGAAGCCCGCGAGGTGCACGACGCCCTGCACGTCGTGGTCGGTCATGGCCTGCTCCAGGAGCGCGCCGTCGAGGATCGATCCGCGCACGAGCGGGACGCCCTCGGGGACGAACGCCTCCTTGCCGGAGGAGAGGTCGTCGATCACGACCGCGTCGATGCCCTGCGCACGGAACGCGCGAACGACGTGCGCTCCGATGTATCCGGCGCCTCCGGTGACGAGCCAGCTCATTTCCTGCCTTTCCGGGCGCGCCCGGTGGCAGGCCTCAGTCGATGCTAACGGGGGTTCGGCGATACCCGTCGCGGGCGTCGAGGCGGTGGTAGCCGTCGCGGGTCGCCGAGAGGACTGCTCCGGCGACCGCCCAGACGGCCAGTGCGGCGATGGTGAGGATCAGGAGAATGGTCATGGCAGAAAGTCTCGCTCTTGTCATATCCTGCCGAAAGTGGCAGGGTTGACAACCACCGACCACTTTCTGCCAAGGAGGCTGCCACGTGCTCCGATCCGTCGCCTGCATCGCCCTCGACCAGATGGCGCCGTTCGAGTTCGGCGTCGTGTGCGAGGTCTTCGGCATCGACCGCACCGCGCAGGGCGGGCCGACATTCGACTTCCACGTCGTCGCCGCAGACCCCGGCCCGATCCACACCAAGCTCGGCTTCGACGTGGTCGTGCACGAGGACCTCTCCTTCGCCTACGAGGCCGACCTCGTCGCGGTTCCCGCCTCGCTCATCGGCAGCGAGCCCGACGAGCGCGTGCTCGACGTGATCCGCTCGGCCGTCGACCGCGGCGCCTGGGTGCTCTCGGTCTGCTCCGGCGCGTTCACGCTGGGCCACGCGGGAGTGCTGGCCGGTCGCCGCGCGACCACCCACTGGATGTACACCGACCTCATGGCCGAGACCTTCCCCGACACGGTCGTCGACCCCGACGTGCTCTTCGTGCAGGACGAGAAGGTCGTCACCGGCGCGGGCACCGCTGCCGGCATCGACGCCGCACTGCACATCGTGCGCACCGAGCTCGGAGCCGCCGCCGCGAACATCGTCGCGCGGCGCATGGTCGTTCCGCCGCAGCGCGACGGCGGGCAGTCCCAGTTCATCCAGACCCCCGTGCCCGAATGCCGCACCGATTCGTTCGCCACGGTCACGGCCTGGATGCTCGAGCACCTCGACGAGGACCTCACGGTCGACCTGCTCGCCCGGAAGGCGCTCATGTCGCCGCGCACGTTCGCACGGCGGTTCCGCGCCGAGACCGGCACGACGCCGAACGCCTGGCTCAACCGCCAGCGCCTGCTGCGCGCGCAGCAGCTCCTCGAGGAGACCTCGCTGTCGCTCGAGGAGATCGCCCGCGAGACCGGGTTCGGCGCCGCCGCCGTCATGCGCCACCACTTCGTGAAGGTGCTGCAGACGACGCCCACGGCCTACCGCCGCGTGTTCGGCGGTCGTCCGGCGGCTGCGACCGCAGAGCCCGAGCTCGCCAGGCTCGCCTGACGACCCGAGCCCGCGGCAGCGTCAGACGACCCGGGTCGTCGAGGGCCGCGCCGTCGGGTCCAGGTGCCGCGCGTCGGCGAGCAACTGCTCCAGCTCCCGCGTGATCGGCCCCGGCACCCGCGAGTGCACCTCGACCGACTCGAGCAGCCCGGCGCCGAGCAGGAACCGGAGGTCGCGGGGCGAGGCGGCGAAGCACTCGAGCGGCACCGCGGTCGCCCGGTCCGCCCAGAACGGCAGCCGCACGTGCACCGTGCCGTCGACCGACACGGGGCGGTGCCGCAGCAGGTCGAGGCCGCCCTGCTCGACGAACGAGGTCGCGGCCGCCCGATCATCGACCAGGATCAGGTGGAAGAGCACCTTCATGGCGGCAGGCACGCGCCGCCAGATCGTGGTCTGCTCGAACCCGGGGGCGAACGCGATCAACCCGTCGCGCAACGCCAGGTAGGCGTCATCCCCCATCACGGCGACCTGGCCGGCCGCGATCCCCAGGTCGTTCTCGAGGAACTGCACGAGCCGGTGCCGCGCCAGCGACGGCGACCCCTCCCTCGCCAGCACCCGGATCACCTCCTCGCTCGTCCGGAACCGGTCGGCGACCTGCCGTGGCGACGCGACCTGCTGCGTCATCGACGAGCCGTCGGACCGCACCCGCCACGACACGACCGGGCGGCTCATGACGTCGAACGCCGTCGAACGCGCGTAGGCCTTCGCGCTCACGATCTGGTCGTTGAAGTGCCCGCCCTCGGGGAACCGCAGTCCCGCGGCGTTCCAGAACGACCTGCGGTACACCTTGCTCCACTGCACCGCGTTCACGAGCATCGCGGGCGAACGCTCGGCGGTCGTCGCGTCGACGTCGACCGCGTGCGCATCAGAGATCCAGAAGGCCGCGGGCGTGCGCCGCCCGCCCGCGAGCCGGTCGTAGGAGCCCGCCACGAAATCGGACCCCGAGGCCTCGAGCCTGCGGACCATGTCGCGGTAGGCGTGCTCGAGCAGCACGTCGTCGCCGTCGAGGAACGCGAGGTACTCCGCCCGCGCCGCGCCGAGCGCGAGGTTGCGCGCCGCGTTCGGGTCGTGCGCGACCGTGCGCAGCACCCGCACGCGGCCGTCGCGGGCCGCCCAGCGACGCAGGATCTCGGCTGTGCCGTCGGTCGAGTCGTCGTCGACGACCAGGAGGTTCACGCGCCAGTGGCTCTGCCCGAGCACCGAGCGGATGCTCTCGTCGACGTACTCCCCCACGTCGCGCACCGGCATGACCACGTCGATCCAGCCCCGGCGTCGCCCGTGCAGCGGCACCCGGGCCGCCAGACGGGCGTTGCGCCGGGCACTCGCTCGGAGAAGCACGTCGCGAGCCGAGTCGCGGAGCCCCCTCACCGAGGCTCGCAACGGACGGACGGCACTGCGCGACGAGGGCATGACCAGAGGCAATCGCCCGAAGATGACCGGACGGAGAACTCCCGGCGACGGCTGCGTGCACAGCCGCGGAATGCTGCGACGACCGTTCTAAGCTCGCCGGGTGAACGCCCCGCGAACCCCGACGCTGTCCGTGATCATCCCGACGCACGACGTGGCGACGTGGATCGAGGAGACGCTCGAATCGGTGCTCGCCCAGCACGTGCCCGGCGGGCTCGAGGTGCTCGTGGTCGACGATCACTCCACCGACCGGACGGTCGCGCTCGTCGAGTCGATCGCGGCCTCCGACCCGCGGGTGCGCCTCGTCCGGGCGACCGCGAGGGGCGGCGGCTCGGCACGCAACGCCGGGGTCGCGGCGGCGCACGGCCGATACGTCGCCTTCTGCGACGGCGACGACCTCGTGCCCGACGGCGCCTACGCCGCGCTGCTCTCGAGCCTCGAGGCATCCGGCTCCGACCTCGCCTTCGGCGACTACCTCAAGTTCTCGCCCACGCGCACCTGGCGTCCGACCGGGGCATGGCCCGCCTACGAGCGGCCGGGGAGCGGGTTCGCGGTAGCCGACCGCCCCTCGCTGCTGTTCGGGCGCGCCTGCTGGAACAAGGTCTTCCGGCGGGACTTCTGGGATGCAGCCGACCTCTCGTTCCCCGACGTGCCCCGCTCGAACGACATCGTCCCCATGACGCGCGCCTACCTCGCCGCCCGCTCCGTCGACCTCGTCGAGGACGTCGTCTACCTCTATCGCGAGCGCCTCGGAACCGGATCCATGACGTCGAGGGCCTCGTCGGCCGAATCGATCATCAGCTACCTCGAGCAGGAGCTCTCGTGCGCCGAGCTCATCGCGCGGAGCGGGGCGGACCCGCTCCGCAGCGCCCACGCGTCCCTCATCGTCGAACGCGACGGCTGGGTGCACTTCGCCGGATGGCTCCGCGCGAGCGAGCGCGATGCCGAGACCGACGAGCGGGTCGTCTCGCTCTTCGCACGCCTGCTCGCGTCGAGCGGTCGCGGCATCGACTCGATGCCCTCGAGCGCCAGGCGGGCCACGCTCACCCTCGCCCTCACCGGCGCGCTCCGCACCGCCTCGCTGCACGCGGCGATCACGTCGGGCAAGGTCGTCTCGACGGACGGGCAGATCACGGCGTGGCAGCGCGTCATCACCGCCGCCTGCGAGGAGGGCGTCCGGCTCGACGAGACGACCGAACTCGTGGAGGGCAGCGTCGAGTCGATCGCGCGCGCGCTCTCCGGGGACGGCCCCGTCGGGGTCGACGAGGTCGCAGACCTCGTCGACCTCGTGGCCGAGAAGGCCGGCACTGCGTCGCTGGCCGTCCTGCCGGAATTCAAGGGGATCGCGTTCGACCGCCCCGCGGAGGTGCGCCGCCGGATCGGAGAGCTCGCGTCACACCCGGCCGCGCCGATCGTGCGGCTCCGCACCGGCCGACGCATCGAGGCCGTCGTCGCCCGAGGCGCGCACGCCGTGCTCCTCGACGAGACGGACGACCGGCTCATCGAGTTCGCGCACCGCGACCCCGACACCGGGGTGCACCGCATCGCCGTGCGCGACCTGCCCATCGACCACCGCCTGCGGCTCGCCGTCCGCGACGACGACCGGATCCGCACCGCACGACCGCCCGCCTCGACGAGCGAGTACAGCCGGTTCGACGGCGTGCTCTACCACTTCGACCGGCGCGGCCTGACGCTCAGCAGGCGCCGGCACTGGGTCGCCCGTGCCGGGCGCGCCGTCACGCCGCCGGGTGTGCGCCGACGGCTTGCCGCGATCGCCCGGCGGGGGCGCTGAGGTCCTGCCGGGCGTCGCCGCCGCCCGGGACGGCGAGGCCGAGGCCGTCGACGCGGGCCCCAGCCACGACCCCCTCGAGCGCGCGCGCATACGCCTGCGAGATGCGCCACGGCGAGCGCTCCCGCACGAACCGCCGGCAGTCGAGGCGCCCGGGCTCGCCCACGGGCCTCGCGAGCGACCGGGTGATCGCCGACGCGAAGAGCGACGGGTCGGAGACATCCGCGAACCGCACCCATTCGTGCTCGCCGAACTGGCGGACGAGGTGGGGCTCGTCGGGGAGCAGGACCGGGACCCCGTACGTCGCCGCGAGGTGCACGCTGCCCGAGTTCAGGATCGCGCGATACGGGAAGACCGCGACATCCGCGGCACCGAACCACCCGCCGACCTCGCGGTCGGGGATGAACTCGAACCGCGCGATCGTGCGGGCGCGGCGGGGCAGCGCCGCGAGGATCGCCTCGCGCTGCACCCGGTCGGCCGAGCCGGCGAGCAGCAGCACGGGGAGATCCCGACCCGAGCGGTCGAGGTGCTCGATTGCGGCGAGCAGGAGCTCGATGCCCTTGTACGGCCGCATCTGGCCCAGGAACAGCACCGTCGGCTCGTCGGGCGCGACGCCGAGCGCCGACCTGGCCTCCGCCGCCGGGGTCGGCGGCCCGTACACGCCGGCGTAGCTCGGGTGCGGGATCCGCAGCGTCCGCGTGGGGTCGATGGCGCACACGTCGGCGAGCAGCTCCGGCGTGTCCGGGGCCATGACGTGCACCGCGTCGGCACGGTCCGCGAGCAGGCGGTGCAACGCGATCTCGGGCTCGCGGTGCTCGAGCTCGTGCGGCAGCCGGTTGTGCACGGTCCACAGCATCTTCGCGCCGCGGCGACGGAGGCGGTCGAGCAGTGCGCGGACCTCGTCGACGGCCCGCCATGCGGCCGCCTCGGTGGGCGCGGCCTGCACGATGGGCGTGGTCCAGTGCACGTGCAGCACGTCACCGGCCCGCAGCTGCTCGGCCGCCGCGAGCAGCGAGGCGAACGTGGTCGCGCCGCGCACGTCGCATCCGGCGGCCCGCGGGGCGAGCGACAGCAGGTTGAGGAACGGGTTGTCCTCCCAAGCCGGGAACACGAGCACACGACGGATGTTTCGCATTCGCCGGAACCTACCCGCCGAGTGTGTCCTGCCGGTGAACGGTCCGTGACCCCGCTCGCCGCCGCCGGCCGGCTAGCGCCCGGTGGTCGCCACCCACGCGATGCCCGGCCCGGAGACGGTGATCGAACCCTCGTCGGGCGTGACGTACAGCGAGCCGCCGCGGGCGACGGATGCCGCGCCCGAGGCACCGGCCACGCGCACCGCATCGCCCTCGGCGACCACGATCGCGGGGCCGTCGAGCGCGATGGGCGCGGATGCGGCATCCGACACCATCGAGCCCTCGACGCGGTAGAGCACGAAGTCGGGCACGTCCGGCCGGAACGCCTCGACGCGGTCGCCCACGGGCTCGGGCGCGAGGCGCGGCGGAGCGATGGGCGTGAAGTCGAGCACGTCGAGCAGTTCGTCGACGTCGATGTGCTTGGGCGTGAGGCCGCCGCGCATGACGTTGTCGCTCGAGGCCATGAGCTCGATGCCGAGACCCTCGAGGTAGGCGTGGATGTTGCCCGCGGCGAGGTACAGGGACTCGCCGCGCACGAGCCGCACGCGGTTCAGCAGCAGCGACAGCACGATGCCCGGGTCGCCGGGGTAGGCCTCGGCGAGCGCGCCGACGGTCTCGAACGAGAGCGCGTACGCCGACGACCGCGCGAGGTCGGACGCGGCGAGCGCCGTCACGCGTTCGACCACCCATGCGACCTCGCCCGTGTCGCCGCCGCGGCCGTCGCGGAGCAGCCACTCGACGGTGTCGCGGAGGGGCTCGGCGGTCGCGAGGCGCGCCGCGAGGAGGTCGAGCGCACCGGGCTGCGGCTCGCCCGCGGCGCCGGCCGCATCGGCCTCGCGCAGCACCTGCAGCAGGCCGGCGACCTCGTCGAGCGGGCGGAAGCCCGAGAGCGCGTCGAACGTGTCGCTCACCGCGACGATGAGCTCGGGCTTGTGGAACTCGTCCTTGTAGTTGCGGTCGAACGCCGTGAGCGGGATGCCCTCCGCCTCCTCGCGGGCGAAGCCGGCTCGAGCCTGCTCGGGCGTCGGGTGCGCCTGGAGCGAGAGCGGCTCGGCCGCCGCGAGCACCTTGAGCAGGAACGGCAGGCGCACGCCCTTCGCCGCGAGCTCCGGGCCGAGCGCGGCCGCCGGGTCGGCGGCGATCCACTCGGCGAGGTCGCCGTACCCGAGCGGTTCCGCCCCGACCGAGTCGGGATCTACGATGCGCGCGGGCGACCCGGCATGCGCGCCGAGCCACAGCTCGGCCTCCGGGGCGCCCGACGCGGGCACCCCGCGGAACCCGGCGATCGCGGTCGTCGATCCCCACGCGTAATCGCGCGGGGTGTTGCCGATGGACACAAACATCGTGGGGAGCCCCTTCCGAGAATTCAGTCAAAACTACCAACGGGCCCGAGGCCCGGAAGACCGCCGACGTAGGCTCGGGGCTTCCGACGACGCATTGGAGCAGTCATGACCTTCGAGCCGCTCGCGAGCGACTTCTACTCGTACGCAAACCTCCTCACCGAGCGTGAGCAGCAGGCCATCGCCGAGCTGCGCGCGTGGCTCGAGTCCGACGTGAAGCCCATCATCAACGGGTACTGGGACCGCGCCGAGTTCCCCATGCAGGTCGTGAAGCCCCTCGCCGACCTCGGCGTGCTCTCGTTCGCGTGGGACGAGACGGCGCCGTTCGAGAACTCCGCCGTGTTCCGCGGGTTCGTCGCCATGGAGCTCGCCCGCGTCGACGCCTCGGTCGCGACGTTCGTCGGCGTGCAGAACGGCCTCGCGACCGGCAGCATCAGCGTCTGCGGATCGAAGGAGCAGCGCGACGAGTGGATCCCGAAGCTCGCGAGCGGCGAGGTCATCGGCGCGTTCGGCCTCACCGAGCCGCTCTCGGGCTCGGACTCGGCGCAGGGCCTGCGCACGACCGCGAAGCGCGACGGCGACACCTGGGTGCTGAACGGCGAGAAGCGCTGGATCGGCAACGCGACCTTCAGCGACATCACGATCATCTGGGCGAAGGACGTCGACGACAACCAGGTCAAGGGCTTCATCGTGCCCACCTCGACCCCCGGCTACACCGCCACGAAGATCGAGGGCAAGATCAGCCTCCGCGCGGTGCAGAACGCGAACATCGTGCTCGAGGACGTGATCGTGCCCGAGTCGCTGCGCCTGCAGAACGCGAACTCGTTCCGCGACACCGCGAGCGTGCTGCGCCTCACCCGGGCCGAGGTCGCCTGGGAGGCCGTCGGCACGGCCGTCGGCGCCTACGAGGCCGCCGTGAAGTACGCGGGCGAGCGCGTGCAGTTCGGCAAGCCCATCGCCTCGCACCAGCTCATCCAGGACCTCCTCGTGAAGAGCCTCGGCAACATCACGGCCTCGCTCGGCATGGT
This sequence comes from Agromyces sp. NPDC058110, assembly GCF_042884735.1. Classification (NCBI taxonomy): domain Bacteria; kingdom Bacillati; phylum Actinomycetota; class Actinomycetes; order Micrococcales; family Microbacteriaceae; genus Agromyces; species Agromyces sp. NPDC058110. The sequence goes on along the minus strand of NZ_JBHVTI010000002.1, from coordinate 291,910 downwards.
CGTGCGCGTCTCCGAGATGCTCGACCGCGGCGAGCAGCGCGACGAGCACTCGGCCCTCGCGAAGGCGTTCACGACCTCGCGCATGCGCGAGACCGTCGCCTGGGCGCGCGAGGTGTGCGGCGGCAACGGCATCACGCTCGAGTACGACGTCGCGCGCTTCTTCGCCGACGCCGAGGCGCTCTACTCCTACGAGGGCACGCGCGAGATGAACACCCTCATCGTGGGTCGCTCCATCACCGGCAAGGCCGCGTTCGTGTGACCCCGCGGGCGGCGGCGGCCGCCCGCACCACGACGGCGATCGGATGCCGCGGGCGAGCGTCTCGCCCGCGGCATCCGCCGTTCCCGTCCCGTTCACCGGCCGTCGTCCCGCGTTCACCGACGAGGGCTAGCCTGCCCGAATGCTCGAACGGATCCGCCTCCGCAGACGGCCGAGCGCCGTCGACCGACACGATGCGGTGCTCGCCGCGCTCGCCTCCCTCCGTGGCGACCTCTCCGACGTCCGCGGTCGCCTGGACGCGCTCGACGCCGCGATCGCCGCGCTGCCGGTCGACGAACTGACCGAACTGCGCAAGTCCACGCTGCCCGCCGTCGTCGCCACCACTCGCCGCGTCGTAGCACGGGCCGATCACGACGGGTACGAGCAGTTCGTCGCGTGGACGGAACTGCGCGAGCATCTCGGAGTGCCCGCGCCGTTCATGCCGTCGTTGCGCGGCTGGGCGGTCTCCCCCGACGCCCTCCGGGTGCTCGTGCGCCTCATCGACGAGATCCGCCCCGCACTCGTCGTCGAGTGCGGCAGCGGCGCGTCGTCGGTGTGGCTCGGGTACGCGTTGCGCCGAACGGGCGGGCGTCTCGTGGCGCTCGAACACGACGTGGAGTACGCCGAGCGGTCGCGACGGCTCGTCGACGAGCACGGCCTCGGCGACGTCGTCGAGGTGCGCGCCGCCCCGCTCGAGGCGTGGCAGGCGGCTCCCGGTGCGCCGTCGCAGCCGTGGTACGACCTCTCGGTGCTCCACGACCTCTCCGGCATCGGACTCGTCTTCGTCGACGGACCGCCGGCCGCCACCGGTGTCGAGGCGCGCTACCCGGCGGTGCCCGCCCTGTTCGATCGGTGCGCGCCGGGCGCCGCGTTCGTGCTCGACGACGCCGCGCGCGACGATGAGCGTGCGGTCGGCGAACGGTGGCTCGCGGAGTTCCCGGCTCTCGTGCTCGAGCGGATGCCCGCCGAGAAGGGGCTCGACGTGTTCACCGTCACGGCCAGTCCGTCGGCGTGACCGCGACCGGCGCGGCCGCGACCGCGCTCACCACACCGATGCGCCCGCCAGGCGGTTCCGCCGCGCGGTCCGCGGTACGCGGCGACATCCAGGGGCTCCGCGCCTTCGCCGTCGTCGTCGTCGTGCTCGACCACCTGTCGGGCTGGCCGCGCGGCGGATTCGTCGGCGTCGACGTCTTCTTCGTGATCTCGGGGTTCCTCATCACGTCGCACATCCTCCGCGAGCTCGACCGCAGCGGACGGCTGTCGCTCTCGGGGTTCTACCGCCGACGCATCCGCCGCATCGCCCCGGCGGCGACCGTCACGATCGCCGTGACGGTCGCCGTCGCTCTGCTCGTGCTGCCGCGGTCGAGGGCGATCTCGACGGCCGTCGACGGGCTGTGGGCGTTCCTCTTCGGGGCGAACTGGCGCATGATGCAGACGGGTACCGACTACTTCCAGCGCGGGCTGCCGCCGTCGCCGCTGCAGCACTTCTGGTCGCTCTCCGTCGAGGAGCAGTTCTACTTCGTCTGGCCGCTGCTCGCGATCGCCGTGTTCGCCGTGGGCGCTCGCGTCGACCGCTCCCGGGTGGACGGTTCCCGGCGGACGGCCGTGCTCGTGCTCGGCGCAGTCGTCGCGGCCTCGTTCGCCTGGGCCTGGCTCGAGACCGCCTCGAACCCGACGGCCGCGTACTTCTCGACCCTCACGCGGACCTGGGAGCTCGGAGCCGGGGCGCTGCTCGCGGCCGTCATCCTGCGGCGGCGGGTCGTGCTCCCGCACCTCGCCCGCGTGCTGCTGGCGTGGATCGGGCTGGCCGGGCTCGTCGCGAGCATCTTCGCCATCGACGCGGCGTCCGCGTTCCCGGCACCGGCCGCAGCGCTGCCGGTGCTCGCGACCGTCGCGGTCCTCGTCGCCGGCACCGACGCCGACGAGCGGTACCCGGGCAGGGTGTGGCCGCTCACGAACCGGGTGAGCCGGTACCTCGGCGACATCTCGTACTCGCTCTACCTGTGGCACTTCCCGGTGATCGTGCTGCTCGCCGCCCTGCTCCCCTCCGGGTCGAGCCGCACCCTCCTGATCGCCGTGGTGCTCATGGCCGTGCTCTCGGTGGCGTCGTACCACCTCGTCGAGCAGCCCGTCCGACGATCGGGATGGCTGCTGCCCCGCGACCCCGCCGACCCTCGCCGGGTGCGCCGCCGAACCCTCGTGGCGGCCGGTGCCGGCATCGCCGCGATCGCGGTCGTCTGCGCACTCGGGGCGGCGCGGCTCGTCGCCCCCGCAGCGACGCCGGCACCGGTCGCCGCGACCGGGTGCGTCGGTGCCGCGGCGGCCCCGGGCGCCGGCGGCGACTGCCCGAGGCCGACGAGCCTCGACGCGTCGCAGGTCGTGCCGTCGATCGACGCCCTTGCCGACGACACCGCCGGGGCGTACTCCTGCTGGCGCTCGCAGGGCGGGCCGCTCGCGTCATGCACCTTCGGGTCGGAGGGGCCGGATGCCGCGCGCGTCGCAGTCGTGGGCGACAGCCACGCGGCGGCGCTCCTCCCGGCGTTCCGCGACCTCGCGGCATCCGAGAACTGGTCGGTCGACACCTTCGTCGGATACGGCTGCCAGTGGATGGACCAAGCGGCCGGCAGCGACTGCGACCAGGTCGCCGACGAGACCCAGCAGCGGCTGCTCTCCGGCGGCTACGACCTCGTCCTCACCACGGCGGCACGCTGGGCGATCGCGGACGCGCCGATCGACGCGTTCACCGCGCGCTGGGACGCGGTGGTTGCCACCGGGTCGCGCGTGGTCGTCATCGCCGCCGCGCCCACCGTGCCCGATTCGACCTTCGAATGCCTGGCCCGGCTCGGCGCCGACGTGACGTCGTGCGGAGCGCCGCGCGCCGACGCGCTCGAGCCCTCCGATCGCCTCGGCGCCGCCGCCGCGGCCGACCCGCACGTGTCGCTCGTCGACCTCACCGACCTCTACTGCGACGAGTCGTGGTGCCCGGCCGTCATCGGCGGAGTCGTGGTCGCCCGCGACGCCGCCGGCCACCTGTCGGGAACCTACGCGAAGACCCTCGCGCCGATGCTGGCGGAGCGCATCGCGAAGGCCGGGGCGTGATCGCGTCGAGTCGCGCCGGGCCGCGGGCAACGCGCCCTCTCCGGAGCGACGGATCGGGCCCGACGGGACGGTGGAACCCGTCGCGCACCGGCGGATGCCAGCCGACAGCGGACTGATAGTGTTGCCGGTCGAACGAATCTCCCCGACCCCCCTCACCACGCTTGGAGTTCTATGTCGATCGTCCTCATCGGTGACATCGGATGGCGGAATCACTCCCATCTCGGCGACGATGCGATGACCGAGGCGGCGATCGCCGAACTCAAGGCGCGCGGTCGCGACGACGTGGTGCTCACGGCAGGACACCCCGACGCGGCCACGGAGGTGTACGGCCTGCCGGCCGTCCCTCGATTCGGCATCGCCGGCAGCTGGGATCGCGCCCGCGCCGTCGCCCGTGTCGACGAGATCGTGCAGACGGCCGACCGAGACCACCCGACCGTCGCCGCCATCGCCTCGGCCGACGCGTTGCTCATCGCGGGTGGCGGGAACCTCAATTCCCGATACCTCCACCTCGCCCTCGACCGGATCTGCGCCGTTCGCCTGGCGGAGAAGTTCGGCGTGCCGATCTTCGTCTCCAGCCAGACGGTCGGTCCGATCGTGTCCGATGAGGATCGCGCCCTGATCATGGAGATCCCCGAGAAGGCGACGCTGTTCGGCGCCCGGGACTCCGCGAGCGCTCGTGCCGTCGCCGGCGCGACCGGCGTCGTCCGGACCATGGACGATGCCGTGGCTCTCGCGCCGTCCGCTGTTGCCGGGCTGCCTGAACGGTTCGTCGTCGGAAGCTTCGCTCCGAACCCCGAGGGCTCAGGGCTCACTGCCGCCGAGTACGCGCGGGAGATCGCTCGAACCCTCGATGGCCTGTCATCGAGTCTCGACGCCGAGATCCTGCTGATCCCCCACATCGGCTCGCTCCTTCCCGGCACCGATGGCGTCGACCAGCGCATCCACGCGGAGATCATCGCCTCGAGCGGGAGCGGCCGACTGCGCGACACCGGGATGATGTCTGCGCGAGATGCGATCGCGTACTCCGAGCAGGCCCTGCTCTCCATCTCGACCCGCTACCATCCGACCGTGTTCGCGCCGATGGTCGGCACTCCGGCGATCGGAATCGCCCTCAACTACTACTCGTCCATTCGGATGCGTGGAGCGCTCGAGAACGTGGGACTGGAAGACTTCGTCGCGCCGGCTGAGACCTGGCTCAGCGGCGGCGTCGAGGCCATGGCGACCGAACTCGTCGCTCGCTCCGATGAATTCTCCACGCACATGGCGGAGGTCCGAGTCACACGTGAGCGGGAACTCGCGGTCTGGTGGGACGCACTCGCCGCGGGAATGAGCGGCGCAACCGTGCCCGCACCGCCCGACCTCGCCGAGGTCCCGAACTTCGAACCGCGGGGAGAGTGGGGGGTGCCGCTGCGCCCGGTCACCCGCGTGTCAGACCAGCTCGGACTGGAACGGCTGCAGGGCGAGCGGCAAGCCGCCCAGATCGAGGAGCTCCAGGCCGCGCAGACGGCGCTTTCGTCGAAGGTCTCGACGATGCAGGGCGATCTGGCAGCGTCCCGTGCCCAGCTGGAATCGAGTCTCGGCAAGAACGCGAAGCAGGAGCGAGAACTGACCGGCCTTCGATCCGCGCTCGCGGAGCGTGAGACCGAACTGGACGTTGCACGTTCGCGGCGATCCGTCCGTATCGCCGATGCACTCGGAAGCCTGCTCCGCGGCAAGCGCTGATCACGTCGCACCGCCCCCTCCCCCCGGGCGCGGAACCGAACATCGACTCGGATAGACTCGCTGAGTGAACACGTGGTTGGGAAGCAAGCAATGAGCCGAGTACTCGTCGTCGGCTACGGTACGGCCGGGATCGGCATCGCCAACGACGCCCGTGCCCACGGCGACGAGGTCGTCGGGTTCCTCGACGACGTGCAGCAGGGTGCACTGGTGCTCGGGCGACTTCCGGAGGTCAACCGAGTCGTCACCGAGCACGCCGTCGATGCGGTGTACTTCGCGATCCCGACGATCGATGGTCCCCGGCTGCGCGAGTTCCTCACCGGGCTCGAGCAGACCGGCCTGCAGTTGTCGATGCTGCCGCGCACCTACGACACCATCAGTCGTGAGACGGTGAAGGTCAGCGACCTGACGGATGTCGACGTCCTGCAGTTGGTCGGCCGCAAGCCGGTCAAGCACGACCTGCTCGAAGCGCGGGAGCTGGTCGCCGGCCGGCGGGCCCTCGTGACCGGCGCCGCGGGTTCGATCGGCTCGCGGCTCGTCGAGCACCTCCTCAACCTCGGCGTCGAGAAGGTCGTCGCGCTCGACTGGTGGGAGACGGGGTTGTTCCACCTCGCGAACCGGCTCGATGACGAGCGTCTCGAGGTCGTCGTCGTCGACGTCAAGAACGTGCCTCGGCTCGAGCGGATCTTCGACGCCCAACGCCCTGAGCTGGTCTTCCACGCCGCAGCCTACAAACACGTTCCGCTCATGGAGGAGAACCCGGCTGAGGCGATCGCCAACAACGCGCTCGGGGCTGAGAACGTCCTGAAGCAGGCGATCGCGGCGGGTGCGAGTCATGCCGTCTACGTCTCCACCGACAAGGCCGTTCGACCTGCGAACGTCATGGGCGCGACGAAGCGGTTGGGTGAGCTGCTCCTCGGAGACCTCGCCCAGGACTCCGGTTCGACGAAGCTCAGTGCCGTCCGGTTCGGCAACGTGCTGCAGAGCAACGGCAGCGTCATGGAGACCTTCCGTCGCCAGATCGAACAGGGCGGCCCGCTCACGGTCACGCATCCCGACGTCACCCGCTTCTTCATGACGATCGACGAAGCGGCGCACCTCATCATCCAGTCGGCACTCCTCGGGGCCAACGGCGACATCTGCGTGCTCGACATGGGCGAGCCGGTGCGTGTGATGGATCTCGCGCAGAGCCTCGTGCACGCCACGGCGCCCCACATCGAGATCAAGGTCACGCAACTGCGCCCGGGCGAGAAGCTCTACGAGGAGCTGACGTACAACCCCGAGCTTGCGACGAGCACCGCCAACAGCAAGGTCTACATCCTCCAGGTGGAAGAGGAGATGGACGTCCCGGTCGACGACATCCGTCGAACGCTGGAGCGTGCGAAGTCCGGAGAGCTCTCCGACGATGAGGCGCGCGCTGCGCTCGTGGAGATGGGCTTCAGCATCGATCCACGCCGATCGCAAGGCTGAACGTGCCTGAGACGCAGGAGAGCGGCACAGTCCTCGTCACAGGCGGAAGGGGGCGGCTCGGTCGCCTCTTCGTGCGCGAACTGCGCTCGTCGGGGCTCCGAGCGGTATCTCTCGGACGGACGCCCGTCGATGGCCACCCCGACGATGTGGTCGTCGACCTCCGCGATGCGGAATCGGTGGCAGACGTCGTGCGCGCGGCGGGCGCCGACACCATCGTGCACCTGGCGTCCGTCCTCCACGGAGACGACCTCGTCGCGCAGAACCGTCTCATCGATGCCGCGGTCGCAGGAGCAGCGCTCGCGATCGATGCCGGCCGCATCATCCACGTCTCGTCTGCCGCTGTCTACGGGACCGCATCAGCAGGCGCCCGCCACGAGGACTCCGAGCTCGCCGGCGACAGCGCGTATGCGCGGTCGAAGATCGAGGGAGAAGCGCTCTTCCGCCGCCTCGCCGCGGACTCCACCGGAACCGCAGTCACGACGCTTCGGATCTTCAACGTCGCCGGCCCCGACTTCCCCGATTCGCTCGTGCACAAGCTGGCCACTGCTGCGCCCCGAGATCCCGTGACCGTCGTGGCTCCCGACCACTTCATCCGCGACTACATCCACCAACAGGACGTCTCGGCCGTGCTCCTGGCAGCCACGAACTCGAAGCACCAGGGACACCGGGTGTTGAACGTCGGCGCCGGGGCCGCGGTTTCGACGAGGATGCTGCTGCAGAGCCTTCGGGTCGACGGATCGAGCTACATCGAGCGAGCCGGTGCACCGAGTTCCAGTTGGGCCGATGTCTCGCGCATGAGATCCGAGCTCGGCGTGTCGCCGACCCCCTATCCGACGCTCGCCTGGGAGTCGGCACACCTCCCGCGCTAGGCCTGCGCAGGGCGCTTGCCGAACACCGATTCGCCCCACAGCGCCGTGCCGGCGCGTGCGGGGCGAATCGGAGTGCGTTCGGAGCGCCTCCCGAGGTCAGGCTCCGTCGCCCACTCGCTTCTCCAGCGCACGGATCGCGGCCACCGTTCGCTCCGATGCCCGACCATCGCGGAACGCGAACGCCTCTCGGATGCGATCGCCGTACTCACGGTCGAAGGCATCGGCGTCGAGGACGGCCGACTCGATCGCTTCGACCGCTTCCTCGTGCGTGCGGACCACTGGGCCGAATCCGTCGGCCTCATAGCTGAACTCGCCCCGACGGAAGGCATGGCTGCCGGAGAAGAACGCATCGCGGTCGAACTGGTAGTAGACCACGCCCGACCCGACGTAGGCGGCCTCGAAGGCGAGCGACGAGTAGTCGGTCACGGCGAGCTTCGAACGCGCGATCCAGGTCTTGATGTCGGAGTCCCGATACGAGACGAGCTGGACCCAGTCGGGAACGTCCGCGGGAAGGATGTGGCCCTGCATGTTCGGGTGGGGGGCGAACGCGATCTGGAGCCCGGCCTGCTCGGCGGCGCGTCGGAGGCTGTCGCTCGCGACCACGTCCATCCACGACCGGAAGTACTGCGACTCGCGGAACCCGTCCAGCGCAGCGCGGTTGTTGGTCTGCCCATCGACGAGCTGCAGGAGCGTCTTCCGCCACGTCGGCATGATCAGGAGGAGGTCGCGCCGGCTCGTCGATGCCATCTCCTCGAGCTCGTCGTGCCTCGCGAAACCGGTCAGGACGACCTCTTTGGACGTGAGCTTGTACGGGCTCCCGGACCTGACGAACTCATGCGCTTCCTGCGCGGTCGCCGCGGTCGTGAGGGCGATGGGCTTCGCGTTCATCCAGCGCGACAGATCGTTGTGCGTCACGCCGTGCGAGAGGAACGTGAACGTCGGAACGGGTCGTTGGTACGCCGCCTGCGAGAACGGATGAAGGATGTAGTGGTCGATCTGCGACGAGATCAGGTGACGCGCGTGGAACAAGAGGGCGAGGTGCTCGCGCGACCGGTGCGCCACGACGCGGAATCCTTCGCTCTGCAACCGCGAGTAGTCGGGCGCTTCGCGGTTGACCACGAAGTAGGCGTTGATGCCGGGCTCGTGCTTCGCGATGTACCGGTAGAGGGATTCCGCGTTGTCCCGGCCCATCGAATCCCGGTCGATGAGCAACCACGCGTTCCGGTACTTCTTAGCCGACGCGGACGACTTGGCGTGCATGAGCCAGAAGCGCTGCCGCAGCCCGCCGAGTTCACGCCGCGCCCGACCCATCAGGCGGCGAAGGAAGCTCCTGCGGACATGGACCGGTTCGACACGTCGCGGCTGGTTCGGGAACGGAGGGATCCGCTGTCGGAGCTTCTGCCAGATGTGCCCGGGCGTGGCTTCCAGGATCGACTGGCCCTGGTGCCCGAACCTCAGTCGCCCGGGAATGGCCTGACCGGGGAGCTGGACGGAGAGGTCCTGCATCGCGGGCACCCAGACGATGCGCTCCCAGACCCACGCTTCCTTGAAGTAGACGATCGCACGGGTCTTGGACGCGAACGGCTCGACCACGACGCCGTCGAGTCGAATCGTCTCGGTGCTCTCGACGGAGTCGGTGAAGTACCGGAGGCAGACCAAGCCGCGAGCGACGTCGAGGTCTGCGACGTGCACCTCCTGCTCAGAGGTCGTCCCCGTGCTGCGAACCAGCCACGCCTCCCGGATGTGCGGAGGGATGTCGGTGACGTTGAACTCCTGGATGACACGGGCCGAGATGAAGCCGAGGTATCGCTCGAATCGCCGGTTGATCGCAGCGCACTCCTCAGCGCTGAGGCCGGCCGTCGGCGAATCGTTGCGCAGATCCATCTTGAAGTACCACTGCAGGTCGTACATCATCATGTACTGCAGCCACCGCGGCACCTCCCGGTCGGCGAAGTACTTGCCTGCGACTCGGGCGAAGCCGTGTTCCAGCGCGCCGTCGAATCGATCCGCCCGCGTCCACGCGTTGTCGAGCTGCGACGTCCCGTCGTCGCGCTTCCGATAGAAGTACTCCGCCGCAGCGACGAACGCGACCCTGCGACGAGGGAGGTTCGCGAGGAGTTCGGCCGTGAAGACGCCGTCCTCGACCGTAGAGACCCGGTCATCGAACTCGAGCGGGATCGATCGGATCAGGTCGGTCTTGAACAGCGCCGAGTTCACCGCGAAGGGGAAGAAGCGGGGCGACTCATCGATGTCCACGATCCGGGTTCCGCGTGCGAAGCGGAATCCGAAGGAGTGGTTGTCGGTCGCGCTGGCGGGGTCTCCGAAGAAGGGCAGGAACCTGGCCACGGCCACGTCGACGTCTTCGCGCTCGACGAAGTCCACCAGAGCGCGGACGTACCCCTTGCCGAGGACGTCGTCGGGGTCGGGGAAGCTGATCCAGACGCCGGTCGCAACGGCCATCCCGGCGTTCCGTGCGCTGCTGAGCCCGCCGTTCTCCTTCGTGACGATCTGGACCCGGACCTGCTGATGCCGGTCGACCCAGTCCCGGATGACCCGCTCGCTCCCGTCGGTCGCTCCGTCGATCGCGAACACCAGCTCGGCGGATTCCAGCGCGGTCCCCTGAGCGGCGATGCTCTCGAGGAAGGCGGGAAGCCAGCGTTCGACGTTGTAGACAGGGATCACCAGCGAGAGTGTGGGACGTGCTGGGGTCATCGGGGAGGCCTCCGAGTGTGGGGAAGGAAAAGTCATGACCGCTCACGGGCGGACGCAGCTCCCGAGCGCAGCACGAGTCGCGCGGCGGTAGGAGAGCCGCTGGACATTCTACGATTGTTCGAGCGCGTTCTCGTCTCGGGTGCGATTCTCCCGCCCTGTCCGCCGCTCGACCGTACCTGGCACCTCACGTCTCGGAGGAGTGTTCCGCTTGCACCACCCGATCCTCGACATCCTCGCCCACGACTCGTTGCTGCCGCTGCGCGAACGGGTTCGTGCCGGCCTGGGCTGGGCGCGAGGTGTACGCCTTCGGGCGTTCGGCGGCTTCCGGTCGGGTGCCGGTCTCCTCAGCGTGATCGTTCCGGCCTACGGCGTCGAGTCCTACATCGAGGAGTGCCTCTCGTCGCTCAGGCAGCAGAACTACCGCGACGTCGAGATCATCGTCGTCGATGACGGCTCACCCGACCGCAGCGGCCGACTCGCGGAGCGCATCGCGAAACGCGACCCGCGGGTGCGCGTGATCCGTCAGCAGAACGGCGGCCTGAGCGCCGCGCGCAACACCGGCGCGGCAGTCGCACGCGGTGAGTTCATCACGTTCGTCGACAGCGACGATGTCGTCGACCGGCACGTCTTCACGCAGGCGATCGAGTCCCTCCGGGCGTCGGGGTCGGACTTCGCGGTGTCGCCGTATCGGCGAATGCTTCGCGACGGGTTCCCTCCCGCAGCGCCATGGATCCACCACGCTCATGCGCAGGACCGCTTCGCGTGCACGCTCGAGGAGTTTCCCGACATCCTGGTGAACGCGGTCGCCTGGAGCAAGGTCTACCGTCGCTCCTTCTGGACGGACTCCGAGCTCTCGTTCCCCGTCGGCGTGCTCTACGAGGACCAGGCGGTGTCGACCCGGGCCTACGCCATGGCACGCAGCTTCGACGTCCTGTCACGGGTGTCGATCAACTGGCGGATCCGCGAGGACCGGAGTTCGATCTCGCAGCAGGTCACGAGTGTCAGGAACATCACCGATCACTGGCGCGCCGTACGCGAGTCGCTGTCGGTCCTCGACGAGTACGGGCATGTCGAGGCCAAGCAGGCTCGGATCGCGCAGGTCATCTCGAACAACATGACCGAGTTCTTCCTGCTGATCCCGGAGATGACGGATGAAGCGTGGGCCGTCTTCGTCGACTCGATGCGATACCTCGTCGACCAGATCGACGACGACGGCGTCTGGAGTCGGATCGATGCCCGCAGCAAGGTGCTCACGCACCTCACGGTGGCAGGAGATCGAACGACCGCTCTCCGGTTCCTCGCTCACGGATGGGAGAGGGAGCACTACCGAGCGGAACGCCGCGGCGACGGTCTCTACGCGCGCCCCGACCAGGTCGTCGACCTCTCGGAATTGCCCGATTCGGCATTCCGTCTCTCGCCTCGCGAGTCCTCCCTCGTCGCGGAGGTCATCGGAGCCGAACGCACCGAGCACTCGCTCGTCCTCTCCGTGATCGCGTACATCGGCGGGCTCGAATCCGCCGAAGAGCCGATGGCGATCGCCGAACTCGTCCCGGAGCGCGGAGAACGCGCGGCACCGCTGCCGACGGAGTGGTCGCGCGGCGCCGCCGCGCTCGCCGCGCATTCGACCCCGTACACCGACCGCTCCGGCGCGCTGCTCCGGGTGAAGGTCCCGTTCACGGCGTTCTCCGGGCACGCGGAGGACTACCGCATCCGGCTGACCCTCAGCGTCGGCTCCCTCGTTCGGAGCGCCCGAGTCGCTCGGCCACGACCGCATCCGACCTTCGACGCGGTTGAACTCGGCGAGCGTCTCGTCGTGGATCTCGTGTCGTCACCGGATGGGACGGCCGTACTCCGCTCCCGACGGACGGACGGGTACGTCGCAGCATGGACGAGACATGGTGATACCGCGACGTTGACGCTGGAGGGCGGCGAGTTCTCGCGGGTGTCGCTCGTCAGCCCCATGGATCGCTTCGGTCGCCGTCGTCGCGAAGCCCCGATCCGCCGCGTCGACGGAGCCCAGCGGGCGACGCTCGAGGTCGAGCCGCTCGCACCGGCGTCCGGGCACGGGCCCGGAGACTGGTACGTGACGGCTCAGGACGGGAACGGCGATTGGCACTGGATGGGCGTGGCCGAGGCGCGCGCGGACATCGACCCCGACCTCGCATCGCTGAGAACCCGGACGACCACGGCTGCCACGCTCGACGTGCCCGCCGGCACCGCCGTCGTCCAGGGACCGGGAGCCCGCCTGACCGCGGTGGAGCTCGCGACGGGCGGCCTGCGTCTCGCGGTCGAGGGCACGCCGGTCGGTGCCGTGCACGCGGTGGACGGCAGCCGGCGAGTGCCGGTTCACGTCGACGCCTCGACCGGAGATCTCACGCTGCCCCTCTCGATCGAAGAGTTCGGGCGTCCGGAGGTGCCGCTGCCGAGCGGGCTCTATCGCATCAACGGCGCGGGCCGGTTCGTCATCGACCAGGACCTTCATCGGCGACTTCCGATGGCAGTCGAGACCGACACCCAACTCGTCACGGTCCGAGCGGACGACTGGACGACGCTCGTCATCGATGTCGATGTCCTCCGACCGCCGGCACGGTGATCGACGTCACCGATCATCCCGATGTCGACGACCTGATGCTCGCATCGGACGCGGCCGTCCTCGACTACTCGTCCCGGAGATTCGACTACGCGCTCACCGACAAGCCGATGGTCTTCTTCACGCCGGATCGCGAGCGCTCCCTCACCGAATGACCCGACCGCTGACGAAGCGCGGATCCGCCATGCTGCTAAAATCGCGAGGTTGCCCGCCGAAGGAACCGCGGTGCGGGCCGAGAAGGAGTCCCACGCAGTGAGCAGCTCAACGACTGTCGCCGTCGTCCTCGCCGGAGGAGTCGGCACCCGAGTCGGTCTCGGCATTCCCAAGCAGCTCATCCGCATCGCGGGAAAGGCGATCGTCGACCACACGCTCGAGGCGCTCAGCGGGAGCGAGCACATCGACGAGATCCTCGTCATGATGAACGCGGACTCCATCCACGAGCTCGACTATCTGGGGAGCGATCCCCGGTTCCCGAAGCTGCGCGCGGTGCTTCCAGGCGGGGACACCCGGAACGACACGACCAAACTGGCCCTCGACGCCCTGCCCGACGATCCCGACATCAAGGTGCTCTTCCATGATGCGGTCCGCCCGTTCATCGACGAACGGATCATCGAAGACTGCGTTGCCGCGCTCGACGAGTTCGACGCGGTCGACACGGCGATTCCGTCGGCCGACACGATCATCGAGGTCGAGGACGGACGGATCACCGACATCCCGGTGCGATCGCGGTTGCGCCGTGGGCAGACACCGCAGGGCTTCCGCCTGGGCACGATCCGCCGCGCGTACGAACTCGCCGCGGGAGATCCGGCATTCGCCGCGACCGATGACTGCGGCGTCGTGTTCACCTACCTGCCGGAGGTCGCGATACGGGTGGTCGACGGAAGCCCCGAGAACATGAAGATCACGGAGCCGCTCGACCTGCACATCGCCGACAAGCTCTTCCAGCTGCAGAGCGCGCAGATCACCCACGACACGGTCGCCGACGATCTCGATCTCACCGGCAAGGGGATCGTCGTGTTCGGCGGCAGCTACGGCATCGGAGCGAGTGTGGCCGATCTGGCCCGCTCGGCCGGGGCGCGAGTCTACGCGTTCAGCCGCTCCACCACGAAGACCGACGTGACGAAGCGCAAGTCGATCCGCAGGGCGCTCGCGCAGGCCGCGAAGTCGGGTCCGATCGATTACGTCGTCGTGACGGCCGGCGTGCTGTCCATCTCGCCGCTCGCCGATACGTCGAAGCGCACACTGAGCGACACCATCGCGATCAATCTCCTCGGCCCGGCGAAGGTCGCGCAGGAGGCGCTCCCCCATCTCGAGGCCACGAACGGGCAACTGCTGTTCTTCACGTCGAGTTCGTACACGCGCGGTCGCGCCGGATACAGCATGTACTCGGCGGCGAAGGCCGGTGTGGTGAACATGACGCAGGCCCTCGCAGACGAGTGGACCGAACGTGTGCGCGTGAACTGCATCAATCCGCAGCGTACGAACACCCCGATGCGCACGAACGCGTTCGGCGAGGAGCCGAGCGGCACGCTGCTCGACCCGGCCGTCGTGGCGGCCGTCAGCCTGCGCGTGCTCACGAGCGACATCACCGGTCAAGTCGTCGACGTCCGCGTCAGCGGCTGAGCTGCCGCACGACCGACCGGGTTCTCCCCCGCCCCGTCGCCTCAGCTCGCGGGTCGGTTCGCGCCGAGGCGCTCGACCACGACGTCGTAGAGCTCGGCGATGCGCCGCGAGTCCTTGCGAAGTTCGTCGATCTCGCGCTGCAGTTGTTCGATCGTCGCCTCGAGCGCCGCGATGCGGTCCTGCTCGGACGAGGCGGGTCGGGCCGGCTGCGCGGCCTTCCGGATGCGGTTCAACTCGATCTCCTCGATTCGATGGACGATTCGGCTGCATGGATGCTGATGTGCACGAACCTTCTGACGCCGGCGCTGGTGCGGCGGAGCGTGCGGCGATGCAGGGTGTACGCGAGCCCGTGTCGATGGAGTTCTGCACTCAGCCAGCTGAGCGGGAGGTGCCACGTGTCGGGTCGCAGGTGCTCGTAACGGCGGGTCGCGCGGTCGGGGAACGTCGCGACGGCGATGCCGCGCTCGCCGATCACGGCGCGGATGAGCCGGAAGACGTTCGCCCTGGAATCCTCGGGCAGGTACGCGAGCACGTCGCGGAGCAGGACGCTCGTGCCCTCGGGTTCGCGCTGACGGGAGATGAGGTCGAGCACGGCTCGCCCGTCTGCCAGATTGACCCGCTCGACGTCGAAGCGCCCGCGTGACCGTTCGACGGCCGCTTCGACCGCCGTGGTCGCGAAGTCGATCGCGGTCACCCGGCGTCGGTGGCCCGCGAGCACTGCGGCGGCGGCGCCCCGGCCCGCTCCGACGTCGAGGACCGAATCCCCACGCCGCGTGCGCCGCAGGATGTGCCGCACGTCGGCACCGCGCCCCCGTGCACGGCGTCCGCGCCGCCCGCGTGCGGCACGCGCCTCCCAGAAGTGCCGGGTGAAGTCGTACGTGCCGAACCAGTTCTCGAAGCGACGCCGGGTGGCGATCGGGGTCTCGAACGAGAACGCGGGATCGGGCACCCGCCAGGTCGGGCCGTAGCAGGCGGCGAGCCACGCCTCCGGGTCCGCGACCGAGGGAACCTCGCGGCCTCCCAAGCGGATGCCGGTGATCGGCAGGATCGCTTCGACCGGGAGATCGCCGCGGACGTGGATGGGCTGGCTGTAGACGCCTCGATCGTGGAATCCCATGAAGACGTCGACGTGCGCGCTGATGCCTGCTGCAGTGGGCTGGAGCATGATCTGGAGGTGGGCGTCGCTGTGTCGGATCACGGTGTGGCCCGATGCGATGAGGAGCCGCTCGACCCGGTACGACGCGAGCGACACCTCCGTGGGTGAGGCTTCGCCGAGGTAGAGCAGGAGATCGGAGTCGTCGTCGCGCTCGAGGATGTCGCCCGACCTGACGGCGCCGAGCAGCGTGCCTCCGGTGATGGCGACCACGAAACCCACGGCCTGGAGCTCGCCGACGATGCGCTCGGTTCCGTCCAGGAGGGCATCGTGGAGCTCCTGATTGGCTGCCGGGACCAGCTTCCCCCACTTGTCGAGCACGGTTCCGGCCTCGGCGAGCCGTCGCAGGCTCCTCCGGCGTTCGCGCGCGAACCGGTAGCGCCCCTCTGCGATCACCGGTCCGCCGGACGCGCGGACGCGGAGGGTGCCCGATCCTCGGAGGTACGGGCGGAGCGGCGCGGGCCAGGAGACGACCCGCCGTCCGTCGAGGGGCTCGGGCAGGTGTTCGGACCACAGCCGGCGGCCGTCGACCTCGATGTCGATGGCCGCGCCGGGTTCGGTGGCATCGGCGGCCCACTCGATCGACGCCGTGCTCACCCGGGCCTCGCGAACGGCCCGGTCGACGTCGGCGGCTCGCCTCGCGGCGTCACCAGGTTCTCCATTGGGCATTCAGGACATTCTACGGCTCGTGCCCCCGCCGCTTCGCGCGTCTGAT
This sequence comes from Agromyces sp. NPDC058110, assembly GCF_042884735.1. Lineage (NCBI taxonomy): Bacteria > Bacillati > Actinomycetota > Actinomycetes > Micrococcales > Microbacteriaceae > Agromyces > Agromyces sp. NPDC058110. The sequence goes on along the minus strand of NZ_JBHVTI010000002.1, from coordinate 275,704 downwards.
CGTCGGTCCCCGACCCCCCGCACGATACCCTTGTCCCCATGACCCCGGCCCGTCGCCCCGCCCTCGTGGGCGCCTACGCGACGTTCGTCATCTTCACGGCCATGGCCGGCCAGTTCTGGCGCAACCTCCTCGGTTGGTGGGGATTCGGCGCCGCGGTCGCGGTGGTCGTGGTCGGCGGCATCCTGCTGCTGGTGCACACGCGCCCCGGCTGGAAGTGGCGCCGCACCCCGAAGTCCACGCTCGCGTTCCTGCTCCTCGCGGTGCTCTCGCTCGCCTGGTCGTTCTACCCGGGTGCAACGGCGCTCGGCCTCGGCATCCTGCTCGTCACGACGTTCGCTGCGGTCACGCTCGTGCTCTGCCTCCCCTGGGCGCGCATCGTCCTGTCGCTGGCGTCGGCGCTCAAGTGGATCCTCGCGCTCTCGCTGGCGTTCGAGCTGTGGGTCGCCGTCTTCGTGCGCGAACCGCTGCTGCCGAACTTCCCCGACTTCGAGGTCACGGGCGAGAAGCTGCCGATGGCCTTCTACTGGTCCCGTGGACTGCTGCTCCACGGCGGCCCGATCGAGGGCATCATCGCGAGCCGGAACTTGCTCGGCATGGCCGCGCTGCTCGCCCTCATCGTCTTCGGCTGCTTGCTGGCCGCCGGCAGTATGCGCCGCGCCCCCGGCATCGCCTGGCTCGTGACCGCGGGTCTCGTGTTCGCGCTCACGCGGTCGTCGACCATGATCCTCGTGGCGGGGGTCGTCGCGATCGTGTTCGTGTTCGCGCTCTGGACCCGCAGAGTCGGCCCGCAGGGTCGCCGCAAGGTCTACTGGGCCGCAGCGGGCGTGGCCGCGGCATCCGTCGCCGCCTTCATCGCCGGCTGGAACCTGCTGCTGCAGCTGTTCGGCAAGGGCGACGACCTCACCGGGCGGACGGACATCTGGGCGAGCGTCATCGGCCTCGCCCAGCAACGGCCGATCGCCGGCTGGGGATACGTCGGCTATTGGGTGCCCTGGGTGGAGCCGTTCGACGGCCTCGCCGTGCGCAAGGGCGTCGTCTACCTGCAGGCGCACAACGCGTGGCTCGACGTGTGGATGCAGCTCGGCGTCATCGGCCTCATCACCTTCGCCGCCATCGTCATCGGCGCGCTCTGGCGTTCGTGGTTCCTCGCGGTGGATCAGCCACGGGATGCCGCAGGCCGCCCGGTTCCCTACTCCCCCGCGTCGCTCGTGCCGATCCTCGTGCTCATCGCCCTGCTCGGGCAGAGCCTGGCGGAGAGCCGCCTGCTCATCGAGAGCGGCTGGCTGCTGCTCGTCGCGATCGCCTGGGCGACCAAGCGACGGCAGTGGACGAACCATCCCCTGCCCGCGCAACCGCGTCCCGCGAGGTCGCACGCCGTCGCCCTCGCCGAACCCCCCGCAGCGCAGCGGCCGGCCGCACCGCCGCGCGCATGATCGACGCCGGCACGGGATCGGCGCTGCGGGAGTTCGTCGGGTCCGCGAGGTTCGCGCAGGCGCTCTCGATGGCGGCCATCGGCACCGCCTTGTCGACGCACCTGATCCGCAGCCTCATCGGCTGGCCGGGCCTGCTCGCGATGCTCGCGCTCCTCATCGCGCTCTGCGCGGTGTCGCTCGTCGCACGCTGGCGCGCGGTCGAGTGGTACGGCATCCTCCCGCTCACCATCCTCGTGTTCGTCGGGTGGTGCGCGGCATCGGTGCTGTGGAGCAACACGACCACGCTGAGCGCGATCCGGGTCGCGTACCTCATCACGTTCGGCGTGATCGGCGTGTACGTCGCGCTCATGCGCGACACCATCCAGATCGTGCGCGCATTCGGGGGCGTGGTCCGCGTCCTCCTCGGCGTCTCGCTCGCACTCGAGGTGGTGTCCGGCATCCTGCTCGACGTGCCCATCGCGTTCCTCGGCATCGAGGGCGACATCGCCTCGCTCGGCCCGATCCAGGGCATCTACGGATCGCGCAACATGCTCGGGTTCATCGCACTCATCGGCCTGCTCACGTTCATCGTCGAGTGGCGCACCAAGCTGCTGAACCGTGGGCGCGCGATCGGCTGGATCACGGTCGCCGCGCTGACCATCCTCCTCACGGGTTCGCCGACGACCTGGATCGCGCTGGCCGTCTCGCTCGTCGCCCTCGCGGCGATCTACGGGCTCCGACGGGTCGACGCCGCGACCCGCTGGCGATGGCAGATCGCGCTCCTCGCGGCATCCGTCGTCGCGCTCGTGACCGTCTGGGTGCTGCGGCTGCGCATCATCGAACTGCTCGACGCACGCGCCGACTTCGACGTGCGGCTCGACGTGTGGCGCGAGGCCTCGCGCTACCTCGCCCTCAATCCGCTGCAGGGCTGGGGCTGGGTGGGGGCCTGGCCCGATGCCGCGCCCTACCTCTGGCTCGAGTTCGCCACGGGGCGCCAGCACGTGTCGGCGCTCTCGGCCTACGTCGACGTCTACTTCCAGATCGGCGTCATCGGGCTGCTGCTCTTCGCGGCGCTCCTCGGCGTCGCGCTCGTGCGAGCCTGGCTCCTCGCCACGGGCCGTCGGAGCGTCGTGTACCTCTGGCCCGCGCTCATGCTCGTGGCGATCACGGTCACGTCCTTCGCCGAGAGCTTCGTGCTCCTCGAGGGCGGGTGGATGCTGCTGGTCGTCTGCGCGGTGAAGTCCGCGAGGGACATGAGTTGGCGTGACGCGCTCGCGGCCGCACGCGTAGGCTGACCGCAGGAGCCGGATCCGGTTCCGTCCGGACCCGAGACCGCGGCGCGCGCCACCTCACGTTCGCGCCGGATGAAAGGCTTCCGTGCGCAGTGCTCTGATCGGCCACACCGGTTTCGTCGGCTCCAACATCGCGTCCCGGCACGTGTTCGATGCGTACTTCAACACGACGAACATCGATCGCATCGACGGGGACGCCTACGATCTGGTGGTGACTGCGGGCACTCGAGCGGATTCGCACCGGATCAACCGTCAGGGTGCCGCCGACCGAGCCGAGATCGACGGACTGGTCGACCGTCTCGCGCGCGTGCGGATCGGCCGTCTCGTGCTGATCTCGACGGTGTGCGTCTATGCGGGCGACAGCAGCCCGACGGAATCGACGCCGACCTCTGAAGCGGGGCTGACCCCGTACGGTGCGAACCGCCTGCACCAGGAACGCCGACTCGCCGCCGAGCACGACACGCTGGTGATGCGACTGCCCCAGCTCTACGGCGACGGACTCAAGAAGGGCATCGTCTACGACCTGGCGAACGACCACCGGGTCGAGTTCATCAGGCCCGAGGCGGAGTTCCAGTACTACGACGTCCGGCACCTCTGGCGCGACATCGGCGTCGCGCTCGATGCAGGGCTGCGATCCATGAACCTCGCGACCCCGGCGATCCGCAACGAGGTCGTCGCCCGCGACGCGTTCGGCGTGGACGTCACCGGCAACGATCCCGGGCCGGCTGATCCGTTCGCGGCGATGTACACGCGGGACATGCGGACCGAGCACGCCGAGCTCTACGGCGCGGACGGCGACTACCTGCTCGATGCGGAATCCGAACTCGCCGGCATCCGCGCCTTCGCCGCGTCGATCCGGAGCGTGCGCTGATGCGCGCCGACCTCCGGGTGTCGGCGATCGTCACGTGCGCCGGCAAGGGGACTCGCTTCGGATCGAACAAGCTCCTCGCGACCATCGACGGCGTCACGGTGATCGAACGGACCGTCAGGGCGATGGCCACGCCGAGCGTCGACGAACTCATCGTGGCCGTGAGCGCCGACCACACCGACGAGTACCGGCGCATCCTCATCGACGAGGGCGGTCTCGACGTCGTGCTCGTCGAGGGCGACCGGGAGCGGCACCTGTCGGCCATGCGGGGCCTCGCCGCCTCCACCGGCGACATCATCGTGACCCATGACGGCGTGCGCCCGTTCACGACTCCGGAGCTGGTCGACCGGGTGATCGACGGGGCGATCGAGCACGGCGCGGCGATGCTCGGGCTGCCGAGCATGGTGCAGGTGAAGCTCGTCGACGACGACGGGTTCATCGGGGGCTCGCTCGACCGTTCGCGTTCGTGGCTCGGCCAGACGCCGCAGGCGTTCCAACGGGATCTCCTCGAGACGGCCTACCGCCTGGCGGTCGAATCCGGCTACGATCGCGTGAGCGACGACGCCGACATCGTCGCCGAGTTCTGCGGCGCTCGGGTGCGCATCCTCGAGGGGCACGTGAACAACATCAAGATCACCACCCCGCAGGATCTCGGAACCGCCCGGCTCATCGTCGAGCACCTGATCGAATCCGACTGATGGACGGCCGCATCGAGGTCAGCGTCGTCGTCGCGACTTTCTCGCCGCCTGCCGTCGGCCTGGAGCGGCTGGTCATGTCCCTCGACGCCCAGACGCTGCCGGCCGACGAGTTCGAGGTCGTGTTCGTCGACGACGGTTCGCCGGACGACACGGTCGAACGGCTCCGCGCCGTCGCGGCGACCCGACCGAACGTGCGCGTCGAGCGCATCGAGAACTCGGGCTGGGCGTCTCGCCCGCGCAATGTGGGCATCGAGCTCGCACGCGGACGCTACGTGCTCTTCATGGACCACGACGACGTGCTGTACCCCCGGGCGCTGGAATCGGCGACGGCCTTCGCCAGGCGGCACGACGCCGACGTCGTCAACGGCAAGGAGGCCCGCACCCACGACGCCGGCTGGGCGATCGCGTCGTACCGCGCCGACTCCGCGAACGACGTCGGGCGGGTCGATCAGCACCCGCTCGTGCCGATGAATCCGCACAAGCTGTACCGCACCGAATTCCTGCGCGAGCACGGCATCCGGTTCCCGGAGGGTCGACGCGTGCTCTGGGAGGACATCGCCTTCAACACCTCGGTCGCACGGCACGCCCGCGTCGTGTCGACGCTCGCGACGGTCCCGTTCTACCACTGGGTGCAGACGCCCGGGTCGGGCTCGACGACCTTCCGCCGCTCCGATCCCGAATGGTGGGACCGCCTCGATCAGGTCGTCGAAGCCATCGACCGCGAGCTCGCCGAGCAGGCGACGGCCCGCCGCCAGCTCCTCCGGCACCAGTACGTCTCGCGGGTGCTCGCCTCGTTCACTCCCGCGTTCGTCGACCGACCTGCCGAGGAGCAGCGCATGATCGTCGATCGTGCGAGCGTGATGCAGAGCCGGTACTTCACGACGGGCCTCGATGACGAGCTCGACGCCTCCGCGCGCGTCGTCGCCCGTGCGCTGCGCCACGGCGATCGCGAACTGCTCGACGCGGTGGCCGCCCAGGCCGGCCGCGACCGGTTCGCCGATGCCCGGATCACCTCGGCGGAATGGCATGACGGCCGTCTGCACCTGACGGGCCTGGCGGCGACCGTGCCGCGGCTGCCGGGCGGCGGCACGTTCGAGGTCGTCGACGGAGCCATGCTGCCGATGTCCGCAGAGGTGTGCCTCGAACTCGGCACCCCGGCGGACTTCGATGTGCGGGGAGAACTCGAGTCCACCCGGGTCGAGCTGCTGACGCGTGGTCGCTCGTCGCGCGTGGTGTGGCAGTTGCCGTCCGCCGCGCACGAGGTCGAGATCGAGGTCTCGGCCGACGGCCGCGAGGCCGCGGCGTCCATCCGGGTCTCGGCCGTGCTCGACGTCGCCGACGCCGCGCTCGGCTCGCCGCTGGAGACCGAGGTGCAGGACCTCGCTCTCCGAACCGAGCGAGCCGGGCGCGTGCAGGCCCCGCGCGTCGCGACCGCTGTGCGAACCGCCTCTGCGATCGTCGACGGCCGAACTGCGACGGTCTACGCGAATCGGGAGGGTCTCGCGAGCCTCGATATCGGCGACCGGGTGACGTCGGTCTTCGACAGCGTGCGGCCGCTCGAGGTTATGGGCACGAGCCGCGACGGCGACCGCACGGTCGTCCGGCTCGGAGTCGTCGGCCTCTCGCTGCGAGGCGAACGCCCCGCGACCGGGACGGTAATGCTCTCGGCGCGACGACTCGGCTGGTTCGCCCGCGTCGGCGCCGTCGTGCGCCACCGGCTCGGGCGTTCCCGACCCGCGGATCGCCATCGCGTCACCATCGTGCCGCTCCTCGCCGGACGGGCGGGCGCTGCATCCGTCTCGATCCGACTCCGCGACGGCGTCTACCGATGGCACCCCGCCGAACGCTCGGCGCACCTCGCGCCGTGGACGCTCCGGGTCCGGGGCGAACGGGTCGACCTGCGGCTGCATCGATGACGGCGCCGCAGGCGCCCGACATCACCGTGGTGGTGCCGACCTACCGATCGGGTGCTCCGCTCGAGCGGTTGCTGGCCTCGCTCGATGCGCAGACCCTGCCGTCTTCGCGGTTCGAGGTCCTGCTCGTCGACGACGGGTCTCCTGCCGAGGACCTGGCACGGATCCACCGCATCGCGGGCGGCCATCCTGGCGTCGTCGTGCACGAGGCGCCTCATTCCGGTTGGCCGAGCAGGCCGCGCAACCTCGGCATCGACCTCGCTCGCGGCGCGTACGTGTTGTTCGCAGACCATGACGACCACCTGTACCCCGAGTCGCTCGCCACAGCGCTCGCCGACCTCGAGCGCACCGGCGCCGACGTATTCGCGGGCAAGGAGGCCCGCACCGATCAGCCGAAGTGGGCGCTCGCGGCCTTCGACCGGAACCGCGACGATGCGCGCGGCCGCGGTGACGTCCACGCCCTCGAACCCACGAATCCGCACAAGCTCTACCGGGTCGCGATGCTGCGGGAGCACGCCATCCGCTTTCCGGACTCCGCCCGCGCCCTCTGGGAGGACGTCCACTTCAACGTCGACGTCGCGCGGCACGCGCAGGCGGTGACGATCCGGGCCGACATGCCGTTCTACCACTGGGTCCGGGAGGGCGTCACCGCGTCGACGGGCTTCACCGACGACCCGAACGAATGGTGGGCGGCACTGCGGGGCGTCGTCGATCACATCGCCGACGCCCTCGGCGCAGCGCCCGACCGTCGACCCGATCACGACCTCCTGATGGCCGCGCAGTTCCGCGAGCGCGTCCTCCCGGCCCTCGGGCCCGGCCTGCTCCGACGTCCGGAACCCGAACGTGCGGTCGTGCTCGCGCACGCCCGCGGGATCGTCGACCGGCACTGGAGCGACGCGCTCGACCGGCGGATGCCGCGGCATCTCGCCGCGCGCGCGAACCTGTTGATGCGGGGTCGCCCCGATCTGGTCGAACGGCTCGCCCGATACGACGAGGGCCTCCTCGGCGTGGCCTCCGCGCGCCGGGTCGAAGCCGGCGACGACGGCACGGTGCTCGTCCGCACGCTCGTCCGCTGGACCGCGCACCATGGCGGGTTCCCCGATCTCGTGGTCGACGACGACGGCCGGATCAGGCGGGCGCTCGACGACGAACTGCTGCGGCTGCTCGATCCGCGCGACGTCGACGTCACCGACGACCTGCGCACCGCGACCGCAGACGTGGGGGTGCGCTCCCGCGAGAGCACGATGACCTGGCTCGTGCCGACGACCGGGGAGCTCACGGTGTCGACGACGCCCGGCTACCCCGACGTCGTGATGCGCGCGACCGCGGTGCTCGAGCCCGCGACGGCCTGCGCGGGCCGTCCGATGCCCGACGGGTACTGGGACCTCAACACCAGGGCCATGCTCTTCGGCGTCGTCAACCATCGGGCGGTGCGCGCGAACGACGTCTCAGACTTCCGGCACCTCGCGAACGGTCGACGGCTTCGCGTATACCCGAACATCCACGGCAACCTCAGCCTGCTCGTGCGTTGAGGCCGGCCCGGGTGCGCGGGCCGACCTGGTTCAGTCCTTCGGATCGTCCGCGCGGTCGACGCTCGCCTCTGCGGGGTCGACGTCGAGGCGCAATGCCGTGGCTTTGAGGGGCGTGTCCTCCTGCAGCCGGGCGAAGACGAGATCGTACAGCTCGACGACGCGGCGGTTGTCACGCCGGACCTCATTGAGCTCGGCCCGCAACTCCCGCACCTGCTCGTCGAGCGACACGAGGGTCGCGATGACCGACTCCCCGCCGTCGTTCATCGTCGACAGGAGCTGGAGGTTGCTGTAAGTGCGGGGCATCGCCTTGCTGGCGAGGCGACCGATGGTGCGCTTCATGCTGTGCCTCCTGCGACGGTGCGCCCGTCGATTCGATCGGATCGGATGCTGAACTGCCGGACGTCTCGCGGGCCGTCCTTCGTCAGGAGGCGGCGCCGGTCGCCGAACTCGAGGGAGAGGTCGTGCACCGCGATCTCCTCGACGAACCACTCGTCGGGATAATGCCAGGTCGTGGGATCCCCGTGCCGGTAGGACCGCGGCAAGTCGGTCGGCACCGTGCCGATTGCCGTCGCCCCGCCACGGAGCACGAGCTCCAGCAGGTGGAACACGTTGTGCCGGTTGGTGCGCGAAATACCGTGGAGCACGTCCGCCATGCGCACGAACCAGATCTCACCGGTCGCGAGCAGCTGCGCGCCGAGCGCGAGCGCCTCGTGCCGGTCGTTGAGGTTGAGGTAGGCGAACCGCGCCCCGGGCGCTGCGCCTGCGGCCGCGATCGCGAGCGCCTCGTGGCTGTAGTCGACGCCGAGGACCGGGTGCCCGGCTCTCGCGATCTCGTTCGTCGCCGCACCGCTTCCGCAGCCCAGGTCGAGCACATGCGCACCGTCGGGAATCGAGTCGAGGAACCGCCCGAGCTCGACGGGATCATCGACCGGCGTCGCCGCCCCATCGCGCGCCAGCCATTTCTTCTCCCAGAAGACGCGGCCGCGGTTGAAGACCCCGAAACTGTTCTCGAATCGCCGGCTCGTCCACTGGTTCGTGACGAACGTGAACGACGGGTCGGGGATCGGCCAGTCCGGTCCGTACGCGTACTCGAGCCAGGCATCGGGTCGAGCGGGAGCCGGAAGGAGCACCCCGTCGACCTCGACGCGCTGCACGGGCACGAGGTCGTCGCGCCCGACCTCGGGACCGCGAAGGGCGAACGGCTGGCAGTAGAGGCCGTCGCGGAAGTACCCGGTGAAGATGTCGACATAGTGCTCGACGTGACCGTGCTCGTCGAAGGCGTCGACCTCGAGGTGCGTGAGGCTGTGACGCACGACGGCCTGGCCGGCCTCCCGCAGCACCCGCTCGAGCCGGTACCCGTCGAGCGCGATGTCGCCGGGATCCGAGTGGTCGCTGAGGAACGCGAAGTCGATGTCGTCGTCGTGCGGCATGAGCCCGCCGCTCCGGCGATATCCGAGCAGGCTGCCGCCGACGATGTAGAGCGTATACCCGGCTGTCTCCGCGATGTCGACGATCTTCGCCGCGTGCTGCAGGAGACGATCCCGCAACCCGGAGTCGCCGCCCTCGAACACCGGTCCGAGGCGGTTCCACTTGTTCATCGCGAGCGGACGGCCGACCGCATCACGCGGGTCGACGCGGGTTCGACTCGCATCGAACGCGACCTCGAGTGTCGCGAGGATGCGCTGGTCGGCGGAGTCGCGCACGACGAGCGTCGTGGAACCGACGAGGTGCGGCGTCAGCGCTGCCGGCCAGTGAAGCTCGCCGTCGTGCACCGCCCCCACAGCGGTCGACCACAGTCGGCGGCCGTCGAACACCAGGTCGATCGCATGCACGCCCTCCAGCGTGCTCTGGTCGATGCTCAGTGCATGACGGCTGGCCTTCACTTCGCGTTCATCACCTCGACCGCTTCAGCGACCGGGCCGTCGAACACCTTCTTCCCCTTGCGGATCACGATCCCACGGTCGCACAGTTCCTTGACCATCGCCATGTTGTGGCTGACGATCAGCATCGTCTTGCCCTCCTTGGCGAGCTCGTTGATCTTCTCCGTGCACTTCTTGCGGAACGGCGCGTCGCCGACCGAGAGGATCTCGTCGACGAGGAGCACATCGAGTTCGACGTGAATGGCGACGGCGAAGGCGAGTCGCAGGAACATGCCCGACGAGTAGTGCTTGACCTTCTGGTCGATGAACTCGCCGATCTCGGAGAACTCGACGATCGCGTCGTACCGCTCGTCGATCTCGTGCTTCTGCATGCCGAGGATCGCGGCGTTGAGGTAGACGTTCTCGCGCCCCGAGAGATCGGGATGGAACCCGGCGCCGACCTCGATGAGGCCTGCGACGCGTCCGCGGGTGAGCACCTTGCCCTTGTCGGGCTCGAGCACGCCGGAGACGAGCTTCAGGAGGGTCGACTTGCCCGACCCGTTGAAGCCGAGCACGGCGACGCTCTCCCCCTCGCCGACCGTGAACGACACGTCGTCGAGCGCCTTGAAGGGCGTGGCACCGCTCTTCTCGCGCTTGATCCGCGCGAGGAACGCCTCTTTCATCGAGTGCGTGTGGCGGATCAGGAAGGTCTTCTGGACGTTCTCGACGATGATGCTCGGACGTCGCTGCATGGTGGTCTCGCTCATAGGTCTTGTGCAAAGCTCCGTTCGAACCGGCGGAACACCAGCTGGCCGATCACGACGAACACGATCGAGATGCCGAGCGACAGGAAGATGTCGGTGCCGATCGACGGCGCGAGCACGGCGGCCGGGTCGTCGGCGCTCGTGGTCGGCGACCAGAAGGCGAAGTGGAACAGCTCGACCGCGGTGGTGAGCGGGTTCAGCATGTAGAGATCGAAGGCCCACTTCGGCAACGCGGTCTGCACCATGGCGACCGTGTAGAGCACGGGCGACGCCCAGGTCGACATCATGCGGATGATCTCGACGAAGTTCTGCGCGTCGCGGTAGCGCACGTTGAGCGCACCGAAGAGCAATCCGAGGCCGAGGCTGACCATCAGGATGATGAGCAGGCCGAGCAGGAACGCCCCGACGGCCGCGAACGTCGGCGTCCAGCCGAGGAAGAGGCACGCGATCAGCAGGATCACGACCTGCGGCAGGAAGTGGATGAGCGCGACGATGATCGACGCCACCGGGAACATCTCGCGTGGCAGGTAGATCTTCCGCACCAGGGCCCGATTGTCGACGATCGAGTGCGTCGCGTTGTTGAACGCCTCGTTGAAGAGGTTGATCGCGACCACGCCCGCGAAGAGGTAGATCGCGAAATTCTCGACGTCGCGATGGAACTGGAGCACGACGCCCATCACGAAGTAGTAGATGAAGAACTGTGCAGCGGGCTTGACGTACGACCAGCCCCAGCCGAGCACCGAGTTGCGATAGCGCGTCGAGGTGCCCTTGCGGATCAGGAGCTGGAGCAGGTACCGCCGGCGGAAGACATCGACGATGCCCTTCCCGCGGCCGGGGGCCTGAAAGCCGCTCAAATCGACAGATGTCATATGACCGTGAACTTTCGAGTATCCAAAAGGGCTCCGATTCGTTCGAAGCCCCCCGGCATACTAGCCGAGAAACCTGATCCGAATGCCTCACGGCGAGGCGGCGAGCATGCCCGCCACCGTGCGCGTGTCGAGCGTCAGCACCGTCGCGCCCGCCGGAAGCGCCGTTGCGGCGACGGCCACGAGCTTTCCGCCCGTCGGCAGGTAGAGCCCACCGGTCGACGCATCCTTCAGCACGAGTCCCGAACGGATGTCGAGCGTCGACTTCGCGAGCGTCGCCCCCGTCGCTTCCGTCAGCTCGGTGATCGCGAATCCGGCCGCGAGCTCCGGCGCGATCTTGTTGAGCTTGCCGGCGGAGGCGGCGTAGGTCTGGCCGCCGGTCTTGACGAACACGCCGAGCGGCGGGTTCTCGGTCTTGAGCAGTGCGGGCTCCGCCGGATGCACGACCGAGTACCGCGCGGTGATGCCGAGGTCGGCGGCCACGCCCCAGTTGGGGAGCGCGTGCCTTCCGGAGCCGTCGACGAAGTACACGGCGCCGGAGTTCGAGCCCTTGACGAGCGTGCCCGTGGCAGGCTTCGCTCCGCGCGCGGGGAGCGCCGCCATCGCGTCGGCCGACACCGCGAGCGGCGCGGGGCGGACTCCCGCGTTCGCCTCGAGCATCCCGGCGGACGTGATCGGCGCGAACCCGCCCGCGACGGCGACCCGGTACTCCGACCCGGCGGCGAGGAACAACGGCCCGTCGATCCTCGCGCCTCGCACTGGGATCTTCGCGCAGAGGACGTTCTGCAGGGTGGTGAACGGGTTGCCGGCGAGCGCGACGGCGCCGACGCCCTGCCTGGCACCGCCGGTGACCGCGAAGACGTCGGTCGGACCGCACTTCGCGAAGGTGCCGAGCGGACTGGCGGCATCGGAGTAGCCGTCACGACGGTCCACCGTGACGGGGACCGCCCTCCGCGGGAACCCGTACTGCTCGGACGTGGCCCACTTGTGGACCCGCACCAGCTGCCACCCGTTCACGAGGAAGACGTCGGAGCTCGCGCCGAACTTCACGAACGAGCCGACGTCGAGCGCCTGGGGGCCTCTGGTGATCTTCGCGAGCGTCGTGGGTGCGACCTTCACGATCGTGGGCTGGTATCCGCCGTTCTGGGCGGCCGACTGCGCAGGCGACGAGAGCTGCCGGAGCTTCGCGGAGCGGACGAGGTTCACCACGGAGGCGCCGTTGGCCTGTAGGAACAGCGGACCCGAGACGCTCGCGGCCGACTTCTTGAGCAGCGCGCAGTTCTCGGCGGCGAGTGCCGCGACCGGAAGCCCGCCCGAACCCGCCTTCAACCGCACGAACGACCCGTTCGACGCGGCGTACACGTTCGATCCGCACGAGACGACGAGCCCTACGGCGCCCGATTTCGTGTAGGCCTTCACCACGCTGTCGTCGACGGCCAGCGCCGACTTCGAGAGACCGTATTCGGGCGCGTAGGTCCAGTCGTTGATCGGCCGCAGCCGATCACGGCCGTCAACGTAGTACACCTGGGCGCCGCCGGTCTTCGACTTGATGTAGGTGTGCGGCGCGGCGAGTGTGCGGCCGACCTGGTACGAGGCCAGCAGGGTGCTGGAGATCTTCGCCATGTACGGGACCTTGCCGCCGTTGAACGCCTTCGGCGCCGAGCCGACGAGCTTCGCCGCCGCCGGGCGCTCGAGCATGCGGGCGCTCCCGTCGGGCGCCGTGCCGAACTTCGTCATCGACGCGCCGACCTTGTACCTCGTGAAGAGCGAGTCGGGCACGTCGAGGTACCCGGAGGCCCCGCAGTTCGAACCCCAGAGCCCCACGAGGTCGCAGTTCGCGAACCAGTGCGTCGCCCCGCCCTGAAGCAGCGCGAGCTTGCCGGTCTTGGTGTTGCGCAGGAAGAGCGTCGCGTTCCGCCCGGTCGGCATGCTGTCGAAGAACGCCTTGCTGATGATCCGGATCCCGCCGAGTCCGGTCGCGAACTCGGTGAGGTCGGCCGGCGTCGTGATGTAGTGCTTCGTGCCGGCCGAGACCAGGTACACCCGCGAGTCGCCCTCGGCCCTCGCGATCATGTTGTCCATGCCGCCGTGCGTGCTGCCGAACCAGTCGGTGAACATGCGCCAGAAGTTGCGGTTGCCGTACGAGGAGCAGCCGTCGCCCGTTCCGTAGAGGTTCGCGAGCGCCGCCGCGTTCGGCCGGTACGGCGTGTAGAGGTAGAGCCCGGCGGTCGCCTGGTTCTGGATGTACACGCTCGACGTGCCGCATCCGGCATTCGGATGCCAGTAGATCGTGTTCCAGCGTCCGGCGACGTACAGGCGGTCGGGGCGCGCCCGATACTTCTTGAACTGCCAGGAGGCGTTGTACACCTGGTTGAAGAACCCGTAGTACTGCGCATCGCAGTCGGCCGTGTCGGGGCATCCGTAGCCCGTCGCCGATCGGTACTGGCGCGAGGTGGGCCAGGTGTCGCTCACCAGGCCCTGCTCCTTCTCGAGCAGCACGATGAGCACGCGCGGGTTGATGCCGCAGGCCCTGCCCACCCGCACGATGATCGACGCGGCGGTCTCGTTCGTCGTCGCGCCCATCGCGGCGCATCCCTCGGACCTGGCGGGCTGGGCCGAGGTGTTCTGCCGGTAGCTCTTCAGGCAGGTGTACCCGGTGCGGCACGTGGGCACCCTGGCGTTCAGGAACGCCTGGACCTGCGCGACGGACATCGTGCCGCTGTCGTAGAAGACGCCGTCGCTGATGATGTCGCCGGGGTTGAACTGGGATCCGACCGCGGCGCTCGCGGGCTGCGCCCCGGGTCCGCCGATCGTGGGAATCGCGCTCAGCAACCCCGCGATCAGGCCGACCGATGCAACGATGCCCGCGATCCGACGCCACCCCATGTGCACAACCCCCGTTGTCCTGCCGCGTCCCCCGAATGAGCGGCAGTACCTGTCATGGTAGGGCTCGATCGCGCCGAGAGCGAGGAATGAGCCATCCCGCGCGCCCCGGATAGACTGTGCGGGGCCTGTCCGGTCCGACGGCGAAAGCGCCGCTCACCGGCCCGGACGACGGCCTCGATCCCCCGCAGACGACCGATCCCGGAGCACCGACATCATGCAAGGCAACGTCCTGATCACCGGCGGCGCCGGCTTCATCGGAAGCCGCCTCGCGCGGCGATTCGTCGACGAGGGCTACCGGGTGACCGTGCTCGACAGCCTCATCCCGCAGGTGCACGGCGACGATCCCGAGACCACCTCGCCGCTGCTCGCGTCGATCCGCGACATCGCCACCGTCATCCGCGGCACGGTGACCGACCGCGACGCCGTCGAACGGGCGATCGCCGACCAGGACATCATCGTGCACCTGGCCGCCGAGACCGGAACCGGGCAGTCGATGTACGAGATCGACCGCTACGTCGAGGCGAACGTGGGCGGCACCGCCAAGATCCTCGACGCGCTCGCGAACGGCGAGCACCACGTGCGCCGCATCGTCATCGCCTCGTCGCGCTCGATCTACGGCGAGGGCGCCTACCGCACGCTGACCGGCGACCTCGTGTACCCGCCGCACCGCGCCGACGAGGCTATGGCCGCCGGCGACTTCGACGTGCACCAGCCCGGCGTGGCGGGTCCGCTCGAGCTCGTGGCGACCACCGAGGCCGCGACGATCCACCCGTCGTCGGTGTACGGCATCACCAAGCACGTGCAGGAATCGCTCATCATGACCGTGTCGCCCACGATCGGCATCGAGCCGGTGGCGCTGCGGTACCAGAACGTCTACGGCCCCGGCCAGTCGCTCAAGAACCCGTACACGGGCATCCTCTCGATCTTCTCGACCCTCATCCGCCAGGGCAAGGCGATCAACATCTTCGAAGACGGCGAGGAGAGCCGCGACTTCGTCTTCATCGACGACGTCGTGAACGCCACCTACCTCGCCTCGACGGTTCCGGATGCCGCGGGGCGCATCATCAACGTCGGCAGCGGGGTCGCGACCACCGTGTCCGAGGTCGTCGCGGCGCTCTTCGACGCGTTCGGCACCGAAGTGCCGACCAGCATCTCGGGCAACTACCGCCTCGGCGACATCCGCCACAACTTCGCCGACACGACGCTGCTCGCCGAGGTGCTCGGCCTCGAGGCGACCGTCGAGTTCCGCGAGGGCGTCCGGCGGTTCGTCGAGTGGGTGCTCACCGAACCCGTCGAGGGCGACAACTACCAGCGTTCGCTCGACGAGATGGCTGCCAGGAACCTCCTGAAGTGACCGTCCCCCGACTCCTCACCGGCAACCCGTTCCCCGCGAGGGCGAACAGCCTCAACATGTTCCGGCTGGTCCTGGCCGCCCTCGTGCTCTTCGCCCACGCGTGGTTCACGGCGGGCGAGGGCGGCGGGCCGAGCATCCAGGGCGAGAGCCTGGGCGGGTGGGCGGTCGCCGGCTTCTTCGTGGTCAGCGGCTTCCTCATCACGACGAGCCGGTTCACGAACACGGCGGGCGACTTCCTGGTGCACCGCATCGCACGCATCTTCCCGGCGTTCATCGTCTGCCTGATCGTGATGGCGCTCGTGTTCGCGCCGATCGCGGCCCTCGTCGAGCGCGGCACGCTCGCGGGCTTCCTCACCACGCCGACGACGCCGCTGAACTTCATCTGGGCGAACTCGGGCCTGAAGATGGTGCACTACGACATCGCGGGAACGCTCTCGACGGTGCCGTATCCGAACGCGTGGAACGGGTCGCTCTGGACCCTGTACTACGAGTTCCTCTGCTACCTCACGATCTGGCTCCTCGGGTCGCTCGCGGTCGTGCGGCGCTCCCCCGTCATCGTGACGTCGGTCTTCGTGCTGAGCGTCGTGGCCTACGCGAACATCGACCTGGCCCGTCGCCTCGGCCTCAACGAGGACTTCGCACTGTTCATGCGGCTGCTGCCGTTCTTCATGGGCGGCTCGATCGTCTACTACGTCATCCGCCGCTTCGGCGTCAGCGCGACCGTCGGCATCGCCTCGCTCGTGATCATGGTCGTGCTCATCGCCCTCATCCCCCGGTGGGGCGGGCAGCTGTCGGCGCCGTTCATGGCCTACGGCCTGCTGTATCTCTCGACGGTGATCCCGCAGCCGAAGTTCATCGCGAAGAACGACATCTCCTACGGCTTCTACATCTACGCGTGGCCGATGCAGCAGCTGCTCATGCTGCCGGCGCTCGCCCAGTACGGCATGGCGGTCTACATCGGGGCCACGGCCGTGCTCACCACACTCTTCGCGGCGGCGAGCTGGTTCCTCGTCGAACGGCCCGTGATGCGCATCGCACGGGGACGTCGGCCGGTGAAGCCCCGCCCGGTGGGCATCGCGGCCTGAGCGACGCGGTCGAGCGTCACGCCCGGCGCAGCCTCCGTCGCGCCTCCGACCTGGCCCGCACGAGCATCCAGCGCGATCCGAGTGCCGCGCGGATGCCTCGGGGCCGCGGCGTCGACGCGTTCGACTCGTGCACCCGGCGCTGCAGGGTCGGCGCCTCGAGGTGCACGATCGAGCGGGCCTCGTTCGCGGCCATCGCGATCCAGAGGTCGTGCGACTCGGTGAGGAACGCGGGGAACGGGGTCACGAGCGCGAGCGCCTCGCGGCGCAGCCCCATCGTGCATCCGAAGTAGGGCGCGTCGCCGAGCATGATGCGCAGCACGTTGCCGCGGTGATCGGTCGACTGCCCGCCCTCGAGACGCCACGGACGCCCCGTGACGGGCGACGGCAGCGGTTCGCCGGTGCCGAGCACCACGAGGTTCGACGCCACGACGAGGGCTCCGGAGCGGTCGAGTGCATCGAGCATGGCATCGACCCGGCCCGGCGTCCAGAGGTCGTCCTGGTCGGCCAGCAGCAGCACGTCGCCGGCGGCAGCCCCGAGTGCGGCCTCGAAGGTGCGCACGTAGCCGGCGTTCGCGGCAGCGCGCGTGAGGCGGATGCGCGGATCGCCGATCGCCTCGACCGCCTCGACGGTGCCGTCGGTGCTCGCGTCGTCGATGACGACGACCTCGTCGGTCGGCCCGAGCTGCTCGAGGATCGAGTCGAGCTGCTCGCGCACGTACGCGGCGCCGTTGTACGTCGCCATGCACACGCTCACCCGTGGTCTCGGATGCTCCACGTCGAATCTGCTCCCGGTGAATCGCGTCGGATCGAGCGACATAGACTGTCGGTCGATGAGATCTGTCCTCTTGAGGTTAGCCGGATTCACGGGAGCACCGATCCTGTCGGCCCTCGCGCCGTTCCTGCTCCTGCCGATCATCTCCCGCGTGACCGGCCCCGGCGGCTGGGCGGACTTCTCGGCGGGCCAGTCCATCGGCATCCTCGGCATGGTCGTCGTCTTCTTCGGCTGGGGCGTCGTGGGCCCGGTGCGCATCGCCCGCACGACGGATGCCTCGGAGCGCGCGCAGATCCTCCGTGAGAGCCTCGTCTCCCGCTCCATCACGACCGTCGTCGCGATCCCGCTCGTGATCGCCGCGACGGCGCTGGTGACGGGTGCCGACTTCAAGGCCGAGTCCATCGCGATGGCCGTCGCGATGACGCTCGCCGGGCTCTCGCCGTCGTGGTTCTGCATCGGCGCCGCCCGCCCGATCGACCTCATGATCTACGACGCGGGTCCGAAGCTCGTCGCGGCCGTCGCAGCGATGCCGGTGCTGCTGCTCGGCGGCCCCGTGCTCTTCTACCCGCTGGTGCTCGCCGTCGTGACCGTCGTCGCGGCGGTCGCCCACGCGGTGCGCAACCTCAAGGGCATGCCGGGTCGGCGGGTCGGGCTCGGCGGCGGCTTCCGCGTGCTCCGCACACTGCTGCCGACCGCGGCGATCGACGCCGCGGGCAACGCGTACGGCACCACGCCGGTGCCGATCGCGACGGCCGGGCTCCCGCCCGCCGAGGCGAGCTCGTTCGCCTCGGCCGACCGCATCTACCGCGTGGGCGTGCTCGCCGTCATCGCGCTCGGCAACGCGTTCCAGGCCTGGGTGCTCGAACCCGACGCGACCAGCCCGGTGCGCCGCCACCGTGCGGCGATCCTCGCCCACCTGGGGCTCGGCGTGGTCGGGGCGCTCGGGCTGGCGATCCTCGGCCCTTGGGCGTCGGGCTTCATCTTCGGCGCGGATGTCGCGGCGAACGGCCTGACGTGCGTGCTGTTCGGCGTGGCCTTCTTCTGCATCTCGAGCGCGACGCCGTTCATCCGGAATATCCTCATCCCCCACGGCCGCTACCGGTTCGTGCTGGCCACGACGCTCACCGCGTCGGTGGTGGGCGTCACGATCATGGCGATCGGCTCCTTCAACGGCTACGAGGCCGTCGTCGCGGCCGGCGTGGCGGCGGCCGAGGCGACGTCGCTGCTGATCCTCGTGGTGCCCGGCCTCCGTCTCATGGCGACGCCGGCTCCGCATCCCGTGACCGTGCAGACGGCAGAGGTCGAGGGCTCGCCAAGCAGCTGGTGAGCCCCGAGCGGCTCCTGACGGCCGCTGAACGTCCTGGCAGCGCGATTCCGCGTCGGACCGGTCCGCGTCGGACCGGTCCGCGCTGGACCGGGCCGCGCCGGGCCGAGGGCTCAGCGGTCGGCGAAGGGGGCGTCGTCGCGACGCTGCACGCGCGGCGTGGCCCAGCGGATGCCGGCGGCATCCTGCATCGTCCGCTCGTCGGCGCGGCCCATGCGCCCGGCGCGCGCGTCTCGCACGGCGGTGCGGTAGATGCGCCAGAGTGCGCGGCGGGGGCGGGCCAGGGTCGCGGCGACGGCGAAGTGCAGCGACTCCACGATCGTGTCGCGGGCGACCCACGCCCGGTGCTCGCGCCGGAACTCGCGGTTGACGACGATGCGGTTGCGCACCCGGTAGTAATAGCGGAACGGCGTGCTGAGCGTGACGTCGCGCGGACCGCGGCCGAGCGTGACCACGCGAAGCCAGGCCGGGCGCTCGTACGCGGCGCCGAGCGAGTGCGGCAGCCGGAGGCCGGGCGCCGCGACCCCGCGCAGGCCGGCAGCACGGCACCTGAGCTCGAACTCGGTGTCGACGAGGTCGATGAACAGGTCGGAGCGCAGCGTGCCGACCGCGTCGAACGTCGTGACGGGTACGAGCATGCCCGACTGGATCGAGTGCAGCGTGAAGAGGGTGCCGTCGTCGGCCCGCTCGGAGACCTGGCTGACCGAGGCGAACAACTCGGGAACGGCGAACGCGGCACGGTGCCCGCGCGCGGCGGCGCGGTCGAGCGCCGAGACCAGGTCGGTGACGGATGCCGCTGGCAGGCGCGAGTCCTGGTCGAGCGTCAGCACGTGGTCGGCGCCGAGGCCGCGCACGTGCTCGATGCCGGCGTTCAGCGCGGCCGCGATCCCGGAGTTCTCGGGCAGGCGCAGCACGGTGGCACCCGTACGCTCGAGGTCGGCGAGCACGTCGTCGGCCGCGCTTCCGCTGCCGTCGTCGACGACGACGACCGAGGCGACCTGGTCGCGGAGTTCGCCGACCGCCTCGATCAGCGCCTGCTCCGGTCGGAATGCGGAGATCACCGCGTGGATGCCGGCCGGGGCCGACGCGGCATTCACCTGGCTCGGTCCTCGTCGTGCCCGCGAACGCCGTCGGCCGTCTCGACCGGTGCGGGCGACTCGCCGGTCGGTGCGGCGTTCGCGGATGCGGCGGTCGTCGCGACGGGCGTCGTCGTGGCGGGGTTCGTGCGCTCGAGTTCGGCGAGGCGCTCGGCGAGCCGCTCGACCTCGGTGTTCAGCAGTGCGGTCTCTTCAGCCACGCGCCGGATCTCGTCTTCGGCCTGCGAGATCTCCCAGGACAGGTGCAGGCTCACGCCGAGCAGCAGCACGATCGCGAGCGAGAAGAGGAGGTTGGAGGGCACCTGCACCCCGAGCGCGAGGGTCAGGCCCTCGAGCAGTTGCGGGAAGATGCCGAGCACCAGCACCACGAGGCCGATGACGATCCAGAAGAACGCGTACTTCTCGCGGAGCTTCCGGGTGAGCAGCATGTAGACCACGATGCTGACCAGGACGAGGGCGAGGGCGATGCCCAGGAAGACGATCATGCGGTCTGGCCTCCCGTGGCCTTGCCCGGACGCATGAGCGCCAGGCCCAGCGCGAAGATCGAGCGGAACAGGTAGATGCTCGCACCGATCGGATTCTGGCTCGGGTTGCCGTGCACGCGCTGTCGCATGGCGACCGGCACCTGCGTGACCGAGAGCCCGGAGTGCACGGCCGCGACGAGCGAGTCGATGGTGTCGCCGAGGTACTCGGCCGGGTAGTAGCGCACGTACTGGTCGATCGCCCGGCGGTTCGCGGCGCGGAAGCCCGAGGTCACGTCGGTGAGCCGCGTGCCCGCGACCCTCGACATGACGCCGGCGAGGAACAGCATCGCCCAGCGACGCGGGCCCTTCACCGAGTAGTCGCCCTTGTCGGCGAACCGGGCGCCGATCGAGATGTCGGAGCCGTGCAGGCCGTCGAGCACCCGGCCGATCTCCGCGGGATCGTGCTGGCCGTCGGCGTCGACCTGGATCGCCGCGTCGTAGTCGTGCCGCTGCGCGTAGGTGAACCCGGCGCGCATCGCCCCGCCCACACCGAGGTTGAACGGCAGCGCGATGACCGTGGCGCCGGCGTCTCGTGCCGCAGCGGCGGTCTGATCGGTGGATCCGTCGTCGATGACGACCACGTCGAGCCCGGTGGTGCGGTCGAGGATCTCGCGCACCGTGTTGCCGACATTCGCCTGCTCGTTCCACGCCGGGACGATGACGAGCACACGCCCGAGCGAGTCATTCATGATGGGGTCGAGCATACCAACGGCGCCCGGTCCGCTCTGCGCGCCGTCGATCATCCGAGCCCTCCGCATGCCGTGATCTCGTAGAGCCGTGCGTCGCCGATCTCCCGCACGAGCTCGACGTTGTCGGAGGTCGCGAGCTCGTCGAACCCGGTGTAGACGTGCTTGCCGCCGTGCACCTCGCGTGCGCCGAAGTCGAGCACGAACCCGACGTTCTCGGCGTCGAGCGCGGCGCACAGCGCCGATCCGGCGTCGACGTCGTCGAGCTCGTCGTTGATGGTCGCGACGTCGTCGGAGATGTCCATGAGCGTGTGCGGCATCAGCACGCGACGGTCGCTGATGGCGTAGGCGAGCCCGGCCCCGGTCCACGGGCTGCCGGCCACGGCGACATCCTCGGGCACCAGTTCGGGCAGCTCCTCCAGCAGCGCCAGCTCGTCGGAGCTGAGGAGCGCCGACTTCTCGGTGATGCGGTACGACTGCGCCGCGCCGTCGATGGCGCCGGTGATGCTGCGCCCCTGCATCGTGAGCCCGAGCAGCACGACGGCGAGCACGGCCACGACCACGCGCACCGCGCGCCCGCGGCCGGCGACGATCCGGTCGAACCACGCGGCGTCGACGATCTTCTGCCAGACGCCCGCGACGCCGATCGCGGCGAGGGGCACCACGGCGATCACGACGAGTGCCGCGAGACGCGGCGTGTTGTTGTACCACGACGCGGTGATGAGGTTGCGGATCGTCGCGCTCGAGACGCCCGCGACGATGATGTAGAGGAACCCCGACACCGCCAGCAGCGAGATCGCGATCCAGTCGGCGTACCTGCGGCGGATCGCCGCGAACACGACGCCGGTGATCATCGCGACCGCGACGATCTCGGCGATCGGCGTGTGGTACATCGAGACGGTGATCACCTCGCCGAGCGCCTGCCCGGCGAGGCCGATCGCGGGCCACAGCGTCGCCTCGAGCGGCGGGCGCAGCACGCGGATCGCGACGAACCCGATGAGCAGGTACACGGCGAATCCGGAGAAGGCGATGACGCGGGTCCGCGTGCTCGGGCGCGAGCGCAGGAGCCGCACGAGCGCGATCACCGCGATCGGCAGCGAGAACGCGAGCCAGGCCATGAACGCACCGGGGTGGGTCAGGGCGAGCGCGGGCAGCGCTCCCGCGAGCACGACCGCCGACCACACGGGGTCGAGTCCGGTTTGCTCGCGGCCGAGGCGGAACAGCGCGACTGTGGCCGCGATCGCCGCGGGCACGAGGGCCACGCCGGCGTGGTACGGGTAGAGCACGCCGTAGTCGACGAGCAGGTACGGGAACGCCGGCACGGATGCCGCGGCCAGGCCGGCCGCGATGGCGACGGCGGGCTTCGTGCCGCCGAGCACGCGCGCGAGCAGCACGATGCCGAGGGGCCACGCCACCGCCGAGAACACGATCCAGGTGGTGTTCACCGCCACCGGGATGGCCACCCCGGTGAGCTGCACGACCAGCGTCGCGACGTCGTGCCAGCCGACGGGGTAGAACCACAGGCCGGCCGAGGTCATCGCACCGACGTCGAGCGGCGAGCCGCTGCCGGTGTCGAGGATGTACCGCACCGCATTCAGGTGGTAGATGTTGTCGAACGTCTGCGAGATGCCGCCGGGCTCGCCGATGATCTGCACGGACCTCGCAGCGATCAGCGCGGCGGCCAGCAGCACGCCGACGGCGAAGGCCCACGAGGCGGCCGACCGCACGGGTGCGACCTCAGCAGGCGCAGACCCTGCAGGCGAAGCGGATGCCGCGGCATCCGCTCTCCCTCGCGATGCCGTCAGGCGGCGAGCGCCCCACAGCACCGCCGCGAGCACGAGCGTGAACGCCACGGCGGGGATCCACGACCAGGTCAGGCCGACGAACGGCGCCACGAGCGCGGCGAGCGCGATCGCCGTCACCGAGAACGGCGCGGAGAGGCCCCACATCCACACGCCGCGGAGCCCGACGACCCGCGCGAGGAGCAATCCGGGGAGCACCATGATCGCCGTTGCGACGGTCGATGCCCACGCAAGATCGAACCACGTCATCTCAGGTCGCATCCCTTCACGCTTCCGGAGATCGGCGGCGTCGGAGAACAAGGATACCGCCAGCCTCCTGCGCCGGCGCCCAACACCGCCGGCGGCTTCGCGACCGTCGCCCGCGACCCGCGAACGGGCGGTCACGACCGCGCGACGGCCAAGCCGGTCGGAGGCCGCGGACCGGCATGCGAGCATTGACGGGTGACTCTCGACATCATGATGCCGTTCTACGGTCGCATCGACCATTTCAAGCTCGCGGTCCGGAGCGTGCTCGCCCAGACCGACCCCGACTGGCGCCTGGTGATCGTCGACGACGTCTACCCCGACCTGAGCGCCGGCGAATGGGCGGCAGCGATCGACGACCCGCGCGTGACCTACCTCCGCAACGAGGAGAACCTGCGCCCCAGCCGCAACTACCGCAAGTGCGTCGGCCTCATGGAGAACCCGTTCGCGGTCATCATGGGCTGCGACGACCTCATGCTCCCCGGGTACGTCGCACGCGTGAACGCGTTGACCGCACGGTTCCCGAACGCCGCGGTGATCCAGCCCGGCGTCGAGGTCATCGACTCCGACGGCGCACTGCACCGCCCCCTCGCAGACCGCGTCAAGGGATGGTACGAGCCCAGGGGCTCCGGCATCCGCGTCATCGAGGGCGAGACGATGGCCAGGAGCCTGCTGCGCGGCAACTGGACCTACTTCCCGTCGCTCGTGTGGAACGTCGAACGGCTCCGCCGCCACGAGTTCCGCACCGATCTCGATGTCGTGCAGGACCTCGCGATGCTGCTCGAGCTCGCGAAGGACGGCGGCTCGCTGGTCGTCGACGACGACATCGTGTTCCGGTACCGCCGGCACGCCGAGAGCGTCTCGGCAGTGACGGCGCCCGACGGTTCGAAGTTCGCGCAGGAGCGCGTCGTCTTCGGCGAGGCCGCTCGAGACCTCGCCGCGCTCGGATGGCACGGCGCGGCCCGCGCCGCCCGCCTGCACCTCACCTCGCGACTGCACGCCGCCGCGGACCTCCCGAAGGCCGTGCTCGCACGCGACGCGTCGGGCTTCCGGAGTCTCGCCAGGCACACCTTCGGCGGTTCGAAGGCGGACTGAGCCGAGGCTCGCCAACGGCGAACGGCCGGTCGGAAGCACGAGGGCTCGACCGGCCGTTCGCCGTTCGGACTACTTCGAGGTGCCCCGAAGCGACCGGGACCAGGTCTCGGCCGACGTGATCGCGGGGAGCTGGTCGCGGTACTGCGCCGAGAGCTTGTTCCAGTCGCGGCGGGTGCGGAGGTTCAGCCGCACCGCGTCGACCGCCATCTTGCGGAAGCGTCGCGGGTCGCGGATGTGCCAGGTCGCCCCCGACCCCTCGGCGTTGCTGATGAGCACGCTGTCGTAGCGGCTGACCTCGAACCAGCGGGCGTCCTGGTACGGCAGGTGCGCCTCGGGCCTGGTCGCGGCCGCGGCGCCGGGCCGGCGCCATGCGTGCCGCCAGGCCGTCTTGGCCAGCCAGGACACGAAGCGGAGGCCGCGGGGTCCGGGATTCGGGCGCCCGGTCGTGATCTCGGGAACCTCGCGAGCCGCGAACTTCGGCATCTCGGCGGGGTCGCGCAGGAGCTTCGACTCGGTGAACCCGGAGCCGAGCGCGCGCACCCGGGGCAGCCGGTCGAGCATGTCGGTGTGCAGCCGGCTCGGTCCCTCGAAGACGTTGCGGATCGCCGCGTGCCGCATGGCCACCGTGTAGTAGTCCATGGTGAACAGGTTCTTGATGTCGATCGCGAGGTTCGCGCGCCAGAGCTTGCCACCCTTGGCCATCGGCGAGTGCAGCAGCGCCGCGACGAGGCGGTTGCGCGCATGGAAGAACGCCTGCCAGTCGTGCGAGTCGTCCTTGTCGACCCACGAGACGTGCCAGACCGCGGCGCCGGGGAGGCTCACGGTGGGGTGGCCGTGCGCACGTGCGCGCAGGGCGTACTCGGCGTCGTCCCACTTGATGAAGACCGGCAACGAGAGGCCGATCTCCTCGACGATCGAGATCGGGATCAGCGACATCCACCAGCCGTTGTAGTCGACGTCGAACCGACGGTGCAGCCAGTTCGTCTGACGGAGGTTGGACTCGGCGAGGTCGTGACGCGCCGGGGTGAACGGCCCCCACATGAACGGCCCCCAGTGGATGCCCTCGGCGAAGGCGTGCAGCTTCGACTTGTCGTACATGTCGAACATGTGGCCGCCCACGATCGTGGGCTTCGTGCAGTGGTTGGCGAAGAGCACGGCCCGGCGCAGGCTCTCGGGCTCGATCTCGACGTCGTCGTCGAGCAGGATGACGTAGTCGGACACGCCGGCCTCGCTCGTCTCGAGCATGCCGCGGGAGAACCCGCCCGACCCGCCGACGTTCGCCTGCTCGATCACCTGCAGGCGATCGCCCAGGCGTTCGGACGCGAGCGCGAAGCCCTCGTTCTCGACGATCTTCTCGCTGCCCTGGTCGACCACGAGCACCCGGTCGATGTAGCGCATGGCGTCGTCGTCGTCGCCGATCTCGGCGAGGAGCTTGGTGCAGTACGCACCCCGGTTGAGCGTCGTGATCGAGACGGTCGCGGAACCGTCGGTGACCGGGCCCTCGCCGTCGAGCGCGAGCCAGTCGGCCTGCACGAGCGAGAGCTCCGCGTCGCCGGCGATGAGGTCGAACCACAGCCACCCTCCGTCGAGGAAGGAGTTGAACGGCAGCACGAACTCGCTCGTCGTGGACCCGGAGACCTCGACGCCGTCGACCCGCTGGATCACGCCGCGCGCGTTCGAGCGGAACACGACGACCCGACCTGGACCCTCCGTCCGCACCCGCAGGCGGGTGCCGCTGAGCGAGGTCCACGCGTTCCAATAGCTCGCGGGGAACGCGTTGAAGTACGACGCGAACGACACGGTCTCGGAGGCGGGGAGATTCAGGCCCCGGCGGCCGCTCAGCCAGCTGAGGCCGTTGCGGCTGGTGACCCGCGAGGGCCGCCGGTCGTGCCCCTCGGTGAAGAGCCCGCGCGCCTTCGCGAGCAGGTCGTCGTCGTTGTCGCCCGAGTACGACCACGACCAGGTCTCGGCGTCGAGGTAGAGCGGGAGCGCCTGGGGGTCGCCGTGCTCCGGGAAGATCACTCGCTGCAGGACGATGGGATCGATGGTCATGGTTTCCTTCGGAGTCGGAGACGGCACGCGGCGAGCGGCCGCGTGTCAGCCGAACGCAGGCTTGAGCTTGTTCTCGTACATCGACAGCGCCGACCCGATGGCCATGTGCATGTCGAGGTACTGGTAGGTGCCGAGGCGGCCGCCGAAGTAGACGTCGGACTCGCCCTTCGCGAGCTCGCGGTAGGCGAGCAGCTTCTCGCGGTCGCTCGGCGTGTTGACCGGGTAGTACGGCTCGTCGTCGCGTTCCGCGAAGCGCGAGTACTCGCGCATGATGATGGTCTTGTCGGCCGGGTGCTCGCGCTCGGGGTGGAAGTGCCGGAACTCGTGGATGCGCGTGTAGGGCGTGTCGGCATCGGCGTAGTTCATGACCGACGTGCCTTGGTAGTCGCCGACCGGGAGCACCTCGCGCTCGAAGTCGAGCGTGCGCCAGGCGAGCTCGCCCTCGGAGTAGTCGAAGTACCGGTCGACCGGTCCGGTGTAGACGATCGGCACCTTGCCGACGAGGGCCCGCTTGTTGATCGGCTGCGACTCGTCGAAGAAGTCGGTCGACAGCCGGACCTCGATGAGGGGGTGGTCGGCCATGCGCTCGATCCACGCGGTGTAGCCGTCGACCGGCAGCCCCTCGTGGTCGTCGTTGAAGTAGCGGTTGTCGTAGGTGTACCGCACGGGCAGGCGCGAAATGATCTCGGCGGGCAGCTCGCTCGGCGGGGTCTGCCACTGCTTCGCGGTGTAGTCGCGGATGAACGCCTCGTAGAGCGGGCGCCCGATCAGCGAGATCGCCTTCTCCTCGAGGTTCGCCACGTCGGCCGAGTCGACCTCGGCCGCCTGCTCCGCCACGAGGTCGCGCGCCGACGAGGGGCCGTGCGCGGAGCGGAAGAACTGGTTGATCGTGCCGAGGTTGATCGGGAGCGGATAGACCTCGCCCTTGTGGGTCGTGTAGACCTTGTGCACGTAGCTCGTGAACTCGGTGAACCGGTTGACGTACTCCCACACGCTCGGGTTCGAGGTGTGGAACAGGTGGGCGCCGTACCGGTGCACTTCGATGCCCGTCTCGGGGTCGGCCTCGCTGTAGGCGTTGCCGCCGATGTGGTCGCGGCGGTCGATGACCAGGACGCGCTTGCCCAGTTCGGCGGCGCAGCGCTCGGCGACGGTCAGGCCGAAGAAGCCGGACCCGACCACCACGAGATCGACGTCAGTCGTCACGGTTTCTCCAATTCGTTCTCTACGGCCGCGCCCGGCGCGGCCGACCCCCGATCATACCCGGACGTCTCTCGTGCGGGCTGCACGGCGACCTCGGCGGCGGATGCCCCGACGACCCCACCGTGGGGGTGCTCAGCGCTCGGCGAGCAGGCGGGTCAGGTAGGTGCCGTAGCCGCTCTTCACGAGCGGGGCGGCGAGCTCTGCAAGCTGCGCGTCGTCGATCCACCCGGCGCGCCAGGCGATCTCCTCGATGCAGCCGATCTTGAACCCCTGGCGCTCCTCGATGACGCGCACGTAGTCGCTCGCCTGCATCATCGACTCGAACGTGCCGGTGTCGAGCCAGGCCGTTCCGCGGTCGAGGACCTGCACCTGCAGGCGCCCGCGCTCGAGGTAGCGCTCGTTCACCGTGCTGATCTCGAGCTCGCCGCGGGCGCTCGGCTCGACGTTCTTCGCGATCTCGACCACGTCGTTGTCGTAGAAGTAGAGGCCGGGCACCGCGTAGTTGCTCTTCGGCTGCTCGGGCTTCTCCTCGATGGAGACCGCGCGGAACCCGTCGTCGAACTCGACGACGCCGTAGGCCCTGGGGTTGCTCACGTGGTAGGCGAAGATCAGGGCGCCGTCGATGTCGGTGTTGCCGCGGAGGGCCGTGCCGAGTCCGGCGCCGTGGAAGATGTTGTCGCCGAGCACGAGTGCGACCGACTCGTCGCCGATGAACTCCTCGCCGATGATGAACGCCTGTGCGAGGCCGTCGGGCGAGGGCTGCACCGCGTACTCGAGGCGCATGCCGAGGTTCGACCCGTCGCCGAGCAGCGCCCGGAACTGGTCGGAGTACTCGGGCGTGGTGATGATGAGGACCTCGTTGATGCCCGCCATCATGAGCGTGGAGAGCGGGTAGTAGATCATCGGCTTGTCGTAGATGGGCATCAGCTGCTTGGAGATGCCCTTGGTGATCGGCCAGAGGCGGGTGCCCGAACCGCCCGCGAGGATGATGCCCCGCATCAGCTCGCCGTTCCGAGGGTCTCGTAGAACGCCTTCGCTTGGTCCCACGTGGGCAGCAGGCCCGCGGCCCGAGCCTCCTCGAGGCCGGGCGCGACCTCGTCCTTCGGCGACAGCAGCGGCGTGCCGGCCTCGGCGGGGAACTCGAGCGCGATCGCGGGGTCGAGCGGATTGATGCCGTGCTCGCGCTCGGCGTTGAACGGCGCGCTGACCAGGTAGCTCACGGTCGCGTCGTCGGTCAGCGCGACGAAGCAGTGGCCGAGGCCCTCGGAGATGAAGATCGCGCGACGGTCGACGTCGTCGAGGAGCACCGAGTCCCACTGGCCGTACGTCGGCGATCCGACGCGGATGTCGATGACGAAGTCGAGCACGGCTCCGCGCGTCGCGGTGACGTACTTCGCCTGGCTCGGGGCGATTTCCGCGAAGTGGATGCCGCGCACGACGCCGCGCTTGGAGACCGAGGTGTTCGACTGCGCGATCGGGAACCGACGCCCGATGGCCTGCTCGAGGTGATCGGCCCTGAACCACTCGAGGAACACGCCCCGGTCATCGCCGAACTGCTTGGGGGTGATCTCATAGCTGTCGGGAATCTTCAGTTCACGGATCTGCACCGCAGGAGTCTACCAAGCGGCCGTGGCGTGGCCTCACCGGGAGTTGCGGCTCCTGAGCGCGGCGCCCACCCGCCGCACCGGGGCGGTGATGCGCCAGCTCGTGCTCGACTCGAGGTCGGCGACGCGGCGCTCGGCGTCGGCGAGTCCCGCCGACGCCGCGGCATATCGTGCGGCGTCGGCCCACGCGACCGCGGCGTCGCTGATCCGGCGGCCGCGCTCGTAGTAGAAGGCCCTGATCGCCGCGCCCTCGACGCGCCCGGCGGCGAGGAACGCCTCGAGGCGCGGCGGCACGTTCTCGCCCACCGCGAGCACGCCGAGGCCGTGGCCGTGCTCGAACCCGAACGACGGGTGACGATCGCGGATCTCGTCCCAGAACTTCCAGACGCCGAAGTCGCGCTTGCGCTCGGTCGTGTCGTGGAAGAGCACGACGCCCCGGTCGGAGACGGTCGGGAGCCACGTCTCGTAGTCGTGGCGGACGTCCTCGTAGCGGTGCCGGCCGTCGATGTGCAGGATGTCGACGCTGCCCTCCGCCGTGGTCGGGGCGAACTCGTCGAAGTACCCGCGGTGCAGTTCGCCGATGTCGGCGTAGTGCGCGGCGGTCGTCTCCGCGACGGCGTCGTACACGGCCTGGCCGTAGAAGCCCGCGTGCTCGTCGCCCATCCATCCGTCGGTCGCCGTCACGGTGGTGTCGAGTCCGAGGCGTTTCACCGCCTCGCAGAACACGAAGAAGGAGAACCCGTTGTGGGTGCCGAGCTCGACCACGGTCCGCGGCTCGATCGCGTCGACGAGCCAGGAGGCGAACGGCGCGTGCTGGTACCACGCCGAGCCGGCGAATCGGGCCGGTTCCCAGTACGACGCGGCGCTCTTCCACGGATGCTCTCGCATGGATCCTCCTCATCGGCGTCCGACGTCACGGCGGGGTCCGAGTCGGCTCACGTTAGACTCTCGCAGTCAGGGCTCGATCACAAGGAAGGCACCCATGAAGATCCTCGTCACCGGAGGCGCCGGGTTCATCGGCTCGAACTTCGTGCACTTCGTGCTGGCGAACACCGATCACACGGTGACCGTGCTCGACAAGCTGACGTACGCCGGCAACCTGAGGTCGCTCGACGGGCTGCCCGAAGACCGGTTCGCCTTCGTGCAGGGCGACATCGCCGACGCCGCGCTCGTGGACTCGCTCGTGCCCGCCCATGACGCGGTCGTCCACTACGCGGCCGAGAGCCACAACGACAACTCGCTCGACGATCCCCGTCCGTTCCTCGAGACCAACATCATCGGCACGTACACGCTGATCGAGGCGGCCCGTCGCCACGGCGTGCGCTTCCACCACATCTCGACCGACGAGGTCTACGGCGACCTCGAACTCGACGACCCGGCGCGCTTCACCGAGCAGACGCCGTACAACCCGTCGAGCCCCTACTCGTCGACGAAGGCCGGCAGCGACCTGCTCGTGCGCGCATGGGTGCGCTCCTTCGGCCTGCAGGCGACCATCTCGAACTGCTCGAACAACTACGGGCCGTACCAGCACGTCGAGAAGTTCATCCCCCGCCAGATCACGAACGTGCTCCGGGGCGAGCGGCCGAAGCTCTACGGCCGCGGCGAGAACGTTCGCGACTGGATCCACGCGAACGACCACTCCTCGGCGGTGCTCACGATCCTCGAGCACGGTCGCATCGGCGAGACCTATCTCATCGGCGCCGACGGCGAGAAGAACAACAAGGAGGTCGTCGAGCTCATCCTCACCGAGCTCGGGCAGCCCGCCGACGCCTACGACCTCGTGACCGATCGCCCGGGCCACGACCTCCGCTACGCGATCGACTCGACGAAGCTGCGCACCGAGCTCGGCTGGACACCGGCCTTCTCCGACTTCGCCGCCGGCCTGGCGGACACCATCGCGTGGTACCGCGATCACGAGGACTGGTGGGCCCCGCAGAAGGACGCGACCGAGGCCCGCTACCTGGCGCAGGGGCAGTAGGCCGATGCGCTACCTCGTCACCGGCGCCGCCGGCATGCTCGGACGTGACGTGCAGGCCGCGCTCGCAGGGCGCGACGTCACGGCGCTCACACGCGCCGATCTCGACATCACCGACGAGGCCGCCGTTCGCGCGGCGGCGGCCGGACACGACGTGATCATCAACTGCGCGGCCTACACCAAGGTCGACGACGCCGAGGCGCACGAAGACGACGCCTACGCGATCAATGCGACGGGCACGCGCAATCTCGCGGTCGCCGCCGCGGAGCTCGGGGCCAAGCTCATCACCGTCTCGACCGACTACGTCTTCGACGGCACGGCCGCGGAGCCCTACGCCGAAG
Source organism: Agromyces sp. NPDC058110 (assembly GCF_042884735.1). Taxonomy (NCBI): domain Bacteria; kingdom Bacillati; phylum Actinomycetota; class Actinomycetes; order Micrococcales; family Microbacteriaceae; genus Agromyces; species Agromyces sp. NPDC058110. Next base: position 244,460 of record NZ_JBHVTI010000002.1, on the reverse strand, counting down.
ACCTCGAGCGCGACCCGATCAACGCCTACGGCCGCACGAAGGCTGCCGGCGAGGAGCTCGCGCTGGCCGCGCACCCCGACGGCACGTACGTCGTGCGCACCGCGTGGCTCTACGGCGCGCACGGGCCGAACTTCGCGACCACGATGCTGAAGCTCGCCGCCTCGAAGGACACCTGGTCGGTCGTCGACGATCAGGTGGGCCAACCGACGTGGACCCTCGACCTGGCCCGCCGACTCGTCGCGCTCGCCGACGCCGACGCGCCCGCAGGCGTCTACCACGGCACGAACTCGGGCCGCACGAGCTGGTTCGGCTTCGCCCGCGCCGTGCTCGAGGAGGCCGGGCTCGACCCGGAGCGCATCCGGCCGACCACGAGTGCGGAGTTCGTGCGCCCCGCGCCCAGGCCTGCGTTCAGCGTGCTCGGACACGACGCCTGGAAGGCCGCCGGCCTCGAGCCGATGCGCGACTGGCGCGAAGCGCTCAGCGCCTCTGGCATCGCCGCACCCGCTGCATCCTGATCACGGGCCGTCGGGGCCACGAGCCGTCGGGCCCCGACTGTCGGCGGTCAAGCCGCAGGCGGTCAGCGGCAGGCGGTCAGCGGTCGATGCTCGAGCCGCCCGCGATGAACCTGCGGTACGCGGCCTTGCGCACGGACTCGGGCACGAAGCGGTAGACGCCCCGCACGCCGACGTTCCGGAGGAACTGGGCGCGCGTCGTGAAGCGGATGTCGCGGAGCGCCCGCTGCAGCGCGAGCTCGCTGCGCCACTGCGCCCGCCCGCCCCGTCGCGCGTAGGCGCCCGCCCCGACCCGGTACATGACGAGCGGATCGGGCATGTTGCCGACCGCTGCGCCGTCGGCGATCATGCGTGCGAACAGCCAGTAGTCCTCCATGAGGCCCATGGGCTGGTATCCCCCGACGCGGTCGACGGCCGAGCGACGATAGACGACGGTCGGGTGGCTGAACGGGTCGTGGAAGCGCGCGTACGCCGCGATGTCGGCGGCGTCGGTGCGGGGCACGCGCCGGCCGACGATCGAGCCGTCGTCGTCGAGGAACTCGAACATGCCGGTGCCCACCAGCTCGAGCCCGCTCTCGATGAGCGGGAGCTGCTTGGCGAAGCGCTCTGGCAGGGAGATGTCGTCGGCGTCCATGCGCGCGACGATGTCGTGCTCGCTCAGGGCGAGCCCCTCGGTGAGCGCGGCGGTCAGCCCGACGTTCTCGGTGAGGCGATGGTGCAGCACCGGCACCTCGGATGCGGCGACCACGGCGTCGATCGCGGCCGCGAGCTCGTCGCCGACGGGTCCGTCCTGCACGAGCACCACCTGGGCGGGTCGTCGGGTCTGCTCGCCGACGCTCGACGAGAATGCCTTGGCGAAGTGCGCTGCGTCATCGCCGCGGTAGACGGGCATGAGCAGCGCGAACGGCTCGGCCATCAGCCCTCCACCGCGCGGACGGCCAGGGTCGCGTCGCCGAGTCCGTCGAGCGACATGGCGTTGGGCCTCGGGCGGGTGCGCGTGCCGTCGCGGTAGCCGCGGCGCCATCCGTCGCGCAGCACGGCGCGGTCGTCGGAGCGGACGAACGTCTTGATCCAGCGGCGGATGCTCGAGGCGCCGTAGACCGCCTTCTCGAACGGCGAGAGGCTCTGCGACCTGCGGAACATCCAGAGCTTGTTGCGCACCTCGTAGTAGAAGCGCGGGCCGGGGTCGGCGTCGGTCGAGCCGAGCACCTTGGTCTTGTGCACGACCACCGAGGCGGGCACGTGGATGCCGCGCCGACCGCGGAGCACGCGCGTCGAGTACTCGAAGTCGTCGTTCCAGATGAAGTAGTCGGCGATCGGGAGCCCGACCTCGCGCACGACGTCGGCGCGCACGAGCATCGAGACGAACGACGTGCTGCGCACGGCGATCCCGCCGGCCTTCGCCGCGGCGATGCGTTCGGGCTTGCCGACGAAGGGCTTCTGCCGCGGCGTGTTCATCGGGTGCTCGGTGCCGTCGGTCCAGATCACGCGGGATCCGGCGGCGACGATCTCGGTGCCCTCGACGGCGGCGAGCAGCGCCTCGAGCGCCCCGGCGGTCGGCACGGTGTCGTCGTCCATGAGCCAGAGCCACTCGGGGTCGTGGCGGTCGAGCGCCAGCGCCATGCCCGCCGCGAAACCGCCGGCCCCGCCCGTGTTGCGCGCGAGCGTCGTGAGGTCGACCAGGTCGCCTGCCGCGCGGGCGACCTCGATCGTGTCGTCGGTCGAGGCGTTGTCGACCACCACGACCTTCGCGACCGGCGTGCGCTGCGCGGCGAGCGCGTCGAGCACCTCGCCGAGCAGGTCGCGACGGTTGTAGGCGACCACGACCGGGACGACGCGCGGGGGCAGGGGGGTCTGGTTCATCGGTCTCTCTGGACGGTGTGCGGGTGACATTCCATCTTGCCCTGCATCCGGGACCGCTGCCGACCATGGGGAGGGGTTCCCGTCGGATTCGCAGCGGTGCTGCGGGTAGATTGAACGGGTTGCCGCGAACCAGCTGAAGGAGATGCATGCCCATCACGCTCCGGATGATCGTCGACCAGGTCGTCGCACCCGTGCCCGGTCCGCTCGGCAGGTACACCCAGGCGTTGACCTCCGCGCTCATCGCGAGCACACCGAGCGGATGCCAGGTCGAGGCGGTCGTCTCGTCGTCGCCGCCCACCGACTACGCGCGGATCGAGGCGATGTTCCCCGGCCTGTCGGGTCTGTACAAGACCTCGCTGGCGCGTCGCGAGCTGGCCGGAGCGTGGCAGCTCGGGCTCACGACCTCCCCCGGCGGCGGCATGATCCACGCCCCGAGCCTGTTCGCACCGCTGCGTCGGCACGACCGGACGGTGTCGGGCGACCAGGTCGTCGTGACCGTGCACGACCTCACGGCGTGGACGCATCCCGAGGCGCTGACCTCGACCACGGTGTCGTGGACCAAGGCCATGCTGAAGCGCGCGCGCCGGCACGCCGACGCCGTCGTGGTGCCGACGCACGCCCTCGCCGAGCGGCTGGCCGACATCGCGGACTTCGGCGAACGCGTGCGCGTGATCGGCACCGCGCCCCGCGTCGGACTCGTGATGCCCGGCGACGGCGAGGGTTCGATCCGCCGCGCCCGCCTCGGTCTGCCCGACGAGTACCTCGTCGCCCGCGGCACGCTCGAGGCGCGAACCGGGCTCGTCGAACTGCTCGAGGCGCTCGGTCGCCCCGGCGTGCCGCAGATCCCGCTCGTCGTGCTCGGCCCCGACTCGTGGGGCGAGGTGCACCTCGCGACGGTCGCCGAGGATTCCGGGGTCGATGCGCGTCGGGTGCACGCCCTGCAGATCGACGACCCGTCGGACCTCGCCGCCGTGCTCGCCGGTGCGACCGCCGTGGTCGCGCCGGGCCACGAGGAGGGCGCCGCCACCGACCTCATCGAGGCGTTCAGCATGGGCGCGCCGGTGATCCACTCCGACACCGCGACGCATCTCGAGGTCGCCGCCGAGGCAGGCCTCGCGGTGACCGTGGGGTCGGGCGGATTCGTGGAGCGGCTGGCCGCGGCCGTCACCTCGGTGATCGAGCACCCCTCGCTGGCCGACCGGCTCGCGGTCACCTCCGGCGACCGGGCGAGGGCCTTCAGCTGGCGCGACTCCGCCGAGCGCGTCTGGCAGCTGCACGCCGACCTCTGAACCTCGACCGGCCGCGGTCCGCCGGGACCACGAGAGACGCCGGCACCCCGAGAGACCCGGTGGCCGCGCTCACACGCGAGCGGTTACCGCCGCCTACTCGGCGGGCGCCTCGGTTGGCGGCACGAGCGCATCGGCGATGAGCTGCCGCACGTACTCGTAGTCGGGGTCCTCGGCCGAGTCGACGCCGTTCTCGGGTGTGAGCGCCACCGAGATGATCGGCAGCTCCTTCGTCTTCAGGCCGAGGTTCACGAAGTAGCCGAGCATGGACTGCGGGATGTCGGTCTTCACGGTGTCGGCACCCGCCGACGCGATGTCCTGGAACTTCGTCAGCACCGTCGTGGGCGTGAACTGCTCGAGGATCGCCGTCTGGAGGTTGTGCTGGCGCTGCATGCGCTCGTAGTCGCCGCCGGCGACGCCGTACCTGGCGCGGCCGTACCAGAGCGCGTGGTACCCGTTGAGGTGGTACTGCCCCGGCTCGATCCAGCTGTCGACGCCCTCGTTGTTCTCGTCGCCGCCGATCGGGATGCGCGTCTCGACGTTGACGTCGATGCCGCCGAGGGCGTCGATGAGCTGCTCGAAGCCCTGCATGTCGATGAGCACGTAGTACTGCACGGTGAGGCCGGTGATGCCCTCGACGGCGTCGCGCATGCCCTCGATTCCGGGCTCGCTGCCCTCGGCGACGGCGTCCGGGTACATCTCGGGCGACTTCAGCTCGACCTCGGTGTACACCGAGTTGAGCTGGCAGACGTCGACCTCGCAACCGTCGATCGAGCCGTAGCCCTCGGGGTAGACCTGGTGCAGCGGGGAGTCCTCGTCGAACGGGAAGTCGACGAAGTCGCGCGGAAGGCCGATGGTCACGGCCTGTCCGGTCTCGGCGTCGATGCTCACGAGGCTCATGCTGTCGGGGCGCATGCCCTCGCGGTCGGGTCCGGAGTCGCCGCCGAGCAGCAGGATGTTGTACCGGCCGTCGACGGGCGGCGCACTGGGTCCGGCGACGAACACCGACGAGAGGAATCCGCTCGTCGTGGTCGCGAAGTAGGCGCCGTACGCGGCGGTGCCGGAGACGACCGCCATGGCCGCGACCGAGAGCAGGGCGACCCAGGCCCTGGCAGAGGGCGCCGTCTTCACGAGGCGCACCAGGCGGAGGGTGTCGAGGGTGAGCACGACCCACAGCACCGCGTAGAAGAGCGCGACGGCGGCGATGATCCAGAGCGTGACGCTCGTCGAGACCACGGTGTACAGCACGGTCGGCCAGATGAGCCAGACCACGAGCGCGATGACGGCGAGGGTCCAGAGCGCGAGCGTCGCGCCGAGCCCGAAGCGCCCGAGCCGACGGTCGCCCGCGAGCGCCTGCACGGATCCGGGGATCAGCAGGTTGAGCCCCACGAGCCACCACGCGCGCCGGGTCATCACGGTGCGCGATGCGGCGTCGGGATACCGGATCGGGCTGGCGGCGAGGGTCATCGGGTCGACTTCAACCGTTCGTTCTTCTCCTCGACGAGCGCGGCGAGCGACTCGGCGTAGGCGGCGAGCGCGTCGGTGAGCGCGGGGTCGGCGGTGGCGAGGATCTTCGCGGCGATGAGCCCGGCGTTCTTGGCTCCGCCGATCGACACGGTCGCGACGGGCACCCCGGCGGGCATCTGCACGATCGAGAGCAGCGAGTCGAGGCCGTCGAGTCGCGAGAGCGGCACGGGCACCCCGACGACGGGCAGCGTGGTGACGGAGGCCAGCATGCCGGGCAGGTGCGCGGCACCGCCGGCGCCCGCGATGATGACCTTGAGGCCGCGCGAGGAGGCCTGCTTGCCGTAGGCGATCATCTTCTCGGGCGTGCGGTGGGCCGAGACGACCTCGACCTCGTGGGCGATGCCGAACTCGTCGAGGAGGGCGGATGCCTCGCTCATGACGTTCCAGTCGGAGTCGGAACCCATCACGACGCCCACGAGCGGGGCGATGTTCGTCTCAGTCACTTGATCGAGTGTACGGCCGAGCGCTGGGAGATCCCCGCAACGACACCGGAAGGACGCCGCGCGAACACCCGCCGCGCGACCACCCGCCGCGCGACCGCCCGGCGCGCCGCCGGCATCCGATCAGTCCTGGAAGGCCGCCGCGGCCGCGCGAGCCTCGTAGACGACGGCGTCGAGGTCGTCGCCGATCGCGGTGACGTGCCCGACCTTGCGCCCCGGGCGGGGCGCCTTGCCGTAGTTGTGCAGCTTGACGGTGGGGTGCTGGGCGAGCGCATCGGCGTAGCGGTCGGCGAGCGTGCCCTCGACCGGCCCGCCGAGCACGTTGACCATGACCGACCAGTCGGCGTGCGTGCCGGTGCCGCCGAGCGGGAGGTCGAGCACCGCGCGCAGGTGCTGCTCGAACTGCCCCGTGGTCGCGCCGTCCGTAGACCAGTGGCCGCTGTTGTGCGGTCGCATGGCCAGCTCGTTCACGAGGATGCGCTCGTCGGTGGTCTCGAAGAGCTCGACGGCCATCACGCCGGTCACGCCGAGGCCCTCGGCCACGGCGAACGCGATCTCGGCCGCGACGTCGGACATCCTGCCCGCCGAGTGCGGGGCCGGTGCGATGACCTCGCTGCACACGCCGCCGACCTGCACGGTCTCGACGAGCGGCCACGCGACGATCTCGCCGGACGGGCGCCGGGCGACGAGCTGGGCGAGCTCGCGACGGAAGTCGACGAGCTCCTCGACGAGCAGGGCGCCGTCACGGCCGTCTTCGGATGCCGCGGCGAACCACTCGGCGACCTCGGCCGCCGTGCGCACGACCCGCACGCCCTTGCCGTCGTACCCGCCGCGCGGGGTCTTCACGACCGCGGCGCCGCCGTGCGCGGCGATGAACTCGTCGAGCTCGGCGGGCGTCTCGATGCGCGCCCAGTCGGGCACGGGCAGGCCGAGCTCGGAGAGGCGTTCGCGCATGAGGAGCTTGTCCTGCGCGAAGCGGAGCGGGTCGGGGCCCGGGCGCACGGCGACGCCGGCGTCGACGAGCGCGCGCAGCACGTCCTGCGGCACGTGCTCGTGGTCGAACGTGATGACGTCGACCTCGCGGGCGAAGGCCAGCACGGTCGAGGCGTCGGTGTAGTCGCCGACCCGGTCGGCCGCGATCGCCGCGGACATGCCGTCGGCCTCGGCGAGCACGCGGATGTCGACGCCGAGCTCGATGGCCGCGGGGATCATCATCCGGGCGAGCTGTCCGCCGCCGATCACTCCGACTCGCACGCGATCGCTCCTTACGGTTCTGGGGTTCTGCTCGCGGGGCGCGCGTGTCGCGCTGGCCCGCCGGAGCCGTCTGGGCGGCACCCGTTCAGTCTAGGCGGCATCCTCGCGGCATAGGATGTGCCGGTGCCCAGCCCCGAACCCAGCAGCCAGCGCAGCACGCTCGCGCGCGTGTGGGACGGCCTGCTCGCCTACCTCGTGAAGTTCGGCGTGGTCGGGCTCATCGGCCTCGTCATCGACGTGGCACTGTTCAACCTGCTGCGCATCGGCGTGTTCGGCGACGACCACTGGGCGCAGTCCGCGATCGGCGCGAAGACCATCTCGACGAGCGTCGCGATCATCTTCAACTGGCTCGGAAACCGGTACTGGACCTTCCGCAGGCACCGCCGACGCAACTACCTGCGGGAGTTCGTCGAGTACGTCGTGGTGTCGCTCGGCGGCATGGCGATCGCGCTCGGCTGCCTGTGGGTCAGCCACCACTGGCTCGGCTACACCAGCCTGGTGGCCGACAACATCGCGACGAACGTCGTCGGCCTCGGGCTCGGCACGGCGTTCCGCTTCGTGCTCTACCGCTACTGGGTCTACGGCCACCATCGGGCCGACGGGCTGTCGAACCTCGATCGGGTCGAGGAGGCGCAGCGCACGCTCTTCGAGGAGCCCGAGCACGAGCCCGGAACGGATGCCGCGGGCGGCCCGCCGACTCACCCGGGCCCCGATCCGGCTGACGGCCAGGGCCCGGCCGCGCTCAGCTCTCGCTGACCGCGCCGCCATTCGGCTGGAAGTACGGCGGGTGCACCGCCACGCGCGTGCGCAGGTCGAACGCGTCGAGCACGGCCTTCACGCGGTCGCGCACGCGGTCGTTGCCGACGGCGATGAGCAGCACGCGCTCGAGCGGAAGCGCGTCGTGCACGAGGAACTCGGCCGACGCGAGCTGGGCGCCGTCGTCGTCGCGGTGGATGCGCTGCAGCGCGCGCAGCACGTCGGGCCACGCCGAGTCGACGACCGAGCCGGTGGCCGCGACATCCGCACCGGTGACCGCGACGGCGCCGACCTGCTCGGTGCGGGCGCCGACGGCCTTCTCGATGGAGGTGACGAACAGCACGTGGTCGGATGCGGGGCGCGCGGTCGCGCCCGCAGCCAGCCGCGGATCCGGCGAACCCGTGCGCAGCGACTCCCAGACGTGGGCGTCGGTCGAGAGCAGGAACGGCACGTAGTCGGCGACGACGTGGTCGGTGCCCTCGACGGGTGCCGAACGACGGAACTCGCGCGCGGCGGGCGCCGAGAGGTCGACCTCGGGCTCGGCGCCGGCCGTGTCGGCGAGGATCGCGCCCGCGCCGAAGATCGACGCCAGGTTCTCGACGTGCGTCACGTGGTAGATGCGCACCGTCTTCGGGTCGATCGGCGCGTGGGTGGCCACGGCGCGGGCGCCGGGCACGCGAGCGGGCGGGCGGGTCGACGTGCGGGTCGTGCCGCCGCGCACCGACGTCGTCGTGCGGGGTGCGCGCACCGTCGCCGTCGCGGGCTTGGCCGCCGGCTCGGGTGGGGGGAAGCACGTGGCGCACATGCCTGCTTCGAATCCGTGCCTGCATTCGTCCACGGGAGACCTCCATAGCTCGGCCCGCGCTCGGGGGCGCGCGAGTCCGACCTTCTAGGGTAAGCCTTGAAACCGGATGCCGCGTGCGAGGCGCCTCACGGCGTGCACCGGCCGCGGTTCAGGGCCGATGCCAGGCGACCGTGTCGCCGTCGAGGCCCGCCCTGACGGCACGTCGATGCTCGAGCGCGGCCGGGCTCGAGGGGTCCATCAGCTCCTGCAGCGCGGCCTGCACGAGTTCGGGCCGCGGCACGTCGCGCAGCACGAACGTGCGGTCGTGCGCGGTGTTGATCCGCACGTCGCCTGAGCCGAACATCGACGCGACCCACCCGGCGCGCACGTCGACGTCGGTGGCGCGGCTGTTCAGCAGCTCCTGCCGTACTCGCGAGAAGACCCCGTGGCGCAGCACCACCCGCCTGGTGGTGATGGTCGTGCGCCTCGCGAGCCAGGCGACGAACGGGAGCACGCAGCCGACGAGCACCACGAGCACCGCGGCGACGAGGATGCCGAGCCGCACCCACGGGTCGTCGAACACGCCGATCGCGTAGGCGGTCGCTCCGGACACCGCCACGAGCAGCAGCGCCGAGGGGATCAGGCGCCTCGCGTGCGAGCGCACGCGGGCGACCACGCGCTCGGGGCGCACGGCGGGCGCGACCCCGCTCGCCTGATATCCGGTCGAGGTTCGCCCGCGGCTTCCCGCGGTCGGGCTCGGTGCGCCGGCGGTCGCGCCGGCGTCGCCGCGGCCCGCTCGGCCCGTCGTCGCGCCGGACGACGTCGCGTCGTCGGCGCGCGCCCCGCCACGCGCGGCACCCTTCACCGCCCGCGAACCGCTCCCCCTCGCCATACGCCCATTAATACCTCAGGTGGGTCACATCCCCGGCGGCGACAGCCTGCTCCTCGCCGTTCTCACGGGCACGCACCACGAGCCGACCGTCGGCGTCGAGGCGCTCGGCCGTGCCGAGCAGCTCCTCGTCGCCGGGCAGCTCGACGCGCACCTCGGAGCCGAGCGTGCCGCAGAGGCCGGCCACGACGGCGGCGACGCCGCTCGCCTCGGCGTCGCCGCCCGCCGCGGCGAACGCGTCGAACAGGCGCGCGAACCCGGCGAGGTAGTCGGCGAGCACCGCGTCGGCGTCGGGCGCGACGCCCGTCGCGAGCAGCAGCGAGGTCGAGGTGAGCGTCGGCAGATCGTGCTCGTCGAGCGTGAGGTTGAGGCCCGCGCCGACGATCACGGCGCCCGACTCGGGCAGCAGCTCCGACAGGATGCCGCACACCTTGAAGCCCGACACGAGCACGTCGTTCGGCCACTTGAGCGCGACCTCGACGCCCCCGGAGGTGTCGTCGGGGTCGGCGGGCGGAGCGGAGGCCCCGGCCGCGGCGACCGCCCGTGTCACCGCCTCGGTCATCGCGGCGCCGGCGATCAGGGGGATCCAGCCGTACGCGTCGGACGGCAGGGGCCCACCCGCGACATCCTGCGGGCGCAGCAGCACCGAGATGGCGAGGGTCTTGCCCGTCGGCGCCAGCCAGGTGCGCCCGAGACGCCCCCGCCCCCGCGTCTGGTCGTCGGTGACGAGCACGGCGCCGTGCGGCCAGCCCGCGGCATCCGCCCCGCCCGCCGCCTCGCGGAGCGCGTCGTTCGTCGACGTGGCCGTGACCAGGAACTCGAGACGGGGGGCGACGGCGCGCGACTTCGGAAGGTCCATGCCGACAGTCTCCCGCAGGAGCCCGCGCGGAACGCACACTTGCGGGCCGCCGATTTGTAGGAATCCCTCAACGAAGACGGCCGGATGGGCAACGGTAGAGTGAATCGCGTGACCGAAGCGACTGACGGCCCCGACCTCTTCACCACTGCTGGCAAGCTCGCCGACCTGCGCGCGCGCTACCACGAGGCGGTGACCGCGAGCGGCGAGGCCGCCATCGAGAAGCAGCACGCCAAGGGCAAGATGACGGCCCGCGAGCGCATCGCCGAGCTGCTCGATCCCGGCTCGTTCGTCGAGCTCGACGAGTTCGTGCGCCACCGCACGCACGCGTTCGGCATGGAGGCCAAGCGCCCCTACGGCGACGCCGTCGTCACGGGCACCGGCACCATCCACGGCCGGCAGGTCGCCGTGTACTCCCAGGACTTCACGATCTTCGGCGGCTCGCTCGGCGAGGTCGCCGGCGAGAAGATCATCAAGGTCATGGAGCTCGCCCTGAAGACCGGCGTGCCCATCATCGGCATCCTCGACTCCGGCGGAGCGCGCATCCAGGAGGGCGTCGTCGCGCTCGGCAAGTACGGCGAGATCTTCCGCCGCAACACGGCCGCGTCGGGCGTCATCCCGCAGATCTCGATCGTCTGCGGCCCCGCAGCCGGCGGCGCGGTCTACTCCCCCGCGCTCACCGACTTCGTGATCATGGTCGACAAGACCAGCCAGATGTTCGTCACCGGCCCCGACGTCATCAAGACCGTCACCGGCGAAGACGTCGGCATGGAGGAGCTCGGCGGCGCGCTCACCCACAACTCCGTCTCGGGCGTCGCGCACTACCTCGCGAGCGACGAGTCCGACGCGCTCGACTACGCGCGCACGCTCATCTCGTTCCTGCCCGACAACAACATGACCGACGCGCCGGTGTACGACACCGAGTCCGCGCTCGAGATCACCGACGAAGATCTTCGGCTGAACACGCTGATCCCCGACTCGCCGAACCAGCCGTACGACATGCACGCCGTCATCGAGGGCGTCGTCGACCACGGCGACTTCCTCGAGGTGCAGCCGCTGTTCGCGCCGAACATCGTCATCGGCTTCGCGCGCATCGAGGGCCGCTCGGTCGGCATCATCGCCAACCAGCCGTCGCAGATGGCCGGCACCCTGAACATCGCCGCGGGCGAGAAGGCCTCGCGGTTCGTGCGCTTCTGCGACGCGTTCTCCATCCCGATCCTCACGCTCGTCGACGTGCCCGGCTACCTGCCCGGCACCGACCAGGAGTGGACCGGCGTCATCCGCCGCGGTGCGAAGCTGCTCTACGCCTACGCCGAGGCGACCGTGCCGCTCGTCACGGTCATCACCCGCAAGGCCTACGGCGGCGCGTACATCGTCATGGGCTCCAAGCAACTCGGCGCCGACATCAACCTCGCGTGGCCGACCGCCGAGATCGCCGTCATGGGCGGCCAGGGCGCCGTGAACATCCTCTACCGCGGCGAGATCAAGCGCGCCGAGGAGGCCGGCGAAGACGTCGCCGCGGTGCGCACCAAGCTCGCGAACGAGTACACCTACAACGTGGCCTCGCCGTTCCTCGCGGCCGAGCGCGGCGAGCTCGACGGCGTCATCGAGCCCGCGGCCACGCGCGTCGCGGTGCTGAAGGCCCTGCGGTCGCTGCGCACCAAGCGCGCGAGCCTGCCGCCCAAGAAGCACGGCAACATCCCGCTGTAAGGGGCGACATGAGCACGCGAGACGAAGACACCACCGAGACGGATGCCGCGGCGCGCGCGGCGGCGATCCAGTTCACCACGCGCGGGGTCACCGACGAGGAGGCCGCGGCCGTGACGGCGGTGCTGCTGGCCGCGATCGACGCCGAGGCCGACGCGGCCGAGGGGATCGACCCCGGACGCAGCGCGTGGGCCCGCAGCGCGGGTTCGATGCGCGGCGCCGACCTCCGCAGCACGCGGTGGAACCGCAGCGCGGGCTGACCGGCCCAGCGGGCTGATCCGCAGCGCGGGCTGATCGGCCCCGCACGCTGATCATTCGCGTTCCGGCGCGCGTTCCGACGGGTGTCCCCCATCTGTCCCCCTGCGTGTCCCCCGAAAAGCCGACTGTCGGGCTTGCGGTGCGTTTGTGAACATGGTTCATGCAGGCTCCCTCAGGGAGCCGCCGCCCTCGTCGGTCGGGTAACCGGCGAGTGGTTGGGGGCGAGTCAGGGCGATATTCGGGTTGTCGCCGTGGCTCGGGCTTGTTGGGGGGTTCGGCCATCGGCCGGCCCCCCAACCTTCGTTTCGGGGGCGTGCACGCCGCCGCGGCGGATCACGGGCGAGCGCGTTCAGACGGTGCCGATGGAATCCTGACGCGGGATCTCGAGCCACAGCTCGACGTCGAGGTCGTCGGGGTCCTCGACGTGCGCCGCCGGGTCGGGCTGCACCAGGCCGACGACGGTCACCGCGGTCGACGAGGTCTCGGCCGCCGTGCGGACCACGATGCGGTCGGCCTGCGACGACGCGATCGCCTGCGCCACGTGCGCGAGCACGCGCTCCCGGTCGACGGCCGCGAGGTCGTCGATGCCGCCCTCGTCGAGCAGGGTCACGACGGCGCCGCGTTCGCGCGCGGCCTGCACCCGCGCCCGCACGTCGTCGGTGAGCAGCATCCGCCCCCGGATCTCGTCGCGGATCGCCGCCTCGAGCATGCGGCACTCCCGTCGTTGCTGCGCCGTGAGCACCCCGCCGCGATCGGCGATGCGTCGCAGCATCGGCGCGGCGATGCGGTCGGTCTGCACGAGCCTGGTCTGGCCCACGAAGAGGTGCGCGTCCTGCGCGGCCTGCCACTCCGCGGCCTCGCGCTCGGCGTGCGCGTACCGCCTGGCCTCGCGGGCGGCGGTGCCGAGGGCCGCCGAGAGCATGTGGGCGATCGCGACCCAGGCGATGCTGCCGATGACGCCGAGCGTGCCGAGGGCGATGGGCCCGGCCCAGACGACCGTCTGCACGGCGAGCGCGATCACGCCGAGCCACGCCGCGGTGAGCTGCCGTCTGGCTGCCGCGATGGTCATGAGCGTTCCGACCGCGGCGACGTACCACGTCGCGTAGCCGTTGCGATCGTCGGGGTCGAGCTGGCTCGTCACGAGCAGCGGCAGCACGATGCTCACGGCGAGGTCGAACGCGGCGAGCCAGTCGGGCATGCGCACGCGCGAGCCGATCGAGAGGCTCGCGATGGTGGCGACGACGTAGAGCACGAGCGCGACCATCGTCGGCCAGGGCGAGGCCGGCACGTCGATCGACGAGATCGCGAGCGCCACGTGGTACGCCGAGAACAGCGCCGCGAGCACGAGCAGCAGTGAGCGCGGGATGGCGATCATCGTCCGCCCTCCGCTCCGGCGGGCCAGGCGAGCGACACCGTGGTGCCGAGCCCCGGGGTCGACTCGATCGAGGCGGCTCCGCCGACGTTCGCCATGCGCTCGATCACCGAGACCCGCACGCCGAGGCGTTCGGCGGGCACCGATCCGACCTCGAATCCGGCGCCGTTGTCGCCGACCTCGATGATGCAGCCGCCGGTGCGGATGCCGCGCACGCGGAGTTCGCGACGGACGACGCGGCCCGGCTCGTCGGCGTGCTGCATGCTGTTGACCATCGCCTGCACGGCCGCCGCGTAGAGCGCCTCGCCGGCGTCGGCGGGCAGGTCGACGCCGCCCGTGTTCACGACGCGCACGGTGAACGGCGCGGCGAACGAGGCGAGCGCCGCACGGAGCCGGCGCACGAGCACGGGAAGCCGCATCCGGTCGTCGGCGAGCGGCTGCGCCGCGCCGGCCTCGTCGAGCCGGTGCATCGCGTCGCGCGCCATGCGGGCGGCGAGCGCCTGCTCGTCGGGCGAGTCGGCGGCGGCGGCCGAGAGCAGGGTGGTGAGCACGCTGTCGTGCACGAGCGCGTCGACCTTCGCCCGCTCGAGCTCGGACGCGTGCAGGCGCACCGCGTGCTCGTAGCGCTGCAGTGCGGCCTCCTGCGCGATGTCGACGGCCTTGGCGGCGTTCCGGAGCATGGTCACGATGATCAGCACGACCGCACCGAGGATGAGCGCGTACATGGCGTCGAGCAGCGCGACCAGGGGTGTGGCCGATCCGCCCGTCGGCAGCAGGCGCACGACGCCGTACATCGCCGGCACGAGCACCGTGTAGGCGGCCGCCCACGGCGTCGGCAGGGCGACCACGGCCGCGGTCGTCGCGACCGTGCACAGGTAGTACAGCCAGGGCGGCGACGACGACACGACGGACTCGTCGACGACCACGAACGGCCAGACGACGATCGAGGCCGCGTAGAGCAGGGCGAACGTGAACGCGGCGCTGCGCATGGCCGTCCGGCTGAGCGCGGCGAGCCCGATCGCGAGGATCGCGCCGTAGAGGAACGCGATGATCGCCGCGCCGGCACCCGGCCGGAGGCCCGCGGTCTGGTCGAGCGCGAGCGGCAGCGCCTGGAGTCCGAACACGACGCCGAAGATGCCGAGCGCCCGGCTCGCGACGGTCTCGACCTGCTCCCGCGTCACCGCCGTGCGGCGCCGCACCACCGCACGCGATGCGCGCGCCTCAGCGCCGGGCGTCTCCGCCGTCACCGTCGAGCCCCGGGAGGATGCCGTCTTCGACCGCACGGCGCAGCAGGTCGACCTTGGTCGGCGCGGGCCGCCCGACCTCGACGTACTTCGCGCGGATGCGGTCGAGGTACTCGCGCGCGGTGGAGTGCGCGATGCCGAGCTGCGCCGCGACGAGCTTCAGGGGCAGGCCCGACGCGTACAGGTGCAGCACGTCGTGCTCGCGGCGCCCGAGCTGCGCCTTGGCGAACTCGCGGTCGGCCTCGATCGCGCTCGCCCACTCGACGTTGTTCAGCGCCTCGCCGCGCGCGACGGTCGCGATGGCGGCGATGACGGAGGCCATGGGCGAGGCCTTGGGGATCACGCCGGCCGCACCCGCGGCGAGCGCCTCGCGAACCGCGGCGACCCGGTCGGCGATGCTGTGCACGAGCACCGCGCTGCCCGTCGCCAGGATGCTGCGCACGTTCTCGGTCACGCTCGAGCCGTCGCCGAGCGAGAGGTCGAGCACGACGACGTCGCAGTACTGCCGCTCGCTCGCGGCGAGGGCCGCGAGGAGCTCGGGCACGTCGGCCGTCTCGGCGACGACGTCGTAGCCCGCATCGCGGCACGCCGCCCGGAGCCCGAGCCGCACCGCCTCGTGGTCATCGACGATCGCGACGGTCGCGCGGTCTGCCTGTGCTGCACCCGACAACGGATCCCCCTTCTGTCCGGTCAGTCACACGATAGCGGCCAGCCGGGCCACCGCCTCGACATGGTGCGTGTTCGGGAACAGGTCGACGGCCTGCAGCTCCTCGAGCTCGTAGCCGCGCTCGCGCAGCAGCCCGATGTCGCGGGCGAGCGCCACCGGGTCGCAGGCCACGTAGACGAGCTGCCGCGGCTGCAGGGCGACGAGCCGATCGACGACGTCGCGCCCGGCGCCCGAACGCGGAGGGTCGAGCACGACGGTCGCGTCGCGCAGGCGCGCGCGCTCGCCCGGGCCTGCGCCGTCCTCGAGCTCGGCGAGGTAGCGGTCGACGCGCGCGGTCACGGCCCTGGCCCCCACCCAGTCGGCGAGGTTGGCGCCCGCGTGCGTGGTCGCCCGCTCGTCGGACTCGACGCTCGTGATGCGCACGGTCTCGCCGAAGCGGTCGCCGACGGCGGCGGCGAGGAGGCCCACACCGCCGTAGAGGTCGAGGTTCGCGGCCCGCGGGTCGAACCGGTCGGCATCGACGAGCTCCTGCACGGCCTTCGACAGCGTCGCCGCGGCACCGCGGTGCACCTGCCAGAACCCGTCGCGATCGACCGCGAAGCTGCGGTCGCCGACGATCTCGGTCGTCACCGGACGCCGGCCCCGCGGCATCCGCTCGCCCTCGTCGACGACGATCACCTGCGGATCGGCGCCGCTCGGGGCGACGAGGTCGACCGTGCGCGCGCCGGGGAACCGATCGGCGAGCGGCGCGAGGTCGGCGAGCTCGTCGACGGCCAGCGGAACGGATGCCACGGGCACGACGGTGTGGCTGCGTGCGGCGTACGGCCCGACCCGGCCCTGGTCGTCGACCTGGAGACGCACGCGCGTGCGCCAGCCCGTGCCGTCGGCGCGCACGCCGGGCGCGAAGTCGGCCTGCACCGGCAGCACCTCGACCTCGCGGTCGACGCCGCCCATGCGGCGCAGCGCGTCGACGAGCACCTCGGCCTTCAGCGCGCGCTGGCGCTCGGGCGAGATGTGGCCGAACTCGGCTCCGCCCGCGCGGCGCTCGGGCGCCCGGTCGATCGACGCCTCGGCCCACACGTGCGGTCGCCGGTCGTCGGAGGCGGTGAGCACCTCGAGCGCATCGGCGCGCCAGAATCGCGCGTGCGCCGAATCGGTGACCCTCGCCCTGACCCGCTCGCCCGGGATCGCGTCGGCGACGAACACCACGCGTCCCTCGTGGTGGGCGACCGCGACCCCGCCGTGCGCGATGCGCTCGACGTCGAGCTCGAGCACCGGGCCGTCGGTGGCGACGGGCGTCGAGGGGCGGCGTCCGCGCGCGGCGGCCGACGTGCGGCCGGGGTTCGAGCGGTCGGACTTCGAGCGCGCGGAGTTCGCGCGGGCGGGGCGTTGCTGGCGGGGCATGCCTCGAGCATTCCACAGCCCGGCTGGGAGCGGCAGGATGGAGGCATGCGCCTCTACCTCGCCTCGACCTCGCCCGCCCGCCTGCAGACGCTCCGCGCGGCCGGTGTCGAGCCCGTCGCGATCGCGCCGGGAGTCGTCGAGGAGGCCGTCGTCGCCGCAGCCGAGGCCGAGGCCGGGCGAGCGCTCGAGGCGCCCGAGATGGTGCAGCTGCTCGCGCAGGCCAAGGCCGAGGCCGTCGTGGGCGCCGAGGTCGACGGCGAGCCGATCGACGGGTTCATCCTCGGCGGCGACTCGGCGTTCCTCGTGGGCGGTCGCATCCACGGCAAGCCCCATCGGCCCGAGGTCGCGAAGGCGCGCTGGCTCGAGCAGAACGGCTCGCACGGCGACCTCTGGTCGGGGCACTGGCTCATCGACCACCGCGGCGGCCGGGTGCACGGCGCGGTCGGGCGTGCGGATGTCGCGACGGTGCGGTTCGCGGCCCTCGACGAGCCCGAGATCGACGCCTACATCGCCTCGGGCGAGCCGCTGCTCGTGGCCGGTGCGTTCACGGTCGACAGCCTCGGCGGACCGTTCATCCGGCGTGTCGAAGGCGATCCGTCGACCGTCGTCGGGCTGTCGCTCTCGACGCTCCGCGACCTCGTGCGCGAGCTCGGCGCCGACTGGCCCGCCTTCTGGAACCGTCGCTGACGGAGCGCCCCGGCACCCTCGCCATTGTCGACACCCGCAAGGGCTGAACCCCTTTCTTGTCGGTCGTACCCAAAGGCAGGGCGCCCGAGGTGAATAGGCTGAAAGGCATGCCGCGTATCACCAAGGTCCTCATCGCCAACCGCGGGGAGATCGCCGTCCGCATCATCCGCGCCGCCCGCGACGCCGGACTCGGTTCCGTCGCGATCTACGCCGACCAGGACCGCGACGCCCGGCACGCCAAGCTCGCCGACGAGGCCTACGCGCTCGAGGGCACCACGAGCGCCGAGACATACCTCGTCGTCGACAAGATCCTCTCGATCGCCCGCCGCTCGGGCGCCGACGCCGTGCACCCCGGCTACGGCTTCCTCGCCGAGAACCCCGACTTCGCCCGCGCGGTCATCGCCGCGGGCCTCACCTGGATCGGCCCGTCGCCCGAGGCCATCGAGCGCCTCGGCGACAAGGTCTCCGCGCGCCACGTCGCCGAGAAGGTCGGCGCCCCGCTCGCGCCCGGCACGCTGAACCCGGTCGCCGACGCGGCCGAGGTGCTCGAGTTCGTCGACGTGCACGGCCTGCCGGTGGCGATCAAGGCCGCGTTCGGCGGCGGCGGCCGCGGACTCAAGGTCGCCCGCACCCGCGAAGAGGTGCCCGAGCTGTTCGACTCGGCCACGCGCGAGGCGGTTGCGGCGTTCGGCCGCGGCGAGTGCTTCGTCGAGAAGTACCTCGACAAGCCGCGTCACGTCGAGACGCAGTGCCTCGCCGACGAGCACGGCAACGTCGTCGTCGTCTCGACCCGCGACTGCTCGCTGCAGCGCCGCCACCAGAAGCTGGTCGAGGAGGCGCCCGCGCCGTTCCTCACCGAGGCGCAGACCGAGGCCCTCTACACGGCCTCGAAGGCCATCCTCAAGGAGGTCGGCTATGTCGGCGCCGGCACCTGCGAGTTCCTCATCGGCCAGGACGGCACCGTCTCGTTCCTCGAGGTCAACACGCGCCTCCAGGTCGAGCACCCCGTCTCCGAGGAGGTCACGGGCATCGACCTGGTGCGCGAGCAGTTCCGCATCGCCGAGGGCGGCGTGCTCGACTACGCCGACCCGGTCGCGGTCGGCCACTCGATCGAGTTCCGCATCAACGGCGAAGACCCCGGTCGCAACTTCCTCCCGGCTCCCGGCCCGGTGCACCAGCTCCGGTTCCCCGGCGGCCCCGGCATCCGCATCGACTCCGGTGTCACGAGCGGCGACGAGATCTCGGGCGCCTTCGACTCGCTGCTCGCGAAGCTCATCGTGACGGGGTCGACCCGCAAGGACGCGATCGAGCGCGCACGCCGCGCCCTCGACGAGTTCGAGGTCATCGGCCTGCCCACCGTGCTGCCCTTCCACCGCGACATCGTGCGCAACGAGGCCTTCGCCCCCGCCGGCGACGAGCCGTTCTCGGTCTACACCCGCTGGATCGAGACCGAGTACGACAACCGGCTCGAGCCGTGGTCGGGCGAACTCGCCGCACCCACCGCGGCGACCGCCCGCACGAGCCTCGTCGTCGAGGTCGGCGGCCGCCGCATCGGCGTGACCCTGCCCGCGAAGCTCGCGGGCGGCACCTCGTCGTCGCCCACCGCCGGTGCCGCGCCCCGCCGTCGCACCGCGTCGCACGTCGCCGACACCGCGACCGGAGACGCGGTCAAGGCGCCCATGCAGGCCACCGTCGTGAAGGTCGCCGTCACCGAGGGCGACAAGGTCGTCAAGGGCGACCTCGTGCTCGTGCTCGAAGCCATGAAGATGGAGCAGCCGATCGTCGCCCACAAGGACGGCGTCGTCGGCCTCGTCAACGCCGAGCCCGGCGCGACCGTCTCGAGCGGCCACCTGCTGCTGTCGATCGCCGACGCCTGACGCCTCGCCGGGGCGGCGCCCGCGCGCTCAGCGCTCGGCGCTGCCTTGCGGCGTCGGCAGCTCGACCTCGCTGACGCGCTCCCCCGCCAGGCGCGAGTGGCGACGCCCGTAGAGCAGGTACACGACGATGCCGAGCGCGAGCCACACCAGGAACCGCACCCAGGTGAGCGTCGTGAGGTTCAGCATCAGCCAGAAGCACAGCACGGCCGAGAGGATCGGCAGCACGGGCGACCACGGCACGCGGAAGCCGCGCGGCAGGTCGGGGCGCGTGCGTCGCAGCACCACGATGCCGAGGCTGACCAGCACGAACGCCGAGAGCGTGCCGATGTTGATCATCTCCTCGAGCAGGCCCACGTCGGTGAACGCGGCCACGAAGGCGACGGTCGCACCGCCGATGATCTGGATGCGCGCCGGCGTCTTCGTGTGCGAGGTCGTCTTCGACAGCCACCGCGGCAGCAGCCCGTCGCGGCTCAGCGCGAACACGATGCGCGAGAGGCCGAGCAGCAGCACCATGATGACCGTCGTGAGCCCGGCGAGCGCCCCGACCGAGATGACGGCCGACGCCCAGTCCTGGCCGACCAGGCGGAACGCGGTCGCGAGCGACGGCGACTCCTCCTCGGCGAGCTCGGTGTACGAGACCATGCCCGTCATCACGATCGAGACCAGCACGTAGAGCGCCGTCACGATGCCGAGGCCCAGGAAGATGCCGCGGGGCAGGCGCTTCTGGGGCTCGCGCACCTCCTCGGCGCTCGTGGCCACCACGTCGAAGCCGATGAAGGCGAAGAAGACGAGGGATGCCGCGGCGAGCAGTCCGAAGATGCCGTACTGCGCCGGTGCAGCACCCGTCGCCCACGAGAACAGGGACTGCGTCCAGGCATCCGCCGATCCGCCCTCCGACGGCACCGCCTCGGGGATGAAGGGCACGTAGTTCGCCGCGTTCACGAAGAAGAAGCCGACGACGATGACGAAGAGCACGATCACGACCTTGATGATCGTGAACACCGCGCCGACCCTGGCCGTGAGCTTCGTGCCGGCCACGAGCAGCGCGGTGAACACGGCCACGACGAGGAATGCGGGCCAGCTGACCTCGACCGACCCGATCGTGAACGTCGACGGGAACGGCAGCCCGAACGCGAGCAGCGCCTCGCCGAGGTAGACGCCCCAGTACTTCGCGATGACCGCGGCCGCGGTGAACATCTCGAGGATGAGGTCCCAGCCGATGATCCACGCGAGGAGCTCGCCCATCGTCGCGTACGTGAAGGTGTACGCGCTGCCCGCGACGGGCACGGTCGAGGCGAACTCGGCGTAGCACATGATCGCCAGCCCGCACGTGACGGCAGCCAGCACGAACGAGACGATCACGCTCGGCCCGGCGAAGTTGGCGGCGGCCTGCGCGCCGACCGAGAAGATGCCCGCGCCCACCGCGACGGCGATGCCCATGAGCGCGAGGTCCCACGTGCCGAGCGAGCGCTTGAGGCTCCGCTCGACGTCGTCGGCGTCGGCCATCGACGCCTCGACGGACTTCACCCGCAGGTTCATGTCGTTCCCCCGAACCGCGCCGCCCCCGCGACGCCCGTGGGCCCTAGCGTACGACGTGCATGGCCCGCGCGGCATCCGTCAGCGAACCCGTCAGCGACGGGTACACCGGGAACGCCTCGGCGAACTGGTCGACCGTGAGCCGGTGCTCGACCGCGAGGGCGAGCGGGAAGATGAGCTCGGACGCCTTCGGGGCGACGATCACGCCGCCGATGATCGAGCCCGATCCGGTCGACGCGAACAGCTTCACGAAGCCGTCGCGGATGCCCATCATCTTCGCGCGCGGGTTCGACGCGAGCGGCAGCTTGTACACCGCGCCCGAGACGACGCCGTCCTCGATCTCGCGCTGGGTCCAGCCGACCGTGGCGATCTCGGGCTGCGTGAAGACGTTCGAGGTGATGTTGCGGTTCTCGGGCGGGTTCACCACGTCGCCCATGGCGTGGAACACGGCCGTGCGGCCCTGCATCGACGCGACCGAGGCGAGCGGCATGAACGTGGTGCAGTCGCCGGCGGCGTAGATGTTCGGGATCGACGTGCGCGCCACCCGGTTGACCCGGATGTGGCCGATGTCCGACAGCTGCACGCCGGCCTCCTCGAGGCCGATGCCGTTCGTGTTCGGCACCGACCCGACGGCCATGAGGCAGTGCGAGCCGCGAACCTCTCGCCCGTCGCCGAGCGTGGCGACCACCTCGTCGCCGTCTCGCACGACCGACTCGGCGCGCGACTTGTTCAGCACCTTCATGCCGTTGCGCGTGAACACCTTCTCGATGACGGATGCCGCGTCGGCGTCTTCGCCCGGCAGCACCTGGTCGCGACTCGAGATGAGCGTCACCTTCGCGCCGAGGGCGCGGTACGCCGACGCGAACTCGGCGCCCGTGACGCCGGAGCCCACAACGATGAGGTGCTCGGGCACCTGCTGCAGGTTGTAGAGCTGGGTCCAGGTGAGGATGCGCTCGCCGTCGGGCACCGCCGACGGCAGCACGCGCGGAGTCGCCCCGACCGAGATGACGATGGTGTCGGCCTCGATGCGGTCGAAGTCGGTGCCGCCCTTCGCGGTCGACGCGATCACGGCGTTCGGCCCGTCGAGACGGCCCTCGCCGTGCACGAGGTGCACGCCCGCGTCGAGCAGGTTGCGACGCATGTCGTCGGACTGCTGCGCGGCGAGCCCGAGCAGGCGCTTGTTGACGGCGGCGAGGTTGATCGCGACCTTCGGCTTCACGGCCTTGTCGGAGTCGCCCTTGGCGTAGAACTGCACGCCGAGGTCGGCGGCCTCCTTCACGGCGTTCGACGCCTCCGCGGTCGCGATGAGCGACTTCGACGGCACGACGTCGGTGAGCACCGCCGAGCCGCCGACCCCGGCGCGCTCGACGAGCGTGACCTCGGCGCCGAGCTGGGCGGCCGCGAGCGCCGCCTCGTACCCGCCGGGCCCGCCCCCGAGGACGGCGATCCGTTGTGTGCGCTCGAACTCGGAGACCATGCTCATATTCTGCCAGCCCTCGTGCCGCGGCCGACACACGAGCAGCGCCCTGCCGGGGCATCCGCCCGCTGATTAGAGTGGTGGGATGACCGAAGCAAACGTGCTCGACGACCCCGCTGCAGACCCCTTCGCCGTCGCCGCCGACGCCGCGGCCCGCATCGCGGAGCTCACCGGGGTCGAGCACCACGACATCGCCCTGACCCTCGGCAGCGGCTGGGGCCGCGCGGCCGAGCTGATCGGCGAGACCACGCACACGCTCGCCGCGACCGACGTGCCCGGATTCTCCAAGCCCGCGCTCGAGGGCCACGTGGGCACGCTGCGCTCGGTGCTGCTGCCGAGCGGCAAGCGCGCACTCGTCATCGGCGCCCGCACGCACTACTACGAGAGCCACGGCGTGCGCCGGGTCGTGCACTCGGTGCGCACGGCCGCCGCGACCGGAGCGAAGACGATGATCCTCACGAACGGTGCGGGCGGCATCAAGGAGCACTGGACGCCAGGCACGCCCGTGCTCATCAGCGACCACATCAACCTCACGGCCGACTCGCCGCTCGAGGGTGCCACGTTCGTCGACCTCACCGATCTCTACTCCAAGCGCCTGCGCGACCTCGCGCACACGATCGACCCGACCCTCGACGAAGGCGTCTACTGCCAGTTCCGCGGACCGCACTACGAGACGCCCGCCGAGGTGCAGATGGCGAAGACCATCGGCGGCCACATCGTGGGCATGTCGACCGCGCTCGAGGCCATCGCCGCCCGGCAGGCCGGCATGGAGGTGCTGGGCATGTCGCTCATCACGAACCTCGCCGCCGGCATCCAGCAGACCCCGCTCAGCCACGAGGAGGTCATCGAGGCCGGCAAGCTCGCCGAGCCCGTGATCTCGTCGCTGCTCGCGAAGATCGTCGCAGAGCTCTAGGAGCATCGGATGCCGCAGCCAGACGCCCCCTCGCCCGACTCCCCCTCGTCGGGCTCGCCGTCGACGCCATCCGTCGACGACGCCCGACGCATCGACCTCGCCCGAGCCTGGGCGGCGCAGGACCCCGACCCCGAGACGCGCGTCGAGCTCGACGAGCTCGTCGCCCGCGTGCAGTCGGGCGACGCCGCGGCATCCGCCGACCTCGCCGACCGCTTCGACCAGCGGCTCGCGTTCGGCACCGCCGGCCTCCGCGGCGAGATCGCGGCCGGGCCCAACCGCATGAACCGGGTGCTCGTGTCGCAGGCCGCGGCGGGGCTCGGGGCATTCCTGCTCGAGCGTGCGCCGGGCACGACGCCGTCGGTCGTGATCGGCTACGACGGACGCCGCAACTCCGCAGTCTTCGCCCGCGACTCGGCCGAGATCCTCGCGGGCGCCGGCATCCGCGCGATCCTGCTGCCGCGCCTGCTGCCGACGCCCGTGCTCGCGTTCGCCGTGCGCCACCTCGACGTGTCGGCCGGCATCATGGTCACGGCCTCGCACAACCCGCCGAACGACAACGGCTACAAGGTCTACCTCGGCGGCCCCGACCACGGCTCGCAGATCGTCTCGCCCTCCGACGCCGAGATCGCCGCGCACATCGCGGGCGTCGCGGCGACCACCCTCGTGACCGACCTGCCGCGCGGCGAGTTCGAGACGGCCGAGGAGTCGCTCGTCGAGGCCTACGTGCACGCGACGGCCCTCGAGGCGGGCTACGCCCCGCCCGTGCAGCCCTCGGTCGTGTACACCGCCATGCACGGTGTCGGATGGGAGACCACGGCGCGCGTGCTCTCCGCGGCCGGGTTCGACGCACCGGCGCTCGTGGAGCAGCAGATCGAGCCCGACGCGGCGTTCCCGACGGTGTCGTTCCCGAACCCCGAGGAGCCCGGCGCGATGGACCTCGCGTTCGCACGCGCACGCGAGGTCGGCGCGGAGCTCATCGTCGCCAACGACCCCGACGCCGACCGGCTCGCGATCGCGATCCCCGACGCCGGTGCCGCCGACGGCTACCGGCGGCTCACGGGCAACGAGGTCGGGCTCCTGCTCGGCTGGCGGGCGGCGCGCAAGGCGGCCGACGACACCGGTGACGGCGCGTCCGACGGCACGCTCGCCTGCTCGATCGTCTCCTCGCCCGGCCTCGAGGCCATCGCGAAGGCGTACGACCTCGACTTCGAGGCGACGCTCACCGGGTTCAAGTGGATCTCCCGTGCCCCGAACCTGGTGTTCGGGTTCGAGGAGGCGCTCGGCTACCTCGTGAACCCGGGCACCGTGCGCGATAAGGACGGCATCTCCGCGGCCGTCGCGTTCCTCTCCCTCGCGGCCGACCTGCATGCCACGGGGCGCACGGTCGCCGACCACCTCGACGAGTTCGTCGAGCGGTTCGGATGCCACGCCTCCGGCCAGATCTCCCTGCGCGTCACCGACCTCAGCCGCATCGGCGCCATCATGTCGCGACTGCGCGCCGAGCCGCCGGCGTCGGTGGGCGGCATCGCCGTCGACCGCATCGAGGACCTCTCCGACGGGTTCGGCTCGCTCGCCCCGAGCGACGTGCTGCGCATCATCCTCGTCGACGGCTCGCGCATCATGGTGCGCCCGAGCGGCACCGAGCCGAAGCTCAAGATCTACCTCGACGTCGTCTCGCACGAGGGTTCGGTCGCCGAACGGCGCGCCGCGGCATCCGACACGCTGTCGAAGCTCGAGGCGGGCATGCGCGAGCTCACCGCCTGAACCGGCTCGCGGATCGGCCCCGCCGCGTCTCTGCTGCGGGGCCGATCGGGTTCAGCCGAGCGAACGCCCGAGCTTGGCGCCGATCTCCTCGACGTCGAAGTAGTTCGCGATCTCGATGATCTCGGCGAAGGTGCGGCCGAGGCGCTCGCGCACGGCCGCGGCGAGCTCGCTCGACGTGAGCACGACCTGGGCGTCGGCCGCGGCCTCCGCCACCGAGGCGAGATCGCTCGCGTCGACCGACGCCGTGAGCCCGAGGCGGTCGAGGGCGCGCTCGGCGTTGACCTTGAGGATCGCGGAGGTGCCGATGCCCTCGCCGCAGACCGCGATGATCTTCATGCGCCGGACCCGGGGGCCACGCCGAGCAGGGCACGCACCTCGTCGGCGGTGGTCGCGCTGGCGATGCGGTCGATGACCCCGAGGTCGTTGAAGACGTTCGCCAGCCGTGCGACCGACGCGACGTGCTCCTCGGCGTTCGAGACCGCGAGGCCGATCACCACCCGCACGGGGTCGTTGTGCGGGTGTCCGAAGTCGACCGGGGTCGCGAGCGTGACGACCGACAGGCCCTCGCCCAGCACGTCGGGACCGGGTCGCGCGTGCGCCAGGGCGAGCCCGGGGGCGATCACCACGTAGGCCCCGAACTCCTCGATCACGCCGATCATGCGCTCGGTGTACTCGGGCCTGGTCACCTTCGCGCGCGTGAGCGCATGGCCGGACTCGCGCACCGCGGCACGCCAGTCGTCGACGTCGGCACCGAGGACGACCGCCGTGTCGGGCAGTGGCGTCGTGGTCATGGGTGGTTCCGTTCCGGCGGGGACTCTCGCATCGAGCTCGAGTGGTGGTCGTTCGTCGGTTCTGGGGTGGTGGATCTGCGATCGGCAGGTGCCGGGAGGTCGCGTCCCTGCGCGGGATCAGGCTTCGTCGAAGCCCTCGCGGATCACCTCGGCGAGCTCGTCGCGGTCGTCGAGCGGGAGGAACGCGGCCGCGGCCGCGTTGAGCTGGAACGTCTCGAAGTCGTCGAGGTCGTAGCCGAAGGCATCGGCCAGCAGGGCGAGCTCGCGCGTGAGCGAGGTGGCCGACTGCAGTCGGTTGTCGGTGTTGACCGTCACCCGGAAGCCCAGCTGGTACAGCAGATCGAAGGGGTGGTCGATGAGCTCCTCGCCCCACGCCTCGATCGCACCGGTCTGCAGGTTCGACGACGGGCTGAGCTCGAGGGCGATCTCGCGGTCGCGCACCCACTGGGCGATCGGACCGAGCGAGACGTAGGTGTTCTCGTCGTCCTGACGCTCGATCGTCAGGTCTTCGGCGAGACGCACGCCGTGGCCCAGGCGCAGCGCGCGGCCGTCGAAGAGGGCGCTGCGGATGGACTCGAGGCCGTCGGCCTCGCCCGCGTGCACCGTGACGGGCAGGTACTGGCCGGCCAGGAAGTCGAACGCGGTGCGGTGCCGGCTCGCCGGGAACCCGGCCTCCGCGCCGGCGATGTCGAAGCCCACGACGCCGCGGTCGCGGTGCCGCACGGCGAGCTCGGCGATCTCGAGTCCGCGGTCGGCGTGCCGCATCGCGGTGACGAGCTGGCCGGTGCGAATGGCGTGACCGAGGTTGCGGGCGTCGTCGACGCCCTCGTCGAGACCGGTCTGCACGGCCTCGACGACCTCGTCGAGGCTCAGCCCGCGGGCGAGGTGCTGTTCGGGCGCCCATCGGATCTCGCCGTAGACCACGCCGTCGGCCGCGAGGTCCTGGACGAACTCGCGCGCCACCCGCGTGAGTCCCTCGCGGGTCTGCATGACGGCCGTCGTGAGGTCGAAGGTCTTCAGGTACTCGACGAGCGAGCCCGAGTCGGCCTTGTCGGCGAACCACGTGCCGAGCTCGTCGGCGTCGTGCACCGGAACGTCGACGCCGGCGGCATCGGCGAGCTCGATGATGGTCTGCGGTCGCAGGCCTCCGTCGAGGTGGTCGTGCAGCGACACCTTCGGCAGAGCCTGGATGTTCGCGCCGTCGCCCTCGAGCCGGTATTCCGTCGGAATCGTGTTCACGTGTCCACGATAGCGGCGAGGCCGCCGGGAAGTCTCGGCAATCTCGAAGCTGGGCGCCCGCGACGGCCCCGCCCGATGCCTCCGATCAGCCCGTGATGCGATCCGCGATGAGCGGTCCGCCGTCGAGCACGGGCTCGCCGGCGTCGCCGATGCGGTACGCGCCCTCGACGGCGTCGAGCGCCCTGGCGAAACGGGCGGGCTCGTCGGCGAGCAGTGTGAAGAGCGGGTCGCCCTTGCGCACGGCGTCGCCGGGCTTCGCGTGCAGGTCGATGCCCGCTGCATGGTGCACGGGGTCCTCCTTGCGCGCGCGGCCCGCGCCGAGCCGCCACGCGGCGATGCCGAAGGGCAGCGCCTGCTGCTCGACGAGCACGCCGTCGCGGTCGGCGACGACGGTGTGCGTCTCGCGCGCGACGGGCATGGCCGCATCGGGGTCGCCGCCCTGGGCCACGACGAAGGCGCGCCACGAGTCCATGGCCCGTCCGTCGTCGAGCGCCGCCTCGACGTCGGCGTCGTGCACGCCGGCGAGCTCGAGCATCTCGCGTGCGAGGGCGATGGTGAGCTCGCGCACGTCGGCGGGCCCGCCGCCGGCGAGCACCTCGACCGATTCGCGGACCTCGTTCGCGTTGCCGATCGTGAGGCCGAGCGGCACGTTCATGTTCGTGATGAGGGCGGATGTCGCGACGCCGGCGTCTGCGCCGAGCGCGACCATCGTGCGGGCGAGCTCGCGCGAGCGGTCGATGTCTTGGAGGAACGCGCCCGACCCGAACTTCACGTCGAGCACGAGCGCCCCGGTGCCCTCGGCGATCTTCTTCGACATGATCGAGCTGGCGATCAGCGGGATCGCCTCGACCGTGCCCGTGATGTCGCGCAGCGCGTAGAGCTTCTTGTCGGCGGGCGCGAGGCCGGACCCTGCGGCGCAGATCACGCCGCCCATGTCGCGCAGCTGGGCGAACATCTCCTCGTTGCTGAGGTCCGCGCGCCAGCCGGGGATCGACTCGAGCTTGTCGAGGGTGCCGCCCGTGTGCCCGAGCCCGCGTCCCGAGAGCTGCGGCACCGCGACGCCGAAGCTCGCGACCAACGGCATGAGCGGCAGGGTGATCTTGTCGCCCACCCCGCCCGTCGAGTGCTTGTCGGAGGTGGGCTTGCCGAGCCCGCTGAAGTCCATGCGCTCCCCCGAGGCGATCATCGCCATGGTGAGGTCGCGGATCTCGCGGCGGCTCATGCCGTTCAGGAAGATCGCCATGGTCATCGCCGACATCTGCTCGTCTGCGACGTAGCCGCGCGTGTACGCGTCGACCAGCCAGTCGATCTCGCGCGTGTCGAGCTCGTGCCCGTCGCGCTTGGCGCGGATCAGGTCGACCGCGTCGAATGCCTCGATGCCGCTCATGCGCCGGCCCCCTTGAACTCTGCGAGCTGCCGCGGACCGAACGCGTCGGGCAGCACCTCGTCGATGGTCTTGATGCCCGAGACGGTCTCGAGCAGCATGCCGTCGGCCGAGTGCTCGTACAGCAGCTGGCGGCATCGCCCGCACGGCATGAGCACGTTGCCGTGGCCGTCGACGCACGAGAACGCCACCAGCTTGCCGCCGCCCGACATCACGAGCGCCGACACGAGCGAGCACTCGGCGCAGAGGGTGACGCCGTACGAGGCGTTCTCGACGTTGCACCCGCTCACGATGCGGCCGTCGTCGACGACGGCGGCCGCTCCGACCGGGAACTCGGAGTACGGCACGTAGGCCTTCGCCATCGCCTCGCGCGCGCGCTCGCGCAGATCGGTCCAGTCGATCGCATCCGTTGCGGTCATGGTGCTCCCCCTCGAGATGTGGGCGTCGGATGCCCCGGGGTCGCCGGGGCATCCGGTCAGGATTTGATGTACGGCTTGCCGGCGGCCGCGGGACCCCGGACCTTGCCGACCAGGCCGGCCACCGCGACGATGGTCACGACGTACGGCAGCATGAGCATGAACTCGCTCGGAACGGGAGATCCGATGACCGAGAGCGTGTTCTGCAGGTTCGACGCGAAGCCGAAGAGCAGTGCCGCGAGGGTCGCCCTGATCGGATCCCAGCCGCCGAAGATGACGGCCGCGAGCGCGATGAAGCCCGCACCGGCGGTCATCTCCTTGTTGAAGGCGATGCCCGAGCCGATCGTGAAGAACGTGCCGCCGAAGCCGGCGATCGCGCCGGCGAGGGCGACGTTCCAGAAGCGCGTGCGGTTCACGTTGATGCCGACCGTGTCGGCGGCCTGCGGGTGCTCGCCGACCGCGCGGAGGCGGAGGCCCCAGCGGGTGTGGAAGAGGCCGATGTAGACCGCCGCGACGGCGATGTACATGATGTAGACGACCAGGGTCTGGCGGAAGAACACCGGCCCGATGATCGGGATGTCGCTCAGCAGCGGGATCGGCAGGCGCGGGAAGCGCGGCGGGGAGTTCAGCACGGCCGCGTTGTCGGAGAGCACCTGCGAGAAGAAGAAGCTCGTGAGTCCGGTGACCAGCACGTTCAGCACGACGCCGACGATGACCTGGTCGACGAAGTACTTGATCGAGAAGGTCGCGAGCACCATGCCGACGAGCATGCCCGCGATCATGGCGCCGATGGAGCCCGACAGCAGGCCGACCCACGGGGAACCGGTGGCCGAGGCGACCGCCGAGGCGACGACGGCCGACGAGAACGCACCGGCGAGCAGCTGGCCCTCGATCGCGATGTTGACGACGCCGACGCGTTCGCCCATGACGCCGGCCAGCGAGCCGAAGATGAGCGGCACCGCGAGGCTGAGCGAGCCGAAGAGGAGGCCGATCATCGGCAGCGTGGCCCCGGCGCCCGCCCAGGTGAGGAAGCCGAACAGGAACAGCACCGCGAAGATCACGGTCACCCAGAGCGGCACCCGGCGCTTGGCCGTGGTCGCCCAGACCGCGTACGCGGTGATCGCGGCGAGCAGCACCACGACGGTCCAGAGCGCGGGCATCGCGGGCACCGAGATGTTGGCGAGCTTGATCGCGTCGTCGTCGCTGGCGACGAGGCGGTAGGTCGTGTCGCCCTCGCGCGGGGCGAACACCGCGAGGGCCAGGGCGACGAGCGTGAAGACGCCGTACGCGATCGCGACCTTCCAGCTGACGACGACCGTCTTCGCGAGGGCGTCGGGCTGGGGTGCGACCTTGTGGTGCTCGGTGACCGTGCTCACTTCGCCGCCACCTCCTTCGTGACGATCGGGCGCTGTCGTTTCGGACCGCGCGCCGGGTCGGGCAGGCGGAAGATCGTACGGACGAGCGGCGGCGCAGCGATGAAGAGCACGATGAGCGACTGCACGACGAGCACGATGTCGATCGGCACGCCCTCGGCGGCCTGCATCGAGTAGCCGCCGGCCTTGAACGCGCCGAACAGGATGCCTGCGAGGAAGATGCCGCCCGGGGTCGAACGCCCGAGGAGCGCCACCGTGATCGCGTCGAATCCGACGCCCGCGTCGATGCCCGCCGTGAACCCGGTGGTCACGGTGCCGAGCACCTGGCTGACGCCCGCGAGACCGAGCAGCGCGCCCGAGATGAGCATGCCGTAGACGTACATCGAGGGCACGTTGATGCCCGCGACGCGCGCCGCGTTCGGGTTCTCGCCCACGGCCCGGAAGCGGAAGCCGAGGCTCGAGCGGCTGAGGATCCACCACACGAGGATGGTGGCCGCGACCGCGAGCACGAATCCGAAGTGCAGGTTGTAGCCGATGCTCTTGAGGTTCCAGAAGATCGCGTTGTCGTTCATGGGCGGTGTCTTCGGGTTCGACGAACCGGGAGCCTGCAGCAGGCCGGGGGTGCGCAGCATCCACGAGACGAGGTAGAACGCGACGAAGTTCAGCATGATCGTGACGATCACCTCGTGCGCACCCGTCTTGGCCTTCAACAGACCGGCGATGCCGCCCCAGAGGGCGCCGCCGAGCAGGCCGCCGATGAGGGCGACGAACATGTGCAGGCCGGGCGGCAGGTCGAAGCCGAAGCCGATCCAGCCGGCGACCGATGCGGCGATGAGCATCTGCCCGCGGCCGCCGATGTTGAACATGCCGACGCGGAACGCGAGGCCGACGCCGAGGCCGCCCGCGATGAGCGGCGTCGCGAAGGTGAGCGTGTCGGTGAGCGGCTTGATGCCCGCGGCGAAGGTGTCGCGGCGGAAGTTGTAGATCGAGCCTTGGAAGAGCGCGGCGTAGGCGCCCGACACCGAGTTCCAGATCGCGATGAACGTGTCGCCCGGGCGTGCGAAGAAGTACACGCTGGCCTGCTGCACGTCTTCGTCGGTGAAGGCGATCATGATGGCGCCGACGACGAGCGCGAGCACGACCGCGAGCACCGAGATGATCGCGTTGCCCGTGGCGATCTGCTGCCACATGGTGTGCCAGCGCGAGGGCTCCGGCACCTCGGGAGCCGGCTGCTTCGGCGCCTCGGCGGCCGGGGCGGCGGCGGTCGGGACCTCGGATGCCTCGGGCTTCGCCTCGGACGGGGTCTGGGCGTCGCTCATGCTGCGGCTCCTTCTGGCTGCTCGCCGGCCATCATGAGGCCGAGCACATCGCGCGGGGTGTCGCCGGGCACGATGCCGACGACCTTGCCGCGGTACATGACCATGATGCGATCGGCGAGGGCGGCGACCTCGTCGAGCTCGGTCGACACGACCACGACGGGGACACCGCGGTCGCGGGTCTCGACGATGCGCTTGTGGATGAACTCGATCGAGCCGACGTCGACGCCGCGGGTGGGCTGCGCGGCGACGAGCAGGCTCAACTCGCGGCTGAGCTCGCGCGCGAGCACGACCTTCTGGGCATTGCCGCCCGAGAGCTGCCGCACCTTCTCGTCGATGCCCTGCGTGCGGACGTCGAACTCCTTGACCTTCTCGCGGGCGAACTCGGCGAGCAGGCCGCGCTGGATGTTGCCGGCCTTCACGAACGGAGCTCCGTCGGAGCGGTCGAGCATCAGGTTCTCGGCGATGGTGAACTCGCCGACGAGGCCGTCTTCGTTTCGGTCTTCGGGCACGAAGCCGACGCCCGAGTCGAGGATCTTGCGCACGCCCTCGGTGGTGAGCTCGACCCCGTCGAGCTTGATCGACCCGCGCACGCGGGGCTGCAGGCCGACGAGCGCCTCGGTGAGCTCGGTCTGGCCGTTGCCCTGCACGCCGGCGACCGCGAGGATCTCGCCCTGGCGCACCTCGAAGCTCACGTCGTTGACGACGAGCTGGCCGATCGCGTCGATGACGGTGAGTCCCTCGACCACGAGCAGCGGCTCGCCGAGCTTCGGTTCGTCTTTCTGCACGGTGAGCTCGACCGCGCGGCCGACCATGAGCGAGGCGAGCTCGCTGTTCGACGCCGTCGGCGAGGCCTCGCCGACGACCTTGCCGAGGCGGATGACGGTGATGCGGTCGGCGACCTCGCGGACCTCGCGGAGCTTGTGGGTGATGAAGACGATCGAGGTGCCGGACTCCTTGAGCTGGCGCATGATCTGCATGAGCTCGTCGGTCTCCTGCGGCGTGAGCACGGCCGTCGGCTCGTCGAAGACGAGCACCCTGGCGTCGCGCGAGAGCGCCTTGATGATCTCGACGCGCTGCTGCACGCCGACCGGGAGGTCGTCGACGAGCGCGTCGGGGTCGACGTCGAACCCGAACCGCTCGCTGATCTCGCGCACGCGGCGCCGCGCGGAGTCGAGGTCGAGGAACCCGCCGCCCTTGGTCGCCTCGTTGCCGAGCATGACGTTCTCGGCAACCGTGAACACGGGGATGAGCATGAAGTGCTGGTGCACCATGCCGATGCCGGCGGCCATCGCGTCGCCCGGGCCGGCGAAGTGCTGCACCTGGTCGTCGAGCAGGATCTCGCCCTCGTCGGCCTGGTAGAGGCCGTAGAGCACGTTCATCAGGGTCGACTTGCCTGCGCCGTTCTCGCCGAGCAGGCAGTGGATCTCGCCGGCCTCGACGGTGAGGTCGATATGGTCGTTCGCGACCAGGCTGCCGAACCGCTTCGTGATACCGCGAAGTTCGAGCTTCATGTCCCCGATCCTAGTGAGAGGGCTGCATTTGCAGCAGAGGTTGCGCGGATGTCGGGCAGCCGCGGAGCTCAACGCTCAGATGTTGCGAACGGGCGACGGATGCGTCGATACAGCGCACGCGCCACCCGGAATGCAGATCGGGGAGACCGGCGAACCGGCCTCCCCGATCTGCATGCGTCGGACCTACTGGTTGAGGTACGACTTGACTTCCACGTCGCCCGAGATGATCTGGGCCTGCAGGTCGTCGAGCTCGCCCTGGAGCGTGTCGGACACCTTCGACTCGAAGTCGTGGAACGGCGCGATGCCGACGCCCTCGTTCTCGAGCGTGCCGACGTAGGGAGCCGGGTCGAAGTCGCCCTTGCCCGCTGCGAGCACCGAGTCGTAGGTCGCCACGTCGATGCCCTTGAGGATCGAGGTGAGGATCAGGTCGGCGACCGAGGGGTCGGTCTGGGTGAGGTCGGCGTCGACGCCGATCATGGCGATGTCACGGCCGGAGTCGCGGATCGCGGCAGCACCCGACTGGTAGATCGGGCCGCCGACGGGCAGCAGCACGTCGATGTTCTGGTCGATGAGCGCCTGCGCGGTCTGGCGGGCCTGGTCGTTGGCCTCGAAGCCGCCGGTGAAGGAGCCGTCCTGCTTGGCGGTGTCCCAGCCGACGACCTTGACGTCGGTGCCCTTGGCCTCGTCGTAGAACTGGACGCCCTGCGCGAAGCCGTCCATGAAGATCGAGACCGTCGGGAAGTTCATGCCGCCGTAGGTGCCGACGACGCCGGTCTCGGTGAAGTCCGCCGCCGCGTAGCCGGCGAGGAACGCGGCCTGCGCGGTGTCGAAGAGGATCGGCTTGATGTTGTCGGCGTCGACGGTGCCGTCGAAGTCGTTGTCGGCTGCGTCGTCGATGATGACGTACTCGACGTCGGGGTTGGCCGTGGCCGACTCGACGGTCGCGGCCGAGAGCGCGAAGCCGACGGTCACGATGACGGTGCAGCCCTGGTCGACGAGGCTCGCGAGGTTCGGCGCGTACTCGGTCTCGTCCTTCGACTCGACCGTGATCGCCTCGACGCCGAGCTCGTCGGCGGCCTTGGTGATGCCCTCGAAGCCGAGCTGGTTGAAGGACTTGTCGTCGAAGCCGCCCGCGTCGGAGACCATGCAGGGCTGGAAGCCCTCGATCGCCTCGGCCGTGGGAGCCGCGGACTCTTCGGGCGCCGACGCGCAACCGGCGAGCAGAGCGACGCTGCCGAGCAGCGCGAGACCGGCGATTCCGGCCTTCTTGGTCGTGACCTTCACTGTGTCCTCCAAATAGTGCGCCCCGGACAGAGAGCGGGGGCTGTGGGCACACGTTACCGAATGTTGCGCGCACGCTCCCACGACTTTGCGGACGCGACATCCAATGGTTATGAAGACGCGACATTCTGCTCATATGAGCACGGGGCGTCACCCCCGCGCGGGGGTGATCCAGGTCGGCGGCGGCCTCTATCAGGGCGCGCTGGGCGACTCGACGACGATGTCGCCCGCGATGATCGCCTGCCGCAGGCCCTCGATCTCGGCGTCGAGGTCGACGCTCACGAGCGCCTCGAGCTCGTGGTACGGCGCGATCTCGACGCCGCCGTTCTCGAGCGTGCCGACGTAGGGGTCGTTCGTGAACGCCCCCTGCTGCACGTCGCCGACGATCTGCACCATAGCGTCTTGAGTGTTCTTCAGCACGCTCGTGAGCACGATCGGCCGGAACTCCGCCGGCAGGGTGTCGTAACCGTCGCTGTCGACCCAGATCACCGAGACGCCGTCGTGCTCGAGCGCGGCCGCGGCCGCACCCTCGCCCACCTGGCCGGCCACCGGCAGGATCACGTCGGCGCCCTGATCGATGAAGCCCTGCGTGAGGGTCTTGCCCTTGTTCACGTCTTCGAAGTCGCCCGTGAACGCGCCGTCCTGCGCCGCCTTGTCCCACCCGAGCGCCCGCACCGCGGTGCCGTGCACCTCGTTGTACTTCGCGACGCCGTCGACGAAGCCGTCCATGAAGAGCGTCACGGGCGGCTGGTTGCCGCCGCCGAACGTGGCGACGACGCCGGACTTGGTGACCCCGGCCGCGAGGTACCCGGCGAGGTACGACGCCTGCGCGGTGTCGAAGACGACGGGCTTGACGTTCTCGGCGTCGACGCTCTCGTCGACGATCGCGAACGACACGTCGGGGTTCGCCCCCGCCTCCGCGAGCGTCGGGTCGGCCAGCTCCCAGCCCACGGTCACGACGAGCTCGCAGCCGGAATCGACCGCCTGCTCGACGTTCGGGGCGAGGTCGGTCTCGCCGGTCGAGACGATCGCCTCGGCATCGACGCCGAGCTCGGCCTCGGCCTGCTGCAGGCCCTCCCAGCTCGACTGGTTGAAGGAGCGGTCCTCGAGGCCGCCCGAGTTCGTCACCATGCGCACGCAGCCGGCGTCGTCGGTCGGCTCCGTGCCGCCGGGTGCCGCCTGGCAGCCCGCCAGGGCGACGGATGCCGCGACGAGCGCGATGCCGAATCCGAACCTCTTGCGCGACATCCGTCTCTCCTTCGCCTGCACGTGCCGTTCGTTCGATTGTGGCGCGGCCGGCGCCGGTCGGCCAGTGCCAGCGCCCGGCGCCCTGCCGGGACCCGTCGTCAGAGCACGTCGCCCGAACCGCCGAGGCGGAGCGCGTCGACGACGGCCTTCACGCGCTGGGCGTGCTCGCTCGTGGTCACGAGCAGCGCGTCGGGCGTGTCGACCACGACGATGTCCTGCACCCCGATGAGGCTGATGACGCGCTTGGACCGGCTGACGACGATGCCGCTCGAGGCGTCGGCGAGCACCCTGGCGTGCTCGCCGAGGATCGCGAGCTCGCCGGAGCGGCCCGACGAGTTCAGCTTGGCGAGCGACGCGAAGTCGCCGACGTCGTCCCACTGGAAGTGGCCGCGCACGACCACGAGCCGGCCCGCGTCGGCCGCGGGCTCGGCCACCGAGTAGTCGATCGCGATCTTCTCGAGCTTCGGCCAGATGCGATCGACGGCCGGGCCGCGGGTCGCGGTGTCGTCCCACGCCGCGGCGAGCTCGAGGAGCCCGGCGTGCAGCTCGGGCTTCGTGCGCGCGATCTCGTCGAGCAGGGTCGACGCCTTCGCGATGAACATGCCCGCGTTCCAGAGATGGGCGCCGCCCTCGACGTAGCGGCGGGCGGTGTCGAGGTCGGGCTTCTCGACGAAGCTCCGCACGAGCTCGACGCGCTTGGCGCCGTCGACGCCCAGCTCGGGCCCGCACTCGATGTAGCCGAACCCGACCGCCGGCTCGGTCGGCGTGATGCCGATCGTCGCGATGTACCCGGCGCGCGCGGCGGCGACCGCATCGGCGACGGCCGACCGGAACAGGGCCTCGCCGGAGATCACGTGGTCGGCCGCGAACGACCCGATGATCACGCCGGGCTCGCGCCGCTCGAGGATCGCCGCGGCGAGGCCGATCGCGGCCGTCGAGTCGCGCGGCTCGCTCTCGAGCACGACGTTCTCGTCGACGAGGTCTGGCAGCTGCGCCTCGACCGCGGCGCGGTGCGCGCGACCCGTGACCACCATGACCCGCTGCTCGCCCGAGAGCGGCGCGAGGCGGTCCCACGTGTCCTTGAGCAGGGTCTGCCCCGACCCCGTGAGGTCGTGCAGGAACTTCGGGGCGTCGGCTCGGGAGAGCGGCCACAGCCGCGACCCGACCCCGCCCGCGGGGATCACGCTGTAGAAGTCGTCGAGAGGTTCTGCACGCGGAGACATGAGTCAGAGGATACCGGGCGGCCTCGACATCCGACCCGCGGAATTCCGCAGCCCGAACGGCGACGATATCTCGACATCGAGAGAGTTAGGGCGCCCTAAGCGGCGGCGCGGCGACCCCGGGACTACAATCGCATCGGGTCGTTCGGCCCGTTCGCGCCCTGAAGTCGCAGGGCCTTTCACACAGCCAGGGAGGGTTGTTCATGCCAGAGAACTCGGCAGGAACCCTGGCCGCACCCGCGAAGCCGGCGAAGCAGAAGCCGGGCGGCACGCTGTATCGCGGCCGCGAGGGAATGTGGTCGTGGGTACTGCACCGGATCACCGGTGTCGCCATCTTCTTCTTCCTCCTGGTGCACATCCTCGACACCGCGCTGGTGCGGGTGAGCCCCGAGGCGTACAACGCCGTCATCGGCACCTACCAGACGCCGATCATGGGCCTGGGCGAGGTGGCGCTCGTTGGCGCGATCGTCTTCCACGCGTTCAACGGCATCCGCATCATCCTGGTCGACCTCTGGTCCTGGGCGACGCGCAACCAGAAGGTGCTGTTCTACATCGTCATCGCCCTCTGGGTCGTTACGATGCTCGGCTTCGCGCCCCGCCACCTCATGAACGTCTTCAGCCACTAAGGAGCCGCCGACATGTCCGTCATCGAAGCGCCTCGCAGTCAGGCACCCCGCACCCGCACCCGCGGGCCGAACCTCGAGAAGTGGGGCTGGATCTACATGCGCGCGAGCGGCGTGGTGCTGCTCGTGCTCATCTTCGGCCACCTCTTCGTGAACCTCCTCGTCGGCGAGGGCGTCAAGGCCATCGACTTCGGCTTCGTCGGAGGCAAGTGGGCCGACCCGTTCTGGCAGTGGTGGGACGTGCTGATGCTCTGGCTCGCCCTCATCCACGGCGCCAACGGCATGCGCACCATCGTGAACGACTACACGAACCCCGGCACGACGCAGAAGGTGCTGAAGGGCGCCCTGTTCCTCGCGGCGACCGTGCTCATCGTGCTCGGCACGCTCGTGGTGTTCACGTTCGACCCGTGCCCCGCAGGCTCCCCCGCCGACCTGCTCCCCTCGTTCTGCCCCGCTGCCTAGGAGAACCGTGACGTCCCAGAGCGCACACGTCGAGACGAAGGTCGTCGACGGAGTCCACTACCACCAGTACGACATCGTCATCGTCGGCGCCGGCGGCGCGGGCATGCGTGCCGCGATCGAGGCCGGCCCCGGCGCGAAGACCGCGGTGATCTCGAAGCTCTACCCGACGCGCTCCCACACGGGCGCCGCGCAGGGCGGCATGGCCGCCGCCCTCGCGAACGTCGAGGAGGACAGCTGGGAGTGGCACACCTTCGACACCGTCAAGGGCGGCGACTACCTCGTCGACCAGGACGCGGCCGAGATCCTCGCGAAGGAGGCGATCGACGCGGTCATCGACCTCGAGAACATGGGCCTGCCGTTCAACCGCACGCCCGAGGGCAAGATCGACCAGCGCCGCTTCGGCGGCCACACGCGCGACCACGGCAAGGCGCCCGTGCGTCGTGCGTGCTACGCCGCCGACCGCACGGGCCACATGATCCTGCAGACGCTGTTCCAGAACTGCGTCAAGCTCGGCATCGAGTTCTACAACGAGTACTACGCCCTCGATCTCGTCATGACCGAGGTCGACGGCGTCGAGCAGCCCTCGGGCATCGTCGCGTACGAGCTCGCGACGGGCGAGCTGCACGTCTTCCAGGCGAAGGCGATCATCTTCGCCACCGGCGGCTTCGGCAAGATCTACAAGACCACCTCGAACGCGCACACCCTCACGGGCGACGGCGTCGGCATCATCTGGCGCAAGGGCCTGCCGCTCGAGGACATGGAGTTCTTCCAGTTCCACCCGACCGGCCTCGCCGGCCTCGGCATCCTCCTCACCGAGGGCGCCCGCGGCGAGGGCGCGATCCTGCGCAACGCCTCGGGCGAGCGGTTCATGGAGCGCTACGCCCCCACCATCAAAGACCTGGCGCCGCGCGACATCGTCGCCCGCTGCATGGTGCAGGAGGTGGCCGAGGGCCGAGGCGCGGGCCCCCACAAGGACTACGTGCTGCTCGACTGCACGCACCTCGGCGCCGAGGTGCTCGAGACCAAGCTCCCCGACATCACGGAGTTCGCGCGCACCTACCTCGGCGTCGACCCGGTGTACGAGCCCGTGCCCGTGATGCCGACCGCGCACTACGCCATGGGCGGCATCCCCACCAACGTGGCCGCCGAGGTGCTGCGCGACAACGACACCGTCGTACCCGGCCTCTACGCGGCCGGCGAGTGCGCCTGCGTCTCGGTGCACGGCTCCAACCGCCTCGGCACGAACTCGCTGCTCGACATCAACGTCTTCGGCAAGCGCGCGGGCCGCAACGCGGTCGAGTACGTCAACTCGGGCGTCGACTTCACGCCGCTGCCCGACGACCCCGCCGCCGGCATCCGCGACATGCTGCAGCTGCTGCGCGACTCGAACGGCACCGAGCGCATCGCCGCGATCCGCAAGGAGCTGCAGGACGAGATGGACAAGAACGCCCAGGTGTTCCGCACCGACGAGTCCCTCGCCCACGTGACGAACGTCATCGCGGGCCTGCGCGAGCGCTACAAGAACGTCGCCGTGCAGGACAAGGGCAAGCGGTTCAACACCGACCTGCTCGAGGCCGTCGAGCTCGGCTTCCTGCTCGACCTCGCCGAGGTCGTCGTCTTCTCGGCGCGCAACCGCCAGGAGAGCCGCGGCGGCCACATGCGCGACGACTTCCCGAAGCGCGACGACGAGAACTTCATGCAGCACACGATGGCCTACCTCTCGGGCGATGCGCACTCGGCCGACGCGGCCGACCACATCCGGCTCGACTGGAAACCCGTCACCATCACCCGTTACCAGCCGATGGAGAGGAAGTACTGATCGTGAGCACCGCCACGCTCGAGCAGCCGCCGGCAGCAGAGGCCGCCATCCAGTCGTTCACCGTCACGTTCCTGATCCGCCGGTTCGACCCCGACGTCGACACCGAGCCGCGCTGGCAGGACTTCGACGTCGAGATGTACGCGACCGACCGCGTGCTCGACGCCCTGCACAAGATCAAGTGGGAGCAGGACGGCTCGCTGACCTTCCGCCGTTCGTGCGCTCACGGCATCTGCGGATCCGACGCGATGCGCATCAACGGCCGCAACCGGCTCGCGTGCAAGACGCTCATCAAGGACCTCGACATCTCGAAGCCCATCTACGTGGAGGCCATCAAGGGCCTGCCGCTCGAGAAGGACCTCGTCGTCGACATGGAGCCGTTCTTCGCGAGCTACCGCGAGGTGCAGCCGTTCCTCATCGCCAACTCGAAGCCCGAGGCCGGCAAGGAGCGCGTGCAGTCGATCGCCAAGCGCGAGATCTTCGACGACACGACCAAGTGCATCCTCTGCGCCGCGTGCACCTCGTCGTGCCCCGTGTTCTGGACCGACGGCCAGTACTTCGGCCCCGCCGCCATCGTGAACGCGCACCGGTTCATCTTCGACGACCGCGACGACGCCGCGAACGTGCGCCTCGACATCCTGAACGACAAGGAGGGAGTGTGGCGCTGCCGCACGACCTTCAACTGCACCGACGCGTGCCCCCGCGGCATCGAGGTGACCAAGGCCATCGCCGAGGTCAAGCAGGCCATCATGCGCGGCAAGCCCTGAGCGAACCCGCAGCGACACCGTCGCACGAAGAAGGGCCGATGCGTTCGCATCGGCCCTTCCTCGTTCCCGGTCGCGTTCCCCCTCGCGACCCGGGTGCCGGTCGCGGCCCGACGGGTTCACCCACCGCCGGGCCGCAGCTGATCAGTCGCCTGCGGTCTCCCGTCGGCGCCGGACGACCGCCCACGTCACCGCCAGGCCTCCGAGGATCACGAGGCCCGCGGCCCCCCAGATCCAAGGCCCGCCGGCGAATCCGGTGACGGCGGTGCCTCCGAGGAGCACGGTGACCGTGTCGTCGGCGCACTCGGTCACGGGATCGGGATCGTCGGCCGTCTGCCAACAGACCTCGCCCGTGTTGTCGATCGACGACAGCTTGGTGCCCTCCCTCACGTGCACCGCGAGGTCGATCACCGGTGCAGTGACGAAGTTCGGCCCGAGCTGGCCCAGCAGCTCGCAGTGCAGCGTGCCGCCGTATCCGGCCGAGTCCTTGCCGGTGACCTCGCAGTCCTCCCAGCGCGGGAACGCGGGAGCCGGGGCCGTCGTGATCGCGTCGACGCGGAGGTCGGCCGGGATCTCGTCGAACACCTCGGTCGGGTTCGTCGCCCCGGTGCCCACCGACGTCACCTGCAGCGAGTAGGTGTAGTCGCCGCCCGCCTTCGTGTTCGTGACGCTCGCCGTCTTGTCGATCTGGAGTTCGGCCGGACGGTCGAGAGCACAGGTCGGGAGCGCCTGCGGGTAGACCGCGAGCACGCTCTGGCTCGGGTTCACCGAGAAGGTCACCGAGACGGGCTCCTTCGTCACCGTGTAGGGGTTCGACGGATCGCCGGTCGGCGTGTACGTCTCACCGCGCCACGGGAACGTCGCGTCGTCCTCGTCGAGGATCAGGTCGAGGAACCGGAACCCCGGCACCACCGACGACGGATCCGCGAGGTCGGCCTCGGTGATCGGACGCCATCCGGGGAACGCGAACGGCACGCCCTCGGCGTCGACCTCGGCACCCGGCCACAGCAGCCGGCCGTTCCGCTCGTCCCACGGGATCGTCTGCACCTTGGTGAGCGTTCCGTCGGCCGACTTCCAGGTGACCGTGATGTCACCGGGGGTGACGTTCTCGGTCGCCCGCACGTCGAAGTACAGCCACGGGACATCCGCGATGCACCTGACGTACACGCCGGCGTCGATCTTCTTGACCGGCACCTCGGCGTCGGCGCAGTCGTTGTCGGGGAAGATGTCGCCGATGTTGCCCTCGGGGACCTCGATCGCCAGTGCCGCGATCCCGGGCGCCGGGGGCTCGTAGCCGCTGGTCGCCACGCAGGCCGTGTTCGGGATCACCTGGTTCTCGGGGAACGGGGGCAGGACCGGAGGCGGGTCGTCGGGACCGACCGCCGGCGGGGCCTCGGCCTCGGACGGCAGCACCCGCACCGGGATCGTGATCGTCGTGACCTGACCCTCCTCGTACGTGCCCGTGTAGTTCGCCGTGAACTGGTTGCCCACGGTCGACTCGGTCCAGTTCTCGGGGGCCTCGAACGTCGCCGGGCCGGTGATCTCGAGCGACGGATCGATGAGGTCCGTCACCTCGAGGTCCTGCACCGGGATTCCGTGGTTCGTGACCGTGAGCACCCAGTCGAACTCGGCATCGCCGGTGTCGTCCACCGCGGTCACGCCGTCGGGCAGCCTGGGCGTCTTCTCGATGCCGACGTCGACGACGGGGATGTCGACGCAGGCCGAGATCGGCGTCGTGACCGTGCCC
Source organism: Agromyces sp. NPDC058110 (assembly GCF_042884735.1). Lineage (NCBI taxonomy): Bacteria > Bacillati > Actinomycetota > Actinomycetes > Micrococcales > Microbacteriaceae > Agromyces > Agromyces sp. NPDC058110. The sequence goes on along the minus strand of NZ_JBHVTI010000002.1, from coordinate 202,193 downwards.
GTGGTGAACTCGCCGCCGTTGTAGAAGCCGTGGCCCTCGGTGTTCTCGAGGCACTTCGCGTCGTCGGTGTTCGTGATCGTGTCGACCTGCACCGTTGCGGTGATGGTCCAGACCTCCGTCGTGCCTGCCGGGAGCGCGCGGCCGTCGGCGAGCACGGTCCCGTCGGGATCGCCTCCTGCGACGCCGGTCCAGGTCGGGACCGGGCCGTCGGGACCGCTCGCCGTTGCCGTGAACGTCGTGCCCTCCGGGAAGGCGGGCGTGTCGCTCAGGTCGTAGTACTGGTCCTTCTCGCTGTCGTTGGTCACCGTGATCTCGTACGAGACGTCGAACGAGCCGTCGCCGTTGTAGACCGGTGCGCCGAGGACCGACTTGACGGCGGTCGACGTGCCCGGCTCGTCGCAGTCGGTGACGACCGTGGGCAGTTCGCCGATCGTGACCGTGGCCACATTGCGGAACCCGCCCTCGCCGAACATCTCGCCCGTCGTGCAGACCGTGGTCTCCTCGGTCCAGGCGTCTGCGGTCACCGTCGCGACGACCTCCACCTCGAAGGTGTCGGTGTCACCGGCGCCGAGCGGCTGGTCGGTCGCGAGCGTCTCCTCGAGCGTGTCGGGGAGGCCGTCCCACGTGCCGCTGTCGCCGTACGACGAGCTCCACGAGGCCTCGTCGATCGTGATGCCCTCTCCGAAGTTCGAGAGGTCGTCGGTCAGGTCGTACTCGAGGGGCGAGACGCCGCTCGTGTTCTCGACCGTGATCGTGTACGCGATCGCCCACGTGCCGTCGGGCTGCTGCTCGGCCGAGTCGACGGTCTTGTCGACGACGTAGGTCGCCGGCTTCGCCGTGTTCGTGATCGAGCAGTAGACGTCCTGTCCGGGCTGCAGCGTCACCGCGTCGTCGTCGAGGACCACCGCCGTCGGCGGCTCCTGGCTCTCGTCGACGCAGATCCAGGTTCCGGCCTCGAACTCACCGACCTCGGGGAAGTCGGCGGTCTCGGCGAGATCGTACGGCGTGTTCGACATGACGTCGCCGCTCGCGCCGCCGTCGCCCTCGACGACCGGGGTCCCGTTGTCGCTCGCACTCAGGTGCCACAGCGTCGGCGGGAAGTCCTCGGCCACCTCGTCGGGCGCGACGAACTTCTCGAGTTCGAGCGTCGGCGCGATGTCCGAGTTCTCGATCTCGCAGTCGACGCTCGCGCCGTAGGTGTTCACCGTGAGCGTCGCGTTCACGGAACCCGGCGTGCTCACGAGCGTGAAGGCGTCATCGCCGCTCTCGGACTCGCAGGTCCAGGTCGCCGTGACCTCGTACTCGACGCCGTTCTCCCAGATGGTCGAGACCTCGTTGAGGGTGTACCCGACGCCGACGTCGACCGGCCCGCTCGCGGTGCCCGGTCCGCCGAAGCCGTCGTCGAGCCCGCTCGCGGAGACGGTCCAGTCCGCCGGGACGGCGGTGCCGCCGTTCGGGTTCTGCACGATCTTCTCGAGCGTCACCGTCTGCGTGCACTCGACGATGTTCGTGACCGTGAACGTGTTGTGCGTGTCGACGAGTTCGTGATCGCCGAGCCCGTCGGCCTCGACGAGCCGGCAGCCGTCGGGAACCTCGACTCCGGACTCCGCGACGTTCACCTCGTCGTGCAGCACGTACGGACCGTACTCCGTGTCCCACTCGACCGTTCCGCCGTCGAGCACCGCGGTGGCGCCGAACCCGTCGGGCAGCTCGTCGCTGTCCCACGCGATCGGGTCGCCGCCGTTGATGACCCACTCCTTGTGCAGGTCGACCACGACGGGCACGTCGTAGCAGGCGTCGTCGGTGTAGCTGTCACCCGAGACCACCTCGGCCCAGTTCAGCAGGCCCTTGCCGCCTTCGCCCTCGCAGAGCAGTTCGTCGCTGCCCTCCGCGTCGGCGACGGTGAACGAGGCGACCACGGTGAACGTGTGGATCGCGCCGCCGGCCAGCGCCTGGTCCTCGACGATCGTGTCGGTCGAGGGCGATGCGCCGTTCCAGGCCGGGTCCACCGTGACATCCGCGCTGGAGACCTCGCGATCGGTGATCGTGACGTCGCCCGCGAAGTCGGGGGTGTCGGACAGGTCGTACACCAGCTCCTGGTCGGGGCTGAGGTTCGAGACCGTGATCCGGTAGGTCGCCTCCCAGTGGTCGCCGACCTGGGTCACCGCCCCGACCGTGCTCTTGTCGATCTCGGGCTCGGCCGGGAGTCCGCAGCCGGTGTCGGTCGACGTGATGCCGTTCGACGTCAGCGCGACCTCGTTGAGGAACCCGACATCCGGGTCGTTCTCGGTGAATGCGCACGTGTTCGTCGTCGGCAGTTCGAACGCCGCGGCGTCGACCGTGGCCGTGACCGTCACGGTGTACGTGTGCACCGCGTCGATGCCGATCACCTTGTTCGTCGGCACGAGCTCGGCCGTCGGGTCGGCGGTCGGGTCGGCCCACGATCCGCTCGTCTCACCGGTCCACGAGGCCGACTGGATGTCGATCCCGGGGCCGAAGCGGAGCGTGTCGTCGAGCGTGTACCGCGACACGAACTCCGAGTTGCCCGTGACGGTGATGTCGTACTCGATCGTCCAGACCCCGTCGCCGTCCTGGGTCACCGTCGGGTCGTCCTTCACGACCGTCGGCTCGCCGCCGCGGCTGATGTTGGTGCAGTCGTCGTCGGACCGCGTGATCTCGCCCGACGTCACGGTCGCCTCGTTGAGGAAGCCGACGCCTTCGGGGTTGTCCTGGTTCGCGCACTCGAGCTGCTCGGGCTCGATGTCGCCCACGGGGGCCTCGACGTTGAAGACCAGCGTGTAGACCGCCTGGTCACCGGCCAGGAGGGGCACGTTCGTCGCCAGGGCGATCGCCCCGCCGGCGTACGGCACCGCGGCGGCGCCGTTGATCGACACCGTGTTGTACACGACGCCCGCCGGGAAGGCCGGGGTGTCGCTCAGCGAGTAGTACACGGGCTTCGCACCGGGAGCCGAGTTGTCGACCGTGACGGTGTAGCTGACGTTCCACGTGCCGTCGCCCTGCTGCACGGCCGTCGCACCGGACTTGGCGATCGTGGGTGCGCTCGGCGAGTCGCAGGCCGACTTGTCGGTCGTGACGCCCGCGACCTCGAGGGTCGCGGTGTTGTTGAACGCGCCGTCGCTGCTGTCGCTGGGGCAGGCCGTCTGCGCCGGGGTCAGGTCGGGCCCGTCGAGCGCGATGCCCGCGACCGTGATGCGGTAGGTGGTGGCGGTTGCCGCAGCCAGGTAGGCGTCGTCGACGAGGTCGCCGCTGCCCGCCCACGGGGTCGCGTAGGGCGCGCCGTCCTTCGTCACGACGTAGCTCGCGCCGCTCAGGTCGACGCCCGCGCCGAAGTGCAGCTCGTCGACGAGCGAGTACGTGCCGCCCACCGTGCCGCTGTTCGTCACGACGACGTCGTAGGCGATCGTCCAGGTGCCGTCGGCGCCCTGCACGACCGAGCCGGGAACGACGGCCTTCGTGTGCGTGATGTTCGGCGTGTTGACCGTCACGCAGCCCGTGACGTCCGTGGTCTGGTTGCCCGAGACGAGCGTGGCGTCGTTGTTCAGGCCGCCGCTGCTCGGACACGTGTACGCCGGGTCGTCGGCGCCGATGCGCACCACGACCGAGATCTGGTAGACGTGGGCCGCAGCCCCGCCCGCGATGGACACGTCGTCGGCGAGCAGGGTGTTCGGCGCTGCGCCCGTCCACCCCGCGACCGGGGTCACCCCGGGCGGGGCGGACACGACCGTCGGGTCGCCGACCTGATCGACCGAGGCCGGGAGGTCGAGCTGGTCGATGAGGTCGTAGACGACACCGGTCGTCGCCGACGGGTTCACCACGGTGATCGTGTACGGGAGCGTCCACGTGCCGTCACCGTTGTCGACGGCCGTGCCGCCGACCTTCGTGATCACCGGGTTCACCGGCAGCGCGCAGTCCTGCGCCGGGTAGTCGACCCCCGCGACGGTCATGACGGCCGTGTTGAGGAATCCGACCGTGCCCGGGGTTCCCGCATCGCAGGCGGTCGGGCTCGTGCCGCCGAAGTCGGCGCCCGGGTCGACGGTCGCGGTGACCGTCACGTGCCAGGTGTGCGACGTGCCCTTCACGAGGGTCGGCTCGCCGGTGAAGGCCTGCTCGTCGGTGAACGGCACGCTCCACGACGTGCTCGCTCCCGGAGGTGCGGGCAGGGTGCGCTGGTAGGACGCGCTGTCGACCGTCACGTCGCCGCCGAAGTCCAGCGTGTCGGTGAGCTGGTACGTCAGGTCGAGGAAGTTGCTCGGGTTCGTCACCACGATGTCGTACCCGATGGTCCACGAGCCGTCGGCGTTCGCCGTCGGGATCGCCGCCGTCTTCGTGATGGTCGGCACGACGGGCTTCAGGGTGTTGGTCACGACGCAGGATGCCTCGTCGCCGGGCGCGAGCGCCGGGAGCAGCGGACCGCCGATCGGCGCGCCCCCGTTCACGGTGCACTGCCACGTTCCGGCCTGGAACTCGCCCGAGTTCGGCAGCCCGGTGGTCTCCATGAGGTTGAACGCCACGCCGGAGGGCACGTCCACGAATCCGTCGGTGCCGCCCGCTCCGCTCGCCACGACAGCGGCGTTGTCGGCGCGCGTCGCGGTCAGCGTCCACGAGGTCTTGTCGGCGACGCCCGACGGCGCCACGACCTTGTCGAGCGAGAGCTTCGGCAGCGTCGCGATGTTCGTGAACACGCAGATCGCGGAGTCGGTCGGAGGAAGGTTCACGCTCGTCGCGTCGACGTACGTGTCATCGGGGCCGGTGTTGCACTGCAGCGACTGCTGCTCGTAGCCCGCGGGGCCGTTCAGCTCCGAGAGGTCGTACGTCGAGCCGGGGCGCAGGTAGACGGTCGTGCCGGACTTCACGGTCGAGGTCACCTCGCCGTTGGCCGTGCTCGTCGGAGTCGTGCGCAGGTCCCAGTCGTTCGGGACCGCGGTGCCGCCGTTGCTCGGATCGACGACCTTGTTCAGCTGCACCTGCGAGGTCTGGTTGACCGCCGTGCACCCGACCCAGGTGCCGAAGGGCACGCGCACGCCGCCGTTCAGGCCGCCCGCGTTGTTGCCCGCGCCTCCGGTGCCGCCCTCGGCATTGAGCGTGACGCAGTTCCAGGTGCCGCTCGACCCCGGTACGCGCTGGGCGGGGTCACCCGTGAACGGCTGCACGTAGAGCGCGGTGTTCGGCGTGTTGCCGGTCTCCGAGAGCGGGTAGTACGCCGTCGGGGTGACGTTCGCGACGACGCCGCTTCCGGTGTCTGCGCCGGTCGGGCCCGGCAGGTACGGCCCGCCTGGGCCGTCGACCGGAGGCAGCGACGTCAGGGTCCAGTCGCCCTTCGCGGCCGGCCCGCCCTGCACGGTCTTGAAGAGGGTCAGCTTGGTCGGACACGACACGGTGTTCGTGATCTCGTACGTGTTCAGGCCCGCGACGAGCGTCGCCGCGTAGGTCTTGCCCGCCGACACGTCGACGTTGGTGCCGGTGCCGTTCGCCTTGGTCAGGGTCTGGCTCGTGATCGTGCAGAGCAGCGGCAGCTGGCCGAGCGACTCGCCGATCGGCACGACCTGGCCCTGCGAGAACCCGCCCTGCTGGTTGCCGAAGCCGACCTGCGAGCCGTTGATGGTCGAGATGCCGGTAAGGCTCGGGTCCTGCGACCCGTGCGGCACGGCGGGTGCACCGTTCACGGCCCAGAGCTTGTTCACCACGACCTGCGCCGCGGGATTCGGTGCTCGGTTGTAGAACGTGCAGCTGATGGCGGATGTCGCGGACACCGGCACGACCACGCCCGGCTGTCCGGCGACGACGGGCGCATTCGTGACCGGCACGTTCGTCGCGGGAGTCGTCGAGAGGTCGCGGCAGACCGCGTTGAAGCCGCCCTGCTGCTCGTTCGTGTAGCCGGCCTGCTGGGTCTCGCGGATGGTCACGCTGCCCGTGGTGCCGCCGGGGAAGTCGAGCGGGTAGCTGATGGCGCCGGTTCCGTCGGTCTGGCCGTTGGCGGGGTTCGGCGACCCGACCGTGATGCCGTTGGTCGGGTTGCTGGCACCGATCGCCCAACCGGCGGCCGGCTGCGCGTTGGCGACCGTGCCGGCCGGCGGGATGACCTGCTTGACGACGCTCACGCCGCCCGTGCAGTTGCCGAGCGCCAGCGCGCGGAGCGCGGCCGCCGCGGCCGTGTAGCTGGCCTCCTGGTAGTAGTCGGCCGTCGCGGAGTTCGATCCGTTGTACTTCGTCGGGCCCGAGATCGCCGCGAGGTTGAGCGCGGTCGACGGGGCGGTGACACCGCTGCCGACGCCGAGCGCGATGACGCGGGTCCCCTCCTTCTTGATGGCGTTCGCCGAGAAGATCGCGTTCTCGACCTCGCGGATGCGGGTGAAGTTGCCCGGTGCCGTCTCGGTGCCGTACACCGTCGGGTTGCCGTCGGTGAGCACGATTGCCACGTCGTACGAGGCCGCGCTCGTGGCGACCTGGTACATGCCGCGGTCCCAGTTCGTCGAGCCGTTCGCAGTGAGGCCGTTGATCCACCCGGAGACGATCGCGCCGCCCGCGGGCGTCGAGACGGCGGTGATCGGCCGGTTCTGGTTGTTCGCACCGGACTGCGGAGCGGTCGGGCCGAACGTGAAGAGCCCGACGCGCGAGGGCGTGCCCTCGAGCGCCTGCACGAGGCTCACGCCGGCGGCGCGCGCCTGCACGATCGAGGGGCTCACCGAACCGGAGAGGTCCATGACGAGCGCGACGTCAAGGCCGCACTGCTGGGGAAGCGCGATGTTGTTGCGCGAGGTCTGCCAGGTGCCGCCGGAGGCCGAGCGGTTCGTGTTGCCGGTGCCGACCATGAACTGCGCCGTGCTGTTGTAGGTCGTGCCGCCGCGCAGCTGGTACGAGTTGGCGGCGTTGCCGATGCGGAAGCTGTACGGGGTCTGCTGGCTGTTGCCGCCGTCGGCGTCGCCCGTGCGGATGAGCGGGTTCGCGAAGTACCCGGTCGGCGCGCCCACCTGGCGCACCCACAGTTCGCGGTCGCGGTTGGCGTTGTTCGGCGCCGTGCCGGTGTTCGGGATCTGGAACCAGCAGTCGCCGGCCGAGTCGGAGACGCAGGTCGCCCACGGGTCGGCGAGCTGGGTGCCGCCCGTCTGCGCCGTGAACAGCGCGAGCGTGACGCCCTCGAGCGGGTTGATGGTTCCGGCGTTGGCGAGGTCGCGGTCGTCGCCGACCTTGACCACGACGACCGACGTGGTCGGCGTGTTCGGGGGCGGCGCCAGCAGGGCGGCAGCGTCGGCCTTCTCGAGCTGCGGTGCCGCCGCCTTCGCCGACTTGAGCGGCGCCGTCGTCGGCTCGGGCTGCTCGCTCGGGGTCTCCTCGACCGGCGCCTCCGACGGCTCCTCGCTCGGCGCCTCCGAAGGCTCCTCGCTCGGCGTCTCGGACGGCTCGTCGCTCGGCGGCTCGGTCGGCTCGTCGGTCGGCTCAGCGGCATCCGTCGGCTCCGCGGCATCCGTCGCCTCGGTCGTCGTCTCGCTGGTGACGGCGGGATCGGTCGCCGGGTCGGTGGCCTCGGCGAACGCCATGGTCGGCAGTCCGACCACGATCAGCGCGCCCACGGCGATCGAGGCGATCAGGCCGCGTGCGGACCGGGAGCGTTCGCGTTCACGACGGCGTCGAGAGCGGCGCGGGTGCAGTGCGCGCTCGTCGTCTCGAGTACCGAACCAGTTGTTCATCATCATTGAACCTTCGCGTCGGGTCAGACTGCCGGAAATGTTGAGGAATTCGCAGGTCTTGGCAGTCAAGCACTGCGACGCGAGCGCGCGACAGGTTCGGGCTGTGACCAATACGGGGGACACGCTCCGCTTCTGCCCCCCGGTTGCACGGGAAGCCGCCTCCCGTGTCCCCCGAAGACGGGGTGCGCGTGGTCGCGGTCATTTCGATGCGAACGCATCGACGGCCCCGGCTCCCCGGCCCGGCCCGGCCCGCTCAGTACTGTGGAAGCGTGAACGCGAACACCCCGACCGGCCGCGGCTCCGGGCACCGCTCGGGCCGGTCGGCGGTCGACCCCGCAGTTCGCGGAGCGGCCTCGGCCTCGGCCTCGGCCGAGACATCCGCCGCCCCGTCGATCGACGAACCCGCCCCGCTGACCGCACGCGAGCGGTTCGACGAGCTCAGCGGTCCGCTGCGCGACCGGTTCGAGGAGCCGATCAACCGGGTCACGAAGGTCACGCGACGCACGATGGCGCTCTTCCCGGTGCGCGTCTGGCGGTACTTCCTCGCGCAGAACGGCTTCATCCTCTCGTCGGGCATGAGCTACCAGGCGCTGTTCGGAATCTTCGCCGCCATCTACGTGGTGTTCGCGGTGTTCGGCATCTGGCTGACCTCCAACGACGAGACCCTGGACGCGTTCGTGGCGCTGCTCAACACCTACGCGCCCGGATTGATCGGCGACAACGGCATCATCACCGACCAGGACATCCAGAAGATCGCGACCTCGAGCTCGAGCGCGCTCGGCATCACGGGCGGTGTCGCACTGCTCGGCCTCGCCTGGACCGCGATCGGGTGGGTGACGTACACGCGCATCGGCGTGCGCAGCACCTTCGGTCTGCCGAAGGACGAGCGCTCCTACCTGCTGCTGAAGGCGCGCGACCTGCTCGCCGGCCTCAGCTTCGGCATCGTGCTCATCGTCGCCGCCGCCCTCTCGGTCGCGACCACCGGGTTCATGCAGTGGCTCATGAGCCTCGTCGGGCTCGACCCGAGCTCGAGCTGGACCGCCTTCTTCGTGCAGGTCGGCGCGGTCATCGTCGTGTTCGTGATCGACACGGTCGCGCTCGCGGTGCTCTTCAGGTTCCTGTCGGGGGCGGCGATGCCCTGGCGCCGCATGGTCGTCGGCTCGCTGCTCGGATCGGCCGCACTGTCGGTCATGCAGCTGCTCGGCGGGTTCCTCATCACCTTCGCGAGCAGCAACCCGCTGCTCGCGACCTTCGCCGTGTTCATCGCGCTGCTCTTCTGGTTCCGCATGACGAGCATCGTGATCCTCGTGGCCGCGAGCTGGATCGCGGTCGAGGCGTCCGACGCGAACGAGAGCCTCCGCGAACTCACCCCCGAGCAGGTCGAGGCCGAGCGTCGGGCGATCGAGGCGCAGGCCGCCGTCACCGTCGCCCGCGTGCACCTGCGCGAGGCCGAGGCCGCCGCCGAGGCCGCGAGCTGGATCACCGGGTTCCGCGCGCGGCGGGCGGTGGCCCGTGCGCAGCTCGATCTCGACGAGGCCCAGGCCGCAGCGGAGCGGGTGCAGCGCCCGAAGCGCACGCTCGACTTCTGAACGCCCCTGTCGGCGGCCTCCATTAAGATCGAGGGCATGCCTTCGCCCTCCCGCCTCCGTGTCGCCAGCGTCAACGTCAACGGAGTGCGAGCCGCATATCGGCGCGGAATGGGCGAATGGCTCGAGGCTCGCGACGTCGACCTGCTCGCACTGCAGGAGGTGCGCGCCTCGACCGAAGACCTCCAGGGCCTGCTCGGCGACGAGTGGAGCATCCTGCACGATCCCGCCACAGCGAAGGGCCGTGCGGGCGTCGCCATCGCGAGCCGCAATCGCGCGACCATTCACCGCGTCGACCTCGGCGCTCACGACTTCGACACCGCGGGCCGCTGGCTCGAGGCCGACTACGAGGTCGGCGGGCGCATCGTCACCGTCGTGAGCGCGTACGTGCACTCCGGCGAGGTCGACACCCCGAAGCAGGTCGAGAAGTTCAAGTTCCTCGACGCCATGCAGGCGCGCCTGCCCGAACTCGCGGCGCACTCCGAGCTCGCGCTGGTGGTCGGCGACCTCAATGTCGGGCACCGCACGCTCGACATCAAGAACTGGAAGGGCAACGTCAAGCGCGCCGGCTTCCTACCGGAAGAGCGCGCCTACTTCGACCGGTTCGTCGGCGCCGAGGGCTCCGACGACACGGGTCTCGGCTGGGTCGATGTGGGGCGCCGCTTCGCGGGCGAGGTCGACGGGCCGTACACCTGGTGGTCGTGGCGCGGCAAGGCGTTCGACAACGACAGCGGCTGGCGCATCGACTACCAGCTCGCGACGCCCGCCCTCGCCGAACTGGTGACCGACTACACCGTCGACCGCGCGGCGACCTACGACGCCCGATTCTCCGATCACTCCCCCGTCGTCGTCGACTACGCCGTCTGAGCGGATGCCGCGGCGAGCCGCATCCGGTCACGAAGACCTCCCTCGATCTCTCCTCTCTCCATGAAAGAGCCACGCACATGAACACCGCCCGCCCCGTCGTCTTCTCGGGAATGCAGCCCTCGAGCGATTCGCTCCACCTCGGCAACTACCTCGGCGCGCTCGTGAACTGGGTCGCGCTGCAAGACGACTACGACCCGATCTACTGCGTCGTCGACCTGCACGCCATCACCGTGGCGCAAGACCCGAAGCTCCTCCACGAGAACGTGCGCCGCACCGCCGCCCAGTACCTCGCCGCGGGCGTCGACCTCCAGCGCTCGACGCTGTTCGTGCAGTCGCACGTGCCCGCGCACGCCGAGCTGGCCTGGGTGCTCAGCACCATCACCGGGTTCGGCGAGGCCGGCCGCATGACCCAGTTCAAGGACAAGTCGGCCAAGCAGGGCGCAGACGCGACGACCGTCGGCCTCTTCACGTACCCCGTGCTCATGGCCGCCGACATCCTGCTCTACGGCACGAACGCCGTGCCGGTCGGCGACGACCAGCGCCAGCACCTCGAGCTCACGCGCGACCTCGCGGGCCGGTTCAACGCCCGCTACGGCGAGACCTTCGTGGTGCCCGAGGCGCTGATCCCCAAGGAGTCCGCGCGCATCTACGACCTGCAGGACCCCACCTCCAAGATGTCGAAGTCGGCGGCCTCGGAGGCCGGCCTCGTGAAGCTCCTCGACGAGCCGGCGGTCACCGCCAAGAAGTTCAAGAGCGCGGTCACCGACACCGGTCGCGAGGTGCGGTACGACCGCGACGAGAAGCCCGGCATCTCGAACCTGCTCGACATCTACTCGGCGCTCGCCGGGCGCCCCATCGCCGAGATCGAGGCCGAGTACGACGGACGCGGCTACGGCGACTTCAAGAGGGACCTCGCCGAGGTCGTCGTCGACCGGCTCACGCCGATCCGCGCCCGCACGCTCGAACTGCTCGACGACCCCGCCGAGCTCGATCGGCTGCTGGGCGTCGGTGCCGACAAGGCCGCCGAGCGCGCCGAGACCGTGCTGCGCACGGTCTACGACCGCGTCGGCTTCGTGCGCCGGCGCTGACAGGCGGGAGCGCACGATGCACCCGGTGGAGATCGTCACCGATCGGCTGCTGCTCGACCTGCCCGTGAGGGGCGACGTCGACCTCGTGACGCGGTACTGCCAGGATCCCTTCTTCGAGGAGTACCTCACCACGCCGTGGCCCTACTCCCGCTCCGACGGCGAAGGATTCCTCGGCGTGCATGTACCCGCCGGCTGGGCGTCGGGCTCCGAGTTCACGTGGGCGTTGCGCACCGTGCGCGGCGGCCCGCTCCTCGGCGTGATCAGCGTGCGCGAGACCCAGCACGAGATCGGGTTCTGGATGGGTGCCGAGCACCGGGGCGCCGGACTCATGGGCGAGGCGGCCTCGGCGGTGTGCGAGTGGGTGCTTGCGGGCGGCATCGACGGCGCGACGACCGTCTTCTGGCGTGCCGTCGAGGGAAACGTCGGGTCGGCGAAGGTCGCGAGAGCCGCAGGATTCCGGCATATTCGACCCGAGAACCCGACGGTGCCGACGCGCGACGGGGTCGGAACCCTACCCGCCTGGTACGGCGTTCGCGAGGCTGTCATCGACCCGAGGGCCGAAGCCAGCTGGGACCCCGTGCTCGGCCCGCGCGCGTGACTCCCGTGCACGCGGGCACGGTCGTGCTCTTCGACCTCGACGACACGCTCATGGCGCACCGCGAGGCGGTCGCCCGCGGCATCCTTCGTCACATGCGCGAGCGTGCATACGCGGGCGACGACACGGCCTCGCAGCACCTCTGGCACGAGCTCGAGGAACGGCACTACCACCGCTACCTCGCGGGCGAGGTGACGTTCGAGGGCCAGCGGCGCGCCCGCGCACGGGACTTCGCACGCGCGCACGGCGACGAACTCGACGATGACGGCGCGGGCGACTGGTTCGACCGCTACTTCGAGCGCTACCGCGACGCCTGGAGCCTGCACGGCGACGCACTGCCGGCGCTCGACGAGCTCGTCTCGACGCTGCCGGGCGTGCGGCTCGGCATCATCACGAACGGCGAGCCCGACTTCCAGCGCGCCAAGCTCGACCGGCTCGGCATCTCCGACCGGTTCGACCACGTCATCGCATCGGGCGCGCTCGGGGTGACGAAGCCCGACCGGCGCATCTTCGATGCCGCGATCGAGGTGTTCGCGGCCGAGGCTCCGGTCGATCGTGCCGCGTACGTCGGCGACCGCCTGCGCACCGACGCGCTCGGCGCCGCTGCCGCCGGACTCGACGGTGTCTGGCTCGACCGGTTCGGCGTCGAGCTCGACGCCGACGAGGCGGCCGAGGTGCGCGAGGCGCGCGTCATGGTGATGTCGAGCCTCGAGGGGCTCGCGAGGCGGCTCGCCGCCCGATGGGGAACGGCGCCCGACGCACGTTGAGCCGCGGCATCCGCCGGCCGTGTCCCGCCCGGGGGCGGCGCCGCAGACGACGGCCGGAGACGAGAATGGGCCGGTCGCACCCCCATGCGACCGGCCCGTCGTCCCACACTAACCGGTGGAACAGGTGTGCGACGTTACGCGACGTCGCCGTCGACCCAATCGAGGGTCTTCGTGACGGCCTTCTTCCAGCTGCGGTCGAGGCGGTCGCGCTCGGCCTCGTCCATCGACGGGGTCCAGCGCTTGTCCTCCTGCCAGTTCTTGGCGAGGTCGTCGAGACCCGACCAGAAGCCGACGGCGAGGCCGGCGGCGTAGGCGGCACCGAGTGCCGTGGTCTCCGCGACGACCGGTCGCACGACCGGCACGCCGAGGATGTCGGCCTGGAACTGGAGCAGTGTGTCGTTCGCCGTGGCGCCGCCGTCGACCCGGAGCTCGCTCAGGTCGATCCCCGCGTCGGCGTTCACCGCCTCGACCACGTCGCGCGTCTGGAACGCGATCGCCTCGAGTGCCGCACGCGCGATGTGCCCCTTGTTCACGTAGCGCGTGAGGCCCACGAGCGCGCCTCGCGCGTCGGGCCGCCAGTACGGGGCGAACAGGCCGGAGAACGCGGGCACGAAGTACGCGCCGCCGTTGTCCTCGACGCTGTTCGCGAGCGCCTCGACCTCGGAGGCCGAGGAGATGAGCCCGAGGTTGTCGCGGAGCCACTGGATCAGCGACCCGGTGACGGCGATCGACCCTTCGAGCGCGTAGTGCACGGGCTCGTCGCCCAGCTTGTAGCCGACGGTCGTGAGCAGGCCGTTCTTCGAGTGCACGATCTCGGTGCCCGTGTTGAAGATCAGGAAGTTGCCCGTGCCGTACGTGTTCTTCGCTTCGCCGGCCTCGAACGCGGCCTGTCCGAAGGTCGCGGCCTGCTGGTCGCCGAGGATGCCGGCGATCGGCGTCTCGCGGAGCAGCGAGTGCTCGTTGGCGACGCCGTAGACCTCGGACGACGAGCGGATCTCGGGGAGCATCGAGCGAGGCACGTCGAACGCCGCGAGGATCTCGTCGTCCCACTGCAGCGTCTCGAGGTCCATGAAGAGCGTGCGGCTGGCGTTCGTGACATCGGTGGCGTGCACGCCGCCGTCGACTCCGCCGGTCAGGTTCCACAGGACCCAGGTGTCGGTGGTGCCGAACAGCAGGTCGCCCGCCTCGGCCTTCTCGCGCGCCCCGGGCACGTTCTCGAGGATCCACACGATCTTGGTGCCCGAGAAGTAGGTGGCGAGGGGCAGGCCGACCTTGGCCTTGAAGCGCTCGACGCCGCCGTCGGCCGCGAGCCGGTCGACGATCGACTGCGTGCGGGTGTCCTGCCAGACGATCGCGTTGTAGACGGGCTCGCCCGTGTTCTTGTCCCAGACCACCGCGGTCTCGCGCTGGTTGGTGATGCCCACCGCGGCGATGTCGTGACGGGTCAGGTTCGCCTTGCCGAGCGCCTGGCCGATGACCTCGCCCGTGTTGCGCCAGATCTCGGCGGCGTCGTGCTCGACCCAGCCGGCCTTGGGGAAGATCTGCTCGTGCTCGAGCTGCCCGGTCGAGACGATCGATCCGGCCTTGTCGAAGATGATCGCGCGCGACGAGGTGGTGCCCTGGTCGATCGCGAGGATGTAGTCGCTCATCTGAGAACTCCGTTGCTGTCAGTGAATGGGTTTGGGTGGGGTGGGACGGATGCCGCGGGTCAGCCGAGCAGCGGCAGCAGCGGGATCGCGGCGAAGCCGGCGACGACGCCGCCGATGATGGGGCCGACGACCGGCACCCACGAGTACGACCAGTCGCTGCCGCCCTTGCCCTTGATGGGCAGGAGGGCGTGCACGATGCGGGGGCCGAGGTCGCGGGCGGGGTTGATGGCGTACCCGGTCGGGCCGCCGAGCGAGGCGCCGATCGCGATCACGAGGAACGCGACGGGGATCGCACCGAGTTCGGCGGGGGTGCCGCCGTTCGTGAAGCCGATGATGACGAAGACGAGCACGAAGGTGCCGATGATCTCGGTGACGAGGTTCCACCCGTAGGAGCGGATCGCGGGCCCCGTCGAGAAGACGCCGAGCTTGGTCGCGGCATCGGGCTCCGCGTCGAAGTGCTGCTTGTAGGCGAGCCAGCAGAAGACCGCACCGAGCATGGCGCCGATCATCTGGGCGCCGATGTAGGTGAGCACCGAGAGGCCGCCGACGGGCACGCCCTGGCCGAACTCGGTCGCGCCGTTCGCGACGAGCCCGAGCGTGACGGCCGGGTTGAGGTGCGCGCCGGAGGCGTACGAGACCACGACGCCGGCGAAGACCGCGAGGCCCCAGCCGATGTTGATCATGAGGGTGCCGCCGCCGAGGCCCTTCGTCTTGGCGAGGATGACGTTGGCGACCACGCCGCAGCCGAGGAGCACGAGCATGGCCGTGCCGACGAGTTCCGACAGGAAGTCGATTCCGAGATTGTCCACGTTGACCTTTCTGGTGTGATGCGAGCCGAGCGGCCCGGGCGAGCCGAGCGGCCCCGATGAAACGTATCCGTCGAAACTCCCGATGCCGGGCGTTTCGGCGTGCACATCCGTGCAGATTCGATCGGGGCCGGTGCCCTTACGCTGCGGGCGCGAGGGCCTCGAGCACGACCCCGTGGCGCTCGGTCATGAGCGTCGCGGTCGCTTCGATCTCGGCCTCGCGACGCGCGTCGTCCCAGCCGAGCTCGTCGCCCGCGATGCCCGCGAGCTCGACGAGCAGGGGCGCGGTGAGCGTGCCCGTGAACGCGATGCTCGTGCGGCGCAGCACGAGGTCGGCCAGGTGCACGACGCGCTCGTTGCGCACCAGCCAGGCGATCTCGCCCCGCGTGTAACCGTCGTGGTGGTCGAGCGCGCGCTCGGTGTCGCCGTCGACCTCGTCGAGGTAGGCCTCGGCGCGGGTGCCGTACCGCTCGAGCAGCGCGTCGGCGCGCTCGCGGCCCACCTCGTCGTCGTGCGACACGAGCCACACGAGGCGTGCGTCGTCGGTCGTCGGGTAGCCCGCGCCGCCGCCGATCGCGAGGCCCTCGGTCGAGCGCACGCGCGTCGCGCCGAGCAGTTCGAGCACCTCGTTCGAGAGGTGCTCGGCGAGCGCGCGGAACGTGGTCCACTTGCCGCCGACGAGGCTCAGCAGGGTCGTGCCCGGGCGTGCCGCGACATCCGCCCGCTCGATGCGGTAGTCGCGGCTGACGAAGCCGGGCTGGGTGTCGTCGTGGCGCGGCAGCGGCCGCACGCCCGAGAAGCGGTAGACGATCTGCGAGCGGTCGACGGCGATGGCTGGGAAAACGTGCGCGATGAGCTCGAAGAAGTAGTCGACCTCGGCCTCGGTGCACACGGCGGGCTCGCGCATGTCGTGCTCGAGGTCGGTCGTGCCGACCATCACGCGGCCCTTGAGCGGGTAGATGAGCACGATGCGGCCGTCCTCGTGCTCGAAGAAGATCTCGCGTCCGCCGGTGGCCTCGAGCAGCTCGGGGTGGTCGAGCACGATGTGCGAGCCCTTGGTGCCGCCCATGAAGCGGGTTTCGCGACCGAGGTCGGCGTTGGTCAGGTCGGTCCAGGGTCCGGAGGTGTTCACGACCACGTCTGCGGCGATCGAGAACTCCTCGCCGGTGAGGCCGTCGCGCACGCGCACGCCGTCGGCGTCGAGGCCGACCGCGCCGAGGTGGTTGGCGGCACGCGCGTGCGGGCCTGCCGCGAGCCCGTCGAAGAGCACGTCGAGCGCGAGCCGCTCGGGGTCGTGCATGCTCGCGTCGTAGTAGGTGGCCGTGTACTTGATCTTCGGGTCGAGCGCGGGCAGCTCGGCGAGCGAGCGGGTGCGGCCGTGGAAGCGGTGGCGGGGCACCGAGCCCCCGTCGCGTGAGAACGCGTCGTAGATCGTGAGACCGGTCTTGATGAGCGCGGCGCCGCGCTCGGTCGGCTTGCCCTGCTTGTGGGTGAGGAACCGCATGGGCGCCGAGAGGATGCCGGAGAACGTCGAGTAGATCGGCACGGTCGTCTCGAGCGGCTTGACGTAGTGCGGGGCGATGCGGATGAGCGCGTTGCGCTCGGTGACCGACTCCTTCACGAGGCGGAACTCGCCGTTCTCGAGGTAGCGGATGCCGCCGTGGATCATGTGCGACGAGGCCGACGAGGCGCCCGAGACGAAGTCGTCGCGCTCGACGAGCACGACGTCGACGCCCTGCAGCGCGAGGTCGCGGAAGGTCGCGATGCCGTTGATGCCGCCGCCGATGATGACGACCGAGGCGTTCGGCCGGGCGCGGAGCGCGGCGACCTCGGCTCGGGCGGCGGGGGCGGCCTGGCCGCTCGCGGGGGTGTTCGGCTGCGTGATCGGGTGCGATGACATCGCTGTCCTCTCGGTTCGAGCGCGGGGTCTCGCCGCGGCTTGCGCGGACCGGCCCCGATGTGGATGAATACATCGTCGACTCGACCGCACGCAGTTGCAAGCCGCGTGCACAAACGTGCAAGGGTAGGGATATGAACGAGAAGCACGGACCCAACGCGACCCAGGGCGCCGAGGCGGTCTCGGACAAGACGCGCGAGGCGCTGCGCGCGGCCCACCTGTACTACATGCAGGACCTCACGATGGATGCGATCGCGCACGAGCTGCACACCTCGCGATCCTCGGTTTCGCGCCTGTTGAGCCACGCCCGCGCGAGCGGGCTCGTCGAGATCTCCATCCACTCGCCGCACGATCTGCCGAGCCGCATCGAGCAGGAGATCCTCGGCCGGTTCGGCATCGTCGCGCACGTCGTGCCCGTTCCCGACCATGCGAGCGACGTCGACCGCCTCGACCGCGTCGCCCTCTCGGCTGCACGGATTCTCGGGCGGTTCGTCGACTCGAACCAGGTGATCGGCATCGCCTGGGGCTCGACCATGAGCGCGATGAGCCGCCACCTCGTGCCGAAGTCGACGCACAACACCGAGATCGTGCAGCTGAACGGCGCGGGCAACGGCCGCACCACGGGCATCGTGTACGCGAGCGAGCTGCTGCGGCGCTTCGGCGACGCGTTCGGCGCGCGCGTGCAGCAGTTCCCCGTGCCCGCGTTCTTCGACGACCCCGAGACCCGCCGCGCGTTCTGGCGGGAGCGCAGCACCCAGCGCCTGCTCGACCTGCAGGCCGGCATGGACGTCGCGCTCTTCGGCGTCGGATCGCCGTTCGCCGAGGTGCCGAGCCACGTGTACCAGGGCGGCTACCTCGACCCGGCCGACTACGCGGGGCTCAGCCGCGAGGGAGCCGTCGGCGACGTCGCCACCGTGTTCTACCGCGCCGACGGCAGCACCGACGGCATCGCGCTGAACGACCGTGCGACCGGCCCCGACTTCTCGGTGCTGCGCCGTGCGCCGAGGCGCGTCTGCGTCGTCTCGGGCCGCGCCAAGCTCGCGAGCCTCTCTGGTGCGCTCGCGGCCGACCTCATCACCGACCTCATCGTCGACGAGGGCACGGCCCGCGCGCTGCTCGAGCACTGACGGAGCGAGCGGATGCCGCGGCGGGCCGCCGTGCCGACCCGGCCGCCTGCGGCATCCGCCCCACGACGCCGGAGCGCTCCATTGCGCCGAACGACGGGGAATACGACGGCCGATGCGGCGTTGAGTAGAATCGACACGAACAACGTGCTCCGGGGTCGGTGTAATTCCGAGCCGGCGGTGACAGTCCGCGAACTGCGGGTGCGAGGTCTTCGGCCTCACTCCCCTGGTTGATCCGGTGGAATTCCGGAACCGACGGTGAAAGTCCGGATGGGAGGCGGCACGTGTCGGCGGTGCTGTGCACCGTCGGCGTTCTCGGCGTTGCCGAACATCCCCGGAGCCTGACGACAGGACCACGGATGACGACGGCGGCGCACCACGACCGCGGCACGCGCGAGGCACTCGCGATGCGCCGCGCGCTCGAGCTCGCCGCCAACGGCCCCGAGCGCGGCGTGAACCCGCGCGTGGGCTGCGTGCTGCTCTCCCCCGACGGCCGCGTGCTCGCCGAGGGCTGGCATCGCGGCGCCGGGACCGCGCACGCCGAGGTCGACGCGCTCAGCCGCCTGGCTCCGGGCGAGGCCGTCGGCGCGACCGCCGTCGTGACGCTCGAGCCGTGCAACCACACCGGCCGCACCGGCCCGTGCGCCGAGGCGCTCATCGCCGCGGGCGTCGCACGCGTGGTCTACGCGGTCGCCGACCCCGGCGAGCACTCCTCGGGCGGCGCCGACCGCCTGCGCGCCGCGGGCGTCGACGTCGAACTCGCCGACGCGGCGATCGTCGACGAGGCCGAGGTCTTCCTGGGCGACTGGCTGTTCGCCGCGCGCATGCACCGCCCGCGGATCATCCTGAAGTGGGCCTCGAGCCTCGACGGCCGCGCCGCGGCCGACGACGGCACCAGCCAGTGGATCACCGGGCCCGAGGCCCGCCGCGACGTGCACACGCGCCGGTCCGCCGCCGACGCGATCGCCGTCGGCACGGGCACCGTGCTGGCCGACGACCCCTCGCTCACGGCCCGCGGCGCCGACGGCGCGCTGCTCGACGCCCAACCGATCCCGGTCGTGTTCGGGCGACGCGAGGTCCCCGCCGGTGCGGCGATCGAGCGCCACCCGGAGGCCGCCTCGCTCGTGCGGCTCGACGGCACCGACCTCACCGCCGACCTGCGCGACCTGGCGAAGCGCGGCATCCGCTCGCTCTTCGTCGAGGGAGGGCCGACGCTCGCGAGCGCGTTCATCGCGGCCGCGTACGCCGACGAGGTGCTCGTCTACCTCGCGCCCGCGCTGCTCGGCGGCGGCCGCCTCGCACTCCTCGATCTCGGCGTCACCACCATCGGCGAGGCCCGCCGCTACGACTTCGCCGCCATCGAGCGGCTCGGCGACGACGTGCTGCTCGTCGCCCACCCGGTCTCGAGCCGCGCCCCGCGCGCCTCGATCAGCACCACGGAAGGGAACTGACATGTTCACCGGAATCATCGAAGACCTGGGCACCGTCACCGGCGTCGAGCACGGCGCCGACGCCGCACGCATCACGGTGCGCGGCCCGCTCGCCGTCACCGGCGCCAAGCACGGCGACTCGATCTCGGTCTCTGGCGTGTGCCTGACCGTCGTCGCGTTCGACGACGAGTCGTTCACGGCCGACGTCATGGCGCAGACCCTCGCGATGTCGACGCTCGACTCCGTCGAGGCCGGGCGCCGGGTCAACCTGGAGCGCGCGGCCCTCGTCGGCGACCGCCTCGGCGGCCACATCGTGCAGGGGCACATCGACGGCACCGCACGGGTGCTCGAGATCCGGCCGGGCGACGCGTGGCGGGTCATCCGCTTCTCGCTCGACGCCGCGCACGCCCCGCTCGTGGTCGACAAGGGCTCGATCGCGGTCGACGGCGTCTCGCTCACGGTCAGCGCGCTCGGCGACGAGCCCGACGGCTCGTGGTTCGAGGTCTCCCTCATCCCCGAGACCCTCACAGCCACGACGCTCGGCGGGCTCGAGGTCGGCGACCGCGTGAACATCGAGACCGACATCCTCGCCAGGCACGTCGAGCGGATGCTGCGCCTCGACGCGCACCGATCGCTGCCGTCGTCGCTCGCCGCACCCGTCGAGCCCGTCGCGCCCGCTGCCGACCCCGCCGCCGAACCGGCACCCGCCACGATCGGAGGCGCACGATGACGCTCGCGACCATGCCGGAGGTGCTCGACGCGCTGCGCGCGGGCAAGCCCGTGATCGTCGCCGACGACGAGGGCCGCGAGAACGAGGGCGACGCGATCATGGCCGCCGAGTTCGCCACGCGCGAGTGGATCGCCTGGATGGTGCGCCACACGAGCGGGTACCTCTGCGCCCCCATGCCGAACGCCTACGCCGACCGCCTCGAGCTGCCGCTCATGGTCGAGCGCAACGAAGACGCGCGCACCACCGCCTACACGATCTCGGTCGACGCGGCCGACCGCACCTCGACGGGCATCAGCGCGAGCGACCGCGCCCACACCCTGCGCGTGCTCGCCGACCCCGAGTCGACGCCCGACCGCCTCGTGCGGCCCGGCCACGTCATCCCGCTGCGCGCCGTCGAGGGCGGCGTGCGCGAGCGCGCCGGGCACACCGAGGCGGCCGTCGACCTCATGCGCCTCGCCGGGCTGTCGCCCGTGGGCGTCATCGGCGAGATCGTGACCGACGACGGCGACATGATGCGACTGCCCGGCCTCATCGAGTTCGGCGAGCGCGAGGGGCTGCCCGTCACGACGGTCGCGGCGCTCATCGACTGGCTGCAGACCTGGCACGCGGGCCACGACCTCGACGGCGGACCCGTGCTGACCACGGTTCCCGAGTCCTCCCCCGTGACCTTCGAGGTCGAGACCGGCCTGCCCACGGTGCACGGCGACTTCCGGGTGCGCGCCTACCGCGACCAGGAGACGGGCGCCGACCACGTGGCCATCATCGCCGGCGATCCGGCGACGGATGCCGCGGGCGCCGTCGTGCGCGTGCACTCGGAGTGCCTGACCGGCGAGGCCTTCGGCTCGCTCAAGTGCGAGTGCGGACCCCAGCTCGACGCCGCCCTGCAGGAGATCCAGCACGCCGGCGGTGTGGTGGTCTACCTGCGCGGGCACGAGGGGCGCGGCATCGGCCTCATCAACAAGCTGCGCGCCTACCGCCTGCAGGAGGACGGCCTCGACACGCTCGACGCGAACGTCGCGCTCGGCCTGCCGGCCGACGCGCGCGACTACCGCGCCGCGAGCGCGATCCTCGCCGACCTCGGCGTCGAGCGCGTGCGGCTGCTGACGAACAACCCCGAGAAAGTGCGCCAGCTCGAGGCGCACGGCATCCGGGTGGTCGAGCGGCTGCCGCTCGTCGTCGGCGTCGGGGCCGTCAACACCGGGTACCTCGAGACCAAGCGTCGCCGCATGGGCCACGCGATCGACGACGCCCAGCTCGCGGATGCCGCGGCTGAGGCCCTTCTGGAAGGACACGCATCATGAGCGGAGCAGGCTCCCCCACTCTCGACGTCGACGGCACGGGCCTCGACGTGACGATCGTCGCCGGCAGCTGGCACGACGTGATCACCGACGCGCTCATCGCGAGCGCGCAGCGCACGCTCGACGAGGCGGGGGCCTCGCACACGCTCGTGCGCGTGCCGGGCAGCTTCGAGCTGCCCGTGGTCTCGAAGGCCGCGCTCGAGGCCGGGGCCGACGCGGTCGTGGCGCTCGGCGTCATCATCCGCGGCGGCACCCCGCACTTCGAGTACGTCTCGGCCGCGGCGACCGACGGCCTGACGCGCGTCGCGCTCGACACCGGCAAGCCCGTCGGATTCGGCGTGCTCACCCTCGACGACGAGCAGCAGGGCATCGACCGTTCGGGCCTGCCCGGCTCGAAGGAGGACAAGGGCCGCGAGGCGGCCGAGGCGGCGATCGCGACTGTGCGCGCCCTGCGCGCGGTGCGCGGCTGAGCCCCTCGGCGGCCGCCCGCCGCCGTCGAACCTTGATGGGTGCGACGTCGGGTGCGGCGCGCGCGCTCCACCTTTCGATGGGTCGTTTCGACACCGCGTAGAACTAGACTCGCGGTATGGAGATCCTGCGCCACATCGTCGTGTTCATCCACCTCATCGGGTTCGCCCTGCTCTTCGGATCCTGGGCCGTCGAGGCGGTGAACCGTCGCTACGGCGTGACCCGCCTCATGAACTGGGGGCTGCTCATCGCGGCCGTCGCCGGCCTCGCGCTGGCCGCGCCGTGGGGCATCGAGTACGACCTGAACTACGCCAAGATCGGCACGAAGCTCGTCGTGCTCCTCGTCATCGGCGCGTTCATCGGCATCGGGTCGGCCCGCCAGAAGCGCGACCAGGCCGTGCCGCGGTGGATGTTCTGGGCGATCGGCATCCTGACGGCGCTGAACGCCGCGCTCGCGGTCATCTGGCGCTGACGCCGCCGCGGCGGCGTGCACGCTCCGCGATCACCCTTCCGAACGGTCGGATGCCTCGGCATCCGGCCGTTCGTCGCATTATCGCCACCGCTCGTCGCATGGAGGTGCCGCTTGGGGCGCCGGCCGGCTCGCCTCGACGTAGGCTCTGTCGGTTGCCACAAGCGACGATTCCCCCACTTCTGCCGCGCGGCCCGGCCGGACCGACCTGCCGCGATGCGCAGCGTCCGACCAACGGACCGTCAGCACCACCCTGGAGTCTTCGCACCTGATGTCTGCATCATCCGCGGCCACGGCCGCACCCGCACCGAGCACGACCCCCGCCAATCCGCGCAGCCGCGTGATCCTCGCGAGCCTCATCGGCACGACGATCGAGTTCTACGACTTCTACGTCTACGCCACGGCCGCGGTGCTCGTGTTCCCGCACCTGTTCTTCCCGACCGGAGACGCCACCACGGCGCTGCTCTCGTCGTTCGCGGTCTTCGGCGCCGCGATGGTCGCGCGCCCGCTCGGCGCGGTCGTCTTCGGCCACCTCGGCGACAAGCACGGCCGCAAGGCGACGCTCGTCGGCGCGCTGCTCACCATGGGCATCGCGACGTTCCTCATCGGCGTGCTGCCGACGTACGCGCTCGTCGGCTGGCTCGCCCCGCTGCTGCTCGTGATCCTCCGCATCGCGCAGGGCTTCGCGCTCGGCGGCGAATGGTCGGGCGCCGCGCTCGTCGCGACCGAGAACGCCCCGCAGGGCAAGCGCGCCTGGTACGGCACGTTCCCGCAGCTCGGCGCGCCGATCGGCTTCATCATCGCGAACGGCCTGTTCCTCATCATCGCCGCGGTGCTGCCGAGCGACGACCCGTCGATGCCGTCGCAGGCGTTCCTCGACTGGGGCTGGCGCATCCCGTTCCTGTTCTCGGTGGTCATGGTGGCCGTCGGCCTCTGGGTGCGGCTGCGCCTCGTCGAGTCGACCGCGTTCGCGAAGGCGTCGAAGCAGGGCAAGCTGAAGCGCCTGCCGCTCGCGACCGTGTTCAAGAGCTACTGGAAGCAGCTCATCCTCGGCACCTTCTTCATGCTCGCGACCTACGTGCTCTTCTACCTGATGACGACGTTCTCGCTGAGCTATGGCCGCGCCCCGGTCGAAGCGGCGGAGGGCGCGCTGCCCGGTCTCGGCTACTCGTACTCGACGTTCGTGCTCATGCTCATCGGCGGCGTGCTCTTCTTCGGCGTGTTCACGCTCGTCTCGGGCCCCCTCGCCGACCGCTGGGGCCGTCGCAAGACGCTCATCTGGGTCACGCTCGGCATCATCGTGTTCGGCCTGGTCTGGGTGCCGCTGCTGAACGCGGGCTTCGCGGGCGTCATGATCTGGCTCGTCGTGGGCTTCTCGCTCATGGGCCTCACGTTCGGCCCCATGGGCGCGCTGCTGCCCGAGCTGTTCCCGACCAACGTGCGCTACACGGGCTCGGGCATCTCGTACAACGTGTCGTCGATCCTCGGTGCCGCGGTCGCTCCCTTCATTGCGGTCGCGCTCTGGCAGGCCGGCGGCGGCAGCCCGTTCTGGGTCGGCGTCTACCTGTCGGTCATGGCCGTGCTGACGCTCATCGCCCTGCTCGTCTCGAAGGAGACGAAGGACGTCGACCTCGACGCGTAGAAGGGTTCGCACGACGGATGCCGCGGCATCCGTCATCCCGAAGGGCGGATGTCTCGGCATCCGCCCTTCGTGCATGCCGGGGGTGTCCGCTCACCGACGGGCTCCGCCCCGTGCACCGTGAGCCGCCGTTCACACGATCGTCACGCCCGGGCCTTCAGGCCATGATCGCCGCGGCGTAGCATGGCGCGCACAGGGCAGCCGAGTCATCCGCCGCCGAACCGTCGGCGCTCGAGGCCCGGAGAGCGGGCGTGCGATGAACATGACGATGGACATGATGAAGGGCGCGATGTCGTCGTCGGAGATGCCCATGCAGGGCATGGATCCGATGATGATGCAGGAGTGTCTCGAGGCGCTCTCGGCGTGCGTGCAGGCGTGCGTCATGTGCGCCGACGCCGACGCATCCGAGGGCATGGGGCGCTGCGCCTCCATGTGCGCGAACTGCGCCGACATGTGCGACACCATGATGAAGATGATGCTGCGCATGCACGGCTGGGACATGGGCGTGATGATGTCGATGATGCAGTCGACCGCGATGATGGCGCGCGCCTGCTCGGCCGAGTGCATGATGCACGCCGCGATGAGCGAGCACTGCCGCATGTGCGCGATGGCCTGCGATCAGGTAGTCATGTCGATGGAGAAGATGATGGGCATGATGAGCGAGGCCATGCCCATGGCGTGAGCCCGACCGCCTTCGAAGGTGCGGGTTCCGCGTGCGCCGGGCGGTCAGGCGTCGGCGACGCTGAAGCGCTGATCGCCCGCGACGAGCACGCCGTACAGGCCGTGCAGTGCGACCGGGTCGCCGACTGCGAGCGCGCCCTCGAACGCCTCGTGATGCCAGACGCGGCGGATGCCCCCGTCGAGCGTCGCGAGCCACACGAACCCGTCGGCGCGCACCGACGTGACGACCGCGTCGATCCACTTGCTGGGCGTCGCCGCAGCGAGGCGCGCCTGCACGGCGTTGAGCCCGTGGCCCGGACGATCGCTCGCGCACTCGGCCGCCCGCTCGCAGCCGCGCATGCCCATGACCTCGCCCGTGCGGGGCGTGGTGACGGCGTGCGGCTCGCGGTGCGACATGAGGGCTCCTCGGTTCTCGTGGTTCGCGGTGCAGGCGACGTTACGCCCCCGATCTGCGGATGTCGCGGGCACCCGTCACACGCCGACACACGCCGCCGGACGGCTCGCCGGTCGCCCGGTGCCTGCGTCGACCGCCTCGCCCTACGATGACGCCATGCAGCCATCGACAGCCGGCATCCGCATCTCCGACGAGGTCCGCGACGCGCTTGCGGCCGGGCGCCCCGTGCTCGCCCTCGAGTCGACGATCCTCACGCACGGACTGCCGCATCCGCGGAACCTCGAGGTCGGGCTCGCGTCGGAGGCGCAGGTGCGCGACCTCGGCGTGACGCCCGCGACGATCGGCGTGATCGACGGCACGCCCGTCGTCGGCCTGGCGCCCGCCGAGATCGAGCGCCTGTGCGGCGAGTCCGACGGCAGCCCGGCCGCGCCGACACGGGTCGTGAAGGCGAGCCTGCGCGACCTGCCGATCGCCCGGGCGAAGCGGCTCGACGCCGGCACGACCGTGGCGGCGACCGCGTGGCTCGCGCACCGCGCGGGCATCCGCGTGATGTCGACCGGAGGGCTCGGCGGCGTGCACCGCGGTGCGAGCGAGACGTTCGACGAGTCGGCCGACCTCGGCACGCTCGCGACGACGCCGATCACGCTCGTGAGCGCGGGCGTCAAGTCGATCCTCGACATCGGCGCGACGCTCGAACGCCTCGAGACGCTGAACATCCCGGTGGTCGGGTATCGAACCGACCGGTATCCGGCGTTCTACGTCACCGACTCGGGCTTCGCGCTCGACTACCGCATCGAGAGCCCCGCGGATGCCGCTGCGCTGGCGCAGGCGCGCGACGAACTCGGGTTGCCGCAGGCCGTGCTCGTGGCCAACCCGGTCGACGAGGCCCTGCAGCTCGACCCCGCGCTGCACGACCGGGCGCTGGCCGAAGGGCTCGCCGCGGCATCCGCCCAGGGCGTCACCGGCCACGACACGACGCCGTTCCTGCTCGACCACGTGCAGCGGGCGACGGGCGGGCGCAGCCTCGAGGTGAACCTCGAGGTGTACCGCGGCAACGTCGCCCTCGGTTCGGAGATCGCGCGTGCCGTCGCCGGGTGAGCCGGCGGTCGGCGCGGTGGGCGCGGCCGACGCCGTCGAACCGGTCGACGCGGCGTGCGCCCGCGGCGTGCTCGCCGTCGCGGGCGACCTCGTCGAGGACATCGTCGTGTGGGCCAGCGAGCCCGTGCACCGTGCGACCGACACTGCGGCCCGCGTGTTCCGCGCCCGCGGCGGCAGCGCGGCGAACGTGGCCGCGCTCGCGGCCCCGCTCGCGCCGACGCGGTTCATCGGCCGGGTCGGGGCGGATGCCGCGGGCGACGCCCTCGCGACCGCCCTCGCCGAGAGCGGGGTCGACGTGCGCGTGCAGCGCGCCGGTCGCACGGGCACCGTCGTGCTGCTCGTCGACGTCGACGGCGAACGCACGATGTATCCCGACCGCGGCGCCTCGGCCGTGCTCGAGGGGGTGGATGCCGCGTGGCTCAACGGCGTCGCCTGGCTGCACCTGCC
Source organism: Agromyces sp. NPDC058110 (assembly GCF_042884735.1). Classification (NCBI taxonomy): domain Bacteria; kingdom Bacillati; phylum Actinomycetota; class Actinomycetes; order Micrococcales; family Microbacteriaceae; genus Agromyces; species Agromyces sp. NPDC058110. The sequence goes on along the minus strand of NZ_JBHVTI010000002.1, from coordinate 175,454 downwards.
CGCCTACGGGCTCGAGCGCGAGCCGATGCGCGGCGAGCTGGCCCGGCTCGCCGAGCTCGCCCGCGATCGCGGCGCTGGCGTGTCGGTCGACGCCTCGTCGACGGGGCTCCTCGACGGGCTCGGCGTGGAGTTCGCGCTCGAGCTCGTGCGCGGCATCCGCCCCGACGTGCTCTTCGCGAACGAGGACGAGGCCGCGCTGCTCGGGCTCTCCGGGGGCGGGCCGGCCGCGGCATCCGTCGCCCCGACCGTGGTCGTCAAGCACGGCGCGCTGCCCACCGACGTGATCTCGGGCGGGGTGCTCGTGGCGCGCGTCGACGTCGAGCCGGTGACGGGCATCCGCGACCTCACGGGTGCGGGCGACGCGTTCGCGGCCGGGTACCTCGCGGCGTCGATCAGCGGGGCCGATGCCGCTGCGGCCGCACTCGCCGGGCATCGCGCCGCGGCATCCGTGCTGACGAATCCGGGGGCGCACACGTCCTGACGACACCGGGCGCCGGCTGTCATGGGAGGCCGCCTGCCGCGCACAACGAGACGCGTCGCGCACGCCGGCGTCAATCAAAGTTGACGTCAGGCAAGGCGTCAACTACGGTTGACGCCATGGATGACACGACCCTCCGCACCGCCATCGCCGCGGCCGACGGCGACGACCCCTACCGCGCCCTCCGCGACCTGCACCACGCGCGCATCGCGGTGAACCTCGAGCTCGACCGGGCCGAGGCCGTCGCCGTGCGCAAGGCCCGCGCCACGGGTGCGAGCTGGCAGCTGATCGCCCTCGCCCTCGAGGTGTCCAAGCAGGCCGTGCACAAGAAGTACGGGCGCAGCTGAGCAGGTCGGCCCGCACACGGCGGACCCTCAGAGTGGGGGGTCGTAGGCTGGTTCGGGCGATTCGCGCGAACCGGTCGGCGGCGACATCCGACGCACGCGCGCCCAGGAAGAGAAGATGAGCCAGACGCAGAACCGACCCGCCCGACGCAGCCCCTTCGCACGCCCCGCCAAGACCGAGGGCCCCCGCGCCTCGTTCTCGCAACTGCTGCCGTTCATCTTCGAGCACCGCCCCGTGCTCATCTGGGTCGCGCTGCTGTCGATCATCGCCGCGATCGCGAGCCTCGCCCAGCCGCTGCTCGTGAGCCAGGTCATCACCGTCGTCGAGGCCGGCGACGCCCTCGGCGGCATCGTCTGGGCGCTCGTCGCGCTCGTCGTCGTGAACGCCGTCATCACCGGCTACCAGCACTACCTGCTGCAGCGCACCGGCGAGGGCATCGTGCTCTCGAGCCGCAAGCGGCTCGCCGCGAAGATGCTGAACCTGCCCATCGCCGAGTTCGACACGCGCCGCACGGGCGACCTCGTCTCGCGCGTCGGCAGCGACACCACGATGCTCAGGGCCGTGCTCACGCAAGGGCTCGTCGAGGCCATCGGCGGCACGGTCACCTTCATCGGCGCGCTCATCGCGATGCTCGTCATCGACCCCGTGCTGCTCGGACTCACGGTGCTCGTCATCGCGATCGCGATCGTCACCGTGACGCTGCTGTCGATGCGCGTGCGCGACGCCTCGCACGCCGCGCAGGAGCGCGTCGGCGCGGTCGCCGCATCCGTCGAGCGCGCCATCAGCTCGGTGCGCACCATCCGCGCCGCCGGAGCGACCGAGCGCGAGGTCCGCACGATCGACGCCGAAGCGGAGGGCGCCTGGCAGAAGGGCGTCGACGTCGCGAAGATCTCGGCGCTCATCGTGCCCGTCGCGGGCATCGCCATGCAGGTGTCGTTCCTCGTCGTGCTCGGCGTCGGCGGCTACCGCGTCGCCTCGGGCGCCATCGAGATCGCCGACCTCGTCGCGTTCATCCTGTTCCTGTTCATGATGATCATGCCGCTCGGCCTCTTCTTCGGTGCCATCACCTCGGTCAACCAGGCCCTCGGCGCGCTCGGCCGCATCCAGGAGATCCTCGACCTGCCCGACGAAGACGCGCACGACCGCGACCTCGCGCCGCTCGCGCTCATGGTCGGCGAGGCCAACGCGGGCGTGCTGCCCGACGCTCCGGCCGTCAGCTTCGACGACGTGCACTTCGCCTACGCGTCGACCCCGAACGACCCCGCCGACCCCGCGAACGACTCCCCCGACTCGGTGCGGGCCGAGCCGTCGGTCACCGAACGTCAGCCGGTGCTGCGCGGCGTCTCGTTCGACGTGCCGCGCGGGCAGCGCGTCGCGCTCGTCGGCCCGTCGGGCGCGGGCAAGTCGACCATCCTCGCGCTCGTCGAGCGGTTCTACGACCCGTCGGTCGGCACCGTGCGCATGGGCGGGCTCGACCTGCGCTCGCTCGAGCGCCGCGACCTCCGCGCCCAGATCGGGTACGTCGAGCAGGACGCGCCCGTGCTCGCCGGCACCCTGCGCGACAACCTGATGCTCGGCAGCCCCGACGCGACCGACGCCGAGTGCGAGCACGTGCTGCGCGCCGTGAACCTCGGCAGCGTGCTCGACCGCGACGCCCGCGGCCTCGACGCCGCCGTCGGCGAAGACGGCATCATGCTCTCGGGCGGCGAGCGCCAGCGCCTCGCGATCGCGCGGGCGCTGCTCGCGGCTCCCCCGATCCTGCTGCTCGACGAGTCGACGTCGTCGCTCGACGGCGTCAACGAGCGCATGATGCGCGAGGCCATCGATGCGGTCGCCGCCGAGCGAACGCTCATCGTCATCGCCCACCGCCTCTCGACCGTGGTCGACTCCGACCGCATCGTCGTGCTCGACGGCGGCCGCGTCATCGGGGAGGGCACGCACGGCGAGCTCGTCGAGTCGGTGCCGCTGTACCGCGAGCTCGCGGAGCACCAGCTGCTCGTCTGAGCGGTTCAGCAGCACGGCGGATGCCGCGGCGCGGGCGCTCTTCACGGGCACGGCGCCGCGGCATCCGTCGTCTCGGGCTTCGGCGCTGACGGCGAGCCCGTCGGGCCCGACGGTCGCAGCGGCATCTCGGGGCTGACCCGAGCAAACCTCAGGGTCTGCTCGGATGGAGCGGATGCCGCGCGTTCGTAGCGTGTGGTTCTGCGTCCGAAGTCCGGATGCCAGCGACATCCGCACCGAAGGAATCCCCATCATGAGCATCGCCCCCGTGACCGACCTGCGCGACGTCCGCGACGCACGCGCGGCGACGAGCCTCGACCGGCTGCCCGTCGACCTCATCGAGGACCTGCCGAACGCCGTCGCTGACGAGAGCCCCGCCCGCCGCGGGCACGGCGACTCGTTCGACCGCGTGCAGTCCAGCCTGCAGGCCTGGCTGCGCACGTGGCAGCCGCAGCGGCTGCCCGCGTTCACGCCCGTGCGCGACGTCGCGCCGACCGGCCTCGCGGGCGCATCGGCGCTGCGGTCGTCGGCCTCGGCACCCGACGGCGCCGTGCGCGTGACCGCCTCGCTCTACGACCCGCCCACCCGCGGCGAGGGCGCACTCACCTGGTCGCGCAACTGGGCGAGCACCGCGGTGCTGCCTCCGGCCCGCGAGTCGGGTCGCCTCTTCTACCGCTTCCGCGCGTCGAGCCGCCTCGTGCTCGACGGCCAGGCCGACCTCGGCCTCATGTCGACGAGCGTGCACTTCGGCATCGTGGCGGACGCCGCGAAGGCCAGCCCCTTCGAGACCCCCGGGTTCCGCACGCCCATCGTCCGGCCGCTCGTGGGCGTACCGTGCAAGGCCGACCAGGACGCCTCGGCGTCGCACGTGTTCGAGGGTTCGATCGCCGTGCGCCAAGGCGAGACCCCGGCGCTCGCCTTCGTCGTCGGCACGGAGCTGCTCTTCGAGAACGGCTGGGTGCGCGTGCACGAGGGCACCAGCACGTGGATCGGCCCCGTCGAACCCGGTGCGACCGGCACCGTCGAGTACCGCTACGCGCCGACCGCGCTGCTGCGCGTGCTCGGGCACCTCGACTGAGCCGGTCGGCCGCACCGCTCGCCGGTCGGTCGCGACCCGCCGCTCCAGACCCGGAGGCGCGGCGCATCGCGACCGATCGGCGTCTCTCCGCCCGAACGGTTCAGCCGGCGGCACGGGCGGCGGACCCCTGCCCGGCCTCGGCCGGTTCGTCATCGACGCCGGCACGCTTCTGCCACGGCCACCGACCCGAGATCTCGAGCTCGAGCGACCAGCTGAGGAACGTCCGGATGACCACGATGATCGCCAGCACGCCGACCGACTCGAGCGTCGGCGTCACGGCCACGGTCTTGATGATGTCGGCCGCGACGAGCAGTTCGAGCCCGAGCAGGATCGCCCGTCCGAGCACCCGACGGAACCGCGTGTAGACGGGGCTGCGCCGACGCAGCCCCCGGAAGGCGGCATCGAGGGAGGCGTACAGCACGCCGACCACGATCGCGACGACGCCGAGCACGTCGATGACCTCGCCGACCGATTCGATGAACGTGCCGAATCCGAATTCGCCCATGTCGCCCCCTTGCGCCACACGCTAGCGGCGCGGTCGGCGAGCCGACGCGCGACGTGCCGGTGGCGCGAACCGCTCCCCACGAACGGATACCGCGGGCCGGCGCACCTTCCCGTGCACGCCGGCCCGCGGCATCCGCCCTTCGCATCGACGACGCGCCCCGTCCCCCTGGGGCGCGTCGTCAGATGCCGTCTGCGCTACGCGACCTGGTGCTCCAGGTGGTAGCGCAGGCTCGCGAGCTCGGCGCGGAGGGCCGCCGGCACGCGATCGCCGAACTGCTCGAAGTACTCCTCGGTCAGTGCGCATTCGGCGAGCCAGGAGTCGCGGTCGACGTCGAACAGCTGCTCGAGCGCCGCGTCCTCGATCTCGAGGCCGTCGAGGTTCAGGGCGCCGGATGCCGGCAGCAGGCCGATCGGCGTCTCCTGCACGTCTGCGGTGCCCTCGATGCGACCGACGATCCACTCGAGCACCCGGGCGTTCTCGCCGAACCCGGGCCAGAGGAAGTCGCCGTCGGCGCCCTTGCGGAACCAGTTGACTTGGAAAATGCGCGGCGCGTTCGTGCCGAGCGTGCGCCCCATCTTGACCCAGTGGCTCCAGTAGTCGGCCATGTTGTACCCGCAGAACGGGAGCATCGCGAAGGGGTCGCGGCGGAGCTCGCCGACGGTGCCCTCTGCGGCCGCCGTCTTCTCGCTCGAGATGGTCGCGCCCATGAACACGCCGTGCTTCCACGAGCGGGCCTCGGCGACGAGCGGCACGTTCGTCGCGCGGCGACCGCCGAACAGGATCGCGTCGATCGGCACGCCGTCGTGGGCGTCCCAGTCGTCGGCGATCTGCGGGCACTGCTGCGCGGCCACCGTGAAGCGCGAGTTCGGGTGCGCTGCGGGCCGGCCTGATGCCGGGGTCCACGGGTTGCCCTCCCAGTCGGTGAGCTCGGCGGGCACCTCGTCGGTCAGCCCCTCCCACCAGACGTCGCCGTCGGGGCGGAGCGCCACGTTCGTGAAGATCGTGTTGCCCCAGAGCGTGTCGACCGCGGTCGGGTTGGTCGACGCGCCGGTGCCCGGCGCGACGCCGAAGAAGCCGGCCTCGGGGTTGATCGCGTACAGGCGCCCGTCGGCACCGGGTCGCATCCAGGCGATGTCGTCGCCGATCGTCTCGACCGTCCAGCCGGGGATCGTCGGCTGCAGCATGGCGAGGTTCGTCTTGCCGCACGCCGACGGGAACGCCGCGGCCACGTGGTAGACGCCGCCCTCGGGCGAGGTGATCTTGATGAGCAGCATGTGCTCGGCGAGCCACCCCTCGTCACGCGCCATGACGCTCGCGATGCGGAGCGCGAAGCACTTCTTCGCGAGCAGCGCGTTGCCGCCGTAGCCCGAGCCGTACGACCAGATCTCACGCGAATCCGGGAACTGCACGATGTACTTGGTCTCGTTGCACGGCCAGTCGACCTCGGCGACGCGGTGGCCGACGCCGTCGACGAGCGGGTGGCCGACCGAGTGCACGGTGCGCACCCACGGCTCGCCGGCCTCGATGAGGCGGTAGACCTGAGCGCCCATGCGCGTCATGATGCCCATCGACAGCACGACGTACGGCGAGTCGGTGATCTCGACGCCGAGCTGGCTGATCGGGCCGCCGAGCGGGCCCATCGAGAACGGCACGACGTACATCGTGCGGCCCTTCATCGAGCCGTCGAACACGTCGTCGAGCTCGCCGCGCATGGCCTTGGGGTCGCGCCAGTTGTTCGTCGGGCCGGCGTCCTCCTCGTAGGTCGAGCAGATGAAGGTGCGGTCCTCGACCCGGGCGACGTCGCGGGGGTCGGTGCGTGCGAGATAGCTGTTGGGACGCCACTCGGGGTTCAGCTTGATGAGCTTGCCCTCGGCCACGAGCTGCTTGGTCAGCAGGTCGGCCTCGTGCTTCGACCCGTCGCACCAGACGATCTCGTCGGGCTTGGTCAGCGCGGCGATCTCGGCGACCCACGCGCGGAGGTCGTGGTCGGTCGTGCCGTGCGGCGCGGGGGCGGATGCTTCGACGGATGCCTCGGTGCCGGGCGTGAACTCGGAGATGGTCATCGTCGTCCCTTCTGTGGTGCCGGATCGCCTCGTGGCGGCCCCGGAATCGGTTCGTATTTCCAGAATGCGGCAGATCGAGACATCCGAAAGGCCATTTCGCGTGTTAAGAATCGTTCTTCTTTCGATAGGCTTAAGGCATGAAGGCCGGAACCACCGATCTCGCGACCCTTGGTCAGCGCATCCGCCATTTCCGCGGCGAGCGCGGCATGACCCTCGACCAGACGGGCGAGGCGGTCGGGCTCGCCGGCTCGCAGCTCTCGCTCATCGAGAACGGCAAGCGGGAGCCGAAGCTCTCGACGCTCGACGCGCTCGCGACGGCGTTCGGCATCGGGCTCGAAGACCTCCTCTCGCGCGAGGCGCCGAGCCCGCGCGCCGCCCTCGAGCTCGAGCTCGGCCGCGCGCAGGCGAGCCCGCTCTACGCGAGCCTCGGGCTGCCGGCGATCCGCGCCGGCCGCGGCATCGGCGACGAGACCCTCGAGGCGATCGTGGGGCTGCACCGCGAGCTGCAGCGGCGGGCGAGCCAGGCCATCGCGACGCCCGAAGAGGCACGGCGCGCCAACACCCAACTGCGCGAGCGCATGCGCGACCGCCACAACCACCTGCCCGAGATCGAGCAGCTCGCCGAGGAGCAGGTGCGCGCCGCCGGCCACCGCACGGGCGCCGTGACGCACCGCGAGGTGAGCGTCATGGCCGAACGACTCGGGTTCCAGCTCATCTACGTCAACGACCTGCCCGACTCGACGCGGTCGATCACCGACCTCTCGAACGGGCGCATCTACCTGCCTCCGGCGTCGATCCCCGGCGGGCACGGCCTGCGCTCGATGGCGCTGCAGGCCATGGCCCACCGCCTGCTCGGGCACCAGCCGCCCGCGAGCTACGACGAGTTCCTCTGGCAGCGGCTCGAGATCAACTATTTCGCGGCGGCGTGCCTCATGCCGCGCGACGCGTCGGTCGCGTTCCTCCAGCAGGCGAAGAAGGAGAAGCGGCTCGCCATCGAGGACTTCCGCGACGCGTTCGGCGTCACGCACGAGGCCGCGGCCCTGCGCTTCACGAACCTCGGCACCGAGTACCTCGACATGACCGTGCACTTCCTGCGCGTGGCCGGCGACGGCGCACTGCTCAAGGGCTACGAGAACGACGGGCTGCCCCTGCCCACCGATGTCACGGGTTCGATCGAGGGGCAGTGGGTGTGCAAGAAGTGGAGCGCGCGCACCGCGTTCGAGCACACGAACCGCACGACCGAGAACTACCAGTACACCGACACACCCGCGGGCACCTTCTGGTGCGCCACCCAGACCGGCCGAACGGATGCCGCGGAGTTCTCGATCTCGGTCGGCGTGCCGTTCGCCCAGGCCAAGTGGTTCCGCGGCCGCGAGACCACCGTGCGCGCCGTGTCGACGTGCCCCGACGAGGCCTGCTGCCGCCGGGCGCCCGAGGGCCTCGCCGAGCGCTGGGCCGGCCGGGCCTGGCCGAGTGCACGCCTGCACGCCCACGTGCTGTCGCCGCTGCCGTCCGGCACGTTCCCCGGCGTCGACGACGCCGAGGTGTACGCGTTCCTCGAGGAGCACGCCGGGCAGTAGGGCGCGACGGGAGTCGCGACGGGCCGAGCCCGGAGACTTCGCATGACGGATGCCGCGGCGGGCTGCCGCGGCATCCGTCACGTTATAGCGCCTATTGCAATAGTGTGCGACGCACAGTATCGTGTCAGTCATGGACATCGATGAGACGACGACCGCGCACCTGCAGGAGCTGCGCCGCGGCACCGTGGTGCTCGCCTGCCTCGTGCGACTCCGCACGCCCGACTACGGGTACGCGCTGCTCGAATCACTGAACGGCCTCGGCATCCTCGTCGACGCGAACACCCTCTACCCGCTGCTGCGGCGCCTCGAGAAGCAGGGGCTGCTCACGAGCGAGTGGAACACCGACGAAGCGAGGCCACGCAAGTTCTACCGCACGAGCCCCACCGGCGACGCCCTCGCAGTCGCCCTCATGACCGACTGGCGCCGCATCGACGACGCCCTCACCGGGCTCACCGGCCCGGCCGCATCGACTGGAGACGCATCATGACCGAGCTCACCGACCGCTACCTGTTCGCGGCGACCCGCAGCCTGCCGGCCGCCCAGCGCGAGGAGCTGTCCCGCGACCTCGCCGAGCGCATCGCCGACACGATCGACGCGCGCATCGAGGCGGGCGCCTCGACACCCGACACCGCGGAGCGCGATGCGCTCGTCGAGCTCGGGCACCCCGCGGCCCTCGCGGCGACGTACAGCGACCGGCCGCTCATGCTGATCGGGCCGCGCTACTACCTCATCTGGAAGCGGCTGCTGGTCTTCCTCGAGTCGTTCGTGCCGGTCACGGTCGCGGCGGTCGCGGCCTTCGGCATGGTCATCGGCGGCGCCGGGTGGGAGGTCATCGGCCAGGCGGTCGGCATCGCCATCACCGTGGCCGTGCAGCTGGCGTTCTGGGTCACGCTCGTGTTCGCGTTCATCGAGCGCTACGGCGCCAGCACGGGCACCGACGTCGACGAGGCCCTGTCGTGGACGCCCGATCAGCTGCCGCAGTTGCCCGAGGTCCGCCGCCCGCACCGGCGCGCCGACCTCATCGCCGCGCTCGTGTGGCTGGCGATCGCCGCGGGGTTCGTCGTCTGGCAGCAGTTCGGCGCCGTGTGGATCGACGGCGAGCGCACCGACGTCCCGCTGCTCGACCCCGCCCTGTGGTCGTTCTGGCTGCCGTACCTCCTGGTGCTGCTCGCGCTCGAGGCCGCGTTCGCCGTGTGGATCTACCGCAGCGACTGGAACTGGGCCAACGCGGCCGTGAACGTCGTGCTGAACGCGGCGTTCGCCATCCCCGCCGTGTGGCTCTTCGTCGAGGGCCGCCTGCTCAGCCCCGAGTTCGTCGAGCTCGTGCAGCCGCACCTCGACGCCGACGCGCAGTGGGTGCTCTCGGTGATCTTCGTCGCCGCGGTCGTCGGGGTCTGCGCGTGGGACTGCATCGACGGCATCATCAAGGCCGCCAAGGGCGGCGGGCGCGGCACGCTCGACTTCCCGGGCAACCGCAGCGTGCGCTCGCAGTCGCAGGTCTGAACGCCGAGCGCGCGACGAGGGGCGGATGCCGCGGCATCCGCCCCTCGTTCCGTGCTCAGGCTCCGGATGCGGGCGACGACGCAGCGCGGCAGTCGACCGACGCGCCGGGCGGGCGCCCGCGGCATCCGGAGTTGTGCCGTGCTCCCTACTTCGGCCCCATGCGGATGGCGCCGTCGAGGCGGATCGTCTCGCCGTTCAGCATCGGGTTCGCGATGATCGAGCGCACGAGGGCCGCGTACTCGGCGGGCGAGCCGAAGCGCGACGGGTGCGGGATCTGGGCGGCGAGCGAGTCCTGGATCTCCTGCGCCATGCCGGCCATCATGGGCGTCTCGAAGATGCCGGGCGCGATCGTGACGACGCGGATGAGCAGCTTCGACAGGTCGCGCGCCAGCGGCAGGGTCATCGCCGCGACGCCGCCCTTCGACGCCGAGTAGGCGGCCTGGCCGATCTGGCCGTCGAACGCGGCGACCGACGCGGTGTTGACGATCACGCCGCGCTCGGCCGTCTCGGGGCCGCCCGGCACCTGGCCGACGGTCGGCTCGGTCTCGGCCATCGCCGCCGCCGCGAGGCGCGTCACGTTGAACGTGCCGATGAGGTTCACGCGGATGGTGCGCTCGAACACGTCGAGCGGCGCGGGTCCCTCTCGCCCGACGGTGCGATTGCCCGTCGCGATGCCCGCGCAGTTCACGGCGACCCGCAACGGTCCCAGAGCGGATGCCACGGCCACGGCCGCCTGCACCTCGGCCTCGTTCGCGACGTCGGCCGCGACGAAGTGCGCGCGATCGCCGAGCTCGGCCGCGGCCTCCTCGCCGCGGGGGCCGGGCAGGTCGACGAGCACGACGGACGCGCCGGCGTCGAGCAGCGTGCGTGCGGTGGCCCGGCCGAGGCCGGAGGCCCCTCCGGTGACGATGGCGGATGCGCCTTCGAGGTGCATGTGTGCTCCGTTCTCCGAGATCGATCGGTCGCGGATGGTCGCCTTCGGGTCGGTGTTCCGACCATTCGCGACCGTTCGACCGTCTCGTCGGGGTGGGTGGTGGGTGGTGGGTGGAACGTTCAGATGCGTTCGATGATCGTGGCGTTGGCCATGCCGCCGCCCTCGCACATCGTCTGCAGGCCGTAGCGGCCGCCGGTGGCCTCGAGCTGGTTCACGAGGGTCGTGAGCAGACGCGTGCCCGACGAGCCGAGCGCGTGGCCGAGGGCGATGGCGCCGCCGCGGGGGTTGAGCTTCGCGGCATCCGCCCCGGTCTCGGCGAGCCAGGCGAGCGGTACCGACGCGAACGCCTCGTTGACCTCGTAGGCGTCGATGTCGTCGTGCGAGAGACCCGCGCGCTCGAGCACCTTCGCGGTCGCCGGGATGACGCCCGTGAGCATGTACAGCGGGTCGCTGCCGACGACCGAGAACGCCCGGAACCGCGCCCGCGGCGTGAGCCCGAGCTGCTCCGCGGCATCCGCGCTCATGATCAGCGCGGCCGACGCGCCGTCGGTGAGCGGTGACGAGTTGCCCGGCGTGATGCGCCAGTCGAGGTCGGGGAACCGCTCGGCGAGCGCGTCGGTGCGGAACGCGGGATTGAGCCCGGCCAGGCCTTCGGCCGTCGTGCCGGCACGCACGGTCTCGTCGGCGAGGCCGTCGACGCCCGGCACGGGCACGACCTCGGTCGCGAATGCGCCCGACTCCCCCGCAGCCGCAGCGAGCGCGTGCGAGCGAGCGGCGTACGCGTCGAGGTCGCCGCGCGAGAAGCCCCACTTCTCGGCGATGAGCTCGGCCGAGACGCCCTGGTTCACGAGCCCTTCGGGGTACCGGCCGGCAAGGCGCGAACCGTACGGGTTCGCGCCCGCCGCGCTCGACCCGAGGGGCACCCGGCTCATCGACTCGACGCCGCACGCGATGACGATGTCGGCCTGGCCCGACATCACGGCCTGCGCGGCGAACGTCGCCGCCTGCTGGCTCGATCCGCACTGGCGGTCGATCGTCGTGCCCGGCACGTGCTCGGGGAACCCGGCGGCCAGCACGGCGTTGCGGGTCACGTTGTACGACTGCTCGGCGACCTGGCTGACGCATCCGCCGATGACGTCGTCGACGAGGCCGGGGTCGAGGTCGTTGCGGTTCACGAGCGTGTCGAGCACGCCCGCGAGCAGGTCGACGGGGTGCACGCCCGAGAGCATGCCGCCCGGCTTGCCGCGCCCGACGGGAGTGCGGATCACATCGACGATGACGGCTTCGGCGCTCATGCGTGCAAGCCTACGTCCGGGCCGACGCGACGACGGATTCCCCGAGGGCGGCTCAGCTCGCGGGCGGTCCTCCAGAACGACGGATGCCGCGGGCCCGACGTGGGCTCGCGGCATCCGCTGCACTTCGAATGCGCCCGGCGGCGCGGCGGATCAGCCGGCTACGAGCTCGGCTGCGGCCTCGGCGTCGCCCAGGTCGAGCGCGGCGTCGAGCGCGGCGAGCACGACGGGCTCGCGCACGGGCAGCACGACCGGGTGGGTGCCGGCCATCTTCTCGATGACGCGCACGACCTGGCACGAGTAGCCGTACTCGTTGTCGTACCAGACGTAGAGCACCGCGTCGGTGCCGTCGGCGATCGTGGCGAGCCCGTCGACGATGCCCGCACGGCTCGACCCCACGAAGTCGGTCGAGACGACCTCGGCCGACTCGATGTAGTCGACCTGCTGGCGCAGCGGCGACGTGAGCGAGACCTGGCGGAGGTAGCGGTTGATCTCGTCCTTCGAGGTGGGGCGATCGAGCTGGAGGTTCAGGATCGCGAGCGACACGTCGGGCGTGGGCACGCGGATCGCCGATCCGGTGAGCTTGCCCGCGAACGAGGGCAGCGCCTTCGCGACGGCCTTGGCCGCACCGGTCTCGGTGATGACCATGTTGAGCGCCGCCGATCGGCCGCGACGGTCGCCCGAGTGGAAGTTGTCGATGAGGTTCTGGTCGTTCGTGAACGAGTGCACGGTCTCGACGTGACCGCGAACGACGCCGTACGCGTCTTCGACGGCCTTCAGCACGGGCGTGATCGCGTTGGTCGTGCACGACGCGGCCGAGAGGATGCGGTCGGATGCCTCGATGTCGCCGTCGTTGATGCCGTGCACGATGTTCTTGAGCGCGCCCTTGCCCGGCGCGGTGAGCAGCACGCGGGCGACGCCCGTCGAGCGGAGGTGCTGCGAGAGCCCCTCCTCGTCGCGCCAGCGGCCCGTGTTGTCGACGACGATCGCGTCGTGGATGCCGTAGGCGGTGTAGTCGATCGCGGCGGGGTCGTTCGCGTGGATCACCTGGATGAGGGTGCCGTTCGCGAGGATCGTGTTGGCATCCTCGTCGACCTCGATGGTGCCCTGGAAGGGGCCGTGCACCGAGTCGCGGCGCAGCAGGCTCGCACGCTTCACGAGGTCGTTCGCCGACCCCTTGCGCACGACGACGGCGCGCAGGCGCAGGCCGTTCGCGTCGCCCGAGTGCGCGATGAGGATGCGGGCGAGCAGGCGTCCGATGCGGCCGAAGCCGTAGAGCACGACGTCGGTGCCCTGGCGTGCGGGGCGGTCGGCGTCGACGAGGACGTCGGCGAGCTCGCCGCGCAGGTAGTCGACGAGCGCGACGCGCTCGCCCTCGGGGGCGGATGCCGCGTAGCCGGTGATGAGGCGCGCGAGATCGAGCGAGGCGGGGCCGGGGGCGATCTCGCGGAGCGCCTCGAGCACCTGCATGGTGTCGACCGGGTCGAGCGCGACGTCGCCGGCCTGGCGGGCGAAGCGGTGCGCCTTCAGCAGCTCGATGGGCGAACGGTTGATGAGGCGGCGGCCGTGGATGGAGGTCACCACCCCGTGGTCGCGGTAGAGGCCGCCGATGAGCGGGATCATCCGCTCGGCGAGCTCCTCTCGGGCGGTCCATCGGGCACGGCTGGCGTCGAATTCGAGGCTCACGGGGCTCTTTCTCGGCCGCGAAGCGGGAGGGCGTCGTCGACCTGGTCGGGCGTGGACGAGCCTGCCGGTGAGCAGCATCGGCCACGGGTCACTTCAGGGGGATGCTTCGATTCTAGGCAACCATGCCTGCGGGCGTGCTGTACGGGGCGGAGACCGGTTCATACCTTCTCTGACGCGATGTATACCGATTCCGAATGCCGGTCACCGGTCAGAGGGCGGGCGCTTCGCCGCCGAGGCGTTCGGCGACCTCGGCGATCCACTCGCGGCTCCAGGCGAGCTCGCCCGAACGGAGCCGGGCGATCAGCCCCTCGACGGCCTCGAGGTCGGCGTCGAGCAGGGCGATGCGGTACCGCTCGTCGAGCTGGAACAGTTCGGGGAGCCCGAGCTCGTCGCCCGCGGCGAGCCCGTCGACGAGCGACGCGCGCTCGACGCCGAGGGCGTCGCGACGCCGCTCGAGCGCGTCGGCGACCTCGTCCGACGGCAGGAGCATCGCGAACGACAGAGCGGCCGTGAAGCCGGCCCGCTCCGAGGTGCCCGCGGAGAGGTAGTCGCGCAGCCACTCGGCGACCGTGGATGCCCCGAGGTCGGTCACCCGGAAGACCGTGCGCTCGGGGCGGCCCGCCTCGCGCTCGACCCGGTCGACGTCGATGAGCCCACTGCGCTGCAGCCGGTCGAGCACGGGGTAGAGCGAGGCGCGAGTGGGGATCGCGACGACCTCGGTCTTGCCGCGCTCCTGGAGGAGCCGGTGGAGGGCGTACGTGTGCAACGGACGCTCGGTGAGCGTCGCGAGCACGACGAGCGCGGTCGGCGACCGGCGGTTCGCGGCGGGCGGCATGACTCCATCATAGTTGCGTCGATGAATAGTTAATGATTGACTATGGGTAATACCCAACCCGACACGATTCCCACCCCCACACGAGCACACGAGACAGCGAAGGACCGACCATGGACGCGATCATCATCGGCGGCGGCGTCGCGGGCGCCGCCGCGGCACTCGCACTGCACCGCGCGGGCATCGAGACCGCCGTCCACGAGGCGAGGCCGACGCCGTCGGACGGCGTCGGCGCGTGGCTGACCCTCGCGGTCAACGGCGTGTCGGTGCTCCACGATCTGGGCGTGCGCCCCCTCACCGGCATCGAGACCCCGCGCATGCGCCTCGGCCTCGGCGACGGCACCGCGCTCACCGACTTCCCGATGGGCGAGGGCACCATGTCGGTGCGGCGCACCGAGCTGTACGGAGCGTTGCTCGAGGCCGTGCACGCCGCGGGCATCCCCGTGCACTACGGCCGCCGCATCGTCGACCTCGACACGACCGACCGCGCGACGACCGTGCGCTTCGCCGACGGCAGCACCGCGGCTGCGGCGCTCGTCGTCGGCGCCGACGGCATCGGCTCTACCGTGCGCAGGCTCATCGACCCGCGCTCGCCGAAGGCCCGCTACCTCGGGCTGCTCAACACGGGCGGCTTCGCTCGCGACGTCGACGTGCCCACCGAGCCGGGCACCATGCACATGATGTTCGGCCGCGACACGTTCTTCTCCTGGCTCGCCTCGGGCGACGGCGAGGTCTGGTGGTTCGCCAACCCGGCCCGGCGCCGAGAGCCCGACCGCACCGAGCTCGCCGGCATCTCCGGCGAGGCCTGGCGCCGCACGCTGCTCGACCTCGTCCGGCGCGACGACCCGGTCGCGACGCGCGTGCTCGAGGCCAGCGAGCCCATCCTGCCCGCCTGGCCGATGTACGACTTCCCTCGGGTGCCCGTGTGGCACCGGGGCACGACCGTGCTCATCGGCGACGCCGCGCACGCCGCGTCGCCCTCCTCAGGGCAGGGCGCGTCGATGGCGCTCGAAGACGGGCTCGCCCTCGGACTGCTCATGGCCGAGGCGGGCGGATCGGCGGCAGGCGGCAGCTCCGGCGCATCGCCGGTGCCCGCCGTGCTCGCCCGCTACGAGGCGCTGCGCCGGCCGCGCGTCGAGCGCGTCATCGCACAGGGCAAGGCGAGCAGCTCGGGCAAGGCGCCCGGTGCGTTCCGCCCCGTGCGCGACGCGATGCTGCGCGCCTACTTCTCGAAGCCGCGCGCCACGACCGACACGGCGTGGCTGTGGGAGTACCGCGTCGCCGAGTCGGTGGCCAGGTCAGGCCGGGTCAGGCCGGCGTGACGTCCTCGACGAACCGGATGTCGTACTCGGCCACGCGCTGGGGCACCCCGTCGAACGCGGCGGCGCGCGCGTCGGAGGCGAGGTAGGTCTGCTCGAGTGCGAGGAACGCCTCCTGGTCGCCCTCGGCGCTCACGGCCCAGACGAACTCGTTCGTCTCGCGCACGCCGTAGGCGAACTCGATCGCGAACCCGGCGGCGGGGCGGACAGACGGCATGGTCGAGTTCCACCACGCGACGAACGCGTCGTACTCCCCGTCGACGAGCGTGTAGCGGCGCAGCTGAATGGTCTTCACCCGTCCATGATGCCGCACGCCGGCGTTGCCCCGGTTCGCCTCGGCTCGCTAGCGTGCAGACCATGCCCGAACCCCGACGAAGCCGACGCCCCGACCCCGCGGCATCCGCCCTGCTCCGCCTCGGTGCGGTGATGCTCGCGGTCGCCGTTCCGGCCGTGCTCGTCGGGTGCACGCCCCTGCCGACCGGTCTCACTCCGTCGATCGAGGTGACCGAGCTCGGCGGGCCGTTCGAGCCGCTCGGCATCCGCGTGGTCGGTCTCGCGCCCGGGGCGAGCGTGACCCTGCACACCTCGAGCGACATCGCCTACGTTCCGCACGAGTCGACGGCGGTCTTCACGGCGGACGCCGCGGGCGTGATCGACCTCGCCCGCGACGTGCCGACCGACGGCGCCTGGACCGTCGCCGACGCGATGGCTCCCATGTACATGTTCGGCGACGGCACCGTGACGACCGCGTTCCAGGAGTACGACCGCGAGCACACGGTCGAGCTCGAGGTGCTCGAGGGCTCGGTCGACGACAACGCCGGCGGTGACGCGTCGGGCGTCGTCATCGCCTCGACGAGCGTCGTGCGCGGCGCCCCCGAGGGCGCGTTCGACATCGTCACGGCCCCGGATGCCGGCACGTCGGCGTTCTTCGCCACCCCCGGCGACCTCGACCCGGGCGACGCCCGCCCCGCGCTGCTCGTCATGGGCGGCAGCGAGGGCGGCAGCGAGAGCGCCAGGCTGCTCGCGATGCAACTCGCCGGATTCGGATACCCGGCCCTCGCGATCAGTCTCTTCGGTTCGCCCGGTCAGTCCGACGAACTGTCGGAGGTGCCGCTCGACCCGGCGCTCGCCGCGCTCGACTGGCTGCGGGCGCAGCCCGGCGTCGACCCCGACCGCGTCACCCCGTTCGGCGTCTCGCGCGGCGGCGAAGTCGCCCTCTGGCTCGCGGCGACGCAGCCCGACCTCGTGCGCGGCGCGATCATGCCCGTCGGTGCCGGTGAGCTGTTCTGCGGGTACCCCGACGTCACGCGCTCGGCGTGGACCCTCGGCAGCGAACCGCTGCCGTGCACGACCGCGGTGTCGGGCGAGCCGCCCGCGGCATCCGTCATCGACGTCTCGACCATCGACGGGCCGGTCGTGCTCGCGTGCGGCACCGCCGACGCCGTATGGCCGTCGTGCCCGCTCCAGGAGCGCACGCTCGAGCGCCTCGAGGCCGCGGGCGTCGAGACGCACGCCGTCGAAGGCGAGGGCGCGAGCCACTTCGTGGCACTGAACCCGTACCTGCCGTACTTCGAGGGCACGGATGCCGCGGCCGACTCCTCGGCGCGGGCCGCGTTCTGGACGTCCGTGGTGGAGGCGCTCGGGCCGGCCGTCTGACCGCGCGGTCGGACGAGGCCCCCGCACCGGTCGTATACTCGTCACGTCCAGGCGCGACGAACGCGCCGGTGCTCGCAAAAGGGGCACGAAGCCCGGTCGGCATCGCCGCCGGCCGCGCGAGACATATACGGAATCCGCATCGCATCCGTCCGTCTCGAAAGGCTCCGTCATGCCCTCGACCCCTGCACCCACCTCCGTCTCCGCGCACGTCGCCCACGCGCTCGCCACCCACGTCGACCACGTCTTCGGCGTGATGGGCAACGGCAACGCCTGGTTTCTCGACGCGCTCGAGCGCTCGACCGAGGCCGTCTTCACGGCGGTGCGGCACGAGGCGGGCGGCGTCGTCGCCGCCGACACCCACTTCCGCGCCTCCGGACGCATCGCGGCGGCCACGGCGACGTACGGCGCGGGGTTCACGAACACGCTGACCGCCCTCGCCGAGGCCGCGCAGGCGCACGTGCCGCTCGTGCTCGTGGTGGGCGACGAGCCGACCTCAGGCCCCCGCCCATGGGACGTCGACCAGATCGCGCTCGCGTCGGCGGTCGGCGCGCGCACCTACACGGTCGGGCGAACGGATGCCGCGGCCACGACGGTCATCGCCATCGAGCACGCCCTGTCGTACCGCGTGCCGGTCGTGCTCGCGATCCCCTACGACGTCGCCGCGATCGAGGCGGGCCCGGTGCAGGACGCGCCGGAGCTGCGCCTGCCGACGCCGCTCGCCCCGCGCGGCGAGTTCGCGGGCGGCACGATCACCGAGCTCGCGTCGGCCCTCGCCGGTGCGAGCCGCCCGTTCCTGCTCGCCGGTCGCGGCGCCTGGCTCGCCGACGCCGGCGAGGCGCTCGGCGAGCTCGCCGACGCGACGGGCGCGGTCACCGCATCGACGGCGCTCGGCCG
This sequence comes from Agromyces sp. NPDC058110, assembly GCF_042884735.1. Lineage (NCBI taxonomy): Bacteria > Bacillati > Actinomycetota > Actinomycetes > Micrococcales > Microbacteriaceae > Agromyces > Agromyces sp. NPDC058110. The sequence goes on along the minus strand of NZ_JBHVTI010000002.1, from coordinate 157,288 downwards.
CGGCGTGTTCCCCGACGCCACGTACGACCTCGGGGTCACGGGCGGCTTCGGCGCCGAGGGCGCCATGGCCCTCGTGCGCGAGGCCGACGTCGCGGTCGTGTTCGGCGCGTCGCTCAACCAGTTCACGATGCGGTTCGGCGAGCTGTTCGCGCCCGGCACCCGGGTGTTCCAGGTCGACGTGGCGCCTGCGGCGACGCATCCGCACGTCGCCGGGTTCGTGCGGGGCGACGCCGGCCTCGTGGCCCGCGCGATCGTCGACGAGCTGGAGGCGCAGGGTGCCGAAGCATCCGGCTGGCGCGAGTCGATCGACGCGGCGGCCCTGCGCGAGCAGCCGGTCGCGCCGAACGCCGACGGCCTCGCCGACGACGGCCGCCTCGACCCGCGCGCGGTCGCACGCCGCATCGGCGAACTGCTGCCAGAGGACCGCGTCGTCGTCAGCGACGGCGGGCACTTCATCGGCTGGGCGAACATGTACTGGCCGGTCGCCTCCCCCGATCGCATGATCATGGTCGGCACGGCGTTCCAGTCGATCGGGCTCGGGTTCCCGAGCGTGCCGGGCGCCGCCGCAGCGAACCCCGACGCGACGATCGTGCTCACGACGGGCGACGGCGGCGGCCTCATGGCGCTCGCCGACCTCGAGTCCGCCGTGCGCTCGGCGGGTGGCCGGGGCCTCGCCGTGGTGTGGAACGACGCCGCCTACGGCGCGGAGGTCAACCTCTACGGCCTCAAGGGTCTCGCACGCGAGCCCATGCTCATCCCCCAGGTCGACTTCGCGGGCCTCGCGGCGGCGGTCGGCGCCGAGGGCGTCGCCGTGCGCTCGCTCGCCGACCTCGACGCGCTCGCCCGCTGGGCCGCGACGCCCGTCGCCGAGCGCCCGTTCCTGCTGCTGGACTGCCGCATCTCGGGCACCGTGGTCGCTCCGTACCAGGAGGAGATCATCCGCGTGAACAGCTGAGCGGATGCCTCGGGGCGGGCGCCCACGCTCCGCGGCAGCCGGCCGACCCGGCGCGGGCCCTGCTTCGACTCATGAAGCCGCGCCCGCGGCATCCGTCGGGCTCAGCAGCGCGGCCACGCGCAGGAAGCGGATGAACACCGCGATCCATCCGAAGATGAGTGCGAACACGATGATCTCGAACGCCGTGAGCGTGAAGTAGCCGACGGCGAACAGCACGACCGACGCGATCATCGCGCCCGCGAAGATCCACGCCGACACGAAGTACGTGCGGGGCATGCCCCGCAGCAGCCAGCGACCGCCGAACAGCAGCACCAAGAACACGAGCGCCATGCCCGACGCCGAGAGGTTGTGCAGCACCAGGTGCAGGTCGACCGGGAAGATGCCGACGCACGCGAGCATGACGCCCATCACCACGAACAGCGTCGGCACGACGCGCACGTTCGGCGTGTGCTCCTCGCCGCGCTTGGCGGCGAGCACCCGCAGGTCGCGAGCGACGTAGACCGCGAAGGTCGTCACGAGCAGGCCGGCGCAGATGAGCGTGCCGTTGAAGACCCAGCTCGAGAGGTCGTCGTAGGTGCCGAGCTGGCTGAAGTGGTACGTCCACCACTCGGGGTCGGGAGTCGTGACCATGGCCGTGAGCGTGCCGATCGCGATGAACGACAGCATCAGCGACGACATGCGCTGCGTCGTGGTCTGCGCGGCCGACAGGTACGAGATGTACGCCGAGAGCCCGATCGTCACGGCCGAGAGCACGACCGCCCAGAAGTTCGACAGCGGCAGGCCGATGAACCCGAGCGAGAGCACGCGGAAGAGGGCGAGCACCCCGACCAGGGCCAACGCCCCGTGCGCGACCGACACCGACACCGCGTTGACCGAGAAGGTCCACGAGGGCAGCGTGCGTCGCCACTGCTGCTCGGGCAGCGAGCGCGCACGCCAGTACGAGACGGCGGATGCCGCGGCGGCCACGATGCCCGCCGCGATCGCGGCCCACGTGCCGAGCGAGTCGCCCTGGCCCGCGAGCGTCAGCACGGGCACGACCAGCGCGATGACGAGCCCGTAGAGCGCACCGCCCGCGCCAGCGCCGAGGGCGGCGAACACGGCCTCGGATTCGCTGCGTCTCGACGGCCGCGCCGGACCCGGCGTCTCGGCCGATTGGGAGATCGTCTCGGTCATGTCGGCCCCCTCTTCGGCTGAAAACTACACCCGGACGGATGCCGTGCCAAGACCCCGCGCGGCGGCCGTCGGCCATGTCTCCGGATCGCTGGCAGACTGCTCGACGTGACCGTCGAGTTCGAGTGCCGCACGTTCGTGCCGGCGTCCCCGCAGCAGGCATTCGACCGGGCACGGAGCATCGACCTGCACGTGACCTCGATGTCGCGTTCGCGCGAGCAGGCGATCGGCGGGGTCACGTCGGGCCTCATCGGCCTCGGCGAGGAGGTGACCTGGCGCGCCACGCACTTCGGCATCTCCTTCCGCATGACGAGCCGGATCACCACGATGCACGAGCCGCAGTCGTTCACCGATGAGCAGGTGCGCGGCCCGTTCGCGGAGTTCCGGCACGAGCACGGGTTCGCGGCGCAGGGCGACGGCACGCTCATGACCGACCGCGTGCGGTTCCGTGCACCCCTCGGGCCGCTCGGACGGCTGGCCGAGCTCGTGCTCGGCCCGTACCTCGAACGGCTGATCGCCCGGCGCAACGCGCAGCTCGCCGCGATCGGCGACGCGTAGGGGCGGGGCGTCGCAGCAGGGCGTCGCAGCGGGGCGTCGCAGCGGCACGTCGCGGCGGCACGGCCGGCACCGCCCTGCGCGCTTCGACGTGGCATCGTATACGATTCACTCGTCCCTCGATGAAGTGGAGTACCAGTGCTCGACCAGCCCCAGATCGACGCGATCGCCGACGAACTCGTCGCCGCCGACCGCGACCGCACCACCGTGCCGCTGCTCACCGCACGGCACCCCGGCATGACCGTCGAAGACGCCTACGCCGTGCAGCGCGTGTGGTCCGAACGCCGCATCGCTGCGGGCGCACGGCTCGTGGGCCGCAAGATCGGCCTCACCTCGAAGGTCATGCAGGTCGCGACGGGCATCACGGAACCCGACTACGGCGTGATCCTCGACGATATGGTCATCGAGTCGGGCGCCTCGGTCGAGTTCGACCGCTTCTCGAACGTGCGCATCGAGGTCGAGCTCGCGTTCGTGCTCGCGAACCCCCTCGAGGGCCCGAACACCACGATCTTCGACGTGCTCGACGCGACCGCCTACGTGGTGCCGGCGCTCGAGATCCTGAACTCGCACATCGAGCTGCAGGGCCGCACCATCGTCGACACCATCAGCGACAACGCCGCGATGGGCGCGATGGTGCTCGGCGGCCGACCGGTCAAGGTCGACGCGGTCGACCTCCGCTGGATCGGCGCGCTGCTCTCGCGCAACCAGACCATCGAGGAGTCCGGTGTCGCGGCCGCGGTGCTCGGCCACCCCGCCATGGGCGTCGCCTGGCTGGCGAACAAGCTCGCCGCGCACGGCCAGGCGCTCGGCGCGGGCGAGATCATCCTCGCCGGGTCGTTCACCCGCCCCATGTGGGTCGAGCGCGGCGACACCGTGCACGCCGACTACGGACAGTTGGGAACCGTGACATGCCGATTCGAATGACGCTCCCGCCGACGCTCGCCGAGCGCATCGCGGCATCCGACCGGCCCCTCTTCGGCGCCTGGTCGTCGGGCGGCAGCGCCGTCAACGCCGAGATCGTCGCCGGCTCCGGTCTCGACGTCGTGCTGGTCGACGCCGAGCACTCCCCCATCGGCCTCGAGTCGGTGCTCGCGCAGCTGCAGGCCGTGGCCGCTTACCCGGTCGCGCCGCTCGTGCGCGTGCAGTACGGCGACACCGTGACCATCAAGCAGTTCCTCGACCTCGGCGTTCAGAACCTGCTCGTGCCCATGTGCGACAGCGCCGCGCAGGCCGAGGAGATCGTGCGGGCCGTGCACTACCCGCCGCGCGGCGTGCGGGGCGTGGGCAGCGCGCTCGCCCGCTCGGCCAGGTGGAACCGCGTCGAGGACTACCTCGCACAGGCGTCGTCGACCATCTCGCTGTTCGTGCAGATCGAGTCGGCGACGGCCGCGGCCGACGTCGAGGCGATCCTCGCGGTCGACGGCGTCGACGGCGTGTTCTTCGGGCCCGCCGACCTGGCCGCGTCGATGGGGCTCATCGGCCAGCAGGAGCATCCGGATGTCGTCGCCGCCGTGCTGCGCGGCATCGCCGCCGCCCGCGCCGCGGGCAAGCCCGCCGCCGTGAACGCGTTCGTGCCCTCCGCCGCCGACCGCTACGTCGAGGCCGGGGCGTCGTTCGTCGTCGTCGGAGCGGATGTCGCGCTGCTCGCCCGGGCGACCGAAGCCCTCGCCGACCGGTACATCGGGTCGCCCGACGACACATCCGCCGACTCCGCGCCGCGCGCGAGCTATTGACCGGGCCGAGCGCGGGCACGCCCCGAGGCACGCCACGCCACGCCCCCGACCCACCCACCCCGACCCGCCATGCCCCTACCCCGGAACGATCCCGGAAGTCAGGAACTCGTACGCACCTCAGGCCAGAACCACTCCGAACGTCCTGAGCCCCCGCCGTTCGCCTGAATCCCGCCCTTGCACAACCCGCCAGATCGTATATCATTTGGAATATCACGAGACGAGGACGTCAATGACCACCGATGACACCGCCACCCCGGGCGCCGACGGAGTCTCCCCCCGCAGCACCCCCGGCAGCACTCCCGGCAGCACCCCGGGCACCACGCGCACCGCTGCACCCGGCGCCACCCCCGGCAAGATCATCGCCGTGCACCTCAACTACCCGTCGAGGGCCGCACAGCGCGGCCGCACGCCCGCCCAGCCCAGCTACTTCTTCAAGCCCGCGTCGTCGCTCGCGGGCACGGGCGGCACCATCGAGCGCCCCGCCGGCACCGAACTGCTCGCGTTCGAGGGCGAGATCGCGATCGTCATCGGCGAGCGCGCCCGCCACATCTCCCCCGCCGACGGCTGGCGGCACGTGGCATCGGTCACCGCGGCGAACGACTTCGGCGTCTACGACCTGCGCGCCGCCGACAAGGGCTCGAACGTGCGCAACAAGGGCGGCGACGGCTTCACGCCGCTCGGCCCCTCGCTCATCCCCGCGAGCGTCGCCGGCGAACACGGCTGGCGCGTGCGCACCTGGGTCAACGGCGCCCTCGTGCAGGAGGACACCAGCGAAACCCTGCTCTTCCCGTTCGGCCGACTCGTCGCCGACCTCTCGCAGCACTTCGCGCTCGAACCTGGCGACGTGATCCTCACGGGCACGCCCGCAGGCTCCAGCGTCGTCGTGCCGGGCGACGTCGTCGAGGTCGAGGTCGACGCACCGGATGCCGCGGGGTCGCCCTCGAGCGGACGCCTCGTCACGACCGTGACCCAGGGCGACGTGCCCTTCGGCGACTTCGGCACCAAGCCGAAGCTCGACGACGCGCAGCGCATCGAGGCCTGGGGCAGCGAGGCCGAGCACGCCGCGGCCGTCGCCGCCGGCAAGGCGAGCCCGCTCGACGCGCCACGCGCCGCGACCACCCCCGCCACTGACGCCCCAGCCACTGACGCCCCGGCCGCGAACACCCCTGCCGACGCGCCCGCCGCGGACGCGGCATCCGCCTCGCCCCTGACCGACGAACTGCGTGAGACGATCTCCGGCGTCGCCGTCGCGACCCTCTCGGTCGCGCTCCGCAAGCGCGGCTACCACGACATCTTCATCGAGGGCGTGCACGCCAACCACCCGGGCGACCGCATCGTCGGGCTCGCGAAGACGCTGCGGTTCATCCCGTTCCGCCCCGACCTGTTCGCCTCGCACGGCGGCGGGTTCAACGCGCAGAAGGTCGCGTTCGACACGGTCTCCCCCGGCGAGGTGCTCGTCGTCGAGGCCCGCGGCGAGCGCGGCACCGGAACCGTGGGCGACGTGCTCGCACTCCGCGCGCAGGTGCGCGGCGCCGCCGGCATCGTGACCGACGGCGGCGTGCGCGACTTCGAGGCCGTGGCGGAGTTCGACATCCCCGTGTTCTCGCAGGGCCCGCACCCGAGCGTGCTCGGCCGCCGCCACGTGCCGTGGGAGGTCGACGTCACGATCGCCTGCGGCGGGGCGGCCGTGCAGCCCGGCGACGTCATCGTGGGCGACGGCGACGGCGTCATCGTCATCCCGCCGCACCTGCTCGAGGAGGTCGTCGCCGAGGCCGCCGCGCAGGAGGCCGAAGACGCGTGGGTCGCCGCACGCGTGGGCGAAGGGGCATCCGTCGACGGGCTCTTCCCGATGAACGCCGCGTGGCGCGCGCGGTACGACGCCGAGCGCAGCGACGCCGCCGCCGGAGCAGGGCGAGCGGATGCCGCATCCGCACCCTCATCGCAGGCAGGCGCCCGATGAGCGGCGAGAGCAAGTCGCAGAAGGCGTACCGCTTCATCCGCGAGCGCATCGACGACGGACGCTACGTGCCGGGCTACCGCCTCGTGCTCGGCCAGATCGCGGGCGAGCTCGACATGAGCGTCGTGCCCGTGCGCGAGGCGATCCGCCGCCTCGAAGCCGAGGGGCTCGTGACCTTCGAGCGCAACGTCGGCGCGCAGGTCGCGCTCATCAAGGAGACCGAGTACCTGCACACCATGCAGACGCTCGCGCTCGTCGAAGGCGCGGCGACCGCGCTGTCGGCGCCGACGCTCACGCCCGACCACCTGCGTCGTGCGCGCGAGGTGAACGAGCGCATGCGGCAGACCCTCGACGACTTCGACCCGGTGCGGTTCACCTCGCTCAACCTCGAGTTCCACGCGGTGCTGTTCGAGGAGTGCCCGAACCCGCACATCCTCGACCTCGTGCACCGCGGCTGGAACCGCATGAAGGTGCTGCGCGACTCGTCGTTCAGCTTCGTGCCGGGTCGAGCGCACGAGTCCGTGGCCGAGCACGAACGCATCCTCGACTTGATCGCCGACGGCGCCGACGCGCTCGACATCGAGCTGTGCGCCCGCGCGCACCGCACCGCCACGCTCGACGCCGTGCTCGCCTACCAGGCCGACCACAAGCATCCGGCGCCTTCCGCCGCCGCGACCGAACCGGCCGCCGCGACCGCCTGACCTCGCCCGACCACCCTCCGAACGGAAGATCCACGATGACCGACACCACCGCGACCGACACCGCACGCGACGCAGTCCACGTGCCCGAGGGCCTGCCCGACCGCATCCGCCACTACATCGACGGCGAGTTCGTCGACTCGGTCGACGGCGACACGTTCGAGGTGCTCAACCCGGTCACGAACGAGACCTACGTGCACGCCGCCGCCGGCAAGAAGGCCGACGTCGACCTCGCCGTCGCCGCCGCGCGACGCGCCTTCACCGAGGGCCCGTGGCCGAAGATGCTGCCCCGCGAGCGCTCGCGCGTGCTGCACCGGATCGCCGACATCGTCGAGTCGCGCGACGCCCGCCTCGCCGAGCTCGAATCGTTCGACTCGGGCCTGCCGATCACCCAGGCGCTCGGCCAGGCCCGCCGCGCGGCCGAGAACTTCCGCTTCTTCGCCGACCTGATCGTCGCCCAGTCCGACGACGCGTTCAAGGTGCCGGGCAAGCAGATGAACTACGTGAACCGCAAGCCCATCGGCGTCGCGGGCCTCATCACGCCGTGGAACACGCCGTTCATGCTCGAGTCGTGGAAGCTCGGCCCCGCGCTCGCGACCGGCAACACCGTCGTGCTGAAGCCCGCCGAGTTCACGCCCCTGTCGGCCTCGCTCTGGGCCGGCATCTTCGAGGAGGCGGGCCTGCCGAAGGGCGTGTTCAACCTCGTCAACGGCCTCGGCGAAGACGCCGGCGACGCGCTCGTGAAGCACCCCGACGTGCCGCTCATCTCATTCACGGGCGAGAGCTCGACCGGCCAGCTCATCTTCGGCAACGCCGCGCCCTTCCTCAAGGGCCTCTCGATGGAGCTCGGCGGCAAGAGCCCGGCGATCGTGTTCGCCGACGCCGACCTCGACACCGCGATCGACGCCTGCATCTTCGGCGTGTTCTCGCTGAACGGCGAGCGCTGCACCGCGGGGTCGCGCATCCTCGTGCAGCGCGACGTGTACGACGAGTTCGTCGAGCGCTACGCCGCGCAGGCCTCGCGCGTGATCGTGGGGCACCCCCACGACCCGAAGACCGAGGTCGGCGCCCTCGTGCACCCCGAGCACTACGACAAGGTGATGAGCTACGTCGAGCTCGGCAAGACCGAAGGCCGTCTCGTCGCCGGCGGCGGTCGCCCCGAGGGCTTCCCGACCGGCAACTACGTCGCCCCGACGGTGTTCGCGGATGTCTCGCCCGACGCCCGCATCTTCCAGGAGGAGATCTTCGGCCCGGTCGTCGCGATCACGCCGTTCGACACCGACGAGGAGGCGCTCGAGCTCGCGAACAACACGAAGTACGGACTCGCCGCCTACGTCTGGACCAACGACCTGCGCCGCGGCCACAACTTCGCCCAGGCCGTCGAGGCGGGCATGGTGTGGCTGAACTCCAACAACGTGCGCGACCTGCGAACCCCGTTCGGCGGCGTCAAGGCCTCGGGCCTCGGCCACGAGGGCGGCTATCGCTCGATCGACTTCTACACCGACCAGCAGAGCGTGCACATCACGCTCGGCGCACCGCACAACCCGACCTTCGGCAAGGCGTGAGCCGCGGCATCCGCCCCGCTCCTGCCCCACCCGGCCGCACCCGCTTCACGCACTCGCACCGCCGCACGACCCACGCAAGGACGCTGACATGACCAACCGCGACGACATGACCCTGACCTCGTCGGGCTTCTACGTCTCCCAAGAGGCCCCGATCGAGACCTCCAACCCCTTGCCGACGCCCACCTCGCCCGCGCCCGACATCCTGCGCTGCGCGTACATGGAGCTCGTCGTCACCGATCTCGCCGCCTCGCGCGAGTTCTACGTCGACGTGCTCGGCCTCTACGTCACCGAGGAGAGCGACGAGGCGATCTACCTGCGCTCGACCGAGGAGTTCATCCACCACAACCTCGTGCTGCGCCTCGGCCCCGTCGCCGCGGTCGCCGCGTTCTCGTACCGCGTGCGCACGCCCGAGGACCTCGACCTCGCGGTCGCGTTCTACACGGAGCTCGGATGCCGCGTCGAACGCCGCCCCGACGGCTTCACCAAGGGCATCGGCGACTCGGTGCGCGTTGAAGACCCGCTGGGATTCCCCTACGAGTTCTTCTACCAGGTCGACCACGTCGAGCGGATGTCGTGGCGCTACGACCTGCACGTGCCCGGCGAGCTCGTGCGCCTCGACCACTTCAACCAGGTGACGCCCGACGTGCCGCGTGCCGTGAAGTACATGCAGGACCTGGGGTTCCGCGTGACGGAGGACATCCAGGACGAGGAGGGCACCGTCTACGCGGCGTGGATGCGCCGCAAGCCCACCGTGCACGACACCGCCATGACCGGCGGCAACGGCCCGCGCATGCACCACGTCTGCTTCGCCACGCACGAGAAGCACAACATCCTCGCGATCTGCGACAAGCTCGGCGCCCTGCGCCGCTCCGACGCGATCGAGCGCGGCCCGGGCCGCCACGGCGTCTCGAACGCGTTCTACCTCTACCTCCGCGACCCCGATGGCCACCGCGTCGAGGTCTACACGCAGGACTACTACACGGGCGACCCCGACAACCCCGTCGTCACCTGGGACGTGCACGACAACCAGCGCCGCGACTGGTGGGGCAACCCGGTCGTGCCCTCCTGGTACACGGATGCCTCCCTCGTGCTCGATCTCGACGGCAACCCGCAGCCCGTGGTCGACCGCACCGACGACTCAGAGATGGAGGTCACGATCGGAGCCGACGGCTTCTCGTACACGCGCCACGGCGACGAGGAGAAGGGCTTCAAGCTCGGCAACACCCTGTAGGCATTGGCCGCGGGCGCTCCACCGTTCCCGCCCCTCGCCCCTTGGGAGGGCGCGTTGGCAATTCAGGATGCCTCGGCGACTCGCCTGTGCGGTCGCCCGAGTCATCGGCGTGCCACCGGTTCATCCTGAATTCGCCACGCCGGCTGATTCCCATTCGCCCACCAGTGATCACCACGCCGGACGTGCATGCGGATCGCATCGAACACCTCCTCCCAGCATTCGAGCACCTGCCGGTGACTGAACGAGAGGTGGACGTACCCGACGCTCTTCAGCCATGCCCAGCGTGAGCGGTCGCGGTCGAACGACCCCGGCCCGGAATGCGGCCCCTCACCGTCGACCTCGAACACGAGCCGGTCACCGATGAGCAGATCGGCGGAGTACCCGCCCACGAGAGGCACCTGGGCCCGCACCGGCATTCCGGCCGCCGCGAGACGTTCGCGCGCGACCGTCTCGCCGACTGCTTGGCTGCCGGTGATCGAACGCTCTGCGACCAGGCGCGCACGGATGCTCACGCGAGCGAGCAGGTCTCGGAAGGCCCCGTCTTCGAGGAGCTGCGGGCGATCGGGGCGCCACTCGACGCGCTCGCGTGCCGAGTCGAGGATGCAGAGCGCTTCCAGCGCAGGCAGGCAATCCAGCACGTGCTCGAGGCAGCGCGACACCGAGACGATGGCACCCCCGGTTCGGGTCTCGAGCTCCCAATGCATCCGCACCGCCGAATTCGGCAGGCTGAGCGGCAGGCCCGTTGCCGGATGCCGAAGCCTCGCGGAGTTCGAGGGCACCTCGACGTGCAGGTCCGACGGTGGGCTGAGCACCCGGAGCCCGTGCAAGCGCGCGGCGGACACGCACGTCAACCGGCCGCCGACGCGCACGGCGCCCTTGAGTTCGGTTGCGAGGCGCGGGTCGCAGTAGACCCCACGGCGCAGCCGCTCGATCTCTCCACGGTCGACTGCGGCGGCGATTCGGCGTTCGGTGAACCCGGCCCGCACGAGGTCGGCTGTGGAAGCGACGCCGCCGGTGAGTCCGGTCAGCCGGCGCAGCTCGCTCATCGACACATCGTGAACGGGAATTGAGCGTCACGGCTCGGGTTCCAGTCGGTGAACGTGCCCGCATGGACGGCGAGGGGGTGGTGAGGACGAGTCCCGCGTCGGGAGTTCAGGATGCACCGGCAACGCGCCGTCGAGATGCCGAGTCCGCTCGGCGGGTCGCCGATGCGTCCTGAGTTGCCCGCACGCGATCAGCGCGGAGGGTCAAGCCCGGCGCGCGCAGGGTCAAGGCCCCGGCGCCTCGCCCTGCCTACCGTGGAGTCCCGACTCGATGTGGAGGAACCATGGACAGCCCGACCCCCGTGCTCGAGCAGACGCACGACGACCTGCTCGCCGAGATCACGCCGCAGGAGGGCGAGCGTCGCGACATCCTCGACCCGGCGAACGGCGAGGTGATCGGGCAGGCGCCCGTGCACTCGGTCGACGACCTCGAGGCCGCCGTCGCCCGTGCGAAGGCCGCGCAGCCCGCCTGGGCCGCGCTCGGTCATGAGCGCCGCATCGAGCTGCTCATGCAGGCCGCCGACGCGATCGACGCCGAGGCGGAGGCGCTCGCCCGCATCCTCTCGCGCGAGCAGGGAAAGCCGCTGAACGGCCCCAACGCGCGCTTCGAGGTCGGTGCGGCGTCCGGATGGCTGCGCGCCGCCGCCACGACCCCGCTCGAGGCCGAGGTCGTCTTCGACGACGGCGAGGTGCACGCCGAGCTGCACTACCGCCCGATCGGCGTCGTCGGCGCGATCGGCCCGTGGAACTGGCCGCAGATGATCACCGTCTGGCAGGTCGGCCCGGCGCTGCGCATGGGCAACACCGTCGTCGTGAAGCCCTCGGAGTACACGCCGCTCAGCGTGCTGGCGCTCATCGCGGTCATCAACCGCGTGCTGCCCGAGGGCGTGGTCGAGATCGTCACGGGCGGCCGCGACGTCGGCGCCGCACTCGCCTCGCACCCGGCGATCGGCAAGGTCATGTTCACCGGGTCGACGGCCACGGGCAAGGCGATCATCCGCAGCTCGGCCGACACCGTCAAGCGACTCACGCTCGAGCTCGGCGGCAACGACGCGGGCATCGTGCTGCCCGACGTCGATCCGAAGGCGATCGCCGAGGGCCTCTTCTGGGGCGCGTTCATCAACACGGGGCAGACCTGCGCCGCGCTCAAGCGGCTCTACGTGCACGACCACGTGTACGACGCGGTGTGCGAGGCCCTGGTCGAGGTCGCCGGAGCCATGTCGATGGGCGTCGGACTCGACGAGGGCAACGTGCTCGGCCCGTTGCAGAACCGCCAGCAGTTCGACATCGTCGACCGTCTCGTCGAGGCGGCCAAGGATTCCGGCGCCCGGGTGCTGCTCGGCGGGGAGCCCGACCGCACGCAGGTCGGCAACTTCTACCCGACCACGCTCGTCGCCGACATCGACAACGCGAACCCGCTCGTGCAGGAGGAGCAGTTCGGCCCCGCGCTGCCGATCATCCGCTACCACGACGTCGACGAGGCGATCGCGCTCGCCAACGACGTCGAGGTCGGTCTCGGGGCCTCGGTGTGGTCGAACGACCGCGACGAGGCGCGCCGGGTCGCCGCGCGCATCGAGGCCGGCACGGTGTGGATCAACTCGCACGGCACGATCCACCCCATGGTGCCGTTCGGCGGGGCCAAGCAGTCGGGGTACGGGCTCGAGTTCGGCGTCGAAGGGCTGAAGGCACTGGGAGTGCCGCAGGTCATCAACGGCTGACCCGGGGGGGGTCGGCGATCGGGGGAACAGCACCGATCCGATGGGGTGCCGACGGGCCGGGGGCGATCACGCTCCCGGCCCGTCGTCGTCGCACGCGTATCGTGGTCGGAGACCGCACCGCCGCATGGCACGAGAGGGGATCATGCCGAAGATCGTCGACCACGACGAGCGTCGACTCGAGATCGTGCACGCGACCTGGAAGCTCATCGCCGAGAAGGGCTTCCGCGCCACGACCATGCGCGAGATCGCGAAGGCGTCGGGCGTGGCCAACGGCGGGCTCGTCCCGTACTTCCGCAACAAGGAGGAGTTGATCGGGGCGACGTTCGAGCACGTCTTCGCGGCCACCAACTCGCGGTTCGCCGCCGTGCGCGCCGATCTCGAGGGGCTCCCGGCGCTGCGCGAGCTGATGCTGCAGATCTTCCCGCTCGACCAGGAGCGGGTGCTCGAGGCGCGCATCGTCATCCCGTTCTGGGAGTACGCGGCCAACGAGCCCGACCTGCTCGCGCTGCACGAGCGCACGATGGACCAGTGGCGCGTCGAGCTCGGCGACCATCTCTCCGACGCCAGGCGGCTCGGGCAGGTGCGGGCCGACGTCGACGTGCCCGTCGCGGTCGACCACCTCATGACCATGGTCGATGGCGTGCAGGTGATCGCCGTGGTGCTGCCGACCAGCGCCGACCCCGAGCGCCTCACGCGCATGCTCGACGGGTACCTCGACCTGCTGCGCTGATCACGGCCGGTCGCGTCCGCTCGGCCGCACCCGGCGGCTCCGTCCGGGCGACGAGCGAGTGCGACGGCGCTGTTCGACCAGCTCACAACGCCGCGCGTTCGGCCGCGGTGACTCCGGCACGACCGCGAGGACGAGGGCGGATGCCGCAGCCGTGACATCCGCCCTCGTGAGCCGTCAGCCCGGGGTCAGTGCCCGTGACCGGCGCAGGTGCACGAACCGGCCTCGCAGCGGCATCCGCCGGCCTCGTGCCCCGAGTGACCCGCGTGCCCCTCGTGCTCCGCCGCCGAGCCCGTGTGGCAGGCGGCCGTGCCGAGCGCGACCGACGACGGCACGTTCAGCGTGGGGTTGCGGCCGAAGAACCCGTACGGCTTGAGCGTGAACTTCGCGGTGTCGACCGGCATCACCGGCCAGTCCTCGACGCGTGGGAAGTGCGTCGGCCCGAACGTGTGCCAGAGCACGATGTCCTCGCCGTCGATGGAGCGGTCGGCCTCGGTGTAGCGCGGCAGGCCGTCGCCGCCCGGATTCTGGTTGACGAGGTCGCCGGCCGGGTAGCGCTCGGCTCGGTCGTACCGCGTGACCCAGAGGTGCTTGCGCGTGAAGCCGGCGCGCCGGGCGATGACCGATTCGGGGTCGGCGAGCAGCGTCGGCGAGCCCTGCGCGATGAGCTCGTAGCCGACGGGTCGGCCGAGCCGGTTCTGCTTCTCGGTGTTCACGATGTGCCAGGTGCGCCCGGCCACGGGGTCGGCGTCGCGGGCGCTCTCGGCCTCGGTGCGCAGGCGTGTACTGCGCTTCGTGAATGCGTTGCCGTACGCGTTGCCCTCGCCCATGGGCACGCGCGCGGCGTCGACCTCGTCGACCGCGTTGGCGAGGCCGTCGACCATCATGTCGAGGCGCGCGCTGAACAGGTGCTGGTGGTACGGCGCCCCGAGTCCGGGTGCGACCTCGCTGGCGTGATCGCCCGCCCGGGCATCGAACGCCGAGGTGAAGAGCACGCCCGTGAGCTTCGCCTCGCACTCGATCGTGCCGTCGAGGTACAGGTACCAGTAGAAGCCGTAGTCGTAGTTGCCGACGGTGGTGAAGAAGCTGATCACGAGGCGGCGCTGGCGTCGCACCTCGTTCGAGCCCGTGTAGATGTCGGTGTGCTTCCAGAGGGTTCCGTAGTCCTCCTCGTGCATGCAGATCGCGTCGGGGATGACCCGCGGGTGCCCGAATTCGTCGGCGATGGTCGCGTCGAAGTAGCGGATCTCGCCGAGGCAGTCGCAGCCGAGGCGCAGCGAGTTCGCGTAGCGGCCGAAGACGTACTCGCCGGTGTCGAAGTAGTTCTGCCAGAACCGCGAGGGCGACGGGTCGCCGTAGGGCACCACCATCTCGGCGATCGACGCCCGGTAGACGATGTCGCGCTCGGCGCCGCCCTGGTCGGCGTCGACGTAGCGGATGCGGCGCAGCACGAGCCCCTCTCGGGCGTCGAAGGCGAGCGAGAACCGCCAGTTCGCCCAGGACACCTCGTCGCCCGTGACGGTGAAGCTCGGGCCCTCCGGCTGGCTGATCTCGATGGGCTTCAGCGTGTCGAGCGGTGCGCCCTGCACGGCGGGGTCGTCGAAGTTGCCGCCCTCGGCCGGGATGTCGTAGACGCGGTGGTCGACGAGCTCGAACATGCGCCCCTCGATCATGTCGACGTACGCGCAGAGGCCGTCGACGGGGTGCGCCCAGCAGTGGTCCTGCTCGTGCTCGCGCATGAAGGCGAGCACGCGGATGACGCGGCGGCCCGTCTCGGCCTCGAAGCCGTAGTTGCCGGCCGAGAGCGGCGCGAGGGCGACCTGCTCGTGCGTGATGCCGCGCTTGGCGAGGGCGTCGTGCCACTCGGGCTCGGCGGCGAGCAGGTCGTAGATCGCCTCGAACTCGACGTCGAGGATCGGCACATGACCGTTCGCGCCGTCGATCGCCTCGTGCGAGAGCACCGCGCGATCGGTGACCGAGATGCGGAGGTCGGCCGACGCACCGGTCGATCGGTCGAGCACGAGCGCCCGCACGATGCGCGGCAGTTCGACGCCCGCGAGCACGTCGGCCTTGGCCGGCTCGTCGAGCCCGAGGTAGACGAAGCGGGTGTGCTCGCCGATGAGGCCGGACTCGTTCAGGATGTCGCGGGCCGCGTCGATCTCGGCCGCGTCGAGACCGCGCAGCGGGTCGGTCGAGACGGGCTCCGGCACCTCTTCGGGCCGCCGGCCGATCGAGTGGAGCGTGGACGTCGATGTCATGTTGCACCTTTTTTCTCTACGTTTGTCGAGTAATATAACCGCACGCACCGGAACAGGGAAGATTCGGAAGACGAATGGTCGAGATCACGCACGGCGTCATGCTCCTCGGGGCAACGGCGGGAACGGCCGCTGCGCTGGCTCCCGGCCGCCGCGTGCGCGCGCTCGACGCCGTCGCCGGCGTCGTCATGGCCGCCGCGATGCTCGACTCGGCGTTCACGCACGTGCTCCCGGGCCTCGGCTGGGCGGTCGCGCTCGTCGCGACGGGCATCGCCGTCGGCATCCGCGCCCGCCGCGACATCCGTCGGCCGGAGCCGCTGCCACGATGCGGCCGCCCGCTCGCCGACCTGCACCACGCCCTCGCCCTCATCGCGACCGGATGGCTCATGGCCGGAGCCGGCGCGGGCGCCGGCCTCGGCACGGGCGTCGGCGCCGGCGCATCCGCTTCCGCTGCGTCCGCCGCCCCCACCGCGCTCGCCGCCACAGCCGCGCATCACGCCGGCCCGGTGCTCCCGCTCCAGGCGACGGCCGTGCTCGCCGTCGTCGCGCTCGGCACGTACGTGGCGATCCGCGCCGCGAGATCGGGCCGGGCGGCGCTCCGACACGGCACCATGGCGGCGGGCATGTCGCTCATGCTCGCCGCCATGGCCGCACCCGCGACGGTCGTCGCGTTCGGCTGGTGACCGACCGGCGCGACCGTCGCGGCCGACGCCGTCGCCGCGCACGGGTCAGAACCCGCGGCGCCCCTCGACCTCGACCATGTCGGCCTCGGCCTCCTCGATGCCGTGCCCGATGCGGGCGTACAGCTCGGGGTTCCGCTTGCGGATCGCGAAGCCCCAGATCACGCCGACCACGCCCGGAACGATGAGCAGGGCGGGGAGCACGAACGTGACGGGCGTCGTCTCGGCCTGGCCGAGCAGCACGTTGAAGTTCGCGACGATCAGCACGAACACCGTGAAGAGCACGACGGCCGAGACGAGCGGCGCGATGAACGTCGACCACACGCCGAGCCCCCGGCGGTCGCGGCGGAAGAAGCCGATGACCGAGATCGCGATGATGCACATGAGCAGCACGAGGCCCATGGCGCCCGTGTTCGTGAGCCACGTGAACATCGTGAGCACGGGGTAGAGGAACTCGGTCGGGGCGAAGTCGTTCTTGAGACCCATGACCTCGCCGGCGAACACGAAGCCGAGGGTGACGACGAGCGCGATGACCGTCTGCGCGACCGAGCCCGCCCACGGCGCACGCGACACCGCGCGGACCGAGCCGAGGCTCCGGTGCAGCACGCCCTCACGGCCCAGCGAGTAGAGATACCGCGCGACCGCGTTGTGGAACGACTGCAGCGCGGCGAACAGGCTCGTGAGGAACAAGACCTGCATGAGGTCGCTGATGATGACGGGCGCGTGCTCGCCCATGAACACGAACATGAGGTCGGGGCCGTAGGTCGCCGACGCCTCGGCGATCTGCGACGGGCCGATGCCGACGGTGAACGCCCACGCGCTGAACGCGTAGAACACCCCGATGATCGCCACGGCCGCGTAGGTCGCGCGGGCGACGGTGCGCTTGGCGTCCTTCGACTCCTCGCCGTAGATGGCGGCCGACTCGAAGCCCATGAAGGCGGCGATGCCGAACGACAGCACAGCGCCGACGCCGGGCACGAACAGGTTCGAGAGCTCGAGGCCGGCCGTGCTCACACCCTCGGGCGCGACACCGAACGAGACGATGTCGAACACGAGCACCGCGAGGAACTCGAGCGCCACCAGGATGCCGAGCACCTTCGCCGACAGGTCGACGCGGTTGACGCCCAGCACCGCCACGACGGCGATGCACACGAGGATCCACAGCCACCACGGCGTCGCGATGCCGAGCTTCGCCTCGAGGAACATCGACATCTGGAACCCGAACAGGCCGTAGATGCCGACCTGCATGGCGTTGTAGGCGACGAGCGCCACGAGCGAGGCGCCGACGCCGAACGGCCGACCGATGCCCTGGGCGATGTAGGCGTAGAACGCGCCGGCGTTGGTCACGTACCGGCTCATGGCGGCGTAGCCGACGGCGAACACGGCGAGCGCGGCCGCGAGCACGATGAACCCGATCGGCACGCCGATCACGCCGGTGACGGCGAAGGTCGTGGTGACGCCGCCCGCGACCACCGTGAGCGGTGCGGAGGCCGCGATGATCATCAGGGTGACGGATGGCACGCCGAGGCGGCGTCGGCCGAGGCCGCCGCTCTGCTGCGGCGGGGAGGTCGTCGTTGCGGTCATGGCTGGGGGTTCCTTATCCGACGGGAGCGAGCCACGGCGGCATCGCCCGGGTGCGCCTCATGATTCCCGTGCGGCGCCGCTGCGCCTTGTCGCAGAGCGTAGGGCGGTTGACCCCGAACGCAGTCTCGCGCTGTCGAATTTGCCTCAACAGGCGTAGAGTCTCCCCACTCGGACGTCGACGTCCGTTCCCCCAGAGATGAGGTGCATGCCCGTGCTCCGCGAACCGGTGCGCTCCGCTCCGCTCGACACTGCGGCCCTGCCGCTCGGCTTCGGCGAGTTCAGCTCGCTCGTCTCCCGGTCGTTCGTGCCGCTGCAGGTGCGCTCCGACCATCAGGACTCGTTCCGCGGCGAGATCCGCGCCTCGACCCACGACGACGTGCACCTCTCGGTCGTCACGGCCGACGGCCACGAGATCCACCGCACCCCCGAGCTCGTCGCCAGGTCGAGCCACCGCTGCTTCAAGGTGGGCCTGCAGCTGGCGGGCACCGGCCTGCTCATCCAGGACGACCGCGAGGCGGTGCTGCGCCCCGGCGACCTCACGGTGTACGACACCGACTCGCCCTACACGCTCGTGTTCGAGGAGGGCTTCAGCACGCTCGTGCTCATGGTGCCCCACCGCGTGCTCGAACTGCCCACCGACGCGGTTCGCGGCATGACGGCCGCCACGATCGACGGCGGCGACGGACTCGCGCGCGTCGTGACCCGATTCCTCGGCGAGCTCGCGGGCGACCTGACGCAGCTCGACGGACCGATCGGCGGCCGCCTCGCCCGCAACGCGGTCGACCTCGTCGCCACGCTCTACGCGCGCGAGCTCGACATCGTGCGCGATGCCGACCGACCGCACCGCGCGATGCTCCGACGCGTGCAGGCCTATATCGACGCGCATCTCGGCGACCCCGACCTCGCACCCGGCAGCATCGCGGCGGCCTCGTTCATCTCGACGAGACACCTGCACGCGCTCTTCCACGAGGAGGGGCTCACGGTCTCGACGTTCATCAGGTCACGCCGGCTCGATCGCTGCCGACGTGAACTCGCCGATCCGCTGACCGCGCATCGTCCGATCGGCCAGGTCGCCACCAAGTGGGGCTTCGCGGATGCCGCGCACTTCAGCCGTGCGTTCCGCGCCGAGTTCGGCGAACCGCCGAGCGCCTTCCGCGCACGGACGATCGCCGCCTGAGGCACGGCGCGGCCGAGGTCGACCCCGTTGCGTCGGACTGCCGGGAATTCAGGCGGGCTCTGATGCGCCCGAGTCGACGATCTCGGCCCCCGCGTGCCCGAGCTCGGCGAGCGCGGCGGCCGACGACTCCGCCGCGACGCCCGCGACGAGCGAGGTGAGCACGCGCACGTGCTGACCGTGCTCGAGGGCGTCCAGCGCCGAGGCGCGCACGCAGTAGTCGGTGGCGATGCCCACGACGTCGACGTCGGTGACCCCGTGCGCGGTGAGCACCTCGCCAATGGTCGCGCCCGCGTCATCCGTGCCCTCGAAGATCGAGTAGGCGGGCACGCCCTGCCCCTTGCGGATGTGCACGTCGATCTCGTCGACGGCGAGCGCCGGGTGGTATTCGGCGCCGTCGGTGCCGGCGACGCAGTGCGCCGGCCATGTGTCGACGAAGTCGGGCTCGGCGTCGGTCGCGAAGTGCCCGCCGTTGTCGTTCTCGGCCGAGTGCCAGTCGCGGGATGCCACGACGAGCGCGTAGTCGTCGCGGTGCGCCTCGAGGTGCCGGGTGATGCCGGCCGCGACGGCCGCTCCCCCGTCGACGCCGAGCGCGCCGCCCTCGGTGAAGTCGTTCTGCACGTCGATGATGAACAGGGCCCGGGTCATGGCTCACTCCTGCCGGTCGGATGGTCCCATTCTTCCAGCACCGTCGTGCTTCCGGCACCGTCACGACGCGGCATCCGGATGCCGCTGGGCGGGCGTCGTGCGTCCGCCGACCGCGCCGCGGCTAGGCGTTCGAGAGGTCGTCGCCGCAGAGGAAGAACCCGGTGGTGAGCGTGTCGATGGCCTGCTTGGCCTCGTCGGTGACGTCGCCGAGCGCGTAGATCGCGAACGTGAGCGTCGAGCCGTCCTGCGCGCGGATCACTCCGGAGAGCGTGTAGCCGCTGTTGATCCAGCCGGTCTTGGCCGACACCGCGCCCGCCGCGACGGAGTTGTCGCCCGCGAACCGGTCGCTGTACGAGAGCGAGCCGCGCTCGCCCGACACGGGCAGCCCGTCCATGAGCACGCCGAGGTTGCCCTCACGGGCGTTGATCTTGATGAACAGCTGCGTGAGGTACGACGGCGGCACGGCGTTGTCGTCGCTCAGGCCCGAGCCATCGACGACGTGGATGCCGGTCGTGTCGATGCCGTACGACGACAGCCCCTGCAGCACGCCGGCGTTGATCGCGTCGAACGTGTTGCCCGAGCCGGTCTGGATCGCGACGAGGCGGGCGAGCATCTCGGCGACGGTGTTGTCGGAGACGACGAGCGCCTTGTCGACGAGCTGCGCGACCGTGGGCGACTGCACCGCGCCGAGCTGCTGCGCGCCGGCGGGCGCCGTGCCGCGCTCGATCACCGCGATGCCGCCGAGCTGGTCGGCGAACGCCTGGCCCGCGCGGCCGATCGGGTCGGTGCTGCGCCACGAGGTGTTCGCCGACGGGTCGTCGCGGTCGCCGTCGACCTGCAGGGCCGTGATGTTCGACATGTAGCCGTCATCGCGCTCGACGGTGTCCCAGCTGGCCTGGTACTCGTCGCCGCCGAAGTAGCCCGCGTCGAGGATCAGCTTCGTGAGCGGCGGGTTCGACGGGTCGGCCGCCCACGCGGCCTGCACCTGCGCGGCGAGGTCGTCGAGGTGCGCGGCGCCCGGGTACACGGTCTCGGTGCCGCTCGGGGTGCGCGAGAGCGTCACGTCGCCCCCGCCGACGAGCACGGCGGATCCGGGCTCCGCGCCCTTCAGGACCGTCGTCGTGGTGCGGTAGTCGGGGCCGAGCACGTCGAGGGCCGCCGCCGAGGTGAGCACCTTCATGACGCTCGCCGTGCGCGACGGGGTGTCGCCGCCGCGGTCGTAGAGCACTTCGCCGGTGGCGGCGTTGCGCACCTGCGCCTGCAGGTTCGCCAGGCGCGGGTCGGCGGCGCGATCTGCGACCGAGCAGGTGCGGATCTTGGTGTCGATCGCGCTCGGCGCCGCGAGTGCGGCCGGCACCGGTCGGCCCGGCTCCTCGGTCGGCGTCGGGGTCGGCGTCTCGGTCACGAGTGCGACCGGCGTCGCGCTCCGGGGGCCCAGGCTCGCGCCGGCGAACACCGCGCCCGCCCCGAGCAGGGCGAACGCCACGATGCCCGCGGTCACCGAGAGGGCGCGCTTGTGCTTCCTTGCGAACACCCGCACCGACGCGCCACGGCCGGCTGGTGCGGTGACGGATGCCGCAGTGGCGGCGGATGCCGCGGCGACGGATGCCGGTGCGGTCACGGATACCGTGGCGTCGCCGTCGTGCGGAGCGGACGAATCGGCCCCGGCACCTGCGGCCACGAGGAGCTCGGTCGGATGCTCGGGCCGGTCGAGGAGCTCGGTCTGCTCGCCCGCATCGCCCGTCGTATCGCCGTTCGCGTCCGCGGCGTCGAGGAGCTCGGTCAGCTGTTCGGAGTCGGGCACGGACTCCGACACGGGGTCGATCGCAGGCTCCGATCCGGCACCGGCATCGACGTCCGAGCCGGGGTCGGCCGCGGCATCCGGGACCTCGATCGACTCGGTGCCGGCGGGTTCGGCGGGTCGTTCGTTCGGCTCGTCGAGACCCGAGAGGTCGCCGACGGAATCGGGCTCGCCCGTGGCATCCGTCTCGTCGGTCATCCGGGCAGCCTACGCGCCGCACCAGACCGAACCCTGATCACAGCCCGAAAATCCCCTGAATGACCGACGACCGGCCGGCGCCGGGAGGCCGGGATCACCAGCCCGGCGCGCACCGATCGCACGGCGCACCGGTCGCTCACTCGCCCGGGTAGCGCAGCCCGATCTGCTCGCGGATGAGGTCGAGCGTGCCCATGATCGCGACGGTCTCGTCGATCGTGAGCAGGTCGCCGCCGAGTGTGCCGGCCGCGACCAGCCGCTCGACCGCCTCGGCCTGGAAGTGCATGCCGCGCCCGACGACCTCGGATGCGTACGACTCGAGCACCGTGCCGTCGTGCGACACCACGCGGAAGGTGGTCGGCGTGTACCAGACCGCGTCGATGTCGATGCGGGCCTCGGTGCCGAGCACGGTCGCCGTGTTCGGGCCGCGGGTGTCGCTCGCCGAGAGGCTCGACGCCACTCGACCTCCGTCGTAGCCGAACACGGTCGCGATCTGCGCGTCGGCGCCGGTGCTCTTGAACGTCGCGGTGCTCTGCACGGTCACGGGCGCGCCGAAGAGATCCCACGCGAACGACACCGGGTAGATGCCGAGGTCGAGCAGCGCCCCGCCGCCGAGCTCGAGCGAGTTGATGCGGTGCCCGGGGTCGTCGGAGAGCTTCTGCGTGTGGTCGGCGATGAGCGTGCGCACCTCGCCGAGCGTGCCGGCGGCGATGATCTCACGCAGGCGCACCATGTGCGGCAGGTAGCGGGTCCACATGGCCTCGAGCGCGAGCAGGCCCCGCTCGGCGGCGAGGTCGGCGATCTCGCGCGCCTCCGCCGCGTTGAGGGCGAACGGCTTCTCGACGAGCACGTGCTTGCCGGCCTCGAGCACGAGCCTGGCGTTCTCGGCGTGCACGGGGTGCGGCGTCGAGACGTAGATCACGTCGACCTCGGGATCGGCGACGAGCGCCTCGTAGCTGCCGTGCGCGTTCGGGATGCCGAACTCCGCCGCGAACGCGTCGGCGCCCGCCTGCGAGCGCGACCCGACCGCCTGCACGGTGAACCCGTTCAGCTTCAGGTCGTTGGTGAAGGAGTGGGCGATGCCGCCCGTCGCGAGAATGCCCCAGCGCAGTCGTTCCGTCATGCGTGCCAGCCTAGCGACGCGCGCCGACGGCCGGACAGCGGATGCCTCGGGCGTCGGCAATGCATCTCCGCTGTCGCCCGATCAGCGATACGAGCAGCTGAGATCGCGACACCCGCAGGGGTAGTAGTTGCCCTCGGCATCGACGATGACGATGCACGGATCAGCCACGGGCGGCGCGGGTTCGGTCTCCTCGTACGCGGACTCCTCCCAGGCGGCTTGCTCGGCTGCGAGCTGCTCCGCCGCGAGTTGCTCCGCCGCGAGCCGGGCCGCCTCATCGGCCGCGGCCTGTGCGGCGGCGGCTTCGGCGGCGAGTCGCGCAGCCTCGGCCGCCTCGGCCTCGATGCGAGCCCGTTCGGCGACCGCCGCCTCGGCCTCCTGCTCGGTCGCGAGTCCGTTCGTGTACGGGATGGCGGTCAGGTCGACGGTGACCGCGGTCGGCGTCGGCTGCGCGGCGGCCGGCGGTTCCTGACCGCCGATGACGGCAGGCGCGACGAAGGCGACCGTGCCGAGGGCCAGTGCCGCCACGATCGTCGTCGCGGCGATCCTCGCCGCTCGTTTCTGCATGACCACGATCCTAGGCAACGATCGTCGCGGGCTGGAACGCGGGCGGGCACGTTCGCCGGGCGGCCGCCCGAGGCATCCGCTCGCCCTCGATCGTGACGAGCGGTGCTCGGATCAGTGCCCCGGAGTGCCGAGTTCGATGAGCAGCACGCCGCCGACGATGAGCGCGACACCCGCGCCCATGACCCATGTGAACTGCTCGCGGAAGAGCAGCCTGCCGGCGAGCGCGGTGAGCACGACGCCGACCGCGGTCCACACGCCGTAGGCGACCCCGACCTGCATGCCCTGCGCGAGCGTCGCCGCGAGCAGCACGAACGACGACAGGTAGCCGACGACGATCGGGACGATCCAGAGCCGGCGCCGTCGCGTGGCATGAGTGGCCATGCGCAGCGACAGCGTCGCACCGACCTCGCTCAGGATCGCGAACGCCAGCAGCACCCAGCTCATGCGCGCTCCTCACCCGCGGGCGCGGCTGCAGGGGCGGATGCCTCGGCGCGCCGCGCGGCCTGCTGCGACCCGAGCTCGACCAGCAGCACGCCCGCCGCGACGAGGCCGATGCCCACGAGCATGGTCGGCGTGAGCGGGTCGCCGAACAGCGCCCACGCGAGCACCGCCGTCAGGGCGACGCCCGTCGCACCCCAGATGCCGTAGGCCACGCCGAGCGGCACGCCCATGCGCAGCACCTGCGAGAGCAGCAGGAAAGATCCGGCGTACCCGACGACCACGACCGCGTAGAGCCACGGATGCCGCTTCGCGGCGTCGAGGCTGAGCGTCGCCGTCACCTCGAGCAGGATGGTCGCGGCGAGGACCGCCCAAGCGCCTGCCCGTGGCATCCGACCTCCTTCTCCGGTGGCGCGATCCTCTCACGGCACCGGACGGGTGCTCGAGTGCCGACGCGGCGAACGGTCAGTCGAACGTGACGCGCAGCATGACATCGGCCGAAGCGCCCTTGCCCCGGGGCCGGATGATCGCGTGCGCCAGCGTGTACGTGAACCCGTAGCGGCGACGCAGGAGCCCTTGCAGGCGCGTCGCCTCGGCGACCTCGGTGACGATCTCGGCCGAGCCTGCGGACTCGGGCGCACCTGCCCGCACACGACCGCGCATGTCGCACGGCGCGACGGTCACTCGGGCGTCACGACGCAGTCGCTTCAGCTTGCCGGTTCCCGCTGGCGTCTGCACGACGATGCGGTCGCCGTCGAGCGCGAACCAGACCGGCGTCGGCACGGGCGTTCCGTCCTTGCGAAAGGTCGTGAGCGAGACGTACTTGCCCGCCGTGACGTCGTCGAACACCGTCATCGCCCACTCCGTTCGGATACGGCGAAGGCCCGGACACTGTCCGGGCCTTCGAGTGGAGCCGCCTGTGGGAATCGAACCCACGACCTTCTCATTACGAGTGAGATGCTCTGCCGACTGAGCTAAGGCGGCGTGCTGAGACCGGACCTTGCGGTACCGATCGGCACGAGAGTCCATGTTACCGGATGTCTGGAGCTCTCTTGACCACTCTCAACAGCCGGTGCCGTCCGCCGGCACCGTGCCGTCGACGAGGTAGGCCTCGACGGCGTCGTTCACGCAGTCGTTGGACTTGTTGTAGGCCGTGTGCCCCTCGCCCTCGTAGCTCACGAGCACCCCGCTCTCGAGCTGGTCCGCGAGCGCGACGGCCCACTTGTACGGGGTCGCAGGGTCGTTGGTGGTGCCGATGACGACGATTGGCGCGGCCCCCTCGGCGTGGATCGGCGCGCGTTCGGCACCGGGCTGCACGGGCCACGTGATGCAGCCGAGGTCGCCGTACCCGAAGTAGGGGCCGATGAGCGGGGCTGCGGCGCTGATCTCGGCCGCCTTCTCGCGCATGACCTGCACGTCGGACTGGTAGGTGTAGTCGAGGCAGTTGATCGCGAGGAACGACTCGGTCGAGTTGTCGTTGTAGGTGCCGTCGGCGTTGCGGCCGTAGTAGCCGTCGGCGAACGACAGCGCCGCGTCGGCGTCGCCGAGCATCACCGCGTCGAACATCTGGCTGAGGTACGGCCAAGAGTCGGCGCTGTACAGCGGGTACACGATGGCCGTGACGAGCGTGTCGGCGCCGACCTCGCGGCCGTCGGTGCCGCGCATCGGGCTCGCGTCGACCGAGGCCAGCAGGCGCGAGATCTCGTCCATCGCGGCGTCGACGCTGCCGGTGAACGGGCAGTCGGTGCCTGCGAGGCAGTCTGCGAGGTAGGCCCGCAGCGCCGATTCGAAGCCGACGGCCTGCTCGCGCGAGACGTCCTCCTCCTGTGCGGCCGGGTCGATGGCGCCGTCGAGCACGAGACGGCCGACCCGGTCGGGGAACAGCCCCGCGTAGGTCGCGCCGAGGAACGTGCCGTAGGAGTAGCCCAGGTAGTTGAGCTGCTCGTCGCCGAGGGCCGCGCGCAGCATGTCGAGGTCGCGCGCCGCGCTCACGGTGTCGACCTCGCCGATGAGGTCGCCGGTGTTGTCGCCGCATGCGGTGGCGAACGCGGACTTCACCTCGCCCGTGTTGGCGATCCATTCGTCGCTGCCTCGTTCGCCCGGAACGATGCCGAACAGGTACTGGTCCATGTCGGCGGGGTCGTAACAGGCGACCGCCGACGACCTTCCGACGCCGCGCGGGTCGAACCCGACCACGTCGAAGCGCTGCTGCAGCGGCTCGCCCACGGCGTAGTCGAGCGAGTCCTTGACGAAGTCGTAGCCCGAACCGCCCGGGCCGCCCGGGTTCACGAGCAGCGAGCCGATGCGTTCGCCCGATGCGCGGTGCCGCACGAGCGCGAGCTCGATCTCGCCGTCGGCGGGCGATTCCCAGTCGAGCGGGGCCTTGGCCGTGGCGCAGTCGAATTCGCCGCCGCAGTTCTCCCACGCGAGCACCTGGCCGTAGTAGGGCTCCAGCTCGGCCGAGACGTCTTCGCCGGTCGGCGTCGACTCGGAGGTCTGCGGCTTCAGGAACGACGGCACGCACCCGGTGAGCACGAGCAGCGCCACGAGACCCGCGGCGATCCCGGCGGCGCGGCCCGCACGGCCGGGTCGACGGCGCGCTCGCCGCTTCGACGTCGGGTCGGTCGATGTCACGGTCATGCAGCCCCTCGTTCGGATTCGGGTCGGCGGATGGCGGTCACGAGCATGGCCTCGAGCGCGAGCGCGGGCGCCACGTTGCCCTCGATGCGCTCGCGCGCCTCCTGGATGGCGTCGAGCGTCGCAAGGGTGCGCATCGGAGCGACGGATGCCGCGGCACGTCGCAGTTCGTCGGAGAGCTCGCGGTTGACGAGCTCGACGTCGGCCTCGAGCTGCAGCAGCAGCACGTCGCGGTAGAGCGAGGTGAGGTCGACGAGGATGCGGTCGATGCCGTCGCGGAGGCTCCTCGTCGCGCGACGCTTCTGGTCGTCTTCGAGGGCCTTGATCTGGGGGCGGAGCGCCGCGGGCACGGCCTGCCCCGGCGCGATGCCGAGCGAGTGCAGCGCATGCTCGCGCTCCTCGGCATCGCGCAGCGCGGTGATCGCCTTGGCGTCGTCGCCGGCGATCTCGAGGAACCGGGCCGCGGTCGACACCGCGGTCGCCGCCGACCGCACCTGGAGCGCGAGCCGCAGCGTCTCTTCACGTCGCCGACGCGCGTCTTCGCTCGTGGCGAGGCGATGGGCCATGCCGATGTGGCTCTGGGCCTCCCGAGCGGAGCGCTCGGCCAGCACGGGGTCGACGCCGTCGCGACGCACGAGCAGGTCGGCGACATCCGCGACGCTCGGCATCAGCAGCCGCACCGACCGCACGCGCGAGCGGATCGTCGGGATGAGGTCGGCCTCGCTCGGCGCGCACAGGATCCAGACCGTGCGCTCGGGCGGCTCCTCGAGCTCCTTCAGCAGGAAGTTCGAGGTCTGCTCGGTCATGCGGTCGGCGTCTTCGACGATGATCACGCGATGACGGCCGATCGACGGCGCGTAGTGCGAGCGCTTGACGATGTCGCGCACGTCGTCGCGCTTGATGATCACGCCCTCGGTCGCGAGCACGTGCAGGTCGGGGTGGCTGCGCGCCTCGACCTGGATGCGGGTCGCGTCGTCGCCGTCGGGCCGACCGGAGATGAGCGCCACCGCGAACGCGTACGCGAGGTTGGAACGGCCCGAGCCCGGAGGCCCCGTGATGAGCCACGAGTGCGTCATCTGCTGCGACGAGGCTCCGCCCGAGCGGTCTCCGGATGCCTCGGCCGCCGACCTGAAGACGGCGATCGCCTGCTCCTGGCCGGTCAGTTCGCTCCACACGCTCACGGATTCACGCTACCTTCCGCTGACGACATCCGCCCGCCCGCTGCGAGCTCCGGATGCCGCGGGGCCGCCGATCGGGCGCCCGGTCGACGCCCCGCCGTGCACGGCCCGCTCAGAGCAGGCCGGAGACCCGTGCGCGGATGAGCGCCTGGATCTCGTCGACGGGTGCCGATGCGTCGAGCACGAGGAACCGATCGGGCTCCGCAGCGGCGAGGCCGAGGTAGGCCGCGCGCACGCGGTCGTGGAACTCGGACGCCTCGGCCTCCAACCGGTCGTAGCGGGTGCGCGCGCCGTCGAGCCGTGCCCGCGCGGTCGTCGGATCGAGGTCGAGCAGCACCGTGAGTTCGGGCGAGAGGCCGTCGGTCGCCCACTCCGAGAGGGAGCGCACCGCCTCGGGCTCGAGCACCCGGCCGGCGCCCTGGTAGGCGACCGACGAATCGATGTAGCGGTCCTGCAGCACGACCGCTCCGCGATCGAGCGCCGGGCGCACGAGGGTCGCGACGTGGTGCGCGCGGTCGGCCGCATAGAGCAGCGCCTCGGCGCGCGGGGCGATGTCGCCGCGGTGGTGCAGCACGATCTCGCGCACCTCCACGCCGACCTCGGTGCCGCCGGGTTCGCGCGTGCGCACGACCTCCCGACCCTGCTCGCCGAGCCAGCCGGCGAGCAGTTCGGCCTGGGTGGTCTTGCCGGTGCCGTCACCGCCCTCGAGCGTGATGAAGACGCCGCGCGTCACGCCTCGCTCGGCTTCGTCGTCGCCTTGCGCGTCGCGGGCTTCTTCGCCGCAGTCGCGGCCGTCTTGGCGGCCGTGGTCTTCGCGGCCGTGGTCTTCGCCGCGGTCGTCTTCGCGGTCGTGGCCTTGGCCGCCGGCTTCTTCGCGGCGGGCTTCTTCGCGGGCGCCTTCTTCGCCCGCGGAGCCGCCGGCCCCTTGTCGCGCTTGATCTGCAGCAGTTCGACGGCGCGCTCGAAGGTGATCTCCTCGACCGACTCGGCGCGCGGGATCGTCGCGTTCGTCGTGCCGTCGGTGACATAGGGGCCGAAGCGGCCGTCCTTCACCTTGATGGGCTTGCCGCTCACCGGGTCTTCGGCGAACTCCTTGAGCGCGCTCGAGGCGCGGCGCGCCCCGTACTTGGGCTGGGCGAGCAGTTCGAGCGCGCCGGGGAGGTCGAGGTCGAAGATCGCGTCCTCGCTCGGAAGCGTGCGCGTCTCGACGCCCTTCTTGAGGTACGGGCCGTAGCGACCGTTCTGCGCGGTGATCTCCTCGCCCGACTCGGGGTCGAGGCCGACGATGCGCGGCAGGTCGAGCAGCTTCAGGGCGGTCTCGAGGTCGACCTCCTCGATCTGCATGCTCTTGAAGAGCGAGGCGGTGCGCGGCTTGACCGCCGCGGGCTTCTTGGCGCCCCGCTTGGGTTTCGCGGGCTCGAGGACCTCGCCGGTGGCCGGGTCGACGGACGCCTCCGGTGCGGGCGCCTCCGGCTCGAGCTCGGTGACGTACGGACCGAACCGCCCGTCCTTCACGACGATCTGCTTGCCGTTCTCGGGGTTGGCTCCGAGCACGCGATCGGTCTGGACCGGCGCGTCGATGAGCTCTCGAGCCTTCTCGGGCGTGAGCTCGTCGGGCGCGAGCCCTTCGGGCAGGTTCACGCGTCGGGGCGTCGCGTCGGGCGCGGCATCCGCCTCGACGACCTCGAGATACGGTCCGTAGCGGCCGATGCGCAGCGTCACGCCGTCGGCGATGGGCATCGAGTTGATCTCGCGGGCGTCGATGTCGCCGAGGTTGTCGACGACCTGGCGCAGGCCCCGGTGCGTGTCGTTGCCGAAGTAGAACCCGTTCAGCCAGTCGACCCGGTCGGCCTCGCCCGAGGCGATACGGTCGAGGTCGTCCTCCATCTCGGCGGTGAAGTCGTACTGCACGAGGTCGCCGAAGTGCTCCTCGAGCAGGCGCACCACCGAGAAGGCGATCCAGCTCGGCACGAGCGCCTGGCCGCGCTGGGTGACGTACCCGCGGTCGAGGATGGTCGAGATGATCGAGGCGAACGTCGACGGACGGCCGATGCCGAGCTCCTCGAGGCGCTTCACGAGGCTCGCCTCGGTGTAGCGCGGCAGGGGGCTGGTCTCGTGCCCCTTGGCCTCGAGCGTCTCGAGCGAGATCTCCTGGCCCTCCTTGAGCGGCGGGAGCTTCGCCTCGCCCGACGCCTCGTCGGCGTTGCGCTCCTCGTCGCGACCCTCTTCGTAGGCCGCGCGGAAGCCGGGGAACGTGATCACGGTGCCGCTCGCGGTGAACTCGGCGACCGTGCCGCCGACCGCGGCCGTCGCGCCCTCGGGCGTCGCGGCATCGGCGGCGGTCGGACCGATCTCGATGGTCACGGTCGCGGTCTGACCCTTGGCGTCGGACATCTGCGAGGCGACCGTGCGCTTCCAGATGAGGTCGTAGAGGTCGAACTCGCGGCCGCGGAGCGATCCCTGCAGCGACGACGGCGTGCGGAACACCTCGCCCGACGGGCGGATCGCCTCGTGAGCCTCCTGCGCGTTCTTCGACTTGCCGGCGTAGACGCGCGGGGCCGACGGCACCGAGTCGGCGCCGTAGAGCGCGGTCGCCTGCGCCCGTGCCGCGTCGATCGCCTGCTTCGAGAGCGAGACCGAGTCGGTTCGCATATAGGTGATGTAGCCGTTCTCGTACAACGACTGCGCGACCCGCATGGTGTCCTTGGCCGAGAGTCGGAGCTTGCGGCCGGCCTCCTGCTGCAGGGTCGACGTCGTGAACGGGGCCGACGGGCGGCGGGTCCACGGCTTCTGCTCGACCTTCGAGACGACGCGGCGCACGCCCTCGGCGCTCAGCGCCTCGACCAGCGCGTTCGCGGTCGCCTCGTCGATCACCGCGGCCTTCGACTTGAGCTTGCCCAGGTCGTCGAAGTCGCGCCCGGCGGCGATGCGCTCGCCGCCCAGGCGCACGAGCTTCGCGTCGAACGCGGATCCGGATGCCACGGGCGCGAAGCGCCCCAGGAGGTCCCAGTACGAGGCCGACACGAAGGCGAGTCGCTCGCGCTCGCGGTCGACGACGAGGCGGGTGGCCGCGGACTGCACGCGACCCGCGGAGAGTCCGGGGCCAACCTTGCGCCAGAGCACGGGCGAGACCTCGTACCCGTACAGGCGGTCGAGGATCCGTCGGGTCTCCTGGGCGTCGACGAGCGCGGTGTCGAGCTCGCGGGTGTTGTCCTTCGCCTTCTGGATCGCGTCCTTGGTGATCTCGTGGAAGACCATGCGGCGCACGGGGATCTTGGGCTTCAGCTCCTGGAGCAGGTGCCACGCGATGGCCTCGCCCTCGCGGTCCTCATCGGTTGCGAGCAGGAGTTCGTCGGCGTTCTTCAGCGCCCGCTTGAGTTCGGCGACCGTCTTCTTCTTCGAGTCGGACACCACGTAATAGGGCTCGAAGCCGTTGTCGACGTCGACCGAGAACTTGCCCAGGCCGCCCTTCTTGAGCTCGGCGGGCAGGTTCTTGGGCTCGACGAGGTCGCGGATGTGGCCCACCGACGAGAGCACCTCGTAGCCGTCGCCCAAGTACTGGGCGATCGACTTCATCTTGGTCGGCGACTCGACGATGACCAGTTTCTTCGCGCCTGACACCAGACTCCTCTTGTAATTCCGTGATGGAGATCGCACGCGGACCGCGCCCCCGAGCGGTGTGCCGCCGAACGGCTTCGATCGCCGCTCGACAAGCCACACCATACACATAGAGACCGGGAGCGCACCGAATTCCGATCCGGGCGATCGGGCTTCGGATGCGGCGCGTCGACCCCTTGCGATCCTGCGCGACCGGAGGACAATCGAAGTATGGAAACCTCAACGACGAGCTCCTACACCGCGAAACTGATCGATGGTCCGCTCGAGGGCAAGACGGTCGCGACCGCCTTCCTCGACTCGGGCGAGCCACGTCCGCGGCTCGAGCTGAACGCAGAGCACGGCAAGCGCTACGTCTACGGCCGTGGGGCCGGGCTGGAGTTCGCCGCAGAGAACGACGACCGACCGTCGGCCGTCGAATACCGCTTCCTCGAGACCGTCTTCGACTGAATCGCCCCGCCGGCAGGGCGGCGTGACGACGATGGCCGGGGTCCGTCGCCGCCGTCACGTGCTCCCCGGCGGACCGGCGCGGGCCGATGCGGTCGCATCGAACCCGGGTATGCGTCCGGGCACGACGATGGTGACCCGGCTGACGGCGCCGTCGAGTTCGCACGACACGAGCCGTGCGCCCGCGCGCCGGGCGGCCAGGTCGGCGACCTCGCACGGCAGGCCCACCACCGCCCCGCTCGCGGCGTCGGCCGCGGCGAGCGCAGCCGCATCGGCCGTGGTCGCCGCGCGCCTGGCATCGACGTAGCCCGCGGCGACGCCGAGCACGAGGGTCGTGAGCAGCACGACGGCCGACACCAAGGCCAGCGCCACGACGGATGCCGCACCCCGATCGGCCCTAGCGCCGGTCATCACCGACCGCCCGACATGGCGCAGGCCTCGCTCGTCAGTCGGACGAGCGAGAGCAGACCCCCGCCCGAAGCCGAGAGCGTCACGCAGGTGAACGTTCCGTCGTCGCTGGAGGCGAGTTCGGCCCGACCCGCGATGCGGCTCGCGATGCCCGACGCGAAGTCGACGCCCTCGCCTCGCCCGAGGGCGCGGGCGGCGGCGGCCGCGGCATCCGTCAACCGCACCTGCTGGGTCACGAGGTGCACCGAGGCGAGGCAGAAGGCCAGCACGAGCATGATCGCGGGCAGCGCGACGGCGAACTCGGCCGTCACGCTGCCCCGATCATCGTCAGCCGACCGTGAGCGCATTCCGCACGAGGTCGGTGAGGATGCCGCGCACCTCGTCGCCGCGCAGGATGACGACGAGCAGGCCCGCGAAGCCGACCGCCGCCATGGTCGCGACGGCGTATTCCGCGGTTGCGGCTCCGCGCTCGCCCGCGAGGCGTGCACGCGCGCGTCGCAGCAGCGAACGGCGCGACCGCGTGTCGGGCGCGGTCGACTCCGATGCGCGGTCGGAGATGTCGCCGCCGCCGGCGTTCGCCGCCGTGGTGAGGGTGTCGGGCATGGATGGTTCCTTTCGGTGGGGCCGGAGGTCCGGCATTCGGCGGCACGAGTCGATGGGGTCACGCGGCGCCCAGGGTGCCGGTGACGACCGAGATGAGCAGCGGGGCGACGCCGAGCAGCACGAACGCCGGCAGCACGCACAGGCCGAGCGGCAGCATGAGCCGCACGCCGAGCGCTGCGCCCCGGGTCGCCGCGTCGGTGCGGGCGATGCGCCGCCCGCGCTGCGCCTCGGCGCGCAGGAGTTCGGCCAGCGGGGCGCCGGCCCGCTCGGCGAGGCGCACGGTCTCGTCGAGGCGCGCAGCGGCAGCGGCACGCCCGGCCTCGATGGCTCGCCCTGCCGCTCCGGGGGCGGATGCCGCGCCGCGAGCCCGAGCGAGGGCCGACCCGGGCTCGCCATCGGCGCCGAGCCCGTGCGCGTGCATCGCCGAGTCGACGGCGGCGCGCGCCCGATCGACCGATGCTCCCCCGGCCATGCCGATCGCGAGGAGCTCGAGCTCGAGGCCGGCCCCGTCGTCGAAGGCCGCCGCACGTTCGGCGAGTGCGCGGCTCCAGCGCAGTGCGATCCAGAGGAAGGCGAGCCCGACGAGCAGGCACACGAGCCCGATCGGGCTGCCGAGCAACACGGCCGCGGTGTCGAAGCCGAGCACCGAACCGAACCCGAGGGCGACGAGCGGCAGGGCGAGCACCATCCGAGCGCTCGCGGCCGGACCGGCGAGGGACGTTCGCACCTCGCGGCGCACCTGCGCCTCGTCGCGCATGGCCGATGCGAGGTCTCGCAGGCTCGTCGTGAGCGGCGATCCTGCGGTGCTCGCGACCTGCCAGGCCGCCGCGAGCACCGCCCACCCGCCCGACTCGGGGAGCTCGGTGCTGGCCCTCCCGATCGCCTCGGCGATCGGGAGGCCCCGCTCACCCGCCTCCGCCGCCGCGACGAGCACCGGGTCGGCTTCGCCGGACTCGGCGAGATGGCGCCACGCCGCGGACGCCGGCACCCCGGCGGCGAGCAGCACCGCCAGCCGCTCGACGATGCCGGCGACGTGGTCGACGCCGGCCGCGGCATCGGGCCTCCTGCGGAGCCAGGGCACACGCGCACGGACGGCCTCGACCGCGCGCGAGACGAGGTCGACCACGCTGTCGAGCACGCCGCCGGACGACGACGCCGGGACGCGCGCGGTCATGCGACGCGCCCGACGCGCTCGATCGCGAGCGCCCCGTCGACCAGCCGGAACCGCCCGAGCCCGGCGACCCTGCGCCGGCCGTCGGACCGTTCGAGGTGCACGACCAGGTCGAACGCGCTGGCGGCCTGCCGCGCGACGGCCTCGGGCGAGAGCCCGGCCCCGGCGCCGAGCGCCTCGAGCCGCGCGGCGACGTCGTCGAGCGAGTTCGCGTGCAGGGTGCCCGCTCCGCCGTCGTGGCCGGTGTTCAGCGCCCCGAGCAGTTCGCGCAACTCGGGGCCGCGGCACTCCCCGACCACCAGCCGGTCGGGGCGCATGCGCAGCGCCTCGCGCAGCAGCGCGTCGAGGCCGATGCGCCCTGAGCCCTCGATGTTCGGCTGCCTGGCCTCGAGCGCGACCACGTGCGGGTGCCCGATCTGCAGCTCGGCCACGTCTTCGATGACCACGATGCGCTCCGAGGCGGGCGCCTCGGCCAGCAGTGCCGCGAGCAGGGTGGTCTTGCCGGTGCCGCCCGCGCCCGTGATCAGCAGGTTCTCGCGGTCGCGCACTGCCGAGCGCAGCACGGACTCGTCATCGGCCGAGAGCATGCCCGATCGCGCGAGCCCGTCGAGCCGGATGCCGCCCGCGCGCGGGATGCGGATCGACAGCAGCGTTCCCGTGGCCGAGACCGGCGGAAGCACGGCGTGCACCCGGATGCCGCGGCCGAGCCGCACGTCGACGGCGGGCGTCGCCTCGTCGATGTGGCGGCCTCCGCGAGCGATGAGCTGCACGGCGAGCGCGCGCACCTCCGCCTCGTCGGCGGCCCAGCCCGGCTCTCGCTCGGGGCCGGCGCCGCGATCGATCCAGAGCCCGGTCGAGCCGTTGAGGAAGAGATCGGTGACGTCGCCGGATGCCGCGAATCGGGCGAGCGGTCCGAGCACCCCGAAGTCGTGGTCGACCTCGTACTGCTCGAGGCCGACCGGCGTGTCGCGCCGAGGCTCGATGCCCGGGAGCCCGCCGTCCGGAGCGACTGCGGGACCGGTGGAACCGGCATGGACCGGAATCGGGCGCGGCGCCTGCGGGCCGAACGGATCGATCGCGGGCTCGACCTCGTCGAACCCGGTGCGGAGCAGTTGGGACGCGGACTGCGACGGCTGCTGCGGCTGCTGCTGCCACGAGGGGCTGGCGACGAACGGAGCGACGGACATGACACCGACCGTACGAATCGACGGCCCGCCCGCGGCATCGGTTCTGCTGCGAAAACGGAAAGAGCCTCCCCCACGCCGTTGTGGAGGAGGACTCGATCGTGCAGCACCGCTCGAGAGCGGCACCCCTTAACGAAAGGGGGCGGCACCCATTGGGGGGAACAGGTGCCGCCTCGGCAGCGCAAGGATTGGGGGGAATCACAGGCGCTGCAGGCCACGAAAACGAATGTTCGGGCGGTATTCAGCATAGAGCCTGCGGATGCATTCGCAAGTACTTTTTGTCCTCATTTGTGCGGACACACAGTTTTCTCTGCGCAAAGGCACAGTAACGCTCGATTGTCCACAACGGAAGGCCGTATGACGCACCTCGTCATGCACGAAGTCGTGGGTCCCTCACGTGGCGGGTAGGGTGCTCTTGGGGCAGGCGACCCACCGATGATCCATATCGCGAAGGAGCGACTGAAGAACCATGACCGTTCAGATCGATCACGCGCTCGAGGAGATCAGGCGATTCCGCCCGAGCCCCGAGTTCGCCGCCAATGCCGTCGCCGATGCGGGCCTCTACGAGGCCGCGCAGGCCGACCGACTCGGCTTCTGGGCCGAGCAGTCGCGCGAGCTGCTGCACTGGGACAAGCCCTTCACCAAGACCCTCGATTGGACCAACCCGCCGTTCGCGAAGTGGTTCGAAGACGGCGAACTGAACGTCGCCGTCAACTGCCTCGACCGCCATGTCGAGGCCGGCAACGGCGACCGCGTCGCCCTGCACTGGGTCGGCGAGCCGGGCGACACCCGCGACATCACGTACGCCGAGCTGACCGACGAGGTCAAGCGCGCCGCGAACGTGCTCTCCGACCTCGGCGTCGGCTCCGGCGACCGCGTCGCCATCTACCTGCCGATGATCCCCGAGGCCGTCGTCTCGATGCTGGCCGTCGCCCGCATCGGCGCGATCCACTCGGTCGTGTTCGGCGGGTTCAGCGCTGACAGCCTCGCGTCGCGCATCGACGACGCCGAGGCATCCCTCGTCATCACCGCCGACGGCGGATACCGCAAGGGCAAGGTGTTCCCGCTGAAGCCCGTCGTCGACGACGCGCTCACGAAGTCGGTCGGCAGCAGCGTGCGCAACGTGCTCGTCGTCAAGCGCGGCGACAACGAGGTCGAGTGGAACGCGGAGCGCGACCTCTGGTGGCACGACACGGTGGCGAACGCGTCGAGCGAGCACGAGGCGCAGAGCTTCGAGGCCGAGCACCCGCTGTTCATCCTCTACACCTCGGGCACCACCGGAAAGCCCAAGGGCATCCTGCACACGAGCGGCGGGTACCTGACGCAGGCCGCGTTCACGCACAAGAACGTGTTCGACCTGCACCCCGAGACCGACGTGTACTGGTGCACGGCCGACGTGGGCTGGATCACCGGGCACTCGTACGTCGTCTACGGCCCCCTCGCGAACGGCGCCACGCAGGTGCTCTACGAGGGCACGCCCGACACGCCGCACCCCGGGCGCTGGTGGGAGATCGTCGAGCAGTACAAGGTCTCGATCCTGTACACGGCGCCCAC
Source organism: Agromyces sp. NPDC058110 (assembly GCF_042884735.1). Taxonomy (NCBI): domain Bacteria; kingdom Bacillati; phylum Actinomycetota; class Actinomycetes; order Micrococcales; family Microbacteriaceae; genus Agromyces; species Agromyces sp. NPDC058110. The sequence continues at coordinate 120,677 of NZ_JBHVTI010000002.1, read as the reverse complement.
CGCCATCCGCTCGTTCATGAAGCTCGGCCGGCAGATCCCGCACGCGTTCAACCTGCGTTCGCTGCGGCTGCTCGGCTCGGTCGGCGAGCCCATCAACCCCGAGGCCTGGATCTGGTACCGCCACGTCATCGGCGGCGGCTCGATCCCGGTCGTCGACACGTGGTGGCAGACCGAGACCGGCGCGATCATGATCTCGGCCCTGCCCGGCGTCACCGACCTCAAGCCCGGCAGCGCGCAGGTCGCGGTGCCCGGCATCACGATCGACATCCTCGCCGACGACGGCACCCCCGTCGAAGGCGAAGACGGCGGGCTCCTCGTCATCACCGAGCCGTGGCCGTCGATGCTCCGGGGCATCTGGGGCGACCCAGAGCGCTTCAAGGAGACGTACTGGGAGAAGTTCGGCGACAAGTACTTCGCGGGCGACGGTGCGCGACGCGATGCCGATGGCGACATCTGGCTGCTCGGCCGCGTCGACGACGTCATGAACGTGTCGGGCCACCGGCTCTCGACGGCCGAGATCGAGTCCTCGCTCGTCGCCCACCCCTGGACCGCCGAGGCGGCCGTCGTGGGCGCCGCCGACGAGACCACCGGCCAGGCCGTCGTCGCGTTCGTGATCCTCAAGGCCAGCCAGGCCGCGCAGGTCACCGACGTCGCCGCCGCGAGCGAAGAGCTGCGCAAGCACGTCGCGGGTCAGATCGGCGCGATCGCCCGCCCGCGTCAGGTGTTCATCGTCAACGAGCTGCCGAAGACCCGCTCGGGCAAGATCATGCGCCGCCTGCTGCGCGACCTCGCCGAGGGCCGCGAGGTCGGCGACACCACGACGCTGGCCGACACCTCGATCATGCAGGTCATCAGCGACCAGGTGAAGTAGACCCGGTACTTCAGACGAAGACGACGGATGCCGCGGCGGGAGCGATCCCGGCGCGGCATCCGTCGTTCTGAGCGGGCGTGCACACCGCCGCGGAGCCCGCTCAGGCGCGGGCGGCCTCGGCGCGCGCCTCGACGCCCAGGTCGGGCTGGTCGACGAAGATGCCGTCGACGCCGGTGGAGAGCACCTCGCCGAAGGCACCGTGCCAGTCCCCCCACGTGCTCTTGCCCTTGCCCCGGCGGAACCGGGCGGGCAGGAACTTGTTCTCAGGGCGGAGCGTCCACGTGAAGACGGTCAGGCCCGCCGCGTGCGCGGCCTCCACGAGCGCCGAACCGCGCAGGGGGGTTTCGACGGCCGACCCGGCGGAGCGCGAGGCGGCCCCGCCGCGCCCGCCCGCGGCATCCGCGTCGAGCAGCCGCGGCACGCCGACGCTCACGCCGTCGAACCGGCCTACGAGCGCCCGCAGTCCCGTTGCGGTCACGAAGGAGTCGTACGTGGGCGCCGCAGCGCCATCGGTGCGCACCAGATCGGCAGGCGAGCCGGAGTTCTCGACGAGGAGCACCTTCGGGCCACGGATGCCTCGGGCTGCGAGCTCGTCGAGCACGGTGGGCTCGAACGCCTCCATGATGAGGCGGTCGCCGCCGCCGCCCCAGCCCGCCGCGTCGAGCTCGGCCGCGAAGAGTTCGTCGAGCGGCAGCCCGATGCCCGCGAAGTACGACGCGTGCTTGAACTCGGCGACCATGCGCAGGGTGCGCCCGCGCTCGTCGGCGGCCCGGTCGATGATCTGGAACAGGTCGCGCAGCCGGATCACCGGGTAGCGGCCGTCGAAGCTCGCGCTCGACCCGCGCAGCGCCCCGAGCCGCTCGGTCGCCCGCAGCGTCGAGAGCTCGGCCCACGTGAAGTCCTCGGTGAACCAGCCGGTGAGGGGTGCGCCGTCGATCTCGCGGGTGGTGCGCCGCCCGGCGAACTCGGGGCGGGAGGCGACATCCGTCGTTCCGGAGATCTCGTTCTCGTGGCGCAGCACGAGCACGCCGTCGCGCGTGGCCACGAGGTCGGGCTCGACGGCGTCGGCGCCGAGCGCGAAGGCGAGTTCGTAGGCCGACCTGGTGTGCTCGGGGCGGTAGCCCGAGGCGCCTCGATGGCCGATGACGAGCGGATGCGGCCGGTACCCGGACTCCGAGGGGTGCGACATGCGCCTCAGCGTATCCGTCGTGAGGATGAGATCCGCTCCGCCGTGGGTGAACTCTCGGCGTGATCACGGCATTCTCGACTAGATTGAAATGAGCACCGGATCCCGCATCCGACCCTTCCCCCGCACCGACGACAGCCGAAAGCAGAGGAACACCCCATGGCTCTCGACAATCCCGCCTTCTCGCGGAGTTCCGCCTTCTCTTCGCAGGGAGCCCAGGCCGTCGCACAAGACGTCTCGGCGCAGCAGCTGCAGGAGATGTACAACCAGCCCGCCACGCTGCCCGACCGCGAGGTCATGACCTACGAGAACACCATCGCGAAGACGGTCGGCGCGTTCGCCGTGCTCATCGTCGCCGCCGCCGTCAGCTGGCAGCTCACGCCCGCGATGCCGTGGCTCTTCTGGGTCGGCTCGATCGTGGGCTTCGTGCTCGCCCTCGTCAACATCTTCAAGAAGGAGCCGTCGCCCGCGCTCATCCTCGCGTACGCGGCCGCGCAGGGCATCTTCGTCGGCGGCATCTCGGTCATCTACGAGACGCAGTGGTCGGGCATCATCGCGCAGGCCGTCATCGGCACGCTCGCCGTCGTCGGCGTGACCCTCGCGCTCTTCGCGAGCGGCAAGGTGCGCGCCTCGAAGAAGGCCACGAAGATCTTCCTGATCGCGATGGTCGGCTATCTCGTCTTCTCGCTCGTCAACATGATCCTCGTGTGGACCGGCCTCAACAGCGACCCGTGGGGCCTCTACGGCGCCGAGATCGCGGGCATCCCGCTCGGCCTCGTCATCGGGGTCCTCGTCGTCATCATGGCCGCGTACTCGCTGGTGCTCGACTTCGACGCGATCCAGCAGGGCGTGCGCAACCGCGCCCCGAAGAAGTACGGCTGGACCGGCGCCTTCGGCATCATGGTCACCGTCATCTGGCTCTACCTCGAGATCCTGCGCTTCCTCGCCATCGCGCGCGACTGACCGCAGCACTCGAACGAGAACGGGCCGCTCCCTTCCTGGGAGCGGCCCGTTCCGCGTTTCCGGCCATCGACCGGGTGTCGGACGCGCGATGTCGCGCAGATCGTCGTCATCGCCCACGCGTGCGGTCGATTCGCGCGACATCACGGGCGATTGAGGCCGCGGGCCGTCCGCGCGTCGCGTCAGCTCGTGCCCAGCTTGGCGAGCGCCCCCGAGATCGCCTCGGCCGAGGCGTGCAGCTTCGCGTCTTCATCGGCCGAGAACGGCGTGCCCGCGACAGGAACCGGGCCGGCGGCACCGACGATCGACGGCACCGACATCGCGACCCCCGAGATGCCGCGATAGCCGTCGAGCACGGTGCTGACCGGGAGCACGGCGCGCTCGTCGCGCAGCAGCCCCTCGACGATGCGGGCGCCCGACAGGCCGATCGCGTAGTTCGTCGCCCCCTTGCCGGCGATGACCTTGTAGGCGGCGTCGCGCACGTCGACGGCGATGCGATCGAGCTCCTCGGTCGTGATCGGCTCGTCGGCCTCCCATTCGAGCAGCGGCACCGGCCCGATCGTGGCGCTCGACCAGAGCGGGAATTCCGTGTCGCCGTGCTCGCCGACGATGTGGGCGTGCACGCTCGACGTCGAGACCCCGAGCCGACGCCCGAGCAGCCAGCGCAGGCGCGCCGTGTCGAGCACGGTGCCCGACCCGAACACGCGCGTGCTCGGCAGACCCGTGATCTGCTGGGCCACGACCGTCAGCACGTCGACCGGATTGGTGACGAGCACGATGGTCGCATCGGGGGCACGCTCGACGAGCGGGGGCAGCAGGCTCTCGAGGATGCGCACGTTCGTCGCGAGCAGGTCCATGCGGGTCTGGCCGGGCTGCTGCTTGGCGCCCGCCGTGATGACGATGACGTCGCTCCCCTCGGCGACCGCGAGATCGTCGCCGCCGCCGATGCTCGACTCGGTGAACGGCGTGCCGTGCGCGAGATCGAGCACCTCGGCCTCGACCTTGGCGGTCGCGATGTCGTAGAGGGCGACCTCGTTCGCCGAGCCGCGGATCAGCGCGGCGTAGGCGAGGCTCGAGCCGACGCTGCCAGCGCCGACGACGGTCAGTTTGGTTCCCCGGTTCGCAGTCACGCTGCCATACTCCCGAGGCCGCGACGACAGCGTCAAGCACCGCCGGTGCACTCGCAGGGCACTCCCGGAAAGACGAAGGGCGCCGACCCAGCGGTCGGCGCCCTTCGCGTGTCAGGGAGCGATCACTCCCACTCGATGGTTCCCGGCGGCTTCGACGTGACGTCGAGCACGACCCGGTTGACCTCGGCGACCTCGTTGGTGATGCGGTTCGAGATCTTCGCGAGCACGTCGTAGGGCAGGCGGGTCCAGTCGGCCGTCATCGCGTCTTCGGACGAGACGGGGCGCAGCACGATGGGGTGGCCGTAGGTGCGGCCGTCACCCTGCACGCCCACCGATCGCACGTCGGCGAGGAGCACCACGGGGCACTGCCAGATCTCGGCGTCGAGGCCTGCGGCGCTCAGCTCGGCGCGCGCGATCGCATCGGCCTGGCGGAGCAGATCGAGACGATCACGGGTGACCTCGCCCACGATGCGGATTCCGAGGCCTGGCCCCGGAAACGGCTGGCGGCCGACGATCTCTTCAGGCAGGCCGAGTTCACGGCCGATGGCACGCACCTCGTCCTTGAAGAGGGTGCGCAGCGGCTCGACCAGTTCGAACTGCAGGTCTTCGGGCAGGCCGCCCACGTTGTGGTGGCTCTTGATGTTCGCGGTGCCGCTGCCGCCGCCCGACTCGACCACGTCGGGGTAGAGCGTGCCCTGCACGAGGAACTTGATCGGCTGCCCGTCGGCCGCTGCCTCGGCGATCAGGTCGCGCTCGGCCTGCTCGAACGCGCGGATGAACTCGCGGCCGATGATCTTGCGCTTCTGCTCGGGATCGGTGACCCCGGCGAGCGCGTCGAGGAACGTGTCGACCGCGTCGATCGTCACCAGGCGCACGCCGGTGGCGGCCACGTAGTCCTGCTGCACCTGCTCGCGCTCGCCCTGGCGGAGCAGCCCGTGGTCGACGAACACGGCGGTCAGCTGGTCGCCGACGGCCTGCTGCACGAGGGCGGTCGAGACGGCGGAGTCGACGCCGCCAGAGAGCGCCGAGATGACCCGCGCCGAGCCGACCTGTTCGCGAATGCGCGCGACCTGCTCGGCGATGACGTTGCCGGAGTTCCAGTCGGCGGGGATGCCGGCGGCGCGGTGCAGGAAGTTCTCGATGACGCCCTGGCCGTACTCGGAGTGCTTGACCTCGGGGTGCCACTGCACGCCGTAGAAGCCCTGCTCGTCGTTCGCGAACGCGGCGACGGGCGTGGTGGCGGTCGACGCGAGCACCTCGAAGCCCTCGGGGGCGACCGCGACGGAGTCGCCGTGGCTCATCCACGTGATCTGGTGCTCGGGCTGGCCGCCGAGCAGCTGGTTGTCGTCGGTGCGCAGCGTGGTCTCGGTCGAGCCGTATTCGCGGTGGCCGGTGTGCGCGACCTCGCCGCCGAGCTGCTGCGCCATGACCTGGAACCCGTAGCAGATGCCGAGGGTGGGCACGCCGAGCTGCAGGATGCCCTCGTCGAGCGAGGGGGCGCCCTCTTCGTAGACCGACGACGGGCCGCCCGAGAGCACGATGCCGATCGGGTTGCGGGCACGCACCTCTTCGGCGGTGATCGTGTGCGGCACGATCTCGGAGTAGACGGATGCCTCGCGCACGCGTCGTGCGATCAGCTGCGCGTACTGCGCGCCGAAATCGACGACGAGGACTGGGCGCTGCTCGGTGGGCTGGTCGGTCACTGCTGGGCCTCCACTGGGTCGGCTTCGGATGCGGATGCGGCTGTTGCGGCGGCTTCGGCCTCACGGGCCTCGCGCGAGTCGAGGTATCCAGTCACCTCGCGGGCGATGCGCACCTCGAGGAAGAACGACAGGAACGGGATGATGCCGCCGAGGGCGATGAGCAGGAACTTCGTGAACGGCCAGCGCATCAGGCTCCAGAGACGGAAGTCGCTGAAGAGGTAGAGCACGTAGAACCAGCCGTGCGCGATGAGGATGCCCGTCGACAGGTTGGCGCCCTCGCCCGTGGAGACGAGCCCGGCGGGCGTCTCGACGACGGGCGCGAAGGTGAGGAAGCCGGCCGGACCGAACCCGAAGAGCTCGTAGTGGAACACGTACTTCAGGATCATCTCGGCGCAGAGCAGCAGCAGCATCACGCCGGTGATGACCGACGTGACCTTGTAGAGCTTCAGCGCCCCGCGAATGCGCGGCAGATCGGCGGATTTCGGCTCGAGGGGCATGAGATCAGTCTACGTGGCGCGCGACGGTGAAAGTCCCGAGAGCATGCGGCGGAGCGCGTCGACGGCCTCGTCGATGCCGCGGGCGGGGTCGGGTGCCTCGGCATTGGCCAGCGCGACCTCGTTGAGCGCCCCCGACAGGAGCGACGTGACGGCCGCCAGCCCGCGGGTCTCGATGACGCCGGCCTCGGCGAGTTCCTCGACGCCCTCGGCGAGCAGACGGGCGCTCGTCTGGAGGTCGCCCTCGCGCCAGCCTCCCCAGCCGAGGACCGCGGGGCCGTCGACGAGCAGGATGCGGCGGACCTCCGGCGCCAGGCTCGCCACGAGGAACGCACGGCAGCCGGCGAGGAACCGGTCCGTCAGCTGCTCGCGGTCGCCGTCACCCGCGCCGCGGTCGCCCGCGCCATCGCCATCGCCATCGCCATCGCCGGATGCGGCAACGTCGACGGCATCGGCGACCTCGGCCTGCGCGCGCTCGACGACCGCGCGGAACAGGCCCTCCTTGCTGCCGAAGTGGTGGTAGAGCGCACCGCGGGTGAGTCCGGCCTCTGCGACGAGGTCCTCGAGCGCGACACCGGCATAGCCCTGCTCGGCGAACCGGCGCGTCGCGATCCGCACGATCTCGGCGCGGGTGCGCTCCCGCTGTTCGGCCTTGGTCGCCATCGTGCCTCCCCGGGTCTTGACATGCACACTGTATGTCAACGACACTCAGATACATACAGACTGTACGTATCTGAAAGGAATCGGGCACATGCTTCGCAGTTGCTATCCCGTCCTCGGCACCACCGACGTCGCCGCGAGCGCGGCCTTCTACCGCGAGCACTTCGGCTTCGAGACCTCGTTCGCATCCGACTGGTACGTGAGCCTCAGACACCCCGCATCGGGCGACGAGCTCGCGCTCCTCGACGCGGCGCATCCCTCGGTGCCGGAGGGCCATCGCGAGCCCGCTCGCGGAGTGCTCGTGAACCTCGAACTCGACGACGTCGACGCGGTCGCCGCCCGCCTCGACGAGGCCGGCGTGCCGGTCGTGCAAGCGCTCCGCAGCGAGCCGTTCGGCCAGCGGCACGTGATCGTTCGCGACCCGGGCGGCGTGCTCGTCGACGTGATCACCGAGATCCCGCCGGCGGCGGAGTTCGCGGAGGCGTTCAGTCCCGCGTCGTGACGCCCGTCGCCTCCGCGGTCGCGGCCGCCGCCTCCTCGGCCTCCTGCTCCTCGCGCTCGACCGCGTCGCGCACGAGCCGGTACCAGAGATAGACCGCGAAGCCCGCGAACACCGCCCACTCGACGGCGTAGAAGACGTTCAGCCAGTTGAGCTCGAACGTCTGCTCGGGCGCGGGCGAGGCGATCGCCTCGAGGCCGGGGGCGGCATCGGTCGTCGTGACGTAGCCGAAGTAGACGGGGCGATCGTCGTAGTCGGCCCAGACGTTGATGAGCTGCGCGACCGCGACGGTCGTCATCGCGAACGGGTCGCCGTCTTCGTCGGGTGCGACCGGCGCCTCGCTCGGCAGGAAGCGCCCGACGATCTGCGCCTCGGCGCCCGCGCCTGCCGCGACGTCGGCGTCGAACGCGTCGGCGGCCGCCTGCGCGGCCCCACTGTCGGCCGCCCAGCCGAGGGCCACGGGCAGGCCGCCGGCCGCGGCATCCGTCACCTCGAGATGGGCGACCACCCAGTAGCCGGCGACGCCGTGATTCAGGCGCCCCTCGACGAGCACGGTGTCACCCGGCACGTACATGCCCCGCACCTCGACGCGCTGCGCCGTCGCGATCTGCTCGGTCGGCGAGTCGGGCTGCACGAGGTCGCCGATCGGCAGCACGTCTTCGGTGGCGCGTTCGACGGTCGTCGACTGCTCGACGGCGCGCTCGATCTGCCACTGCCCGAGCAGCGCGAAGGCCGCGGCGACGGCCAGGGCGAAGAGGAGCGCGAGCACCCAACGGGGGCGCAGCATCATCTGGAGCATCAGTTCCCGATGCCTCGCTCGTGGTCGGCGGACTGGGCTTCGGGCATGCAGTCGAGTCTACGTGGCGCTGCCTGAGAGCCAGGACGTCTGCAGCAGGCACGACCGGCGTGATCACGGCGTCGCGGGGCCCCGCGCCGCACCCTCGGTGCTGCACGACGGCCGCCCGTGGTGCGGTGCCCGCCCCGGGCACCGCACCGCAGGCTCAGTCGACCTTGACGATGTCGGGGGCGCCGAGACGCACGCGATCGGCCGACTCGTCGTCGGGCTGCAGCTGGGACTCGCGCTCGGCGACGACGCGCTCGAGGTACCGCTCGACCTCGAGCTGCTCGCGCTCGGCGTCCCAGCCGAGCACGCCCGCCATGAGCTTCGCCGCGACCGGCGCGGCCGAGACCCCGCGGTCCCACGCCTCGATCGAGATGCGCGTGCGACGGGCGAGCACGTCGTCGAGGTGCAGGGCGCCCTCGTGGGATGCCGCGTACACGACCTCCGCCGCGAGGTAGTCGTCGGCGCCCGGCAGCGGCTCGCCGAGCGAGGCATCCGACCTGATCAGGTCGAGCAGCTCGTCGGTCATCGTGCCGTAGCGGTTCAGCAGGTGCTCGATGCGCACCTTGTGCACGTCGAACGCACGCGCGATCTTCGCCCGCTTGTTCCACGCGGCCTGGTACCCCTCGGCGCCGAGCAGCGCGATGTCCTGCGTCGCCGAGGCCGGCACCCGCCCGTCGAGCGCGTCGGCGGCCGCGTCGATCGCGTCTTTCGCCATGATGCGGTAGGTGGTCCACTTGCCGCCGGCCACCACCACGAGGCCGGGCACCGTGTGCGCGACGATGTGCTCGCGCGAGAGCTTCGACGTCTGGTCGCTCTCGCCCGCGAGGAGGGGCCGCAGGCCGGCGAACACGCCCTCGACGTCTTCACGGGTCAGCGGAATGGCCAGCACCCCGTTCACGTGCTCGAGCAGGTAGTCGATGTCGGCGGCCGTCGCCGCCGGGTGCGCCTTGTCGAGGTTCCAGTCGGTGTCGGTCGTGCCGATGAGCCAGTGCCGACCCCACGGGATGATGAACAGCACGCTCTTCTCGGTGCGGAAGATCATGCCCATCGCCGACTGGATGCGGTCGCGCGGCACCACGAGGTGGATGCCCTTCGAGGCGCGCACCTTGAACGTGCCGCGCTCGCCCACCATGCGCTGGGTGTCGTCGGTCCACACGCCCGTCGCGTTCACGACCTGCTTCGCTCGGATCTCGAAGTGCTCGTCGTTCTGCAGGTCGTGCGCCTTCACGCCGACCACGCGCTCGCCGACCTTGATGAACCCCTCGACCTTGACGCGCGAGGCGACGTGCGCGCCGTACGACGACGCCGTGCGCGCGAGGGATGCCACGTACCGCGCGTCGTCGACCTGCGCGTCGTAGTAGGTGAGGCCGCCGACGAGCGCGTCGTTCGACAGCGACGGGATCGCGCGCATCACTTGGCGCTTCGACAGGTGCCGGTGGTGCGGAACGCCGGGCGGGCGCCCCCCGGTGTAGCTGAAGATGTCGTAGAGCATCATGCCCGCGCCGATGTAGAAGCGCTCGAACACGCGCTTCTTCAGCGGGTACAGGAACCGCACGGGCTTCACGAGGTGCGGGGCGATGCGCTGCAGCAGCAGTCCGCGTTCGATGAGGGCCTCGCGCACCAGCCTGAAGTCGAGCTGCTCGAGGTAGCGGATGCCGCCGTGCACGAGCTTCGACGACCGGCTCGACGTGCCCGACGCCCAGTCGCGCGCCTCGAGCAGCCCGGTCGACAGGCCTCGCGTCACGGCGTCGAGCGCCGCCCCCGTGCCGACGATGCCGCCGCCGACGACGAGGATGTCGAGCTCCTTCTCCTTCAGGCGGGAGATCGCCGCCTCGCGTTCGTCGGGGCCGAGCTTCGTCGACCGGGCGACGGATGCCGGGGCCTCCGTCGTGGTGGCCTTCGCCCTCGACTTCGTCGCGGGCTGTGCCGCTGCGGACCTCTGTGTCGCCATCGTCGTCCCCATCCTCGCGATCGCAGACGGCGACCGCGTGATCCGGGTTCAACGCTACCCGAGCGTCGGCCCGATCAGGAGGGGTTCACAGCTCGATCGCGGGAATCAGCGATCAGACCGACTGGTACGGCGCGACGACGACCTCGACGCGCTGGAACTCCTTGAGGTCGGAGTAGCCGGTGGTGGCCATCGACCTGCGCAGCGCGCCGACGAGGTTCGCCGTGCCGTCGGCGGCGGGCGCGGGTCCGTAGAGCACCGACTCGAGCGTGCCGACCTGGCCGACCTCGACCCGGCGGCCGCGCGGCAGCTTGGCGTGGTGCGCCTCGGCGCCCCAGTGGTACCCGCCGCCGGGCGCATCGGTCGCCCGCGCGAGCGCCGTGCCGAGCATGACCGCGTCGGCGCCGCACGCGACGGCCTTCACGATGTCGCCGGAGGTGCCGAGTCCGCCGTCGGCGATGACGTGCACGTACCGCCCGCCAGACTCGTCGAGGTAGTCGCGACGTGCGCCTGCCACGTCGGCCACGGCGGTGGCCATGGGTGCGTGGATACCGAGCGTCGCGCGCGTGGTCGAGGCCGCGCCGCCGCCGAAACCGACGAGCACGCCCGCGGCGCCCGTGCGCATGAGGTGCAGTGCCGCCGTGTAGGTGGAGGCGCCGCCCACGATGACGGGCACGTCGAGCTCGTAGATGAACTTCTTGAGGTTGAGGGGCTCCACGTTCTTCGACACGTGCTCGGCCGAGACCGTGGTGCCGCGGATCACGAACAGGTCGACGCCGGCGGCGACGACGGTCTCGTAGAGCTCCTGCGTGCGCTGCGGCGACAGCGCGCCCGCGACGGTGACGCCGGCGGCGCGGATCTCGGCGAGGCGCTGCGTGACGAGCTCGGGCTTGATGGGCTCGGAGTAGAGCTGCTGCATGCGCACGGTCGCCTGCTCGGGCGCGAGGTTGCGGATCTCGGCGAGCACGGGCTCCGGGTCTTCGTACCTGGTCCAGAGGCCCTCGAGGTCGAGCACGCCGAGGCCGCCGAGCTGCCCCATCATGATCGCCGTCTGCGGCGACACCACCGAGTCCATGGGCGCGGCGATGAAGGGGGTGTCGAACTGGTACGCGTCGATCGACCAGGCGACCGAGACGTCTTCGGGGTCGCGCGTGCGCCGGCTCGGCACGATGGCGATGTCGTCGAACGCGTAGACACGACGGCCCCGCTTGGAACGGCCGATCTCGATCTCCTGAGTCACCATGACAGCCTATCGAACGGATGTCGCGGGGCCGGGCGGATGCCGCGTGCACGCGTCCGCACGCGGCATCCGCTGCCCTGCCGATCGCCGCCGGTTCACCGCACGCGCTCGACCCGCGACTCGTCCCAGACGGGCGCGTCGGTCTCGGCGACCCGCCCGTCGGAGCGGAACACGACGAACCGGTCGAAGCTGCGCGTGAACCAGCGGTCGTGCGTGACCGCGAGCACCGTACCGTCGAAGCGCGAGAGCGCGTCCTCGAGCGCCTCGGCCGAGACGAGGTCGAGGTTGTCGGTCGGCTCGTCGAGCAGCAGCAGGGTCGCGCCGGAGAGCTCGAGCAGCAGGATCTGCAGTCGCGCCTGCTGCCCGCCCGAGAGCTCGTCGAACCGCTGCAGCGCGGCGCCCGCGAGCCCGTAGCGGTCGAGCGCCGAGCTCGCGGCCTCGCGCGCCATGCCGTCGCGGTTCGCGTCGCCCCGGTGCAGGATGTCGAGCAGCGTGCGCCCGCGGAACTCGGGATGCTCGTGGTTCTGCGCGAACCAGCCGGGCACGACGCGGGCGCCGAGCACCGCGCGACCCTCGTGCGGCACGCGCGCGAGCGTCTCGCCCACGCTCGTGACGTGTCCGAGCGTGCGGTCGGGCACGGTGCCCCCGCCCGCGAGCAGGCGCAGGAAGTGCGACTTGCCCGAGCCGTTCGAGCCGAGCACGGCGACGCGGTCGCCGTACCAGACCTCGAGGTCGAAGGGCTTCATGAGCCCGCTGAGCTCGAGGCCCTCGCACACGACCGAGCGCTTGCCCGTGCGGGAGCCCCGCAGGCGCATCGACACCTCCTGAGCCGGTGGCCGCTCCTCGGGCGGGCCGGCCTCCTCGAACTTGCGCAGGCGCGTGAGCGCGGCCTGGTACCGCGAGGCCATGCCGTCGTTGTACGTGGCCTTGACCTTCAGGGTGTTCACGAGGGTCTTCAGCGCGAGATGCTGCTCGTCCCAGCGGCGACGCAGCTCGTCGAGCCGTGCGAAGCGCTCCTCGCGGGCCTCGTGGTAGCCGCCGAACCCGCCGCCGTGCACCCACGCGCTGCTGCCGGCGGGCGACGCCTCGAGCGTCACGATGCGGTCGGCCGCGTTCGCGAGCAGCTCCCGGTCGTGCGAGACGAGCAGCACGGTCTTCGGCGTCGCCTTCAGGGCGCCCTCGAGCCAGCGCTTGCCCGGCACGTCGAGCGAGTTGTCGGGCTCGTCGAGCAGCAGCACCTGCTCCGGCCCGCGCAGCAGCGCCTCGAGCGCCAGGCGCTTCTGCTCGCCGCCCGAGAGCGTCGAGAGCTCGCGCCACCTGGCCCGCTCGAACGGGATGCCGAGCGCGGCGGACGTGCAGTGGTCCCAGACGACCTCCTGCTCGTACCCGCCCGCCTCGGCGTACTCGGCGAGCGCCGACGCGTACCGCATCTGGTTCGCCGTGTCGTCGGCCTCGATGAGCGCGTTCTCGGATGCCTCGAGCTCGAGCGCCGCGGCACGGATGCGGGTCGGCGCGACCGACACGAGCAGGCCCGCGACCGTCGTCGGGCGTGCGGATGCGGCATCCGCCCACTGATCGTCTGCGGCAGCGCCCGCGTCGGAGCCGACGGCGGCCGAGCGGCCCACGAACTGGTCCATGACGCCGAGCCCGCCGTCGACCTGTACGCTGCCCTCGTCGGGGCGCAGCTCGCCGCGGATGATGCGCAGCAGCGTCGACTTGCCCGCGCCGTTCGCGCCGATGAGCGCGGTCGTGCGCCCATCGACCACGCGGAACGCGAGGTCCGAGAGCAGCGGCCTGCCGTCGGGCAGCGAGAAGGAGACGCCGTTGACGTCGATGAACCCCATGGGACGATCCGTTTCCGATTCGCGTCGCACGTCGGGTGACGGGTGCGAGGCGGCGCCGAGGCAGCCGATCAGGATACATGCGCGCGGCGCGGGCCGCGACCGCGCGGGCCGCGGGCCGGTCGCGGTCGCGCGATCGGGGGCCGCGAGGAGGGCGGCTACGCCTGACCGGGGCTGCGCGGCAGGGAGGCCGGCCCGAGACATCCGCCGACCGGATGCCCCATGCTGGAGGCATGCCCGCACTGCACCGCATCCCGGCCGATCCCATCGACGCGCTGCGCCTGCGCACGAGCGTCAAATGGCGCGCCTACCCCGACGACGTGCTGCCGCTGTTCATCGCCGAGATGGACTACCCGCTCGCCGGGCCGATCGCCGAGGTGCTGCACGACGCGGCGCGCCGCTCCGACACCGGCTACGCCGGGATGCTGCCCGCATTCGCCGAGTCGTTCGCCGGGTTCAGCGCCGCGCGGTTCGGCTGGCGCGTCGATCCGGCCAGGGTCTCGCTCGCGAGCGACGTCGGCACGGGCATCGTCGAGGTGCTCCGCGCTTCGATCGAGCCGGGCTCCGGCGTCATCCTCACTCCCCCGGTCTACCCGCCGTTCTTCGGATACGTCGGCGAAGCGGGTCACCGCCTCGTCGAGGTGCCCATGCACGGCGGCATCGACGACGGATGGGCGCTCGACCTCGACGGCATCGACGCCGCGTTCGCCGCGGGCGCCCGCGCCATCGTGCTGTGCAACCCGCACAACCCGCTCGGGTACGTGCCCGACGCCGCGTCGCTCGCCTCGCTCGCCGAGATCGCGCACCGGCACGGCGCCGTCGTCGTCGCCGACGAGGTGCACGGGGCGCTCGCCTACGCTTCGTCGGCCGCATCGGGTTCATCGGGTGCGTCGGGTTCTCCGGGTGCGTCGGCGGATGCCGCGTTCACGCCGTTCCTCACCGTGTCCGACGCCGCACGCGAGGTCGGCGTCGTGGTGACGGGCGCGACCAAGGCCTTCAACCTCGCGGGGCTCAAGGCCGCCGCGATCGTCACCGACTCCGAGCGCGCCGACCGCGTGCGCTCCCGCATGCCCGAGGCCGTCGGCTGGCGTGCGAGCCAGTTCGGCGTGCTCGCCTCGATCGCGGCGTTCGCCGAGGGCACGTGGTGGCTCGACGGCGTGCTCGGCTCGCTCGACGACAACCGGCGCCTGCTCGCCGACCTCGTCGCCGACCAGTTGCCGGGCGTGCGCTACCGCGTGCCCGACGCCACCTACCTCGCCTGGCTCGACCTCGGTGCGCTCGGCTGGGGCGACGACCCGGCCGCCCACGCGCTCGAGCACGCGCGCGTCGCGCTGTCCGCCGGCCCGGAGTTCGGCGCCCCCACCGGCCGCGGCCACGCCCGCCTCAACTTCGCCTGCGCGCCCGAGGTGCTCGCCGAGGCCGTGCAGCGCCTCGCCGACGCGCGCGTCGCACCCGCGGATGCGTGACCCGCGCCACCGGATGCGTGACCCGCGTCGGCCGGGTGTGACCAGCGTCGGCCGGCCAGCCTAGGATCGCTGGACAGGCCCCGACGCGCTCGCCTCGGGGCGGACTCGACGACGAGAAGGGGTCACGCGATGGAGCGCGACATCTACGACGAAGACCACGAGGCCTTCCGCGACCTGGTGCGGGAGTTCGTGAAGCGGCACGTCACCAACGCCGACCGCGCCCGCTGGGACGCGGACGGCGAGGTCGACCGCGACACGATGAAGGCGGCCGCCGAGGCCGGCATCCTCGGCCTCTCGGTGCCCGAGGAGTTCGGCGGCGGCGGCATGCTGCAGGACTACCGCTTCCGCACCGTCGTGAACGAGGAGATCATCGCGGCGGGCGCCGGATCGCTGGCGGGCGCGTTCGGCATCCAAGACGACCTGGCCGTGCCCTACCTCGTGCACATGGGCACGCCAGAGCAGCAGGCGAAGTGGCTGCCCCGAATGGCGACCGCCGAGGTCATCGGCGCACTCGCGATGACCGAACCCGGTGCGGGTTCCGATCTCCGCGGCATCCGCACGACCGCGAAGAAGGTCGACGGCGGCTACCTCGTGAACGGCGCGAAGACGTTCATCTCGTCGGGTGCCACGGCCGACGTCGTCGTGACCTTCGTGAAGACCGGCGAGGGCAACCGGCCCGACGCCTTCAGCATCCTCCTCGTCGAAGACGGCACGCCGGGGTTCGATCACGGCAAGAAGCTCGAGAAGATCGGCTTCCACGGGCACGACACCGCCGAGCTCTCGTTCACCGACGTCTTCGTGCCCGACGAGAACCTGCTCGGCGGCGAGGAGGGGCACGGCTTCGTGCAGCTCATGCGCAACCTCCCCCTCGAGCGCCTCTCGATCGGCGTCGCCGCGGTCTCCGCCGCGCAGGCCGGCCTCGACTGGACGCTCGCGTACGTGCGCGAACGCGAGGCGTTCGGCTCGCGCATCGCCGACTTCCAGAACACGCGCTTCCAGCTCGCCGACATCGCCGCGACGGTCGATGCGCTCTGGGCGTACATCGACCGGGCGCTCCTCGCCTACGCGGCAGGCAGGCTCTCGGCCGAGGAGGCCGCGAAGGTCAAGTTCTGGACGACCGAACGCGAGTGGGAGGTGCTCGACGCCTGCCTCCAGCTCTTCGGCGGCTACGGCTACATCCTCGAGTACCCGATCGCGCGCGCCTTCGCCGACGCCCGCGTGCACCGCATCTACGGCGGATCGAACGAGATCATGCGCGACATCGTGAGCCGCGCGCTCGTCGGCAAGGCCTGATCGCACCGGCGGTCGGATGCCGCGGCGCCGGTGCCGAGGCATCCGACCGCCCTCTCAGAAGGGGCCGGCAACGACGAACGGCTCCGGCGGAATCCCGCCGGAGCCGTTCGCGTCGATCGGCGTCGCCGATCAGCGCTTGTAGTTCGGCGCCTCGACCACGATCTGCACGTCGTGCGGGTGCGACTCCTTGAGGCCCGCCGCAGTGATGCGCACGAACTTGCCCTTGGCCTTAAGCTCGGCGATGGTGTGCCCGCCCACGTAGAACATCGACTGGCGGAGGCCGCCGACCAGCTGGTGGGTGACGGCCGCGACCGAACCGCGGTACGCGACCTGGCCCTCGATGCCCTCGGGGATGAGCTTGTCGTCGCTCGGCACGTCGGCCTGGAAGTAACGGTCCTTCGAGTACGAGGTGTTCTTGCCGCGCGTCTGCATCGCGCCGAGCGAGCCCATGCCGCGGTAGAGCTTGAACTGCTTGCCGCCCTGGAACACGACGTCGCCGGGCGACTCGTCGGTGCCGGCGAGCAGCGAACCGATCATGACGGTGTCGGCACCCGCGACGAGCGCCTTGGCGATGTCGCCCGAGTACTGCAGGCCGCCGTCGGCGATGATCGGCACCCCGGCCTCGCGCGCCGCGAGGTACGACTCGTAGATGGCCGTGACCTGGGGAACGCCGACGCCGGCGACGATGCGCGTGGTGCAGATCGAGCCGGGCCCGACGCCCACCTTCACGGCGTCGACTCCGGCGTCGATGAGCGCCTGGGCGCCCTCGCGGGTCGCGGCCTGGCCGCCGATGACGTCGATGTGGTCGAAGGTCGGGTCGGCCTTGATGCGCTTGACCATGTCGATCACGCCGGCCGAGTGGCCGTTGGCGGTGTCGACGACGATGACGTCGACACCCGCGTCGCGCAGCGCCTCTGCGCGCTCCCACGCGTCGCCGAAGAAGCCGATCGCGGCACCGACGCGCAGACGCCCCTCGGCGTCCTTCGTGGCGTTCGGGTACTGCTCGGACTTGTCGAAGTCCTTGACCGTGATGAGGCCCGTGAGGCGTCCCTCGTCATCGACGAGGGGCAGCTTCTCGACCTTGTGCTTCGCGAAGATCGCGAGCGCCTCGTCGGGATTCATGCCCACGCGACCCGTGATGAGCGGCGCCTTCGTCATGACGTCGGCCACCCTGGTGGTCGACTTCTCGAACTCGGAGACGAAGCGCATGTCGCGGTTCGAGATGATGCCCACGAGGATGCCGTCGTCCTCGACGACCGGCAGGCCGCTCACGCGGTAGGTCGCGCAGAGGGCGTCGACCTCGGCGACCGTCGCATCGGGTGTCGTCGTGACGGGGTTCGAGACCATGCCCGACTCGCTGCGCTTCACGCGGTCGACCATGTCGGCCTGGTCGGCGATCGAGAGGTTGCGGTGCAGGATGCCGATGCCGCCCTGCCTGGCCATGGCGATCGCCATGCGCGCCTCGGTCACCGTGTCCATGGCCGCCGACAGCAGCGGCGTCGCCACGGTGATGCGGCGGGTGAGCCGCGAACTCGTGTCGGCCTCGCTCGGGATCACGTCGGTGGGCCCGGGGAGCAGCAGCACGTCGTCGTACGTGAGTCCGATGAATCCGAACGGGTCGTGCTGTTCCATTGGGGCGCCCCTTTTATCGCGTGGTCGGCATCGAAGTGCACCGCCGGCGCGAAGGGCCTTGCACGGTGTCTACCGAGTCTAATCGAGGCGGCGCTGGGAGTATTCCCCGCGCGCGCACGAGCGTGGGAGCGCGCGGGAGCGTACGCGCGAGCGGTGCGCGCAGGTCCCGTGCGCGAGATCGCCCCGTGCCGCACGTCCGTTGCGTTTCTCACGATTCGGCTGCGGTTCCCGAACGTGGGGCATGCGAAACACGGACGACACACTACGCTCATAACGTCTCCTTCACGGTCGATGGGACTCCTGTCGCCGTGGTGTCCCAACCTGGAGGTTTCGTGAGATCCCCATCCCCTGCCGTCGCGTACCCACCCGGTCGCATGATCAGGCTGCTCGGCGCCATCATCGCCGTCACAGCTGCCATGCTCGGCGTCTTCGCATTGACCGCTTCACCCGCCATGGCCGCCGAGGGCGACCCGTACCGCATCAGCGGCAACGTCCAACTCGACGGCGAACCCCTCGAGGGCGTGAAGCTCACGATCGACGGGCCGGGCGGTGAACAAGAGGTCGAGACCGACGAGAACGGCCAGTGGCGCGTGAGCGTGCCCGAGAAGGACGACTACACCGTCACGCTCGACGAGGAGACCCTCCCCGAGGGCATCGCGGTCGTCGACCCCGAAGACGACAGCCCGAACGAGAAGGACGTCACGGTGGGCGCCGGTGGGCGCGTGACCGTGAACTTCTTCATCGGCGAGGGCGAGCGCAACGTCACCAGCATCTGGGACCAGTTCATCCAGCGCTTCGTGCAGGGCATCAACTTCGGCCTCATGCTCGCGCTCGCGGCCGTCGGCCTCTCGCTCGTGTTCGGCACGACCGGGATCTCGAACTTCGCGCACGGCGAGATGGTCACGTTCGGCGCGGTCGCGGCATCCTTCCTGGTGAGCGCCGGGTCGATGGCGCTCCCGCTCTGGATCGGGCTCCCGCTCGCCGTCGTGCTCAGCGCGGGCCTCGGCCTCCTGCTCGACGTAATCCTGTGGCGGCCGCTGCGGCGCAAGCGCGTCGGCGTGGTGCAGCTCATGATCGTGAGCATCGGCCTCTCGCTCGCCATGCGGTACACCTTCCAGTTCTTCATCGGCGGCGGCACGACGCAGCTGCCGTACGCGACCGCGCCGAAGATGTCGTTCGGGCCGATCCAGCTGAGCGGCATCGACATCGCGTCGATCGCGATCTCGGTCATCGTGATCGTCGGCTTCGCCATCTGGCTCACGCGCTCCCGTCTCGGCAAGGCCACCCGCGCGATCAGCGACAACCCGTCGCTGGCCTCGGCATCCGGCATCGACGTCGACCACGTCGTGCGCGTCGTCTGGATCATCGCCGGCGCACTCGCCGGCCTCGCGGGCATCCTCTACGCGTACTACCGCCCGGGCATCAAGTGGGACATGGGCGCGCAGGTGCTGCTGCTGATGTTCGCCGCGGTCACCCTCGGCGGTCTCGGCACGGCCTACGGCGCCCTCATCGGCTCGCTCATCGTGGGCGTGATCGTCGAGGTGTCGGGCCTCTGGATCCCCGACGACCTCAAGTACGCGGGTGCCCTCGTCATCCTCATCGTCATCCTGCTGTTCCGGCCACAGGGCATCCTGGGCCGACGAGAGAGAATCGGTTAGGCGCGCATCATGGACTGGCTTCAGATTCTCTCCAACACGGCATCGTCGATCCTCAGCCCGGCGACGATCGGCTACGCGCTCGCGGCCCTCGGCCTCGCGGTGCACTTCGGCTACGCGGGCCTGCTCAACATGGGCATCGCGGGCTTCATGGCCATCGGCGCGTACGGCTACGCCATCTCGATCCTCACGTTCGACCTGCCCTGGTGGCTCGCCGCGATCATCGGCCTCGCGGCCGCCGCGGTCTTCGCCCTCATCCTCGGTGTGCCGACCCTGCGACTGCGAGGCGACTACCTCGCGATCGTGACGATCGCGGCCGCCGAGGTCGTCCGCCTGCTGTTCCTGACGACCGCGTTCGACGAGGTCACCGGGTCGGCCGACGGCCTGAGCGGCTACCACGCGAGCTTCCGCGGCGACAATCCGCTGCCGCAGGGCACGTACGGCATCGGCCCGTGGACCTACAACGAGAACGACTGGTGGGTCCGCATCCTCGGCCTCGTCACGCTCGGCCTCGCGGTGCTCGTCGTCTGGATGCTCATGCGCAGCCCGTGGGGCCGCGTGCTCAAGGGCATCCGCGAAGATGAAGACGCCGTGCGCGCGCTGGGCAAGAACGCCTTCTCGTACAAGCTGCAGGCGCTCGTGCTCGGTGGCGTGCTCGCGGCGGCCGGCGGCATCGTCTACGCCCTGCCCTCGGCGGTCAGCCCCGGCGTGTACGTGACCTCGCTCACGTTCTTCGTCTGGACGGCGCTGCTGCTCGGCGGCGCGGCGACGGTCTTCGGCCCGCTGCTCGGCTCGCTCATCTTCTGGGTGCTGCAGACCTTCCTCAGCAACTTCCTGCCGGCACTCGTGCAGGCGGGCGTGCTGCCGTTCATGACGCAGATCCAGGCAGGCACCCTGCGCTTCATCCTCGTGGGTGTCGCGCTCATGCTGCTCGTGATCTTCATGCCGCAGGGCCTCCTCGGCAACAAGAAGGAGCTGACCTTTGTCAAGTGAGATCCCGGCTCCCACCGAGCCCACCACCGACGATGCGGTCGACACGACGACCGCGTCCGCACCCGTCGCCCGCCCCAAGACGACGGGCCTGCACGTCGGAGACGCCAGGCCCGGCGTCGCCAAGGTCGACCCGATCATCGTGGTCGACGGCGTGCGCCGCACCTTCGGCGGCCTCACGGCCGTCGACGTCGAGCACCTCGAGATCCCGCGCAACGCGATCACGGCCCTCATCGGACCGAACGGTGCGGGCAAGACCACGCTGTTCAACCTGCTGACCGGGTTCGATAAGCCCAACGAGGGCACGTGGACCTTCGACGGCCGTTCGATCTCGGGCGTTCCCGCGTTCAAGATGGCCCGCATGGGCCAGGTCCGCACGTTCCAGCTGACCAAGGCCCTCGGCCTGCTCACGGTGCTCGAGAACATGAAGCTCGGCGCCAAGGGCCAGCGCGGCGAGCGGTTCTGGCAGAGCCTGATCCCCGCCGCCTGGCGCGGGCAGGACGCCCAGATCGAGCGGCGCGCCATGGAGCTCCTCGCGAAGTTCAAGCTCGACACCAAGGCACCCGACTTCGCGGCGAGCCTCTCGGGCGGGCAGCGCAAGCTCCTCGAGATGGCGCGAGCGCTCATGAGCGACCCCAAGCTCGTGATGCTCGACGAGCCGATGGCCGGCGTCAACCCGGCGCTCACCCAGTCGCTGCTCGACCACATCCTCGACCTGAAGGACGAGGGCATGACCGTGCTCTTCGTCGAGCACGACATGCACATGGTCCGCCACATCGCCGACTGGGTGGTCGTGATGGCCGAGGGCAAGGTGGTCGCCGAGGGTGATCCGTACACCGTGATGCAGGATCCTGCCGTGATCGACGCCTACCTCGGCGCGCACCAGGAGCTCGACCTCGGGGTCGTGACCGGCCGTGTCGCGGCCGAAGAGGCCGACCCGACGACGGATGCCTCGGCATCCGAGTCGGTCGACGCCGACGAGCTCGCCAACGCGGGCGTCGCCGAAGCCGAAGCCGAGTTCGGCGACGGCAGCAAGGAGAAGGACCAGTGACCGACGTGACCGCGACCCGCACGCCCGTCGTCTTCATCGACGACGTGCACGCGGGCTACCTGCCCGGGGTCAACATCCTGAACGGATGCTCCCTCGTCGCCGAACAGGGCGAACTCATCGGCATCATCGGCCCGAACGGCGCCGGCAAGTCGACGCTGCTCAAGGCGATCTTCGGCCAGGTGAACATCCGCCAGGGCACGATCTCGCTCGAGGGCGAGGACATCACGGGCCTCAAGGCGAACAAGCTCGTCGGACGCGGCGTCGGGTTCATCCCCCAGACGAACAACGTGTTCCCGAGCCTGACCATCGAGGAGAACCTGCAGATGGGGCTCTTCCAGCGCCCCGGCATCTACAAAGAGCGCCTCGAGTTCGTCACGGGCATCTTCTCGGAGCTCGGCAAGCGGCTGAAGCAGCGCGCCGGATCGCTCTCGGGCGGCGAGCGCCAGATGGTGGCCATGAGCCGGGCGCTCATGATGGACCCGAAGGTGCTCCTGCTCGACGAGCCCTCCGCCGGCCTCTCCCCCGTGCGTCAGGACGAGGCGTTCATCCGCGTCTCCGAGATCAACAAGGCGGGGGTGACCTGCATCATGGTCGAGCAGAACGCTCGTCGATGCCTGCAGATCTGCGACCGCGGGTACGTGCTCGACCAGGGCCGCGACGCCTACACGGGCACCGGCCGCGAGCTGCTGAACGACCCGAAGGTCACCGAGCTCTACCTCGGCACGCTCGGCAAGTAGCCGACGACCGAACACCCGAACGGCGGGTCCTCGCGAGAGCGAGGGCCCGCCGTTTCGCGTCGCCGCCGGCCGGCCCCTTGAGCCCCTTCTGCGCGGAACGCCCACGCTGCCGCTAAACGCCACGGGCGGCACAGCGCATGCGCCCGCCGCCGCGCGGGAGGACGCAGTCGGGAAGGCGCAGTCGGCGTGCAAAGGCCGCACAGGGCGCCTCCGCCACGCGACCGGCCCGGTTCATCCTCCGCGAGGCCCGGGCTGCTTTGGACGTGCAGGGACGCACCGAACCTGACTGGCGGCCGGTCCGCCGGAATGCTCGGCCGCCGACACCAGGCGCTGGTCGGCCGGAGGCACGCGCTGACACACGACCCCGCCTGCCGGGGACGGACGGCCGAACACCGCCCGGGCCTGCCGCGGACGCCCGGCCTCCAAACGCAGCCGGGGCCTCATCACCCGTCGCAGGCATCCCCAGCCCGCAGCGGCTCCGCTCCGGGACGCTCGGGGTTCGCCGGGCCCGAGGGGGCCGTCGACCGCGAGACGTCCGCGAGCGCGCGTCGAGCGGGCGCACGAAAGGGCCCCGGTCCGAAGACCGGGGCCCTTCCGTGTTCGGGTCGGACTGAGTCTGACTCAGCCCTCGTACGCGACGTAGTTGTTGTCGTCGCCGTACTGGTAGATGCCGATCGACGCCTCGGTCGGGTCGCCGACCTCGTCGAACGTGATCGGACCGGAGATGCCGTCGTAGTCGGCCGTGCCGCCACCGACGATGATGTCCGCGCACTCGGCGTACGTGGAGCACTTCTCGCCGTCGCCCGAGCCACCGGAGACCTCGATCAGCTTCTCGGCGATCGCGGCCGGGTCGGTCGAGTTCGCGGCGAGCGATGCGAGGGCCAGCAGCACCGTGGCGTCGAAGGACTCGGCAGCGTAGCTGTAGTCCTCGAGTGCCGGGGTGCCTTCTTCTTCGAGGAACGTGTCGAGCTCACCGGTGAAGTCCGAGATCGAGTCGATCGTCAGACCCGGCAGCGTGCCCTTGGCGCCCGTGAGGGAGCCGGCGGGGAACGCGTCGGCGAAGTTCTTCAGGTTGCCGTCGACGAAGTAGAGCTTGTCGGCCGGGAACGCCCCGAAGAGGCTGGGGAGGATGGTCGAGACCTCGTCGAACGTCACCAGTGCGATGGCGTCGGGGTCGGCCGCGAGGACCTCGCTGACCTGCGCGTCGAACGTCGTGTCACCCGTGTTGTACGTGGGCGCCGCGACGACCTCGCCACCGGCGGCCTCGAAGGCCTCGGTGATGTACTTCGCGAGACCGGTGCCGTACGAGTCGTTCAGCACGATGAGGCCGAGCGTCTGGTTGCCGTCTTCGGCGATCAGGTTGCCGAGGACCTCGCCCTGGAGCACGTCGGACGGAGCCGTGCGGAAGTACAGGCCGTTGTCGTCGTACGTGGTGAACGCGTCGGACGTGTTGGCCGGCGAGAACTGGATGACGCCGGCACCGACGACCTGGTCGATGAACTGGAGCGAGGTGCCCGACGACGCCGCGCCGATGATGGCGGAGACGTCCTCGCCGAGGAGGCGGGGGATCTCGGTCTCGTAGGCCTTGTTGTCGGTGTCGCCCGAGTCGCCGTAGACGACGTCGAGGCTCAGCCCGGTGTCGGCCGTGGCGGCGTTGATCTGCGACGTCGCGTACGCCACGCCGGCCTCTTCGGGCGGGCCGAGGAAGGCCAGGTTGCCGGTCTGGGGCAGGGCCGTGCCGATGGTGAGGGCCAGCTCGTCGCGCTGGCCCGAGCCGCCCTCCGATCCGGAATCGGTCTCGCCGCTCGCGCAGGCGGAGAGGAGGAGGGCGCTCGTCGCGGCGACCGCGACCCCTGCCCAGACCTTGCCGCGCGAACGAGCGGGTCGGGACGTGCCGAATACGCTCATGTTGCTCCTTGGGACTGAAGGATTGTTTCAAACCAGCGGGCTGAGGCTCGCCGTTCTGTCACAGTATTCGGCGAGCGGCCCCGTGCAAAGGAATCCCGGTCACAACCCGATAACACTGTCCGAAGTGTTACCTCGCCGTCACAATTCGATCGTCGAGGGGCGTTCTCACGCAGGAATCCACCGTCGGCGTTGCCTCCGGCGGCCCCGGTTCGGGGGGGTGACGCATGCACGGCGGTCGCGGACGGACGGCCAGCCGCCCGGCGGCTGAGGCGAGCGATCGGCCGCGCCGCGGCATCCGTCGGTCAGGTGAGGTCGACGACCTGACGCCTCGCTGCGCGCGCGCCCCGCACGAGGTCGAAGGTCAGCACGACGAGCGCGAGCCAGACGAGCCCGAACCCGACCCACCGCTCGGGCGGCATGGGCTCCTGCAGCACGACGACGCCCACGATGAACTGGATGAACGGCGCGAAGTACTGGATGAATCCCATGTAAATGAGGGGCAGGCGGCGCGCGGCCGCCGCGAACAGGAGCAGCGGCACCGCGGTCACCGCTCCGGCGCACAGCAGGAGCACCGCATGCCAGGCGCTCGACGTGCCGAGGGTGAGCCCCGAGGTCGACCCGACGACCACGAGGATCACGACGGCGATGGGCGTGAGCCAGGCCGTCTCGAGCGTGAGCCCCGAGACGGCGTCGACCTTCGGGCCCACGCGCTTCTTGATGAGCCCGTACGTGCCGAACGAGAACGCGAGCACGAGCGCGATCCAGGGCAGCTGCCCGTAGCCGACCGCCAGCACCACGACGGCGACGATCGAGATGCCGACGGCGATCCACTGCGTGACGTTCAGGCGCTCGCGCAGCACGAGCACGCCGAGGAAGACCGTGACGATCGGGTTGATGAAGTAGCCGAGCGCGGCCTCGACGACCTGGCCCGACACCGTCGCGTAGACGTAGGTCTGCCAGTTGACGTAGATCAGGGCTCCGGCGAGGCCCATCGTCAGCACGATGCGGCGATCGCGCAGCAGGGTGCCGAACGGCCTCCACGAACGGGTCACCGTGAGCAGCAGCACGCAGAACACGAGGGACAGCACGACCCGCCATCCGACGATCTCGAACGGTCCGGAGGGCGCGAGTGCGATGAAGTAGATCGGCAGGAAGCCCCAGAGCACGTACGAGCCGATCGCGTAGGCGAGGCCCGGGCGGCTGAGCGTGCTCCCGGTCGAGGCGGTGTCGGCGATCGCGGGGCGGGTGCTGGAGCTCACCGGTCAACCGTACGCCTGCCGTCGCACGCGTCGACGCCGCGCGACTGCCGTCGTCCGACGAGATCCGGCCGTCGTCGGTCTCGGCACCCGCCGCTCGGCACTCGCCGCTCACCACCCGCCGGGACGCGACGAGGCCCGGATGCCGTCTGGCATCCGGGCCTCGGAAAGCGCGGGTCGAACTAGCGGACGACGACCGCGAGCACGTCGCGGGCCGACAGCACGAGGAAGTCCTCGCCGCCGAACTTGACCTCGGTTCCGCCGTACTTGGAGTAGATCACCTTGTCGCCGACTGCGACGTCGAGCGGAACGCGGTTGCCGTTGTCGTCGATGCGGCCGGGGCCGACCGCGATGACTTCACCCTCCTGGGGCTTCTCCTTGGCGGTGTCGGGGATGACCAGACCCGATGCGGTGGTCTGCTCTGCCTCGACCTGCTTGATGACGATGCGGTCCTCGAGCGGCTTGATGGAAACCGACACGGTTGCCCCTTCTCTCAATGAAGAAAACTGTCTTGATGAAGACTGGTTAGCAGCCTCAACGCGAGAGTGCTAATAGAAGTCTAGGCGCGATTTGGCACTCGTGCAACGTGAGTGCCAACCCGTCGGAGCGGGGTGCTAGCGTGGCCGGGTGGACCGCTCCGAGCTCGTCGAACTGCTCTCCCCCGAAGGCCTGCGACTGCTCGACTCGCTGCCCGAGTGGCACGCCAAGACCGACATCGTCGCCGCCGTCTCCGACCTCCGCCGCCAGGGGCACTCCCCCTCGCTCGTGGCCGCCGTGCTCACGCAGTCCAAGCTCCGCGCCAAGGCGAAGGCCAAGTTCGGCGAGTTCGCCGAGCGCATGCTCTTCACCGAGGCCGGCCTCGAACAGGCCACGCGGCTGCAGGTCGCCGCGCTGCACGCCGGACGCTTCGCCCGCGCCGGCATCCGCCACGTCGCCGACCTCGGCTGCGGCATCGGCGGCGACTCGCTCGCCCTCTCGGCCGTCGACCTCGAGGTGACGGCCGCCGAGGCCGACGAGGTCACGGCCACGATCGCCGCGTTCAACCTCGCACCGTTCGACAAGGCGCGCGTGCTGCACACCACGGCAGAGGAAGTGCACCTCGGCGGCATCGGCGGGGCGTGGCTCGACCCCGCGCGGCGCGTCACGAGCGGCGGGCGCACGCGCAGGCTCTCGGATGCCGCGGACTACACCCCGAGCCTCGACTTCGCGTTCGGCCTGGCCGACCGCATGGCCGTCGGCGTGAAGCTCGGCCCCGGCACCGACCGCGACGTGATCCCAGCCGGCGCCGAGGCGCAGTGGGTCTCGGTCGGCGGCGACGTCGTCGAACTCGGCGTCTGGTTCGGCCAGGTCGCACGACCGGGCATCGGTCGTGCCGCCCTGGTCGTCGGCGAACGCGGCGCCGACGAGCTCACCGCGGCCGCCGACAGCGAAGACGCTCCGGTCGGCCCGCTCGGCGACTACCTCTACGAGCCCGACGGCGCCGTGATCCGCGCGCGGCTCATCGGCGATCTCGCCCGCGCCCACGGCGCGTGGATGCTCTCCGACGGCATCGCCTACCTGACCGGCGACACCGCATTCGACTCGCCGTTCGCCCAGGGCTTCCGGGTGATCGAGCGGCTGCCGGTCGACGAGCGCCAGCTGCGGCAGGCCCTGCGCGCACGCGGCATCGGCACGCTCGAGATCAAGAAGCGCGGCATCGACGTCGACCCCGCCGTGCTGCGCACGAAGCTCAAGCTGCAGGGCGAGGCATCCGCGACCCTCGTGCTGACCCGTGAGGAGGGGCGCCACGTCGCGCTGCTCGTCGAGCGTCTCCCGCGCTGACACACTCACCCGCTGGGCCGCTGACCCGCTGGACCGCCGTGCCGCCGTGCCGCACACGCTCGAGTCGGCTGTCGTCGCGGGCGATCAGATCTGCAGCGTGTCGAAGACGATCGCGTAGTAGCCGATCCAGACCGCCGAGAAGACGAGGCCGCCGACCCCCGTGCCGATCGCGACGAAGGCGAGCGTGCGCCCGGTCTCCTCGCGCCGCAGGCCGAGCACGCCGAAGATGATCGCGACGATGGACAGCGGCAGCATCCAGCCGACGAAGAGCGACGCGGCGGCGCCGATCACGCCGAGGACGGCGCCGACCCAACTGTAGACGCGACGCTGGGTCTCCTCCTCCTCGACCTCTTCGGATGCCTCGGCGAACGCCTCGGGCCGGTGCACGATGAGCAGCTGGCCCGTCGGAACGGTGCGCAGCTCGCCGGTGTCGAGCGGCATGTCCCACCTGCTCGGTGCGACGGCCATCGGCACCGACGCGCCATCGGCCGTCGGCGCGGCGGACCTGAGCGCCGCCTCGTCGATCGGAGGCTGCGCAGGCCCGGTTCCGGATGCCTCGTCGGAGGCATCCGGAACCGTGCGCGGTCGCGCTGGCTCTGCGGGCAGGTCGGTCACGGTCAGTAGTAGTAGACCGAATTCGACGCCGACGCGAAGATGATCGCCCAGAACAGCAGCGAGATGAGACCGATCGCGACGCCCACGAAGCCGAGGATGATGCCCGTGAGCCACATGCCCTTTGCCGCGGGCTCGCGCTTGCGGCCGATGAAGCCGAGCACGACGGCCGCGGCGGGGATGAAGAGCTGCATGATGCCCCCGACGAACGGGATGAACACCACGAAGAAGCCGACGAGGCCCACGATGCCCGCGATGAGCGAGATCAGGCTGTAGACCGGCGTGGACTTCGCGGGCGCACCCGACTGGTAGGGGTTCGCCGCCGCAGGTGCACCGTACGCGGGTGTCGCCGCGGGGGCGCCGTACGCGGATGCAGCCGGCGGCACGGGCGGCGCGGGCGGAACCGCGGCACCGTAGGCCGGGGGCGCAGCGGGCGCACCGCCGTACGACTGCCCCGCCGCGGGCGGCGTCGGAGCGCCGTAGGCCGGCGGCGCCGGAGGAGCGGGCGGAGCCGGGGGCTCGGGTGCGGCGGGCGGCGTCGGAGCGCCGGGCACCTCGGGCACGCTCGGCGCGTCGGGCACGTCTGGCGTGGACGCCGCCGCGTCGGCACTCGCCGAGGACGCGGCCTCGGATGCCGCCGCCGCGCCGGACGCGTCGGGAGCCTTCGCGTCGGCGCCGTCGGCCGGAACGTTGGGATCGCTCATGGTTCGACCTTTCGTGGGGTGAGTTCGATCAGTACGTCGTGTAGGTGCCGTACGACGCGGCGATCGCGAAGAGCACGATGAAGACGATCGTGAGGATGATCGAGATCACGAGACCGATGTAGCCGATCACGAGCCCCGCGATGGCCATGCCGCGACCCTGTTCGCCGGTCTTCTTGATCTGGCTGATGGAGATGTGCCCGCAGACGATGCCGACGATGAAGCCGATGCCCGTGAAGAAGCCGACGAGCGAGGCGACGAGCGAGACGATCGCGAGCACGTTGGTCTTGGCCGGGGTCGGCGCTCCGTACGCGGGTGCCGAGGTATCGTAGGCTCCCCCGTAGGCGGGAGCGGCGGGCGGCGCGCCGGGAGCCGGCGCCTCCGGGGCCGTGTAGGCGGGCGGGGCTGCAGGCGCCGCCGGAGCAGCGGGCGCGGGCGGGGCCGCAGGAACCTCGGGCGCTGCGGGAACCTCGGGCGTCTGGTCGGACTTGTTGGGAAGGTTCGGGTCGCTCACGGTGATCTCCTCGATGCTGTACCGGCCACGATGGGACAACCGTGTCGGCTCGAATGCGTGCAGGAGCGACATCCGCCCCCGTTCGTCACTTTAGCGCTGTCGCAGGATCGCGCGCACCCCACGCCGTCGACGGCACGGCGCGGCCGTCGGCCGGTCAGGCGACCTGCACCTCGGTCGCCGGCAGCGTCGAGTCGGCCCCGAACGCGAGGCCGGACGGCTCGTGGCCGGCCATGATGAGCTGCGAGCCGAGTGCGGCGATCATGGCGCCGTTGTCGGTGCAGAGCGACAGCGGCGGGATGCGCAGGTCGATGCCCGCGGCCTCCGCGCGCTCCCGTGCGAGCTCGCGCAGGCGCGCATTGGCGACCACGCCGCCGCCGAGCAGCAGGCGCGGCACGCCGAGGTCGACGCAGGCGGCGATCGCCTTGGTGACGAGCACGTCGGCGACGGCCTCCCGGAAGCTCGCCGCGACATCGGCGACGGGCACCGGCTCGCCGGCCGCCTCGCGCTGCTCCACCCACCTGGCGACCGCGGTCTTCAGGCCCGAGAAGCTGAAGTCGTAGCGGTGCGCCGCCTGGTCCTTCGGCTGGGTGAGGCCGCGCGGGAACCGGATCGCGTTCGGGTCGCCGCCGACGGCCGCCCGGTCGATCTCGGGCCCGCCCGGATAGGGCAGCCCGAGCACGCGCGCGACCTTGTCGAACGCCTCGCCCGCGGCGTCGTCGATGGTCTCGCCGAGCAGCTCGACATCGGCGACGAGATCGCGCACGAGCAGCAGCGACGTGTGCCCGCCCGAGACGAGCAGTGCGACGGTCGGCGTCTCGAGCGGCGCCTCGGCGTCGAGCAGGTCGGCGCCGACGTGGCCGACGAGGTGGTTGACGGCGTAGATCGGCTTCTCGAGGGAGAGCGCGAGCGCCTTCGCCGCACCGACGCCGACCATGAGCGCTCCGGCGAGGCCGGGCCCGCTCGTCACGGCGACCGCGTCGAGCTCGTCGAGCGTGACGCCGGATGCCGCGAGCGCGGCGTCGATGCTGGGCCCGAGCGCCTCGAGGTGGGCGCGGGCCGCGACCTCGGGCACCACGCCGCCGTAGCGCGCATGCTCGTCCATCGACGAGGCGATGACGTTCGCGAGGAGCTCGGTTCCGCGCACGATGCCGACGCCGGTCTCGTCGCACGAGGTCTCGATGCCGAGCACGAGCGGGGCTTCGCGGTTCACCGGGCACCTCCGGTCGACGGGGCCGGTCTCGACGTGGCCGGCCCCGATGCGGCCGGCCTCGAGGCCGTTCCGGATGCCGCGCGGCCGCCGTGCCGTGCACCGCTCGCGTCGGAGGCGGGCTGCGCCACGGCCTCGGGCACGTCGAGCCGCATGCTGATCGCATCGACGCCGTCGGGCTGGTAGTAGCCCTTGCGCACGCCGATCTCGACGAAGCCGAGCGAGTCGTAGAGGGACTTGGCGATCGGGTTGTCGGCGCGCACCTCGAGGAAGACCCGGGCGACGCGCATGCGACGGGCGTGGGTGATGAGCGCGTGCATGAGGCCGCGCCCGAGGCCCACGCCGCGGGTGAACGGGGCGACCGCGATGGTCTGCACGTCGGCGTCGCCGGTGCCGGCCGGCGCGTACAGGCCCGCGTAGCCCATCAGGCGCCGTTCGGGCTCGGCCTCCTCGTCGACCGCGACGAGGTAGTACCCGTGCTCGCCCGAGATCTCGGCGCGCATCAGGTCTTCGGACCAGGCGTCGGTGACGAAGGTCTCGCGCTCGAGCGCCATGATCGCGTCGACGTCGGCGGGCCGCGCCCTTCGCATGAGCACGCTCACCGCAGCACCCGCTTTCCGGCAGAGGGCGTCACGTCGGGCGCCCGGAGGTAGAGGGGGGCGTCGCCCGTGAGCGGCAGCCTGCCCGAGGCGAAGGCGAACTCGGCGACCATGCCGATGCCGCCGGCCGAGACGATCGTGGCGTCGAGGCGCGTGCCCGTGCGTTCGGGCACCGCGTCGCGCGGGTGCAGCTCGGGCCCGTGCACGCGGATCGGCAGGCGGTCGGCATCGACGCCGTCGTAGGCCGACACCGCGAACTCGCGCCGGCGGGCGTCGGTCACGACCTGCATGGGGCCCGAACCGCCGTCGCGGTACCACGTGAACGCGACCGCGTCGTGGCTGACCACGGGCACGAAGGGCTTGCGGATGCCGAGCGCGAACGCGTGCGCCGCGGCGATGCCGACGCGCAGGCCGGTGAACGGCCCGGGGCCCATGCCCGCGGCGACACCCGACAGGCGGGCGGGCCGAACATTCGCGGACTCGAGCGCCTCGCGGATGAGTTCGCCCACGACCTCGGCGTGCCGCATGGTGTCGGCCGTGCCGACCTCGGCGATCACGCCGGCGTCGTGGTCGACGACGGCGACGCTCGTGCCCGTCGAGGTGTCGATCGCGAGCAGCATGCCTCAAGCCTACCGAGCGTCGGCGTAGGCGGTGCCCGCCCAGCGCGGTCCGAAGCCGCGCACCGTGACGACGCGCGGCTCGTCGGCGCCCAGCGACTCGGCGTCGGACGCGTCGCCGCCCGGCGCGCCGGTCGCGGCACCGGGCTCGCCCGCGGCATCCGGCACCACGGCGCCGCCCTGCGGACGCTCGATGCCGACCTCGAGCCACGACTCGCTCACGTCGTCGAGGAGCCCGGTGCCCCACTCGACGACCACCACCGAGCGTGCGAAGTCGAGGTCGAGGTCCTCGACCAGCTCGGCGCTGCCGAGGCGGTACGCGTCGACGTGCACGAGCGGAGCGCCGCCGACGAGGCTCGGGTGCGTGCGTGCGAGCACGAAGGTCGGCGACTGCACCGGTCCGCGCACGCCGAGTCCGCCGCCGAGCCCTCTGGTGAGCGTCGTCTTGCCCGCCCCGAGGGGCCCGGAGAGAATGAGCAGGTCGCCGGCGACCAGCCGGGCACCCAGGTCGCGGCCGAACTCC
This sequence comes from Agromyces sp. NPDC058110, assembly GCF_042884735.1. Lineage (NCBI taxonomy): Bacteria > Bacillati > Actinomycetota > Actinomycetes > Micrococcales > Microbacteriaceae > Agromyces > Agromyces sp. NPDC058110. The sequence goes on along the minus strand of NZ_JBHVTI010000002.1, from coordinate 88,719 downwards.
TCCATGGCCGCGGCATCCGCGACCTCGACGCGCATCATGCGCGCGTCCGGTAGGTGCGGGGAACGCGGTGGCCGATGCGCGTGACGATCTCGTACCCGATGGTGTCGGCGGCCGCCGCCCAGTCGTCGGCCGAGGGCGCGCCCGTCTCGGGGTCGCCGAACAGCACGACCTCGTCGCCGACCGAGACGTCGGCGTCGCCCACGTCGACGACGAACTGGTCCATCGCGATCCGGCCGACGATCGGCCGCCTGCGCCCGGCGAGCAGCACCTCGGCACGGCCGGATGCCTGACGCGGGATGCCGTCGGCGTAGCCGAGGGGCACGAGCGCGAGCGTCGTCGGGCGCTCGGCGCGCCAGGTGTGGCTGTACGAGACGCCGACGCCCGCCTCGACCCTGCGCACCGCGGCGACGCACGCGCGCAGGGTCATCACGGGGCGCAGCCCGAGGTCGGCCGAGGTCGTGCCGTCGCCGTAGGGCGGGATGCCGTAGGTGCCGATGCCCGCTCGCACGAGGTCGAACCGCGAGGCGGGCAGGCGCAGGGCCGCGGCGGTCGAGGCCAGGTGGCGCAGCTCGGGGTCGAGCCCGGCGGCGGATGCCCCGGCGAGCGCGTCCTCGAATGCGGCGAGCTGGGCCAGGTCGGCCTCCTCGTCGGTGTTGGCGAGGTGGCTGAAGACGCCCCGCACGCGGATGCGCCCCTGCGCCTCGAGCATGGCCGCGAACGCGACCGCCTCGACCCACTCCTCGGGCGGGACGCCGTTGCGGCTGAGCCCGGTGTCGATCTTGAGGTGCACCGACGCGCGCGCACCCGGCGAACCGACGCTCGCCGCGGCATCCGAGATGCGGCGCAGCTGGTCGATCGACGAGACGCCGAGGTCGACGTCTCGGGCGATGGCCTCGGCGAACGGCGCGTCGGGTCCGTGGAGCCAGGCGAGCACCGGCGCGTCGACGCCCGCGTCGCGGAGCTCGAACGCCTCGTCGAGGTCGGCGACGCCGAGCCACGCTGCACCGCCGTCGAGGGCGGCCCGCGCGACGGCCACGGCGCCGTGGCCGTAGGCGTTCGCCTTCACCACGGCCATGATCGCGGCAGGTGCGACCGCCTCGGCGAGCACGGCGAGGTTCTCGCGCACGGCGTCGAGGTCGACGACCGCCTCGCGGAACGACGCGTTCGCGGCGGGGCGCACGTTCATGCGGTCGCCCCGCTCGCCTCGAGGATGACGAACGCGCTCGCGATGCCGGCGTCGTGGCTCATAGAGAGGTGCACGCGGTCGATGCCGAGCGCGGCGACGTGGTCGGCGAGTCCGCCGCTGAGCGCGAAGTCGGGGTTGCCGTCGGCGTCCTGCACGATCGTCATCTCGTGCCAGCGCACGACGGCGTGACCGCCCAGGGCCTTGATGAGCGACTCCTTGGCCGCGAACCTGGCGGCCAGGGAGCGTGCCGGGCGCCCGCGTTCGCTCTCAGCGAACAGGCGCTCGGCGAGCGCGGGGGTCCGCGCGATCGACCGTTCGAACCGTGCGATGTCGACCACGTCGATGCCGATTCCGACGATCACGCGAACACCCCCGACGAGGTCACTCCACCGTCACCGACTTCGCGAGGTTGCGGGGCTGGTCGACGTCGAGGCCCTTGGCCTGCGAGAGCTCCATCGCGAACACCTGCAGCGGAACGACCGCGAGGAGCGGTTCGAACAGCGGTGCGGCGAGCGGGATCCGGATCACCTCGTCGGCGAACGGCAGCACCGCGGCGTCGCCCTCCTCGGCGATCGCGATGACGCGGGCGCCTCGCGCGCGGATCTCCTGGATGTTCGAGACGACCTTCGGGTGCAGGTGCGCCGAACCGCGCGGGCTCGGCACGACCACGAACACCGGCTGACCGGGCTCGATCAGCGCGATCGGGCCGTGCTTCAGCTCACCGGCGGCGAAGCCCTCGGCGTGGATGTACGCGAGCTCCTTGAGCTTCAGCGCGCCCTCCATGGCGATCGGGTAGCCCACGTGGCGGCCGAGGAAGAGCACCGAGCGGGTGTCGGCCATCCAGTGCGCGAGCTCCGCGACGCGCTCGGACTGGCCGAGGGCGGTCTCGAGCTTCGCGGGGATCGCCTGCAGCTCGGCGAGCGCGTCGGCCAGCACCTCGGGCGAGACGGTGCCGCGCACGCGGGCCAGGTGCAGGCCGAAGAGGTAGAGCGCGGTGATCTGCGCCACGAACGCCTTGGTCGACGCGACCGCGACCTCGGGGCCGGCGTGCGTGTACACGACCGCGTCGGACTCGCGCGGGATCGTCGCGCCCTGCGTGTTGCAGATCGAGATCGTGCGCGCACCCTGCTCGCGGGCGTACTTCACGGCCATGAGCGTGTCCATGGTCTCGCCCGACTGGCTGATCGAGAGCACGAGCGTGCCGTCGTCGATGACCGGCTCCCGATAGCGGAACTCGTGGCTGAGCTCGATCTCGACCGGCACCCGCGCCCACTGCTCGATCGCGTACTTCGCCACCTGGCCGGCGTACGACGCCGTGCCGCACGCGACCACCGTGATGCGGCGCACCGCGCGCAGCTCGTCGTCGCCGAAGGACTCGAGCTCGGGGATGTGCACCTCGCCGTCGGCGATGCGACCGCGGATGGTGTTCGCGACCGCCTCGGGCTGCTCCGCGACCTCCTTGCGCATGAACGACGACCAGCCGCCCTTCTCGGCGGCCGAGGCGTCCCACGCGACCTCGAACGGCTCCACCTCGACGGGCGCGCCGTCGAAGTCGGTGACCGTGACGGCGTCGGCCGTGATCGCGACGATCTGGTCCTGGCCGATCGCGACGGCGCGCTTCGTGTACTCCACGAAGGCCGCGACATCCGACCCGAAGAAGTTCTCGCCCTCGCCGAGCCCGATCACGAGCGGCGAGTTGCGTCGCGCGCCGACCACGAGCCCCGGGGCGTCGCGGTGCACGGCGAGCAGGGTGAACGCGCCCTCGAGGCGGTTCACCACGAGCTGGAACGCCTCGCGCAGGTCGCCCGTGCGGCGCACCTCGCGACCGAGGAGCACGGCGGCCACCTCGGTGTCGGTCTCGGACTCGAACACGTAGCCGTCGTCGACGAGCTCCTGCTTCAGCTCGGCGAAGTTCTCGATGATGCCGTTGTGGATGAGCGCGAGCCGGCCCTCGTCGCCCAGGTGCGGGTGCGCGTTCCGGTCGGTGGGGCCGCCGTGCGTCGCCCACCGGGTGTGCCCGATGCCGGTGCGACCCTCGTGCAGCGGGTGCGCCGCGAGCTCGTCGGCCAGCACCTGGAGCTTGCCGGCGCGCTTGGCCGTCTCGATCGCCCCGTCGTCGTCGACGATGGCGACGCCCGCCGAGTCGTAACCGCGATATTCGAGGCGCTTCAGGCCTCCCATGAGCACGTCGACGCTGCTGCGCTGCCCGACGTATCCGACAATTCCACACATGGGGTCGATTCTACGTGGGCGCGCTCCACGGGGGCTCCACGGGGGCTCCGCGTGGGGCTCCACGGGGGCTCCGCGGGGGCTCCGCGGGGGCTCCGCCGACAGCCCGGCCGGCACGCCGACACTAGACTGTGCGGGTGCCGGATCCGCAGACCTCGTCGACTCCCATCGCGCAGATCTCACCGTTCATCGAGCTCCCCCGCGCAGACTGGTCCGAGCTCGCGCCGTCCGTGCCCGCCCCGCTCAGCGAGACCGAGATCGTGCAGCTCCGCGGGCTCGGCGAACCGCTCGACATGCGCGAGCTCGCCGAGGTGTACCTGCCGCTCAGCAGGCTACTGAACCTCTACGTCGGCGGCACCAAGGCCCTGCGCAATGCGACCGGCGAGTTCCTCCGCGAACGCGTCGAGTCCACTCCGTTCGTCATCGGGGTCGCCGGTTCGGTCGCGGTCGGCAAGTCGACGATCGCGCGCGTGCTGCGCGAACTGCTCGCCAGGTGGGAGCACACCCCGCGCGTCGAGCTCATCACGACCGACGGGTTCCTCTTCCCGAACGCCGAGCTCGAGCGCCGGGGGCTCATGGCGCGCAAGGGCTTCCCCGAGTCGTACGACCGGCGCGCGCTGCTGCGCTTCGTGAGCGAAGTGAAGGCCGGCGCCCCCGAGGTCCGCGCACCCTTCTACTCGCATCTCGCCTACGACATCGTGCCCGACGCGCAGATCACGGTGCGCCGCCCCGACGTGCTCATCGTCGAGGGCCTCAACGTGCTGCAGCCCCCCGGCCCCGGACACCGGCTCGCGGTGAGCGACCTGTTCGACTTCTCGATCTACGTCGACGCCCGCACGAGCGACATCGCACGGTGGTACGAGGAGCGCTTCCTGAAGCTGCAGCGCGGGGCGTTCACGAACCCGCGCTCGTACTTCCACCGCTACGCGAGCCTCACCGAGGAGCAGGCCAGGGCGAGGGCCGGCGAGATCTGGCGCTCGATCAACGAGCCCAACCTGCTGCAGAACGTGCGGCCCACCAGGTCGCGGGCCTCGCTCGTGCTGCGCAAGAGCGCCGACCACACCGTCTCGACCGTGCTGCTGCGCAAGCTCTGACGAACGCACGACGGCCGCGCGCGGCATCCGTGGTCCCGATGATCGGGGACGGATGCCGCGCGCGGCCGTTTCAGGGTTCGCGCGGGTCGTGCATGGCGGGTCGCGTCAGACGGGAAGCGCGAGACGCTCGCCGACGATCGCCGCGAGGGACGCCGCGTGGCGCTCGGCGTCGTCTTGGCTCAGCGCCTCGACCATGACGCGCACCATCGGCTCGGTGCCCGACGGGCGCAGCAGCACCCGGCCGGAGTCGCCGAGCTCGAGCTCGGCCGCGGCCACGGCTGCGGCGATCTCGTCGTCGCCCGCCAGCGCGTGGTGGTCGACGCCGCGCACGTTCACGAGCACCTGCGGGTACACGGTCATGACCGACGCGAGCTCGGCGAGGGACTTGCCCGTACGTGCCATCTCGGCCACGAGGTGCAGGCCCGTCAGCACGCCGTCGCCGGTCGTCGCGAACTCGCTCATGATCACGTGGCCGGACTGCTCGCCGCCCAGGGCGAGCCCTTCGGCCGCGAGCGCCTCGAGCACGTACCGGTCGCCGACCTTGGTCTCGACGACGCGGATGCCCCGATCGGCCATGGCCCGGCGCAGGCCCAGGTTCGACATGACGGTGACGACCAGCGTGTCGTCGGTGAGGGCGCCGCGCTCGTGCATGGCCACCGCGAGGATCGCCATGATCATGTCGCCGTCGACGATGTTGCCGTCGGCGTCGACGGCCAGGCAGCGGTCGGCGTCGCCATCGTGGGCGATGCCCACGTCGGCGCCGTGCTCGCGCACGGCCGCGGCGAGGTGGTCGAGATGGGTCGACCCGACGCCGTCGTTGATGTTCAGGCCGTCGGGGTCGGCACCGATGACGGTGACCTTCGCGCCCGCGTCGCGGAACGTCTCGGGCGAGACTCCGGCCGCCGCGCCATGGGCGCAGTCGAGCACGACGTGGATGCCGTCGAGCCGGTTCGGCAGCGTGCCGAGCAGGTGCACGACGTAGCGGTCCTCCGCATCGGCGAACCGGCGGATGCGCCCGACGCCGCCGCCGATGGGGGCGAGCTTCTGGCGGCCGAGGTAGGACTCGATGCGGTCCTCGACCTCGTCGGGGAGCTTCGTGCCGCCGAACGAGAAGAACTTGATGCCGTTGTCGGGGGCCGGGTTGTGCGACGCCGAGATCATGACGCCGAAGTCGGCGTCGATCGAGTCGATCAGGAATGCCGTGGCGGGCGTCGGGATGACGCCGGCGTCGAGGACGTCGACACCGGAGCTCGCGAGGCCGGCCGAGACGGCGGCGGTGAGGAATTCACCGGACACGCGCGGATCGCGCGCGACCACGGCGACGGGTCGACGACCCGCCGCGCGGAGTTCATCGGCGTGCCGGCCCTGCGTGAGCACGGCGGCAGCCGCCTGGGCGAGGCCCAGGGCCAGGTCAGCCGTGAGTTCACGGTTGGCCAGGCCCCGGACCCCGTCCGTTCCGAAGAGCCGAGGCATTCGGAGGCGTCCGAGAAGCGATTAACGCTTCGAGAACTGGGGAGCCTTGCGGGCCTTCTTGAGACCGGCCTTCTTGCGCTCGATGACGCGGGCGTCGCGCGTGAGGAAGCCGGCCTTCTTCAGGGTCGGGCGGTTGTTCTCACGGTCGATCTCATTGAGTGCACGGGCGATCGCGAGACGCAGTGCGCCGGCCTGGCCCGAGGGGCCGCCGCCGGTGATGCGGGCGATCACGTCGTACGAGCCGGTGAGCTCGAGCACGGTGAACGGGTCGGTGATGAGCTGCTGGTGCAGCTTGTTCGGGAAGTAGTCCGCGAATGCACGGCCGTTGACCGTGATGGTGCCGGCGCCGGGGACGACGCGCACGCGGGCGATGGCCTGCTTGCGGCGGCCGACGGCTGCGCCCGACACGTTGAGGACGGCACGGGGGGTGCTGGGAGCCGCCGCGGGGGCGCTCTCGGTGGTGTAGCTCTCCGGAGCCGCGTCGAGCTGGTCTGCGATCTTCGCCATGGTGGTGTGAATCCTTTTCGAGAACGTCGAGGGTGCCGGAATTACTGGGCGACCTGGGTGAGGGTGTACGGCTTGGGCTGCTGAGCCGCGTGCGGGTGCTCCGAGCCGGCGTAGACCTTCAGCTTCTTGAGCTGGGCGCGGCCGAGCGAGTTCTTCGGGAGCATGCCGCGGATCGCCTTCTCGACGGCGCGGACGGGGTTCTTCTCGAGGAGCTCGGCGTAGCCGACCGCCTTGAGGCCGCCCGGGTAGCCCGAGTGGCGGTACGCCTTCTTCTGGAGGAGCTTCTGGCCGGTGAGGGCTACCTTCTCGGCGTTGACGATGATGACGAAGTCACCGGTGTCCATGTGGTTGGCGAAGGTCGGCTTGTGCTTGCCGCGCAGCAGGGCTGCGGTGTGGCTCGCGAGACGGCCGAGAACGATGTCGGTGGCGTCGATGATGACCCAGTCGCGCTGGATCTCGTTCGCCTTGGGGGTGTAGGTGCGCGTCACTGTCGTGCTGCTTTCTGATCGAGTGAGGGGTTCGTGAATCCCACTCCGTGGGCGTTCGGCCGCGATGCGGACGAGCCACCCGGTGGAGGGCTCAACTTCGGGTGCCGGCGCAGATGGCGGCACCAAAGAGATAGCTTAGCCGACGACCTCGCCGACGTCCAATCGGCGTCGTGCCCTCGTCTGCGTCGCACGCGCCTCGAGCTCGTCGTCGGCCGGGTAGCCGACCTCCGTCAGCACGAGGCCCTTCGCGGGCATCACCTTGAACGCGCTCGTGCGTTCGGTCGCGCGCAGCAGCGCGAGCGGGTCGGATGCCTCGAGCCGCCCCTCCCCCACCGCGACGCACGCGCCGACGAGCGCCCGCACCATCGAGTGGCAGAACGCATCGGCCTGCAGCGAGGCCACGAGCACGCCGTCGGCGCGCCTGCGCCAGCCGTAGTGCTGGAGGGTGCGGATGGTGGTCGCCTCCTCCCGCGGCTTGCAGAAGGTCGCGAAGTCGTGGAGCCCGAGCAGCGAACCGGCCGCGGCATCCATCGCCTCGACGTCGAGTGCGCGCGGATACGCGACGGTCGAACGCCTGGCGAGCGGGTCGCGTGCGGCTCCGGTGTCGGCCACGGCGTAATCGTAGCGTCGCCAGATGGCCGAGAACCGGGCGTCGAACCCGGCCGGGGCGAGGTCGGCGCCCGTGATCACGACGTCGGCGTCCGCGCCGATGATGCCGGTGAGACGGCGAGCCAGCACACCGGCGGGGGTGCTCGCCTCGCCCGCGTGACCGCGGCGGGCCCGCGTCACGGACTCGAGCGCGGCCGCCGGCAGGTCGAGGTGCGCGACCTGGCCCCGCGCGTGCACGCCCGCGTCGGTGCGTCCGGCCACGGTGAGCTTCGGCACGACCCCCGTGCGCCGGAACAGCGTCGCGAGGGCGGCCTCGATGACGCCCTGCACCGTGCGCAGCGACGGCTGGCGGCTCCATCCGTTGAAGTCGGTGCCGTCGTAGGCGATGCCGAGCCTGATGCGCACGACGGATGCCGCGTCTTCGGCCTCCGGGGCCGCAGGCGCCTGCTCGTCGTCACCGGTCATGCCCACCAGCCTAGAGCCGGCGCGGGGGCCGCTCACGCACCCGGAGACGCCGAGAGGCCCCGATGCAGCGGATGCATCGGGGCCTCTCGGACGACAGGCGTCGACTACTTGGCGTCGGCCGACTCCTCGGCGGGAGCCTCGTCGGCGGCCTCTGCAGCCTCGACGGTCTCCTCGGCCTCGGCGACCTCGACGGTCTCCTCGGCCTCGACCACGGGCTCCTCGGCGGGAGCCTCGTCGGCGACGGGCGCAGCAGCCGGCTTCGCGGCGCGCACCTTGGGGGTCACGGGCTCGAGGACGAGCTCGATGACCGCCATGGGGGCGTTGTCGCCCTTGCGGTTGCCGATCTTCGTGATGCGGGTGTAGCCGCCCTCACGGTCGGCGACCTGGGGTGCGATGACCGTGAACAGCTCGTGGACGACGGCCTTGTCGCCGATCACGGCGAGCACGCGACGACGCGCGTGCAGGTCGCCGCGCTTCGCGAACGTGATGAGACGCTCGGCGAGCGGACGAAGGCGCTTCGCCTTGGTCTCGGTCGTGGTGATCGACTTGTGCGTGTAGAGCGCAGCAGCGAGGTTCGCGAGCAGGAGCCGCTCGTGCGCGGGGCCGCCTCCGAGGCGGGGGCCCTTGGTGGGCTTCGGCATGGTTCGTTATCTCCAGTAGTGGGGGTTCAGTGCGGCGGGCGCGAAGGACTAGTTCTCTTCTTCGAAGCCCGTGTAGAAGTGGGCGCCGTCGAAACCGGGAACGGAGTCCTTCAGCGAAAGACCCATCTCGGTGAGCTTGTCCTTGACCTCATCCACCGACTTCTGACCGAAGTTGCGGATGTTCATGAGCTGCGACTCCGAGAGGGCGACGAGCTCGGACACGGTGTTGATGCCCTCGCGCTTGAGGCAGTTGTAGCTGCGCACCGAGAGGTCGAGGTCCTCGATCGGGATCGAGAGCTCGCTCGAGAGCACGGCGTCGACCGGCGCCGGGCCGATCTCGATGCCCTCGGCCGCGACATTGAGCTCGCGGGCCAGGCCGAACAGCTCGGTGAGCGTGCGACCGGCCGACGCGATGGCGTCGCGGGGGCTGATGGCGGGCTTCGACTCGACGTCGACCACGAGGCGGTCGAAGTCGGTGCGCTCACCGGCACGGGTGGCCTCGACGCGGTAGGTGACCTTGAGCACCGGCGAGTAGATCGAGTCGACCGGGATCTGGCCGGCCTCGGAGTACTCGTTGCGGTTCTGGCTGGCCGAGACGTAGCCGCGGCCGCGCTCGATGGTCAGCTCGAGCTCGAACTTCGCCGACTCGTTGAGCGTGGCGATGACGAGCTCGGGGTTGTGCACCTCGACGCCGGCCGGAGCGGAGATGTCCGCCGCGGTGACCTCGCCGGCACCCTGCTTGCGCAGGTACGCCGTGATGGGCTCGTCGTGCTCGCTCGAGACGACCAGGTTCTTGATGTTCAGGATGATCTCGGTGACGTCCTCACGCACACCGGGAACGGTCGAGAACTCGTGCAGCACGCCGTCGATGCGGATGCTGGTGACAGCCGCGCCGGGGATGGACGAGAGGAGCGTACGCCGAAGCGAGTTGCCCAGGGTGTAACCGAAGCCCGGCTCGAGGGGCTCGATCACGAAACGCGAACGGAACTCCGAGATGTTCTCTTCGGTGAGCGTCGGGCGCTGTGCGATCAGCACTGTGGATTCCTTTCGGCAGGGTGTCCGCTATATGACACCTGCGAGTTCGAGGATCTTGAGTTGTGAGAGAACTGGTCCGCCGGCCGGGCAGGACGCCTGCGCCGTCTCGGACTCGCGGATGCCGCGGGGTCCGAGACGAGCGCAGCGCGCCCCGCTCGACCAGCGTGGAGGGACTTAGACGCGGCGGCGCTTCGGCGGGCGGCAGCCGTTGTGAGCCTGAGGCGTCACGTCGTTGATGCTGCCGACCTCGAGGCCCGCGGCCTGGAGCGAACGGATCGCGGTCTCGCGGCCCGAGCCGGGGCCCTTCACGAAGACGTCGACCTTCTTCATACCGTGCTCCTGCGCCTGACGGGCGGCCGACTCGGCGGCGAGCTGCGCGGCGAACGGGGTCGACTTGCGCGAGCCCTTGAAGCCGACGCCACCCGAGGAGGCCCAGCTGATCACGGCACCGGTGGTGTCGGTGATCGAGACGATCGTGTTGTTGAACGTCGACTTGATGTGGGCCTGGCCCACGGCGATGTTCTTCTTTTCCTTCTTGCGCGGCTTGCGAGTAGCCGCCTTGGATGCTGCCATGTGTGAAATCTCCTAGATCTGGCGACGAGCGGTTACTTGCGGCCGGGCTTCTTCTTGCCGGCGACGGTGCGCTTCGGGCCCTTGCGGGTACGAGCGTTGGTCTTGGTGCGCTGACCGCGGACCGGAAGGCCGCGACGGTGGCGCAGGCCCTCGTACGAGCCGATCTCGACCTTGCGGCGGATGTCGGCGGCGACCTCGCGGCGGAGGTCGCCCTCAACCTTGTAGTTGCCCTCGATGTAGTCGCGCAGCGCGACGAGCTGGTCGTCGGTGAGGTCCTTGACGCGGATGTTCCCGTCGATACCGGTCTCCGCGAGCGTCTCGAGCGCGCGCGTGCGGCCGACGCCGTAGATGTAGGTGAGTGCGATCTCCACGCGCTTCTCGCGCGGGATGTCGACTCCTGCAAGACGTGCCATGTTCGGCTTCTCCTGTGTTCGAGTGGAGGTGTGGAGCAACACCGGTGCCCGGGCCTCCGCCCCGAGGTGTCCCCGCGGCATCCGGAGATGCCTCGGTTCTGGTGTTGCCGAATGCAGTGTTCAGTTATGTGGAACGAGCCGCGCCCTGAGGCCGGCCCGAAGTCTTCTGACTAGCCCTGGCGCTGCTTGTGGCGCGGGTTCTCGCAGATCACCATGACGTTGCCGTGGCGGCGGATGACCTTGCACTTGTCGCAGATGGGCTTGACGGAGGGGTTGACCTTCATGAGTGTTTCCTTGGTTTCGCTGTCTTCGTGCCCGTGGGGTGCCTCGGGCCGTTACTTTCCAGCAGGCTTACTTGTAGCGGTAGACGATGCGCCCGCGCGTCAGGTCGTAGGGGCTCAGCTCCACGATCACGCGGTCCTCGGGGAGGATTCGGATGTAGTGCTGACGCATCTTGCCTGAGATGTGTGCGAGAACCTTGTGCCCGTTCGTGAGCTCAACCCGGAACATCGCGTTCGGGAGAGCCTCGATGACCGAGCCTTCGATCTCGATGACGCCGTCTTTCTTGGCCATAGCCTCACTATCGCTTGGAGTTTGGGATGCTGGTCGTGCGATGATGCTCGGAGTCGACCTCGACCGCTCGACAGGACGTCGGGCACGCCAAGGCGCACGTGCAGAGCACCAAGGGTCAACTTTACGTCATCGCGCCTGATTAAGCGAACCGGGGCCGCGATCGGCCCGCATGGCCTCCACCGCGGCGCGCACCGCCGCTCGCGCCTCGGCCGCACCCTCCGCGGCGAGGGCCTCGCGGGCGAGGCCCGCGACATCCGCTCGGTCGAATTCGCGCAACGAGGCGCGCACGTCGCCGAGGGCCGACGGCGACATCGACAGCGACGTGGCGCCGAGTCCGACGAGCACGAGCGCCAGCAGCGGATCGGCGGCGGCCTCGCCGCAGATGCCCACCGGGCGCCCGGCTTCCGCACCCGCTTCGCCGACCTCGCCGATCAGGCGGAGCACGGCGGGGTGCCACGGGTCCTGGAGCGCCGCGACCGAACCGAGCAGCCGGTCGGCGGCCATCGTGTACTGCGTGAGGTCGTTCGTGCCGATCGAGGCGAAGTCGGCGACGGCGAGCACCCGGTCGGCGATGAGGGCGGCCGCCGGGGTCTCGACCATCACGCCGGCAACCCCGATGCCCAACTCGCGGGCGAGCGCGACGAAGTACCGGGTCTCCTCGACGGTCGCGACCATGGGCGCCATGACCTGCAGCTCGGCATCGGTCTCGGACGCGGCCCGCGCGAGCGCGGTGAGCTGGTCGCGCAGCACCTGCTCCGCCGCACGGAGCGCCCTGATGCCCCGGAGCCCGAGGGCCGGGTTCGGCTCGTCGTCGTCGTTCACGAACGAGAGCGGCTTGTCGGCACCGGCGTCGAGCACCCGCACGACGACCTTGCGGCCCGGGAACGCCTCGAGCAGGCGCGCGTACTCGGCCCGCTGCTCGTCGACGGTCGGTGCGACGTCGGCGTCGAGGAACACGAACTCGGTGCGGAACAGGCCGACGCCCTCCGCCCCGAGCCGCACGGCCTCGGCGGCGCCGTCGGCCGACCCGAGGTTCGCGAGCAGCGGCACCGGCGTGCCGTCTGAGAGCCGCCCCGGCTCGACGGGCGCCGCGGCGCGTGCCGCGCGGGCGGCGATGCGCCGCTCGGCGTCCGCGAGTTCCTCGCCGTCGGGCGACGCGATCACCGCGTCGGCCCCGGCGTCGACGACCACGAGGTCGCCGTCGGCGAGGTCGACGGCACCGGCCGCGCCCACCACCGCGACGATGGACTTCTCCCTGGCGAGGATCGCCGTGTGCGAGGTCGGACCGCCCTCGGCGGTCACCACGGCGAGCACCTGATCGAGGTCGAGCGCTGCCGTGTCGGCCGGCGAGAGGTCGCCGGCGACGAGCACGAACGGATGCCCCGGTGCGGGCACGCCCGGCGCAGGCACCCCGGCCAGGTGGGCGCGCACGCGCTGCGAGACGTCGTCGAGATCCGGCGCACGCTCGGCCAGGTACCCGCCCATGCCGGCGAGCATGTCCCGGTAGCCGACGAAGGCGTCGAACACCGCACGCTCAGCCGTCGATCCCGCACGCACCCGGGTCTCGACCTCGGTCGCGAGCGATGGGTCGGCGGCCATGAGCGCCTGCGCCTCGAGCACGTCCTTGGCCGCGCCTCCGGCAGCGCTGCCGCGAGCAGTGAGGTCGGCCGCCGTCGCGGCGAGCGACGCACGGGCGCGCTCGAGCTCCGTCTCGGGGTCGGCCTCGCTCCGACGATCGGGCGGCTCCGGCAGCGGATCCGCCATCCGGACCACCGTGCCGACCGCGATGCCGCTCCCGACGCCGGTCCCCCTGAGCTGCATGCCCGCTCCTCCCGTCACGGTCGTCGACGCTGCACGAGCCCCGGCGACTCCCCGCCTTTCACCCTACCCAGCGCGGTCGCCGCAGGCGATGCCGTCGGGCGTCTCCTGGCAGGCCGAAGAGCGGGCGTTCCGTTTCGGGGCAGGGTTCCGTCCGGAACGGGAGACTGCGACGCCGTCGACGGATGCCGCGGCGAGCCGTCAGGCGATCGGCACCGGCACGACGCCGAACGGCGCGAGGCCCGCGGCACCGCCGTCGTTGGCGGTCAGCACCCAGATGCCGTCGGCGTGCACGGCGACCGAGTGCTCCCAATGAGCCGAATCCGCTCCGTCGGAGGTCGTGACGGTCCAGCCGTCGTCACGGACGAACGTCTCGATGGACCCCGCGACGACCATCGGCTCGATGGCCACGACCAGGCCGGGCCGCACGGCCGGCCCGCGGCGATCGACGCGGTAGTTGAAGACCGGGGGTTCCTCGTGCATCGAGCGGCCGATGCCGTGACCGACGTAGTCGGTGAGGATGCCGTACTCGCCCGCGTCCTCGATGTACTCCTCGATCGCGTCGCCCACCTCGTTGAGCCTGCGGGCTCCGGCCAGCGCGGCGATGCCGCACCAGAGCGAGCCCTCGGTGACCTCGCTGAGACGCGTCCGCGCCGCGACGACCTCGGGGCGTGTCGGGTCGGGGACCACGACCGTGAAGGCCGCGTCGCCGTTCCAACCGTCGACCTCCGCGCCACCGTCGACCGAGACGATCGAACCGGGGCGGAACGGCCGGTCGGTCGGGATGCCGTGCACGACGTCGTCGTCGACCGACACGCACAGCGTGTGGCGGTAGCCGGGCTCGAGCTGGAAGTTCGAGCGCCCGCCGAGTCGCGAGATCACGCGTTCGGCGGCGGCGTCGAGTTCGAGTCCGTTCGCTCCGGGAGCGATGAGCGCACGCACCTCGGCCAGTGCCGCTGCGGTCGCTGCGCCGGCCGGGCGCATCGCACGCAGTTCCTGCGCGGACTTGTAGATCGAGCGCCGGAACACGCCGGGTCAGGCAGCCGCGCCGTTGCCGCCGTCGCCCTGTGCGACGAGCCCGCGGTCGGCGAGCGCGTCGAAGATGCGCTGCGTCACCTCGTCGAGCGTGCCGACGCCGTCGATCGTGAGCACGAGGCCCTGGGCGCGGTACACGTCGAGGATGGGCGCGGTCTCGCGCTCGTAGATCGCGAGCCGGTTGGCGATGACCTCTTCGGTGTCATCGGTGCGGCCCTGCTTGACGGCGCGGTCGTGCAGACGGGCGATGCTCTCGTCACGAGGGACCTCGAGCTCGATCACCGCGTCGAGCGCTTCGCCCCGACCGGCCAGGAAGCCCGCCAGGTCGTCGACCTGGCCGCGGTTGCGGGGGTAGCCGTCGAGCAGGAAGCCCGCGGCGGCGTCGGGCTGCTCGAGCCGGTCGCGCACGAGTTCGCTGGTGAGGGCGTCGGGAACCAGGTCGCCGGCTTCGATGATCGCCTGCACGCGCTTGCCCAGCTCGGTGCCGCCCGAGACGTTCGCCCGGAAGATGTCGCCCGTGGCGACCTGGGGAACGCCGAAGGCCTCGGCGACGAGTACGCCCTGAGTGCCCTTGCCCGAGCCCTGGGGGCCGACGATGAGCAGACGAGCGGAGGCGGTCGAGTCGGCCGTCATCGGAGGAGCCCTTCGTAGTGGCGCTGCTGGAGCTGCGCATCGATCTGCTTCACGGTCTCGAGGCCGACACCCACGATGATCAGGATCGAGGCGCCGCCGAACGGGAAGTTCTGGTTCGCGCCGAACGCCGAGAGGGCGATGAGCGGGAGCAGGGCGATCAGACCGAGGTACAGCGAGCCCGGGAGGGTGATGCGCGTGAGCACGTAGTCGAGGTACTCGGCCGTCGGGCGCCCGGCACGGATGCCGGGGATGAAGCCGCCGTACTTCTTCATGTTCTCGGCGACCTCGTCGGGGTTGAACGTGATCGCGACGTAGAAGTAGGTGAACCCGACGATGAGCACGAAGTACAGGAGCATGTAGAGCGGGTGGTCGCCCTTGGTCAGGTAGTTGGTGATCCAGACGACCCACGGCTGCGGCTCCTCGCCCTGCGCGGGCTGGTTGAACTGCGCGATGAGAGCGGGCAGGTAGAGCAGCGACGACGCGAAGATCACGGGCACGACACCGGCCATGTTGACCTTGATCGGGATGTACGTGTTGTTGCCGCCGTAGGTGCGGCGTCCGACCATGCGCTTGGCGTACTGCACCGGCACGCGCCGCTGGGACTGCTCGACGAACACGACCGCGACGACCACGAGGAGTCCGACCGCGAGCACCACGAAGAAGGTGTCGAGGCCGCGGGCCTGGGCGATCGACCAGAGCGAGCCGGGGAACGTCGAGGCGATCGACGTGAAGATGAGCAGCGACATGCCGTTGCCGATGCCGCGCTCCGTGATGAGCTCGCCCATCCACATGATGAGGCCGGTGCCGGCGGTCATGGTGATGACCATGAGGAGGATCGCGTACCAGGCGTCGTTCGTGATCAGCTGCGAGCACGACGGGTCGCCCGACGGGAACAGTGCGCCGGAACGGGCCACCGTGATGAGCGTGGTCGACTGGAGCACGCCGAGGGCGATGGTCAGGTAGCGGGTGTACTGCGTGAGCTTGCCCTGGCCGGCCTGGCCCTCCTTGTAGAGGGTCTCGAAGTGGGGGATGACCACGCGCAGCAGCTGCACGATGATCGAGGCGGTGATGTACGGCATGATGCCCAGCGCGAAGATCGACAGCTGGAGCAGCGCTCCGCCCGAGAACAGGTTGACGAGCTCGTAGAGGCCCGTCGTGCTCTGGCTGGCCGCGAGGCAGGCCTGCACGTTGCCGAAGTCCACGAACGGCGCGGGGATGAACGAGCCAAGCCGGAACAGGGCGACGATGCCCAGCGTGAACCCGAGCTTGCGGCGAAGATCCGGCGTGCGGAAGATCCGCCCGATGGCGTTGAACACTCGTCCTCCTGTTACTCCGTCGTGGAGTCAGTCTTACTCCGTCGTGGAGTCAGTCCAAATATGGCTCGAGCCTGTCGAGACCCTCGTGAATCATACGCGAGGTCCCGACAGGCTCGAACCGGTTGTGGTGCTTTGGTCTTACTTGACCGAGCCGCCGGCGGCGACGATCTTCTGCTCAGCCGAGCCGGAGACCTTGTCGACAGCCACGGTCAGCTTGACCTGGATGTCGCCGTTGCCGAGCACCTTGACGCGCTCGTTCTTGCGGACTGCGCCCTTCTCGACGAGGTCGGCGATGGTGACATCGCCGCCCTTCGGGTAGAGCTCGGCCAGCTTGTCCAGGTTCACGACCTGGTACTCCACGCGGAACGGGTTCTTGAAGCCGCGCAGCTTCGGCGCACGCATGTGGTACGGAAGCTGTCCACCCTCGAAACCGGGGCGGATGTTGTTGCGGGCCTTCGAACCCTTGGTGCCGCGACCGGCCGTCTTGCCCTTGGAACCCTCACCGCGTCCGACGCGGGTCTTGTCCTTCTTGGCACCGGGGGCCGGACGAAGGTGGTGCACCTTCAGCACGGACTCGCGGGGCTCGGCGACGTCGGCCTTGGGAGCGGCCTTCTTCGCGGGGGCCTTCTTCGCGGGAGCCTTCTCGGCAGCCGCGTCGTCGGCCTTCGCAGCGGCGGCCTTGGCCGGCGCCTTCTTCGCGGCGGCGGCCTTGGGGGCAGCGGCCTTCTCGGCTGCGGGCTTGGCCGCGGCCTTCTTCGCAGGAGCCTTCTTGGGGGCCTCTGCGGTGGCGTCGATGTTCTCGTCAGCCATTAGTCAATCTCCTCAACCTTCACGAGGTGCGCGACCGTGTTGACGTAGCCGCGGTTCTGCGGGGTGTCTTCACGCACGACCGACTGGCCGATTCGCTTGAGCCCGAGGCTGCGCAGCGTGTCACGCTGGTACTGCTTCTCGCTCACCTTGGACTTGATCTGGGTCACCTTGAGCTGCTTGGCCATCAGGCACCTGCCTTCGCTGCTGCGGCGGCCTCGGCCGCCTGGGCCTCGGCACGCAGCAGACGGGCCGGTGCGACCTCGTCGTAGTCGAGACCACGACGGGCGGCGACGGCGCGCGGCTCTTCGAGCTGCTTGAGCGCCTCGACCGTGGCGTGCACGATGTTGATCGTGTTCGACGAACCGAGCGACTTGCTCAGGACGTCGTGGATGCCGGCGCACTCGAGCACGGCACGCACCGGACCACCGGCGATGACACCGGTACCGGGCGAAGCCGGGCGCAGCAGCACGACACCGGCCGCAGCCTCACCCTGGACGGGGTGGGGAACGGTCGCGCCGACGCGCGGGACGCGGAAGAAGTTCTTCTTCGCCTCCTCGACGCCCTTCGAGATCGCGGTCGGGACTTCGCGGGCCTTGCCGTAGCCGACGCCCACGAGGCCGTTGCCGTCGCCCACGACGACGAGCGCCGTGAAGCTGAAGCGACGACCGCCCTTGACGACCTTCGACACGCGGTTGATGGTCACGACGCGCTCGAGGAACTGGCTCTTCTCGGCGTCGCGGCCACCGCGGTCGCGGCCACCCTGGTTGCGGTCGCGACCGCCGCCACGGCGGTTGTCGCGCTCGTTGCGAGCCGGCTCAGAAGCAGCAGCCGTCTCGACGGGTGCCTCTGCAGTCACCTCGGTCTCCTTAACGGTGTTCTCACTCACAGGTTGAGCCCTGCCTCTCGCGCTCCATCGGCGATCGCTGCGACACGACCGGCGTACTTGTTGCCGCCGCGGTCGAAGACGACCGACTCGATGCCGGCCTTCTTGGCGCGCTCTGCGACGAGCTCGCCGACCTTCTTGGCCTTGGCGGTCTTGTCACCGTCGAACGCGCGGAGGTCTGCCTCCATGGTCGAGGCGCTGGCGACCGTCAGGCCCTTGCTGTCGTCGACGACCTGCACGAACACGTGGCGGGCCGAACGAGTGACGACGAGGCGCGGGCGCAGCTCGGTGCCGACGACCTTCTTGCGAAGGCGGGTGTGGCGGCGCGAACGCGCAGCCGTCTTGGTCTTCACAGCCATGATTACTTACCTGACTTTCCGGCCTTGCGACGCACGACCTCGCCGGCGTAGCGGATGCCCTTGCCCTTGTAGGGCTCGGGCTTCTTGATCTTGCGGATGTTCGCGGCGGTCTCGCCGACGGCCTGCTTGTCGATACCCGCGACCGTGAGCTTGTTGTTGCCCTCGACGGTCAGCGTGATGCCGGCAGGCGCCTCGACGGTGACGGGGTGCGAGAAACCGAGCGCGAACTCGATCGCCGAACCCTTCTGCGCGACGCGGTACCCGGTACCGACGATCTCGAGGCCCTTGGAGTAGCCCTGGGTGACGCCGATGATCTGGTTCGCGATGAGCGTGCGGGTCAGGCCGTGCAGCGAACGCGATGCGCGCTCGTCGTCGGGGCGGGTGACGAGCACCTGGTTCGCCTCGACCTTGACCTCGATGGGCGACGCGACGACGAGCGCGAGCTCGCCCTTCGGGCCCTTGACGGCGACGGCGGAGCCGTCGACCTTGACCTCGACACCTGCGGGGATGTCGATGGGAAGTCGTCCGATTCGTGACATGGAATTACCACACGTAGGCGAGGACTTCCCCACCCACGCCCTTCTTCTCGGCCTGGCGGTCGGTCAGAAGACCGCTGGAGGTGGACAGGATCGCGACGCCGAGGCCGCCGAGCACCTTGGGGATCTCGGTGGACTTCGCGTAGACGCGGAGGCCGGGCTTCGAGACGCGCTTGATGCCCGCGATCGAACGCTCGCGGTTCGGGCCGAACTTGAGGGTCAGCGTGAGGTCCTTGCCGACGCGTGCGTCGGTCACCTCGAAGCCGGCGATGTAGCCCTCTTTGGTGAGGATCTCGGCGATGTGCGCCTTCAGCTTCGAGTTCGGCATCGTCACGGAGTCGTGGTGCGCCGAGTTCGCGTTGCGAAGGCGGGTCAGCATGTCAGCGACCGGGTCGGTCATCGTCATGGCAGATGGTTCCTTACGTTCACCAGGTTTCAGCACCCGTTACACGAGTGTTGACCTGTGGTGGTGGCGGCACGCGGTTGCGAACCGCCGGTATGCCGGTGCCGGCGGGGTCTCGGATTGCTCCGAGACCCGCCGGCGCTGGCACAAACCCGTAGATCTTACTACGAATTACTGAGCGGCCTCGGCCGACCGGAACGGGAAGCCCAGCTGCTTGAGCAGCGAGCGGCCCTCGGCGTCGGTCTTGGCAGTGGTCACCACGGTGATGTCCATGCCGCGGACGCGGTCGATCTTGTCCTGGTCGATCTCGTGGAACACGGACTGCTCCGTGAGACCGAAGGTGTAGTTGCCGTTGCCGTCGAACTGCGCGTCCGAGAGGCCGCGGAAGTCGCGGATACGGGGCAGCGCGAGCGAGAGCAGGCGGTCGAGGAACTCCCACATGCGGTCGCCGCGCAGCGTGACGTGCGTGCCGATCGCCTGGCCCTCGCGCAGCTTGAACTGCGCGATGGACTTGCGGGCCTTGGTGACCTGGGGCTTCTGACCGGTGATCTTGGTGAGATCGGCGATCGCGCCGTCGATGACCTTGCCATCGCGTGCGGCCTCGCCAACACCCATGTTCACGACGATCTTCACGAGACCCGGAACCTGGTGCACGTTGGTGTAGCCGTGCTCCTCGGTGAGGGCCTTGGCGATCTCGTTCCGGTACTTGGTCTTCAGTCGCGGCTGGATTTTGCCAGCCTGCGTAGCCGTGTCGGTCATCAGATGTCCTTGCCTGACTTCTTTGCGTAACGAACGCGGACCGTCTTGGTGACGCCGTCCTTCGTGATCTGCTCTTCGCGGAAGCCGACGCGGGTCGGCTTCTTCGTCTCGGGGTCGACGAGCGCGACGTTCGAGACGTGGATCGGAGCCTCGTGGGTCTCGATGCCGCCGGTCTTCGAACCGCGCTGCGTCTGGCCGACGCGCACGTGCTTGGTGATGAAGTTCACACCCTGCACGACGACGCGGTTCTCGGCGACGAGCACCTCGATGACCTTGCCCTGCTTGCCGCGGTCTCCGCCGCGAGCCTGGCTGCGGCCCGAGATGACCTGCACGAGGTCACCCTTCTTGATGTTGGCCATGACTAGATAACCTCCGGTGCCAGCGAGATGATCTTCATGAACTTCTTGTCGCGGAGCTCGCGACCGACCGGTCCGAAGATACGGGTGCCGCGGGGCTCACCATCGTTCTTCAGGATCACTGCGGCGTTCTCGTCGAACTTGATGTAGGAGCCGTCGGGACGACGGGTCTCCTTGACGGTGCGGACGATGACGGCCTTGACCACATCGCCCTTCTTGACGTTGCCGCCGGGGATCGCGTCCTTGACCGTGGCGACGATGACGTCACCGAGGCCGGCGTAGCGACGCTTCGACCCGCCGAGAACGCGAATGGTGAGCAGCTCCTTGGCGCCGGTGTTGTCGGCGACCTTGACTCGTGATTCCTGCTGAAGCACTGTTGTCTCCTTCTCTCAAGCAAGCCAGGGGCTTACTTGGCCTTCTCGGCGATCTCGACGAGGCGCCAGCGCTTCGTGGCGGAGAGCGGACGGGTCTCGGAGATCACGACGAGGTCGCCGATGCCGGCGGTGTTCGCCTCGTCGTGCGCCTTGATCTTCGAGGTGCGGCGGATGACCTTGCCGTACAGCGGGTGCTTCACGCGGTCCTCGACCTCGACGACGATGGTCTTGTCCATCTTGTCGCTGACGACGTAGCCGCGACGCACCTTGCGGTACCCGCGAACGAGCTCGGCCGACTCGGCGACCTCGGCTGCAGCAGCCTTCTTGGTCTCAGCCATGATCAGGCCTCCTTCGTCTCTGCGACCTCAGCAGGGGCTTCCGCCTCGGCCTTGGCCTTCTTCGTCTTCTTCTCAGCCTTGGCCGGAGCCTCGACCGGTGCGGGAGTGGCACGGATGCCGAGCTCGCGCTCACGGATGACCGTGTAGATGCGGGCGATGTCGCGCTTGACCGCACGGAGGCGGCCGTGGCTCTCGAGCTGGCCGGTGGCCGACTGGAAGCGCAGGTTGAACAGCTCTTCCTTGGCCTTCTTCAGCTCGTCGACGAGTCGCTCGTCTTCAAAGGTGTCGAGCTCGACGGTGGCGAGCTCCTTCGTTCCGACGGACATTATGCGTCGCCCTCCTCGCGCTTGATGATGCGTGCCTTGAGGGGCAGCTTGTGGATGGCACGGGTCATGGCCTCGCGGGCGAGCTCCTCGGAGACGCCCGAGACCTCGAACAGGACGCGACCCGGCTTGACGTTGGCGACCCACCACTCGGGCGAACCCTTACCGGAACCCATGCGGGTCTCGGCCGGCTTCTTCGTGAGCGGACGGTCGGGGTAGATGTTGATCCACACCTTGCCGCCACGCTTGATGTGACGCGTCATGGCGATACGAGCGGACTCGATCTGACGGTTGGTCACGTAAGCGGGCGTCAGCGCCTGGATGCCGAACTCACCGAACGACACCTTGGTGCCACCGGTGGCCTGGCCCGAGCGGCCGGGGTGGTGCTGCTTGCGGTACTTGACTCGACGGGGAATCAACATGGTTATGCCTCAACTCCTGCTGCAACCGGCTCCTGCGCCTTGGGCGCACGGCGGGGACGGTCATTGCGGTCGCCGCGCGAGGGCTTCTGCGAAGCCTGCTCGCGTGCGAGCTCCTTGTTGGTGATGTCGCCCTTGTAGATCCAGACCTTCACGCCGATGCGGCCGAAGGTGGTCTTGGCCTCGTAGAAGCCGTAGTCGATGTTCGCGCGGAGCGTGTGCAGGGGCACACGGCCTTCGCGGTAGAACTCCGAGCGGCTCATCTCGGCGCCGCC
The DNA here is from genome assembly GCF_042884735.1 of Agromyces sp. NPDC058110. Classification (NCBI taxonomy): domain Bacteria; kingdom Bacillati; phylum Actinomycetota; class Actinomycetes; order Micrococcales; family Microbacteriaceae; genus Agromyces; species Agromyces sp. NPDC058110. Next base: position 66,796 of record NZ_JBHVTI010000002.1, on the reverse strand, counting down.
GAGGCGGCCGGAGACCTGGATGCGGACGCCCTTGGCGCCGGCGCGCTGTGCACCCTGCAGGCCCTTGCGCATCGCGCGGCGGAAGGCCACACGTGCGGAGAGCTGCTCGGCGATGCCCTGCGCGACGAGCTGGGCGTCGGCCTCGGGGTTCTTCACCTCGAGGATGTTGAGCTGGATCTGCTTGCCGGTCAGCTTCTCGAGGTCGGCGCGGATGCGCTCGGCCTCGGCGCCGCGGCGGCCGATCACGATGCCGGGACGCGCGGTGTGGATGTCCACACGCACGCGGTCACGGGTGCGCTCGATCTCGATGCGCGAGACTCCCGCGCGGTCGAGCGAGGTCTGGAGCAGGCGACGGATCTTGACGTCCTCGGCGAGGTAGTCGGCGTAGCGCTGTCCGGGCTTGGTCGAGTCGGAGAACCACCGCGACACGTGGTCGGTGGTGATGCCGAGACGGAAGCCGTACGGGTTGACTTTCTGACCCATTACTTCGTACCCTCCTCGGGCGTGGCGAGCACGACGGTGATGTGGCTCGTTCGCTTGTTGATGCGGAAGGCACGACCCTGCGCGCGCGGCTGGAATCGCTTGAGGGTGGTGCCCTCATCGACGAATGCGCGGCTGATGTAGAGGTCCTGCTCGTCCAGGTAGGTGTTCGTTGCATCGGCCTTGACGCGAGCGTTCGCGATGGCCGAGGCGACGAGCTTGTACACCGGCTCGCTCGCACTCTGGGGTGCGAACTTCAGGATGGCGAGTGCCTCCTGTGCCTGCTTGCCGCGGATCAGGTTGACGACGCGACGGGCCTTCATGGGGGTCACGCGGATGTGACGCACGCGTGCGATCGACTCCACCATTTCTCTCCTCCTTTTCGCCCCCGCGTCAGCGGCGGCGACCCTTCTTGTCGTCCTTCACGTGTCCACGGAAGGTGCGAGTGGGCGCGAACTCTCCGAGCTTGTGACCCACCATGGTCTCGGTGACGAACACCGGGATGTGCTTGCGGCCGTCGTGCACGGCGATCGTGTGCCCGAGCATGGCCGGGATGATCATCGAGCGACGGGACCACGTCTTGATGACGTTCTTGGAACCGGCTTCGTTCTGGACGACGACCTTGCGAAGCAGGTGCTCGTCGACGAAGGGGCCCTTCTTAAGACTGCGAGGCATCTTCTCTTACTCCTACTTGCGCTTCTTGCCGACGGTGCGACGACGGACGATGAGCTTGTCGCTTTCCTTGTTGGGGCGACGCGTGCGTCCCTCGGACTTGCCCCAGGGGCTGACCGGGTGGCGACCACCGGAGGTCTTGCCCTCACCACCACCGTGCGGGTGGTCGATCGGGTTCATCGCGACACCACGCACGGTCGGGCGGACGCCCTTCCAGCGCATGCGGCCGGCCTTGCCCCAGTTGATGTTCGACTGCTCGGCGTTGCCGACCTCGCCGACGGTCGCGCGGCAGCGCGCGTCGACGTTGCGGATCTCGCCCGAGGGCAGACGGAGCTGCGCGTAGGGGCCGTCCTTGGCGACGAGACGCACCGAGGCGCCGGCCGAGCGAGCCATCTTCGCGCCGCCACCGGGGCGCAGCTCGATGGCGTGCACGACGGTACCGGTCGGGATGTTCTTCAGCGGCAGGTTGTTGCCCGGCTTGATGTCGGCGCCGGGGCCCGACTCGATCGGGTCGCCCTGCTGCAGCTTGGCCGGTGCGAGGATGTAGCGCTTCGTGCCGTCTGCGAAGTGCAGCAGCGCGATGCGGGCGGTGCGGTTGGGGTCGTACTCGATGTGAGCGACCTTGGCGGGCACGCCGTCCTTGTCGTTGCGACGGAAGTCGATCACACGGTACTGGCGCTTGTGGCCACCACCGATGTGACGGGTCGTGATGCGACCCTGGTTGTTGCGACCACCGGTCTTCGAGAGCGGCTTGAGCAGCGACTTCTCGGGCGTCGAACGCGTGATCTCCGCGAAGTCGGCGACGGACGAACCGCGACGACCCGGGGTCGTCGGCTTGTACTTACGAATAGCCATGTTCTTCCTCTGCTCCTTAGCCGACAGCCGTGAAGATGTCGATCGAGCCGGACTTGAGGGTGACGATCGCGCGCTTGGTGTCCTTGCGCTTGCCCATGCCGAACCGGGTACGGCGGGTCTTGCCCTGACGGTTCAGGGTGTTGATCGACGCCACCTGGACGTTGAAGATCTTCTCGATGGCGAGCTTGATCTCGGTCTTGTTCGAGCGGGGGTCCACGATGAACGTGTACTTGCCCTCGTCGATCAGGCCGTAGCTCTTCTCCGAGACGACCGGCGCGATGATGATGTCGCGCGGGTCCTTGTTGTGTGCGGCGCTCATGCGGCGACCTCTTCCTTCTTCGCCGTCTTCGAGGCGATGAAGGCCTCGAGCGCGGCGGTGCTGAAGACGATGTCGTCGGAGACGAGCACGTCGTAGGCGTTCAGCTGGTCGACCGGCAGCACGTGCACGGTCGGGATGTTGCGCACGGCGCGCTCGGAGAGCTCCTCGCCGCGGGTCAGCACCACGAGGTAGCGCTTGGCCGGCGCGATCGACGTGAGGAGCGCGAGGGCGTCCTTCGTCTTCGCGACGTCGCCGGCGACGAAGCCCTCGACTGCGTGGACGCGGCCGCCGCGAGCGCGGTCGGACAGCGAGCCGAGCAGAGCGGCGGCGATCATCTTCTTGGGGGTGCGCTGCGAGTAGTCGCGCGGCTGCGGTCCGTGGACGATGCCACCGCCGGTCATCTGAGGAGCGCGGATCGAGCCCTGACGAGCGCGGCCGGTGCCCTTCTGCTTGAACGGCTTGCGGCCGGCGCCGGAGACCTCACCACGGGTCTTGGTCTTGTGGGTGCCCTGACGCGCTGCGGCGAGCTGGGCGACGACGACCTGGTGGATCAGCGGCACGTTGGTCTGCACGTCGAAGAGCTCGGCGGGGAGCTCAACGGTGCCGGACTTCTTGCCGGTGACGTCGAGGGTGTCGATGGTGTTGGTCGCGGTAGCCATGGACTACGCCCCCTTCACTGCGTTGCGGACGAAAACGAGACGGCCGCGCGCACCGGGGACGGCGCCCTTGACGAGCAGCAGGCCCTTCTCGGCGTCGACGGCGTGCACGCGGAGGTTGAGCACGGTCACGCGCTCGCCACCCATGCGGCCGGCCATGCGCATGCCCTTGAAGACGCGGCTGGGCGTCGACGAGGCACCGATGGAACCGGGCTTGCGGTGGTTGCGGTGCGAACCGTGCGAAGCGGAGACGCCCTTGAAGTTGTGGCGCTTCATGACACCGGCGAAGCCCTTGCCCTTGCTCGTGCCGACGACGTCGACGAGCTGGCCGGCCTCGAAGGCACCCTCGACGGGGAGCTCCTGGCCGAGCGCGTACGACGCGGCGTCCGCGGTGCGGACCTCGGTCACGTGGCGGCGGGGGGTCACGCCTGCGGCGGCGAAGTGGCCGGTCGCGGGCTGGTTGACCTTGCGGGGGTCGATGGCGCCTGCGGCGATCTGCACAGCCTCGTAGCCGTCCTTCTCGACGGTGCGGAGCTGGGTGACCACGTTGGGGGCGATCTCGATGACGGTCACGGGCACGAGCTTGTTGTTCTCGTCCCACACCTGGGTCATGCCGAGCTTGGTGCCGAGCAGACCCTTCACGTTCTTGGTAGCGGAAGACATCGGTTACCTCAGAGCTTGATCTCGATGTTGACGTCGGCCGGGAGGTCGAGACGCATGAGCGAGTCGACGGCCTTGGGCGTCGGGTCCACGATGTCGATGAGACGCTTGTGGGTGCGCATCTCGAAGTGCTCGCGGCTGTCCTTGTACTTGTGGGGCGAACGGATGACGCACACCACGTTCTTCTCGGTCGGAAGCGGCACGGGGCCGACGACCGTGGCGCCCGCGCGGGTCACCGTGTCGACGATCTTGCGCGCCGAGGTGTCGATGACCTCGTGGTCATACGACTTCAGTCGAATGCGGATCTTCTGTCCCGCCATGTCGAACTCTCTCTCTGTCAAGGCGTCTTACCCCTTCCGAGGGCATCGGACGCCGCGTAGCGACTTCTGTGCTGAAGCAACCACTGTTCTTCTGTCAATGCCCGTGATCGAGCCTGTCGAAACCACCGCTCGGAACTGCTTCCGTCCGGTGACCTCGGCACGCTCGACCCGCGAGCCACTCCCCGACCCCGCGCTCGGGCGTGTCGTCCTCGCGGAAGACATGATTCGCCCAAGGCTGTGTTGGTTTCGGTTCAGTCGTGTTCTGCTGCCCGCGGCCTAACCTGACCCCTGGCGCGCGGCGACCCGGTGGCCTGAGGCCCTCGGCGCTGCTGCGCGGGTGGTTATGCACTGCCTGGCAGTGATCCGGACGCACGCAGAGCGCACGCCCGAAATGTTGAACTCACCAAGTTTGCCATATTCGGCACATTGCTGCAACCCGGGCGTGTCGCGCATGATTCCGGGCGAAACCCCGGATCACGACCCCCCCGAACCGCGCATCGTGCGGAACCTCGCATCGTCGGTACTCCTCCATCATCCCACGGGGGCCTGTGAGTCTTCCGGGCATCGGCCCTCCCCTACCGCCATGCCCGATGCGGCGAGGAGGATGACGGTATGACGAAGACTCCCGCCACCGGCATCCATCACCGAGAGAGCGCTCGCGCCGCCGACGGAAGCGTGTCGGCCGCGCGAACGGGCGTGCGCACGTTCGAGGGACGCAATGCGTCGGGTGCGACCGTGGCGGTCGGCCCGCTGGGCACGCCCGGGCACTTCTCGCCCGGAGAGCTGCTCAAGCTGGCCCTGGCGGCCTGCTCCGGCATGAGCGCCGACGCCGTGATCTCCCGGCGGCTCGGCGACGACGTCGCCTTCACGGTCTGGGCGCACGGCGGCTCCGACCCCGACAACCGCTACGACCGCATCGACGAGGAGCTGCTGATCCCGCTCGCCGAACTCGATGACGCCGAGCGCGCGAAGCTCGCGAAGCTCATCGACGCCTCGATCGCACGGAGCTGCACCGTGGCGCGCAGCGTCGAGCAGGACATCGAGATCGTCAAGGAGATCGTCGACGTCGGCGAGTGAGGCCCCGGGCGATCAGCGCTCGGTGCCGTGCTTGCGGCAGACGAGTTCGTCGGCCGCGATCCCCGGGGCGACCGACCCGAGCGCGACCACGCCCGCGAGCGTGAAGGCCAGCGCTCCGGCGAGCACCCGTGGGTGCGACCCGACCGGGCCGACGCGTCGCCGGAACGGGTCTTCGATGAACCGCTTCGACAGGGCCGAGACGCCGAGCGCGACGGCGACGAGCACGACCATGAGCGCCGGCGGGCTCGGCACGCCCGTGATCATCGGCACGAACATGAAGATCGGCCAGTGCCAGAGGTACAACGAGTACGAGATGTCGCCCACCCACTGCACGGGGCGGAGCCCGGCGAGGCGCGCGGTCGACCACGGGAGGTCGGGCATGCCGGCCCAGATGATCGCCAGCGTGCCGACGACCGGGAGCAGCACCCACAGGCCGGGGAACGCCTCGGTGTCGTGGAACGTGACGATGGGCACCGCGATGAGCGCGAGGCCGGCCCACGAGGCCCAGGAGCGTGCGACCTTCAGGTGCACGGCCGCAGCACGCGGCACCGTCGCCGTGAGGAGGGCCAGCAGCCCCCCGACGCCGAACTCCCACGCCCGGGAGAGGGTCGAGAAGTAGGCGAGGTTGTGGTCGTCGGCCGTCAGCACGAGCGACCAGGCGAACGAGAGCACCGACACCGAGCCGAGCACCGCCCAGAGCACGCGGCGCAGCGGCACGCCCCTGCGATGGAAGACCCACAGGGCGAGCAGGATCAGCAGCGGCCAGGCCAGGTAGAACTGCTCCTCGACCGAGAGCGACCAGAAGTGCTGCACGGGGGTCGACTCGAGGTCGGCCGACGCGGGCGTCTGCGAGTCCGCGGCGAGGCGCCAGTTCTCGACGTAGAAGGCGCTCGCGACGATCTCGCGGAAGTACGCGGCCCAGTCCCGGTACGGCGCGAACGCGAGCGTCGCGGCGGAGACGGCGAGCAGGACGGCCATCGCGGCGGGCAGGATGCGGCGGGCCCGTCGCACGTAGAACTGCCGCAGCGAGATGCCGCCGGTGCGGTGCACCTCGCGCAGGAGCAGTGCCGTGATCAGGTACCCCGAGACGACGAAGAAGACGTCGACGCCCATGTACCCGGCGGGGGCGACGGCCGGCCACCCGTGGTGCAGCACCACGGCCGCGACCGCCACGGCCCGGAGCGCCTGGATCTCGGGCCGCACGGTGGTCGTACGGGGTACCGCGGGGGATGATGCCATCCCAACCAGCGTAACCCTCTCGGGGGGTCGAGAACATGTCGGACCGGTTACACGGTGCCGTGCATCTCGTGCGAGTCTGCCCGCGGACGCGGGAACGACAGAACGGGGCCGGACCCGAAGGTCCGACCCCGTTCAAGGTCGCTGTCGCGAAGTCGTTACTTGACGATCTTCGTGACGGTACCGGCGCCGACGGTGCGGCCACCCTCGCGGATGGCGAAGCCGAGGCCCTCCTCCATGGCGATCGGCTGGATGAGCTCGACCGTCATGTCGGTGGTGTCGCCGGGCATGACCATCTCGGTGCCCTCGGGCAGCGTGATGACGCCGGTGACGTCGGTGGTGCGGAAGTAGAACTGCGGACGGTAGTTCGCGTAGAACGGGTTGTGACGCCCACCCTCATCCTTGGACAGGATGTACGCGGTGCCCTCGAAGTTCGTGTGCGGGGTGACCGAACCGGGGGCCACGACGACCTGGCCGCGCTCGACGTCCTCGCGCTTGGTGCCGCGGAGCAGGAGACCGCAGTTCTCGCCGGCCCAGGCCTCGTCGAGCTGCTTGTGGAACATCTCGATACCCGTGACCGTGGTCTTCTGCGTCGGGCGGATGCCGACGATCTCGACCTCGGAGTTGATCTTCAGCGTGCCGCGCTCGGCGCGACCCGTGACGACGGTGCCACGACCGGTGATCGTGAAGACGTCCTCGACGGGCATGAGGAAGGGCTTGTCCTTGTCGCGGACCGGGTCGGGGATGAACTCGTCGACCTTGTCCATGAGCTCGACGATCGACTCGACCCACTTCTCGTCGCCCTCGAGAGCCTTGAGGCCCGAGACGCGGACGACGGGGGCGTCCTCGGCGAAGCCCTGGCTGGCGAGCAGCTCGGAGACCTCGAGCTCGACGAGCTCCAGGATCTCCTCGTCGTCGACCATGTCGGACTTGTTCAGCGCGACGAGCAGGTAGGGCACGCCGACCTGCTTGGCGAGCAGCACGTGCTCACGCGTCTGAGCCATCGGGCCGTCGGTGGCGGCGACCACGAGGATCGCGCCGTCCATCTGAGCCGCACCGGTGATCATGTTCTTGATGTAGTCGGCGTGACCAGGGGCGTCGACGTGCGCGTAGTGGCGCTTCGGCGTCTCGTACTCGACGTGCGAGATGTTGATCGTGATGCCGCGCTGGCGCTCCTCGGGAGCCGAGTCGATCGACGCGAAGTCGCGCTGAACGTTGGTCGCCGAGGGGTACTTGTCAGCAAGCACCTTCGAGATCGCCGCGGTGAGCGTGGTCTTGCCGTGGTCGACGTGACCGATCGTTCCGATGTTGACGTGCGGCTTGGTCCGCTCGAACTTGGCCTTAGCCACTGTGGGTCCTCCTCAGGACTCGTGTAGAACCTCCGGGCGCTGGATTGCGACCGGCGATCTACGGGGTTTGTAGATATGTTACGCGAACCGGCTGGCTCGTGCGTCGGAGAGGGCCGAGGCCCCCGCCAGGGAGGTTATTCGCCCTTGTTCTTCTGGACGATCTCGTCGGCGACAGCCTTCGGGACCTCCGCGTAGCTCTCGAACTCCATCGAGTACACCGCGCGGCCCGAGGTCTTGGACCGCAGGTCGCCGATGTAGCCGAACATCTCCGAGAGCGGGACGTGCGCACGCACGACCTTCACGCCTGCGGCATCCTCCATCGACTGGATCTGACCGCGACGCGAGTTCAGGTCGCCGATGACATCACCCATGTATTCCTCAGGGGTGCGGACCTCGACGGACATGAGCGGCTCGAGCAGAACCGGGTTCGCCTTCCGAGCGGCTTCCTTGAAGCCCATCGAGCCGGCGATCTTGAACGCCATCTCCGAGGAGTCGACGTCGTGAGCGGCGCCGTCAAGGAGCATGGCCTTGACGCCGACCATCGGGTAACCGGCGAGGATGCCGTACTGCATGGCGTCCTGGAATCCGGCGTCGACCGAGGGGATGTACTCGCGCGGAACGCGGCCACCCGTGACCTTGTTCTCGAACTCGTACGTCTTGTCGGCCGTGACCTCGAGGGGCTCGAGCGCGAACTGGATCTTCGCGAACTGGCCCGAACCACCCGTCTGCTTCTTGTGGGTGTAGTCGTGCTTCTCGACCGCGCGCTTGATGGTCTCGCGGTACGCGACCTGGGGCTTGCCCACGTTGGCCTCGACGTTGAACTCGCGCTTCATGCGGTCGACGAGGATGTCGAGGTGCAGCTCGCCCATGCCCTTGATGACGGTCTGGCCGGTCTCCTGGTTGAGCTCGGTGCGGAACGTCGGGTCTTCCTCGGCGAGCTTCTGGATCGCGGTGCCCAGCTTCTCCTGGTCGGCCTTGGTCTTCGGCTCGATGGCGACCTCGATCACGGGGTCGGGGAAGGTCATCGACTCGAGCACGACCTGGTTGTCGGGGTCGCACAGCGTGTCGCCGGTCGTCGTGTCCTTGAGACCGATGACGGCGTAGATGTTGCCCGCGGTGACCGAGTCGACCGGGTTCTCCTTGTTGGCGTGCATCTGGAAGATCTTGCCGATGCGCTCCTTCTTGCCCTTGGTCGAGTTGATGACCTGGGCACCCGAGTCGAGGTGACCCGAGTAGACGCGCACGTAGGTGAGACGGCCGAAGAACGGGTGCACGGCGACCTTGAAGGCCAGCGCCGAGAACGGGTCGTTCGCGTCGGCGTGACGCTCGATGATCTCGTCTTCGTTGCGGGGGTTGCGGCCCTCGACGGCCGGCACGTCGAGCGGCGACGGCAGGTAGTCGATGACGGCGTCGAGCATGGGCTGCACGCCGCGGTTCTTGAACGCGGAGCCGCAGAGCACGGGGTAGATCTCGGAGTTGACGGTCATCTTGCGAATCGCGCCCTTGATCTCGGCGACCGTGAGCTCCTCGCCGCCGAAGTACTTCTCGAGCAGCGCGTCGTCGGACTCGGCGACGGTCTCGAGCAGCGCGGTGCGGTACTCCTCGGCCTTCTCGACGAGGTCGGCCGGGATGGGCTCGATCTCGTACTTGGCGCCCATCTGGACGTCACCCTTTGCGTCACCGCGCCACGTGAGCGCGCGCATCTCGATGAGGTCGACGACGCCCTCGAAGCTCGACTCGGAGCCGATCGGGAGCTGCATGACCAGGGGCTTCGCGCCGAGGCGCGAGATGATCGTGTCGACCGTGAAGTAGAAGTCCGCGCCGAGCTTGTCCATCTTGTTGACGAAGCAGATGCGGGGGACGTTGTACTTGTCGGCCTGACGCCACACGGTCTCGGACTGGGGCTCGACGCCCTCCTTGCCGTCGAAGACGGCGACCGCACCGTCGAGCACGCGGAGCGAGCGCTCGACCTCGACCGTGAAGTCCACGTGGCCGGGGGTGTCGATGATGTTGATCTGGTTCTTGTTCCAGAAGCAGGTCACGGCGGCAGACGTGATCGTGATGCCGCGCTCCTTCTCCTGCTCCATCCAGTCGGTCGTCGAGGCGCCGTCGTGGGTCTCGCCGATCTTGTGGTTGACGCCCGTGTAGAACAGGATGCGCTCAGTGGTGGTGGTCTTGCCGGCATCGATGTGGGCCATGATGCCGATGTTGCGGACCTTGCTCAGGTCGGTGAGCACGTCTTGTGCCACGGGGGTTCCTCCGGATGTTCAGGAACGGAAGGGGGAAGGGGTGGAGCGGATGCCGCGACGCTCGGCCGCGGCATCCGCTCGGCCTGCTACCAGCGGTAGTGGGCGAATGCGCGGTTCGACTCGGCCATCTTGTGCGTGTCTTCACGACGCTTGACGGCTGCACCGAGGCTGTTCGACGCGTCGAGGATCTCGTTGGTGAGACGCTCGGTCATCGTCTTCTCGCGACGGGCCTTCGCGTAGCTCGTGAGCCAGCGGAGGGCGAGGGTGTTGGCGCGGTGCGGCTTGACCTCGACGGGGACCTGGTAGGTCGAACCGCCGACGCGGCGCGAGCGCACCTCGAGGGTGGGGCGCACGTTGTCGAGCGCCTTCTTGAGGGTGGCGACGGCGTCCTGGCCGGACTTGGCGGCCACGTTCTCGAGCGCTTCGTAGACGATGCGCTGAGCGAGGTCCTTCTTGCCGTCGACGAGGATCTTGTTGACGAGCTGGCTGACGACCGGCGAGCCGTAGACGGGGTCTGCGACGACGGGGCGCTTCGGAGCGGGTCCCTTGCGAGGCATTACTTCTTCTCCATCTTCGCGCCGTAGCGGCTGCGAGCCTGCTTGCGGTTCTTCACGGCCTGCGTGTCGAGGGCGCCGCGGATGATCTTGTAACGGACACCCGGGAGGTCCTTCACACGACCGCCGCGAACGAGCACCATCGAGTGCTCCTGCAGGTTGTGGCCCTCACCGGGGATGTAGGCGGTGACCTCGGTGCCGTTGGAGAGCTTCACACGGGCGACCTTGCGGAGCGCGGAGTTCGGCTTCTTCGGGGTGGTGGTGTACACACGCGTGCACACGCCGCGCTGCTGGGGGTTGGCCTTCAGGGCGGGCGCCTTGGTCTTGGTGACCTTGGGCGAGCGACCCTTGCGGACCAACTGCTGAATGGTTGGCACTGCTTCTCCTTGTTGGTGCTGCACGGTGACAGCGTTTGATGGATTTCACATCACGACCCACCGTCCGCGCGAAGCCGCGTGGACATGTGTTGGTGGGTATGCCGTGGGGGCGAGACGCCCTGAATGTGCACGCCGAAGCGCGCACACCCGATCTATGGTAATGCCGCGTAACGTTGCGGTCAAATGAGGGCGGATGCCGCGGGCGGCCGCCCAGCGGTCTCGCAGGCGTCGCTCAGCTCGGCCAGCCCGGTGCGTCGAGCTCCCGATCGAGGTCGGCGAGCATCTCGGCGACCTGCGGCTCGACGAGGCGCTCGATCGCGTTGCCGATGCGGTAGCGGTGCTGCGCGAGCTCGACGCAGATGCGCCGGCCGAGCTGCTTCGCGAACTCGTCGGCGAGGCGCACCTCCTCGCGGAGGGCCTCCTTCTCGTCGGGCGTGAACGGGCGCGGGGCCGGCTCGGCCGCCTCGGCCGCGGTCTCCTGCTCGAGCCCGCCCAGGGTGAACAGGAACGGCTGGTCGGCGACCGGCTCGGGGTCGACGTCGAGGCCCGCGAACTCGGGGTCGAGTCCCTCGCCCGCCCGGTAGGGCCGGCGCGCCTTGCGCTCCTCGGCCAGCCGGATCTCGCGGTGGAGCATCGGCAGGTTGCGCGCCGTGTAGTCGTCGACAGCGAGGTCGATGACGCCCTTCATGCGCATCGAGAACGAGTGCTGCACCGGATGCGGCACGTCGACGTCGAGGCCGGCCGCGGCGAGGATCGGCGATCCGAAGCAGCGCTGGCAGAGGCGCACGCGCGAACGGTGCGTGCCGGGGCGCCACCGCGGCAGCCACTGCAGCCAGCGGTCGACCTCGTGGCTCACGCGCGCCTCGACCGATCCCTCCACGTGGTTCACGATACTGCGCGGGATGCCGCCGCGTCGCCGTCGGGCGAACGGTCGGCACGCGGCGGGCGCAGGTCGGTCGGCCCCTGGTCGGGGAGAATGACGGCATGCACGCGGCATCCGGGACCTACACGACCATCTCGGCGAGCGTGCGGACCGAGCTCGAGATCGAACGGTCGCGGTTCATCTGCGTGCTCGCGCGGGCCACCGACGAGGATGCCGCGCGCGCCGTCATCGCCGAGGTGCGCGCCGCCGAACCGAAGGCCGGTCACCACTGCACGGCGTTCCTCATCGGCCCGCGCGGCGAGCTCGCGCGGTCGAGCGACGACGGCGAGCCGTCGGGAACGGCCGGGCAGCCCATGCTCGAGGCGCTGCGCGGCGAGGGGCTGAGCGACGTCGTCGCGGTGGTCGCCCGGTACTTCGGCGGCGTGCTGCTCGGCACGGGAGGGCTGGTGCGCGCCTACACCGCCTCGGTGCAGGAGTCCGCCAGGGCCGCGACCCGGGTGACCCGGAGCCTCCGCACGACCGTCGAGGTGCACGCGGGCTACGAGCGCGGACCCTCGCTCGAGGCCGAGCTGCGCCGCCTCGGCCACACTCCGCTGCACGTCGAGTACGGCGAGGGCATGCGCATCGACGTCGGGGTTCCGCCCTCGGCGACGGACGCCTTCGTGGCACGCGTCGCCGAGCTCACGGGCGGCGCCGCGCTGGCGGTGATCGGCGGCACCGTGCACGTCGACGACCCGGCCTGACGCGGCATCCGCCGGCCTCGAAGAGCGCCTGACGTCCGACGCCGCGTGACGCCCGTCACTCGTCGTCGTGCTCCCACGGCCAGCGGGGGCGCTGCATGCCGTGCTGCCTGCCACGTGCGACGAGCACCGCGATCGCCGAGACGATCGCGGCGGCGACCGGCACGAGCAGCCCGAACCAGCCCAGCCCGAACAGCACGCCGAACGCGACGCTCCCGAGCACGCCGCCGGTCGAGGTCATGAGGTGCCCGAGAACGGCCACGAGCACCAGGGTCGCCCAGCTCGCGGCGCCGGCGATGACCACCGTCGAGGTCAGCCGTTCGGGCCGCGCGAGGCGGAAGCCCAGCGTCACGAGCAGCGCCAGTGCGGACGCCCCGACCGCGACGGGCACGACGAGCACCCCGACCTGCGGATCGGCCACGACCTCGACGTCGGCCAGCAGGCTCACGAATCCGTAGGCGCAGACCACGAGCGCGAGGTCGAGCGCCGCGGCGAACCCGGCGACGGCCCAGGCGGTGCGGCGGGGATCCATGCCTCCGAGCGTACGCGCCGGTCGCGTCAGCCGACGCGTCAGCCGGCGCGCCCGGCGAGCTCGTCGCGGAGCGAAGGCGCTGCCCGCCACTCCGCCGCCGCGATGATGCGATCGAAGAGCTCGAGCATGAGCGGCTCCAGCGGGCCGAGCACGCTCGACAGGCTGACGAGCGCGACCTCGGCCCGGCCCGGGACCGTCAGCCAGTAGTCGGCGGTGAGGGACTCGGCGGCCTCGGCTCCGCGCTCCGGTGCGGCACCGTGCGCGTCGGCGGCGTCGTCGCCCGCGGGAGTGTCGGGTGCGTCGGGGGTGTCGGTGCCGTCGGGGCCTCGGCGCGTCACGCGTCGGAGCACGATCGAGTCGCCCTTCGCGAAGGCGGTGCCCCCATCGGCGGCGAACGCCGACCAGTGATCGCCGGCGACGTTCGCCAGCGCGCCGACGACGCGGTCGGCGAGCACCGACGGCTCAGCGCTCGCACCGAAGACCGCCGGGAGCGCGTACTCGGTGAGCGTCGAGGCGAACGCGATGCCGCCCTCGTTCGCCTCCGAGACGTGCATCTGCACGGCTCCGCCGCGTGCGGCCTCGTCGATCGCGCGCGAGAGCCGAGCCCGGTGCTCGGCGCGGGTGCGCGCCAGGTCGTCGCGGCGGCCGTACAGCTCCCGCACGAACTCGGCGATCGCCGCCATGCGCGCCTCGGCATCGGCATCGAGCGGCGCGCTCCACCAGGTTCCGGGCAGCGCGAAGTCGAGGCGAGGCCGACGGATGTCCATGCTCATCGGTCGGCGGCGAAGTCGCGCAGCGCCTCGACGAAGATGCTCGCGTACGTGTCGTCGAGCATGACCGCGCCGGCGACGCCGGTCTCCTCGACGACGGCCGTGAGGTCGAGCATCTCGCCCCCGCTGTCGCGCGCGACGATGCGGACGAACTCGTATCCGTCGGGCACGCTCCGCCCGGCCGCCGTGAGCGCGGCCGAGAGGTCGTCGGCCGAGAGTTCGTCGCCGGTCATGACCAGTTCGAGGTAGACGTACCTCGAGAGTCCGTCCTTGCCGCTCTCGACGTACACCTCGCCGAAGGCCGGCGACGCGTCGCGCACCGCCTGCTCGACCGACCGGAGTCCGTCTTCGGGGCTCGACCGGAAGCACGCCGACATCGTCAAGACGACCGAGAGCACGACGCCCCCGACCAGCAGCCCTCGAACCCGCTTCATCATCCTCCGTACCTTACTCATGGAATGCGTACTGGCCCTGTTCCGCGACCGGGCCGAAGAACTCCGAGAAGCCGTCGTCGATCGTGGGGTCGTCGGCCAAGAGGTCCTGCGCGGTCTGGTAGTACGCCTGGTTGTTGTGCGCCTGCGCGGCATATGGCTCGCCAGTCGCCGGGTTCGTGCCCGCCGGCACCGGCACCGAGTAGGTCGACCAGTGATCGGTGTCGGCGGGGCTCGGGGTGAGGTCGAGCTGGTGCACGATGTCGCCCTCGTGCTGCAGCGACACCACCTCGGTCTTCGCCGGGATGTGCATGTCGTCGATCGGCGCGCCGTAGGCGAGCACCGCCTCGAAGTTGAACTCGCTCGAACGGTTCGCCGCCAGGTGACCGGCGAGGATGCCGCCCTGGCTGAAGCCGACCAGCATGACCGGGTCGTTCGGCCCGATGCCCGCCTGCCGCATCGCCTCCATGACCGCCCGCTCGTACTGCGTGCGCACCTCGGGGAACAGCCGCAGCACGATGTTGGTGTCGAGGTCGTTGACCGCGCCGTCGCCGTTCATGTCCTCGCCGAAGAAGACTCCGGCGGCCTGCCAGTCCTGCGTGCTCGGCAGCGTCACCACGTATCGGGCCGGGTCGCCCTCGATGCGCTTGATGTCGACCACGGTCTGCGACTCGCCGCCCATGCTGTCGGCGAAGCCCTCGGCCTTGATGAAGTCGTCCATGCTGTCCATCGAGTCCTGGCGGTTCGCCTGTTCCCACGCCCGCAGCGAGTCGCGGTTCTCGGGGTCGGCCTCGAACGGCTCGACCTTCGGCGTCGGCGCGAAGATCTCGATCGCGACGCGCCACGCCAGCACCAGGCCGATGAGCGTGACCGTGCCGAGCACGAGCGCCCAGAAGAGCGGGCTGCTGAGCAGCAGCAGCACCAGCGAGCCCACGGCGGCGAGGATCACGCCGAGCGCGGCCGCGACGAGGAGCACGAGCGCCGCGGTCACGAGCAGCAGGCCGGCGACGAGCGCGATGGCCACGAACGCGAGGAGCGCCGCGGCAGCCACCACGATCACGAGCGCCGCGATCGCGACGGCCAGCACGATGAGGGCGGCGACGACGGCGAGCCCGAGCAGGAGGATCGCGGCGACCACGACGAGCAGGGTGGCGAGGATCACGGTCACCGCCTCGACGATCGCCTTCACCGCCGAGACCACGGCGGAGGCGATCGCGCGCACGACGTCGCCGATCGCATCGAAGACGGCGCCGATCGTGCCCTTGAGGTCGTCCCAGAAGGAGTCGTTCAGGTCGCTGCCGTCGACGACGTCGCGGATGCGGTCGATCGCGATGCGCGCGGCGCGGTCGCGATCGGCGGCCGCCTCCTCCCAGCGCTGGCGGGCCGACTCGGCGGCGCCCTCGCTGCGACCGAGGTCCGTGCCGACCGACGAGAGCGACCGCTGGAGCGAGCGGAGGTCGGCGGCCGGTGCGTCGTCGGGCAGTGCATCGAGCCGCGAGCGCAACGTGCGCTGCCTCGCCTCGAGCGCCGCCGAGTCGCCCTCCGCGTCCTGAGCGTCGCGGATCGCGCGGTCGGCGTCGTCCTGCGCGCGCTCGAGCGCCGCCGCGTACTCGACGAGCGCGTCGCCCGTCTCGCCGTAGCGTCGCTCGGCGGCCGCGATGTCGCGGGAGAGGCGCTCGGCATCCGCCCGGACCCGGTCGACGGCGACGCTCACCATGGCCGACGGCTCGGCGATGCGATCGAGCGTCGCGACGGCGTCGCGGATCGCGGAGGCCGTCTCGGAGTAGCGCTGGCCTGTACGGCGCAGCACGACGGGGTCACCGGCGAGCGGGTGCATCAGTTCTCCTCACGGGTTGCCAGCGAGCGGTCGAGCTCGGTGAACGCGCGATCGATCTCGCCGAGCACGCCGGCCAGCTTGCCCAGGTTCTCGGCGAAGCCCTGGCGTCGGTCGTCCCAGGTCGAGGCGAACCGCTCGATCGCGTTCGCGAGCCCCGGATGCCCTGCGGCATCGGCCGCGGCCTGTGCGGTGTGCTCGCTCTGCTCGAAGACCCGCTTGATGGCGCGGGCATCGCTCGCCGCACCCCCGATCGCACTCAGGTCGAGGGACACCATGTCGGCCATGCGCATTCGCCTTTCACCCAGCCAGTCGGAACGAGATGCTCGTCGAGGCCGAGACTACGGTCAGGGCCTCGCCGTGGGAATGGGGACCGCTCCCCTGCAGCGGGCAGGAGTCACCCGGCCCAGGCGGACCGGGATCGGACGAGCCGCTCGGCCTCGGCCCGCTCGGCGGCGTCGAGCGTGCCCCGCTCCGCGAGCAGGCGCACGGCCTCGAGCTCCGCGGCGAGCAGCGCGGCCCGCTCGTCAGCCGTGCTCACGCCGTACACGTGGCGACGCCACTCGGTGAGGCGGCGATCGAGCTTCGCGCGATACTGCGGCGACTCGGCGATCTCGGGCGGCAGCGCGGTCGACTCGCGCACCCTGCGACCCCCCGCCCACCGCGGACGCTCCCGGTCGTGGCGGAATGCGAACACCGCGAGCACGAGGCATCCGATGATCGACACGATCTGGATCACCAGGCCGAACAACGCCAGCGGCTCGTACGCCAGCTGGTCGCCCTCGCCGGCGACGACGAAGACCGCGAGCGCCCACACCACCGGGAAGAACACGAACATGCCCGCACCGAAGTTGCCCGCGTGGAACAGCGGGCTCGAGGTGCGCTTCGGCTCGAGCCACACGAAGAGCCCGAGGGCGGCAGCCATGAGCAGGCCCGCGGGCAGCGCTCCCGAGATCGGGTCGAGCGCGGCATTTCCGGTACGCCCGGACAGCACGAGCGCGGGTCCGGAGACCGCGAGGACGACGGCGATCACGCTCCACCAGCGGTACGGGCGGGACGTCTGCTTCGGCGCCGCGTCGGGCAGGGGGCGCACGCGATCGAGTTCGTCGCGCTCGAGCGTCGAGACGACCCCGCCGTAGGCCCTCGCGGCGTCTTCATGCGTCGCGATGAGCGCGATGACCGGGACCCGGTCGAGGGCCTCGCTCGCCGAGAGCTCAGACGGGAGCGCGCGCACCGCTTCGACCAGACGAGCGTGCGCCGCGTCGGTCGGGGCTCCGCGATCGCTCATCGGATGTCGCCGACCGGCGCGGTGGCCGAGCGCGGGTCGATGCCCGCGAACAGCGCGTCGATGTCATCGAGCCTGCGCGTGAGCACACGCGGATCCTCGTCGACCGAGACGAGGTACACCGCCCACTCGCCGGCGATCCCGACCCACTCGGCCTTCGCGAGCACGCCGGGTCCCGCCTCTGCTCCGGCATCGGCGGCCGGAGCCACCGGGGCGAGCGAGAGCCGGCGCACGGCGTCGTCGAACGGCCCGGTGAACGGCTCGAGGGCGGGCTCGATGAGCGTGCGCCCCGCATCGGGCAGCAAGGACGCGGCATCCGTCCCGTCGTGCTCGCGCTGCTGCACGTAGACGTCGACCCACCCTGCGGGATCACCGTCGACGGGGAACCACCAGAACCGCGCACTGACGTGCTCGGTCGGGAACGCGGCGATCGCGGCCGCCTGATCGCGGATCGGGTCGCGGAAGTCCTCCGCCGACTCGCGGCCCTGCGTGACCTCGTCGGCGATCCACTCGGCCCACTCCGCGCCGTCGGCCCACTGCTCGTCGGCGAACGCGACCGGCACCCGGATCCAGCGATCGGGGTCGAAGGAGATCGGGAAGGCCGTCGTCGTCATGCCGCGGTCACCCACTGGAAGGTCGACATGATCGCCTCGCACGTGAAGACGAGCCCCTTGGCGAGCTCGGCCGAGTTCTCGTCGTCGACCGAGAGCACCGAGACCTGGAAGACGAGCGAGCGCCGCCCGTCGCCGCCGGGCACGGGCACGACGTACATGAGCTCGTCGGTCTTCACCGCCGCCGACGCGTCGCGGAACTCCGAGCGGCGGCGGATGAGGTGCATGACGACGTCGGCCGGGGCGACCTCGACCTCGCCGCCCTTCGCGAGGCGGGCCAGCGCGGCCTCCCAGGTCACGCCCGTCGGGAGCACGAACGGCGACACCGCGATCATCGCGGGCAGGGGCACGCCCTCGCGCTCGGGTGCGACGTACACCTCGAACACGCCGCGCTCGCGGATCGAGGACCTGAGCTGCGACAGCATCGTGCGCAGCTCGAGCACGAGGTCGGCACGGCCGGCGCCCTTCATGGCATTCAGCGCATTCGCGGAGACGACGTCGTCGGTGAGCGCGGCCGGCGGCACCATGGTCCACCCGGGAGGGCAGAGCAGCGTGTACGACACCTTCGGTGCGGTCACGCCGGTGAGTTCATCGCGCAGCGAGCTCAAACGGGCCCTCGTCTTTCAGCGTTCAGGTGCAGGTCAGCGGCCGCGGATCGCGTCGACGCCGTCGCCGATCAGGTCGATCGCACCGCCGACGAAGTCGGGCATGTCGGGCAACGGGATCTGCACGGCCTGCAGGGTCTGGTACCCACCGTAACCGGTGTTCCAGAGGTTGAGGCCCTGGCCGGCGAGCGACGGCATCGAGCTGTACTGCGCGGCCCACGTGGCGGCGCGGCCGCCGGTGGGCATGACGCCGCCGCCCGTCCAGGCGGATGCGAGCCGCTGGCTGACCGTGTACGCCTCACCGTCGAAGCGCGAGCCGCCGCTGCGGAGCGCGTTCCACGCGTTGCCGTACCAGGTGCCGCGGGTGCCCCGCAGAATGTCGTCGGCGAGGCCCGAGGCCATGGCTTCGCGGAGTGCCCGGTTGCCGGCGCCGCGCCCCGCTCCGACGACGGTGCGGAGGTCGCGGACGACGGCGTTGCGCCCGATCGAGAGGAAGCCCTTCGCCGTGCCGCCGAAGCCGAGCCCGGCCTTGAACGCCCCGAGGGCTCCCTGCCCGGCCTTGAGGCCCTTGCCGAAGGCACCGAGGAACGGCAGCACGCCCACCAGGTCGAACGCGATGTCCGTCCAGCTCACGCGCTTGGACCCGGCCGCCATCATGATGCAGTGCGCGGCGAGCGCCACGATGCCGGCGATGGTGGCGATCACGAGGAAGATGGGCCCGCCGAGCACGAGGGCGGCGACGACCATGACCGTCGCGACGACCGTCGCGAACGTCGCGATGCCGTCGAGGAGGTCCTCCCACCAGGTGTCGTCGACTCCCGACGCCTCCATGGCGTCTTCAATACCCCCGACGGCCTTGTCGTAGGCGTCGTCCCACGCGGCGAATCCGCTCTCGAAGGACTCCCAGAGGTCTTCGAGCGTGTTCTCGGCGGTCTTCGCAGCGCCCTTCGCCTCGGCGAGGTCGGCCTTCGCGACCGCCTTCTCGTGGTCGCTCGCCTCCTGCTCCCAGACCCACGTGGTGTTGTTGTCGTCGACCTGGCGCTGCGCCTGCCGCTGCTCGGCGACCGCGTCGAGGTGCGCCTGGTGCGCGGCCGTGATGCGCCCGACATAGGGGTCGACCGTGGTGTTGCGGGCGGTGCGCAATGCGCCGGCATACGTCACGAGCACCGGGCCGGTCTTCTCGTAGCGCTTGCCGACCTTGCGGAGCTCGCCCTGCATCTCGCGGGCCGACTCGCGCACCTTGTCGAGGCTCTTCGCCTTGTACTTCTCGCCGTCGCCGAGCTTCTTCAGCTCATCGGCGGTCGCAGACATCCGCTCGCCGATCTCGATGTAGTGGTTGCCGGCCTTCTCGATCTTCGAGGGCGAGCCGTCGAGTTCGGAGAGCAGGAAGTGCCGGTTGGGGGAACGCAGTCCCCCGGCGCCGTAGCTCATCGGGTGCCTCCTCGACTGATGCGGAATCGGATGCCGGTGGCGCGCGTCATCGCGGCTCCCCGGGGGGTGTCGGCGATGGCCCGGGCGACGGCGACGGGGTCGCCAGGGTGCGGTCGGTCTCAGTGAACCCCTCGACGATCGCCTTGAGGTGGTCGTGGATGTTCGTGAGCCCCTCGAGGATGACCTCGCGGTTGCCGTTCCAGCCGCTCTCGAAGTCGCCGACGCGGCTGCGCAGCGTGCCTCGCCCCTGCGGAAGGCCGACCGCGTCCTGCACGTCGTCGGTCGCGTCGGCGATGTTCTCGAACTCGGTGACGAAGCGGCCGAGATCGGACGTCATCGTCTTCAGGTCGTCGAAGTCGAGGTCGACATCGGGACCGGCCATGTGCTCGTTCCTTCCGTTCGGGAGCGTACATCGGGGCGTTCACGCACTCCGGGGAGCGCCGAGGGGAGGACCGGTCGGCCCTCCCCTGCCGCGCGGCGCCCACGGCGCCGCGGATGGTCAGTTGCCGGCGAGCGCCTGGTCGGTGTCCTTGATCGCCTGCATCATCTTGCGGAGCGAGTCGCCCATGTCGCTGATGCCCTCGATCGCCTTCTCGAGACCGGTGGTGAGCTCGGTGTAGCCCTCGCCGAACTTGCCCGACGCGTGCTGCGTCTTGAAGTCGTCGCCGAGCAGGCGGTCGACGTCGTCCTTCAGGCGGCGGAGCACGTCGCCGATGTCCTCGCGACCGCTGTCGAGCTTGCCGGCCATCGATTCCATCTCGCCGTAAGAAGCCTTGAAGTCTGCCATCTTGCTACCTTTCCTTGATGTCTCGGCCCGCCTCGGCGCGCCCTGCCTCCCCCAAGATAGGCGCATCCCGGCGACACGCCCAATGGGGAGGACTACCCACCGAGCGGCTGCTCGCCCACGAGCGGCAGCTGCACGGTCACGAATGCGCCGTTCTCGACGAAGATGCCTCGGCCCTCGGGATACTCGTGTCGCGCGACCTTCGGGAACGGCACCTTGAACAGCGAATCGCCGTCGTAGGTGTCCGGGCGCAGGGCGATGCCGCGGCGGCCCGCCTTGAGCTCGCCGACCAGCCCGTAGCCGGAGCTCAGCTGCGAGACGTCGCCGTCGCCGACCAGGAAGTGGTCGCTGCGGTTGACGGCCTGGAAGAGCTCCTTCAGGGGGCGCTCGGCATCGGTGTCGCCGAACTCGGTCACGTTCTCGACCACGATCATGATGCGGCCAGGGATCGACTCGTCGCCGACGATGCCCGCGAGTTCCTTCGCCAGCGCCCGCGCGTCGTCGATGCTCGTCGCCGACCGACGCCATGGTGCGAACTCGCGGAGCACCGCACGCCGCCCGCCGAAGTGGAACAGCTCGACCGAGGGGTCGAACCGGCGCATCGACGTGACGAGCGCGCGCAGCGCGGTCGACTTGCCGCTCTTCGGCGGCCCGGTGACCACGAACGTGCCGATCGGCTCGAAGCCCTTCGGCCCGAGCACGTCGTCGGAGACGCCGATGACGGGCTGGCCGTCGACCTGGTCGGGCAGTTCGGTCGTCACGAGCGAGGTCGGCAGGGCGCCGATCTCGGATGCCTCGACGGCTCCGCGGGCCCGGAGCGCCGCCGCGAACTCCCGCATGGCGCTCGTCTGCTCGGCGACGTTCGCGGTGCCGCCGATCGCCGCGATCTGCGTCTCGAATCCGTCGACGATGGCGCGCCCGGGGGCGCTCCGCTCGTTGAGCACGTCTTTCGGGGCGCCCAGGATGGCGTAGGCGCCGTCGTCCGACATGCGCAGGATGATGCGCTTCGAGACGTTCGCGCTGACCGCGGTCGGCACGGCGCCGTAGCGGTCGGCCGTGACGACGGCGTGGATGCCGAGCGGGCGGCCCTCGCCGAGCAGTCGCATGAAGATCGCGTAGAACGGCGAACGTGCCGACGTCGCCT
This sequence comes from Agromyces sp. NPDC058110, assembly GCF_042884735.1. NCBI lineage: Bacteria > Bacillati > Actinomycetota > Actinomycetes > Micrococcales > Microbacteriaceae > Agromyces > Agromyces sp. NPDC058110. Next base: position 44,942 of record NZ_JBHVTI010000002.1, on the reverse strand, counting down.
CCCACTCCTGCTTGAACGTGCCGAAGCCGTCGATGAGCAGCAGGATGCGGGACTCGTCGGTGCGGCCCGTGATGGCGCGGTACTCCGACAGGGTCGCCGCGTTGACGGCCGAGAACCGCTTGGCGCGCTCGTCGAGCACCGAGCGGATGTTGCGGAGCAGGCGCTGCACGCGCTCGGCGTCGTCGCCGGGCACGATCGAACCGACGTGCGGCAGCTCCTCGATCGCGCGGAGCGACCCCGTGCCGAAGTCGAGGCCGTAGACGACTGCCCGGCCGAGGTCGGGGCGCGCGCCCGCCGCGATCGCGATCGATCGCAGTGCGGTCGACTTGCCGGCGCCGCTCGTGCCGTACACGAGCATGTGGCCGTCGGTGTCGGGTGCGAAGTACATCGGCTCCTGGAGCTGGCGCTCGGGGATGTCGGCGAGCCCCAAGGGGATGCGGGAGTCGCCGTCCTGCGGCAGGGCGCGCAGGTCGACCGCGGTCGCGAGGTCGTCGAGCCACGGCCGACGGGGCGCCGGGATGCGGGCTTCGGATGCCGCGGCGATGAGGTTCTTCACGAGGCGCTTCTGGTCGTTCGGCCCAAGGTCCTCGTCGTGCGTGTCGGAGTCGCCGTCGCCCTCGCCCTCCCACACGATCGCACCGCCGAACCGGAGCTCGGCGACCTTGGCCTGGGCGACCTCGGGGGCGTCGCTGGTCCAGCCGCCGGCGTACCCGGACTGGAACGGCACGAGGCGCCCCGGCCCGGTCTTGGCGATGCCGCGACCCGGGATCGACGGGTCGAAGGTGCCGGCGACGGGATCGCCGACGACGTCGTTCGAGTCGGAGACATCCGCCATGCGCAGCGCGACGCGCAGGTTGGTGTTGGCGCGCAGGTTGTCCTTGATGACGCCGGCCGGGCGCTGCGTGGCCATGATGAGGTGGATGCCGAGCGAACGCCCGCGCTGGGCGATGTCGACGACGCCGTCGACGAACTCGGGCACCTCGCCCGCGAGTGCGGCGAACTCGTCGATGACGAGCACGAGGGCGGGCGGCGTCTCGGGATCCTGACGCTTCTCGAGCTCGAGCAGGTCCTTCGCCTTCTTGCGGTTGAAGAGGTGCTCGCGATGGTGCAGCTCGGCCCGGAGGCTCGTGAGCGCGCGGCGCACGAGGTGCGGGCTGAGGTCGGTCACGAGGCCGACGCAGTGCGGCAGGTCGACGCAGTCGGCGAACGCGGATCCGCCCTTGTAGTCGACGAAGAGGAAGGTGACGCGGTCGGGGCTGTACTCGGCGGCCATGCCCAGCACCCACGCCTGCAGGAACTCCGACTTGCCCGAACCCGTGGTGCCGCCGACCAGCGCGTGCGGGCCCTGCGTGCGCAGGTCGAGCGACATGGCGTCGGGGCTGCCCTGGCCGATGTAGGCCTTCAGCGTGCCCGCTCGCTTCAGCCGCGGTCGCGCGCCTCGGGTGCGGTCGAGGATGGAGTTGTTCTGCCGCCAGCGCTCGACCGCCGTGGAGGGCTGCTCGGCGAGGTCGGTGCCGAGCAGCCGAAGCAGCGAGACGCTGCGCGGGAGGTCGGTCGAGTCGGCGGTCACCGAGCTCGAGTCGACGACGGGCGCGAGCCGCTTGGCGAACACCTCGGCGTACTGGTTCGAGACGCCCTCGATCGCGATGTCGCGGTAGTCCTCGCCCGCGCGCACGTAGCCGACGCGCGCGTGCTCGAGGCCGTCGGCGACATCGACGAAGGTGCGGCACGCGGCGGGGAGCGACTCGACCGTCGGGGCGAGGAAGATCGTGAAGATGCCGGCATCCGCACCCCGCTCGATGACCTGGGTGAGGCGCGGGCGGTCGACGGGGGCGTCGTTCGAGACGATGAGCACGAGCGCGAGGTCGCCGTCGAGCTGACCCGGCGAGGTGCCGGATGCACCGACGCGCGCGCCGAGCGCCATGGTCACGTCGTCCTTGCCGAGCGGTCCGCGACGGCTCGCGGTGCCCGAGAGCCGACCGAGGATCGTCTCCTCGAGGCCGTTGAGCAGGGCCGTTCCCGCCGACTGGCTGTCGGCGAGGGCGAGGTCGGCGAACGGCGACTTCGGGCTCGTGGTGTGCGGCAGCCACTTCATCCACTCGATCTCGCGTGCCCACGCGGGGTCGACGATCGCGGCCGTGACGACCTCGTTCGGCGCGTGCAGGCCGAACATCTGCACGCCGAGTCCGCGCAGCACGTCGGCCGCGAGGTGGCGCGGGCCGGCGATGCCGATGGCGCCGGAGCTCGGCAGCATCTCGACCAGTGGCACCTCGTCGATGAACTCATGCCGGTCGCGCAGCACGTCGACCTGACGCGCGTACCGGGCGATGCCCTTCAGCTCGCTCGACTGCGCGACGGTGTTGCGGCTGCGCGCGCGCCCGACGCCGAGGCGGAGGGCGAGGAAGTTCCAGTGCTCGGGGCGGCGGGTCCAGAGCAGCGGGCCGAGCCGCATGGCCTGCTCGTAGACCGACGCCACCGCTGGCGACTCCTCGTGACGGCGGGCGCGCTCGACCACCGTCTCCTTCGCGAGCTTCTCCTCGAGGTCCTCGATCTGCGTCTCGAACGTGTCGATCTCGAGGCGCAGCTTCTTGCCCTGCTGGGTGCGCTGGCCGATGAAGTTGCCGAGCATCATGAGCGGCGACATCGCGACGATGAGCAGCGAGGTCGCCCGCCCGGTGAACGCGAACATCGCGAAGCCGAGCATGACGGGCGCGACGATCATGGGCCACGGGAACAGGCGCGGCTCGGCCTCGTTCGGCACGGTCGGATGCCGGTGCTCCAGCCCAGGGTATCGCTCCTCCACGCGCGGCGAACGGTTGAACATGAGCGAGCCGCCCCGTTCGAGCACCGGGTCGGCGGCGGGAGCGGCGTCGCTCGCGGCGACGAGGGAGAACGAGATGTCAGTGTCGCCGATCGTGATCTTCTGCCCCGGGATCACGCGCACGCGCTGCACGAGGCCGCCGTCGACGACGAGGCCGTTGGCCGAGTTCAGGTCGACGAGCTCGATCGAGGACTGGTCGACCTCGACGCGCGCGTGGCGCTTCGAGGCGAGGGCGTCGACCAGCACGACGTCGGCCCCAGCGGCGCGGCCGATGATGCTGGCGCCGCGCGGCAGGCCGTACTCGCGCCCGGCGTCGGGCCCGTTGTGCACGCGCAGCACGGCCGCGACGCCGGACTGCGAGCCCTGGGCGCCTGCCGTATGGCCAGCGACGACCGCCGCGTTGAAGCCCGAGCCGATCGCGGCGTCGCCGATGAGCACCTGGGGGTCGAGCACGACCGGCTCGCTCGAGGTGGGCGGCGCGACCGCCAGGCTCAGGCCCGTCGCGCCCCTCAGCCCCGGAGAGGCGGGGTCGTTGTGCGCGATCGCCGAGGCGACGTCGCCGACCGTGGCGGTGGCATCGGTCGTGATGACGAGGTCGACGGGCGCGCCCTGCTGGCGTCGGAGTCCGACTTTGAGCTTCATGCCCTACCTTCCGGTCTCGAGTGCGATCATGAAGCTGCGGCCCCCGACGGTGACCTCGCTGCCGACGGCCAGCGGGGTGCGCACGCCCGCTCGCAACGTCTCGAGGCGGCCGTCGGGGTGACGGGCGTCGGTGCCGTTCGTGGAGCCGCGGTCGGCGATCCAGAAGCCGGAGGCGTCGACGCCGAACTCGGCGTGCACCTTCGAGATGAGCATCGACGGGTCGGCGAGCGGCACGAGCTGGGCGCCCTCGCCCGAGGCGTCGACGGGGGCGCGGCCGATGAGGCCGTACCCGGAGGCCGTCAGGCGGGTGCCGTCGTCGAGGACGAGCACGATGCGGTCGGCGGCCTGGCGGGGCGCGGCCGACGGCGGCACGGCGGCCGCCGCCGTCGGGTCGGCGGGCGGGGGCGGCAGCGGCACGGTCGTGTGCGGGGGCGGCGTCGGCACGGTCGTGTGCGGGGGCGGCGTCGCGGCGGCAGGAGCTGCGGGCTGGGCGGCGGGCGAGGGGGCGGGCGATGCGGCGGGTGCCGCGCTGCCGACGGGCGGCGGGGCCCACTGGCCGGTCTCGACGGAGCCGCCGGCCGAGACCACGCCCGAGCTCGATCGCTGCGACGGGATCTGGAACTCGCCGACCGGGCGGTCGCTCGCGAGCGACGGCGGCTTCGCGGCGCCCGGGTCGGCCGGCGAGCTGAGCAGCCTGCGCGCGTGCCGCATCGCCTTCGCGTCGAACGGGTCGAGACCGCGCCTGGCATCGACCGCGTAGCACCGGCCGATGCGATCGAGCCACGAGCGCCCGCGCTGCTCGGGATCCCAGTTGCCGGACAGGAACATAAGTGCCGGGCCGATCAGGAGCAGCACGACCCAGCTCGCCCAGAGCACGAGCGCACGCAGGGCGATGCGCCAGAAGCCGGCCTTGCCGAAGTCGACCACGCTGACCGAGCGGATGCCGAGGGCGGCCTTGCCGACCGTGACCCCCCGGAGCCCGTGCGTGAGCAGCTGCACGAGGCCGAACACGATCGTGAGTGCCTGCCCGACGAGGATCGCGATGAACGGACCCGCGAGCTCATCGGGCTCGAGTGCGCCGAGGTCGCCGACCGTCTCCGCCCCGGAGGCGACGAGTGCGCCGGAGAGCGCGACGGTGCCGAACACGGTGGGCAGTGCGAGCAGCGCCCAGATCGCGGCGTCGAGCGCGAAGGCCGCGGCACGTCGCCCGCTCGGGGCGGGCACCAGCCCGAGCGCGGCCGCGTAGGCGGGATCGGGTCGTCCGTCGGGACCGAGTCCGGGGGTGGGCTCGTCGTCGACGTGCATCGTGATGCTCACAAGGCTCCTCGGGCGCAGGGTCAACGAGTCAGCAAACCCGAACGCGCGGGAGCTGTCGATGGGGAGTGGTCACCATGGAGGCGTCCGTCTCCGCACAACCCTAAACGAGAGGCGGCGCCGGGCGTGCACGTCGTGCACGACCCCGGCGCCGAGGCATCCGCTCAGCCGGTGACGACGGGGCGCGGCCCCGCGGCGATCTCCCGGTCGTAGGCCTCGATCGCGAGCCGGTTGCGCTCGGTCACCGTGCGGCCGCGCGCGGCGATCCATCCGCCGAACCAGATCGGGATCTCGCGCGCGATGACGCCCGCGATGATCGCGAACGGATCGAGCCAACGCTCGCCGATGAACTTCTGCGCGTCGGCGAAGGTGAGCGTCCAGGCCTGCACGGCGAGCAGCGACGCACCGATGTACGAGAAGTAGACGAGCACGCCCACGAGCAGGCCGAAGACCGCGTAGGTCCACCACGGCCCCCGGTTGATGATCGCCGCGAGCAGCGCGAACCCGACGAACACGGCGACGGTCGGCACCCAGAACAGCGCCCAGTACGGCCCGCCGAGGAACTTCAGGAACTCGTCGGTGGCCGCACCCTGGTCACCGCGGCCGAGCAGCACGAGGTAGGTGACGCCCGCGTAGAGCAGCGCGAACGCGACCGTGCCGATCGCGGCGACTAGCACGCCGAAACCCCGGTTGCCCTTGTTCTTCGGCGGCGTCGGAGCCTGCACGTAGATCGTCTGCGGCACCGAACCCGGTGCGCCGAGCGCCGGCTCGGGCGCGAGGGTCGCAGCTCCCACGGCCGCAGCGGCAGCCGCGGGCTCCGGCGGCACGTAGGTCTCGCGGCGCACGCTGCCTGCGGCGATCGGCTCGGGCAGGGGCTCGGCCGTCGCATCGTGCACGGGCTCCGACGGGGTCACCGCGGGCGCCGACTCGTACAGGCTCGGGTCGAAGTCGTCGGATGCACCGGCCACGGATGTCGCGGCACCCGCGTTCGCGCGCTCGACGGCCTCGTCGAGCCGGGCTGTGCGGGCGGCGTCCGCATCGAATGGCGGCTCGGGCGCCGGCGGTGCGGGCGGAGCCGGGGCGGCCGCGACCGGCTCGGGCTCGGGTGCGGCGACCGGCTCTGGCTCGAGTGCGGCGACCGGCTCGGGTGCCTCGTCCGCTGGAGCGGATGCGACCGGTTCAGGCTCGACGGGTGCGGGCTCTGGCTCCGGCTCGACGGGTGCGGGCTCGGCCTCTGCCTCACGGGCCGCGGGCTCGGCCGTCGACTCGGCGTCGGGCTCGTCGGCCACGGGCGCCTCGCCCGCGGCATCCGCCGTCACGTCGTCATCGACGGGAACATCGGCTGGGGCCTCGTCTTCGGGCACGTGCACGGCGGCCTCGTCGGACGCGGTCGAACCCGTCTCGTCGGGGCCTTTCGTCGTGTCGCTCATGATCGCGCTCCTTCCGGGCGCCACGCACCCGCGGTCGTTGGCTCATGCTAACAACGGGCATCGCGCAAGCCCGGGAGCGCGCGCGGTGCAATTGCGCGGATTTCCGCCCGCGCGGCGGCCGGATGCCCCTCAGGAGCCCCACGGACGCCGTCCAGCGCGCTTCGACACGGCCCGACCGCCGTGAACGCCGAACGGCCCCCGATCCGCAAGGGATCGGGGGCCGTTCGTGGAGCGATTCGCGCCTTAGCTGTAGTTGCCGGGCGTGAAGTCGTCGTTCGAGAAGGCGTCGAAGTCGACGAAGCTCAGGTCGCCCTCGGTGAACGCGGCGTCGTCGGTGAAGATGCGGTTGGGGTACCGCTCCGCCTTCGCCTCGTCGGTCGCCTCGACCGCGACGTTCCGGTACTTGTTCAGACCGGTGCCCGCGGGGATCAGCTTTCCGATGATCACGTTCTCCTTGAGGCCGACCAGCGGGTCGGACTTGCCCTCCATGGCGGCCTGCGTGAGCACGCGGGTCGTCTCCTGGAAGGACGCGGCCGACAGCCACGACTCGGTCGCCAGCGACGCCTTGGTGATACCCATGACCTCCTGACGGGCCGAGGCGGTCTTCTTGCCCTCGGTGATCGTGGCGCGGTTGATCTCCTGGTACTTCGACCGGTCGACCAGCTCACCCGGAAGCAGGTCGGTGTCGCCGTGGTCGACGACGGTGACCTTGCGCAGCATCTGGCGCACGATGACCTCGATGTGCTTGTCGTGGATCGGCACGCCCTGCGAACGGTAGACGTCCTGCACGCCGTCGACGAGGTGCTTCTGCACCTCGCGCACGCCCTTGACCCGGAGGACCTCCTTCGGGTCGACGGCGCCGACGATCAGCTGCTGGCCGAGCTCGACGTGCTGTCCGTCTTCGACCAGGAGGGTCGAACGCTTGAGCACGTTGTACGCGATCGGCTCGTCGCCGTTGTCGGGCGTGAGGATGACCTTGCGCTGACGCTCGGTCTCGTCGATCGTGATGCGACCGGCGGCCTCGACGATGGGCGACGCACCCTTCGGGGTACGGGCCTCGAAGAGCTCCTGCACGCGCGGAAGACCCTGCGTGATGTCGTCGGCCGAGGCCGAACCACCGGTGTGGAAGGTACGCATGGTGAGCTGCGTGCCGGGCTCGCCGATCGACTGCGCCGCGATGATGCCGACGGCCTCGCCGATGTCGACGAGCTTGCCGGTCGCGAGCGAACGGCCGTAGCACTTCGCGCAGACGCCGACGGCCGACTCGCAGGTGAGCACCGAGCGGACCTTGATCGACTCGACGCCGGCCGCGACCAGCTTGTCGATGAGCACGTCGCCCACGTCTTCACCGGCCTCGGCGACGACCTCGCCCTTGGCGTTCACGGCGTCGGCCGCGAGCGAACGGGCGAACACCGAGTTCTCGACGTTCGGGTCGCGGACGAGCTCGCCCGCGGCGTCGACCGTCGCGATCGGGAGCTCGAGGCCCTTGCCGGTGCCGCAGTCCTCCTCGCGGATGATGACATCCTGCGAGACGTCGACGAGACGACGCGTGAGGTAGCCCGAGTCGGCGGTACGGAGGGCCGTGTCGGCCAGACCCTTGCGGGCACCGTGCGTCGCGATGAAGTACTCCGCCACCGACAGACCCTCGCGGTACGAGGAGATGATCGGACGGGGGATGATCTCACCCTTCGGGTTGTTCACGAGACCGCGCATACCGGCGATGTTGCGAACCTGGAGCCAGTTACCACGGGCGCCCGACGTGACCATGCGGTTGATGGTGTTGTCGGTCGGGAAGTTCTCCTGCATGGCCTTGGCGACCTCGTCGGTGGCCTTGGTCCAGATCTGGATGAGCTCCTGACGACGCTCGAGGTCGGTCGTGAGACCCTTCTCGAACTGCGACTGCACCTTCGTGGCGAGCTTCTCGTACTTCGCGACGATCTCGCCCTTGGTCGGGGGCGTGATGATGTCGGAGAGCGCGACGGTGACGCCCGAACGGGTCGCCCAGCGGAAGCCGGCGTCCTTGATGCGGTCGAGGGTCGCGGCGACCTCGGTCTTCGGGTAGCGCTCGGCGAGGTCGTTGACGATCGCCGAGATCTGGCCCTTGCCGGCCTGCTCGTTGAAGAACGGGTAGTCGACCGGCAGCGCCTCGTTGAAGAGGGCGCGGCCGAGCGTGGTCTCCATGAGGAACGGCTTGCCCTCGACGAAGTTCTCGGGAGCCTCGCCCTCGGCGAAGTGCACGCCGTCGAGACGGATGCGCACCTTCGCGTTGAGGTCGAGCGAGATGTCGCCCGGCTTGTTCTGGTCGAACGCGAGGATGGCCTCGGAGATCGACGCGAACGCGCGGCCTTCACCTGCGGCGCCCGGCTTCTCGGTCGTGAGGTGGTGCAGACCGATGATCATGTCCTGCGAGGGCAGGGTCACCGGACGACCGTCGGACGGCTTCAGGATGTTGTTCGACGCGAGCATCAGGATGCGCGCCTCGGCCTGGGCCTCGACCGACAGCGGCAGGTGCACGGCCATCTGGTCGCCGTCGAAGTCGGCGTTGAACGCCGCACACACGAGCGGGTGGAGCTGGATGGCCTTGCCCTCGACGAGCTGCGGCTCGAACGCCTGGATGCCGAGGCGGTGCAGGGTGGGTGCACGGTTCAGCAGCACGGGGCGCTCGCGGATGATCTCCTCGAGCACGTCCCACACGTGCGGGTTCGAGCGCTCGACCATGCGCTTGGCGGCCTTGATGTTCTGAGCGTGGCTCAGGTCGATCAGGCGCTTGATCACGAACGGCTTGAAGAGCTCGAGCGCCATCTGCTTGGGCAGACCGCACTGGTGCAGCTTCAGCTGCGGGCCGACCACGATGACCGAACGGCCCGAGTAGTCGACTCGCTTGCCGAGCAGGTTCTGGCGGAAGCGACCCTGCTTGCCCTTGAGCATGTCGCTCAGGGACTTGAGGGCGCGGTTGCCGGTACCCGTGACCGGGCGACCACGGCGGCCGTTGTCGAACAGCGCGTCGACGGCCTCCTGCAGCATCCGCTTCTCGTTGTTGACGATGATCTCGGGGGCACCGAGGTCGAGCAGACGACGAAGGCGGTTGTTGCGGTTGATCACACGACGGTAGAGGTCGTTGAGGTCGGAGGTCGCGAAGCGGCCGCCGTCGAGCTGCACCATCGGGCGGAGCTCCGGCGGGATCACCGGGACCACGTCGAGCACCATCGCGGCGGGCGAGTTGCCCGTCGCGAGGAACGAGCTCACGACGCGCAGGCGCTTGATGGCGCGGATCTTCTTCTGACCCTTGCCCTCGGCGATCTGCAGGCGCAGGTCTTCGGCCTCGGCCGAGAGGTCGAACGCCTCGAGACGCTTCTTGATGGCCTCAGCGCCCATGAAGGCGGTGAAGTACATGCTGTAGCGGTCCTGGAGCTCGTGGAACACGGCGTCTTCGGGCTTGAGGTCGCCGACCTTGAGGGTGCGGAAGTCCTCCCACACGCGCTCGAGGTGCGCGACCTGCTCGTCGGCGGACTTGCGAACGCCGGCCATCTCCTTGTCGGCGGCGGCCTCGGCGCGCTTGCGCACGTCGGACTTGGCGCCGTCGGCCTCGAGGGCAGCGAGCTCCTCCTCCTTGCGCGCCATGAGCGTCGCGATGCGGGCATCGCGCTGGTCGCCGATGGTCTTGATCTCGAGGCGGATCTCGTTCTCGAGGCCGGGCATGTCGGCGTGACGACCCTCGTCGTCGACGTCGATGACCATGTAGGCCGCGAAGTAGATGACCTTCTCGAGGTCCTTCGGCGCCATGTCGAGCAGGTAGCCGAGGCGCGAGGGGACGCCCTTGAAGTACCAGATGTGGGTCACGGGAGCGGCGAGCTCGATGTGGCCCATGCGCTCACGACGGACGGAGGACTTGGTGACCTCCACGCCGCAGCGCTCGCACACGATGCCCTTGAAGCGCACGCGCTTGTACTTGCCGCACGCGCACTCCCAGTCGCGGCTCGGTCCGAAGATCTGCTCACCGAACAGACCGTCCTTCTCGGGCTTCAGGGTGCGGTAGTTGATGGTCTCGGGCTTCTTGACCTCACCGTAGGACCACTTGCGGATGTCGTCTGCGGTCGCGAGGCCAATGCGAAGCTCGTCAAATGTGGTTGCGTCGAGCAATTTCTCTCCTTGGAAAGTCTCTGTAGTCGTCTACTGGCCAGGCTTAGATCTCGTCGATGTTCGACGACTCGAAGCGCGCAGAGATGTTGATGCCGAGCTCTTCCGCTGCGCGGAAGGCCTCGTCGTCGGTGTCGCGGAGCGAGACCGCGGTGCCGTCGGCCGAGAGGACCTCGACGTTCAGGCAGAGCGACTGCATCTCCTTCATGAGCACCTTGAAGGACTCGGGGATGCCGGGCTCCTGGATGTTCTCGCCCTTGACGATCGCCTCGTACACCTTGACGCGGCCGAGGATGTCGTCGGACTTGATCGTGAGGAGCTCCTGGAGCGCGTACGCGGCGCCGTAGGCCTCGAGGGCCCACACCTCCATCTCACCGAATCGCTGACCGCCGAACTGCGCCTTACCACCGAGCGGCTGCTGGGTGATCATCGAGTACGGGCCCGTCGAGCGCGCGTGGATCTTGTCGTCGACGAGGTGGTGCAGCTTCAGGATGTACATGTAGCCGACCGAGACCGGGTACGGGAAGGGCTCGCCCGAGCGGCCGTCGAACAGCTGGGTCTTGCCCGAGCTGTCGATGAGGCGCTCGCCGTCGCGGTTGGGGAGCGTCGAGTCGAGCAGACCCGCGATCTCCTCCTCGAGGGCGCCGTCGAACACCGGGGTCGCGACCTTGGTGCCGGGCGCGGCCTCGTGTGCTTCCTTCGGGAGCTTCTTGGCCCAGGCCGGGTTGCCCTCGACCTTCCAGCCCTGCTTGGCGACCCATCCGAGGTGGGTCTCGAGCACCTGGCCGAAGTTCATTCGACCCGGGATGCCGAGCGGGTTGAGGATGACGTCGACGGGGGTGCCGTCGGCGAGGAACGGCATGTCCTCGACCGGCAGGATCTTCGAGATGACGCCCTTGTTGCCGTGGCGGCCGGCGAGCTTGTCGCCCTCGGTGATCTTGCGCTTCTGGGCGATGTAGACGACCACGCGCTGGTTGACGCCCGAGCCGAGCTCGTCGTCGTTCTCGGCGGAGAACTCCTTGACGGCGATGATCGTGCCCTGCTCGCCGTGGGGCACCTTCAGGGACGTGTCGCGGACCTCGCGGCTCTTCTCGTTGAAGATCGCGCGGAGCAGGCGCTCCTCGGCCGAGAGCTCGGTCTCGCCCTTCGGCGTGACCTTGCCGACGAGGATGTCGCCGGGGCGGACCTCGGCGCCGATGCGGATGATGCCGCGCTCGTCGAGGTCGGAGAGCAGGTCGGGGCTGACGTTGGGGAGGTCACGGGTGATCTCCTCCTTGCCGAGCTTCGTGTCGCGGGCGTCGACCTCGTACTCCTCGATGTGGATCGAGGAGAGCACGTCGTCCTTGACCAGGTTCTGGCTGAGGATGATCGCGTCTTCGAAGTTGTGGCCCTCCCACGGCATGAACGCCACGAGGAGGTTCTTGCCGAGCGCGAGCTCGCCGTTGTCGGTCGCGGGACCGTCGGCGATGACCTCGCCGGCCTCGATGCGCTCGCCCGCGGTCACGATGACGCGGTTGTTGTACGACGTGCCCTGGTTGGAGCGGTCGAACTTGCGCAGCCAGTAGGTCTGCGTGCCGCCCTCGTCGAGCTGCACGGTGACCGAGTCGGCCGAGACCTCGGTGACGACACCGGGCTTGTCGGCGGTGACCACGTCGCCGGCGTCGATGGCCGCGTAGCCCTCCATGCCGGTGCCGACGAACGGCGAGTCGCTGCGGAGCAGCGGCACGGCCTGGCGCTGCATGTTCGCGCCCATGAGGGCGCGGTTCGCGTCGTCGTGCTCGAGGAAGGGGATGAGGGAGGTACCGACCGACACCATCTGGCGGGGCGAGACGTCCATGTAGCCGATCTCGTCGGCGGGGACCATGTCGACCTCGCCGCCGGCCTCACGTGCGAGCACGCGCTCCTCGGAGAAGTGGCCGTCGGACTTGAGCGGTGCGTTCGCCTGTGCGACGACGACGCCGTTCTCCTCCATGGCGGTCAGGTACTCGATCTCGTCGGTGACCTTGCCGCCGACGACCTTGCGGTACGGCGTCTCGATGAAGCCGAACGAGTTGATGCGCGCGAACGACGCGAGCGAGCCGATGAGGCCGATGTTCGGGCCTTCAGGGGTCTCGATCGGGCACATGCGGCCGTAGTGCGAGGGGTGGACGTCTCGCACCTCGACGCCGGCGCGGTCGCGCGAGAGACCGCCGGGGCCGAGCGCCGAGAGGCGACGCTTGTGGGTCAGGCCCGCGAGCGGGTTGTTCTGGTCCATGAACTGCGACAGCTGCGACGTGCCGAAGAACTCCTTGATCGCGGCGACGACGGGTCGCACGTTGATCAGGGTCTGCGGCGTGATCGCCTCGATGTCCTGCGTGGTCATGCGCTCGCGGACGACGCGCTCCATGCGCGACAGACCGGTGCGGACCTGGTTCTGGATCAGCTCGCCGACCGCGCGGATGCGACGGTTGCCGAAGTTGTCGATGTCGTCGACGTCGAGGCGCAGCTCGATGGCCTGGCCGTTGCGACGGCCGGGCAGCGTGGTGCGCTCGTCGTGCAGGGCGACGAGGTACTTGATCGTCGCGACGATGTCCTCGACCGTCAGCACCGAGTCGGTGAGGGGAGCCTCGAGGCCGAGCTTGGTGTTGATCTTGTAGCGGCCGACCTTCGCGAGGTCGTAGCGCTTCGGGTTGAAGTAGAAGTTGTCGAGGAGCGCACGCGCGGCCTCGGCGGCGACCTGCTCGCCCGGACGGAGCTTGCGGTAGATGTCCTTGAGCGCCTCTTCCTTCGTGAGGATGTTGTCCTTCTCGAGGGTGAGGGCGATGGACTCGTAGCCGGCGAACTGCTCGAGGATCTCTTCGCTCGTGAGGCCGAGGGCCTTCAGGAAGACGGTGACCGACTGCTTGCGCTTGCGGTCGATGCGCACGCCGACCTGGTCGCGCTTGTCGATCTCGAACTCGAGCCATGCACCGCGGCTCGGGATGACGCGGGCCGAGTAGATGTCCTTGTCGGAGGTCTTCTCGGGGGTGCGCTCGAAGTACACGCCGGGCGAACGGACGAGCTGCGAGACGACGACGCGCTCGGTGCCGTTGATGACGAACGTGCCGCGCTGGGTCATGAGCGGGAAGTCGCCCATGAAGACCGTCTGCGTCTTGATCTCGCCGGTGAGGTGGTTCATGAACTCGGCGTTCACGTACAGCGGTGCGGAGTAGGTCTTGCCCTTCTCCTTGCACTCGTCGATCGTGTACTTCGGCGGCTCGAGCTCGGGGTTCGTGAACGAGAGCTGCATGGTCTCGCCGAGGTCCTCGATCGGGGAGATCTCCTCGAAGATCTCCTCGAGGCCGGTGGCCTCGGGCAGGTCCTTGCGGCCGGCCTCGACGGCCTCCTCGACGCGTGCCTTCCACGCGTCGTTGCCGACGAGCCAGTCGAACGACTCGGTCTGCAGGGCGAGCAGGTCGGGTACGGTGAGGGTGTCGGTGACCTTGGCGAACGAGAGACGGCTTGCACCGCGTCCGTTCTTGGGAGTGGGCGTGGTCGCGTTGCGCGCAGCAGCCAAGTGAATAACCTCCATCGGCCCCGTCGGGCCGGTTCACTGTCGGTAGCGGTGAGAGTTGCCCCGAGACGCGTGCCGATGCGCGGGAATGAACCCGGCATGCGAAGCCGACCGCAATATGAAGGCATAGTGGGTCTGGGAGCGCAAAGGTTAACCATATACTTTGCGACTCGCCATGTCCAGCCGATTCTTGATTTGTTCCTCGGTCTCAGGTATAACCCAGCTTGCGGATGCCGCGGCGCACGCCGTGCGCATCCGGAACCCGCTGATCAGGCCCCTGTTCGATGCGCTCCGCGCGGCGTCGGCGGTCGTCGCGAGCTCGCTCGACGCGGGCCGATCCGCTCGCGCGTCGGATGCCCGATGCGGCCCCGTCTCGGCCCTATGCTGACCCCATCGACGAGGAGGTCAGCGTGAACCCGAACGCCCCCGGCCCGCAGGAGCCGAACACCGCACCGACCGACGCGCCCGGCGCGGCGCCGGCCGCCGAGTCGGCCGTCGGCGCGTCGGCGGGCGCACCGACACCGGCGCCGTCGGCCGCCGCGCGGGCGCTGCGGGGCTACCGCCGGACGGCGATCGTCGTGCTCGTCGCGTCGCTGTCAATCACGGCGGTCGTCGGCATCGTGACGCTCCTGAGCGGCGAGTTCGGCGAGGTCCAGGGCCGCGTGCTCGGCACGACCCTGCTCATCGCCGGTGCGAGCATCCTCGCGCTCTGCCACCTGAGCGTGGTGGCACGGCCCGTGCGCGCGGTCGGGTTCGTCGGCCTCGCGGCGAGCGCGGTCGTGCTCGTCATCGGCCTCGTGCTCATCTGGACGCCGTGGTACGACAACGGCGGCGGATGGCCGGCCGACCTCTGGCGGTGGTTCGGCATCACCTCGATCATCGCGGTGAGCCTCGCCCACGCCAACCTGCTGCTGCAGCTCTCGGGCCGGCGCCGCAGGGCCGTGCGCATCGCGCTCGCGGTCACGCTCGCGGCCATCGCGATCGTCGCAGTGATGCTCGTGCTCCCCCTGCTGACCGATTGGGAGGTCCCCGGCGACGACGGGGAGACGTACTGGCGGTGGTTCGGCGTGGTGGCGATCGTCGACGCGCTCGGCACGATCGTGCTCCCGGTCGTCGCGGTGCTCGTGCGGGAGCACCCTGCGCATGTGACGGCAACCGACGCGACGCCCGACGGTGCCCCGGCCGCCGCCGAGGCGGCGCCAGCCGGCGAATCGGGGCCGACCCAGGCATCCGACCCCGACGCCCTCGAGCGGCGCATCGCCGACCTGGCCGAGCGCACCGGACTCGATCGCGCCGCTCTGCTCGAGGCCGCCCTCGACGCGTTCGAGCACGGCCGCGGGGCCGGGCGCGGCTGAACCCGCCGCCCCACCGACATGCCGCCCGACCGCGCTCGCGTGGGACGATGCCTGCATGGCTCGCATCGAGTTCGAGGCCGACGTCTTCAGCCCGCACGGCCTGACGCTGCTGGTCGACGGTTCGGCGCAGTCGCACGTCGACCTCTCCGACCCCACCCGGCTCTTCTTCGAGTACCTGAGGCGCATCGGCCACGTCGTCGACGCCGTCGCCATGCCCGGTGCGCCGATCGCCGTGCTGCACCTCGGCGGCGGGGCGCTGACGCTCCCCCGGTACGTGCACGCGACCCGGCCGGGCTCGATGCAGGTGGTCGTCGACCACGACGCCGAGCTCATCGGCGTCGTGCGCGCCAGGGCGCCGTGGCCCGACTCCGGCATCGAGGTGCGCATCGACGACGCCGCGGAGGCCGTCGGCCGGTCGGCCGGCCGCGGCGAGCGCTACGACCTCGTCGTCGTCGACGTGTACACGCGCCTCGACGCCCCCGCGTTCGTCGACGACCCCGCCTTCCTCGCGTCGTGCCTCGGCCTGCTGCGCGAGGGCGGGGTCGTCGCGGTCAACATCGCGGATGCCGCGGGGCTCGCGCGCCTGCGCACGTCGGCGAGGTCGTTCGCGCGGGCCGATCCGGGCGCCGAGCTCGTCGTGGCGGGCGACGCGCACGTCGTCGACGGCTCAGAGGAGGGCAACACGGTGCTCGTCGCGGCATCCGGCACGATGCCCGCTGCGGTGGCCGCGCGACTCGAGGCCGGCGGGCCGTTCCCCGCGACGGTGCTGGCGGGTGCGAAGCTCGACTTCGCGCTGTGGGGCGCCTGCTGACGGGGCGCACGCCCGAGCGCGCCTGAGGATGCCTCGGGCGCGTGAGGATGCTCCGAACCGTCCTCCGCGGAGCTGAGCGTCCTCCCGCGGGCCGGAGGCGAGCGGCCCGAAGGCGAGCGGGCCGGGGTAGCGTGGCCGTGTGCCAGAAGACTCCTCGCCCGAACGCCGTCTCTCGGTGAGCGGGCATCTCGCCCGGCTCGAGGAGTCGCGCCAGGTGCCCGGCTCGTGGACCCTCGTCGTCGACGGCACGCCGCAGTCCCACGTGGAGCTCGAACGGCCCGACTGGCTCGGGTTCGAGTACGTGCGGCGCATCGGGCACGCGATCGACCTCGTGCGCCCCGAGGGCGAGGCCATCACCGCCCTGCACCTCGGCGGCGGCGCGCTCACCCTCCCCCGGTACGTCGCGGCGACCCGGCCGGGCTCGCGCCAGCAGGTCGTCGAGCTCGAGTCCGACCTCGTCGAGCTCGTGCGCGAGCACCTGCCGCTGCCGCGCGGCGCGCAGGTGCGCGTGCGTCACGGCGACGCGCGCGAGGTGCTCGCGAAGCTGCCTCCGGGCCTCGACGGCGCGGTCGACGTCGCCGTGGTCGACATCTTCTCGGGTGCGCGCACGCCCGCGCACGTGACGAGCGTCGAGTTCTACGAACTGCTCGAGCGTCGACTCGCGCCGCACGGCATCGCGACCGCGAACGTCGCCGACGGCGCCGGGCTGGCATTCGCGAGGTCGCAGGCGGCGACCCTCTCGCAGGTCTTCGAGCACGTCGCGATCGCAGCCGATGCGTCGATGCTGAAGGGCCGACGGTTCGGCAACGTCGTCATGTACGCCTCGCACGCCGAGCTGCCGTTCGCCGGCATGCCCCGGCGCCTCGCGAGCGATCCGGCGCCCGCACGCCTCGTCGAGGGCGACGAGCTGCGGCACTTCATCGCCGGTGCTCCGGCGGTGACGGATGCGACCGCGGTGCCCTCGCCGCCGCCCGCGCGCTCGGTGTTCCTGAAGCGCTGACCGCCGTCACGGGCATCCGCCCGCCCGACGCACGTGCACCGGGCGGACGGACCGGCCTCAGCGCACGTGCGCCGGGCGGACGGACCGGCCTCAGCGCACGCTCGCCGGGCGACTGGGCGCCGACTCGTTCCAGACCCGGTCGAGCGCGGTGACGACGTAGGTGTAGCGGGTGCCGGCGACGGCCGAGGTGTCGACCCACTCCTGACGCACCGCGTCGGCCGCGCGCACGGTCGCGACGAGGTTCGCCGCGGCATCCGTGTCGACCGTCGCCGCCCGGCCCTCGACGCGGTAGATCGCGAACGACGTCGCGCGCCGGTTCGGTCGGATCGCGTCGAGCCAGACGAGGTGCGCGCCGTCGCCCGACCGGTGGGCCAGCGCGAGCACGGGCGCGTTCACGGGTGTCGCGGGCAGCCACGGCATGGCCGGTACGATCGCGGGTGCCGTGTAGTGGCGGTCGCGCACGATCGACATCGACCCCTGGGGGTCGGCCGGCACGTGCTTGGCCGAGAAGTAGACGTTGCCGTGCACGGGCGCGCGCTCGGCATCGACCTGCCGGTCGAAGTCGAGGTGGTTCGAGAGCTCGGCCGGGTCGGTGAACACCCCCGAGGTCACCTTGTAGAGGGCCTCGCCGATGTAGAGGTGCGTGCCGGAGGCCTCTGCCACGTCGGCCCACCACGGGACGAGCGCCGCGTAGTCGGCGACCGCGAGTCCGAACTGCCAGTAGATCTGGGGGTTGATGTAGTCGAGCCATCCCTCGAGCACCCATCTGCGGGTGTCGGCGAACTGCATGTCGTACGACTGCGACCCGCCGGTGGCCGAGCCGTTCGGGTCGGTCGAGGCGTTGCGCCAGATGCCGAACGGGCTGATGCCGAACTTCACCCATGGCTTGGCCGCCTTGATGCGCTTCGAGATCGACTCGACGAAGGTGTCGACGTTGTGGCGGCGCCAGGCGGCGATGTCGTCGAACCCGGCGCCGTGCGCGACGAAGGTCGCGGCGTCGGGGATCGTCTGCCCGGCGACGGCGTAGGGGTAGAAGTAGTCGTCGAAGTGCACGCCGTCGAGGTCGTAGTGCTCGACCGAGTGCATGATCGCCTGCTGGATGTGCTCCTGCGTCTCGGGCAGGCCCGGGTCGAAGTAGAGCTTGCCGCCGTAGGGCCAGATCCAGTCGGGGTGCACGCGGGCGGGGTGCTCGGGCACGAGCTTCGACGGGTCGGCCTGCATCGACACCCGGTACGGGTTGTACCAGGCGTGCAGCTCGAGGTTGCGGCGGTGCGCCTCCTCGACGATGAACGCGAGCGGGTCGTACCCCGGGTCCTGGCCCTGCACGCCCGTGAGGTACTGCGACCAGGGCTCGAGCGGGCTCGGCCAGAACGCGTCGGCCGTGGGCCGCACCTGCACGAAGACGGCGTTGAGGCGGAACTGCTCGGCCACGTCGAGCCAGTGCAGGAACTCCGCGCGCTGCGCGTCGGCGGTGAGCCCGGCGGCCGAGGGCCAGTCGATGTTCACGACCGACGAGATCCACATGGCGCGCAGTTCCCGTTTTCTCGGACCCGCCTCGGCCGCGGTCCCCGACCCGGCCTCGGCGGCGTGGGCGGGCGAGGGCGCGAGGGTGCCGATCGTCACGGTGAAGGCGGAGGCCGCTGCGCCCGCCGCCGCGAGGGTGAGGAAGCCGCGTCGGCCGACGAGCGCCGGCTCGCGTTCGGCCGCCGGGTCCGTACCGACGGCACCGGGCGGCGGTGCGATCGCCCGGTCGTTCGGGGTCGTGTCGGCCTTCGCTGCGGCGTCGGTCGTGGGTTCGAGGTGCATCGTCGTCCTCCATCGGTCACGTTGCGGAAGATACTTCCAGCTTTTCTGACCGATGTGAAGAGTTGCTTCCAGACCTTACTTCCAGACGGATGCCGCGGGCCTCACGCGTGCCGGAACCGGACCGCCTGCCCCGGCCTCAGCTGGGCGACCGCGTCGAGCGAGGCGGGCGCCACGATGGCGATCACGGGGTAGCCGCCGGTGACCGGGCGGTCGGCGAGCAGGATCGTGGGCAGGCCGTCGCCCGCGACCTGCATCGATCCCGGCACGGTCGCCTCGCTCGGCAGCTCGCCGGGCACGAGGCGTTCGAGCGGCTCGCCGAGCAGGCGGGCGCCGATGCGGTCGGCCTGCTCCGAGATGCGCCAGGCCCCGTCGAACAGGGCGGCGTGCGCGGCATCCGTGAACCAGTCGGTGCGCGGGCCGGGCAGCAGGCCGAGCACGACCGTGCCGTCGGTCGGAGGGAACGCGGCCTCGTGATCGAGGAGGGGCACGGATGCCGCGGGCTCAGCGCCGATGGGCAGCACGTCGCCGGCCCGAACGGGAGCGGGCCCGAGCCCCGCGAGCGTGTCCCGCGACCTCGACCCGAGCACGGCGTCGACGTCGAGGCCCCCGCGCACGGCGAGCACGTACCGGACGCCGCGCGTCGCGACGCCGAGCTCGAGCACCGACCCCGGCAGCGCCCGAGCTGCCGTGTACGGAGCGATGCGACGGCCGTCGAGCCGCAGGTCGCCCCAGGCGCCCGCGACCGCGAACCACGTCTCGGCGTCGAACCGCGCGCGCAGGCCGCCCATGACGACCTCGAGCCCCGCCGCCGAAGCGGGGTTGCCGACGAGCCGGTTCGCGAGGGCGAGCGCGCCGCGGTCGAGGGCGCCCGACGACGAGACGCCGAGGTGCGCGAACCCCGGGCGGCCGAGGTCCTCGACGAGCGCGAGGGCGCCCGGCTGCTCGACGGTGAGCGCGGATGCGGCCATCAGACGGGCTCGAACCTGACCCGGCGGCCGGGCGCGAGGGCGGCCGGGTCGTCTGACGCCGGGTTCCACAGCGTCGCGTCGGTGCGTCCGAGCAGCCGCCACCCGCCCGGGCTCTGGCGCGGGTAGACGCCGCCGAACGCGCCGGCGACGGCCACCGCCCCCGCGGGCACGCGCGGCCGCGGCGCCTCGAGCCGCGGCACCTCGAACGGCCACTCGTCGCTCACCAGGTATCCGAACCCCGGCGCGAAGCCGCCGAACGCGACCCTCCAGCCGATGCCGGAGTGCCGCGCGACGAGCGCCTCGGCCGAGACGCCGAGAAGCGCCGCGGTCGCCGCGAGGTCGTCGCCGTCGTAGACGACGGGGATGCGCACGACGTCGGCGTGCGCGCCGGCGAGCCGGGAACCGGCCTCGGCCGGGATTCGGCGCACCCAGGTCGCGGCGGACTCGAGGGGCATGCGCTCGGGGTCGACCGCGACGAGCAGGGTGCGGGCGGCGGGCACGAGCTCGACCACCCCTGCGGGCCTGGCCTCGTCGAGCGCGTCGTGCAGGGCGAGCACCTCGTCGAGGGAGTCGCACTCGACGAGCAGCGCGGCCTCGCCGCTCGGCAGCAGTCGCCGGGTCATGCGAACGCCTCGATCGTCGCACCGGCGCGCTCCAGCGCCGCACGCACCGCGCGCGCGATGGCCACGGAACCTGGGGTGTCGCCGTGCAGGCACAGCGAGTCGGGAGCGAGCTCGACGCGGCTGCCGTCGTCGGCGCGGATGCCGCCGGTCTCGACGAGCTCGAGCGCGCGATCCGCGGCCGCGGCGGGGTCGTCGATCACGGCGCCCGGCTCGCCGCGCGGCACGAGCGAGCCGTCGGCCGCGTACCCGCGGTCGACGAAGGCCTCGCGCGCGAACCGCAGCCCCGCGGCATCCGTCGCCCGTTCGATCTCGCTCGTCGGCGGGCCGAGCACCGGAAGGGTCGGGTCGTACGCGGCGACGGCCTCGACGTAGGCGCGGGCGGCCGCGGCGTCGGAGGCGAGCCGGTGGTAGAGCGCGCCGTGCGCCTTCACGTACCGCACCCGGGTGCCCGCCGCCCTCGCGACGCCGTCGAGCGCCCCGAGCTGCACGAGCAGCTCGGCCGCGATCTCGGCCGGGCTCGTGTCGAGCGCCCGGCGCCCGAACCCCGCGAGGTCGCGATACCCCGGATGCGCCCCGAGCGCCACGCCCTCCCGGGCGGCCGACGCAGCGCTCCGAGCCATCGTGAGCGCATCGCCCGCGTGGAACCCGCAGGCGACGTTCGCACTCGTCACGACGCGGAACATCGCCTCGTCGTCGCCGACGCGCCACGCCCCGAAGCTCTCGCCGAGGTCGCTGTTCAGGTCGATCGTCGGCTGCATGCGTTCCATTCTGCCGGTTCCCTTCCCGCGGGGCGCGGCCCAGACTGGAGGGGTGCGTTCCGGGTGGAGGGGTCGCGCGGTCGGCGCCACGGCGAAGGCGACCGCCACCCTGACCGCGCTCGCGGCGGCGCTCGCCCTCGCCTCGTGCACGGCGCCGGCGACACGCACGGCCCCGCCGTCGAGCCCGCCCGGCTCGCCCGCGCCGTCGACGTCGAGCCCCGCCGCACCATCGCCGACGCCGACGCCGACGCCGTCGGCGGCTCCGGTCGTCATGGTGCCGACCGGCGTCGTCGAGACGATGGCCGAGGGGCTCCAGGCGCCGTGGTCGATCCTGCGACTGCCCGGCGGCGGCACCCTCGTGAGCGAACGCGACACCGCGCGCATCGTGGAGGTGAACGCCGACGGATCCCTCCGCGTCGTGGCGACCGTCGCCGACGTCGTGACCGGCGCCGAGGGCGGGCTGCTCGGCCTCGCGCACCTGCCGGCCGAACGCGGCGCCTCCGCGTTCGTGTACGCCTACTTCACCGCGGCCTCCGAGAACCGGATCGTGCGGATGCCGCTGGCGGGCGAACCCGGCTCCTACACCCTCGGCGCACCCCAGCCCGTGCTCACGGGCATCCCGCGCGGCGACGCGAACCACCAGGGCGGGCGCCTCGCGTTCGGACCCGACGGGCTGCTCTACGCGACGGTCGGCGACGGCGGACGTCGCGACCCCGCCCAGGACCCGGCCTCGCTCTCGGGGAAGATCCTGCGCATGACGCCCGAGGGGCAGCCCGCGCCCGGCAACCCGTTCGGCTCGCTCGTCTACTCGATGGGGCACCGCAACCCCCAGGGCCTCGCGTGGGACGCGACGGGCGCGATGTGGGCCGCCGAGTTCGGCCAGAACACATGGGACGAGCTGAACCGGATCACGCCCGGCGCGAACTACGGCTGGCCGATCGTCGAGGGGCAGGGCGGCGTCGAGGGGTACGTCGACCCAGTGCTGCAGTGGCCGACCTCCGAGGCGAGCCCCAGCGGGCTCGCGGTCGTCGGCGACACCCTGTTCCTCGCAGCCCTCCGCGGCGAGCGGCTCCTCGCCGCGGCCCCCGCGTCGAGCGGCGTGGCTCCGCCGACCGCATGGTTCGCGGGCGAGTTCGGCCGACTGCGCGACGTCGCGCCCGGACCCGACGGCGAGCTCTGGGTGCTCACGAACAACACCGACGGCCGCGGGTCGCCCGTGGCGGGCGACGACCGGCTGCTGCGCGTGCGGCTCGCGCCGGCCGGCTGACGCCCGCGGTCCGAACCTGCCGCGCATGCGGCATCCGGGACTATTCTCAGAGCCATGGCGGATCTCGATCGGGTGCGACGGTGGGCCGAGGCCCTCATCGTGCTGCACCTCGACGAGCAGGTCTGGAGCTTCGCCTTCGACAACGCCAAGAAGCGGGCCGGGCTCTGCAACTACACCTCGAAGCGCATCTCGGTGTCGCGCTACCTCGCCGCCAAGTACGACGACGACGAGATCCACCAGATCCTGCTGCACGAGGTCGCGCACGCCATGGCCGGCCCCCGCGCCGGACACGGCCCGAAGTGGCGCCGCACTGCGGCCGAGATCGGCTACGTCGGCCGACGGACCCACGACGGCGAGGTCGCCCACGAGCTCGCGCCGTGGGTCGGGCGCTGCCCGGCCGGCCACGAGCACTTCCGCTACCGCCGGCCCACCCGGCCGCTCAGCTGCGGCGTCTGCCACCGCGGATTCGACCGCGCGAACCTCATCGTGTGGCACCGCAGGGAGATCACCGCCGCCGTGCGCCGACGGGCCGCGAGCGCCGCCGCGGACTGAACGCCGGCCGGGCGCGGGCCGCGCGTCGACCGTGCGCACGTCGGACGCCGGCCGTGCGCACGCTGCGCGCGGGCTGGACGCCCGACGGCCGCCTGGAACGTGAGCGGATCGCGACCTCGGGGCCCCCGCGGGCCCGCTAGCATTGCCGGGTGCCCGTCTCAACCGTGTCGATCCCCGTCGGACAATGGCTCGTCTCCCCCGAGGGCGTGCGCTGGTGGTTCGACTCCGGTTCGTTCGCGCTCGACTTCGCCGTGACCGGCGCGCTCGGCGAGCCCGACGGTCGCTCGACCGCGGCCCACGGGCCCGTGGCCGGGCAGCCCGCGAACGAACGGCTGCATGCGCCCGACGACCTCACCGAGTGGCTCCGCGAGCGCTTTCCGGTGCAGGTCGGCTCGGCCCGTTCGCGCGACCTGTTCGACGCGGTCTCGCTGCGCGACGCGATCGTGCGCATGGCCCGCGCCGCGGCCCATGGCGACGAACTGCGCGGCGGCGACGTCGACGTCGTGAACCTCTACGCGGCCACGCCCGACATCCCGCCGTCGCTCGGCGGCGGCACCCGCCAGGCCGGCCGCTCGGTGCACACCGTGCCGCAGGCGCTCGCCACGATCGCGCGCGACGCCGTCGACGTGTTCTCGGTCGAGAACGCCGGTCGCCTGCGCGAGTGCGACGGGCCCGACTGCCACATGGTCTACCTCGACACCTCGCGCGCGGCCACCCGGCGCTGGTGCTCGATGCAGCGGTGCGGCAACCGTGCGAAGGTGCGCGCCCACCGCGCGCGCAAGGCCAGCGCGAACGGGCGCGTCGAGCTCGACCAGACCGCGGCCTGACCCGGCGCGCGACGCGATCCGTCGCGTTCGACGCGAGCTGGCGTCTCGCGATCCGTCGCGTCGCGCGCGTCGGTCTCGGCGGCCTACGCCCCGAAGACGCCGTCGCGCAGCACGGGCACGACGTCGGTCACGTCGCGCTGCGTCGCCTGGCGCACCTCGTCGCGACGGCCGTCGGCCGCGAGCCCGGCCCCGGTGCCCGCCGCGCCGATCAGGTGCACGGCGGCGTGCCGCAGTCCCTCGAACGCGGCGCAGGCGACCGCCGCCTCCGGCGAGGTGTGGTCGATGCCGAGCCGCACGAGCGCGTCGATCACGGCACCGGCCGTGAGCTGGTCCTCGATCGCGAACCGGATGCCGCCGGCCGGCGCCTCGTCGGCCCGCTCCCCCGCCTCAGTGGCCCGTTCGCCCGCCGCCACGACGGCGACGAAGAGGCGTTCGCCGCGCGACTCCTGCAGCGCGAGGATGCGTCGGGCCACCGCCTCGCGGTTCCGCAGCGACGCGGCGAGCACGACGACGTCGTGGCCGGCGAGCTCCCGGGCGAGGTCGGCCGCCTCGGTGGCCGCGACATCCGGTGCGGCCTCAGCGCCAATGGCGAGTGTCGAACCCCGCTCGGCGGCGAGCACGGCCTGCGTCGTGACGAGCAGCGCGTCGACGAGCACGACGACGTGGGCACCGGGCAGGATGCGTCGGGCACCGCGCAGACCCCAGTCGAAGCGGACCTGGTACTTCGCCTGCCCGAGGGCGTTCGTCGAATCGCTCACCGCGTCAGGCTAGCGCCGTCGCGCGCCTGGCCTGAATCGGCGGCCGGTTCGTGACGCCGTGCGGCGGACCGGCCAGCCGGTCAGCGCCCCATCGCGTCGTACGCCGCGAGCGCCTCCGCGTCGCTCGCGCGAGACGTCGCGCGCCTCGCGGCATCGAGCGCCGCGACCGGGTCGGGCTCCTGCCGCGCGATCACGAGCTGGCGTTCGGCCTCGGCGAGGCGCGTGCGCGCGTCGGCGCCGACCCGACGCCCGCCGTGCGCGATGGCCTCGTTCGCCGCGCGGAGCTGGCTCTCGGCGATCGCGAGCGCCCCGCCGAGCGCTCGGGTCGCCCCGTCGAGCCTCGACTGCGCGGCCCTCGCGGCCGCCCGCGCCGCGTCGAGCCGGTCGAGGGCGATGCGCAGGCGGTCGCGCGCCGCGAACGGGTCGCCCGCGCGCTGCGCCCGGGAGGCGAGCACGTCGTTCGCCTCCGCGATCGCGGTCACGAGCGCGGCGCCGTCGGCGGCGGCCGGCCGGGCGACGGCGCGGCCGTCCGTACCCTGCCCCGACGTGGCCGGTGCGCCGGTCGCGTCGCGCACGGCCTCCTCCCGCACGGCCCCGTCGCGCTCGGCGCGGGCGGC
This sequence comes from Agromyces sp. NPDC058110, assembly GCF_042884735.1. Classification (NCBI taxonomy): domain Bacteria; kingdom Bacillati; phylum Actinomycetota; class Actinomycetes; order Micrococcales; family Microbacteriaceae; genus Agromyces; species Agromyces sp. NPDC058110. The sequence continues at coordinate 19,724 of NZ_JBHVTI010000002.1, read as the reverse complement.
GGACGCCTCGAGCTCGAGCCGCTGCGCGAGCTCGGCCTCCGCCGAAGTGGCCGCCGCGAGCTCGGCCTCGACGGCCCCGGCCGCGACGATCGCACGTTCGGCCCGATCGAGCGCCTCGGCCGCTCCGGCGCTCGCGGCCGCGGCCGGGCGCGCCGTCGCGATCGCCGCGGCGGCCTCGGCCAGCCGATCGTCTGCCGCGGCGAGCGCGAGGTCAGCCCGCTCGAGGTGGCCGTGGGCGCCGCCGAGCGCCGACGGGGCGTACCGACGCGCGAGGCGCTCGAGCGTCGCGGCGGCCTCGCGGCGACGCACCGCGAGTTCGCGCGCCCTGGCCTGCATGACCGGGCCCTCGATGCTCGCCCCGTGCTCCGCGCGACGCCTTGCGGCGAGCGCGGCATCCGAGTCGGCGAGCGTGCGCAGCGCCTGTTCGCAGAGGTCGATGATGCGCGCGCTCCACGTGCGACGCTCGGCGGCGGTGTCGGGATCGGCGTCGTCGAGGCGCTGCTGCAACAGGAACGCCTCGCGCAGCCACCGCGCTGCCGAATCCACCGACGCGCGGGCCGTTCGCGCCGTCGCGTCGTCGAACTGGGCCTCGGCGAAGGCGACCTCGGCCTGCCCCTCGCGCACGGCCGTGTCGGCGCGCACGATGAGCGACTTCGCCTCGATCTCGAGCGGCCGCGATGCGGCGAGCGCCGCCTGCTCGCGCCGGTGCCCGAGGTGACGGAAGCCGAGCACGGCGCCGACGAGCGCGGCCACGGCGACGCCGGCCACGACGAGCGAGGGCACCCACCAGAGTCCGTCGGCCATGCGCGGGAGTCTAGGCGCTGGGAATGCGAGGATCCCGTGCACGGAATTCAGGAGATGTCGACCTCGGACGTGCGCTCCACAGCCCCTGCGGCAGGATCTCCTGAATTCCGTGAACGACGGCCGCGCCCGACCGCCCCGGCGACGCGGCACGCCGTGAATGCGGCGCAGGTGCTTGGCTGCGGCATCCGTCGGTCCTAGGGTCGGCTCATGCGGGTCATGCTGAAGCTCGAGCTCGACTGCACGCCGGACGCCGCCTGGCGGGCGCTGCACAGCCCCGCCGTGCTGCGCGAGGTCGTCGCGCCCTGGCTCGACTTCGCCTCGCTCGAACCGGGTGGCCTGCCGACGGCGTGGCCCCAGGGCCGGCATCGCCTGCAACCGTTCGCCTTCGGCGTGCTTCCCGTCGGCGAGGAGGTCGTCGACCTCAGCCACCCCGGCGGCCTGCCGCCCGGCGTGCGCATGCTGCGCGACGGCGGCGGCGCGCTCACCGGCCCGTTCGCCCTGTTCGAGCGGTGGGACCACCGCATGGCCGTCTCGGCACTGCCCGACGGCCGCACCCTCTACCGCGACCGGTTGCGGTTCGACGCCGGGCCGCTCGGCGCGCTCGCGTGGTATCCGACGTGGGCGTTCTGGCAGTGGCGCGGCGCCCGCCTCACCCGACTCGCCCCGTCGTGGGCGTTCGACCCGCCCGGAACAGCGGATGCCGCGGCGGCCGCCCCGACCGGCGACGGGCCGCCCGAGGCATCCGCCAGTCCTGAAGCCCACCCGGATGCCCGGCCAGAGGGGAGCCCCGCATGACCACCTCGAACCCGTCGCTGCAGCTCGCGGACTGGCGTCGCCGGGTGTTCGGCCTGTACGCGGGCGTGCGTCAGCTCAGCGCGCACGACCCGGCCGCCGGCCACGAGCTCTGGAAGTCGGGGCGCGACGAGCTCTTCGCCGGCCACCCGCAGTCGCCGCTGCTGCCCGACGACCGTTCCTCGTTCACCGGGCTCACCGTCGCCCGCTACGACCCCGACTGGCGCTTCGAGCTCGAGCTGCGGCGCCCCGACGAACCGCAGAAGCTCGTCGTCGAGAGCGCGACCGACGGCCGGATCCGCTTCTCGCTCGCCGGCACCGTTCGCGTGCCGTACCTCGGCACGCTCGACGTGTGGCGGCTCACCCAGTATGCGGGCGGCCTGTTCCTGCCCGTGAAGGACAAGCTCGCGGGCATGCCCGGCGGCACCTACGGCGGCGGACGCTACCTGCTCGACACCGTCAAGGGCGCCGACCTCGGCGCCGGCGCCGGACTCGACACCCTCGTCGTCGACTTCAACTTCGCCTACAACCCGTCGTGCGCCTACGACCCGTCGTGGTCGTGCCCGCTCGCGCAGCCCGGCAACGTGCTCCGCGAGGAGGTCCCGGTCGGCGAGCGGCTGCCCCGCTGAGCTTCCGCCTCGGCCCGAGCCGCACCGGACTCACAGCCTCCGCCCCGCGGCATCCGCTATGCTCGTCGATGGTGTGCGCGACGAACGCGCCGCCTGCGTCGTAGAAACGCTTTCCGGGCAGGGCCTCGTCACGAGGGCGCCCGTTGACTCTCATACGGCGAACGGATGCGCCGACCGGCGCCTTCGCCACTCCCACCGCCGGGACGAGAACCGCCGCCGCGCGCCGCAGACTGCGAGCGCTGTGCGACGCCCATCACCGCGCGGTGCACCATGCCCCGAAAGGCACCAGTGACCGACACCTCCTTCGCCGCACTCGGCGTTCCCGCACCGATCGTGCAGGCCCTCACCGCAGACGGCAAGACCGACCCGTTCCCCATCCAGGTCGACACCCTGCCCGACACGCTCGCCGGACGCGACGTGCTCGGCCGCGGCAAGACCGGCTCGGGCAAGACCCTCGCGTTCTCGATCCCGATGGCCGCGCGCCTCGGCGGCGAGCTCGCCGGCGGCAAGCGCCGCGCCGGCCGCCCGCTCGGCCTCGTGCTCGCGCCGACGCGCGAGCTCGCGACCCAGATCGACGCCGTGCTCGCCCCGCTCGCCGAGGCGTACGGCATGAAGACCACCACGATCTTCGGCGGCATCAACCAGAAGCGCCAGGTCGACGCGCTCCGCGCCGGCGTCGACATCGTCGTCGCCTGCCCCGGCCGCCTCGAAGACCTCATGAAGCAGGGCTTCGTGACCCTCGACGCCGTCGAGATCACCGTGCTCGACGAGGCAGACCACATGGCCGACCTCGGCTTCCTGCCCGTCGTCACGCGCATCATGGACAAGACCCCCCAGTCGGGCCAGCGCCTGCTGTTCTCGGCGACCCTCGACAACGGGGTCGACAAGCTCGTCAAGCGCTTCCTCCACAACGAGGTGCTGCACTCGGTCGACGAGGCCACCTCGCACGTCGCCGCCATGACCCACCACGTCTTCGAGGTCGACGACGTCGACGCGAAGAACGAGCTCATCACGGCCCTCGCCTCGGGCACCGGCCGCCGCATCCTCTTCATGCGCACCAAGCACCACGCCAAGAAGCTCGCGAAGAAGCTCACCGAGCAGGGCATCCCCGCCGTCGACCTGCACGGCAACCTGTCGCAGCCGCAGCGCGACCGCAACCTCGCCGCCTTCGCCGACGGCTCGGCCAAGGTGCTCGTGGCCACGGATGTCGCGGCGCGCGGCGTGCACGTCGACAACGTCGAGCTCGTGATCCACGTCGACCCGCCCATGGAGCACAAGGCGTACCTGCACCGCTCGGGCCGCACCGCCCGCGCCGGCAGCGAGGGCGACGTCGTCACGATCTGCCTGCCCGGCCAGAAGCAGGACCTCAAGACGCTGCTGCGCAAGGCCGCGATCCAGGTCGTGCCCGAGCGCGTGACCGCGAAGTCGCCGCAGGTCGTCGCGCTCATCGGCGAGGTCGCGGCCTATGTGAAGCCCGCTCCCCGCGCTGCCGTGCAGCAGCAGGGCGGCGGACGCTCGCAGGGCGCCAACGCCCAGCGCAAGCGCGCCGCGCGCGAGGGCGCACCCGCCGCCACTGCAGGCAACGGCGGCTCGGCGGGCGGCGGACGCCGTCGTCGCGGACGCGGCACTGGCTCCGGCGCGGCCGCCGCCCCGGTCGAGGCCGGGCAGGGCGCCCAGCGTCGCGACCGCTCCGGCCGTCACCCCGAGGCCAAGGCCAACGCGCCCAAGCAGGGCCAGGGCCACAGCCGCGGCGCCCAGACGACGGGCGCGCAGCGCGGGGCATCCGGCGGCTCGACCCGCTCGGCCAAGCAGCCGCTGCGCGTCGGCAGCCTCGTCTCGCCGAACCGCAACGCACGCACCAACCGCCGCGCGCAGGGCTGACGCCCGCGCGACACCGCCGGACGGCCCCGACGAGCGTGTGCTCGCCGGGGCCGTTCCCGTCGGTCGGGCAGATGCGCGGGTTCCCCGTCGGCCGCGCAGGCACGCGCCGGCGGTCGCCCGATTGTCACGGGTGGACAACGAACCGGCGGACCGATCGTCTCGATTTGTCGACCGCCGCACGCTGGCTTAGCCTCTGGGTATGAGCACCGAAGTCGTTGCCGAAGCCCTTGTGATCCGTCCGGTCCGCGATTCCGACGCCGAAGCCCTGGGGCGCGTGCACGCCCAGTGCTGGCACGAAGACTACGACCAGCTGGTCGACCAGGCCACCCTGGCGAACCTGTCCCCCCGCCGCATGGCCGAACTCTGGGCCCACCGCCTCGGGCAGAACGAGGAGCACACCTACTTCGCCGCCCTCGTCGACGGCGAGATCGTCGGCTTCGCCGGCGCCGGCCCAGCACGCGACGACGACGCGCCCCGCGCGCACGAGCTGTTCTTCATCCACCTGCTCGACTCGCACCACGGCCACGGCATCGGGCAGAAGCTCTTCGACGCCACCGTGGGCGACGAGGCCGTGACCCTCTGGGTGCCGTCCGCGAACACGCACGCGATCGGGTTCTACGAGCGCAATGGCTTCACCGCCGACGGCGCCTCGCACGACGAGCCGTTCCTCGGCGAGACGATCCACGAGATCCGGATGGTGCGCTGACGCGGCGCCTCTCGGCTCGGCCCGTGCGATCGGCTCGGCGGGCGCGGTCGGCGGGCGCGGTCGGCGGGCTCGGCCGTGGTCGGCTCGTACGGCGTCGCATCCGTCGCCGCTAGTCTGACGTGATGCCCACTCCCGTCATCCTCGATGTCGACACGGGCGTCGACGACGCCCTCGCCCTGCTCGTCGCAGCGCGCCATCCCGATCTCGAGCTGCTCGGCGTGAGCTGCGTCGCCGGCAACGTCTCGCTCGACCGCGTCGTCGAGAACACCCTGCGCGTGCTGGCCGCCGCCGGCCGGTCGGACGTGCCCGTCGCCGCCGGCGCGCAGCGCCCGCTCATCGAGTCGCCTCGCGCCGCGACCGTGCACGGCACGGACGGCCTCGGCGGGGTCGAGCTCGCGCCCTCGCCACGGCAGGTCGAATCCGAGCACGCGGTGGAGTTCCTGCGCCGCACGATCCTCGCCTCGACGGAGCCGGTCACGCTCGTCGCCCTCGCGCCCCAGACCAACCTCGCACTGCTGCTGCGCATGCATCCCGAGGTCATCGACCACGTCGATCGCCTCGTCTTCATGGGCGGGTCGGCCTCGGTCGGCAACGCGACCGCCGTCGCCGAGTTCAACGTCTGGCACGACCCCGAGGCGGCGGCGATCGTGCTCGACTCCGGGGTGCCGGCGTACATGTACGGCCTCGACGTGTTCAACGCGGTCGCGGTCGAGGAGTATCACGCCGCCAGGCTCGCGGCGTCCGACGAGCCGCTCGCGCGGGTCGTCGGGGCACTGCTCGGCAATCGCGTCTCGAGTTCGCACGGCGGCGAGCCCGAGTACAGCGGCCTCATCGGCGATGCGGGCGCGGTGTGCTCGCTGGTCGACCCCGACGCACTCGGCACGCGCCTGCTGCCGGTGCACGTCGAGCTGGCCGGGCGCGCCAGGGGTCAGACCGTCGTCAACCTGCGCGGGCGGCCGGGCGAAGACCTGGCCCACGGCCTCGTCGTCGACCGGGTGCCGGTCGAGGTCGCGCTCACGGTCGACGCGCCGCGGCTCGCGGGCGTGTTCCTCGATTCGCTCGGGCTGCCGCGGTCGTAGCGCCGGCCGATGGTGCCGGTCGGACTCGGCCGATCGGCCGATTGACGCGGCCGGGGCGCACGACGATCGTGGAGTCGGCCCGATCGATCCCGGGCGGAGGGCGGTTCACGATGCACGAGGAGCAGGTCGATCCGGGCCGCGTGCCGACGTCGGGGCAGCCGTCGCCCGCCGGCGCGCCACGCCCGCCCCGCATTCCGCCGCGCTGGTTCGTGCGCACGGCCTGGGTCGTGCACCGCGGCATCTACGCGGTGACGCGCGGGCGGCGCGGCCTCTGGCCGCCGAGGCCCGATCGATGGGGCACGATGCAGCTGACCACGACGGGCCGTCGCACCGGGCGCGAGCGCGCCGTGATCGTCGCGTACTTCGAAGACGGTCCGAACCTCGTGACGCTCGCGATGAACGGTTGGGCCGAGCCCGACCCCGCCTGGTGGCTCAACCTGCAGCACGAGCCGGATGCGCGGGTCGTGCTGCCGAGCGGCGCGCGCGAGGTGCGAGCGCACGCCGCGAAGGGCGTCGAACGCGAACGCCTCTTGGCGGCCTGGCAGACCTTCGGCGACGACGTCGACGCGCACGCCTCCCGTCGCCGCCGCGAGACCGCGGTCGTCGTGCTCGAGCCCAGGGCGACGCGCTGACGCGCCGACCCCCGCCCCGTCGATCCGAATCGCCGTCAGCACCGCACACATCTCCGCTCACAGCCCCGCACACGGCCCCGCCACCGATCGCCGCATCGACGCAGCCTCGCCGCGCCGAGGCATCCGCCCGGACATCAGAATCGGGCGGCGCGGGGTCGCCGCGCCGCCCGATCCTCTGGTGCTGGTCAGTTGAATGCGACCAGGTAACTCGGGATCGTGGCCGTCCCGCTCGCCTCGCCGCCGATTCCGTTGACGACGTGGCGGATGATGCCGTTGCCCCCGAGCGACACCGTGAGCAGGTTGCGCAGGCGCACGCCGGGCACGGCCGGCGCCTCGATCCCGCTCTCGGTGACGATGGACGGGTCGACGTTGTTGTACGAGTACACCCCGACGCCCCAGGCCTGGTGGTCGGTGACGCCGTCGCCGACCTTGTAGCTCGCCCAGCCCTGCTTCGAGCCGTTCATCCACGCCGCCTGCGACGGCGGGTCGTAGGCGAGCTCGCTCTGGTAGAACACGGTGCGACCGCGTTCGCCGTTCCAGACGGTGTTGTGCTGCTGGTAGTGCTCGACGAACAGGCCGTACGCCGTGACGTCGTCGCCGTTCACGACGAGCCCCCGCTTCGCGGTGTTCTGGTCCCAGCCGATGCCGTCGCCGTGATCGCCGCGCCACGACCAGATGTGGTCGATGATCGTGTCGTCGCTGTGCACGACGAGCGCGTCGTCGACCTTGCCCGCCACCGCGCCGCCGACGCGCAGGAACACGTCGTGCAGGGCGATCGGGTCGTCGGAGTGGTCGGCGGATGCCCCGGGCTCGCCCACCTCGAGCAGCACGGGCGCGTGCTCGGTGCCGGCGTCGAAGAGCACACCGGCGATCGAGACGCCGTCGACGTCGGCGACCCGCATGGCCGTCGTACCTCCGTCGTTGACGATGGTCGCGTAGCCGAGGCCCAGCACCACCGTGTCGGGGCGATCCACGTCGATGGACTCGTCGACGTGGTAGACGCCCGGCGTGAGCAGCAGGTGCAGGCCCTGGTCGAGCGCCGCGTTGATGCGCTCGGCCGAGTCGCCCGGCTTCGCCACGTACACGTCGTCGAGCGGGATCGACGTGCCGGGCGTCGGGCCGTCCTCCCACGTGGTGCCTTGGGTGTCCTCGGCGAGTTCGGGCACGAAGATCGCCCAGTCGTCGCCCGCCCAGTAGAGGTACGGCTTCTCCCGCGTCACCGGGCTCGTGTCGAGCACGGTGTGCGACGGGTTCGGGAAGCTCGGGGGCGGCGAGCCCTCGACGCCCGAGAACACCATGTTCCAGACCGAGCCCTCCCAGGCCCCGAACGAGGAGTCCCGGCTCAGCCACTGCTGCTGGGAGTACGAGCGCACGGTGCCGTCGACCTTCGAGTCGGCGATGAACCCGCCGCTCGACCAGCCGTAGCTCGAGGGCGCGAGGCTCAGGTCGCCGAGCACGTGCACGCGGCGCATCGGCGCCGCCTGCGACACGGCCCACCGCGCCTCGCCGGTGTGCGGGGCGATCGAGAGGTTCTCGACCGAGCGCCAGAAGTTCTGCGTCGCGTTGCCGCCGAACCACTGGGCGTCGACCCACACGCCGCCGTTGATGCGCACGTCGTCGGGGTTGCGCCCCGCACCCGAGATCGAGGTGTCGAACCCGATGTGCGCGTGCACGTCGTAGGTGCCCGGCTTGAACAGGAACTGGTCGCGCCGCTGCCCGAACTGCGCCGTCTCCTGCGCCTGGAAGGCCGCGTCGAGCTCGGCCTGGATGGTCGAGTCGGGCGTGGCGTCGTCGTAGACGTGCACGTTCGGCCCCAGGTCGCCGCCGCCCTCGATGAGCTCGGGCGGGTCGGTCGGCTCCGGCGTCGCGGGCGGCGTGGTCGGCGGGGTGGTCGGCGTGCCGCCGGGGATGCCGAACACGCGGGCCTCCCAGAGCGAGTAGCCGTACCCGGTGCCGCGCTTCGAGAAGTCGAGCCGCACGTAGCGCCCGTCGCCGTCGAGCGGGACCGACTGGGTGCCGCCCGTGCCGCCGACGACCTGCCCGACCTGCGACCAGGTCGACCCGTCGGTCGAGGCGAGCACGCGGAAGTCCGCGCCGTACGCCGCCTCCCACACGAGTTCGAGCCTGGTGAGGTCTGCGACCTCTCCGAGGTCGATCTGCAGCCACTGCCCGTCGGCGAACGTGCTCGACCAGCGCGTGCCGAGGTCGCCGTCGACGGCGGCCCTCGCCGGCGTGTAGTCGGCGTTCTCGACAGTCGAGGCGGTGACCGGATGCCCCTGCGAGAGCAGTTCGGGCTCCGCCGCCGCCGCGGGCGCGACCGCCGCGAGGCATCCGCCGGCGAGCAGGGCGGCCGCGGTCGTTGCCACGAGCGCGGACCGGGACATCCGCCCGCCCCGCGACATCCGCGGGCTCATCGTGCACCGCCCGGGAGCGTCTCGGGAAGCAGCGCGAAGTTCTCGTCGAGCACTCCGCCGCGGTGCGGCTTGTACTGGTCCCACCCGCTCGGGTTGCACTGGAGGCCGCCGTTGATGCAGTGCTCGACGAGCCGCTGCAGCACCTCGGGCTCCCACGCGTTCACGAAGTCGTAGTGCCACGACTGGTCGCTCCCGCTCGAGAGGTGCACGTCGGACATGTCGCCCGAGACGGGCCACGCGATCTTGAACTCGATCATCGGCACGGCGATCGGGTGCGACATCGGGCACTGCCCGTTCACCGGGTAGGCCATGTGCGGCCCGTGCCCCATCTCGGCCGCGGCCTGCGGCGTCAGGTGCATGCCGTCCCAGCACGACGGGGCCTGGTAGCGGATGTTGAGCTCGGTGCCCGGGTCGCAGTGGTCGGGGATCTCCCAGCTCTTCGACACGCCGCCGCACTCCCAGCCCTCGACCGCGCCGGGCGCGGTGCGGAACGAGTCGACCGTGGCCTTCATGTCACCGGCCACGAAGCGGAGGCCCTGCGGGAAGGGCTGCACGGCCTGGTAGTCGTCGACGCCCGACTTGTAGTAGATGGTCATCGGGATGTCGGGCTCGATCGCGGTCGTGCCCTTGTAGAGCGTCGGGAACCAGTACGACGAGTGGTCCTGGGGCACCGTGCACGTGGAGTCCGTGTTCGCGAAGAGCGACTCGGGCGTCGTGAACGCGTTCGTCGAGCGATTGCCGACGAACGTGTGCAGGTGCGATGCTCCCGGCTTGCCGGGGAACACGATCGGGTCGTCGGGGAGGAAGTGCGAGAAGGTGCAGTTCGCCTGGAACTCGTGGTGCGTGACCTCGTCGTTCCACACCGGAGGATCCCCGGGGTCGACGACGTCGCCGTCGCCGTAGACCGAGAACTCGTGGAGCGAGTACCCGTACCCGGTGGCGCGGTCGGTCGCGACGAGCTGCACGTACCGGCCGCTGCCGGTGAACTCGAGCTGCTGCACGCCGCCCGTGCCGGCGGTCACGGCCGCCACGGTCGACCAGGACTGCGCATCGTCGGAGACCTGCACGGTGAACGCGGTCGCGTAGGCCGCCTCCCAGTCGAGCACGACGCGCTCGAGCGGATGACTCGCGCCGAGGTCGATGCGGAACCACTCGTCGTCGGTGGCGTTCGACGCCCACCGCGTGGAGCGGTCGCCGTCGACGGCGAACCGGGGGCCGAGGTTGCCGGCCTCCGAGCTGGATGCCGCGGTCAGGGCGCCGCGCGAGAGCAGCGTGCCCGGCGCGGCTGCCGCGGCCTGCGCGGCGATCAGCGAGCCGGCGGCCACGGCGAGCGCGGCGAGTCCGGCGAGGGCTGCGGCGAACGCGCGGGGTCGCCGCACGGGCGAGCGCCCGTCTGCCGCGTACGAGGGGGGTGGTGCGAGCGTGTTCATCATGGGAGTTCCTTTCTTTCGGGCGCGCCGAAGCGCACCGGAGTGCGGAGAACGGAGCGGGGCGGGTCCGCGGCGGCGGCCAGGGGGAGGGAGCCGCCGCCGCGAGGGCTCAACTGGTGCGGTAGATGCCGGCCTCGAAGATCGAGAAGCCCCAGTCGGTGCCGCGTTCGGTGAGCTCGAACCGCACGTAGCGTGCGGTGGCGGGGGCGACGAACTGGTCGATGCCGCCGTCACCGCCGGTCACGGTCTTGAGGTCGGTCCAGTTCGTGCCGTCGTTCGAGGTCTTCACGGTGTAGGACTTGGCGTACGCCGCCTCCCACGTGAGCTGGATCGTGTCGAACGCGGTGGGCTGGCCGAGGTCGACCTGCAGCCACCCGGTGGGCGCCCATTCGCTCGACCACCGGGTCGCCTGGTCGCCGTCGAATGCACGACCGGGCGAGTAGTTGTCGCCGTAGGTCTGGAACGAGGAGGCCGTGGCGGTCTTGCCCTGCGCCACGTTGACGCCGGCGACCTCGGGCGCCACGACCCGGAACGACCGGGTCTCGACGCCGACGTTGCCCTGGCCGTCCTCGACGTACACGTAGGCCTTCCAGACGCCGAGCTTCTGCGGCGCCGTGATCGTGATGCGGTCGCCGGCGCGCTGGTGCTCGACGAACTGCACGCCACCGGCGCCGTCGATGTACTTCGAGTTCACGAACGCGACGTACTCGAGCGGGTCGTTCTCGGGATCGGTCACGTCGAGCGTGAACGTGAACGGCTTGCCCGCCTCGATCGAACCCGAGTCGGGGATCTCCATGTCGGTGATGCGCGGCGGCCGGTTGTCGTCGGCCGCTGAGCCGCCCCACATCTCGGCGACGCTGTAGTAGCCGAGGCGCTTGTTGCCGCCGGGGATGACGTTGAACCACACCCCGCCGAAGTCGCCTTCGAGTCCGAAGTGGAAGAAGGTCGCTCCGAGCGCGACGCCGTCGTGCTCGCGGAGGCAGCGCCAGGAGTCGACGAGCGCCTCACCCTTCTGGATGTCGGTCGGCTCGTCGGGCACGCCGTTCGCGTCGTCGGGAACCTCCCACTCGCCGGCTGCGCCGCCCTCGGTGACGATGTAGGGCTTGTCGTAGCCGCCGTCCTTCCAGGTCTGCTCGATGTTGCACACGTCGCCGTAGGAGTTCACGGCGAGCAGGTCGAGCGCGGGCGTGTTGGCCTTGTAGTACGGCCAGGCACCGGTCCAGGCGTCGGTCGAGGTGACGGGGTGGTTCGGGTCGGCCTGCTTGATGGCGACCGCGACCTCGTTGACGTAGGCGGCGTAGGCGTTGCGCTGGGCCTCGAGCACGGCGCCCGAGTAGCAGTTCTGCAGGCCGAGGAGCGATTCGTTGCCGACGTTCCACATGAGGGTGGCGGGGTGCGACTTGTAGACGCCGACCCAGTTCAGGATGTCGGCCTTCGTGGTCGCCTTGTAGTTCGCGTCGGTCGTGTAGTCGATGCATCCGCCCGACCCCGGCCCGCCGCCCGGCAGCAGCCAGAAGCCGTTGATGACGCGCACGCCCGCCTGGGCGGCGGCGTCGAGGAGCTGCTTCGTGTCGGCTCCGGTGCCCCAGGTGCGCGTGGTGTTCGCGCCCATCGCGGTGAAGTCGTCGAGGTACTGGGGCGCCTCGCCGAACGCCGGACCCCACGTGAAGCCCTTCACGGTGTACGGCTTGTCGTTCACGGTGAGCTTCCATGCGCCCGAGGTGCCGGTGACCTTCACGACGCTCGGGCCGGTGAAGGGACCGGGCTCGTTGGGGTACCCGGGGTCGGGCAGACCGGGGTCGCCGGGATCGGTCGTGTCGGTGGGGTCGGTGCCGCCGCCGGGGGTGCCGTAGACGGCGAACTCCCAGAGCGAGTAGCCGTAGCCGTTCGCGCGCTGGGTGCCGAGCATGCGCACGTAGCGGCCGTGGCCGTCGACGTCGAGCGACTCGCTGCCGCCGGGGCCGTTCGCGACCGTGCGGATGGTGGACCAGCCGCCGGTGCCGGTGTCGGAGACCTGGATCTCGTACGCCTTGGCGTAGGCGCCCTCCCAGGTGAGGTCGACGCGGTCGATGTCGGAGACCTGGCCGAGGTCGACCTGCAGCCACTGCGGGTCGCTCCACTGGCTCGACCAGCGGGTCGCGGGATTTCCGTCGACGGCGGCGGATGCGGGGGTGTAGTCGGCGCTCTCGACCGAGGACGCCGTGGCCGGCTTGCCCTGCGAGAGGTTCACCGGGGCGGCCGCGGCGGGCCCGATGGGGCCGGCGAGCGCCGACGCCACGATCGCGGCGGCGATGGCGGCTCCGATCGCGAGGCGCCTCGCGGGCCGCGACCCGGTCGGTGCGGCGGGGGGATGGAGGATCACAGCTCGAACTCCTTCACGCCGATCCGCGCGGGATCGGCTGGTCGTCTCGTCGTTGAAACGCACCGCTGGGCACTCGTGATGCTCGGACAGCGCTCTTACACCAGAGCCCCGAGTATTCCTCGGCGTCTTGTCCCCTGTCAAGGGGGCATTCGGAGGCTCGATCGTCGACCTCACGAGGTGCGGTCGGTTGCGCGATTCGGCCTTTTTCCGCGTGATCACTGGGATCGCGGCGAAGGAGCCGTGCACGAACGGCGCACCGAGCCGGCTTTGGACCGCGCCGGGATCTCGCTCTCCCGACTCCCCGATGTTCTCGGCCGAAAGGCATGATCTCGGTCGAAAGTCGGGAACGGTTCCCAAAACACGCTCACACGCTCCCAAATTCGGAACGCCGATCCGAGATCGATGCTACGGTCGAGCGATGGAGCAGTCCCCGACTTCACGCCCGACCCTCGACGACGTCGCCCGCGTCGCCGGCGTCTCCCGCGCGACCGTCTCGCGCGCGCTGCGCGACACCCGGCGCGTCGCGCCCGAACTCAAGGAGATCGTCGGCCGAGCGGTCGCCGTGACCGGCTACGTGCCGAACCGCGCCGCCAGGTCGCTCGTGAGCGGGCGCACGGGCACCGTGGTCGTCGCGATCTCGGGGTCCGACGCCGACGACGTCGACGGAGCCCGCGTCGACCTCTTCGACGACCCGTTCTTCAGCCGGGTCATCAGCGGCATCGTCCGTTCGCTCCGCGACCTCGACACGCAGCCGCTGCTGCTGCTCGCCGAGAGCGACGAGGACCGCGACAACGTGCTCGCCACGGTCAAGCAGGGGGCCGCCGACGGTGCGCTGCTGATCTCGACGCGCGCCGACGACCCGCTCCCCCGCGCGTTCGCGGCGGCGCGTCTGCCCGCCGTCGTGTTCGCCCGGCCTGCGGGCGACGCCGCACTCAGCTTCGTCGACATCTCGAACTTCGACGGCGGCAGGCTCGCGGCCGAGCGCCTGCTCGAACGCGGCCGCCGCAGGATCGCGCTCATCACCGGTCCGCTCGACGTGCAGAGCGCCGAGGCTCGGGCGAGGGGCTTCCGCGAGACCCTCGCGCGACACGGGCAGGCCTTCCCTCCCGTCGCGCGCGGCGACTTCACGATCGAGAGCGGCGAGCGCGCCATGGCCGAGCTGCTCGACGCCGCGCCCGACCTCGACGCCGTCTTCGCGTCGAACGACCTCATGGCGCTCGGCGCCATCCACGAACTGCGGGCCCGCGGCATCCGGGTGCCCGACGACGTCGGCGTGGTCGGCTTCGACGACTCGGTCGTGGCGACGATCTCGCGGCCCATGCTCACGACCGTGCGTCAGCCGATCGAGGAGATGGCGGCCGAGATGGCCAGGCTGCTCGTGGCGCAGCTGAAGGCCGAGCAGCCGTCGCCCACATCGACGATCTTCGACCTCGGTCTCGTGGTGCGCGGCAGCGACTGAGCCGTAGGCGGTCGCCGACGAGGCAGCCTGCGACCGAAGCCGACGGCGAGCACGCGTCGCGGCCCAGCCTCGCCGTGGTCAGCGCAGCGCGCCCACCGAGGCGAGGGCCTGGCGCACGAGCAGTCCGCGGCCGCCCTCCATCTCATCGGCGACGGCCTGGGTGGCGGCTTCGGTGGGCGTCATCCACGTGACCTCGAGCGCGTCCTGGCGCGGCTCGCACGTGCCGGTCACCGGCACCACGAAGGCGAGCGACACGGCGTGCTGACGGTCGTCGGTGAACGGCGAGATGCCGGGCAGCGGGAAGTACTCGGCGACGGTGAACGGCACGGGGCTCGCGGGCAGCAGCGGGAACGCCATCGGCCCGAGGTCCTTCTCGAGATGGCGGAACAGCGCGTCGCGCACGGTCTCGCCGTACATGACCCGGCCCGACACGAGCGTGCGGGTCATCTCGCCGACGGCGTTCGCACGCAGCAGCACCCCGACCTCGGTGACCTGGCCGAGCCCGTCGACCCGCACCGGCACGGCCTCGACGTAGAGCAACGGCAGGCGACCGCGGATCTCGGCGAGCTCGAGATCGCTCAGCCAGCCCGGGTTCGTGTTGGGCGTCGGCGCGCCCGTCGGCTCGTCGCCGTTCCAGTCGGGATCGGGGGTGCGCACGCTCATGCCTCGATTCTGCCCCACGCCGCTAGCGTTGAGGCATGACGCGTGTGCAGATCGACGATGAGGCCGTGCTCTGGTCGGCTTCCGGTGCCGACCGCGAAGGGCGGCCGCTGCTCGTGCTCCTGCACGGCTACAACTCGAACGAGGGCGACCTGTTCGGCCTCTCCCCCTACCTCCCGCTCGAGCCGGTCGTCGCGTCGGTGCGCGCCCCGATCGACGCGGGGTACGGATACGCGTGGTTCCCGCTGCTCGCGCAGGGCGTCGACGAGGCCGTCGAGGGTGCGGATGCCGCGGTCGACGCGCTGCTCGACTGGCTCGACCGCGCGGCGGCGGGCGTGTCTTCCGTCGGCCTGCTGGGCTTCTCTCAGGGCGGCGCGGTCTCGCTCGAGCTGCTGCGACGCGCGCCCGAACGCTTCGCCTACGTCGTGAACCTCGCCGGGTTCGTGCTGCCCGGCGAACGCGACGGCGACGGCGACGAACGGCTCGCCGATGCGCTGCCGCCCGTGTTCTGGGGTCGGGGCACCGCAGACCAGGTGATCCCGGATGCCTCGGTCGAGCGCACGCGCGCCTGGCTGCCGTCGCACTCGACGCTCGACGAGCGCATCTACGAGGGAGTCGGACACTCGGTCTCGGAGCGCGAGCTCGCAGACGTCGCGGCGTTCGTGCGCACGCAGGTGGCACCCGGCGCCTAGCGCGGCCGCGTCGCAGCGCCGTGATGTCGCGCGAAACGTCGCGACCGGTGCGTCATGACGACCGTTCGTGCGACCTCGCGGGCTCCGGCGCGTCTCGGCGTCAGACGCCCGAGCCGGCTCCCCCGCCGCCGGGCTTGCGGCCCTCGGCCGCCCAGCGCGCGGCGCGCTCCTTGTCGCGCTCGGCGACGCGGATCTTCTCGGCGCGCACCTCGGCCTGCGTGGCGCGCTCCTGCACGAGCCAGGCGGGCGGCGCCTCGAGCAGCGCCTTGATCTCGGCGGTGGTCAGCGGCTCGGTCACGCCGCCGCGCGCGAGGCCCGAGTTCGAGACGCCCAGCTTGGCCGCCACCACGCTGCGCGGGTGCGGGCCCTCGCGGCGCAGGGTCTCGAGCCACTCGGGGGCGTCGGCCTGCAGCTTCGCGAGCTCGTCGCGCGTGACGGGGCCGGCGCGGAACTCCTCGGGGGCGTGGTCGAGCAGGATCCCGAGCTTCTTGGCGGCGGTCTCGGGTTTCATCGACTGGGAGGCGTTCACCCTGACACGTTAGCCGGTTCGCCTGTGCGCGGCATCCGTGCGCCCGTCCGACACGGTCGGTCGCGATAGCCTGTGGTGGGCGATCCCGCGCGACAGGAGGGGGCGAGATGACCCTGCAGCTGCGCTACGTCGCCGGCGTGAGCCCCGCGAAGTGGCTCCGGGTGTGGGCCGACCGCCGACCCGACCTGCCGCTCGTCGCGCAGCGCGTCGATGAGTCGGCCCAACTCGACGGCGTGCACGAGGCCGAGGTCGACCTCGCGTTCGTGCGCCTGCCGGTCGACGCCTCCGGCCTGCACGTCATCCCGCTCTGGGAGGAGCAGCCGGTCGTCGTGCTCGCGAAGGACCACGCGTTCGCCGAAGAGGCGTCGCTCACGCTGGCCGACCTCGCCGACGAGCCCCGCGCCCCGGTGCAGGACGACCCCGCGATGACGATCGAACTCGTCGCGGCCGGCACCGGCCTCGCGTTCGTGCCGCACGGCGTGGCCCGCCTGCACGCCCGCAAAGACGTGGTCGCCGTGCCGGTGACCGACGCGGAACCCACGCGCATCGCCCTCGTCTGGACCCTCGAGCGCGACGACGCCGACATCCAGGAGTTCGTGGGCGTCGTGCGAGGGCGCAAGGCGCAGAGCTCGCGCGGCCAGGCCTCCGACGAGCCCGTGCTGTCGCCCGCGAAGGCCGCGAAGAAGGCCGCCGCCGAGCGCCGTGCGGCCGAGGCGGCGAAGGGCGGCAAGGGAGGCAAAGCCTCGAAGTCCGGCAAGCCGGCACGTCCGGCCCCACGCACGGGCGCCGGAGCCAAGCAGCGCAGCCGCCGGAGGGGCCGATGACCGCCGACCGCCCGTTCCTCTTCCTCGCGGCGCGCCCCGAGATCGAGGCCGTCGGGCCCGAGTACGAGTCGGTCCGCCGTGCCATGGGGCTCGACGCCGGCCGGCTCGAGCACCTGCGCCTCGACGTCGAGTCGCTGCCCTCGGCCGATCTCTCCGGGTACGCCGGGGTCGTCGTGGGCGGCAGCCCCTACAACGTCACCACCGCCGACGAGCACAAGCATCCCGTGCAGCGCCGCGTCGAAGACGACCTCGCCCGGGTCGCCGAGGCCGCGCTCGAGGGCGGGCATCCGCTGCTGTTCACCTGCTACGGCATCGGCGTGCTCACCCGGCTGCTGGGCGGCGAGGTCGGCACCCGGCACGGCGAGGACGCCGCCGCGGTCGAGATCGCGCTCACCGACGCGGGCGTCGACGACCCGCTCACGAGCGCGCTGCCCCGCACGTTCCAGGCGCTCGTCGGCCACAAGGAGGCCACGGAGCGCCTCCCCGAGGGCGCCGTGCTGCTCGCCTCGTCCGAGGGCTGCCCCGTGCAGGTGTACCGCGCCGGCGCGAGCCGCGTGTACGCGACGCAGTTCCACCCCGAGGTGACGGCGCACGACTTCGTCGCCCGCGCGAACGTGTACCGCCACCACGGCTACTTCCCGGCGAGCGAGCTGCGCGCCGTGAGCGAGCGGCTGGCCGCGGCATCCGTCACCGAACCGCAGCGGCTGCTGCGCCGCTTCGCCGAACTCGCCGACGCCTGAGCCCGCCCGTCGGCCAGCCGCGGTAACCGCCCCGACGCGAACGCACGGCCACCGCCCGAACAGACGACGACGGCCGCACGGCGTCCCGTGCGACCGTCGAAGTTCTCGTGCCCGCTACCTCGTGCTGAACGCCGCGTCGAACGCTGCTTCGGACGGCACGTACGACGCGAGTCGGCGCACGAAGCCGAGCGCCTCGGGGGCGCCGACGAGCCGGTCCATGCCGGCGTCCTCCCACTCCACCGACGTCGGGCCCTCGTAGCCGATCGCGTTCAGCATGCGGAACGCGTTCTCCCACGGCACGTCGCCGTGCCCGGTCGAGATGAAGTCCCAGCCGCGACGAGGATCGGCCCACGGCAGGTGCGACGACAGCCGACCGTTGCGGCCGTTGTCGAGGCGCTTCTTCGTGTCCTTGCAGTGCACGTGGTAGATGCGGTCCTTGAAGTCCCACAGGAACGCGACGGGGTCGATGTCCTGCCAGACCATGTGCGACGGGTCCCAGTTCAGGCCGAACGCCTCGCGGTGCCCGATCGCCTCGAGCGCGCGCACCGTCGTCCAGTAGTCGTACGCGATCTCCGACGGGTGCACCTCGTGCGCGAACCGCACGCCGACCTCGTCGAACACGTCGAGGATGGGGTTCCACCGGTCGGCGAAGTCCTGGTAGCCCGCGTCGACCATCTCGGCCGTGGCGGGCGGGAACATCGCGACGTACTTCCAGATCGACGACCCGGTGAACCCCGTGACGGTCTTCACGCCGAGCTTCGCGGCCATGCGTGCCGTGAGCTTCAGCTCCTCGGCCGCACGCTGGCGCACGCCCTCCGGGTCGCCGTCGCCCCACACCCGGTCGTTCAGGATGTCGCGGTGTCGCTGGTCGATCGGGTCGTCGCAGACCGCTTGCCCGTGCAGGTGGTTCGAGATCGTCCAGACCTTCAGGCCGTTGCGCTCGAGGATCTCGAGCCGGTTCGCCACGTACTCGGCGTCGTCCCACCGCGACACGTCGAGGTGGTCGCCCCAGCAGGCGACCTCCAGGCCGTCGTACCCCCATTCGCCGGCCAGGCGCGCCACCTCCTCGAACGGCAGGTCGGCCCACTGGCCGGTGAACAGCGTGATCGGTCGCGCCATCGCGATACCCCTTCGTCTCGATTTCGTGTCGTCGTGCCGCGCTGCGGCTCAGCCGGCGGCGACCCAGAGGCCCTCGGCGGCCGAGCTCTGCTCGACCGCGTCGAGGACGCGCTGCACGTGCAGTCCGTCGGTGAACGACGGTTCGGGCGCGGTGCCCCCGTCGATGGCGACGACGAGGTCGCGCACCTGGTGGGAGAACCCGTGCTCGTACCCGAGCATATGACCGGTCGGCCACCACGACCCCGTGTACGGGTGGCCCGGCTCGGTCACGAGGATCCGCCGGAATCCCTGCTCGGTGGCGGGCTGCGTCGCGTCGTAGAACTCGAGTTCGTTCAGGCGTTCGAGGTCGAATGCAAGGGCCCCCTTCGACCCGGAGACCTCGATGCGCAGGGCGTTCTTGCGCCCCGTGCGGAACCTGGTGGCCTCGAACGACGCGAGCGCACCCGACGTCAGACGCCCGGTGAACAGCGCGAGGTCGTCGACCGTGACCTCGCCGCGCTCGGTCGACGCGCTGCCGGACAGACCCGAGGAGTGCTCCAGCAACGGACGTTCGGCGACGATCGTCTCGATGAGGCCGCTCACGCGCTCGATGTGCTGACCGGTGACGAACTCGGTCAGGTCGATGGCGTGGGCCCCGATGTCGCCCAGCGCTCCGGAGCCCGCGAGCTCCTTCTTCATGCGCCACGTGAGCGGCGCCTCCGCGTCCATGAGCCAGTCCTGCAGGTACTCCGCCCGCACCTGGCGGATGTCGCCGAGCCTCCCCTCGGCCACGAGCTGCCGCGCGAACACGACCGCCGGCACGCGACGGTACGTGAAGCCCACCATCGAGCGGATGCCGCGTGCGGCCGCCCGTTCGGCGGCCTCGGCCATGGCCTCCGCCTCGGCGACGGTGTTGGCGAGCGGCTTCTCGCAGAGCACGTGCTTGCCGGCCTCGAGGGCGGCGATCGCGATCTCCGCATGCGTGTCGCCCGG